>NZ_CAKKMW010000001.1:0-1330208 GCF_918698255.1 Pedobacter sp. Bi27
CGCCCAGGTCATCATAAACATAATAGGTGCTGAGGCTTTTGCCATCTGTTTCCCAGATCCGTTTCAGCACCACGCGGCCTTCAAAATCCTTGAATTCTTCTGTAGTACCCGCTTTCAGGTCGCCTGGTACCCAGTTTTCGTCCTTACTGATGGTTTTGTACAGTTTGCCTGGTCCGTAAACCGTTGCTGCTGCGCCATTATCAGTACCATTGATTACCCAAAGCTTCACCTCGTTTTCAAGGTTCGTGCCGTACGCTGCCTTTATAGTATGCCCCCCGCTGATCTGCCAGGCTTCACCTGGAGCGCCCTGCTGTAGTACCCTGTTCAGGGGTGAGGCTTCGAACACCGTTTCTGCAAATGGAAAGGCAGTCGCCTTTATCCCGCCTGTAGGGGAACTGTAAAAACCCGCCTGATCGGTAAGTGCACCCGGGCGGTAATTCCCTGCTGTTCCGGTCAGTGCTGCGTATGGCTGGTACTTTATCGCTTCGCGGCCAAAGGCATCGTAAGCAACAGGCTGTACAATATCCCTGAAACCCGGGCTGCCCTGAACCTGTATCGTTTGCAGCGGTCTCCCGAGGCCATCGAAATACTGGATGGTTTCATTTACCTCGCAGCTTGTACGACCTGAAAGATTGTTCGGATCCATGCCCGGCTGTTTGAATATCCTCGTACTGATGTAGTTCTGGCCACTGCTCGCTGCCGATATAAAGGGTACGCAGTTTACATAGCTCAGCCCTGTGGTAAAAATGCGCACAGGACCGGTAGTATGGAAACCATCGGTCAGGGTTACACTCAATGGTGCGCTGATCTCGCTTTCTCCGTTATAGGCTGATATAACCTTTTGGGCGGAAGAGCGGCTGCAGAACAGCAGAAATGCTGCTGCAGCGCAAAAATGTTTTAGATGTTGTTTCATAGAGGCGTTAGTTTTTATAGTGGTAGTCGGTTTGTTTTAAGATATTGCCGTTCTGGTCTTTAACAGCCTTTAAACGCTGGAAGGCATCATATTCATAATAGGTGGTCATACCTTTGGCGTCGGTCTGGCTGGTCATGCCGACCAATGGTTTGTAGGTATAAGTATTAATAAATGAATTAGGTAAAGCGGCCCTAAGTGTGTTTAAATAAGTCCTTAAAGTATTGTCATCATTTGGGTTATCCAATAAAGCCTGATTTATAAGACTACTTACCGTTGCATAATCCGTATTAGTAATTTTAGCTACAGGATATTGCTTGTTGTACCCCCACAAATAGATTTCCTTTGGCCCATTAGACATACTCCATTCTAAAAGATTTCCTAAGTAATCGTAATTGTAAAACTGAATCCGAGCATCTAAAGTATAAGCACCGTTTTGCTTGTAAATTGTTTCCGGCTCGACAATAGACGCAGACCAATTTTTATAATTATTTAGCGTTTTTTCAATAAGAGTACCATCCCTAAAAATACTTTGTTGCAAAATTGGGTTAATAATATGTTTGGAAATTAAAGATTGTCTTGCGGTTTCTGCTATTGAAGTTAAATCTGTAAAGTCATCTTGTGGATATTTATTTACCGTTGTTATCAAATGTCCTTTACTGTCTCTTGTTTCGATTTTTGTTGTTTGCGCATGAACAGGGTTCTCGTAGTAATAGGATGTAGAATTTTCGACAGGATTTAAACCATTTACGTCAAAGCTTTTTTCAATAGTGCTCGTTTTATAAATCCAACGACATATTATTTTTGCTTTTAATAAGTTAGAAAGATTAGCAGGCCCTGATGGACAGCCACCCGTACATATCGTAAAATTATATCCTTTTTTTACTGGAAGATCAAAATAGTTAGGAGAACTAGAGCTTAAGGATTCATCGAAGTTATAATTATGAGAAGTTTCCTTAACAGCAACGTTTTGACTGTTGTAAATTAATTCTTTAGTAAGAAATCCTCTATAAACATCAAAATCAGTAACCAGCGTGGTCGACGGTACATTTGTATTTGTTAAATAGCCATTTACAAGTCCGTATGTTTGTCCAAACAAATTAACAGGGGCGGTGGTGTAATAGGACTCTTTTTTTCCAAATGATAAAGCAGATACATCGACTGAAGTTGTATAAGATGTTACCATTTTATAGCCAACATTGCTTCCCTGCGTTGTACCTAAATAATTAGAAGAATATGAGGTTCTAACGATGTATCCATGATCAAAATCAACAAATCTTAGGTTTGACATTACTACCCCTGAGGACCGATCTGGGTCATCTTTCATTACGTAGCTGAAGTTTTCCGAACTTTTTAAGCCTGTTACCGGATCTAAATTGATTATTTGCTTAATTCTAAGTCCACCTATGGGTATTTTTTTAAATGGTTCTCCATAGGTAATGTAGTTCATCTGCGCAGACATTGTTTGTCCTGTTCCATCTACACTTGAGATCAGTTCGTAATCTCCCGCATCAAGATTAATGTATTCGGTGGTATTATTATTAACCATATACCTTGAAAGCTTTACCGTTTTGCTCCCATCACTGTTAATTAAATTAATAAAAACACTGGGACCATTCTCAACCGGCGCAGGGCCTGTATATTTCCCATTTACATTGAAATACAGTTTTTGATTCGTTATAAGAGAGAATGTTGCTTTAGCGATAGGTATATTTACAGCGGATGATTTTACTGCTATGGCACTAACACCATGTGGTATTTTATTTTCTCCTCCCACATCAGCGAAACCGCAATCATTTCCCTCATAAACGAACGTCGAAGAGCCTCCGGTTGGGTAAGTTATTGATTTAAGCACTCCAGTCATTGCCCGACTGGGATTCGAGTCTCGATTCCCCCCAGGAATAATTTTGTCTGCAGGTGCATAATCCAGAGGATCCACTTTTACTAAAAGTGTACTATTTTGCACTCCATTGTAATATCCCCAATAATCTTGTGATTTAGAATCTATTGCTGGCACTGCTTCTGGTGAATAATACTCAAAAAGGTGTGATTTTAATACTGCACCATCTACAGTAGAAATTTCATTAAAATTATCAAGTTTTAGCCTAACATCATCACTCTTATTCGACCTCATTGAATTCACATCCCCAAAATAACTATGGCCAAATGTAAATTTCTTAGTAATAACTCCGTTATAATCCTCAACGGTTATATAATCAAGTACCGAACTCAAAGGTATATCGAGCCTATTTTTAGAGGTGTAAAATTTAACCTTTTGGCCAAAAGCATCAATTTGTTGTAGTACCTTTCCCTCAATTTCAATAGACGATGCCGATGACGAAGCCTCTTTATTCGCCTGATAGGCGGGGGAAAGATTAGTATAATCAACTTCTGATTTTTGTACACCGCTACTAAACTCGTTCACGCTGCTATAAGTAAAAACTATTTCGCCTGCAGATGTAGTAATTTTAGATAAATACCAAGCTGAAGTAAAAGTGTTCCCGTCACTTGTGCTGCTTTCTAATGCATCAAATAGGTAAATTGAACCATCATCATCTGTAATGGTAAAGCTACTTAAAGAATTATTGTGTTCAATTTTCAAATTTTTATAGTTAATACAATGGGCATTGTGTCCAGCACCTGCATCCATAACAAACTTCCCTGATTTACCTGCAAAATTGTAATAAAAAATATCTGGTTCCAAGTCATAACCTCCGTTCCAAACAGGACTACTTACTGATGAACCAGGTAAAGGCTGTCCCTCTTCAACATTGAATAATTGTGCATCTGTCTTGTTCCCAAGGGCCCAATAACCCATTGGTTTTTCATCAGCCTTACCATGCACAGACCTTGTGATAACGCCACCGGCACTAAGCGACCAGCCCAAGCCTACCCAACTCGATTTTTCTTCTACTTTTAGTCCGGATGAAGAATAATTCAATGTAATTGGTAAAGAGTATTTACCAATTGAAACTACATGAACTGGAATATTAATACTTGCTGTACCCGTATATTCGCCAACTGGTATATCCCCATATTTCCCTAACGAGGCGGCTGTAGGGGAAGGTGGTATAACTTTTGGCAAAAATGTGCTTACACCTCCTTCGACAGGAGTCTGAGCATTTACTTTATGCAAACCGATAAGCAAAAGTAGTACAGCTGTTTTTAAAATCTTATTTTCAATTCTCATTATTAAAATATTTTAATCTGTGATTAGATAGGGCGATGCTCGCTGAAAGTCAGGAGTGAGAGTAATAAAGTTTTCATTGATTTGGTTTTGGTTTAAAATTTAAAAAAGGTATTGGATTCCAGATTTCGAACAGATGTACCGCTGATTACTTTACTTTTTTATTTAGCGTTTTAATATATGCATCCTGAACTTCAACTTTTTTGCTTAACTCAATAAGATGTAAGGTTAGCTCTTCTATCTTTTTCTGTTGTAGCTTGAACATTTCACTAACCGCTATTCCATTTGCTTCAATTTCTTTTGTAGAAGGCATTTCGGGCAGGTGTTTATTTGTTTTAACGTAGCTTTCCAATCCTTTCAACGTTCCAACATCATAGCTTTCCTCAAAAACATAATCTGGCCAATTGGCAATTTCTACCTTAATCTCTTTTGCACGGATGTTTCCATTAACGGAGAGTTTTTCTTTTGGGAGAAGTGTTCCCATGCCAATGTTACCTGCACCATCAATCACAAGATCATCACCATACGCCCAACCATTTACCCCCGGCGATTTTGAAAAAGATCTCCTGGTACCCAATATCATCTTTCCTGTGGCATCACCATTGTTTTGGTTGCCTGCCACTGTGATAATTCTGGCCTGCCCCCAAAAATTGGAGCCATCTGTATTTGCAGGAATAATAAACTCTAACTGTGCGCCACTCACCGTTGAGCGGCTACCGGTGTTTGCCTGAATCTCTAACTGTCCATTATAAGGGGCGTTAACAATATCAATATGAGTACCTGAACTGGTTACCCGCAGATTATTAAAGTTCAGTTGTCCATTGCCATCATCAGTAAGTACTTTAAACCAGGGTTGCGCGCCGTTGGAATTTGTTTTGCGGAAGTAAAGGTTTTGATCAAAAAAACTCCCGGCAAACTGCATCGCATAGTTGTTATTACCATTACTGTGTCTAACATCTAGTAAATGCCACCAACTGGAGGCTCCAGCGGGGTAGTTTACAGGGGCAGAGGTTTCAAAAAAACCAGAAGTTGCACCCTCATTACCGGTTATACCAGCATCATTTCGGGTACCTGTTTGCGATTGTGCTAAAGCAAAAATTGGCAAAAGCATCATTAAAAGAGCGCAACTGTATTTCATTTTTTTATTTTTTAAATTGATCGTTTATTTCGATTTTTCTAATGCAGAAAGTATGCTTAATACAGCTTTGTTGCCTGCCCATCTTGTGCGTTTAGCTGTTTGTATTTCACTATCAGATGCAAGGTCAGCCCTTCTACTTTTTAAGAAGAAGTCTGTTCATTTCACCTCATGCAAATCCGTTGTGCGCTCCTCAGCCGTGATTGGTATTTCTGGAGGATGTTAAAGGGTTACATAAACCGATAATGATCAGTAGTATAGGTACCCTGATAAGTGCAGAATTAAACAAATCCATGTTAGTTTAGATCTGGACGAAACCGGGAGTAAGCAGATCAATCGGTAAACGATATAAAAACAGGTTAAATCCAGTTCTATTTGACAACCTAAGCCTGCTTTACTTCTATTGATCGGTTTGGACTGGGCAACTAAAAATCCCCAAAATATTATTCCTGTTTAGAAGATGTTGACAGGGAATAAAACTGGAATAGGCGGAAAAAGTTGTAAAAGTTTTGAGAGACATAGCTGTACATGTTTAATTGTTGATTTAGATTTTTCTAAATTGTTGTTTAGAAGTAGCGAATTACCATTTTTGAAAAAATAGCCACAAAAAAATTACACCAACACACCAGTTTTTGTGACCAAACTTAATTCATGAATAATTCGATCATCTTAATTTTAAATTGTACGGAAATTAAGCGCGCTAAAAATTGGTTTATAACGATAACATTAAAATTAAAAAAATTAGCTTGCATTTTATCTGCACAAGATACCCGTAATACAATACACTGAACAGCAACACTTTAATTCGAACTGGGAGCGTTTTAAAACATATGGATAACGCATACTTTATATGGGATCTCATAGATATTTTGAATATTCTCCCCTAAAAGCAAAAACCCTGTTAATCGTGCGATTGCTGGGCTTTATACTTTTTAATAGTCTTTGCCGTGATCCCGCTGGGATTGGCTCAGCCTGCAAAATCCCGAACTCAGCCCTGAGCCTTTTACAAATCGAACCCAGGCCGGCGCTTCTGTTCGAATCCAAGCGGGAGTAAAACAAAAAAGCCTCACATTTCTGTGAAGCTTTCTGTGATCCCGCTGGGATTCGAACCCAGGACCACTACATTAAAAGTGTAATGCTCTACCAGCTGAGCTACGGAATCATTTTGTCCCTTTCGAGGCTGCGAAGTTAGAAATTAAATTCATTCCCGCAAAGAACAAAGTCAATCTATTTAATAAAAACTTAACATTAATTAAACAAAACAGCGTTAAATCTTTAGAGATCATGTTGTTAAATACAATCAGAAATTTTATTATTTATTTACTTTTCCTACCTCTTTGTTATTAAAACTGACATATAACATAAAAATGATGTTTTAACACCCCAAAACTTATTTGCATCTACCCTCGTTTTTCATGATCAAACAAATAACCTAATTACATCTTGTTAATATTCCAATACGATAAAAGCATAGATTGACAATATCAAAATATCAAACGTTTGCGCGGAATTAGCCATATTTTTAGGCAAAACCTTAAAAGAACGCGGGGCACAAATGCCTGCAGAAAAAGTGACTGGAAAAGCAGTACCATTTCCAGATGAGATTTTTGGCAATTAACTATGTTTATCGTGATAAAGCAAAAGAGATTGTATCATAAAGGCGATTTCACCTCCGATGCTGTCATGTTGAGCTTGCCGAAACAACTTAAATAGTATTTAAGCAAATCCTTCAACAAGCTCAGGATGACAAATCTATATTTATGGTACAATCTCTTTTGCTTAAATCTTATTATAAACCCCAACCATATCTGATGCGGGTTAACCCCGATTGATTGGTAGTTGTTAAGGTAATATTTGTTCCGCTTCCGCCACGGTTCTGAATACTGTAACTGTCGTTATCTCTAAGCCCTGGCCAGTACACACTGGCAACTTTATCGGTTCTAAATACATTGGTAGAACCAACTATATAGGCAATTTCATTATCGCTACCAACCGAACCGGTATAATTTTTACCCGTAGTCATGGCTGCACCATATTCGGTAACCACGGTACGGTTTGCATAACTACCAAAACGGCTTCGCCAGTCGGCTTCCCAAGCCGATTGTGTTCTGGTAGCCCAAAATGCATAATTATGCAGGGATAAGAGGCAGCTCGAAAATCGGCTATCTGCACCAACAGCTGTTACATTTTCCGAATAGCCCGTACCACCTAAAAGAATCCGGCCTTTGCTTACATTGGGGTAACGGGAAAGCCATTCAGCATAAATAGTGGTTAATTGGGCCAATGTATAACCATAGGGCTCATTCATGGGTTCGAAATATACGTTTGCATTACTTCCATATTTATTAACTACGGTTTGCCACATGGCCCAAAACTGAGTCGTGTCATCGATAGTACCATTATGGGAGGATGCACTCTCCCAACAAGCAAGTATAACCTTCATGTTTTTACTTAAAGCGCGATCTATTGCCCCGGTATATGCGCCCCACCACGAATCGGATACACTTGGCGGGTTAATTGGTAACCTTACCGTATTTACACCTGGCATGTTATTTTGGAAACCCGTTAATATCGCATTTGCTTTAGCTGATACAGTGGTATAATCATCACCAGCGGTTAAGCCTGAGGGGATTACCCAGCCGTCAACAAAATTATCGCGGCCATCTGCCCAATTTACACCTGCAATACCCGCAGCACCAACCGATTCTGCAGCTGCTTTTTGAGCATCCGTGACCTCCGTTTTTTCAATTTCGAGCGGAGTTTCTGTTAGTTCTTTTTTTTCACAGCCCATTAAGCATACGCTTAATATAACGGCCATTGTTGCAATTGACGTTTTAATTTTCATAGGTAATGATTTAATATTTGGTTAGTGAGGCGTTAACCAGAAGAAAATCGAAATGTTATTTATTTTTTAACTCATTTAAAATAGCTTTATCTAAACTGGTTAATGTATGCTGTGTAGGTTTAAGCAGTTCGAAAACTACAATTTCATTCTTTCCTTTTTTTAACCATTCTGCTGGCAAATAAATGGTTTGTTGAGGTCCAATGCCCCAATATTTCCCCAAATTATGTCCGTTAACCCAAACCACGCCTTTGCCCCATTTGCGCATATCTAAATAAGTATCGGCAACTTTGGTTAAATTAAAGGATGCCGATTTAAGGGCCGCCGCAGATTGGCTATTTACTTTAGGCTGTGTTTTTTGGGCATCTATTTTATCAAACGGCAGTGGGTACATTTTCCACGATTTAATCTCAGTACCGTTGAACGTTACGCTCTTGGTTATCCCCTTATTATTTTTAAGCAGGTAAGGACCAAAATTAATTCTACCCATGTTTTCTACTAAAATATCCAGTTGTACATTGCCGGCAGGAAGATTAACTATTAAACTATCTTGGTAAAGCCTTCTATCTAAAACACCAACAAGTTTTTTATTGATATATACCAGGCCATAATCGCGCAACTCGCTGATTTTAATTACGCCTTTGCGTCCACCTTTGATTGTGCTGCTGTACAATACAAAACCATAAGGTTGGTTAAGGGCTTCGAAGGTTAATGGTTTTTCACTTAATTGAGGCTTGCCAACCAGGTTGAAGATGTCTGTTGATTTGGTAAAAGTAATTACAGGCAATGCAGCTGCCGGCTTGGCAGCAGGTACAACAGGAAGCTTTTGGTTTGCAGGCAAATTCTTTTTAATCGCTTCGCGGAAAAGCATAAATTTTGGTGTCGCATTACCTGCCTCATCTAAAGGTGCATCATAATCATAACTACTAATCTGCGGTTCGTAAGCTGTAGAATCGTTATAATTTGCCCCATTCATAAAACCTCTGGTTGTACCGCCATGAAACATATACATGTTAATGGAAATCCCTCCTTTAAGTACAGTATCTAATTTATTGACATACGTTTTTGGGTCTACCTGATGATGTTTTGTACCCCACCAATCAAACCAGGCCGGATACCATTCTGGTACAAAGTAAGGTCCGGTACCATTGTTATATTTATTGATCAATGTTCTGATCTGCGCAGGATTATCGATGCCGTTTACACCTGGAAGCAGACCCGCTAAATGACCACCTTCTAATGCAGGAACAGGATCGCAGGTAGAAAGTACGCCGTCAAAACCGGCATCTTTAAAGAGCTGAGTATTGATCTTCAGGTATTCCTTGTCATTTCCATAAGAACCATACTCGTTTTCTACCTGTACCATTAAGATGTTGCCACCATGGTTAATCTGCAATGGCGCTAACCGTTTACCAATCTCTGTAAGGTATTCTTTATATTCTTTTAAATATTGTGCTTCTTTACTCCTTACCTGTAAACCTTTAATGTTCTGCAACCAAAATGGATAACCGCCAAATTCCCATTCGGCACATACATATGGACTAGGACGAAGCAATACCCATAATCCTTCTTCTTTTGCAATGCGCACAAATTCGGCAATATCATTATTGCCCAAGAAATCGAATTTATCTTTTTGAGGCTCATGTACATTCCAAAATACATAAGTGCCAATGGTATTTAAGCCCATCGCTTTAGCCATTTTCATTCTATCGCGCCAGGCTTCTCTTGGTATGCGGGGGTAATGCATTTCGCCGGATATTATTTGAAAAGGCTTATTATCAAGCAGAAAAACAGAGTCTGCAAGTTTAAAAGTGTGCTGAGCCTGTGCAAAAGCACCTAAGCTGGCAAAACAAGTAATTAAAATTACCTTAAAAATGGTGTATTTGAAGGTATGTTTCATGAAGATGTGTATTTATGTTTTATAAAATTATATGCACAGTTTTCCTTTCCCTACATAGATAAGGTGCTTTGTTCCAGAGAACAAAATTGGAAAAGGATTAAATTTTTGGATATTCAAGCATCCCCAAACTGGGTTTACTTACTTACTATTGTGGTAATAGATTTAGCCGGAACCCTAATACCCTGGTTACTTTTATATTGCTTATATGGTGATAAATTATATGCTGCAGATGTAACATAGGTTTGCACCACATTTGGTTTACTTCCTTTTATTTCCAGATCCAGGTTGATATCTTGCTCACTAGTATTAACGGCTACAGTAACCAGATTGCTATTATCCAGATATGCTGATATGTAAATCTGGTTTTCTTTTCCGTTTATTATACTAACCCCAACACGTTTACTACCTTCTTTGATAAAACGGCTATAATTGCCTAAAGCCCATAACATTTTACTATCGTACACCCTTCCGTCTGTTTTATTTTTATCGATATATACCAGCCCATCTTTATAATCACCAGTCGATACGGCTAACCACCACTGCCATGATGTAGCATTTGATAAAACGAGGTCATGGTGGATCAACTTCGCAATAAAAAGGGCTGTTACCATGCCCAAATCACGCCCTTCGCCTTTAAGCACATCGTCACCCAGCACACAATATTCAGACATCCAATACCTTAAACCTTTTATCTGGGCTACTGCTTCAGCTGTTTTTTTTCGGGTATTTATAAGTTTTTGTTCAGGACTTGTGGTAAAATAGCTATGACCAGAAATAGATTGATCAATATTGGATAAGTTGCCGACATAATTCGGAGATGAAGGATTAAAGAACTGATAGACCTGATTTCCCTTTGCCGTGTTTCCATTATCGTATAAATAATCGAGCTGGCCGGCCTCTCCTATCTGTATTTTGGTTTTGATCTGATTTTTCGCGAATGCATCATTTACGCCTTTATAAAGCTGAGCAAGTTCAGTATTGTTATAGGGACAACCTTCCTGATTGTGCTCATTCCATTTCCACTGTGGCTCATTTGCCGGACTAAGGTAATCCAATTCGATTCCTGTAGTTTTTTTCAGCCCTTTAATTGTGGCTACCATATCGGCTGAAAAATCGGGAAGTTTATCAAAATTCAGGTTGCAGTTACCATCGCTAGAATAAGCTTTACCGTTTTTGGTAAAAAGCACATGCGGACTGTTTACAAAGCCGATAAACTGTTTTACGCCACGGGTTTTAGCGGCCTTTAAAAACCAGGTTTGCCCTGGCATCGCATTCCAATCATAACTACCATCGGGTTGCAGAAAAGCGTATTGGCGACGCCATTCGTCGCCAATATCGCTTGCCTTACCTTGGGCGGCACTGCCGCCACCAATACTGAAACGCCACATATTAAGGCCAATACCCAGGGGCTGACCCGTTTTTGTAATTTGGGTACTAAAAAGCAAATCGGCCATCTTATCCTTTTTCTCTGCAGGCCATAATCCAGCAAATTGACAAGTCCAGGCATCAGATGCCCCGAAACCTTCTATTGTTTGAAATTGAACCAATGGGTCAATTTCAATCTTTACAGTTTGCTGGGCCGCAGCACTACCAGAGCAAAACAAGGAAATGCTAGTAAGAAAGTAGCCGATTTGTTTATAATACTTTATCATTGATGGTTAAGTTGTCTTATTAATAACCAGGGTTTTGCTGCAATTTACCGCCTGAAGCTAAAATTTCGGCCCTAGGTATTGGTAACCAATAATGTTTGGTTTCAAACTTACGCCCGTCTAAAGCAACTTTAGGTGTATAAGTAAATGTAGTACCCGTTTTGGTAATAATCATTCCAGCAGCAGGTTTGTTTTCGGTTACATCGGCAATTTTCCATCTTCTTACATCATAAAAACGATGTTCTTCGAAAGCAAGCTCTACCCTACGCTCATAACGAACCGCATCGCGCATTTGTGTTTGGGTAAGCCCAACGGCCAATTCAGGCATATTCACTCCTGGTCTTGCCCTTACCATATTAATAGCTTGCCTTGCCGACATTGTTGATCCGGAAGGAACAGCATCAGGGCCATAAGCTTCGTTTGCAGCTTCTGCATAATTAAGCAAAATTTCTGCATATCTAAAATAAATCCAAGGCTGAAACCCTGCATTACCCCAAGGGTTTTGCAATGGATAAGCATCATTCATAAATTTTTTAAGGTAATAACCAGTTTTGGTTGTATTCCAGTTATCATTTCCATCTTTACTATCTTTTCCTCCCGGAATAAAGGTTTCTACATTACGCTCGCGATATGCTGCACCATTGTATAAAATAGTGGCTGCAAAACGAGGATCACGACCTTTGTATGGTTCGTTGTTATCGTAACCAGATGTAGGATCGGTAATGGCTTTACCGTTGGCCATTTCGTAATCATCTACCAGGTTTTGCAAAGGCGTATTACCAGCCCAGCCGCCATAACCGTTTGGTCCGTTGGCAATTTCTAAATGGGTATGGTTCGCATTTTTTGTAAACAACCTCGCGAAAATAATTTCATTGCTTTGGTCAGTTAAGAATAAATTTCCATAACCGCCCGTGTAAATTCCATATTTATTTAGCGAAATAACTGCCTGCGCTGCCGTAACAGCTGCCTGCCAGGTACCAGCATTATACAACGGACTAGCAGCATATAAAAGTAAGCGGGATTTTAGCGCAAGTGCAGCGCCTTTTGTTGCCCTTCCTACCATCCAACTACTGCTATTATCCAAAGGTAAATCTGCTGCAGCCTGGTCTAGCTGTGCCGTTACATAATCTATAGATTCTTTAATTGAGGCCCGTTGAAACAATGCCGGATCCTGTAAATTGTCGGTCAGGTTCGTTACCTTATCGCCCATTAAAACGACACCACCATAATTCCGGATCAGATCCTGATAACGGAAAGCCCTGACAAATTTAAGTTCGGCCGCAAGCTGTTTTTTATGTACCGCACTCATGCCAATTTTACCAAGTACCTCCAGACCGTAATTACATTCTCTGATGCTTTTGTAGCTCCTGCCCCAATATACACCCGCACTGCCTAAATTTTCAGGTGCCAGCTGTCCTCTTTGGATCAACCAGGTGGCATCATCATTATTATAAATAGATTCATCCGTAAATGAGCTCCACATGCTATATTCAAAACCTCTGCCGAAACCCGGTGAAGAACCGTCGCCCTCCTTATCCTGCAATCTACTGGCGATATAACGGTTGGTTACATAGGCTTCAAAAACAGCCGTATCGGTTTCTATTGAAGCTGTAGAGATCCGATCTGTTGGTTCTACATTTAAAAAATCTTTTTTACAGCCTACAATACCCGTTGAGATAAGAGACAGGCCTAAAAGTGATATATATATTGATTTGTTCTTCATGATGTTAGAATTTAATATTGGCGCCCAAATTAATAATGCGTTGCTGTGGATAAAACTGCCCACTGCCACTGGTTCCTTCAGGATCGTAGTCTTTTACTTTGGAAATGGTGAACAAGTTAAATGCACTCGCATAAAGCCTTAATCCCGAAACATTGATCCGTTCTAAGAAACTGGCCTTAATGTTATAGGCAATTTCTACATTTTTTAGCCTTAAGAATGAGGCATCATTTAACCAAAAAGTATTGTTAAACTGCCCACCGCTAATGGCATTCGAAGCACGGTCAGTTACCCTTGGGTAAGTTCCGTTCGGATTAGATGCACTAAATCTGTTATCGGCCCAACTGCTGTAAAAGTTACCGATACTACCAGATTCTGGCAAAACATATTGGCTTACCTGTGTTTGTCCAGCCAACACCATCGATACATCAAAGTTTTTATAAGATGCGCCAAGTGTAAAACCATAAGTAATCTGAGGGATATTACTATATGGCGTTCTGGTTTGGTCATCGGCCGTTATTTTGCCATCATTATTATAATCGAGGTATTTAAGATCGCCTATTTTAGCGCCACTTACATGTGGGTAAGCATCTAACTCTTGTTGAGTTCTGAATATGCCAATGCTATTGTAAAGTAGATTAGCATTTAATGGTCTGCCGGTTTGGCGTTGATAATCTAGTGTACCGCTGGCTTCATCAATAAAAATTACCTTGCTTTTTGCGTAAGTGATATTGCCTGATGCATTCCATTTAAAGTTTTCGCCATTATGGTTATAACCTAAAGTAGCTTCAAAACCAGTATTATTAACTTTACCAATATTTTCCGAAGGTACCAGCGGGTCAGAACCGAAAGGGTTTACAATTCCTGAAGAACCTGGCAATGATGCATTACGGGTGGCCAAGATATCAGATCTTTTTTGTTGAAAATAGATGGCTTCGATACTGAAGTTTTTAAATATAACGGCATTGAAACCGATATCAAGTTTTTTGGCTACTTCCCAGGTAATATTCGGGTTTGCAAGTTTAACTAAATTTACGCCCGGCTGTATGGTTGATGATGTTGCACCTGGGCTTTGGGCTACAAATCCATTTCCAACAAGAACATAATTATCAAAGTACTGGAAACCATTTACGTTATCGTTACCAAGCGCTCCATATGAAGCACGGATTTTTAAATTATCAACAAATTTAACGTTTTCGTTAAACCACTTTTCTCTTGAGATTACCCACCCAGCAGAAACTGAAGGAAAATAACCATATTGTTTGCCCTGAGGAAAAATTGATGACCCATCTACGCGCAACTGCCCTTCAAAAAGGTATTTATCATCGTAACTGTAAGCCAAACGACTAATTATACTACGGCGGTTATAATTTGTGCTATAACCTGAGTTTAAGAAATCCGTAGCGGCAGTACCTCCCTGAGAAAGTTCAGGCAAAGAAGTAGAAAGGAAATTAAAACGTTGTGCATCGAAATATTCTAAATGATTTTCGCTTTGTTCGTAACCCACAAAAGCATTAATATCATGCAGGTTAAACTTACGTGCATAATTTAGTTTGATATTTGTGGTAAGCAACGATTCATTTTTATGGCTTTCGGTCAAGGTAGCTTTTTGGTTATTGCCACCAACAATTACACTATTATAGTTTTTAGATGAAGGATCGTATTGGTAGAGTAGATATGGTTTGCTGAAGCTTTTGGTAAATACATTGGATTTATCAGCAGAAAAGAAACCATCAACAGAAAGACCCTTTACTCCAGGAATAATAAAACTAGCCCTTAAAATACCATTTAAAACCTGCGTTGGTGATTTATTTGTTCCGCCTATATCTGTAACCTGTACGGCTGGATTTGCATTTTCGATACCGGTTGTTGGTAAACCATTTGGATAATAGGCCGATACAATAGGTTTTGCCCTATAAATGGATCTGAAAACATCGCCAGCCCCTACCTGAGGAAACAGACGGTCTTCTTGCCTGCCTGATACCGATAAGCCAACTTTAAGGTATTTAGAAACGTTGGCATCTATATTTGTGCGGAAATTATACTGATTGTATTTGGTTACCCCATTTTTATACAAACCATCTTGAGAAACAGTACCTAACGACATGTAGTATTTTACATCCTCGCTGCCCCCGTTAATAGAAAGACTGTGTTGGCTTTGCAGCGCAGTTTTTTCTAAGGTTTGGTCAATCCAATCAGTATTGGGATATAACAATGGGTCGGAGCCATTGCGAAATTTCTCAATCTGATCTGCAGTGTACGACTGATTAAGGCCGCCTGCGGGATTTGAATCGAAACTAATTTCATTCATAATCTGTGCATAGGTTGTCGCATCAGCCATTTTAGGTAATCTTGTTGGCGAGCTAAACCCCTGGTTAAAACTATAATTGATAGTAGGTTTACCTGTTTTTCCCCTTTTCGTAGTCACTAAAATTACACCGTTGGCTGCCCTGTTACCATAAATAGCGGCAGAGGCATCTTTTAATACCGAAACGCTTTCAATATCATTTGGATCTAGGCGTTCCAGACCACCAATTTGTCCGGGTATTCCATCTACAACAACTAATACACTGTTGCTCCCGGTTGTAGCCAAACCCCTGATGGTGATGTTTGAGCCATCAAAACCCGGCTCACCGCTCCTATTGTTAATTACCACCCCAGAAAACCGGCCGGCTAATGAATTGGATAAATTCGGTTGCGGACTCTTAACCAGGTCGGCTCCTTTTACCTGCGAGATTGAACCGGTTAATGTTGCTTTTTTCTGTGTTCCATACCCAACAACCACTAATTCATTTAGCGTTTTGGTATCGGCACTAAGCTGAACATTAATGGTTGTTCTATCACCAACCGCTTGCTCCTGGTTGGTATAGCCTACAAATGAAAAAATAAGTATGTCAGTTTTAGCCGAAACATTGATGCTGTATTTACCATTCACATCTGTTTGCACTGCTTTTTCTGTTCCCTTAATTTTAATCGCTACACCTGGAAATGTAGCGCCAGTTTCGTTTGTTACCGTACCTGTTATCACAATTTCTTTAAGCTGACTCTTTATCCCTGTTTTATCAGAAACTAAAGATGCCATTGCCGGTAAACTGATGGATACGATAAATAGAAATGCCAGTGTTTTAATTGTAAAGAATTTTGGCAAAAATCCTTTCAGAACTTTTCTTCTCATATTGGTTTGCAAGTTTAATATTTGGTTAGCAGATCAATTTTATAACCTACCCAACAGAACCCTCTGTCGGAATTGCGATTATAGCACTGCTTTATTAGAAGGCTAAATTAGCGCCAACAAACAACTCCTAAGGGGTACAAACAGTCCAAATTAGAGGGGTAAACAAACCGAAAAAGCCCCAAAACAATGCTTTGAGGCCGATTATTAAAAATAACAGATGAATGGCTACTTGCTATTTACCTTTTTTAACTGTGGTATTAATGTTATTGGAAAACGGCTTGCGGAATTTTTTAATGTACTGCGATGGGTTCATGTTAAAGAGCTTATAAAACTGCTCTCTAAAATATTTCGGATCGTTAATACCCACCAAGTAAGAAGTTTCCTGAATGGTTTTATCGGTATTGATAAAAATTTCGGCAGCTTTCCTCAACCTGATGAAACGGATAAAGCCATTCGCTGACTGACCAGAAATGGATTTTATTTTGCGGTAAAGATTAGATCTCGACATACCGATAGCAGCAGTAAGTATATCGATATTAAAATCGGGATCGATCAGGTGTTCTTCTACAATACGGATACAGTTATCCAAAAACTCTTTGTATTCTGCAGAGATTTTGGTGCTGTTCGAATTGAGGGTAATCTCGTTATAAAAGTATTTTTGCAGCGCATTTTTACTCTTTAGTATACTGGCTACCCTCGCTTTTAAAAAATCTTTATCAAAAGGTTTACTAATGTAATCATCGGCCCCGCCTTCTATTCCTTTAAGTTTAACCTCTGGCGCAGAAATAGCGGTTAACAGGATAATAGGAATATGAGAAACGGCTACATCTTCTTTTATTTTACTACAAAGTTCTATCCCGGTTATACCATCCATCATTACGTCACATATCACAATATCGGGCAATAGTTCTTTTACCATATCGTACCCGTCTTCTCCGTTGCTCGCTTCATAAAGGTGGTAATCCATTCTGAAAACCTGTTTCAGGTATTCTCTGATCTCAACGTTATCATCAATAATCAAAAGTGTTTTTAAATCCACAGCGAGCTGACTATCAATCAATGGTTCTTCTGCTGCTTTTACAATATTATTTGCCGTTATTTCATCCTCTATTAGCTCTTTAAATATCGATGAATCGGTATCTATCAGTTCCTCCTGCAAAATTACCGCATCTTTAAAATGGCTTATTCCTTTTAATAAAGCAATATTAAACGCCGTGCCTTTATTTTCAACACTGGCATAACTTATCGTTCCGCCATGCATTTCTATAAAATTCTTAGCCAGGTACAAACCAATACCAAAACCTCCTTTTGCTGATTTATTTCCCGGATCCTGATAAAATTTTTCATAGAGTTTTTCTCCTGCAAAGCTGGTAATACCACAGCCTGTATCTTCTATAAGCACATTTATATTTTCCTGGTTACTTTTTACAATCATTTTAACCGTACCGCCTTCGGGCGTAAATTTTATGGCATTTGCCAGGAGATTAAAAAACACAATCTCTATTTTTTCCCTATCAGCATAAAATGGGATCAATTCATCGGCGCATATAAACTCAAATACAATATTTTTAGACATGGCCTGGTGCACAAAGCAAAGGAATACTTCTTTACACAAACTCACCAGATTTACCGGAGCTACTTTTAATTTTCCGCCATAGGTATCTGCTTTTCTGAACAATAACAATTGATCTACCAAACTTAAAAGCCGTTTTGCATTCCTGTAAACAATATTTAAATCAGTGGTATCAACATTTTTATCGTTCTTGTATAAAAGCTCTTTGACCGGATTGATAATTAGGGTAAGTGGCGTACGAAACTCGTGCGATACATTGGTAAAAAAAGAAAGTTTCTTCTCGCTGAGTTCTTTCTCTTTTTCACTTTCTACATGGGCCAGTTTCACCTGAAATTCGAGGTTTGAGCGATGCTCACGGTATTTAAGATAGGCATAAATCATCCCAAAGAAAGCCAGTCCGTAAATACAAAAAGCCCACCAGGTACGGTACCATGGCGGTGTAATGGTAATTGCGATAGAATTGCCCTCCATATTCCAGATGCCATCGTTATTTGATGCCCTTACCTTTAACACATACTTACCGGGATTTAAATTGGTATAGGTAACTTTATGTTCACTGCCACTGTAATTCCATTTCTTATCGAAACCCTCGAGAAAATAAGCATACTTGTTTTTTTCGGAAAGTGTATAATTAAGTGCTACAAAACCAAAAGAAAGCACACTTTGGCTGTAGGGCAAAATAATCTCCTTAGTCATGTACACCGGTAATTTTAAAGGAGAATCATCACCCGGCAGAATTAATTTATTAAAAATAGAAAAATCGGAAAAATAAACCGCGGGAGCCGTTTTATTATATTTTAGCTGCTGTGGATTAAAGTAAACGATTCCTTTACTTCCTGCCAGGTAAATTTCTCCTTTTTCATTTTTACAGATAGCGGCATTGGCATAAACGCCGTCTTTCTCATCGTAATTTTTCACCATTTTGTTCACAGGATCAAAGAGTGAAATCCCCTGTTCGGTTGTTACCCATAACCTGCCATTATTGTCTTCTACCAGATCGGTAAAAACATTGCTCGCAAAACCGTTTTGCTTTGAATATATTTCGAAAGTATCTGTTTTAGCTACATATTTATTCAATCCATCGCGGGTGCAGATCCAAACATTTTGGTGCGAATCCAAATAAAGGCTATTTACAATGTTATTGCTAATGCCACCTTTTCTTGAATTATCGATCATGTAATTGCTAAACTTTCTGGTTTTAGGGTTAAAGCGGCTGAGTCCACTCCCATATGTCCCGATCCAAACATTGCCCTGCGCATCTTTTAAAAGGCAGTACAAATGGTTATTACTCAGTGAAGCCTGGTTTTTAGGGTCGTTAAAGTAATGTGTATAACTGCCGGTTTTTTCGTTATACACTTTCAAACCAGCATCGGTAGCCAAATAATATTCGTTATTGTTTACTTCAATTAAATCTCTAAAAACATCTTCGTTAAAAAAACTACCAAGTGCCGAACGGTGATGATGGTGAACAAATTTATGCTCTTTCTCCTCATAAAGGTCGAAACCATTTTCGCCCAACACCCAGAGCCTGCCATTTAAATCGGTAGATAGGTTAATAATATCAGAGCTCGATAAACTATTTGCATTACTGGTATGCAGCAGCTTAATTACTGAACGATTATCGGGATTATATTTAAACAAACCTTTGTTTGTGCCTACCCAAAAATCCTTACCATAACTGATGATGGATTTGATGTCGGCCTGCCCAAAAGGAAGGGAAATAAAATTAAATTTATATTGGTTAAAGTCTATTTTACTGAGGCCATTTTTACCACAAATCCATATCATTCCTGTTTTATCGCGGTAGAGACCTCCATTGGCAAAAAATTCGAGTTCTTCTATTTTCTCCCATTTATTTAATTCGGTGTTTACCCAAAATAATCCGGAGTTTCCGCCAACCAGCATTTTTTTTGCGCCTAAATTTAATACACTAAATACTGAAGTGTTACCAGTGCCTTTACTACTGTAGGTGTTGAATTTCCCTGTTTTCGGATCGAATCTGAACAGATCGCCTTTCCAATAGCAACCAACCCATATCATGCCATCGGCATCTATACTAAGTGTCCAGATATCGTTCGGATTTTTTTCGCCCGCTATTTCCTTTTGTATGTAATTGGTAAAGCGACGTGTCTTTTTATCAAATTTATTTAGTCCTTTGCTCCAATTGCCTAACCATAAATTTCCTTCTTTATCTTCTGCAATGGCATTAACCGATTTCCCTTTAATGGCATTTGGATTTTTAATGTCGGGCTGATAAACTGTAAAAGATGCTGAGTTTTTGTTAAAAAGGTTAAAACCATCGTCGGTACCTATCCAGAGCTTATTTGTTTTATCAATGAGTAGCGACCATATTTTATTATTGCTCAACGATGTTCTTTTGTTTTCTTGATGATAAAAACGCTGAAACTTCTCTGTTACAGGGTCGAATTTATTTAAACCGTTCATGGTAGCCACCCAGAAAGCACCATTCTGGTCTTCTACAACAGCATTGATATAGTTATTGGTTAGCGATGTTGTATCGCCGGGGATATTTACATAAATTTTAAAAGAATAACCATCAAACTTACACAAACCGTTTTCGGTACCTACCCATATAAATCCCCTTTTATCTTTTAAGGCAGCTGTTGTGTTTTTTGAAGGGAGTCCTTCATTTATGCCGTATGTTTTAATTACATAATGGCCTGCTATTACAGGCCGTTTATCGACATGGGATACCTGCGCTTTAACATGAGTAAAGAGGAAAAAAAATTGTAGAAGAAAACAAGTTAGACTAATTAATCTCATAGTTGAACAACAAAATTTGATGGGAGAATGCCTAGCTAAACCCTGTCTCTTTTGAAATAGACGAGTTGTAAAGATACAATTTGCAAACTTATTAACGAATCTATTCTTGTGTTCAGGTTAGTGCCAATAAAAAAGAGGCCGGTTAAAAACCGACCTCTTCGCAAAACTAACTACTACTAACTAAAATTTAACTGAATTGAGATTCTTATCTACTAAAATGCCTTCACTAATCTTAAGCCCGAACTGTAGTTTACGTTTTGCCTTTAATTTCAGGATAAACAGATCGGAAGTTTCGTTTAAAGCATCTTTGTTGCCTATGTTTACAAAGGTTGGATACAAAACCTTTGCGCCACTGGTATGCAGGCGATCGTTGGTCAGGTTATCCATCTGTTTGGTATTTAAAGACTGAACACTTACAAAATCATAATCCTGTGCATTGTATGGCAGGGCAAAACTTAAAGCATTTACTGATTTCAGGTTTATTCCTTTTACTTTAATTTCGATGATTTCATCTTTGTTGTAAGCTTGTTTAGCGGTATTGATTTCCAGTTTACCTGCAACTTTATCAATTTTAGCTTTTTTTATACCTCCTTCAAGTTGTGTAGCCACAACTGAAATATCGTAGGCATCAATCAAATTGTTTTTATTGATATCGCCATTGCTGATATAACCTTCAAAATCAGCATCACCTTTTCTTAAACCCGTATAATTGATGTAAGAAGTCAAATCGTTCTTATCAATTAAACGGTCGTTATTGATATCGCCCGGAAGATAACTTTCGGTACCAGGAACTTTAAATACATACAGCTCTCTACCTGAACCGAAACCACCTACACCTTCAGCAACAGCAATTTTGATGTACCGTGCAGCAGGATGTGCTGTGAAATTAAATATTTTAATTTCGTCGTTATTGGCCCATTCAAATGCACCAGCTTCTGTCCAGCTTTCTTTATTATTGCTATAAAACACTTTACCTTTTAATAAAATTCCGTTTCCTCTTCCCGTGCGTGGCAGGTAGTGGAATTTATCAAGTTGGTTGATCGATTTCAGATCAATGATCATATCAAAAGGAACTGCTTTAACACCCCATTTGGTATGCCAGGTATTACCTTCATCATAATCGAACAATTTATTGATACCAGAACCTCCTTGATTTTCTACCGTAGTTTCGGCAACAATACCCTGAATAGCAAACTCTAAAGGATTGGTTTTAGTAGTTGCTTTAATTTCGGTCCACTCAGAATAACCATCTTTATTTACTGCACGCAGTTTAAAACTGTAAGCTGTTTCGGCCAATAAACCATCAAACAACAAAGCAGTATCTCGGATAGTAGTATAATGCATATCGTTAAAATCGATCTCATAAAAATCGGCATTGCTCACTTTACTCCAGCTTGGGTTAAGCGTATAGGCTTCTCTGTTTTTATCACTCACCTTTGCATTAACAGGAGCAGTTAATTTACCTGTTGATACCCGTTGTTTATCTAGAGGCTCAAATTTAAAACCGCCTATACTAAGTATTACCGGATTGATCGTAATATCGGTAGATTGAAGTTTAACCAACAATTGCGGGTTTTTAACCATTGCCACTTTTTCAAACTCGCTTCCTTTTGTAGCAAAACGGTTTAAGTTCGGGGCTGCATCGTAGAAATAAACGTTAGACTGTTTTAAAAACTCATCTTTAGAGTTTACTTCTGATAATTTTATTTTACTGTTCCCAACTTTTGCCGTTAACCTTTTTGGTTTTTCGGTAACGTTAATTACGAATTCGGTTGTTTTTTCTTTCACAAAGCCATCGAAATCGCCCTTTGCAGGATGAATGGTAACCAGGACACTGTTTTTTTGATCTAGTGCTGATTCGATTAAAGTGGAAGCACCTTTTCCTAATTTATAGGCTTCTGTTGCACCGTCATCATCATATTCTGTAAATGAAGTTTTTCCAAAAGGATATAATTCATAAATACGGTTTGCCTTATTGATTTCAGAAACATTGTTATTCGGATTCGTCATCGGAATAATGGCGCCATTTTTCACAAAAACAGGCAATTTCCATAACGGCGAGTCAAAACTGTTGAGAATGCTGTTTCCAGTATATTTTTCTCCGGTGAAATAATCAATCCATGTTCCCTCTGGTAAATAAATACCATTGCGGATATCGTTACCTTTTTCGTCTGATTTTGTAGCCTGATAAATTGGCGCCACTAAGAAAGAAGGTCCGTAGAGGTATTGATATTGTGTTGAAGTACCTTTGGTATAGGCATTTGGATATTCCAGAAACATTGCCCTGATCATGGGCAATCCGGTAACTGCTTCTCTAGCTACGCTATAAGTATAGGGCATCAACTCCGATTTCAGTTTTAAATAGTTGCGGTTAATCGAAGCTACGGGCTCGCCCAATGCATGTGGATATTTTTCGTTAGCGCCCCAACCGTCCATGTTTAATTCCATTGGTGTAAAGGTTTTCCATTGGAAATCGCGGGTATTGATGGTTAGATTTTTACCACCAAAAATACCATCCATATCGGAAGTAATATTCGGTTGACCAGATAAACCAGAACCTAAATAGGTAGGAATGTGGAAACGGATATATTCCCAAACACCACCTGTTTGATCACCCGACCAAATACCGGCATAACGTTGGGTACCTGCCCAGCCATCTAACGAAATGATAAACGGGCGGCTACTATTGCCATAATAAGGCATAATCTGGGCTACATCGGCAACACCATTCAATCCGAATGAATAACCGGCACCAACCCATGCTACATCGGTTTTTAATACACGAACGCCTGCATCTCTCGCTTCTTTAATAATATCGCGCTGCAATAACGGACTTACTTCTGCTTTAGGGTGAAGATCAGATTGTGTCCAAAGCCCAATTTCCACGCCGTTTTTACGGGCATAATCGCCAAAACTCTTTAGGTTCTGAATGTTGCCATCCAATGTTTCGGTTTGACCATAACCTGCACCATAACCATCATTTGGAAGTACCCAGCCCAATGGCATATCGTGTTTTTTATAACGGTCGATCACCGCACGTGCTGAAAACTGATAATTATTTTTTTCACCGTTAAGCGACTCTTTTATACCGCCATTATCTTTCTGACTTTCTTTGTAACGTTTACCATCTTCAAATAAAGTTCCTTTTTCGTCTTCTTTCCAAAAATCGCGGTTGTAAGCGTTTAAATGTCCTTGGTAGAAACCAAATTTTGGCAACAAAATCGGATTTCCGGTAAGCTGATAAAAATCGTTCAATAAGGGTACCGCACCATCGTTAATCATAAAAAAAGCATCCAGGTAATCGGTTTCATGTGCCAATTTTACCAATCCTTTTTCTTTAGCACCAAAATTGTAATTTCCTTTACTGAAGGTATACCACATTACAGCATAACCATTAGTAGACCAATAATAAGGTGTTGGTGAAGCTACTCCCCCATCCGTCCAGCTGTTTTGGTTTTCGATAGAAATGGTTTTTCCTTTGTGAGAAAAACGGCCGTTCTGTACGCCGCCACCATAAAAATACTCCTGTGGATTTTCCTTTAAGCTAAGGGTTACTTTTCCTTTTTCGAACTGAATCGGTGCTAATTCTTCCACAGCAACGGCTTGTGTAGCAAGGTTGATAATTTTGATCAGCGAAGTATTTTTATCGAAAAGAACGGTAATCTTACCGGTAGATATGAACAGTTGATTATGCTCATCTTTAATATCCAGTTTTGAAACTGGCCTGCGTGGGTTTTCGACTAAAATTTTGGCTTCTGGTTTTGCTTCCGGATCGCGTATAAAACCTCCTGTAGGATCTTCGAAAAGACGAAAAATATGATCGCTGTAAAAATCTAACGTTAAACGTTGATTATCAGAAAGCAACACTTCTACTGTGGTGGTATTGATCTTTTTTGCGCCAAGCACTTTAGTAACCTTTTCGGCTACCTGATTGGTTTTCTGAGCAGCTGGTTGAGCAGAAACAAAAAACGGAGCAGTAATTAAAAAAAACGCACATGCCAAAACAACGCGGTTAGGTTGGGTTTTGGGGTTGGTTATTTTAAAATGTTTAAGAAAATAATGCGGGGTCATTAAATTTTGATTTGGTTATGTGTTTATGTCAGCAAGCTGATAATTTTAGTTGCTATGGGGATAAAGTTAACAAACACCTTAAAGGAAATGGTGCGTTTTTAGGCACAAAAACCGCGCAATCGTTTGCCTATCTAATTTTTTACCAGAGATAGCGTGATGTTTTCTATGATTAAGAAATTAAGGGCATTAAGGTCGTAGAAGATCGATTTATAGAACAGATTCAGTGATCGTCCTCCTGAACTTGTTTCAGGATCTAAAATTGCGTAATTCTGATCCGATAACTATCAGATTTATTTCAGAATCTTTCTGGTCAGCTTTTTGCCATGGAAACGCAGACTTTCACGGACTAATCTTCTTATCATTAAGAAATTAGGGCATTAAGGTTGTAATCGATGTTTAATGATCAATACAATAGTCAATGAACAAATGACGAGTGAACATTTAGCCACAGATTTTACCACCTTAATGATCTTATTCAAATAGTTCATTTTTAGCACTACTTGACCATGAAATATTGATTATTTATATTTTAAACAAAGCGTTTTTGCATTATGAACTTAAAAAATAATCGAATGGCAAGCATTTTGTAAGTGTTTGTAAAATTGCTTACTACGAATGAATTTCCCTCTATCACAATCCTATAGCTGTGTAATTATAGATGACAGCCAAATGAGTATAAAAACACTTGAACACTTTGTTTCCAAAATAGAAAAACTCCAGCTAAAGGGAAGTTTTACGGATGCAATAGATGCCATGGCCGCCTTTTGGAAATACGGAAAAATTGATTTCCTATTTCTGGATGTCCAAATGGAAATATCAGGAGTTGATATAGCCAAAATGCTTCGAAACAGCGTAAAATTTGTTGTATTTGTAAGTGCCGATGACAACAAGGCCATTGATGCCTTTGATAAGGGCAACTGTTTTTTATTTAAACCGCTCGATTTTGTAAAATTTGAAGACACGGTGAATCAGTTGATTCTGACTGAATGTAAGAACAATGAAATATTTTTGTGAGTAGCCCACAAAAGATATCTACCTTCTTTTCTACCATTAAGCAATTAAGGACATTAAGTTTTCATAGCTCGGTCCCAGGGGTCGTCCTCCTGAACTCGTTTCAGGATCTATCTGGATTGGATTATTTTTTTGCCATGGAAGCAAGGGTTTAATTTAGTTTACCTTGCTTTCAGCTTTAGTCTTTTAGCCTTAGTCTTTCTTTTACCTTTCTTAAAAATCTGAATAGTCTGTTGGGTAAACAAATTTAGTGTCGTTTTTAGAAACATTATGCTGATATTCCGGCATTGCTGAGAGCTTTTTCCAATAATCATCTGCGGAGAAAGCCTTCCAGTGTGCATCTCTATCTGCCCTATTTTCGAAAGTGGTTAAATACATTAGATTAGGCATTCGACTACCAGCGATTACTTCTCCATAAAATACGGCATTAAAATTAAGTCTTTTAAACAACCCGATTTCATCGCCCTTATTAAACATTTCAACTTTATTCTTAAAATATTTCTCCGTAGGTGCCTCGTAACTTCTTAATTCGTACACCCTTTCTTTCATCGGCGATTTTAGATTAGGCAGCATAAAATGAGGAGCATCATCAAAAGCCTTTAAAACAATAGATTCTAATCGCTCGTAAGGAGCCTCGGTATAAGCTGCATCAAGGTAGGTTTTACCGTCAATAGCATATTGTTTATCTCTGGCTAACTTTTCATCCAGTTCCAGAACGCCATTGAATGATTTCAAAGGAATAAATACATAAATAAGCTTTTCTGCAACCGCAGCCTGATCGCCTACAATGGGTTTAAACACGCCTACTTTTGTAATTCCAATACGGTGCAATGCGGGTAAATATGCCTTCTGCAGATAATCATCTACCGTTTTTTCTTGTGCATCGTTTTTCAAGTGGTAAATTTTGATCTGATAGAAATCTATCTTCGATGCATTGCCCGCAAACGCACTGAACAGTAGAACAAGTAAAAACAGACTGGATATTTTAATTCTTTGCAACATGTTTAAAGGATGATTAGATAATGCAGCAAAATAACAATTATTTTTTATGATCGAACGAGAGAAAGATTATGTTATTAAATTTAGAATGAACAAATAGTCAACAAAAAAGTAGCTAATCACCTATCAACCAACGACTATTGAACTAACAAATTTGGGTTTGGTGGTTCGGCATGCAATAAATGTTTTACAAAGAAGTCGCGTTTACGCCTCCGTCCGTAAATACCGCCATCGCTATGACCCATACCCGGAATGCTTAATATATCAAAGTCTTTATTTGCTTTGATCAATGCATCTGCAAGTCTATAGGTTGATTCTGGCGGTACATTTTCATCTGCTTCACCAACAATTAGAAACAGATTACCCTGTAATTTTGGTGCATTGGTAATGTTAGATTGTTCTCCATAGTGCGGCCCAACGGGATAGCCCATCCATTGTTCGTTCCACCATTGTTTATCAATGCGGTTATCATGACAACCACAGGCAGAAACCGCAGCTTTATAAAACTCTGGATGAAATAATAGTGCACCTGTTGAGCTTTGCCCACCCGCCGAAGTGCCATAAATCCCCACTCTTGAAATATCAGCATTTGGATACTTCCCCGCCATAGCTTTCATCCACAATATCCGGTCAGGGAAACCCGCATCTGCTATGTTTTTCCAGCATACATCATGAAAAGCTTTAGATCGGTTGGCGGTACCCATTCCATCAATCTGTACTACAATAAAGCCTAATTCGGCAATGCTCTGCATTTCACTGGCAGGCAAGAAACTTTTGGGCACAAAACTATCATGAGGACCTGCGTAAATATTTTCGATAACAGGATAAGTTTTGTTCGGATCCATTTTTGAAGGAAAGCAAACAATGCCCCAAATGTCGGTTATGCCATCTCTTCCTTTAGATACAAACACTTCAGGCAGTTTAACTCCTGTAGCCAAGTAAATAGCTGATTGGCCATGTTCAATTTCGCTTATTTTTTTGGTGTTCGCAGTTAACCTTAACTCGCTAACAGGCGGCACATTTACCTGTGAATAAGTATCTATATAATATTTACGATCAGGAGAAAAACTGAGGTTATGGTTACCTTTTTCGGGTGTAAGATTTACCAGTCCCTTTCCATCGAACCCAATCCGGTAATAATGGATAAAATAAGGATCTTCACCAGCATTCATTCCATTTGCCCTGAACCAAATCTGACGTTTAACCACATCTACACTATCGATATCCCTAACTACCCAATTACCTTTGGTAACCAGCGTCTGTTTTCCTGTGATGCCATTAACCAGATAAAGGTGTTGCCATCCATCCTGCTCACTGGTCCACAATATTTCATTTGTTTTAGGTATGTAATGGGTATAAATGCGCCGCTCATAAATGAAGGTTTTTGTTTTTTCGTCGATAATATTTTTGGTTTTCCCGGTTAAAACATCCACTTCAATTACCCTAAAACGTTGATGGCCGCGATCTACTTTCTCATAGGTATAATACCTGCTGTTATTACCGCGCCAATGCAATTCTGGTGCACCAAAGAAATCAATTGGATCTGCATCTACTTTAATGGCAGTTTTAGCCACTACATTAAAAACATAGGGCTGATAAGCGGTAAAGTCATCGCCTGGCTGGGCATATTCTCTTGATTTTAATTCACCACGGGTAGTTCCAGGAACCGAACTTAATACATAATGTACTTTTTTAGTCTCTTTCGGATCGATTTTATAGGCAACAATATTTTTTCCATCAGGCGACCATGCAAATTCGCCATATGGTTTATCGGCACTACCATCGGTACTCAATTGGGTTTCTGCTTTGGTAGCCAGATCAATCACAAATATATTTCCACCCCTTATGAGGATTTCATTTTTACCATCAGGCGATTTTCTGGATTCACGGTTCCGTTGCCAGCGCGATCTGCTTTGCTGCAAAGGTCTTTTGGCATTGTAACGATAAATTGTAGTGTCTTTGGTATCCGCTAAACTGTAATCGCTCAAGTTTAATTGATACCATTTATCCTGTATTTTTAGTTTTGCTGTGTTACCCTGATCGGCGAAATACAATTCAGCAAACTGAAGTTTTAATGGATTCTGTTTTTTACCTGTTATCTTTTCTATATTTTCAGCCAGTTTATTGTTATCAAATGCTGCTTTACGTTTACCTGTTGCAGCATCTACATAATAATATTCCCATGTTCTGTTAGGAAGGTTCTTTTTGTACCAAAATGCACTTCCATCTTTTTTCCAAAAGGGAATAAGATCGTTGTTGGTTGGGATATTGCGTAACGCAGTATCCAGCTTAGTAGATAATTGGTAAGCATTTGCCACTTCAGCAGCACTTGGTGCATAGGGCTGCAAACCCGCCTGCTGCGCCAGCAGCTGAAAAGAAACAAAACTTAATAAGATGATCGCTATTGCTTTTTTAGCGCTTGGATAAGTGGTCATTACAGATTTTTTATGGTAAATATAGTGCTACGGCTTTTCAGATTTCCTTTAGATTTTGATGAATAACATCAATATTTTAACCGTTCATATCAACCGCTTCTTTTGCTTTAGAATCCTGGCGGGCAATACTTCCTTTAATCAGGTAATAAACCGGTATACCAATTAAGGTGATGATTAATCCAGGCCAGGTAAATTTAGGTTTAAAAATAATCAGCAAGATACAAAAAGCCAGTCCCATTATCATATAGATAATTGGCAGCACAGGGTAGCCAAAAGCTTTGTAAGGCCGCTCGGCATCAGGCCGTTTCTTACGAAGGATAAAAATTCCAAAAATGGTGAGCATATAAAACATCACCACCACAAACGAGATCATATCCAACAGATCGCCATATTTTCCGCTGATACACCATAAACAAGCAAAAATACACTGAATCCATAGCCCAAAACCAGGAACTGCATTTTTGTTGAGTATACCTACTTTTTTAAAGAAAAGCCCGTCTTTGGCCATTGAGTAATACACCCTGGCACCAGCCATAATTAAACCGTTGTTGCAACCAAAAGTTGAAACCATAATCATTAATGCAATAATGATGGTACCGGCTGTACCGAAGATATGATTAGCAGCAGAAACCGCCACCCGATCTTTATCAGCATAGGCGATATCGTGTAGTGAAAGTACCCCGGTATACATCACATTGGTAAGAATATAGAGCACTGTTACGATTATGGTTCCCAAGGCTAAACTCAGGCCAATATTCCGTGCAGGGTTTTTGATTTCGCCAGCAATAAAGGTAACGTTGTGCCAGGAGTCGCTACTAAATATCGAACCCACCATTGCTGCTGCAATGGCACCAAAAGCCGCCAAAGTGGTATAAGAGCCAATATTTCCATCGGCTGATAGCGGTCCTAAAACCCACATATTTTCCCAGTTGGTTTTCCAGATTCCTTTATCTAAAAAGAAAAGTCCAAATGCAATAAGGCCAAACAGACTTAACAATTTGGCCACTGTAAAGGTGGTTTGGATCACTTTACCGCCGTTTACCCCCCTATTGTTAATATAGGTGAGTAATATAATCACCCCAATGGCCAATAGTTGAGCGGGTGAGATGGTAAAGAAACCTAAATCGATGGCTACCAAATCTTCACTTAGTGCAGGCACGAGATATGCGGTAAACTTGGCAAATGCCACACCTACTGCGGCAATAGTTGCCGTTTGAATTACCGTAAAAAAACTCCAGCCATATAAAAAACTGATCAGCGGATTATATGCTTCCTTCAAATAAATATATTGTCCACCCGCCTTTGGGAACATGGCGCTTAATTCGCCATAACTCAAAGCAGCAGTAAGTGTCATAAAACCTGTAATTAACCAAACCACTAACAGCCAGCCGGAACTGCCTACATTCCGGGTAATATCGGCGCTTACAATAAAAATACCTGAGCCGATCATACTTCCGGCTACAAGCATTGTTGCATCCATCAATTTAAGTGAGGGTTTAAATTGTGTGGTTTCTTTTTCAATCATGTGTTCTGTTGCTTGGTGGTTCAAATGGTTGGTGAGTTTTTATTTAAGTTGGCCGTAAAAATGCCATGAGGTAGTGAAATCGCGGGTTAAAGGCTGATTGGTTAAAGTAGCCCTGATCATTTCTACAGGAATTAAGTTCTCTTTAATCACCGCATCGTGAAAAGCTTTAAAGCTCATCTTACCACTATCAACCAGTTCTTTTTTCAGGGCAAATAGCTGAAGACCGCCGGTAAGATAAGCCACTTGGTACAAAGGACTATAATCGCCTTTGAAAGATCTTCGTACTTCGCCTTCTGCATTGGCGCGTTCGTGACCTACACGATCGACCAGGAAATCGACACACTGCTGAGGAGTCCATTTACCAAGATGAAAGTTTAGCGAAAAAAGAATCCTGGCACAACGGTGCATGCGCCAGAAAAGCATGCCCATTTTTTCTTCAGGAGTTTTGGCAAAACCTTTATCGTAAAGTAAAAGCTCCCAGTACAATGGCCAGCCTTCTACGCTAAAAGGGGTTTTAAAAGGATCGCGGTAGCTTTTATAACGGTTATTGATAAAATATTGATAATGATGACCAGGCAAGAGTTCGTGCTGTACCGTTCCCCTTGAAAAATAAGGATTGTTACCACGCATACTCATTAACTTATCATCTTCTTCCATCGAATTTGTTGGATAAGAAATACTAATTTCGCGCCCGCCGGTAAAAAATGGATTTACCAATTGGCGTTCGGCCGACATCATGACCATACCCCAGGTTTCTTCAGCAAGAGGAGGAATATTAATCAGATCGTTGGCTTTTATAAAGCTTAAGGCATCATCCTGTAATTTTACAATCAACTCTGGCTGTTTACCTAAGGGTACATAGCTGTTCTTGATTTTTTCCTGCGCTTTTTTCCAGTCTTTACCGAAGCCCATTGCTGCTGATGCTTTTAAAAGTTCTTCGTCGCAAAACTTAAATTCTTTTTCGGCAAGCAGAATCAGTTCTTCTGGTGTATAAGGAATAAGTTCGGCATTTAATTGCCTGATCAGTTCTTCCCTTCCGATGGGACTTCCCTTAATTTCTGGTTTGTTTGATTTTGTTGCAGCAACAGGATCTCCTTTATCGTTAAAAAACTTGGCGTAGTTGGTCAAAGCGAGATCTAACTTTTCGTAAGGTTTAGGTGCCCACCAGGTAAAACCAGGTTCATAATCCATATAAAACTGATAAAAGCCTTTTAAACGATGTTTTAAACTTAAGATTATGGCCGTTGCCATTTTAAGCTGATCGGGTTTGAGGCTTGCTTGCTTTGTGAAATTTTGGCTCAGGGTGTCAATCTGTTTCGCAATTTCGGTCATCTGGACAGCCAGTAAAGATCCTTCTTTATAAGTGCCCCTTCTTCTTAGTTTTTCGAGTGCATAAATCGCATCGGCGAAGGTGAAATATCTCGACAGGGCATTATATTCTGTTTCCTCTTTACCTAAGAGCCAAACAGAAGATTCTATCTGTTTTTTAAGGAGGATATAATCTACTTTGCCATAAATGCTAAAGCCTTCAAATTTGGCCGATTTTAACTTGCTTAAATAATCTTTATTAATGTCTTGCAGACGTTTTCTTTGTTCCGGGCTTTTAAAAGTAGTCATCGGGAAAGAATAAGTACCTCCTGCAGAATAAGGATAGTAGAAATCGTTAATGGCATCTACATCCCTTTGGTAGCCTACTATCAGCGTGCCCATTTCGCTGGTTTGTTCGTACAAACTTTCGTTTGAAGTTTGGGCTAATACAAAAGTACCTGATAACAGGCTTACCACTAACAAAAGGGCAAAAAATTTCAATTTGTTTTGCATTTAGCGTTGGTTAAATTTAACGAATAGCATTTGCCTCCATTTGAAAAATGGCTAGCTTTTTTGTGAAAAATAAAAGTGTTTTTTGTTAAGCGCCTACGTAGCTCACCCTGCTCACATTATTATAGGTATCGATATATGCTCTTGGCGACTGGCCAATAATGCTTTTAAATACCCGGTTAAAATTGGTAATGCTATTGAAACCAGCTTTATAGGCTACACCTGAAATGCAATCGGCTTTCTCACCCGAAATAAGGCTTTTACAGGCATCGTTAATTCTAACTTCGTTTAAAAAGGACACGAAAGTATGTCCGGTATGTTTCTTAAAATATCTGCAGAAGGCCTGAGGAGTCATAAACGCGGCATTGGCTACATCTTCTAAAGAAATTTGATTGTTGTAGTTTTCGGTGATAAAGTTAATGATCTTACTCAACCGCATCCCTTCATTTTCGGTTACGTTAGAAGAATACATATCCGAACATAACGATTCTACATTCTCATTTAAATCCTGAAGACTGTTAACCAATTTCAGGAAGTTAAACAGCACATCAACTCCTGATGCCTGGTGAACATTGAACATTTTGGCTACCATATTTTTAGTAAATGCAGCAGGAATTTTGAAACCATGTTTGTTTTTAGCTAAAAAACCACTTGCCATCTTCATTTCGGGAAGATTGAACAAAGCAGCTAATATACCGTTAGGATTAAAGTAAATCGAACATGCTTTGATTGTTTTATTGTTATCAGCAGAGAAATATTCGGGGTTGCTTTTAAAAAGATGTGGAAGTTTTGCCCCAATTACAAAAATATCGCCCGATCGGAAAGCATGCATGTCATTCCCCGCAATTAACGTGCCCTCTCCTTTTTCTATATAAGTAATCTGCCATTCATCATGTCGGTGCAGATACTGGTAAAAATATGGAAGTTCAATATGTTCCGATATCACACTCTTGTCATCGGGAACAAGCATGGTAAATGGTAATACTTTCATAATTTTTGGTTTAGTTGGTTGAGTTTGATTACGAATTGAATGTATAAATATTAACTCAAATAAACCAATAAAACTCAAATAAGGTTAAAATCATGCTATATTTTGATAATATATGACGGATTTGATGATGAATTAGGCAGCTTGTAAAGCACTATATATTTAGTTAACCTACTGTAAAGCAAGATCTAAAACGATTAAACTAAACAGGTAAAGCCTGTTATTTTTGGATTTAGTAGCCTATACCGACGTTTTTTGAGGAAATTGTGATGAAACGGAGTTAAGTCGAGAGTCTCCATCCTAAATATAGAATTGTGATCCTGAGGAATAATTTATTGGATAAAAATCAATATGAATGACGCATATCCTTTTTTCGCCCAGAGGCTCATTCTTGCCTCGGCTCGCCGCCGCCGAAGGGCTCTTTCTTTTTGACATCAAAAAGAAACAAAAACTGCCGGCTGAAAATTTTTCTTTCGAAGCCAGCAGGCAGGCCTGGGCAGTACAGCCCGAAAAATTTGTTAGGCCGGATTTAAGTAGAACGTGGATACCATACTATGGCCTAGCTGGATGGGAACGCCAAATTTGTTAAAATGCTGATTAATAATTACTTGCAAAACAAAGTTAATGGTAGCTTGTCGAAGCACCCGTTTTAAATGTCTTGCAAGGCGTTTCGACAGGCTCTCCGTAGGAGTCCTTTGGACAACGTGACAAATTCGAAGTAAATTACATTTTATGATACAACCTCTTAGCCATTAAAGCTTGTTGGATTACGTTCCAAATCATTTACCAGTAATGGATGTGTAAAATCGAGCGTCATCCGATAGCTATCAGATGCGAGGAGGAAACGGCGAAGCAATCTTTCCTACCATAGGTAAAGATTGCTTCGTCTAATCAAAATTGGCTTCACAATGATGACATTCCTCGAATAACTGGATCCTTAGTATATTATCTAACTACTGCAAATGGCTCCATTTTTAGATCAGTAGCCATGCCCGAAGCAATCTGGCTAACCAACAAACCGGTTGCGGGGCCTAAACTTAACCCCATCATACCGTGGCCGGTAGCGATAATAAGATTTTCTCTTTTTTCGCTTCTGCCAATGTAAGGCAAACCATCAGGTGATGACGGACGGAAACCATACCAGATATCTTTTTCTGCCGGAAGTGCGGGGTTTAAATCTGGAAAATATGCTGGAACCGATTCCACTATCCCTTTAACCCTTTGCATATTAATGCGGGTATTAATTTTATCTAACTCCATTGTACCGCCATACCTAATCTGTCCGTTCATTGGTGTTATGGCCACTCTGGCTTCACATAGCAATGCCGGAATAGTTAGCCGTTGCTGAGGTTCTGGTTCCATAAAAGAATAACCTTTACCTGGCATTAAAGATATTTTAACATCGGCCATTTTAGCCACAGCAGGCGACCATGAACCAGTTGCCAAAACGTACTGATCGGCTTCCCAGGCAGTATTGCCCGTAAAAACCTTCATAATGCGATTACCTGCCGTTTCAATATTATCAACCGCTCTGCCACGTTCTATCTTAACACCATTGTTTAATAAATATTGAAGCAAAGCATTCATCAACTTTGTTGGGTAAAGGTGTGCATCGCAACGATAATGTACTGCGCCCAAAACATCTAATTTTAAATCGGGTTGTAATGCGCGGCATTCGTCGGCTGTTAATACAGCCATATCCAAACCCAGTTCAATTGCCCTTGCAGCTAAATGCGCTTCTTCTTCTCCTGCTTTTTCTGTTTTATAAAATGCCAGAATACCATTATTGGTTAATTCGAAATCGAAATCAGGCTCTTTTGCCAAGCCTTCATATAGTTTTTTGCTCAGTAGCGATAAATCGCGTAAAGGAGCTGCCGATTGGCTCACATGTTTTGCCGTGGCATGTTTCATAAATTTCAAACCCCAGTTAATGAGGTTACCATTTAAAGACGGGCGAACATAAAACGGACTTTTGCTGTCAAACATCCAACGGATACCTTGCTTTATCATACCCGGTGCAGCCAAGGGTACAAAATGGCTTGGTACAATCATCCCTGCATTACCAAAAGAGCAGTTGTCGGTAATATCTCCTTTATCTAAAACTGTAACTTCGTAGCCTTTTTTCTGCAGATAATACGCTGAAGTTAAACCTACTATTCCACCACCTATAATTAATACTTTCGACATTCTTTTAATTTATACTGCTGATATTCTTTTAAAACTCACTAAATCACCTGAAATCCATGTGCATATGGATCATCTTCGGCATCTATTTTAATGGTATTGTAGCCATAAATTTTTGCCCAACCCTCTACACTTGGTATAATGGCTTTAATTCCGTTCAGGTCTACAACTTCTTCTACTCTTCCTATAAACTTGCTGCCGATAAAACTTTCGTGGATAAAATCTTCTCCTTGTTTTAGTTTTCCTTTAGCAAACCATTGTGCCAAACGGGCCGAAGTGCCTGTTCCACATGGCGAACGGTCGATGGCTTTATCACCATAAAAAACTGCATTCCTGGCGGTTGATGTAGGGTCGATTGTTTTACCGGTCCACAACACATGGCTACAGCCATTTATCGTCGGATCTAAAGGATGTACAAAAGTATATTGTTCGTTGATGCGTTTTCTAATGGTCTGGCTCCAGGTAATCAGTTGCGAAGCGGTGTAGTTTTCCAGTCCCGGAAAATTTCCCTGTGGGTCTACAATGGCATAAAAGTTACCGCCATAAGCTACATCAAAAGTAAGCGTACCTAAATCCGGGCATTCTACTTCTAAATTTTCTGCAGCCAAATAAGAAGCTACGTTTTTCAGCTTAACCGATTTAACCTTTTTACCTTCCTGCTTATATTCAATCAAAACTAATCCGGCCGGGGCTTCCATTCTGATCACCCCAGGTATTTTGGGCTGAATCAATCCTTCCTCAATAGCAATGGTAATGGTACCGATAGTACCATGGCCGCACATTGGAAGGCAGCCACTGGTTTCGATAAAAAGCACAGCTACATCATTGGCTGGATCGTGAGGTGGATAAAGAATACTGCCCGACATCATATCATGACCGCGTGGTTCGAACATTAAACCTGTTCTGATCCAATCGAATTCTTTCAAAAAATGCTGACGCTTTTCGCTCATATTTGAGCCAATAAGCTGAGGGCCGCCGCCTGCAACTAACCTAACCGGATTTCCGCAAGTATGTGCATCTACACAAAAAAAAGTTTTACTCATGAGATTTCGTTAATATCTGGTTAACCGTTCTGAAAATACCCAAAGGGTTTCCGTCTTTCAATTCATCGGGCAACAATTCCTGTTCCCAATCCTGATAAGCCAATGGCCTTGCAAAACGGTTGATTGCTGTTGAACCAACTGAAGTAAAACGGCTATCGTTAGTAGCAGGAAATGGTCCACCATGTTGCATAGCGGCACAAACTTCTACGCCTGTAGGCACACCATTTAAAATAATCCTTCCGGTTTTATCAGTCAGCTTATTTACCAAAGTTTGATAATGCTGAAGCTCCTGTTTTTCGGCCATTAGGGTTACGGTAAGTTGTCCTTCGAGAATATCAATGGCTTTTTCAAGTTCAGCAATATCCTGAGCAACAACCAGCAACGAATATGGGCCGAAAATTTCTTCGCGAAGTTTTGAATTTTTAATAAAATCAGCAGCGCTTACCTGAGCAACTTTCGCCTCTGATTGATTTTGAAGCTCACTATTTTTTACTGTTGATGCCGATAAAAGCGCAACGCCACCTTCATTTACTACCTCAACAGAAAGTTTACCATAATTATTGGCAATACCTTCGGTAAGCATAGTTGCAGATGGAATAGTTGAAATTGCCTCTTTTAAAACGGCTTTAAAATTTTCGAGTGCCGGCGATTGAACCGCTAACAATAAACCTGGGTTGGTACAAAACTGACCAGCCCCCAAAGTAATTGATGCAGCATATTTTTTAGCCAGTTCTTCTGCCTGATTTTCTATTGCCTTGGGAAGAAAGATTACCGGATTAATGCTTCCCATTTCGGCAAAAACCGGAATAGGCTGTTCGCGCTGTTGCGCAAGATTAATCAAGGCCATTCCTCCTTTAAACGAACCTGTAAATGTCACTGCTTTTGTTAATGGATGCTGAACCAAGCCAGCTCCAATGGTATAACCATCATCATACAACAAAGAGAAAACACCTTTAGGCATTCCCGTTTTTTCGGCAGCTTTGATAATGGCACCGCCTACCATTGCACTGGTTCCGTAATGTGCGGGATGTGCTTTAACTACTACCGGGCAACCAGAAGCTAGTGCTGACGCTGTATCGCCACCTGCAACTGAAAAAGCAAGTGGAAAATTACTTGCACCAAAAACTACTACCGGCCCGATTGGAATCAGCATTCGTCTAATATCAGGCCGTGGTAAAGGTTGTCTTTCAGGCAGTGCAGTATCAATAATTGCATCAACCCAAGAGCCTTCGGAAACCAGATTGGCAAATAACCTTAACTGGCCTGTGGTTCTGCCCAATTCGCCCTGTAAACGACCTAAAGGCAAACCGCTTTCTGCCGAAGCCCTTTCTACCAACTCCCCGCCAAGATTAGCGATTTCATCGGCAATGGCATTTAAAAAAGCGGCTTTAAGATCTTTATTTAGGTTTCTATAGCTTTGGAAAGCCGATGTTGCCGATGTTAAGGCATCATTAACAAGGCTATCGTTCGCTTTAAAAAATTCACCGTCAAGCGTTAATCCCGTTGCGGGATTAACAGCTTTAAGGCTTCTTTCATTAACTTCTACATAAGTGCTGGCTACAATATTTTTTCCGTTCATATTTGGTTTTTAAACTATTTTCCCCAGCTACCTTCAGGTAGTTCCGGACGAACAGCTAATGCATCATTAATAATTTTCAATACTTTTTCTCTCTCTGCGCCACTTATTGGTAAACGGGGTGCACGAACAGCTTCTGTTCCTAATCCGGTTGCTACCTCAGCCAATTTAATGTACTGTACCAATTTTGCATGAATATCCAGCTCAAGTACAGGTAAAAACCAACGGTAAATGGTTAGCGCCTCAGCAATGCGGTTTTCTTTAATCAGTCTGAAAATGGCAACTGTTTCTCTTGGGAAAGCATCTACTAAACCTGCAACCCATCCATGAGCACCCATCACGATACTTTCCATCGCCAATGGATCTACACCCGTAAAAATTTTGAAGCGGTCGCCAAAGCGGTTGATTAATCGGGTTATGTTCGATACATCTCTCGTTGATTCTTTGATCGCCTGGATGTTATCATATTTTGTTAAAACCTCAAACATATCTAAAGTTACTTCGATTTTATAATCAACAGGATTGTTATAAATCATGATCGGCAGACTTGTGCTTTCAGCAATGGCACCAAAAAATGCTAAAGTTTCATCTGGAGCAGCATTATAACGCATTGGAGGCAACAACATTAAACCTTGTGCGCCAAGCGATTCTGCTTTTTTAGCTACTTCGATTGCTTTTTTGGTAGTTGACTCTGCAATGTTCAATAAAACCGGCACTCGGCCATTTACAACAGTTAAGGTATGCGATAACAGGCCGAACTTTTCTTCATCGGTTAATACACTGGCTTCGCCAAGCGACCCACCTAAAATAATCCCTTCAGCACCTGCTTCTAACTGCGCTTCGATATTTAAATCGAAAGCCGGAAAATCTAACTCATCATTTGCCGTAAATTTTGTTGTTACAGCAGGGAAAACCCCAGTCCATTTAATACTCATTGTAATTTATGTTTTTAATAATTATATACAAGAAAACAAGGCCTGCTTTTAAAACCAAAAATTTAGTTTTAATTGACCAAAACATCACTCAGCTAGTTTATTTAGCAACAAACCCATTTAAATGATGCTCAAAGTTAGCATATCCGCTTACGGGAATATTGTTGGATTTTAACCAATATTGGTCATAAATGCGCCATTTAAAGCAGACACAGTTGATTTGGAAAAGCTGAGGCTCTTGTAGGAGAAATGAGATATAACAAAAAAAAGTATCCTTACGAAAAAGAATACCTTTAATAAAATCTGTCGGATGGTAACATCCAACAGCACTATAATGAGATATAACAAAAAAGGCATCCTTACGAAAAAGAATACCTTTTAATAAAATCTGTCGGATGATAACATCCAACAGCACTTCCAATGAATTATTTTGTGTTTTTCACCTCTAGGTAGTACATAAATTCGATACCCGATTTTGTAAAAAGCGCATCCTGACCTTTAGCCAATGCAACCTGTTGCCAGCTTTGCGATGGAATAATTTTAAGCGTTTTAACACCTTCTTTTTTCAGGCTTAAAGGCAGATTGAAACCTTTAACACAATTGCTATAACGGTAAAAAGCTTTACCACCTTTAAGGTAATATTCGAATTTAGGAACTTGCACGGTACGCAGGTACTGATCAAAAACTTTTGAAAAATTGTAACCCGCCTTTTTAGAAACATAATTTTCGATCTGAGCGGTAGTTACTGTTTTATGGTAAAAGGTTTGGTTGAGCCCACGCAATATCGATCTAAAAAGCTCGTCGTTATTTAAACTGTGTCTAATGGCGTGCAACATGTTCCCTCCTTTTGGATACATATCGCCACTGCCCTGCGCATTTACACCATAAGGGGGAATAATGGGGCTATCATTCCGGATGCCTTTTCTGATCCCAAAATTGTATTCGTTACCGGCTTTATTGCCAAAAATGTAATCTACAAAAAGGGTTTCGCTATAATTTGTAAAACCTTCGTGCACCCACATATCTGCCAGATCGTTGGTGGTAATGTTATTGCCGAACCATTCGTGCCCGCTTTCGTGGATAATGATGAAATCCCATTTTAAGCCCCAGCCATCGCCCGACATGTCTCTTCCTCTATAGCCAAACTTATAACCATTGCCATAAGATACTGCCGATTGATGCTCCATCCCGGTGTGCGAAGCATCGATAAGTTGATAACCATCTTCATAAAAAGGATATGGTCCAAACCAATGCTCCAGACTTTTCATCATTTTATGCACCTGGTCGGGCATATAAGTTTTCGCCTTTGGATAATTGTAATCAAGCACCCAATAATTCACATCTAATGCACCTTTTTCGCCTGCATATTTCTCCTTAAAATTCACATACTTGCCTATGTAAGGAATGATGCAATAATTACTGATCGGATTTTTAACATTGTACTGACAAGTCACGGTACCATCGTGATTATCCTTCTTGAATACCAGTCGCCCATTCCCTACTGCTACCAAGGTATCAGGAACCGTCATTGTTAAAGAAGCGCCCAGATTAGGTTCGTCGCTTTGATGATCTTTATTCGGATACCAGACTGAAGCGCCTAAGCCCTGACAGGCCACCGTCATCCATGGGCGCGAAAGCGAATCGGTGGTGAAGATAAAACCGCCATCCCAGGGTGCTCTTTTGGCCTGGTGAACCTTTCCATGGTAAAAAATATGAACATTATTCAGTACAGATAACTTTTGCGCCGGAACATGCACATACCAAACACTGCCAACATGTTCGAATTTCACCTTCGAACTTCCGTTGTACAGCACACTATCAATAATTAATGGTTCCTGCAAATCGATCTGCATGCGGGTACTACCATTATTATTTTGCACTACTTTGTATACGATTTTATTCGAGCCGCTTATACTTTTATCATTATAATCAGGTTTAACAGAAAGTTCGTAACGCTGCACATCCCACCAGGTACGTTCGGCATTTAAGCTCCCCCTTAAGGTATCGGCCAGCGTGTAAACCTTTGGCGACTGCGCAAAAAGTATGGTACTGAATAATACTAAAATTATTGTTAAGGTTACAAGTGTTAATTTTCTCATCTTTTAATGGTTATCATATTGAAATGGCGTATTATTAATTTGAAAAGCAGTTTCAGTTTTTCATCGGTTATGGCAGCCCTGCTATCCCTCCTGCTCTGATAAAGGATCGGGAGCATCCGTTCTATCAGGTTTATTTAACCGTGGTTCTGTGCTTCTATCCTAGTTTTCTAGCCCTGACAGAAGCGGGCATCCCGATTTTTTCATCGGGATAAAGCGGATGGCAGGACTATCCTTTAAAAAAACCGAAAAGCCCTGTGCTCCAAAAAAAACAGAAATTATTCCAAATAACCGTCCTTGCTAATAAGCTTCACTTCTAATCGCTTCTATTTCATCTGTGGTTAAGGCCAAATGTTTACCCAACATCCGGCTTCCGTTTTCGGTAACCAGAAAATCGTCTTCAACCCTAATGCCGCTAAAGTTTCTGAACTGCTCCAATTTATCGTAATTAATAAATTCGGCAAACTGGTTGGTGGCTTTCCAACGGTCTATTAATTCGGGAATAATATAAACACCTGGTTCTACCGTTAACACATATCCTGCTTCGAGTGCTTTGCCTAGCCTTAACGATTTCAACCCGAACTGGGTGGTGTTTTTAGTCAGTTCATCTGTATAACCTACATATTGCTCGCCTAAATCTTCCATATCGTGCACATCTAAGCCCATCATATGGCCTGTTCCGCATTGAAAAAACATGGCATGCGCACCGGCTTGCACCGCATCGTCTACATTACCCTTCATCAGACCAATATCTTTTAAACCCCGTGTCAGCATCTTACACGAGGCCAGATGCACATCTAAATATTTTACACCCGGCGCCAACATATTTTTGCCATGCGTGTAAGCATTCAGTACAATATCATACACATCTTTTTGCTCGGCACTAAACTTTTTGCCTACCGGAAAAGTACGCGTAAGATCGCCCGCATAACCTAAAGCTGTTTCTACACCAGAGTCGTTCAAAACCAATTGACCTTCCTGTAGCTGATTCCCATGATAATGGTTATGCAAAATTTCGCCACGAACAGTTAAAATAACCGGATAAGCTAAATTACCGCCCGAAGCCAATGCAGCACCTTGAATTTTTGCTGCAAGTTCGCGTTCGTACATGCCGGGTTTTGCCTGTTGCATTACCATTAAATGGATATCGGCCGATATTGCTGCTGCACGGTCTAATTCTTCAATTTCTTCGACAGATTTAATCGATCGTTGTGCCACAACGGCTTTAATAAAACTTAGAGATGCTTTTTCTTTAAGCTGATCGACAGGTAGATTAAGCCAACTGGCCAATTTAATCTTATTCTCTGAGCGGTAAGGGGGTAAGAAATGAACCTGTCGCTTTTTCTCTTGGTATTGTTTAAGATAAGTGTCCAGTTGCGCTAAAGGCAGAACTTTGGTCAAGCCGGCATCCAAACTTTTTTCTTCAAGTGTTTTCTGTCTGCCCATCCACACGATATCGTCAATTCCCATTTCATCACCGAAAAGGATTACCTGATCTTCATCAAGGTCGATGATAGCGCCCAATGAGGGCTCACTTATCCCAAAATAGTATAAAAAGGTACTATCCTGCCTAAAATGGTAGGTATTGTCCTTATAATTCATCGGACTTTCTTCATTACCCAAAAAGAGTAATATTCCCGAATTTATCTTTGATTTTAATGTTGCTCTTCGTTGGAGGTAAACTTTCTTTTCAAACATATTTTTCATGTGTTAAGCAAATATCCAAAAAGCCATATTCATTACATCAGAATTAAAATGAATGGATAAAATATGGTTTATATCTGCAAATTATAAGCTATGGTTATGGCACAAAAATCACAATAAATTTCAGGTTAGCGAAGAAGAAAGGTAAAATCTGCACATAGGAAGAGTGATTAATGAAAGTTTTTGATAGCGTTAACAATTTTTAGCCGCGAAGATATAGATGGCATGGGGTATTTATAAGTCGTTCCGTCATTCCCAACTTGATTGGGAATCGTAATGCTTAAGCTCCGCTGAGTACTTTGTGGTTCCCGCCTGCGCCTAGAATGTGGACAGATCTTTTGCTATATCCTCAGCATTGGCCGTCATTGCCAGCTTGACTGGCAATCTTAATGCATCAAGAAAGGTTAATGAGCAATATTTGAAGCTTTAAGATTCCCGCCTGCGCGAGAAAGACGTCAGTTGGGTTTACAAATAAGCACGTTTTTATTGGCGATAAAATCGCCTTTCTCATGCATCCTCGTTATAAACGAGGACGATCTACTAAATTTAAATGGACTATATTATTATTAATATATATATCTTTTTAAAATACTAAATTTTAAACTAGTTAACATAAAGTAATTATGTAGCTATAAATAGAACAAAATCAATGGTTTTCGATCTATAAAACATTTCTATTAAGTTGAATATTTAAGTTTAATAATCTGAAATACAATTAATACGAATACCTTATATTAAGGTAAAAGACGAATAAAACATACATATAGTTGATTATCAGCACTAATTAATAACAAAAAGCCCCGTAAATTTTAGTTTACGGGGCGGAAACGATAGAAAAATTGATATTATCTTTGAAGAATGATTTCAGTTGTATGCGCTTTTGCAAGCGGAAACTCGTATCCTCCCCTTTTCTTAACGCCATTGCCTTTTACAGCATAAGAACCAACGCCATTAATTTTTGCAGGCTGTAACAACCTCAATAAGGCAGTAGATGTATATTCATTTGCTTTGCTCAGTTTCAAGCGAATTTCGTCATTTACAATATTATAATTTACCTCATCAATGGTACCCGCATCAAGGCTGATCCAAAGTCCTACAGCAGCAATGTAAACCGATGATTTTGCTGCCGTAGTTAATTTAACATTGACGTTATTGCCTGTTTTGTTCAAGTTGCCACCAAAAGCCAACCAACCAAATTCTGGATGCTGTAAGATATACGATGAAGTATTAACCGCATAGCCAAAAAAACCGGATCCGTAATCGCCGGTAATGCCGTCATTTTTTAAGGTTGATGGATAAGCGTGAAATGCTGCAGGTGCAAAACCTTCTTGAGTGATATTGGAAATCGCGCCCAATAACCCACCGTAACCGGCACGCAAAAGATAGAAATCGCCGGGATTTTTACGGTAATCCATTAATACAGGAATGGCATTGAGCGCTGAACCGTAGTGATGGATCATCCGTTCGATACGCGAAAGTTTGCCTCCATAAAGAAAATCCCAGTACCGACGGGCATTACCATTGTAGGCCCAATGCGGCACCACAGGCATATAGGCCAATATCGCATCAAGCGTTACATTTGCTTTTTCCTGGTAGCCAAAATAGTTCGACCATACATAAACTTCTTCTTGACCTGTAGAGTCCCAAGGCATTTCACTACCAAAGGGATATTGTAGCGAACGCCAGTGGTTGGCCCGCTTCTTCATTTCATTTTCTAACCTTGTTGCTTCATCTGTTAGCCCTTCGTTTTTGAGGTCATTTAGGATAAGATAGAAAACTGTGCCTTCCATTTGACCAAACTGTGCGTAATAAGGGGCAATATTAACCATAGCCATGCCGGTTTCAGCGGCATCGACAAGGTGTTGTTTCCAGCTCTGCTCCTCCACAAGGCCGCTATAATTACGCGCCAACCGATACATTACCCAATGGGCTGCCGCAACATGCGGGTAGTTATAAGACCGGCCCAGGTTATCAGCTTCTTTTTTGGGCCATGCAGACCATGTTTTAAAATTGATATCTGCGGCATAAGTATCTTTAGGGAGCGAATCTGGTGCATAGTAGAACAAGCTCTTTTTTACCCCATATTTCTGAGGACCATTTTTAAGCTGTATCCGCCCAAACATTACACTATCTACAAATTGTTTCAGTTTATCAACTTCTTCTTTTTTGGGCTGCACCAATTGCTTCATTATTGCCCCCAACCACGAACCTGCACCACCTTCATCGCTTAAACCTGCAATCCACGCCCTATTGTCTTGCGTTACCTGCTGTTGCTTTTCATTATCGTACGTAATAGCTGAAGGACTTCTTTTAAAAATAGGATCGGCCTGGTTAAACCATTGTTTGGTAGTTAAAAAATTACCATAACTGGCAATTACATCACTTTCAGCTTCAATTACCTTATAATTTATACTTTGCTCCAAGCCATCTTCATAGGTGATAGACAATCTTGCTCTTCCCCAGGTATTTCCCTTTACAGTATAACTTTTCCAACCATTTTTGGTCGAACCTAATGCACTTACCTTTAAGGCATTTTCGGGTTGAACCTGAATAGCTTTAATCTTTTTAGGGTAGTTAATAAATAATTTCCCTTCCACATCTTTAGGCAGTACATAACCTGGAACCGAGATCGCTACTGGTCGTTTATTTTCGATCAGTTTGCTTTCGATATCTTTTGCTGCTCCAGAAAGGATAAACTGAAGGGCATAACTTCGGCTTTCGCCAGGTTTTAAAGAGGTTGAAGTCGGTGTGTTCCACTGCTCGGCATTTTTCCATTCGTTTTCTGCATAGGCTTTACTGTAAACCATCCATTCATAAAAACCTTCAAAAGCTATCCCTCTTGGCGTCCGGTCATCATTAAGCGGGTTATAAGCCTCAAATGGCGTATGTCCCAATGGCGCAACGAGCAAGGAAGGTGCATGACCACTTAGCCTGGTAACTTGCAGATAACCGGCATCTTTACCGATATAAGGATCGTAAAAAACATTTTTTGCATGGGTTTGCTCCAATGTTCTGCCTTCGAGAATATTATCGAAAATCATCGGGATACCCAGGGCCCCGATTTCTACGTTTTTATTGGTCTTGTTTTTCAGTTCGAAGCGGAGCACAAGCTTTCCGTTAAACATTTCCCACATCCGTTTAACCTGCAGCGGGATATCAGCCGGAAGTGTTGCAGCAAGATCGGCAGCAGCGAGTACATTTTTACCCATAGCAATACTTTTCACCGGGCTTCGTTTTGCGGCTGTGCTGTAGCTTTTCCAGGCTTCTTCGCCAATGTAGCGTAACTTTAAGTTGATATCGCCCAAGTGATATAAACCATCTGAACTACGCACTTTTAAACTGTCGCTGGGTACAAAATCGAAATCTTTAACCATTTTAGGCTGTAGGCCCGCTACCGTTTGCGATGACTTGACAAGCTTTAGATTGAATGCTCCGGCATTGTAAGTCGAAAATCCTTTTTCCAGGCCCAGCGTAGATGGCTTTTTGCCTAAAGCAATCCAAGGCGATTGGGCCAGAACTACCTCAATATTTAGAAAAGATAAAACACAGCAAAATATTGCTTTAAAAGTTATTATGGATAAGCTTCTCTTCTTTTTTAGTTCGATAATCATGATAATAAAGGGAATTTAGGAATGTAGTTAAATCAAAATTAAAATTTAAAAGATAAAGCAGGCATCGAACTTAAAAATAGCGCAAAATCGGTAAAGAATTGGTGTATTTACTGGAAGTTGGCGTAAGGCGGTAAGTGGATGGCGGGATTGATGGTGAATAGACAGGAAGCACGATGAAAAAAATAGGTTCCCACAGATAAGGCAAAGCATGCAGATTAATAACACATGAGGGGAAACGTAACCCATTAGCACTACATTAGGTATCTAAACGCGATTGCAGCGGCAGCCCCGAATGAAATGAGGGCTATAGCGGAAAGCGCGACTGACGTGGATTGAAATGCAGGAATTGCTTTCCTATCCCTCGATTCTTCTCTCGATGACAAATAATTCGACTAAGCTATCATTGACAGATACCAATAGAAGAGTCGTCATCTCGACTGTAGCGCAGCGAAATGGAGAGATCTTTGGACCAAATTACTTAAATGAAATTTAAAAGATTTCTCCACTACGGTCGAAATGACGATGCCTCGAGAATACTAACTACTTAAAACGTACCTGTCACTTATATTATTTTATGAAATAAATTATAGCTCCGGATGGCAATAATTAAATCGGCTGACATTTCACTTTCAACCATTCAGCTTCCTCATCAGATAAAAGGGGCTGAAGCTTCTCAAACACCATTTGATTATATTGATTTAACCACTCAATCTGATCTGCTGCCAAAAGTGTTTTATTGATAATCGCGGTATCGATAAAACATAAGGTTAAGGTTTCGAAGGTGAGAAAATCGCCAAATTCACTCTTTCCATTAGGGATACATAAAACAAGGTTTTCGATACGTACACCATGTTTTTCAGGACGATAAATCCCAGGTTCGATGGAGGTTACCATTCCTGGATTAAAGGCAACATCTACGTTGGCTGGACTAATACTCTGAGGTCCTTCGTGTACATTTAGAAAAAAGCCAATACCGTGCCCCGTTCCATGACCAAAATTTATGGCATGTTCCCAGAGTGGTTTTCTACAGATGGAATCGATTTGATAACCTTTGGTACCTTCTGGAAAAATCAGTTTAGAACCTTCAATCAGGCCTTTTAGCACCAAGGTATAATCATCGGCCTGGGTTGATGAGCAATTACCGATAGGCATTACCCTGGTAATATCAGTTGTACCATACAAATACTGGCCTCCTGAATCGACAAGAAACAAACCATCGGCTAAAATCTCCTGATTGCTTTCTGCTGTTACACTGTAATGCGGCAAAGCGCCGTTGGCATTGTAACCAGCTATGGTATTAAAACTTAAACCTACGAAAGATGTTTGTTCGGCCCTAAACCCGGCCAATTGCTCTGCTGCAGACCATTCTGTAATTTTTTCTTTTCCTAAATGATCTTCCATCCATTTAAAGAACCTGGTTAAAGCCACCCCATCATTTAGCATTGCCTTACGGATGTGGTTAATCTCAGTATTATTCTTTAAACTTTTTAGATGTGTGCTTGGATTAATGCCTGAAACGATTTTGGCACTTGAAGGCAAGCACTGATACAAGCCAAAACAAGTACGTTTAGGATCGATAAAAATCTGCGCGTTTTTTGGCAGATTTTTTAATGCATCAGCCACCTCAGCATAGGGATGCAAAGTTACGCCTTGTTGATTTAAAGTATCAATATCTGTTTGCGACAATTTTTGTCCGTCGATAAAAAGTTTTACCGCTGCAGGAGTAATTAAAGCAAAACTTAAGGTTACAGGATTATAATCTACATCTTTTCCCCTTAGGTTAAAAAGCCAGGCAATGTCATCAAGCGATGAAATAAAATGATAATCTGCTCCATTTATTTTTAAAGCAGCTTTTACCTCGTTTATTTTAGCCGAAATGGTAAGACCCGCAGCTTCCTCGCCTATTAAAAAGGCATTTTCTTCTGGCAACCCTACTCTATCGTGCCAAATCGAGCTGATAAAATCGACGTCGGTTATTTCTATTTCACTCTGGGTGAAACTGTTCTGCATCTCGAACGCTAAACCTACAGTAATAAGCTGATGGTTAAAACCTACTTTTGCACCCTTTGGCAAAACCTGGCACAACCAATCGATGTATTCGGGCGTATGTGGCACTTTCAACTTTACCAATTCGTAACCTGTATTGTTTAATTGTGTTTCTGCCTGCGTAAAATATCGCGAATCAGTCCACAGACCAGCAAAATCCTGAGTGATGACCAGCGTGCCGGCCGACCCTGTGAATCCACAAGCAAAAGGAATAGCTTTATAATGTGCTGGTAAATATTCACTGATGTGAGGATCTGCCGAGGTAATAATATAAGCATCTATTTTTTGAGCAGCCATTAACTGGCGTAAGGCCTGCAGTTTTTCTACAAAGGTCATGTTGAGGAAGAGTTTGTAGGGCCAAATTTAAATATTACATTGACATCAGCGCTTAAAACAAACAAGAATTAATATGAATTTGAAAATGCAGCAGATTCCGATTGCGTTAGCACCTGTGTTTACCTTTAAAAATATCAGGACAAATATTAAACGTACCGATCAATTGCAGGCGCTTTAAGCACCTCATAACAATCTGATTTCCCCAAGCACCGTACTTTAAAAACAAGCGCAGATTCTCGCTGTGCCAGCGCATGGATACCCAATGTAAAACGTTGTTTAAAACGTTTGGGACAAGCCTCTTTATGGCAGATTATTTCGTAACGGTCTACATTTTCTACAACCACATCAAGCACATACTTTGGCCACTGTTTTTTAATCAGATTCGGCAACCAGCGAAACTGTTGCATGTTAATCAAATCCCCCATCCCCTCAATTGCTTTTGGTGGAATATCTCCACCTATAATCTGGCTCCAGTCCCCTTCAACTTCATCAATAATCCCCAGCACTTTACATCCAGACAGCACCAACCATGGGTCTTCCATGCTTGACTGTATTAGCTGATAGGATACATCTTCTAAAAATTCCTGTTCAAAAAGGTAATTAAGTTCGATCATAAGCTATTTTCATTTTTTATCGGCAGATTATTAAGTCGTATCAGTTTATTAATGGTACCAGCAAAACGTTTCATTGAGATCGGTTTGCCAAGATAACATTCAAAGCTAGAATCTATTTTTCTTACCTCATTTTCGAGGTGGGCAGATGCGTAGATCACAAACCTGGCTTTCGAGCGGAGATGCTGGGATAGTTCAGTTCCTTTCATTCCATCCATATCTATATCTAAAAAAAGAAAATCGATTTTATCGCCGGCACTAATTGTTTTTAAGGCATCAAATGGATTATTAAAGGCGCTAAACAGTTTTAAAAAACGGATATCTTCAATATAATCCTGGAGTACATCAATCGCGTGCTGTTCATCATCAACAATTGCACAACTGTAATACATAGGCAAATTAAGATAGGCTGTACAAAGCTTAACAATGTAAACCTCAATTCCTATAGCCATGCAAAAAAAGGGTAAAAGTACGGTAGTAATGGGCATACTAATGAGACAGTATATCAACTTGCACGTTATTTCATGGTATAAATTAGCCATGAGTTAATTGACACATGGCTAATTGCTTTAAAGTTTAATTTTAACAAAGTATAAACGGTTTCTATCGACCGAATTTGTTAAAGGCAATATTTTTTGTGCAAAGCCACTTGCTCCGTTATCCACCACACCAAAATCATCATCGTTAGAAATTACGAGGATGTTGCCAGGCAGCAAGGCTAAACCTTCTGCTTTATCATGCGGATAAACGGAAGGTAGATCCTTCAACAGGTCTAAAACAATGGTTTTGCTTACCGAGGTAATTCCGGCTGTGTTTAAACCTGCTGCATTGTTCAGCTCTTCCACGGTTTTACCGCCATAAAGTTTTCCTGTTGCACCATTGCCGGAATCAGAAATATCGGTAGCACCACTCAGGTCTATTTTAAAAACTTTTTTAAATGTTGCCGGGTTGCTTGCTGCACCTCCATACAATCCGTCACGCTCGATGGTTAGGAAAGTAGTGCTGTTAACGGCAACAATATCGCTCACACCTGTTAAAGAGGTGTTATCCATCAGGTAAGCATATTGCTTGGTTGCTCCGCTTGCGATATCAAAAGTCAAAATTCTTAATATTACCGAATTGGCAACCGCAGCTTTAGACGGATTGTACATTGGCGACTGCATCATGCCCACCAGCGTTTTTCCATCTGGAGTAATGGCCAAACCTTCCATGCCACGGTTTGCTCTTCTATTGGCAAATACAGCCGGAATAGTACGTCCACCGGTTCCAGTTCCGAATGGATTAATGCGTTCAATTGTTTTACCAGTTGCATCGAAGTGTGCAATATGTGGACCGTATTCATCGCTGATCCAAAATGATCCGTCAGCTGCCCTTACCAAGCCTTCTGAGTCGATTCCATCGGCACTTGGCACAATCACCTGTCCATTTAGGTCGTAAGCAGTTTCACCAGAAGCCCCCATTCCTGCAGGATTTGGAAGTCCGTTTAATTTATTACCGGATGCATTTTTAAGTTCGATGGTTTGTTCGAGTACTAATTTCCCTTCTTTCAGCCTGAATTTCCCAATCTGTGGATCAAAATCAGGTTTTCCGATGATGATTGAGTTTGCGAGCTGCCCGGCAACGTTCGAACCCCTATCGGTTAGCATATAAAAAACATCCGGCGAGTTGGGATCGGCGGCAACAGCTGATCCAAAACCTCCGTTGTACACTTTTATACCAGCAGCAGTTGTGAAAAGTACCGAAGGATCAGAAACTTCTGCAACAGCAGGATAGCTAAATTCTAAAGGGCTTTCTTCATGGCTTTTCTTACACGCTACCATACCGATAGATATGGCTACTATTAGAGTGAGTAATTCTTTCTTCATTTAATTAGGAATATTTTTAGAACAAAGCAAGCATACAGATATGAAGCCTGTGTTAAGGGAATAACAAGAATAGTTCTCCCACAAGGTTATGCAATCTTAAAAAGCAACTGTTATTTTAATTGCTTTCGACCATTAAGAAGTTAAGGACATTAAGCTTGTTGATAAATTCAAATGCTGGCGTCATCCCCAACTTGATTAGGAACCACGGAGTGCTCATGAATGCCTCTGAATAAAAGGAAAACTGATGAGTAATCGTAATGCCATTGACCAGGCACTATTGTATTAAGATCCCGTCTGCACGGGGATGACGAAACTCGAAAATTTACATCATCAATAATTAACGTATTTTTCTTCAAAACTGCCATCGGCATGTAAATCGACCAGTCCATAGCCTGGGGCGGTTTCTCTCCTGCTGCCCTCCCACCATGCACCCGATACAGCACCGTTACAGAGGTAGGTAACACCGTTGTACACCACTTTATCGCGCATATGCAGGTGGCCACTTAAGCAAAGTTTTACATTAGGGTGCTGGTAAAAAAGATTGATGATTTTAGCCGTATCGGTATGCATATCGCCACCCAGCATGGTCCATTTGTTTACAATATCATCTTCTATCATTAAAAGCGCGGTAAGGATTGGAATATGCGACATTACCATTACAGGCATTGTAGAACTGGTAGTTTCGAGTTCGTTTTTTAACCATGTTAACTGCTCATCGCCCAATTTTCCAATATACCAGGTATTGTCGATATCCAGATGGGTACTATCCAGCACAATAATCTTCCATCCGTTCTGCACTAAACTATAATAAGGCTTAACCAGCTGCAATTTATCCATGGCATATTTCTTCCCGTAAAAAACCTCGCCCTTGGTGTTTTCATTCCACCAGATATCGTGATTGCCCAAACAATAATGCACAGGAAGGTTACATTCGTTCTTCATCGTCTCGTTTACCAGTTTCCATTGACCGTTAATGGTATTGATGTTTTCTTTGTTCATATCAAAAACAATATCTCCCCCGTTTAGAACCAGGTCTATCTTAGGCGATTGCGACTGTAAATGGTGCAGGCATTTAACAAACCTGGCGGGCGCATTGAATTGATTCTTAAGGTGGACGTCAGTGATGTGCGCCACTCTTAACACTGGCTTTTTATCAGCTGCCGATAAAAGTGCTGGCAGGGTTGGCAGCAAAAACAGGCCACCTATATTTTTTAGTGCAGATCTTCTTTCCATCACATTCTTTTTACTGTTTCAAAATTAGCATTGCCATGTTGCCTTAACGTTAAGAAAAAAGCGGTGCTGTGATATACAGACACCGCCATAGGGGTTGTTTATTTAAGTTCTTGATTCATTAATTTTTCTTTAATCGATAAGCTTCGATGATTTTATAAAAAATCTGATGATTAGGATATACCCCTATAAAGGCATCCGAACCAGGACCGTAAGCAAATACAGGCACCATGATATTGGTATGATCATCTGTACTGAAATTGCCACGAACGGTTCCTTTTCTATAAGAAGCATCCAGAAGCGACAGTCCTCCGGTTTCGTGATCAGCTGTTACGATTACCAACGTTTCTCCATCCTGGTCGGCAAACTTTAAGGCTTCACCCACCAGACGGTCGAAATCTTGTTGTTCGGTTACCGCAAAAGGCAAATCGTTTGCGTGTCCTCCATGGTCAATCTGTGCCCCTTCTGCCATAATGAAAAATCCTTTTTTATTTTTCGAGAGCAATTCAACCGTTTTTGAGAACGAAATCTTAAGCATTTCTCCCCGGCCATCCAATACTTTCCGCGTAGCAGAATCGTCTAAAAGTACCACTTGCTTATCTGCATTTGAGGCAACAAAACTTTTTAGGTCTTTCTGTAGTGTATAACCTTTGGCCGATATTTTATCTATCAATTTTTGATCTGGATTTTCGGTAAAACTTTTGCGTTTGGAACCAACCAGAATATCAACATGACCGTTCTGGAAATCGGCTGCAATTTCCTTCGTCATAGATCGTTCAAGCTGATGAGCATAAAATGCTGCAGGAGTAGCATCGGTAATATCACCACTGCTAATGATCCCGCTTGTAAGACCATAAGGGGCCAAAATATCAGGTATAGACTGAAGTGATTTACCTGTAGAATCGACGCTGATATAGCGGTTATTGGTTTTATGTCCTGTAGCCATAGCCGTTGCACCTGCTGCAGAATCAGTAAAATCTGAATTGGAAGCTTCAGTACGCGAAAGGCCAAGATGTTTAATCGTGATGATGTTGGATTGACCAAAATTCGCACTCAAGCCTGCCTGAATCTGTGCCAGTCCCATTCCGTCCCCTATTAAAAGAATTACATTTTTGGCTCTTCTTTTTAATCCATCGCTTTTGTAAGTTGGCTGATAAGGCTTATAAGCTTTCGAACTGCTATATTCGAGCTTAGCCCTGTTCTGATAAAAATCTTTTAGCAATGCAGGATGATCCGTTCCGATCCAATCAACCCCCATATGTTCCAGTTCTTTCCAGCTGTTCGGACTATCTTTAGTTGCCCAAAAGCGGAAAGGTTTACCCAGTGCATGTACTTTGACAATTACCGCTTTCATTTTTTCTAAATCGGTTGGTGTTGGGGTACCTTTTCCATTCCATACCGAATAATGAGAAATATCATCACTAATCATCCCAATGTGCTCTAACTGATCACTTGTGTATTGATTTGCGGGACGGCCATCGAAACTGATGAGTGACGGATAATTCTTAAACTTTTTGGCAGGCGGAACAGCCCCGCTCATTACAATTTTAATGGCTGAAGGATTGATCTGTTGATTAAAAACAGATTCATTACCTTTTAAATCGTCCAATAATTTCGGGATTACGTGTTCATAATCCTCCTTTATATCGATAACCAGCTGAAGTTTTTGTTTCGGATCAGGATAAGGATGGTTGGCATGATCTTTAAAAAATGCCACCAATGGATCGATATATAATTTTTTCAATGTTTTGCCTGAGGCGATTTCGCTGCTATCGTGGGCAACAAACAATTCTCCGTTACGGTAAAAAACATCTGCCTCTATAGATCCCATACCAGCATAATAAGCCTCTAACAAAGGAATCTGCTGCTTATAATCATTATGGCTGTGTCCATTAGCGGCATTCAGTTTCTGCTGAGCAGAAACTGAATGTGCCCCTAAACCCAATAATAAAAAGAGGATCAGTTTATTCGATTTTACCATCCTGGACTTTGTTTAATTACACCTGCACTGTTATCAATTTCTCTCTGTGGTACGGCCCAAACATCATGTACCTGTGGATTGAAAGTTCTTGCAGGCCAAATTACGCTCCCATCAAAATCGTGTAATGGTTTGGCATAAGTTACCTGAGCATCACCCCATCTTACCAAATCGCGGTGACGGTCGGCCCATTCGCCTGCAAGTTCGTTACGGCGTTCGCGTTTAAGGTCGTCGATAGTCATTCCTGTCTTAGTCCCCAAACCTGCGCGTAGCCTGATTTTGTTCAGTTCGGTATCGCCTGCCCCTGCACCGCTCAGGTTAATTGCAGCTTCAGCTTTAATCAGCAATACCTCAGCATAACGCATTAAAGGCACATTTAAATCTGTTGTGCCATTATCTCCATTCGGATTAACGTGTGTTGGAATAGGATTAGCATATGAAAACGGCTCCATATACTTTTTAAACTGGTAATTTGAAGTCGCTCCTGCATCTTTTGTAAAACTACGTTCAGCACCAAAAAACATAAATTTATCGCCTGGTTTTAAAATGGTGGCTTCACGGCGCTGATCGCCAGTTTCGTAAGAATCGTAAAGTTCTTTAGTGGGTAAATAATAACCCCAACCATTGTAAATTCCCCAGGCTTTATTGGTTAACATTACGCCTGGGAGCTTGCTGCCCCAGCCTGTTCCGCCACCGCTTGGCGTACACACCACCGACCAAATGTATTCTTTTGACCAGTTGTTGGCTGCTTTAAATACATCTGCAAAACCTGTATTTACTAAATCGTGCTGCCCTGAAGTGATGACCATATCAGCATATTTAGCGGCATTGGCATAATCTTTTTTGTATAGGTACACTTTAGATAGGTATGCCCAGGCAGCCGTTTTATGTGCTTTACCGTAATCTGCTGGTTTCATTGCCGAAAACAGGGGAAGGTTATCTGCTGCTTTCAATAAAAGTGAAATGATATAATCGTAGTTTTCGTTTACATTTTTTGCACGGGCAATAGGCTGAGAAGGATCACTTTCTGGCGTTACAATCGGTACTCCGGCTTTATCGTTACCGTAATTGGCAGCCAACTGGAAGTAAACCAGTCCGGCGTTAAAATAAGCATCGCCAATAATCTGTTTTTTCAAGGTTTCATCCATTGCTATGGCCGGCACATTAATAATAATATCGTTAGCCCGTTTGATAATGGCATAACGCATGCTCCATTGGGTTTCGGTATAACCTCCGCCAACATAGGTACGGTTAAAATTTTTGATATTATCGGCCTCTGGCTTATTACGTCCCGTAACCATATCATCACTGGCATTGATAAACCAGAACATTCCACGACCGTAAAAATCTTCTGCATTGTAATTTTCATACATCCCAGCTTCTGCTTTTATGGCATCTTCTTTGGTTTTCCAGAAATTTTGTGCCGATGGAGATCCTTCAGGTACAATATCAAGCTCTTTTGTACATGAAGAGAAAAAAGCAAGGGCGGCAAATGCCATATATTTTAAATTCGTTTTCATTGTTGTTTTGTGATTATAGATTTACACTTAAACCAAGGATAAAGCTTCTGGCCTGAGGATAACGACCAACATCCACTCCATTGTTGTCCATTCCGATTTCGGGATCAAAGCCTGAGTATTTGGTAATGGTGAAAAGATTGTTTGCCGTAGCATAAACCCTTACCGCACCTGTTTTTAATTTATTGGCGATTGATTTTGGTAAACTGTAACCCAGGGTAACGTTACGGATGCGCAGGTAAGAACCATCTTCGATATAAAAATCGGAAGCATTAAAGTTCCCATTGGCATCACTTGTAGAAACAATCGGCACTTTACCACCAGGATTCTCTTGCGACCAGGCATCGAGAATACCGGCCAGTTTATTGTAAGATGGACCACTAGCACTATAAGTGGTACGTTTTACCGCATTAAACAATTTATTTCCCTGTACACCTTGAGCAAAAATATTGAAATCGAAATTTTTATAACTTGCATTAAAGCTCAATCCGTAAGAGAAATCAGGATAAGCGCTGCCAGCGAAATAACGGTCTTTACCATCAATAGATCCGTCGCCGTTGATATCAACAAATTTAAAATCACCTGCTTTTGCATTCGGCTGAATCTTAGTTCCCTTAGCGTTTTTATAGTTATCAGCTTCTGCCTGACTCTGGAAAATACCATCCGTTTTTAACACATAGTAACTGTACAAAGGTTGGCCAACCCGAATGGTAAGCGGTGCAAGTTCATTTCGGAAGTTGGTACCCACAGCAATGTTTTCCAACCCCGGTGCCAATTCCTGTACTTTGTTGTTAATTTTAGTTAAAGTAGCGTTTATGGTATAAGTAAATGCTGCATTTTTATCACTATTATAAGTTAAACCCAGTTCTATACCTTTATCTTTTACAATACCAGCATTTATGGTCTGCGTATTTAAACCTGCTGTCCCTGGTAGCGACCTGGTTAAGATCATCTTATTTGTTTCTTTGATAAAATAATCAGCATTAAGGCTTAATCTGTTGAGAACTGTCAAATCAAGACCAAAGTTCGTTTGCTTTGATTCTGCCCATGTTAAATCTTTATTGGCTAAAACATTCTGTACATAACCATTTTGTAAAGTTGGTGTTTGCCCGAAATAACTTTGAGTAGCACTTAACAATGGATTTACAGCAGAGGCATTAAGCGATCCTAAATTACCCAATATGCCATAACTGCCCCTTAGTTTCAATTCATTTAACCAGGTTGCATCTTTAAGAAAATCTTCTTTGCTTACCACCCAACCGAAGGAAGCTGATCCGTAGTTTTTCGTCCTGTTATTTTTACTTAACAGCGATGATCCATCACGACGGCCGATTAGCGACAATAAATATTTTTCTTTGTAATTATAATTCGCCCTTAAAAATAATGAAGAAAGTGCCTGTTCGTACATCCCGCTAACCGACGGCTGGATAACTGTTGCGTTAACCAGGTATCTGTATTGAGGCGATTCGTCGTCAAAACCTGCTCCTGAAGCTGACAAGCTATTGCTTTTAGTTTTCTGGAAAGAATAACCACCGGTAAGATCTAGTTGGTGACTACCAAAGGTTGCTTTATAACTTAAAACCTGCTCAGCAAGAAAATCGTTGGCACGACTGCTGCTTTCCTGTAAACTATTGCTTAATACCGGTTTTCCTACCTCGGGCCTTTTTGGCGTAAAGCTTTTAAATGCAGCATCGGTTTTAGTGATGCTTAAGTTAGATCTGAAAGTTAAGCCCTTTGCTAATTTAATATTGGCATAAGGGTTAACCACAAGCACATTTACAGGATTGTTTATATCAATACGTTGCAGATCGGCAACTGGATTAACAATATCGCCATAATCACCAGCATACTGTCCGCCTGGTAAACCGGCAAAACTGCCGTCGGCATTATATGGCGTTCCGTTGGTTGGATAATAGATAGCCGAAAGTAAGGCACCAGTGTAATCGCTGCTGGTATTTGCACCATTACCGTTGGTACTGCTATACGAAAGGTTTTCGCCAACTTTTAACCAATTGGTTACTTCATGCTCGGTATTGATCCTGAAGTTATAGCGCTTAGTTTTGGTATTTAATACAATGCCTTCTGCATTACGGTAATTGAAACTTAGGTAATAATTAGATTTTTCGCTACCACCGTTTATTGCGGCATTGTAATCCTGTAACAATCCATCTCTAAAAACCTCGTCCATCCAGTTGGTGCGGGTAATCTGTCCATCAGGATATTTCGAAATATCAAAAGCTGGTAATATGGTTGTACCACCGTTTTTGGCAGCAGTTGCGGCCACCTGTGCGCGTTGCTGAGCATTTAATGGCTCTAATTTCTTCCATGCGCTTTGTTGTCCAAGTTTGGCATCGAAACTAATCTGCATTTTACCGCTCTTTCCTTTTTTAGTTGTGACCAATACCACACCTCCTGATGCCCTGGCGCCGTAAATTGCCGCAGATGCATCCTTTAATACCGAAATAGATTCGATATCGTTAGGATTAAGCTGTGGTGTACCTGAAAATATAGACCCATCGATTACATACAATACATTTTCTCCGTTAATCCCTCCCGCACCGCGGATATTAATGCGTGGAGCAGAAGTTGGATCTCCACCCTCGTTAGTTACAATTACACCTGGTGATTTTCCAGCCAATACCTCTCCTACACTATTTAATGAGCGCGAAGAAAGCTTATCCAACCCAACAATGCTGATTGCACCTGTTAAGGTTTCTTTCTTCTGTGTTCCATAACCTACTACCACCACATCGGCAAGCATTGAACGTTCTTCGCTCAACACCATATTAATGACCTGGTTTTCGCCTACTTTTACTTCTTTGGTACGGTAACCGATCATAGAGAATGATAACACAGCGTCAGCGCCTACTTCAACGCGGTAAGCACCGTTTCCATCGGTTACGGTGCCACTTTGCGTGCCCAGTACCTTCACCGAAACACCGGGCAGCACCAAACCTGTTGAATCGCGCACAACTCCAGTGATAATCCGGTCTGGCTTATTCTGAATGGCGTTGTTCAAAATTACATATTCGCCTTTTTCTAAAACCTGTAATCCTAGCTTATCCAATAGTGACCTTACAGGCTCTTTGGTAAAATCGCCACTTACAAACATGTTTTTTTGTTGCAGCTGATCTGGATTGTAAACAAAGCTAAGTCCGGTGCGCGACTCAATTTCTTTGATAATTTCGGTCATCTTACGGCCTTTGTTTAGCGTAATACTGACTGTAGTTTTCTCTAACTTTTGTGCCATACCAGCCGAGGCCAGGATTGAGCTGCAAAATATGCAGAGAATTGAAAATGTTAAACATGAGTATTTCATGATCTTATAAAGAGCTGATGTCCTCTTAGCGGAGGTTGGTTTCATTTGTTTGATTTGTTTTTTTAAAGCTTTTAATTACGCTGGCCCTTTGGCCGGAAAGAAAGATTACGGTGGCCAGTCTAACTGGCACCGCTAAGTATTTCTATATTACCTGCTCATCTCATCTGTATATATTAAATGTTTTATGATTTTTTGATCCGTTGAATTTTAGGTGGTGCAGGCTGCAGATGATATCTAAAATCTCTTCAGGCGATTGTTTGCTACTGAAAGAAGCAGTGGTTTTAAGTTTGGCCAAAGCGTTGTCATTTAGCAAAATTTTAATGCTGTAGGCATATTGGAGTTTGCTGATTACCTGTTCTAAGCTTGCTCCATCAAAAGCGAGCTCGATATAGGTTGCAGATTTACTTTTGCCAATGTCAGCTCGCCCGGCAGTTTTATCATAGATTAAAAACTCATCTTTAATCAATGTGCCCAGATTTACTTTTTTGTTGCTTACGGCAACCTTTCCGGTAATTACGGCAACTTCGATGTGTTTGCTGGCCTGATACGACTTAACCTTGAAAGAGGTGCCCAACACGCGAATGTCGACCCCAGATGCAGTATGTACCGTAAACGGTCTTTTTTCCTGATGGGTAATATCAAAAAAAGCTTCACCCTCTTTTAATGCAATCTGGCGGTTGTTTGAAGCGAATGTTTTAGGATAACAGAGTTTTGCAGACGGACCTAACAAAACCACTGAACCATCTGATAAGGTAATGTGCTTCCGTTCTGTACTTCCGGTAACTATGGTAACCTGATTTTCAGGCTTCACTGGAATATTGAGTTTCCAAATGCTTATTCCCAGTGTAATGATGATGAGTACGGTGGCAGCAATCCTGATGAAAGGCTGAAGTTTGAATACTTGGCTACCTTTTGGTTTTTGACGCATTGCGTCCTGAAGGTGAACAAGCATCTGCTCTCCTATTGCTGCTTTCCGGTCGGCCGCCAATTCAATATTTTCCTGATCGAGCGTGGCATACCATTCTTCAACTTTTTTTTGCTCTTGCGGACTTGCCTGCTTATTGAGATATTTCTGCAGCAGTTCCTTTGCCTGTTCTTCTGTCATTTAAATACATGTCAGTTGAAAAGCAGATCGGTACTAACCAAGAATGTTATCTATAAATTAACTTTATGTTAAGCCGATTAAAGCCGCAATGAGCAGGATATAGGAAAGGCTTTTTTTGAGCAATTTTAGCGCTGCAGAAATCTGGTTTTTTACTGTCTGAACCGAAACATCAAGTTCTGAAGCTATTTCTTTGATGGATTTTTCCTGTTTTCGGCTCATCGAGAATACCAATTGCATTTTTACGGGTAAAAGTGCAATGGCGGCATCAACTTCTAAATGAAGCTCTTTTAAAATCAGTTTATCATCAGCTGCTGCAATATGCTGCTCATCCATTAGTGCTTTAAGTGCAGTTTGGTGATATTCTTTAATGCTGCCTGACCTGAAATAATTAATCACCTTATATTTTACAGCACCATAAAGATAGGCACCGAGGCTTCCTGTTAGGTTAATTGCTGTTCGGTTCTCCCAGAGGGATATGAAAATTTCCTGTGTAATATCCTGTGCCAATGCCTCATCACCCGTTTTTTTAAACGCCACATCAAAAACATTCTCCCAGTAGGTCTGGTAGATTTCCTCCATAGCCCGGTGGTCGCCAAGTTGCAAAGATGAAAATAATGAATTGTTCAAGGGATGCCGCTTTATAAAGCGCAAAGCTAAGGGCCCAATATTCCCTTAGTATTAACAAATCTTAAAGAGTAGATGATGAATGATGAGGAATGTAAGATGGGAAATAGACAGAATTCTGCGGTGATCAGTGATTTCCGCGGGAAACATGATGCGATTGAGTTCCTGCAGATTTAAAAAGATTGCCGCTGATGATTTACAGCAGAGTCTTAATGCCCTTAACTGCTTAATGGTAGGAAAGACTAAAGCTGAAAGCAAAAAGGATAAGTTTAATTCCGTGCAAATCTGTGCTTCCGTGGCAGAGAATAACCAAGTTGGATAGATCCTGAAACAAGTTCAGGAGACGATCGCAGGATCTGATCTACGAAAATCTTAATGTTCTTAACTGATTAATGGCAAAATGCAATAGGTCCTGCGTAAATCAGCTATCAACAGGAACATGATTGATTTGTACGCTACAATTACCCAAACAACCCTGCAAAAATTCTATTCGAATGCAATTTTGCCTGATGATCGTAAATATGCGAGGTGCTCATGATCTCGTTTACGCCAAATTTTGCAACAAAAGCTTCTAAATTTCCATTAATGGTTTCGGCACTACCAATAAAAGAATAATACAACATTTGTTCTACAGCTTCTTTTTCCAACTGGTCCCAATATTGATTGATATCATCAACTGCGGGCTTTAACAATTCTCTTTTACCTGTAATTACACCCAGGAACATCCGCTTTACCGAGCTTGATAAACGTTCAGCTTCTGCATCGGTATCAGCAGCAACCACATTTACACAGGCCATTACATAAGGTTCTTGTAAAAATGGGGAGGGCTTAAAGTTATTTCTATAAATTGCGATGGCTTGTTCGAAATAAGCTGGTGCAAAATGACTGGCAAAAGCATAAGGGAGACCTTTTTCTGCTGCTAAGCGTGCACTATCGGTGCTCGAACCTAAAATCCAGATCGGGATATCCAATCCTTCTCCCGGAATGGCCCTTACACTCGCACGATTATTATTCGCAGAGAAAAACTGCTGTAGTTTCTCAATATCCCTGGGGAAACTATGAACAGCACTAAAATTTTCGCCGCGGATGGCCATTGCCGTAACCTGATCGGTTCCGGGCGCCCTGCCCAAGCCCAGATCGATACGGTTGGGATAAAGAGAGGCCAAAGTACCAAATTGCTCGGCAACAATTAAAGGTGCATGATTGGGTAGCATAATGCCTCCAGAGCCTACGCGGATGCTATCGGTGCCACCAGCAATATAACCAATAAGCACAGCTGTTGCCGAACTGGCAACACCAGCCATGTTATGGTGTTCGGCAAACCAGTAACGTGTATAACCTAAAGTTTCAGACTGTTTAGCTAAATCGAGGCTTGTTTTAAAGGTATCTGCAGCAGTAAAACCATCTAACACGGTTGCAAGATCGAGAACGGAATAACGTATATTTTTCAATAAGTGATCAGCCATAAATTAATAGGAATAAAATCTATGCTGCAAAAATATCCTTAATAAAGCCAAGTCTGGTTTATCTGAATATATATGACGTTTAACCAACACTAATCGGTACAAGTGGGTATTACGCAAGGAATCTGTGCAAAGTGAAACCAGTCAGACAACAGGCACTACAGGGATGTAGAAGTATATATGTTATTGTAACAAAACGTACAAATCTGCGCTCTTAGCTTGATTAAAACTTGTAATTCGATTAGCAAAACCATTAAAGGCGGAGTATATTTCTTTACCGGTATTCTAGAATATTTTTATGGATTATAGCTATTGCCTGCATCTTTTAAACTTAATTGACACATTTTTGCGTTAAATTAGTAAATAAGAAAAGACTTTAAATTAATCCGTACAGATAGTACCCTTTTCGGTACGAAAAGGCGTAATTTCGTTATAAGAGAAACAGATTTTTGAAGATGATTAAGTGCATAGCCATAGACGACCAGTTCAGTTCCTTAGCGGGGCTACAAAAATATATTGAGGATACCCCGAACATGCGACTCGTCCAGCAATATACTGATCCAGTTACTGCTTTAAGAGAGCTAGCCAACTCAGACACAGTCGATGTAATTTTTATGGATGTGGAAATGCCCCAGATTTCCGGCCTGGAACTGGCGAAGGCCATCCGCTTTAGAACCAGAAAGCTCATCTTCACTACTTCACACCAGGAATACGCTTTTGATGCTTTTGAAGCTGCAGGAGATGCTTATTTGCTTAAACCATATAGTTACGCCAAATTTGCCACAACCATTACCCGACTTTTTGGACAGGAAATGACCGGTGGTGCCAACGAAGATTACTTTCTGGTTAAAAACAAAGAAGAGGAACACCGCGCGGTAATGGTTAAATATGAAGATATTATTGCTTTTGAAAGTTTCCACAATTACATTAAAATACATACCGTAGAAAAAGTAATTATTGCTTATTTAAGCCTAAAAGATGTTCGGGAACAGCTTAGCATTAAGAAAGGTTTTATACAGTTACACCGTGGTTATATTGTTGCTATTGATAAGATTTTGTATGTGGATGGTAATCGGATTACTATGAATAACCACATAAATTTTACCGTTGGAGATATATATTATAATGAATTTAAAAATTTTATTTCTGAAAGGCTAATTATCAGTAGCCGTAAAAAATAACGGCTACTGATGAAAAGAATAGTATTAAACTATAACGGAAGTGGTCGTAACTCCTGAAGTGGTCGGTTCGGAAGTACTTGTTGGTTCATTTATTTTTCCATTATATCTTTTTTTAAATACAAAAAGTGTTCTTTTAGCTAATTTTTGAGTTTCCATATTTTTTTTTTGAAAACTAGCTGCGAGAACACGCTATAACTTTAATCGTTACACAAATAGTAAATAAGTCTTTATGAATAGTTTAAAATGGAGCAACAGTATGTTACGAAACTGGCTGCATACTTACCGGATACACATAATTGCATGGACTATATTTATCATTTGGGAAACGCTGATGGTGCTTTATTTTGCAGGTATCTTAGGAACGTTCGGCAATTATGCTATTCACTACTTGATTAATATGACCTTATTTTACACTTATCCTTTACTGTTAGAAAAAGCAACAGAGTTCCCTAGCGGAGCGGTATGGAAGGTTCCTCTCGTGGTTATCCTCGCAATCCTGACTTATTTGGGCATAGTTACCGGAGTAGATATCCTATTAAATACTTATACCAATATTTTACCGGGTAAATTGCCAAGTTTTAGGATCAGAATATCCAGGGTACTTTATAGGGGTTCATTTTTCCTTCTTTTTTCTACAGGTTACTATTTCTTAAAACGGTTCATCAAAGAAAAAGCAGAAAAATCCCGTATCGAAAAACAGCGTTTTCAAATGCTTATTGATAAGGAAAAAATGGATAAGGAACTAGCTATGTCTAAGAATGCTTTCATGAAAGCACAGATTAACCCACATCTGCTCTTTAATACATTTGAGTTTGTACACCAGAAACTAAGCACTTACTCTCCGGAAGACGCCAAGGTAATGCTTTATCTTTCAGATATGATGCGTTTTGCTGCCAATACCCAACATAATGAAGGCTATGTATATTTAAGTGAAGAGATTGCACAATGCGAAAACCTGATTGGTTTGCACCGCATTACGCAAGGTGCAATTTATATTGAGCTTGCTAGCGGCCCTGATCTTGATGAAATCAAATTAATTCCGCTTGTTTTGCTTACTATTTTGGAAAACATGTTTAAACACGGGAATCTTAATGACATAGAAAATAAGGCCACTATAGATGTTTACACCTTTGATGACAAACTGCGTATCGAAAGCCGAAATTTACCCAGATTAGTACAAAGCAAGGTAGGCTTTGGCTCAGGAATGGACAATATCCGTAACCGATTAAAATACGCTTATCACCAAAATGCTGAAATAACTGCAGGAATTAACGAAGAAGGCTTCTATATTGTAAGCATAAGTATTTCCTTAAACGCATTAATAATGGAATCTGAAGATAAAAAAGCTGAACAAACTATCCCTCTTTAGCAATTAAATTGGCCCAATAAGAAACCCTTCCACATTTTCACCATCAAGAAATATTTATCGATTTTTCCAACTTAATGTAACGAAATTATTACTATATTAAACCTTCCTAATTGACGTTCTAATATTTAAATAAATCTTCATTGAAGAATTAAGTGTAAATCTTAACAAAACAGATAAAAAATGAGAAAGGGTACAATATGCTATGTAGATCAAAATAGTGGACATGGCATTATTAAAGATGAAAATGAACAGAAAATTCAATTCTTTTTAATGGAACTCCAGGAAGAAATCAGGCTCAATGATGAAATTTCTTTTGAAATAGAGCTTACAGCAAGAGGACTTGCTGCAACAAAAATACATTTAGTTAACACTGCAGAATTAACATCCTAATAGCAATCTCAACCAAACTTAGCAACCATAGTAGTTCTAATTAAGGAAAATTAATATTGTTTTAAACCTAATTGGCTATCGGTTGTCCTAAATGTATGTTCAATAAACCGAAAGGGTTCTGTAGCAAAATAACTTCACTTGGGATTTTATCCGTAATATTTCTACTTCTATCTAATGCCTCACCAAATTCAACCTATCAGGATGTAAAAATAATGCGTTGGAAGATAAGCGACACAACGCGCGAGGCAATGGTTTACATCCCGAACAGCGCAAAAGTAAAAGCCACACCAATCGTTTTTGTTTTTCACGGACATGGCGGTGCTATGGGAAATATGTTTAGAAGCAGAGGTTTTGAAAAACTGTGGCCAGAGGCAATTATAATATGTCCGCAAGGATTGAATACCCCTGGACAATTAACAGACGCAGCAGGTAAACTACCTGGCTGGCAGAAAGCACCAGGCGATATGAATGACCGTGACCTTCATTTTTTCGATGCGATGCTAAAAACGCTCCGACAAGATTACCGCATAGATAATCAGCATATTTATGCAACCGGTCACTCTAATGGCGGTGCATTTACGTATTTACTTTGGGCAACCCGAAGTGATATATTTGCTGCTGTTGCCCCATCAGCTGCTGTAGGAGGTCGGATAGTTAATGTGCTTAAACCTATGCCCGCAATGCATATTATGGGCGAACAAGATCCATTGGTAAAACCAGAATGGCAAAGGGCGATGTGCAATAAGATTTTAAAAATTAACAGGTGTAACAAAACAGGAGAGCCATATGCCCCCTATGCCACATTTTATCCTTCAGATACAAAAACACCAGTGGTACTCTACCGACATCTCGGAGGGCACGTTTACCCACAGGAAGCAAGCTCAGTTGTAATTAAGTTTTTTAAGAGCGTATCGAAACCTTAGTAGGAATACCAACTTTTAATTTGATACTGATAAGCAATATTAAAATCAAAAAGGCCACAATATCCATTGAGGCCTTTCCTTATCAACTAACTAAACTTGTATAATACTAACCAAATATTTACACAACAAAAGTACGATAGCACATAAACCCAGTATTAACATTGTGTTAAATACTCAATAGTTAACATGAGGTAAAATCTGGATTTCCAATGCAAGATTACCATTTCTGAATAGGTTGATAACTGGATTTTTCTTCCTTGCGGCTAAGTTTCTTTATAAAATCTTCGCCAAAATCGTGGCTGTAAACTTTAAAATTGATTGCCCACTCATCCTTTATCATGGCAGGCACAAATTTTTCAAACATTTTTTCAAATGATCTGAAATTTACAAAGGGCTTGCAGACTACAATATATTCAGCATCTGAATTCACTATAATTTCCTCAATAAGCTTTGGCCATCTCAATTTAATCTCGATAGGCAAATTTTGATATTGCTGCCGATCAATAAACAGTCCGATGTTTTGTATAAGTTCTTCAGATAGGGAACTGCCTAGCAATGTTTTCCATTTCCCATCTTCTTTTGTTATCCTTTCCAATACCTGTTTATGGTCAAGAACAGTCCACGGCTCACTTCTCGAAAGCTGGATAAGCTGAAAATGCATGATATCGCCATTAGGCAGATTAAAGAAAAAGTCGAGTTCGATCATCAATAATGAGGTAATACTATCTATCGTGAACCCAAAAGTATAGAACTATTTCTTAAGCACAGAATTAAAAACTTAATTGAGAATCTTCTTCATAAAGTTCAATCTCCTAAGCCAAAGAATTGCGCATGTTTTTTAATTATTAAATACCTGTTAAATAAAAAATTGATTTTTATCATCAAAAAAAATCAAAAACACCTTAAAAACGTAATATTAAACATACAAAAAATTTAATTTTAGCGATTATACATATATCTTTGCGGCATGAAAAGCACCAAATTATCCGCTCTTGTATTCCTTGTAATCACTTCATTATCTTGCTTATCAATTCATGTTCTTGCTCAAAACAAGCCAACAAAACTAGCTGATATTTTCGAGAATGTAGATAGATTGAACGGAAACGATATGATTGAACGTTTAGCTACTCAGCGCAGTGCATACAATAAAAACCGTTCGAAAAACAGCCTTCCAAAGGCAGAATACATCATCAACAGGAATAACTTAACCCTCATTAGCTTTAATGGCTTAGATTATTACATAAAAAACAATAGGGTAATAGGCATACAAGGATTAAATCTTTCGGACGAAGTATTGAACCAGATTACAGACAAATTGGTTCTTTTAGACAGCATCCAGTTTAATCAAAGTGAGCGGTCGAATACCGAACATTTTAATCCAAATGTTGATTTTCAGAAGATCAGGAATATCGACCGTCAATTTATGCTTACACTTAAAATGTTATCGAGTACTGTAAGAGACATAGCCGCACTTACTAAAAGTGAAAATCCATCTTTAACCGTCGAGACCAACGTTGCAAAAATGCGTTTACCAAATATTGATAAAGCTGCAGAAAAATCAAATGTGCAATCGCTGGTATTATTGTCAAAATAACAACATTTATATATCTTATTTCAGTAGAAAAGAACAATAATTAATCTGCTTTCTTTTCCGAATACACTTCTGCAATCTGGGCAGAAAGATATTTGAAAGCAAGCGGCATTTCTACAGCAGCATTTTTGATACTTCCTTCCATAAAGATGAAACCTTTATAGTTTATTTTGTGCAAGGCTCTTAAATAAGGCTTAAAATCGTCGCCCATAACACCTGGCAACGACCTGTTTTGTTTTTCGGCAACCTCAGAAAATGCAATTAATGTTCCGGCCTCAATAATTTCATTTGGGGACTCTCCTTCACGCATCATGTGAAATATATCAGCATTAAGCCTGAAATTTGGATGATCAATCTCCCTTACAATTTCTGCAGCTGATTTTAACGAGGTGATGAAGTTAGTTTCGGTGGTTTCTAGATTTTCCAGCAAAATTGTAACCTTATATTTCCCGGCAATTTGCGCTAGTTTTTTGCCCAGGCTGATAAAATCTGATTTTGCCTTAACGACATTATAATCAGCCGGAATGCTCCTTGCACCCGAGCTGCCCAAAACAATAAACTTGATCCCTGCTTGTTGAGCTCTTGAAAGAACAGTTTCGGTATAAGTTAAAACCTTTGCTTCATCTACCTCCGGGCCAGCTATTTTTATACTCGCCGGATAGAAAAGGTTACAGGTTAATACTTTACATTTTGCAGCTTTAATCTTTATCACGTTGGCACGAAACTGATCATCTGTTAATGCAGGTGAAAGCATCTTCGGAACAGATTCGCCAATCATTTTAAAACCAGAGGCATAAGCTAAACTATCCTGCGTTAAACCAGATACAATCCCTAAACGCGGATATACCTGCTTATCAGAAATAAAACCACAAAAACCGGTATAAACCAGGCAGATAAAAAAAGCCAGATAGCTAAATTTTGTACTTCTCATATTATTATTTAAACGATTTGGTCAAAAAATGAAGTCTCAGGTTCCCATTCTCCTAATTAACTGAACAACTTGTTGGTGAGTGCCTGAGAATTCTCCCTTAAAGATAATATAAAATCTAATCATTAAGTTTTGTATCAGCAAAATCACAGATCCTGAAGAAAACGGAATAAATGGAAGTACAGAAATGACTAGCCCAGATACAAATGCTGTGCAAACTGCTGCATTGGCAAAATAATGAAATAAAAAAAGCGACAGTTATGTCGCTTTTTTTTTGCGGAAAGAAGTTATATCACTATTGCTGATTATTGACCGTGAGCCGAGTATTGTCAGTCTGAGAGTTAATTTATTGTATAAAATTCAAATATTACAGAGCTGTTTTTTTTTGTAGTTTTGGCTGCGAAGAATCGTCATTGCGAGAAGGCTTTTTCAGCCGACGAAGCAATCTTACAACGATCGCTACCAGCGTGCGCATTAAGATTGCTTCGTTCCTCGCAATGACGACCTTTCTATAGGAATCTGTGAATGATAGCGTAAAACCTAATTCTTCGTTTATTTAAAATCAGGTATAGGAAATAGATATCCGCCAAATAAAATATACGACCATAAGAGGGTCCAAAATATGTTAAATATTTGTGCTGTAACAAATGTAAATGCTGGTTTACCGCCCTGAAGTTTTACCAGTGATGAAAATTTAGCTTCCATACCGATTGAAATAAAAGCGATTGCAAACCACACTGTACGTAAGCCGTTTAAGGTTGGTCCAACACTTTTTGCGGTTGTGGGCGATAACAGAAAAGAAAACACCAAAGATGCTGCAACAAAACCCAGTACAAATTTCGGAAATCGCTCCCACACAATTTTCAACCCAGGGCGTTCTGCTTTGAAGGGTACACCATCTTCACCTTTAGGTTTTTTATAGGCCCACCATATAGCGATAAAAAAAGCAGCAACACCAATAAAAACATTTTGCGAAAACTTGGCTATAACACCTGCTTTAACGGCTATTGGTCCAACCAAATCGCCTGCAGCAGTTACGGTTGCCGTTGTATCTAAGGTACCACCCAGCCATGCCCCACCAATCACCTCAGGTATATGAAAATACTTTACTGCCCAAGGCAGAATAATCATCATCGGGATAGCCATAATCAATACCAAAGTAGTTACATAAGATAATTTACGTTTATCACCATTAATAGCTCCTGCAGCAACAATTGCTGCAGAAACACCACAAATAGATACGGCTGAGGCCAATATTACACCAAATTCATCATCTACTTTTAACTTGCGGCTTAACCACATCGAAAAAAACCAAACTACAGTAACAACAATAACGGCCTGTATTATACCCGGTAAACCCGCTTTGATCAGATCGGCCGATAAAATAGTGGTTCCTAATATTACCAAACCTGTCTTAATATAAAATTCAGACCGTACTGCTTCTTTTAGCCAAGATGGCAACTTGATCAGGTTGCCCAATGCGATACCGATAAGCAGCGCAAATACCACATATTCTAACCCAAAATAGGATACACTTTTATTGCCTCCGATAATAAAAGAAACGATAGCTAAAAAATAGATGAGTGCAAAACCGCCAGCAAACCGCGCAACACTGCCTCCAGATAAACCTATCGCTACCGAAGCTAAGGCCAGAAAAACTGCCCCCATTTCAACAATTAACAATAAGTTGGATGCTGATAATATTTTACCCAAGAGGTCTTCACTGGTTGCCCATTTAAATGCAGGTAAACTTATTACAGTACCATTGTTGCTTAAATAAAGTACAGTGGCAATAATAATCGTTCCCAATATAACAGCCCACCAATCTTCGGTGAGTGATTGTAAAAATGTTTTCTTATCCGGGCTTATCCCGGCATCTGTTAAGGCTCCAGTAGTATCGGCTGCGTGGTTTCGATTCGACATAGTTGATTAATTATGGTAATTTGATTTCAATTCTATAAATATTGGTGGATATGATCAATAAACCGTAAACGAATACCCAATATCGAAACTAAAGTAAATATTCAGGAGGATTTTATCCGTAACAAATATCTGACTTTGATCTACACATTTATTAGTAGGCCTTTTTAAGTTAAAATGCATCACAAACTAGTGTTTAAAAACAAATTCATTCAATTGTCTAACTCAGGATTTAATTTGTCTGGTTCAGATCCATTCAACTGGTTTTTGGAATTTTTATGCAACATTTTTGGGCAACTTAAAAAAAATATTATGACACTTAAAACAACAAAAACCATTTATTGGATCGGCGCCTCACTAACTTCGTTATGGTTTGGTACCAGCGGAGTTTGTGAACTCACAAAAAACCCTATTGTTTGGGACATTACATTACAACTGGGCTATCCAGCGTACTTTATTTATGTACTTGGTGTTGCTAAATTAGCCGGAATTGTGGTTCTACTGATCCCCAACAGATGGTTACGGTTAAAAGAATGGGTATTTGCAGGCGTATTCTTTGATATCATTTTTGCATTCTGCTCAAAACTAATTGTGATCGGTCCGCTAGCCACTATTGATGCCATTATAGCCTTTGGTATCGTTACAATAACCTACCTGATGTTCCAAAAACTTTATCCTACCCACTATTCTAATTTAACTGCTATTTAAGGTTCGAATAGTTCTAATTAAATCAGTTTTAACATAAAGGGCGCTAGTAGCGCCTTTTTTATTGGTGAGAATTTTACCTGATACAGCGTCTGTAATCTATACAACAGCTAAATATCCAAGGCTTTGAATGCGTTGCTAATCTCTTTGTTTGATGCTAAAGCACAGTGCAAATTGTTTTTAAATAAAAAAGTCGCCAAATATATGGCGACCTCCTAACTAATAAACATTGCTTATGAATTTGCAACCAGATTTATGTTATACAACTGGCTCATTCTCCAGTCCTTTGTGTTTTTTCTTCCCGATGCTTTGCACCATTTCACATTGCTGTGGATTTTTTTCAAATGGAGGGCTAACCAGAAAAAGTGTCGACATTAAGGTTGCCAATCCAACTAATAAACTGTTGGTTGTGGTATTTTGATGATTTTCCATGATGATATTATGATTAAAAAGTTGTTGATGCATTTACTGCTGAAATTGCGCCTGTTGTTTTATGCTGAACCATTCCGATTACTTCCCATTTTTCAGTACTGCTGCTTTTAGGAATATTTAATACTGCGGTTCCAGATTTTGCATCCTTTAGAGACAGTGTTAAGGTTTTTCTTACAATTTGGACGTGAAATAATTTAAGTCCTGCATTCTCCCCACGCTGTATATCGGTGTTGCCGCCCTTTTGTACCAGCGCAAAAAGAAGATCGTCGCTAGCCTGAGTATCTTTGGCTTCGTAATTTATTTTCAGTACATCCGCATCTCTTTTCGTATCGAAGGCTAAACTGGCTGTATACTTTTTATTCAGAAGCTGTTTATCGATGGCATTTCTCACGTCGTTTTCATTAGAGCCTATAAATTCCTGAGCGCCGTTAATAACCAATTGAGGGGTATAAACCTGTGCGTTTAACCAAGCACTATATTTTTTTTGTCTTTTTGTATTTTCCGGACTTCCAAAAACATCCTTCCAACCTAAGTTATCAAAATAATCGACATGATATCCAAGCACATACACCGGTTTCCCATTAGACTCTTTCTCTATTTTGGCCAACAGTTCTTCTGCTGGCGGACAGCTCGAACATCCTTCAGACGTAAATAATTCCAAAACGGCAAAGCTTTTCCCGTTAGCGGGCTGCTCCACTTTTTTTTCTTGTGCAGATCCTACCCAAATAAATGCGCTAAGTGCTATTACTGCCACAATGACCACATTTACGATCGCTAGTCTTTTTAGTGTTTTCATAATTTCTATTCTTTTTTTATCAAAAATAAGCGGATAGTATGCCTGAAATTAGGTGAAAAATAGCTGAACCGGACAAATTGGTGGAAGAGCTAGACAGGAAGCCGATAAATAAGACAAATTAGCTACGAGCACGCCTTAAGCAAAAAAGGCCAGAAACGGATATCCGTTTCTGGCCAAGCTTGTTACTAATAACAGATAAATATTGATTTTTCTTTACCTATCTTCCATCCAGGAAAGAAAAGCAGGTGTTTTTTCCTTATTAATCAGCAACTTATCTGGAGTTTCAATCACCAGTTTAACAAACAATTTTCTTAAGAAATAATGTTCTATTTCTTTAATGGCTTTAAAGTTCACTAAATATTGGCGGTTAACCCTGAAGAACTGTTTAGATGATACCAATGCTGTAATCTGATCAAGAGATTGACTTAATGCAAACTCTTGTTTATCGAAGCACATAATGGTTGAAGCATCATTTCTGATGTAAAAGAAAGCAATATTCTCAGTTTGAACAGTGGTATATTTCTGGTTTTTAAACACTAAAAAGCTCTCTTTCCCGGCGGGGCTGCTCAATTTTGTCAATAAATTGCTTAAATCGGGAATTACTTTTTGCTGAAAAAAATTCTGAAGGCCGTCTACCTTTTGAAAGGCCTCCTGAATATCTGTTTTGGAAAATGGTTTTAACACATAATCTATTCCATTACGCTTAAAAGCTTCTAAGGAGTACTCATCGAAGGCCGTGCAAAACACAATGGGACTGTTTACTTTAACCTGTTTAAATATTTCAAAACATAATCCATCTGCCAATTGAATATCCATAAATATCAAATCGGGCTGTGGCTGTTCTAACAGCGCTTTTACCGATCCTTCGATGCTCTGGTACTGCCCTACTATTTTCACGTCGGGCCTTAGGCTCAAAATTATATTTTCGAGTGATTTAGCTGTTTTCAGCTCATCCTCAATGATGATGATGTTCATGAATTAATGGGAGTTTAATTTTAAAAATTTGGCCATCGTTAATAATCTCGATTGGCTTTTCGAGAAGATGCTGGTAGCGCAACGTGATATTTTTTAGTCCAACCCCCAACGAGTTGTTATCGGCGGTTTTTAAACGGATAGGGTTTTCCAAAACAATTTGTCCATTTTCGGCATACAAGCTGATGCGCAAAGGTTTATCCAGCGAAACTACATTATGCTTGATACAGTTTTCGATTAACAGCTGCAGCGTAAAGGGAGGAATTAAGGTGTGCAATATTTCTTCATTTAATGTGGAAGTAAAACTAAAACCACCATCAAACCTTGCCTGTTGTAAAAACAGGTACGCATTGAGTATTTCCATTTCTTCCGAAACGTGAATCAGGTCTAATTTACGGCTCTCGAGGGTATATCGATAAAAATTAGAAAGCTTAAGGATAAAATCGACAGCCTCTTCATCGCCGATTTCTACCATAGCCTTTAGTGTATTGAGGCTATTAAAAAGAAAATGAGGATTAACCTGCTGCTTCAGCAATTCGTACTGCGCGCCCAAACTATCGCTTTTGATTTTCTCCAATTCCATATTCACCTGTTGATTTTCGTAATTTTGTTGCAACAGATGAAGGAACATATAAAAAATTAAATTGATCAATATTCCCCTTACTTCAACCATCAACATCACCGGACCGAAATTAATGTGCGAAAGGATCAATTGCTGAATCCACGCCAGGCAAAGCATAACACCAACACCAATTAAAAGGCTTTTAAATAACCTGGAGTAGGAAATCCCCTGTTTGTTTGGCCTACTGCTCTTTCGCGATAGCATGTAAATATTCAAATACCACATCAACAAAGCAAATATCGAGGTAATACCAGCATTAACTGCCGCTTCGGCTGCATTAAAATGATGTTCTGCTATTTGCGGAACAGAAGATAAAACTCCAAGAAAAATGGAACTTACCCAGATAATGGCAGGCGAAATCTTTAAAGGGTTTTTGGTCATATCAGTTTTTAGCCAGGCTAATTAGGTGGGTTGGGATAATCAAAAATAATATTTTTTTAAATATGATGGCTGCACCACATGTATCTCTTCTTTTTTCCCTAAAGTAACCACGTAAATCTTATAATTAAGCAATTTTAAGCCTGAACCAGACAGATTCGGCGCTTAAGTAGACAATGCCAGGTTTAAATCAGCACAAGAATTGTGTTTTTATTTCGGTAAGATCCGTGTTTCGTAAACGTAATTAACAAACGCATAAAGGCTAACAATAGAAAATGTATTAACACGATAGCCGGCACAAAATGAGACCCATTCCTTTGAATTCAATTAAAGTCTTACTCAGGGCTAACAATGTATAAGTCAAAACCTATTTTGTCTATTTCATCCCGAAAACACTAATCTCTCCTTTCCATCCGCATTAATTTTGACATACCTAACGGAGTAAAATATTAATGATCAACAAATTTTAGCAAATGGAAAATCAAAACAATTATAGCCGCCGGCGCTTTTTAAGCTTAGCAGCGTTAACCGTAGCCGCTGCAGAACTTGGTGGGTTAAACCTTTTGAACGCCAAAGGGATTACCAAAACCAAATCAAGCTATAATAAAACGCACAGCAATACATCCTTAAATAACATAAAACAGATTAATGCCGGCGTGTTAAACATGGGTTATGCAGAGAGCGGACCTGCAGATGGCGAACCAGTTATACTGTTACATGGATGGCCTTATACAATTCACAGTTATACCGATGTGGCTGCGCTACTTTCTGCAGAAGGATATCGGGTAATCGTTCCGCACCTTCGTGGCCATGGGAGCACCCAGTTTCTTTCGGCAAAAACACCGAGAAATGGACAACAATCGGCTATTGCTGCAGATATTATTGCTTTGATGGATGCCTTAAGAATAGATAAAGCAGTAATTGGTGGCTTTGATTGGGGAGCAAGAACGGCCAATATTATGGCTGCCTTGTGGCCAGAACGTTGTAAAGCAATGGTTTCGGTAAGCGGATACCTCATTGGAAGCCAGGAGCTAAACCAAAAACCATTGTTACCAAAAGCTGAGTTATCATGGTGGTATCAGTTCTACTTTGCAACTGAACGTGGCCGTTTAGGATATGAAGCTAACCGAAAAGATTTTGCCAAACTGATCTGGCAAAGCGCTTCTCCAGAATGGAAATTTACTGATGCCGTTTTCGAAAAGTCGGGAGTTGAACTGGATAATCCAGATCATGTTGCCATTGTAATTCATAACTACAGGTGGAGATTGGGGCTGGCCGAAGGGGAAGTAAAATATGATAAATATGAAAAAATATTAGCCACATTCCCAGCCATAACGGTTCCAAGCATTACACTCGAAGGTGATGCAAATGGTGCACCGCATGGCAATCCAGATCATTATGCAGCTAAGTTTAAAGGTAAATACGTGCACTATAATCTTAGTGGAGGCATTGGGCACAATCTTCCTCAGGAAGCACCTAAGGTATTTGCAGATGCCATTATCCAGGCAGCAATGATGGCGTAAAAAAAAACTAAAATATTCTTCTAATAATTTTAACAATCACAATAAATTTAAAAAAAAATGGAAAATCAAAATGTAATCGAATCAGCAAATACGTTAAATGTAGTGATCAACAAAGTGCTTTATACTGGAAAAGTTCATGTAAGCGGTGGCCGTGAGGGCTTCGCAAAAAGTAGCGATGGAGCGCTTGACACCGCACTATCATCTCCTGGCAGTACAGGAAAAGGGACCAACCCTGAGCAATTATTTGCCGCTGGCTGGGCTGCATGTTTTATTGGTGCAATGAAACACAATGCTCCCCAACTTAAAATCGTACTTCCAGCAGATGCTGCAATTGATGCAGAAGTTGATCTGGCTTTGGCCGATAGTGGTTTTAATCTTCAGGCAAGGTTAAATGTGGTTTTACCCGGGCTTACCTACGAAGAAGCAAAAACAGTGGTTGAAGCTGCTCACCAAACCTGTCCGTACTCTAAAGCTACCCGTGGTAACATCAATGTACAGATCAATGTAGCGATATAAGCTACTATAAACCAAAAAAGCAATCCAGATTAAAATTGGGGTGCTTTTTTGATTTATAAACTTTATGATCTTGCTATACGGGTAAAGCGGTTTCGCGTTTAGCCTGCGTAATTACAAGCGAGCTATTAAGGGTACCTATATTATCCAAACGGCCGAATTTATTGATTAGAAAATCGTTGTAAGCGACCATATTTTTTGCTACAACTTTTAACATAAAATCGAAGCCTCCGGTAGTATGGTAACACTCCAATACTTCATCGAGTTTGCTTACCTCCTGCTGAAATAACCGGAAGGCATTAACAGAATGATTGGTAAGCTGAACCTGTAGATAACATATCATACAGTTCTCGAATTTATTGGGATCAATCAATGCCACTACCGAAGAAATGAACCCTAAACGTTCTAAGCGTTTTACCCGTTCCTGAATGGGCGATTTTGACAAATGCAACATAGCGGCCAGTTCCTTATAGGTTAGCCTTGCATCCTTCTGTAATAGTGTTAAAATATCTTTATCTGTTTGGTCAGGGGTGTATAATTCCATTATAGTGGTTAGTCTATTTATTTCTTTTCTAGGCTCAGTTTATAATGAATACCCAAATATATCAATACTCTCTGTTAAAACGTTAAGGGGAGCACAAAAAAAAGAACAAAATTTTGACAAAAAGTATAATTAAAACGACTAACAGAATTAAATTCCGAAAAAGCCTATTCAACAGGACATTTTCCGTATTTATCAGCCACCTTCGTTTTAATTGTCAATGCGACGGATATTTGTTTAACGAATGAAACAACTGCTAACAGCAGTGCGTTGATTTAGTTTAGTTAATGATAACAAGAGCGCCAGCGCGATGCTGGCTCTTTTGCTTTTTAAATTATACTAGAATTCGATGCAAAGCCAAGGTAAATAATCGCCCTTTTCGCATTTTTAATGCCCGGCGGATCTCCAATTTCCAAGCCCAAAACAAGAGCCGAAAATATCCAGTCGCAAAAATCTTCCATATTTTTTTGGAATATTCAGTTTTTAGCTTTTACTTTGAAATACAAAGCACTTTACAAAACATAGAGATATGAATCAATTTAACCCATCAGGCTTGCTTGCTCCGCAATACTTTAGCACAAAGTTTCGTCCCCTGGATTTTATTGTATTATCAGCAGGATTACAATTACTTACAAATCACCATTATTTAACTAGTGAGCTATGAATACGGAAGAAAAAAATTTAAGGTTACATTCCAAAATATACGTCTGCACAATCATTGTAGGATTGGCAATAAGCGGATTAACTGCTTTTCCGTTAGAAACCGAAATGGCTTATCTGGTTAAATACAGTACAATTTTACCAAGTTGTCTTCAAAACTGGATTGAATCGGTTTATCAGGCCCTTAAAGCGACCAACTTACGTTATACATTTTTAAGTTATGGCACCGATTGGCTGGCTTTTGCACATATTATGTTGGCTGTGCTTTTTATCGGCCCATTAAAAGATCCGATCAAAAACAAATGGATAATTGACTTTGGTATCATCTGTTGTATCTCGGTTATTCCATTGGCCTTAATTGCCGGAAATATCCGCCACATCCCAGTATTTTGGCAAATGATAGATTGTTCTTTTGGCATCATTGGCGTTATCCCGCTGATACTATGCCGCATCAACATCAAAAAAATTGAAATATTAGAAGAGCATTATGGATTATGGACTTTGTAGATAAACATTCTATCGTAAGGAAAATATGGGGCAACACAGATGTTGTGCTTTTTATTTTTGCCGGTGCCGCAGCAGAATTTAGCCTGAATAAAGCTGTTGATTGGCTATATTTTACAGGCAAACTGCCTAAAGATCCATTAGGGAGATTGTTTTCTACTGTTGCCTATGCGCAAAAAATCGTATTTTCCACTTTAACTGAAGCTAATGCAGCGATAGATCAGATTACCATGATCCATCAGCATGTTGAAGCTGGAAGAAACGCTAAAATTCCAGATTGGGCCTATAGAGATGTATTATTTATGCTGATTGACTATTCAATCCGTGCTTTCGAGGTACTGGAAAGAAAACTCACTTTAACAGAAAAAGAAGAAATATTTACTACTTTCCATCGAGTTGGATGCCGCATGAAAATAAATGGACTTCCTGGTAGTTTTGCGGCCTGGCAAATGATGCATGAACAACAGCTACAGGAAAATTTAATTTATAGCTGTTTTTCTCATGATCTTTATGATCAGTACAAAAAACACCTGGGTGCGCTGAGGTATTTATTAATGCGAAAAATTCAAGCACTCATCGTTCCATTTAAAGTGAATAAATTGCTTAAACTGGGGGAAGGGAAACCCATTAAACCAATACTTACTTTATATAAAATAAGCAGGAAACTGAAGGTGAACAAACCGTTAAGAAACTTAATTCTTCCTGCAGCGTACAAGGCACAGATTTTGGGCCTCGAAGCCTTTTAAAAGGAATAAGAGATTGTATCCAAAAATATAGTTTTGTCATCCTGAGGGATAATTTATTTTATAAAAATCAATATAAATGACAAGAGGTTTTATCCTATTGTTAGCTGCGAGGAATCGTCATTGCGAGAAGGCTTTTTCAGCCGACGAAGCAATCTTACAACGATCGCTACTAGCGTGCGCATTAAGATTATTCATTTTTGCAGTTGTTTTTAAAGGCATTCATGAGCTCGTTTCGTTCGGTTATCTTCGTTCCTCGCAATGACGACTTTTCTTAAGAGATCCGTCAATGGATAGCCTGTCGAAGGGCCTGTTAAGTAATTTTTGAGGTGTTTCGACAAGCTCTCCACAGGAGTCCTTTGGACAACATGACAGCATTTGAGGTGAAATTGCCATTATGATGCAACCTCCTATTATATTTTTCTATTTCCAATCAAACGGCAAATACCAGTTGGCCGGATCCATTAATTTTTGTCTGGCGAGGCTTGCATTAGGGTTGCCTGCTTTTAACAGTTTTTGGTAAATGCGATCTGCTAAAAAGGCCGGGTTGTTCTGTCTGCGGGCAATACGGACCAAATCAGGCCAGCGGTTACCTTCAAAAGCAAGCTCCAATGCGGCCTCATCAATTAATTTGCCTTCTAAGCCTATCATATCCGTCTGGTAGCTTACATCGATCGCATTTACAACTGCCCTACCTCTAATTCCACAATTACGGTACCAGGTACCCGAAACATCGTTATTTTTTCTGGCATCGAAATAATAAGGTGAGGTCTGCGGATAAGGGGTAATCATGGTGTTTAACTCCGCTACCGAAACCGGGGCCTGTGCTCCGGCAGTAATGGTACCTACATAATAAGTATTTCTGATCCCCGTGTTTAACAATGCCCAGCCTAATTTGGTCTGTCCATCTCTATTGGCAGCTTCCGAAAAACGCAGGTGTAATAGTGATGCACGATAAATGCCCCATTTCCCACCGTTATCAGTTAATTTGGTAATTTCTTCGCCCATGGCCGAAGCATTGAACGATAATTTGCTCCTCGGATCGAAAGGAACACCGCTAGTGGTAACCTGGCTATTCCACAAGTCTTTTATAGCCTGCGAAGGTTTTATTTGATAGCTTTTAAACGGCGAACACAAATCAATCATTGGGTTTACAGGTTTAAAGGCGGTATTATAAGGCATGGCCCATAACCACTCGGTGCTCCATGGGCTCGAAGTGGTTGGCAAGGCAAAAATAGCACGCCAGCCAGCATCTAAACTATTGATTAAACTAGTAGGATCTTGCCCGCTTCTGCTAAACAGAACGGCTAAATTGGCATAAGCCACATCACCGGAGTTATTGATTTTGTAAAAGTTAAACCTAAAGTTATCATTCGCATTGCCATTTTCGGCGTTCATCAGCTTGGCATAATTTTCGGCTGCTTTAATATAATTGCCTTTCCATAAGTAAAGATCGCCCAACAGGAAAGCTTTTGATGCAAACAGTTTTTGGGTACTATTAGCATCAATGGTTACCAATAATGATGTGCCTGTTGGATAAGCATAAGCTTCCTTATATGGCAGGCTTTCGTTAAAAGCAATTAATTTATCCAACAGCTGATCAAACGGCGTTTTCGGATAATTGGCCAGGTTTTTCAAATCATCTACCGTTTCTATCGCATCGGTAATATATGGTACACTACCATATTGAATGCCCAGGTGCAGATAAATCCAGCTCCTTAACGTGGCAATATCTGAATAGCGTTTGTTGTAATCATCAACACTCATCCGGCGATCATCGACCATCATTTTAAAGTTTTTGAGCACATCGTTACAATTCACAATCACCTGATAATAAGGTCTTGGATCAACATATTGATTGTTTTTTGTTTCGGTATGTGATGATAACTCCTGCAGATCAGTACTTGATCTGGAGGTAACATCCATTAAATCTCCACGCAGTTCGTTCTGCAGGATATACAGTTTTTCCAGGCCCAAAAATTGGCCGTAAATACCGATAACCGCCGCATCTGCATCTGACACTGTTTTAAAAGCATTTACACTATCCAATTTATCTTCGGTTGGTACGTCAAGCATTTTTTTGCAAGACCACGAACCTGCCGATAAAATACCCAACAGTAAAAGGGATGCAATTTTTTTATTTAAGTTCATTTTCATGAGTATATCTTTCTTAATTATAATCCAACTCTAACACCTAGCTGAAACGACCTGAACTGGGGCTCAAGGGTGGTATCTACGCCCTGGCTAAATAAACTTCCGGAATTACTAAATTCCGGATCGTAGCCTAAATAATTGGTTACAGTAAACAGGTTATTAGCCGTAGCATAAATTTTTGCGTACTTAATGGCTTTCAGTTTTAAGGGTACATTATAGGTTACATTAACGGTTCGCAAACGTAAATAGGAGCCATCTTCTATCCAGCGGTCAGAAAAACGGGCATTCCCTACCGGATCGCCATAAGTAGCTTTTGGTACCGACGTAACTTGTCCATCACCTTTCCACCTGTTGCCAATATTTGGTGTTTGGTTGTAATAAGTACTTCCAGATTCTAGCTGTGCCCTGGTATAATTGTAAACATCGTTACCGCTAACAAAAGTGATTAAAGCATCTAAACTCCAGTTTTTGTAAGTGAAGGTATTGTTAAAGCTTCCAAATAAATTCGGATTAGGATTACCAATAACGGTGCGGTCTGCATCGTCAATAATCTTATCGCCATTGCTATCGGTAAACTTTACATCCCCCCCTGTAAATGGTACAAGTGCTCCCAAACTATTGCGGCTAGATAAACCTGAGGCAGCGGCCTCTGCATTGGTCGCAAAAACACCATTGGTTTTATAACCATAAAACTGATTGGCCGACTGCCCAACCTGGCTGATGTAAGCACCACCTGCATAACTGGTTATAACTGAATTTCCATCGGGTAAACTGGTAATTTTATTGGTTGATGTACCGATGGTTAAACCCGCATCCCATTTTAATTTTTCATTTAGAATCCGACCGTTTAAGGACAAATCTAAACCATTTGTCTGCATGCCACCATTGTTATTGATAAAAGAAGCAGTACCCGTAACAACACTCAGCAATTGATAGCTTAGCATATTTTTAGTGCTGTTTCTCCAATAATCTAAGCTGATGCTTAGACGCTCACTAAAAAAGGAGCCATCTATACCAGTATTAAACTTGTGTACGGTTTCCCATTGTAGATTGGGGTTAGCAAAATTGCCGGTTACGATACCCCTAATGCCCAATACATTTTGAGAGGTATAATATTTTCTGGCGGTATAATTCCCAACATCATCATTTCCAACTAAACCATAGCTCATTCTTAATTTCAGCAGGTCAACGCGGTGTAAATTGCGCATAAATTTCTCTGAAGAGATTACCCAGGCAGCACCAAGGGCGGGTAAAACGGCATAACGGCTTCCATTAATCCTCAAACCATCATCGAAGTTTAAGAAACCCTGACCGGCCTTTGCACCAAAGCGCGAAGAACCATCAACAGCCATTGAGAAATTAACCAGGTATTTATCGGCATAGCTATAATTGGCAGACAAGTAATTGTTCAGCGTACGCCATTTCCCAATATCACCGCCAAATGTTCTAAAAGCGGCATTACTATTCCCAATGCTGATCAACTCATCTGTTGCAGAATTAAAACCCAAAGCATAGTCCTGTTCGCTTTCGCTCTGCGAATAACGTGTACCTACAATTGCATGTAATTTACTATATGAGCCAAAAGATTGATCGTAGGTTAAACGCAGATCGTTAAACACATTAAAAAACCTTCCTACCTGTGTACCCAAACGGCTATCGCCTACATAATTGGAAAGCGTATCGTTGGTTACCCCTTTTCTTGGAATAAAAAGCGTTTCCTGTGTTTTATCGTAAGTTACACCACTTAGGTTAGATATTTTAAAGTTTTTGTTGAAAGTAAAATCGAAATTGATGTTTCCATAAAATCGATAAGCCTTTTTTAAATTTTGTCCTTTCTCAATTAAAGCTCTTGGATTACTTACCTGTAAAGTATCGTAATCCGCTAAATTTGGTGAAACTGCCCCAGTCGAATTTATTTCATTTCTGGCCATAAAAGGCGATTTAACCAAAGCTAGAAACAGTGGGTTGGTTACAGGAGCAACTCCCTGGTCTTTTAAACGCTGTTCGGTATAGGTAAAAGATAAACTGGTGCTTCCCTGCAGTTTTTTAGTCAGGTTTAAATCACTATTAAAGCGCGTACTGTATTTTAAATTATCAGTGCTATCAATTACGCCCCTATCCCTTGCATAAGCAGCGGAAAGTGCATACTTCGCAATATTATCGCCACCGGTTACCTTTAAAAAATAGTTCTGATCGAAACTGCTTTTTAATACTTCATTCTGCCAATTCGTTTCATTGTGGTATTTAAAATAATCGGGATTGGTTGGACTGTCGTTCATATAAGGTTTTGCGGCAATGGCACTATTGCTTAACCCCTGACTTTTTAAAATATCAGAAAGATATAACCTATAATCAGAAGCACCCATTACAGGTAAGTTTTTAGGCTTGAAATTGAAACCTGCGTAACCAGAAAAATCGATATTGGTAGCCAGATCGTGTGCACGGTTAGTGGTAATTAACACCACTCCATTTGCTGCCTTCACTCCATAAGTAGCTGCCGAAGCTGCATCTTTAATAATACTGATGTTTTCAATATCCCGAACATCGATAAATTGAAGTGGGTTGTTAACATGCCCCTTAATCAGCGAAGTACCGTAATTATTGGCATCGAAAATCATTCCATCAACCACATATAAAGGCTGATTTGTAGCATACAAAGAGTTAAACCCTCTGATGAGCACATCGGCACCTACACCAGGTGTTCCTGAGCGTCTGGTTACTTTAACCCCTGCTGCCCTGCCCTGAACGTAACTCATTACACTTTCAGAATTGCTGGCCCAGTTACCTTGCAAACTCACGTTACTGATGGCAGGTATTGCGCGTGCCTGAGAAACCGTACCCATCGGCGTAACTACCTCGTTATAAACCGAAGCAAATGATAAAGGGTAAAGTTTGGTTCTGATTTCCTTGTCTTTATAAACCGGTAGCACTTTGGTTTGGAAACCATTGCCCGAAATAATAATGCTGGCCTTATAATCGGGTACGACTACAGTAAACCTTCCTTTTTCGTCGGTAATGGCGGCATTAAAACCAGTAACCGTGATATTAATACCCACTAAAGGCTTATTGGTATTCCCATCGAGCACAACTCCCTTTATTTTTTCGCCCCTAACTGCGCGGGCCTTTACTTTTACGGTAGTGGTATCTGTTTCGGTTTTCATCGAATCTACTTCCTGTGCCTGGGCAGCTAAGCCAAACACCAGTAAGCAAAGCAATATGCCCCAAACTTTTTTTATCGTTGTAAAATTATACATAGTATTTTTTTTGAAAGCAAGATTCATAATTAAGGTAAAACTGGTTCGAAGCGTAGATAATCCAACATGAGCGTACTCACATTTACATTCGTACTGTTTGCAGCGGTTAACCTCACCTGAAAATTGCCAAACTGTGCTGGAGTGTATTCTCCTAAGTAGGTTTCGTTATAGGTTAAGGGATTTACCAGATGGGTATAAAACAAAGTATAACTTACTGTGGCGGGGTTAAAAAAGAAGTAACGCTGTGTAAATGCCGCCACCTGTGGGTCGCCAGGCAAACCAGAAATAGCCCTTGCGTAAACTTTATATTTTACCACAGGTAAATTGGCTTTGGTATAAAACACACCAAATTCGGCATATTTATGATCATAAACCTCGATATCGTTAAAGGTTTTCCCTAAATTATCGAGTTTTGTGCGGTATAAAAGCGTACGTGCAGCACTAATGGCTTGTGGTTTTTCACCTTCGATTTTAAATTCGGGTATTTTATCTTTTAAACGGAAAGGCAGTGCATTTACCACATGCACCATCCCGTTACTGGCCCTATACGAACGGATAATATTAGCCTTATTAACTGGCACTTTTACGCCTTGTAAAGAAATCAGTGTATCTGGTAACTTTTCAATCGGGTAAACACCTTTAACGGTTAAATCTTTTACCAAGAAGTAGGAAGCATTCAAATTCGGATTTATACTTGGATAATAGGTTGAAAGTTTTGCTGATTCGGCTGTAAAAGCAGCATCCTGTAGTATAAAATAAGTGTATTGCTGGCTTTCGTCTCTCAGATCGGCTACATTTACCCAGTAAGTATTTCTGGATATCATTGGCGGATTGGGGGCAAAAATTGGGTTTCCCAATGCATTATAACCAATAACAGTAGCATTTGCGGTATCGATAACGGTAATCGACAGATTATTAATATAGTTTTTTTGCAAAGCACCATCAGTACTGTTGAGCATATAATCCCAAATATTCTGTTTGGTTGGAACAGCCTGATCTACGGTATACAATACCCCATTTTTTACGAACTGGCCAGCAGCAGAAACAATGCCTTCTTCAAATTTAGTGCTGGTAAAAACACCAAATTTATTATTAAGCAGTTTCAACCTTGTGGTATCGCCCTCTTTGTTTAACGGGAAAGTAGATAATGCAATATGGTTGGCCACAAAATCTTTTAATTTTGCAGGATCCGAAACAATTGCTGCATCTAAACTGGCTAAAGCCTGATTGGTTGGTGCCCAAACCGTATAATTTTGCGCGCCTGCAAGCACCTTATCATAACCTGTAGTTTTAACATAACCGTTAAAAACACTAAGGTTAGCCTGGGCATCGAGCTTTTGTGCAAGATCTAAACTGTTATCTACATTGGTAAGCTCGTTATGCAGTTCCAGGTTATCTTTACAGGAATATAAAACTGCACTGATACTGAGCAGGGCAACATATATTATATATTTTCTAGTCATTATTTATATTATTAGTTCTATAGCTCAATTAGTTATGGGCGTTTATAAATCAGGCCCGACGGACTAAATCTTGGATAGTTCTGATCATCATCAATCGGAATAAAGTGAATCATATCCATATTCATAATTCCGGATCCATTACCACGTAGTGTAGTAAACCTAACCCAGTGTCTATCAGTCGTTTTGATATCGACTACACCAGCCAATTTCCCGACCATAACCGACCATTGGTTATTAACTGATATGGGCTGTATGCCTCTTACACCATCCTGATTAACGTCTGCAGTGGTAGCCATATAGCGTTTAAAGCCGTTGGTTAACATTAATCCATCTGCAGAAGGCAAGGCAGCATTGGCGGTAGGCACACCAGAACTACCTAATGTTTGGGCAAAATCGACCAAATTCGGCAATAATTGCTCTTGTGTTGTGCCCACATCTACCCCAACCTGCGTAAGCGGTCCGGAGACGTTGTAGGTATGACAGATCCAAACTTTGTATTTACCTTTTACCAGCATAGGGGTCCTGATTTCCATCCAGATAGAACGCGCGGTATTACTTGTGGTTGGGTTAAACTGAATTACATCCCTGTTGGCATAACTCCTCCCATCAGATGCACCAATTGGCGTTGAGGAAACAGCATAAACAGGACCAATTGTGTTTGACCGGTAAGCATCAAGCCTTATACCTGCTGTAATCAATTTTCCGTTTTGTAAAAGCTGAATAGTTTGTCCAGGGGCCCGCCAGGCTGCTAATAATTTTAATTCTGGCTGATCGCCTATATCGAAGAAAACACCCGTAGGCACCCTTGGTTTAATTTTGTAAAAACCTTTCGATTCATGTAAAACCCCATTCGAAGTAGTAACATTACTAAAAGTTCTGTTTACTTCTACTCCGGGTTCTATCACACCATTAAACTCATCATCATTTAATAAAATTTTGGTTCCCACTAATTTGGTGGTTACAATTTCACTAGGCACCAATGTTGCCAATGAAGGCGAAGAAACAATATCGGGTGTATAACTTGCTCCTGTTGAAATATGGTAAGCTACATACATCCACAAACTATCAGTATGGCTTTTCGGATTACCTGTTTTTGAAAGTTTGGCTTTTAAGGCCGCATAATTACTAAAACCAGCAGCTTGTATTGCCGAATCGGATTCGAGAATTACAGTTTGAAAACGACGTGTAGTATCAGGAATAACGGATTGCACATAATTCAACGAATCATAGAATCCGGTTTCTTTTAAGGCTTGCGTAAAAATACTATACCTGTTATTCGTTTCTATACTTGCTGCCAATGTTTTGGTTGATGGTATTAAAACATGATCGATAACATGGATAATACCATTCCCAACCCGAACATTCGACTGGGTAATGAGCGCCTGTTTGTTAATGATAAAACTACTTACACCATCTTTGAAAGTAACACCAGTTTGCAAATACTGACCATAAAGGGTGATCTGGGTTAACTTCCCGTCGGTGAATTTGCCTGTAGCAACGGTATCTGGCAAAACGTGGAAACGAACAACGTCTTTAAGTTCTGCGGCTGATAATTGGTCGACTGCTGTTTTATTTAAACTTTTCAACCAATCGTTAACCGCATTATTATCAGGAGTAAACATGGTGTATTTACCATATGCTGCTAAATAACCTTTTGTACCCGACCTTTCTAAGATTTGGGTAAACAGAGAAAATTTTTCTGGATTTTTCTCCAAAAATCCGGTAATGTTTACATCATCAGTAGTACTTAATGTTAAACTTTCTCTTTTACAGGCATTAATCACAAAGATTATAAATGCGCTGAGTATAACCAAATAGGTAATGTTGCGGATGTCTAATTTCACTTTCATATCACTTATTCTATTTAGTGTAAAATGGATTTTGTACGAGATTAGGATCTGTAAATAACTCACTTTGATAAATCGGCAAGTAATGGCTATTGGGATCTCTAAATTTAGTAATAGCCGATTGTTGAAGCGTAGGTGATACTGTTTTGGCTGCAAGATCTAACAAAATATCGATGCGACTATAGTTATTGCGTTTGGCGTGGCGTAAAAGATCGAACCATCTTTTGCCTTCAAAAGCAAATTCTCTGGCGCGTTCAGCCAAAATATAATCGCATAAAGCTTCAGTTTCTGACGGGTCTACAGTCACTTTCGTCGCATTTACAGCATTACGCCTTAATCTCAGTTCATCAACCAGCGCCAAAGCTTCTACACCGCCTCCGGTTAAGGCCAAAGCTTCGGCTTTAATCATCATGATATCTGAATAACGGTATGCCTGCCATTTTACGTAAGAAGGATTTTCCGTGCCATATTTTTGAATGGTAAAGGCTGCATTATAATAAGAGTCAGGTCTGATATCATAGTTATTATCCGGATCAACGTCATCTGGAATAAAGATTTCGGTACTCAAAAACGGGGAACCGATAAAACGTCGTCTGGGATTTACCAGTAAAGTATAAAACGGGTTTTCAATCGCCTGGTCAAATTCAAATATGGTTTCTATGGATGAACCTTTAAAAAACACATTATTGTACCAGCCCGAACCTGCACCAACCAGGGCAAATCTTTGCGAACTGATGATTTTATTACACTCGGTAATACAGTTCGGATAATCTTCCATCCATAGGTACACATCGGCTAACAAAGCATTTACGGTAAATTTGGTCACCCTACCCTTATCAAACCTTGTGCTACCATAAGTGGTAACCGCTCCTTGCTCTGCTTTTTTTAAGTCGGCAACAATTTGTTTTAAAATATCAGCCTGTTTTGTTTTGGGCAGATCCTGTAAATCGGTATCTTTTACAGTGGCAGTTAATTTTAAGGGTACATCTCTAAAGGTACGCAACAGGTAAAAATACATCAGGCTTCTTAGCGTAAGTGCTTCTGCCACATAACCGTTCAATGCTGCATCGGTAAAAGTGGGATCTGTAGCTTTAACGCCAGGCGCAAAATCGAGCACCGTATTGCAATAGTTAATGGTACGGTAAAAGGCTGCCCATCTTGCTGTTGTATTATCCTGGGTAATATTTACATTAATAATATCCGTTTCTTCTGTTGTAATACTAGGCCCGCCTGCAATCATATCTGCCCTAAGCTCACCGTACATAAACATGTACTCCAATAAAGATTTATCACCAATACCCGGAGGAGGCGCTAGTAATGAGGTATAACAACCAGAAACTGCTGCTAAAACATCTTCTTTCGTTTTCCAGAACTCTTGTCTGGTAATTCCATCTCTAGGTTTAAGATCGAGCCATTTGTTGCAAGAGCTGCTCATCACCAGCATCATTACCAAACAAGTGCTATATAAAATATTTTTCATCAGTTTTGAATTAAAAGTTAGCAGTTAAACCGAAAGTAATTGTCTTAATTGGCGGCGTGGTAGAATTATCTATCACTGTGTTAGACCCGTTTAACTTAATCGGCACCTCTGGGTCCTGACCAGTATATTTAGTAAATGTTAAGATATTCTGAACGGTAAGATTGGTGGTAAGCGACTTCATGCCCAATCTCTTCATAAAGGTTTTGCCAAAATCGTACTTCAAAACCACCGAGCTCAATCTTAAAAATGATCCGTCTTCAATATAGCGGTCGGAGCCTAAAAAGTTATAACCTGTAGCGTACATGGCTCTTGGCATATCAGTAACATCGCCCTCTTTTTTCCACCTGCGCAATACCGCTGTACTTTGATTATTAAAACCATACATATTGGTGGTGTTAATCTTAGTACCGTTAATAATATCGTATCCGGTACGAAAAGTAAAGTTAAAACCTAAACGAAGGTTTCCGTTGATGGTTAGGTTAGATCCAAATCCCCCTGTTAGTTTTGGGTTACCATTACCTAGGTACACAATATCTTTATAATCGATGTTTCCATCATGGTTAATATCTTCATACATGGCATCGCCCGGCTGGAAAACATAATCGATAGATGGATAAGCAAAACGCATATAAATTTTATCGCCGTTCGGCCCAACAATCTGGTTTCCACTCTCATCCAATGCAACAGTTGCGTTTTTATCAGGATATACACCTTTAAATTTGAAGCCATAAAACGACCCGAAAGGATTATTTTCCTGAACAAACACTTTGTACACATTGTTGCTGGTTACCCTACCTTTGTTTTCTCGAGGGTATAGCGGCGAAACCTCACGGATTACGTTTTCGTTGTGCGCGATATTGAAAGAAAGATCTAATCTTATCTTTTTCTTTTTGATCACGGCAGCATTCAGGTTTACTTCCCAGCCCTGATTATCCATAGTGCCCACATTCATATCAACCCCTCCATAACCGTTATAACTTGCTACCTGTAAACCCGGATAAAACAGATCTGTTGTACGTTTACGGTATAAATCGAAATCGAGGTTTAAATTTTTAAAGAGGTTTAAGGTAATACCGAGGTTGGACTGTGTAACAGTTTCCCATCTTAAATCGGTTAATTCCATATTGGTAGAATATACCCCGGCATTATCCAGGTAACTAAAACCATAATTTTGGTAAATATTAAAATAAGAATAATCGTTACGCGGCACATTACCACTTTTACCGTAACTGGCCCTTAAACTAAAATCATCTACATATTTATTGGCCTTCTTCATAAAAGGTTCGCCAGATATCCGCCAACGGCCAGAAACTGAAGGAAAAATACCATATCGGTTAGCGGCACCGAACCTGGAATTACCGTCACCCCTGATGCTACCATTAATGATATAACGGTCTAAAAATTTGTATTGAACGTTAGCCAATAAGCCAACTGACCTGGTTTGTCCTAAAGACGATGATGCAGAACCTGTGTAATTGGTACGGCTATCAACAGAAGGATCGGATAAATACGATGATGCCGTATTGGTAGAAAACAAGTACTGCCCGGTTCTGCGGCTATCTTCACTATCGAAGCGTAAAAAACCTATGATATCGTGTCTGTCGTTCAGTTTAGGCGTATAAGCCAATGTCATACTGGTATTCATGGTGAATGAATCGCCATCCGCATCTGAAGCCGTATTGACAACCGATTCGGTATAAGGGCGGCCTGTTGCAATCTGTGGAAGGAAGGTTTTTACCTTGGTATTGTTAATATTTACCATAAAACTTCCATTCAGGCGTAACACACTTGGCAGAATTTCGTACTGTAAACTAAATTTTGGTGTAATCCGTTCACCCAATTGGTGGTTACTACCTGCTGATGCCATCGCCAAAGGGTTAAAAGTTCCGGTTACCTTTTTAGTATCGAAGTTATATAAGAATAAGCCTTGTGCGGTTGCCGCAGGACTGAAAAAGTTTGAAGTTAAATTTCCATATTCATCGTACTCGTAAATGCTCTGGTTAGGCATTTTGGTATAAGCTACATCTCTAACATTCTGCGTAAAAAGCCCATTCTGGTCAATATGTGTATAAGAAATATCAGAACTGAACCTGATTTTGTTCGACACCATATAATCTAAATTCACCCTTGCCGAAACACGGTTTAAATCTGTGCCAATGGTAGTACCTGTTTGGTTAAAATAATTTACCGAAGCACGGTATCTGGCTTTTTCACCACCACCAGAAATAGACAGGTTATGATCTTGAAGGTAACCTACCCTCGTAATGGCTGATAACCAATCGGTATTGTTGCTGTAATTATAGTAATTATAAGGATCGTTCGGATCATATTGAAATTGCTTTGCAAATTCTGAAGTGGAAAACTGACGACCCGCATTATAATATTCTTCCAAAACGAGTGATGAATACTGGTTGCCATCCAACATCGGGATCGGACTTGGCTGTTTAGAATACGAACCTTTAAAGTTATATGAAATAGCTGGCGGACCAATTGAACCTCTTTTTGTGGTAATGATCAATACACCGTTTGCCGCTCTCGATCCCCAAACGGCTGTGGCCGCAGCATCTTTTAGCACGCTAATTTCTTTAATATCAGATGGGGCAATATTTAATAACTGACCATAATTGTTCTCATCAGAGGTGGCAAAGTTAAAATCAGATGGAATAGTAATATCATAAGGCATACCATCCAATACAATTAAAGGATCGGTTGCGCCATTAATGGAAGATGTACCGCGGATACGGATCTGCATCGGCGCGCCCGGATCACCCGTACTGGCGGTTATGTCAACCCCCGCCATGCGGCCTTGCAAAGCCTGATCGATTGATGCCGATTGTAGGTCTTCGAGTTCTTTGGCATCAATGGTAACCGTAGCCGAAGTCTGATCACGTTTATCGATCGTCATTCCACTTCCGTTGTTCGTTTTGGCTCTTGAAACAATCTGAACTTCATCCATCTGATTTTCAGAAGGTTCCAATTGGAAATTAATTACTGCTTTATCGATATTAACAGGTGCTGAAGACCTATAACCAATATATGAAACCGAGATCCTATAGGTTTTATCTGCTACAGGCAAAGAATAGTTTCCATCAATATCTGTCGAAACGCCTTTAATTACCCTTTTGTCTTTATCAACAATTACAACAGATGCACCAATAATGGGCTGCTTATCTTTTTTATCAATTACCTTACCCTTTACATAGTTAATTTGTTGTGCATAGGTTAGGGACGATACCAACAAACAGCATAGTAAAATAAAAAAACTATAATTATATCTTTTAGTCATCTCGGTTTAGAATTGATATTTTAAATAAGAATTGATTTGGTGAATCACCGTTCTGTTAGATAACACGTTGCTTCTATCGGTTGTACCCAGCAAAACATTCACAGAAGTATTGGTTACATCTCTTAGTGTGAGTGTATTAGTGGTATTGGTAAATACAGTAACCTTGGCTGCATCTCCCGAGTCATTTTTAAGCAAACTTTCAAAAGAACCAGTTTTCTGTCCGTCGCTTGCTACTGTACTTTTAATAATATGGTATTGGATAAATTTGGCCACCTTGCTAATATCTCCGGCATCTGTTGGCGCATAATTTGGCGCTCCGCTGGCTAGTTTTGGTAATAATCCTGCGGTTACGGCAGCTTGTATAGCCGAATTTGTTGGAATGAAAACGGTGTATGAGCTTCCATCGGTAACCCCTTGAATTGCGCCTGTAGCAGCTGTATAAAGCGTAACGTTATTTTTAAGGTATTGAAAGAAAGAATAATAAGGATCGGTTGTTAGTGTACCATATTTTTCGATATGCTTGCTTACCGGAAGTATAGTATACATCAGTACTTTGGCAGCATAGGCATCAGCTCCATTAACAGCTGTGGCAACCGAATCGATCTTAATACTTTTATCGGCAACTGCGGGTAAATCTTCTGTACCAGCTGAAGAGAAAAAACCGTTGTTATATTTAATGTATTCACCACCCGAAGTTTCTAAAATACCAGCCGTTGTGGCAAAATTTGGTACGGCACGGTCGCCCAGTGGGATAATATGCGTTTGCAAGAGTCGTCTTAAGATATTGAGGTCGCCCCTAATTGGCGACGAAGGATAAAAGGGATCGTATGAAAACCCTAAACTTACCAGGGTGGCATCGGGAATTGGAATAACAATGTATTTTAATGAGGCCGTTTTAATCGGAATAGCATAACCCAATACATCAAGTGCCTGTTTCATGATGTAATAGGTAGGATCTAAATTTACCTTCCCATACACGGTTGAAAATACATTGGCATTTTGGGCAGCGTTTACGCCATAAAACAATCCATTACTTAAAAACTGCTTGTCTACAACGTTTGCAGGCGTAAGTTTAGTGGCTTCACCCAAAAAGCTGTTAACCGTATTAAACTTGCTTGGCCATACCGTAGTTCTATATAAGTGGGAATTGATAAAATCCCTGATAATATCGGATCTTAAAGAAAATAGCTCGTTCAGCTGTGCTTTGTAGTTTCCTGGCTGTAACCTGTTTTTTGCATAATATTTTAACAGCACTTTTGCATAGGCCTCAACCGCGTCATCAGTTGGTGCAAAAATGGTATACATGCCAATCTGTGCATCGTTGGCATCTTCTTTCAGGTAATTTTCGTTATTAGGCGAAAAACCAAGCAATATGCTATAGTTTTTAACGAAAACATTATCACTTTTACCCGTTAACACCTGATAACGATGGGTAATATCAGTGTTCACATTATAGCTTACATATTTATCCAAAAGGGATTTGAAGGCACCATACTGTGCTTTAGCACCTATATACTGATCAATACTTTGTGGCGGGGTAAGCACTTTATCTACGATGTGGATTACGCCATTTTCAGCTACTATATCTTGTTCGATAATTTTCCCAGGGCCAACATTTTTTCCGGTATACTCGGTATTGGGATAAAAATAATTATAGTCTAAAGCGCTAATGCCTGCAAAAGAGACGAAGGGGGCAAGAAAATAGGGTAGGTTTTTATTGTTAAAATCGGTTGGCAAATAAGTTCCGTTTCGGTTACCCGCAATTACCTTTATCGCTTTACCGTCATTGTCTACGCCATCGTAAACAAAATCGTAATAAACGGTACGTCGCCTAAAACCAACATTTTTAACAAAACCTTTTGCCGTTAAATTATCGCTTAAACGTTCTACTTTCTCTCCATCATAGGTCATTGAATAACGTACAATTGCCGAAGCCAGCGTTGCATTTATCTCGGTTAAGTTGTTTTCGGTCATGTAGGTAGCAAAAGCTGCATCTGTTGGTGCAAAAACCGTCCACGAACCTGCTTTGCTTAAGGTTTCTTTATAGCCCGATTTATCTATACAATCTAAAAATCTGGTAAAATTCCCTTTGGCCTGAAGTTGTTGATAAATCGGATCGGCTAATGTTTCAGGACGGCCATAGAACTCATCAAATTCTTTTTTCCGGCAAGCGCTGAGAATGAATATAACCGCCAAATTAACGATTAAAAATTTTTGTAAAATTTTACTCATAGCAATTTCATTGGATAAACGGCCATTAAAATACTGGACAATAAAAAGCTATGGATCTAAATCAATTAGAAATTAAAAAATGCAAAAACTGACTTAAAGGGTGAGTAGATTTTTACTGCATAGAATCGTATTAACGTTCGTTAATTAAATAGTTGGTTAAAAAGTTATTTGGTTAGTGAATTATTTCTTAAATATATAGAGGCAGAACAAAATTCCCATCCTGTACTATCCTGTCTTCTTACTATAAAATATTATCATAAAAAGATAATATCGATCTTCAGCATACCTAAATCGTTTTAAGCAAGTCTTATTGCCTTTAAAAAAAATTAAACAACAGCATTACTGTTCAAAAAAAACATTAACAGTACAACAAATAATACAAAATAAGAGGGCTATCCTGCAATTCGCAGCAGCATGTAATGTTGTTTGGTTTAAAGTTATTTGATATTCATCCATCCTTCTGGGATAGCAATCACACAGATATTCATGGATCGGTTGTCTTCAGATAACATTGCTGACTGGATTTCGATTTTTTTACCATCAGTGCTCATTGTAGGATGCGGATGATCTGCAGCTGTTTGCTTATGTCCTGCCGAGAGCAGTTTCATTTCATGTGTTTTTCTATTAATCAGATAAATGCTTCTCGAAAAATCATCGCCAACGGCCCACTTTCCGTCTGGAGAACCGCTTACATGCCAAAGCCCACTACCAGTTGATGTTTGCCCTTCAATTCTCATTTCCCTTGTTCTTAAATTTACAATGGCCAGCCCGGTAGGTTTTTCGCGGGTGCCTGATGGTCCCCAGGCATTTTCTTGTCCGGGATTGGCACCGCTCACTTTAGTTTGTGGGACAGATACAGCACCAGTTCCAGGTATAGGCCTGTGCCCCATTATGGCCATGGCTACCTCATCACGCGAAATTATGGCTTCGTGGGTAACCCATTCATAATCGGCCTCTGGATATAGTGGCCGTAAGCCTGTTCCATCAGCCAATACGGTCCAGGTGCGCTGTGGCGATTTCCCGCCGGTTTCCCAGCAAAAAACAATTTCGCCGGCAAGCCAGGGATTGGTCTGTATATGCCCTATTTGAAAAGGAACGGAAATTACATATTTGATTTCGCCCGTATGGATATTCATCCCTGCTATACCCGATGGGCCAGCGCCCATTTTCCGCGGTCCAAAGTTTGGTTCCAGTTTAATTCCTGCTGCGAGATGTTTAGCCGCTTCTTCTTTACCCACCCTGAAATAGGCCCAGTCTTCGTCGCCATCAAGCGCCATATCGCCACCAGCACCAATTTCTTCGGGTGTGGTTCCACAAACACGTTCATAAGTCGATACAGGTTTCATTTTACCAGATTTACTATCGGCAAATACCTTAGCCAGATCTACCTCTATAATTTTTACTGCGCCTCCTATGTGTTTGCCCGAATCAATATTCCGCATAAAATATAGTTTCATCGATTTTCTGGCCACATTCAACATTCCGGTGTAGCCACCTTCGGTAACCTGAACAAGATCTCCCGTCTGCTCATTTACCGCCATTGCTTCTCCCTTAACCCTGCCCGATCGGAATATCAGCCATCGTCCATCAGCAGTCCACTGGTTATGTGTCTGATAAATCTTCGAATCTCCTGCCGGCCTACTGGTTAGAAAAGTAAGTACAACACCCGTAACGGGATCTTTAACAACTTTTCTTTCTGAAGGAAAACGTTTTCCTATCTGTGCGTAGCCAGCGTAATGGTTAAATACTAAAATGCAGGTAAAAACGGCAATAAGAAATGAACAGGATGTATATTTCATCTTTATTTTGGTTAAATGCGGTGCTGACTATTTGTACATCTGTACCGAACTATCGTTTATTACGAAAGGGTGCGCTTGTAACAAACGATAAGTTTCTGCTCCTGCTAAAAGCACCGGGCCATAGCTATGTGCCGCAAAAACATTTACAGGCCTATAATAGTAAAACGCAGGATCGAAGCCCATGCCCGTACCTACACAGGTACCTTCTACCTGACCGTTTGCATTTATTTTAGTGCTCACGGCATTCCAGGCCAACAGCGCCATAGGGCCATAAGCTTTGGCGTCAAGCCAGCCTTTGTTTACTGCACGGGCAATGCAATAACTATAAATAGCGGTAGCAGAAGTTTCCAAATAAGAATCGTTACGATCTAAAAGCTGATGCCAAAAACCTGTCCCATCCTGCAAAGCTGCCAAACCTTTTACATGTGCTTTTAACATTTGCAAAATATAGGGTCTACCTGGATGGTTTACAGGCAAGGCATCCAGCAGTTCTATTTTGGTCATAAGTGCCCAACCGTTGGCTCTCGCCCAATGAAACTGCGGATGGGGATCCATATCCTGAACCCAGCCATGCATATACAATCCTTTTTCTGGATTAAACATCCGTTCGGCAAACAATCTGTATTGTTTCACCGCTTCGTCAAAATATTTCGTATCGCCAGTTAATACGCCCATCTGCGCAATTGCAGGCAGGCTCATGTAGAGATCATCAAGCCATAACGTATTGGGTTGCGGCCTGTTCCTGGCCAATGTACCATCTTTCAAACGGAACTCTTTGGTCATGATGTAATTTAAATAATGATCGATAACCGGGCGGAGATCGGCTTTCACCTCTCCTGTTCGTTGCGCCTTAATCATTGCAGCAGCAATAGAACCTGCATCATCCAGTGCATGTGGATCTATTACCGAACGAACGGGCGTTACTACCCCTTTATTTGTTTTTAAATGTTTTTGATAAGCAGAAACAACATTTGCCAAAAAATTAACCCGCTTGATGGTATAATCTTTAAATTTTTGATCTCCTGTTGCAGTAGCAACCTCCAACATCCCCGTATAGGTAACACCCCATTCGTAACTTGTTAAACGATAGTCTCCCGGTTTAAATATCGAAGTGGAATCTGCTTTTTTTAAATCCGAAACCACTTTTCCCGAAGCCTTATCTATCAGTTCGAAAGGAGTCGTTTTATCCAGGTAGTTAAAAACGCGATCCAGCGATACTTTAATATCTGCCATTTTTGTTTCACCATAAGGTGTAACATAGGCCGGTTTTAACAGATGTAGCGGCGAAGTAACATCATTCCCTTTATGTTCTACATATTGAGCAGAAGCTGGTATGCCAGCGCATATCGCAGAACAAAGAAATAATATTTTAAATCCCGAAGTTTTAATCGGATTGGTAAACATATTACATGGCTTAAACTATATCATTGCTCCCAATGGGACAAAACATATAGGGTTTATAAATGGTTAATCAAGCCAATCTATCACAATTAAAAAAAAGAAGCAACCTGCTCTGTCCTGCTTTTTTAGTAAAGAAATTATTACAGTATATATAGAGCCTGTTTAAATTTGACGCAATTATTTTTACTTATCTAATATTTTTGTCACACTGAGGGGTAATTTATTGTATAAAAATCAATATTAATGACAGAAGAATTTAAAAAATTAAATCTCCTCAGATTATCGTCATTGCGAGAAGGCTTTTTCAGCCGACGAAGCAATCTTACAACTATCGCTAGTAGCGAGCGCTTTAAGATTGCTTCGTGCCTCGCAATGACGACCCTTCTTAAAAGATCTGTCAATGGTAGGGATAATTAATTGTTTAAAATCAATATGAGTGACGTACAATTGTTTTCTCTTGGTCTACGGCGCAGTCTTGCCTCGGCTCACCGCCGCCGAAGGGCTCTTTCTTTTTGGCATCAAAAGACCAGCGTAGCTAGCTTGAATGCCCTTGAAAACATAAAAGCTCATGAAAAAACAAAAAATGCCGGCTGAAAATTTTTCTTTCGAAGCGTGTACGTTGGCTTGGATAGTGCGGCCCGAAAAATTTGTTAGGCCGGATTTAAGTAGAACGGGGATACCGTACTATGGCCTAGCTGGATGGAAATGCGAAATTTGTTAAAATGTTGATTAATAATTATTTGCAAAATAACGTCAATGGTAGTGGAGTCGATTGCTTTTAATATATCAAAAACGGGTCTTCGACTCCGCTCAGACTGACATACTAATAATTTATAGGCTCATAAAATATAATATGTTTTGCGCATATTTTTTATGCTTTGGGTGTATTAAACAGGCTGTACAGCTACAAGCTGCATTTCTTTTTCCTTTCCGCGGAGCTTAATTGCACCTAACATTTGCGTGGTATAATGATCTGTTAACTGTAGTTCTTCAATTAGCGCTATCGAAACCAGCATCTCCTGGTTAAACTCCTTGCACATATTCTGAATTCTTGAAGTGGTATTCAGTACATCTCCAGAATAGGTAATATCGCGTTTTATAATCCCCACTTCGCCTGCTATAATCTTTCCGCAATGAATACCTGCTTTAAAAGCAGGTATTAAACCATACTTTCCAATGTACTTATCCCTCAGAAGTAACAGATGCGCTTTGATATCAAAAAAACAATTGATGCATTTATTGTTTCTTAACCCTTCATCATACCGCCAGGCAATTACCACTTCATCACCCACATATTGGTATATTTCTCCCCTATTTTCTAAAATAGGATTGGTAATATCGATAAAGATATCTTTTAATAATTCGTGGTATTTTTTATCTCCGAGGCTTTCGGCGATTGAGGTTGATGAATTTAAGTCGAGAAACATAAAGATCCTTGATTCTTCTTTAGGTGTATTGTATTTTCCACTGATAATATCCCAGAAAATACCTTGCCCAAACTTACTGTTTATTTGCAGCAGCAACTGCGTTATGGAAACCACAAAGGCCCACACCAATCCGTTTTTTAAAAATCTTTTAGAATCGCCCAATTCATAGAGGCTCAGTATCTCGTTTACAATCAAAATAACGCCTAAAAACGATCCGGCAACAATTAAGAGGGTATAACCATAAGGCTTATCGTTATATTTTACATTTACAAAAAACACGAGTAAACTTCCTCCTAAAAGTGCACCAAACAAGCCAATAACTGCATTTAGTACAATTGAAGAAATTAAGGTATAGCCTGGTGCAGGCCCTAAAGAATTTCGGGTATGCAGCACAAGGTCTTCAAAAATGGCAATTACCATCCCAGCCATTACCCAAGCCAGAATAATGACCAATAACTGCTGAAGTTTTTGCTGTGTTTGCCGATTAATTTTTACTGACATCGTGATTTCTATTCAAAACGACTGATTCAATATACTTTAACTTTTACTAAAATAATGAATATAATCTTACATGTGCCCTAATAAACAATTGAAATAGCAATTACCTGCTAATACGCATAAACTGTTCGCTGCCGCACAACTACTGTTCGGAAATGAACATGCTTAAACGGGTAATAAGCAAAAATAGCCCTTACAAAGCGATTAAGATGACATTTGCTTTTTGGCACCTGCTTGGTTAACCACGAAACTGAATAATGTTGGTGCAAGCTGATTTTAAATAGTGCACCACCCATAAGCTTAATAAATTTTAACATTTAAATAAAAAATACGATGAAAACTTCAATTAAAACGCTAATCGTTATTGCATTAGCAGTAATTACCTTAACGGCTGCCCTTCCGAACAACTTAAAGGCTACAGAAAAAAACACGACGATGCTTTACAACATTCAAAACTTTAGAAAGATTGTGATAAAGGGAAATGTAGAAGTGATGTTGGTACAGCGGCCCGCGATTGGAATATCTTTTGCAGATGATAACACCGGAAATGTGAAAGTTACCCAGCAGGGCGAGGTACTACGCATTACCAGCCTCGATAAAGAGAAGTGTAAACTTGTTATTTATGTAAACGACATCTATCGCATTGAGGCTGATGAAAATGCTATAGTAAAAACAGAAACAAAGCTCAATACTAAATTTCTCCAGATCATTCTTAAGGGAAATGCCTTTGCCGATATCGATACCAGTAGTGAGGGCCTATATACTCAAATTCTCGACAATAGTACATTAAAACTCAAAGGCAATACCAATCGCCACACGCTGGTTATGGGCAAAGCACCAAATTTAACTATCGATCGTTTTGCTGCCACCCAAACAGATGTTAGCCAGGTAGAAACCACAACAGAAGAAATTGTTGCCCTTGTTCCGTCCTCAGTTCAATAAATGACAGGAGCTTGGAGCTTTAAATTAAATTATTCTGGCCAATAATTTTGCTTATTATACAAACAACCAATAGAGACAGTTATTTTTTCTATTTTGCATTCAAAACAAAGCCTACCTCTAGACTAAATAACATCATTAGCAAATGAAACTCTCTGAAAACTTGCAAAAACTATTGCCATATGGTTACCTGTTCCTTGTGGTGATGGGAATACTAAAAGAAAGCATTTTTTACCATCAGATTGGTATAAACATTTTAAAGTACACCACAATTATGGATGTATTGATCAGTCCGGTGGCAACACTAACATCTCATCCGGTAGTGTTGGTTGTTACAACAGGCTTTATTCTATTATCCTATGCCTATCCAACCTACCTGGTAAGGCGTAGGAATAAAAAGTGGGCTCAACGTCTTTCTGGCCTAAAAAACCCTGAAACACTTAGTGAAGAGGAAGTAGAAAACCATTTTTCAAAACTTTTCACTATTATTTTTGCTATCGGACTACTATCACTGTTTTTGGGGATTGGACTTGGACAAGGGAAAAACTTATCAAAACACATCCGCAATAACGAACTCGAATACGACCGCAAGCTGAATTATTCGAACGGCGAATCTGAAGACATTTATTTGATCGCCACAAATAGTATTTATTATTTCTACCTATCCAAAGGAAACAGATCAATTAAGGTTGCTCCAATTGGTGCCATAAAAAATTTAGAAATCCCACTAAAAGCTTCAATTAGTATTAAACAGTAGTCTTATTTCTGAATAAAGTGTTCAGGTATTTTAATAGATAATACGAATGAAGAAATTATTGATTTGCTTAAAAAGGGAAAAGTTTTTAAGACAACCTTTTTCCCTTAGCTTATGCTACCTTTTTCAAAGCTCTGATTGCTTCAGCATTCGCATTTTCCCTGCCAGCAATTCCAATACGGGCTGCGTTGCAATTAAATTAAAACTCCAGATATCATCCGTGATAAAAATAAAATTGCCCTCAAAACTGTAAATGTAATCTCCTCCTTCAATCCCAATCATCCAGTCTTCTTTTTTCAGGTCAGGATAGGTTTGTAAAACCCTCATACAATAGCGCGAACCTCATCCTCATCTCTAAAATCATCCAAAAGAGGTAAAATACTGTTTTCTTTATTCAGGTTATATTCGCTCAACATTTCCTCAAACCTGTTTTCCATAGGCGCATCTATTTCAATTTTAGATTTCACTTTTACGGCGCTGTAGCCACTTTAACTGTACAGCTCATCCCAGTTTTAAACTTATCTTCAGTTGCCGAGGGGATTTCTACACTAATCACAACAGGAAATCGCTCAATCATTTTTACAAATTTCCCAGTCGCGGTATTGGGAGAGATCAGGGCCGAGTTGTTTTTCAATCCGCCAATCTCTAATATTTTACCAGAAAGGCTGGTTTCTGGAAGATCATCTAAAACAACTTTAACAGACTGTCCCTTAAGCAGGTGTTGTTCCTGAACTGATCTAAAATTGGCCTTAACTAAAAATGTCTTGCTTCCATTTATCTCCTTGACGTCAAAAACTGCATCATCCGTATACTCAAAGTTTCCTGCCTTAGACGGAATAACCTTGCTGTTTAACAACACCTCTGACCATTGTTTAAGGAAATCTGCCGGAAACCTTGAGGTTATCATCGAAACGAAGACAGTATGCCTGCAAGTTTTACCATCTATAATATAAACAAGAGTAGAAGTAGGTATTTGCTTGGATTTAATATTCTCGCTTTCAATACTGATCAGTTTATAAGGAAATGGGCCATCCTTCTTTTCTTTCAAGAACTTAATAATGGCGCCTTTTGTTTTTGATGGATCAAAGAAGGCATTAATACTATCGAAGCTTATGGTATTTTTGGTGATATCTTCACTAAGTATCGTTACCATTTCTTGCCATTTTTCTTTAGCACCGCCCTTCAGGTTCCATTTTTGACGACGACGAGAGAAATCGGTCTGGGTTGAGGATAATTTTTCGTCAAGCTCCCGTTCTTCACCTTTAGGCCAGTTCATTTCGAGATCTTCACGATTAGATTGGGCTTTGGCCAATCCGAAAGTAAGTAGTAAGCCAATTAAAACAACAATGTTTTTCATTTATTCATCATAGTAGGTAGAATTAAAGGTAAGAATTTAAGTAAAATAAAATCATCAAAGCTACATTGCTTTAAAATCCAAAATCTGTTAAAACAAAAAAGCAGCTCTTTTTTAGAACTGCTTTTAAAAATTTAGTATTGGAAATACGTTTAACTTTGCTCTATTTCCTTCAGGCTATTCATTTTCTTATAAGCTAAGAATCCTTTAATATCTTCAAAGTGTTCACGAACACGTTTATTGCCAAATTCAAATACTTTCTGAACTAATCCATCTAAGAAATCACGGTCATGCGATACCAAAATCAAAGTACCATCAAAATCTTTCAACGCGTCTTTAATAATATCTTTGGTTTTCATATCCAAATGGTTGGTAGGCTCATCCAGGATCAATACATTTACGGGTTCTAACAACAATTTAATCATGGCCAAACGGGTTTTCTCACCACCAGAAAGTACCTTAACCTTTTTTGTGGTATCATCGCCACTGAACATAAAGGCGCCTAAAAGGTCTTTGATTTTTATTGAGCCGTCGCTTAATGGAATTTGATCAATGGTTTCGAATACCGTTAGGTTTTCATCCAGCAATGCAGCCTGATTTTGCGCAAAATAGCCAATCTTAGCATTGTGCCCTACTTTTAAACCACCTTCAAAATCAATCTCACCCATAATGGCTTTAATCATAGTCGATTTACCTTCGCCGTTTTTACCAACAAAAGCCACTTTTTCTCCTCGTTCGATCACCATAGATGCTTTTTCAAAAACAACATGATCGCCGTAAGTTTTAGTCAACTCTTCGACCATTACCGGGTACTGACCTGAACGTGGTGATGGAGGAAACTTTAATCGTAATGCCGAAGTATCCACTTCATCGATCTCGATTACTTCTAGTTTCTCCAGCATTTTTACACGCGATTGTACCTGTAAGGTTTTAGAATAGGTTCCCCTAAAGCGATCGATAAATTCCTGGTTGTCGGCAATAAAACGTTGTTGTTCTTCGTAGGCTTTCAATTGGTGTACACGGCGCTCGGCACGCAGTTGGAGGTAATGGGTGTATTTGGCTTTATAATCGTATATCCTGCCCATGGTTACCTCAATAGTACGGTTGGTAATATTATCTACAAAGGTACGATCGTGGGAGATTACCATCACCGCCTTTGCCGAATTGATCAGAAAATCTTCCAGCCATTGAATACTTTCGATATCCATGTGATTGGTAGGCTCATCCAGTAAAATAAGATCAGGTTTCTTTAATAAAATTTTGGCCAATTCGATACGCATGCGCCATCCGCCAGAAAATTCAGAAGTTTGGCGGGTAAAGTCTTTACGCTCGAAACCCAAACCTTTTAACACTTTCTCTACTTCTGCATCGTAATTGGTTTCTTCAATCGAATAAAATTGCTCACTTAGCTCCGATACCCGCTCAATAAGCTTCATATAGTCGTCACTTTCGTAATCGGTACGGATAGTAAGTTGTTCATTCAGCTCATCAAGTTCTTTTTGCATCTGGTTTACCTCGGCAAAAGCTTTCATAGTCTCCTCAAAAACAGTAACATTGTCATGAGTGAGCAAATGTTGTGGCAAATACGCAATCACAGCTTCTTTCGGGCCTGTTACGCTACCAGAAGTAGGTTTAGCTACATCTGCAATGATTTTTAAAATGGTCGACTTGCCCGCACCATTTTTACCCATTAAGGCGATTTTATCGTTCTCGTTTATCGAAAAGGTTACATCGCTAAAAAGGGTGGTTCCGCCAAATGAAACGGAGATGTTATTTACATTAATCACGATTGGGAATATTAAATTCGCGGCAAAGATAAAGGAAAGCGGTTAAATTATCGTGAGAATTTTAAGACATAAAAGAAGGATCTCTTGAACAATTATCCAAGAGATCCTTTTTACATTATTAGGCCGCAGCGCAGCCGCAAATAAGTTTACTATTTCAGCTCAATCTCGGCCAATACCGGAAAATGATCTGAAGGGAATTTACCAAAATAGGTATCAGTCAAAATACCCCACCTGGTTGCTGTAAATTGTTTACTCATAAAAATATGATCAATTACAGTTTGCCCACGTGGCGTACGGAAGCCATTTGAAGATGAGTTATTGGCATACGGAAACTTAACTTTTGAATGTGTATCTGATAAAACACCTGAAGTTGCGATGCTTTGATACCATTCGCTGTCTCTTCCCCCATTTAAATCGCCAGTTAACAATGTTGGTGTAGTGCCGGCAATTTCAGCAATCTTTTTTAATATCAGTTTACTGCTCTCTTTGCGGGCAATAACCCCTTGGTGATCGTAATGCACATTAAAGGTGTAAAACTTCTTTTTGGTTTTCACATCTTCGAGGAACACCCACGAGCAAATTCTATTGCAACACGTGGCGTCCCATCCTTTCCCCGGTTGATCAGGAGTTTCAGATAACCAGAAGTCGCCACTTTTAAGTAGTTTAAAACGGTCTTTACGGTAAAAAATAGCAGAATGCTCCCCGCCATCCTTGCCATCATCTCTTCCTTTGCCATATCGTGCATATTCTGGAAGTGCATTAGAGATATCATCCAACTGGTTCTTTAAACCTTCCTGAATTCCAAGTACATCGAACTTATGAAAGCGGATAAGGTTGGAAACAATAGGTGCCCTGTTTACCCATAGGTTGCCTGAATCGGAAGGATTATCATAACGGATATTAAAGGTACCAATGGTAATTTGCTGCGCCTTCACCATCAATGTTGTAAAGGATAACAAGGTTGCAGGTAATAATAATTTTATTTTCATCTTTATTTATCTGTAAATCAGTAATTATTCCCAACCTGGGTTTTGTTTCAGGTTAGGGTTTCGTTGAAGATCGCTTAAAGGAATTGGATAATAATAATTTCGCTCATTCCATTTCCGTGAGATTTCTTTCATCCAGGTGAGTTCGCCATTACTGCCGTTCTTTAACAATTGCGAATTGGCAGCGCTACCAATAGTTGCAGAAACATCAACATAAGTTACGCCAGCCACTCCAGGTGTTGGGCGCGTACCCTGATAAAATGCAACATCCAGAATGCCATCTTCATTTAAATCCATAGGGGTATTTAAAGCTGGCACGTAGAAACCGTTCCATTCCTGTTCCATCAAGGGGCCTCTTTTCCACCTCAGTAAATCAGCATAACGCAGTCCTTCTAAACTAAGCTCAATACCCCTTTCTCTCCTGATTTCCAACAAAGTAGCATCAGTAATTCCAGGAAAATAATTGGCAATTAAATATGGATCGGCAAAGGTTGGCTTGATATTTAAACCTCCGGTAATTCCCGCTCTCGATCGTAGTGCACCAATAGTTAAAGCCCATTCCGCATCTGTTAGCGTGCCTAACTCGGCTTTTGCCTCCGCATAATTTAGCAGCACTTCTGCATAACGAAACAATGGAATTGCATTGGTATTTAGTGCACCTGCATCAAAGTAAGTATCATCAAGTGTGTATTTGATCGGCTGATAACCGGTAAAGGTATAAGAGAAAACCGGTGGCGCGGGTACCTGTTGTCCACTACTTATTCTTTTATAATCGCCTGAGCGGATGGTCTGTTTCAATCTTAAATCACGATTTTTCACCTCATCCTTAAAAAGCATAGTACTGTAGGCCGGATCATTGGTATATGGCGTGCCATCCAGTTTTAGGAAGGTATTAATAAAGGTTCGGGTAAAACTTGCTTTTGCACCATATGTACCACTAGTCCACCACCAATTGGCCTCATTTAATACACCAAGGTTAACATCTGCAACAGCAGCTTGGAGCACTTCATTTATCAAGGGCGTATTGCTGGTAAATACCTGACGATAAGATGCCCCTGCACCTCCTGCTGTATTGAGTGAATAACCACCCTTTTTGATAATCTCATCTGCAGCTGAGGCAGCATCTTCCAGCCATTTGTTTGCCGTTGCACCCAAACTTAGCTCCGTATGATATTTCCTATACGTGCCCTCAAAAAGACAGATCCGCGATTTGTAAGCATAGGCGACCCATTTGGTAATTGTGGTGCGACTGGGATCATTGGTAGCCAGAATGTTGGCACAGGCAAAATTGATATCAGCCAGTACAGAGTCCATCACCAGTTCTCTTTTATTTCTGCCTGCATTTAATGCCGGGTCATCAATATCTAAAGGCTTGTTAATCCAGGGTACATCGCCAAAACGCTTTACCTTTTCCATATAAAAATAAGCACGGAAATAACGTGCTATGCCTAGATAGTTGTTGCGAACTGTTGGCGATACAGCAGGATCGTTACAGTTTTCTATAAAATAATTAATGTTCCTTAAATCTCTCCAGGTCCAGCCAGAGCTATTATTGGCGGCAAAACCACCCTGCCGGATAAAATCAGGCACAGATTTAACCGCAAGATAATCGGACATGGCATCCTGGCTGGTAGAATTTTTGGGAAGAAAATCCATACCATAAAAGGAATTGGTATATAATTTAAGTCCGTTCTCTGTACCGAAAACCGCTTTTTTAGTGGCTGTAGATTCTGGTTGCTGATCTAATTTTTTGCAGGCCGCCAAAGCCAGGCAGGCTAAAAGAATCCAGATATATTGTTTTTTCATCATTTCTATTATTTTTAATCAATAGCCTAAAAACCAATGTTTAATCCAAAAGAATAAGACTTCATTAAAGGGTAGTTATAACCATCACCATTTGTACTGTTCGGATTCAAGTCCTGATCTGAAGGCACCGCATTTTCAACATCGATGGTATGTTTTACAATTTTGTACATCGGTGAATAGGTAAATAGGTTTTCACCTGAGAAAAACACCTTCACACTACGTGCACCGATCTTATTTATCCATTTGCTTGGCAGATTATATCCAACCTGAAGATTTTTCATCCTTAAGTAAGCCACATTCTGGAGGTACTTCGTTTGCGCCACGCCCAGTGTACGGTTGGTATTGCTCGATGCAGCCCTCGACATCGTTCTTGGGAAATAGGCATCAGTATGCTCTGGTGTCCACATGTTGCCCAAATGAAAAGTTGGTATGTTATTGTATGGTCTGTTATACTGCCCCCAGAACATTTCTGTTTCTGTGCTTGGATACCATTGCTGTTTGCCTACCCCCTGGAAGAAGACAGAAAATGAGATATTATGCCAATCTGCACCCAGATTAATGCCATAAAGATATCGCGGTGCTGAGTTTCCAATGATTTTTCTATCTCCAGATTTACCTACCTTGTTCTCGCCTACATTGATGAGACCATCTCCATTCAGGTCTTTAAGTTTAATATCGCCAGCGAACCATTTACCGCTTGGAGATGCCCTCATCTGCGGATCCTGTTTGGCGTGAGCTGCTATATCGGCATCATCAATAAAGAAACCTTCGGTTTCATAACCCCAAATTTCTCCCAAAGTCTGCCCCTCATAGTAATCGCTCAATAACTTATCTGGATTATTGTACTTATCGATCTTGGTCTTATTATCAGAAAGGGTTAGCCTCACATTATACCTAAAGGGTTTGTCTGATCTTCCGATCCGATCATTCCAACCAATTGAAACTTCCCAGCCTCGGGTTGTTAAGTCTGCGTAGTTGCCTTTGGGCACATCGGCACCAAACACTGCTGGTGGGGTAAGGCCAAAAGTAAACATGTCAGTAGTTTTACGGATATAAGCATCTCCTGTGAAAGTCAAACGTCCTGAAAGCATGGTCAGATCTAAACCCAAGTTGGTCGTGGTAGAGGTTTCCCAGGTTAAGCCATCTGGCAATACTGCCGGAATCTTGGTTGTTTGTGGTTTAACACCATTCAGGATAACACCTGATTGGCTGATGTTGAAGATTTCCTGAAATGCGTAGGAGGCAATATTACCATTTCCAAGAGATCCATAAGAAGCTCTTAATTTTAAATCGGAAATAAACTTATCGGATACTTTCCAAAAAGGCTCTTTATTGATCCTCCATCCTGCTGAAACTGACGGAAAAAATCCATAACGCTGATCGGAAGGGAATTTCGAAGACCCATCATAACGTGCATTCACCTCTACCAGATAACGATCTTTAAAAGCGTAATTTAATCTGGAAAATCCACCCAAAATTGCCCACTGTTCGTAACCTCCACCTGTATTAATTGATTGGCCCAAAGCAAGGTTAAGGTCTGTGGCGTCTTCAAAAATAATCCCATTACGCTGAATGGCAACACGGTTATAAGTAGATTGCTCATAGTTGTAACCTGCCATTACTTTTAAATAATGATCGGCCCCGAAACGGTTTTCGAACTCCGCATAAATATTGGTGGCAAGGTAATTGGTTTCGCGCTTATCGAACAACAGATCATTCGTGGTTGTACCCACGTAGGCAGTTACCCCGCGTACATTGCTATAAGGCACCTGTACCCTTTTTTGTTCGATATCGTTGTTGGTATTACGAAAAGTAAAATCAGCATTTATCCTCAATTTATTATTTAAGAAATTACTCCTTAAGCCTGTAATATTCCTAAAAACCTGGCGTCGGGTATCAATCCCGTTCTTCCCGTAAATAAAATCACCTACGGTATACGCAGAAGCAAACGTTAATGATCCATCAGGATTAAATAAAGGCATTGTTGGTTTTCCTTCATCGGCAATATTCCGCCAGATACCACCACCTTCACCCACATTAATTGGATTGTGGTAATTCATTACCGAGTAATCGGCATTGTTTTCGATACTCAGCCATGGAAAAACCTGAACAGAACCTCTTGCCCGGATATTTTTCATGTCGTAATCATCGCTATTGTATCTAAACAACCCACCTTGATTTAAGAAACGGCCTGAAACCAGAAACGAAGCTTTATCACTACCGCCACTTACCGACAAATTATTTTCAAAGGCAGCAGTATTTCTTTTATACAGTTCGGCATAATAATCGGTGCTACCATAATAAATGTATTCTCCGGTAGTTGGATTAACCTCGATCTGATTGTAAGGCTGACCAGATTCTGCTCTTTTCTTAAACTCATCAAGATATGCCTGCGAGAATTTCTGGGTTTTATTTGCATTTTGAGGAAAAGCACCATCACCATTTACAAAAGCTTCGGCAAACATTTTTGCCCAGGTGTAACCATCAGTTACATAATCGGGAACCTGTAATGGGCTTTTTATTGCATAGTTGGATGAATATGAAACACTGGTGCGTCCTTTCTCCGCTTTTTTAGTCGTGATCAGCACAACCCCAAAAACACCCCTTGCGCCATAAATGGCCGCAGAAGCAGCGTCCTTTAAGATAGAGACACTTTCAACGTCGTTAGGGTTAAGCAAACTCGGATCTCCCTCAAAACCATCAATAAGGATCAGCGCATTACCTCCCTGGCCGATGGAAGTTGTACCCCTGATATTATAGCTTGGTGACTGTGTAGGCTTACCGTCCATCATTTTCAGATTTAGATTAGGAAGAAGTCCCTGAAGCCCCTGTGTAAGATTGGTAATCGGTCTGTTCTCAATGCTCTTTGACGTAATCTGATCAACCGCACCAGTTGCATTTTCTCTCTTTTGCGTGCCATAGCCCACAACAATCACCTCGTTTAAACTTCCAGTCTCGCCTTTAAGGGTTACATTCAGCGTGGTTGTTTCGTTGCTTTTCACCACAACTTTATTTAGGGTTACAGCAGTGTAAGAAATGAAACTTACCTGGATATTATAGGTTCCATCAGGAACATTTACGCTAAAGCTACCATCGGGTTTGCTCTGCACAACTTTGTTTAATTCCTTGATGAGGATACTCGCACCCGGAAGTGGGTCGCCCTTTTCATCAACGACCCTACCGCTGATGGTTCCTGTGCCTTGCTTTTTTATGGAATGGACTGCATTACCCCAATAAATCGCCGCATTTGCAGGTACTGAGATTACACCGGATAATAGACTTGCCAATGACGCGCATAGCAAAAACTTCCGCTTAAGCAGTAAAGGTTTTTTCATGTTAATTAAAAATTAGTAATCGGCCCTAAACCGTTTTAGTTTATATTCTTGGTCCCTTAGAATGCAGGCAAAGCTACTCGCCCCATGTAAACACTATATTAACTTACTTTAATTTTTAAAGTCTAAACGAATTAGCTGAGGAATGGAGAAATTGAGTTATAACAACTTCTAAAAAAATTGCGAGATACATCTTTATACCAAAAGTTGGTTAAAGTTGAGCCTGCAAATAGCGTAGAATGCAGGGATAAATAGTAATCAATCGATAATGCCTTTTTTTGAGATGATGTTGCCAGAAATTTCTTCACCGTTCAATTCCATCAAAGTGGTTTCGATCATCTGGCACATTGCATTTATCTTTGCACCTTTCTCACTCTTTAAATTTTGAATATTGTCCTCTTTCCATTTTTATATTTAATCGCTGGTAAAATTCAACAGGATTAAATGCTATTCGCTTATATTCTGTTTGTACGGTTGTTTTCGCTCGATCCAGTTTGTCCTGATTTTCCCAAGCGGCAATTGTTATAATGACCAAATTACCCTCACTGTCTTTTCGTTCGAAAACCTGATCACTTATAAAGCCTGGCAAAGTTTTTATAAACACCCTGTTATAATTCATTCTCTCTACAAACTCTTCAACTGATACTTTGGGAACTGAAAACTTATCAACGAAGTATACCTCATTACGATTTTCTTTTTTATTGGATAAATTTGTGAGGTCGATGGGTAAGACACCCAACTGTTGTAAAAACCCTAAGCGGTCCGTTTGTATCTGACTTCCAGTTATTTTGCCATTTTTAAATTCATAGGTTACTATTCCGTCAACAGAAACAGTTTTATTGGTTGGCGGAATATTCTGAAATTGATTTTTATGAGTCCCACTAAATTTTTGTTTTACTACTACTTTATTTCCATCAGCAATTATCTCTTTTACTTCCCATTGAGCATCTGGAAATGCTTTTGTTAACTCAAATATTGTTTCTTGAAAGCCAGTGGCACCCTTGGCTCCAAACTGGTTTATATAATCTGGCGAAATTATTTCTGATAACTTCTCATACCGTTTTTTTAAAAATACCGTATCGTAGAGGAAATAAATGAGCCCCTTTTGTTTAATATTATCCATTTTGTTTGATTTTTCTGGTGACCTGTTAGTAACTTGGGAAAAGCTATTTTGCTTGCACATCATTACGGTGCATAATGCGAAGGTTATTCTGAGTATTGAAGTCATCGGTTATATTTTTATACTTCAAATTTCAGAACAACTCAAGCCAAATCATTGTAAAAAATCATTGAATTACCAAAAGTTAGGCGATTTATAGAACGCTGATGGTGTTTGCCCCGTAAACAGTTTAAAGTCTTTATTGAAATGAGGTTGGTCGTAATATCCTGCGTTATAAGCTATGCCTGCCAGGCTTTCTGATTGTTGTTTCTGCCTCACAATTGCCTCCATCCTTATAATAGAGGAGAATTGTTTTGGCGATGTGCCAACTGTTTTTCTAAACCTCTTTTCAAAAGCGTCATTACTGATATAAAGCGTGTCTGCTAATTCTTTTATTCTGATTGCACCCCTTGTTGAATGAATTATTTCTACCGCTGCTGAGATTAATCTGTCAGGTTTATAGCTGTCTAATCGCGATAATAAAAACTGCTCAATGATGGCAATCCTCTGAATATTGTTTTGAGCTTCGCCTAATTGTTCTTCAATAATTTCAATTGTATCTCTCTTAATGAAAGCATCAAGAGAAATACTTTCTTCAAAGAGTTCATAGAGCGGTTCGTTAAAAAATGCTTTAGCTCCTGTCTCTTTAAACTGAACAACTATGGTAGCAGAATCTTGTAAATAGTGGATGAGCCTTACCGATTTTCTTAAACCAGAAATAGTTGAAGCAGGCAAAAGTTCTTCTCTATCGTCTGATAGGTAACTGACCTGTCCCTTGTAACGAAAAGCAACAACAAGCGAGGTTCCCGGCAAAATCCTATTTGTCATTTCCATTTCACTTTCAACAATTCTGTATGCCTTGATGAAAGGTCTCAGTAATTCGGTCGGTATATACTCTTCGATTCTCATTTTTTTGCTGTTGGTACTTATAAAAATACAGCTTCTATTTATGCTGTACAAAATTTTTCTCGGATATACCCCTCCAATAACCTGACAGATACAGGGTTGACTTCAATTTTTCTTCCTGTCACAGGAATTCCCATGGCACCTAACCCTAGGAAGATATTGATTTTATGAACTTCATCATCATCGAAAAAATCAGCAGACAATAAGCATTAATCCCCCTATCGATCATAAATCCGACGCGCTCAAAAAAACTGACCTTATAAACAAAGTAAATTGACACGCTAAACAAAATCCACCTTTGAGTAACCGCCTACATTTGTCCTATAACATTTAATCAAAAACAAAATGGAAAAAAACAATTATCAAGGCGCGTTACAACACCCACTGGGGTCAGGTTTTAGCGCTACCTCAACAGCAGCAGTAGTCATCAAAGGCATTGACCTTAAAGGAAAGATCGCCATCGTGACCGGTGGCAACGCCGGCATCGGTCTGGAAACCACAAAAGTACTGGCCTCAGCGGGTGCAACCGTGATCGTACCGGCAAGGGACATCGAAAAAGCAAGGAAAAACCTCCAAGGCATTCCTAACGTGGAAATCGAAATAATGGATCTTGCCAGACCTGACACTATCGATGCGTTTGCTGAAAAATTTCTGGCATCAGGCAGACCACTGCACATACTCATCAATAATGCAGGAATCATGTGGGTGCCTTTGCAAAGAGACAGCCGTGGTTTCGAATCACAGCTATCCACCAATTACTTTGGACAGTTTCAACTGGTTGCAAGATTATGGCCAGCACTTAAAGATGCTCATGGGGCACGCGTAGTTAACGTTTCTTCATTGGGTCACCACATGGCACCCTTTAATTTCGATGATCCCAATTTCGAGCACAGGGAATATCAAACGCTCCTTGGATATGGACAATCAAAAACTGCCAGCAACCTTTTCGCGCTCGAATTAGATAACCGCGCAAAAGCGCATCAGGTAAGGGCCTACTCCTTACACCCCGGATCGATCGCTGGAACAGAACTAGCCAGGGATGCCGATATGGAACTGTTCAAACAAATGGGCTTTTTTGATGAAAACGGCGATATGCGCCCAGAAATATTGGCCAGTCTGAAAACCATTCAACAGGGTGCTGCAACATCCATTTGGGCCGCCACCAGTCCACAGCTCAACAACATAGGAGGTGTTTACTGCGAAGATGCCGATATCGCCGAACTGCTGTCAGAAAATCCTTCCATTCAAACTGATGCTAAACTGCACCAAAGTGGCGTAATGGACTATTCATTGGATGAAAGCAGTGCTAAAAAGCTATGGGACTTGACCGAGGAAATGACAGGAATTAAATTCAACGTGAACTAGGCCATGAAAAACTTAAAAGGAAAACCGCCCTGATTACCGACGGAAACAGCGGCATCGGCTATGCTGCTGTTAAACAGCTGAAAGAAAACGGAGCATAGGTGATTATCACTGGCTCAGCGTATCTGTCGATGGCGGCCATTGCATCTCATGGAATGTAATGAAAAACCAATAACTTTATCACAATGGAACATATATCCAAATACCTGACCAAGGACATCAAGCTTTCCAGCTACGAAGATAAGCTGTTCAAATCCGACCTGATGTTTGATGACCATATGCTTGTATGGTTCATTTCCGGTGAAACCAAGATCATACAGGCAGAATCCACTTTTAGTTTTAAAACGGGCGATATTTTTCTGATCCCAAGGAACGAACTGGCTACAATCATCAACTATCCGAAAAACGGCCTGCCGCATAAAACCGTGGTAATGCATTTATCTACCGAGCGGTTAAAAAAGTTCTATGAAAAAACCGAGCACAACAAGAAAACACAGCCCCAGCAGAAAATATACCGTTTCAGCAACCACCCGCTACTGGAAAGCTGTCTGGCTTCCCTGATCCCCTATTTTGATGTGGAAAGTGAGTTCCCGGAAAGCCTGGCCACCCTCAAAATTGAAGAAGCGATCAACATCCTACGGCTGATCGATCCCAGTATAGATAGTGTTCTTGCCAACTTTGATGTTCCGGGCAAGATCGACCTGATCGATTTCATGCAGCGCAACTTCATGTTCAACATGCCCCTGGAAAAACTGGGCTACCTGACCGGCCGTAGCCTGTCCACCTTCAACAGGGATTTTAAAAAACTGTTCCATACCACGCCCCAGAAGTGGCTGACTGATAAAAGACTGGAACTGGCCTATTACCACCTGACCGAGAAAAAGAAAAAACCCAGCGAGATTTACCTCGAAGTCGGCTTTGAAGACCTCTCCCATTTTTCCTTTATTTTCAAAAAGAAATACGGCGTTTCTCCTAATCGGCTTCCCTTAAATAGCCAATAACGGATAGGTTGCTTTAATAAGCTACAATAATGAAAATCAAGGAAATTCATACTAAAAAAGTGGATTTTAAATATCGCTGAGTAATTTAAATTCCTATTCCATTTTATTCTCCCCGATACTATTTTTTTTATTAGTACTTAGCTTTTTTAGCCAAAGCTAACTTCTGTTACATCAAGAAACAATGAATACAAAATAGACATATCACCACTCCAATGTAGAAAAAAGCAATTAGTCCTCCTATTATTCAACTATCAATGTGGCTATGGAATGCGGCAAGCTGGTGGTTGTAGCTGCCTGACCTTTTATCCATAGGCTATACTTGATTTTTTCATCTGATTGATTCATCACAACCACAACAAGTTTTCCATCTGTATTCAAAAAAGAGGTCGTTTGCAGAAGATCACGACTGGATGCTGTGGCAATTCTTCTGGCTCCGGGACGGATGAATTTTGAAAAATGCCCGATGTAATAGTAGGCATTGGTATAGATTAATTTATCCTTCTTAGTATCGGCATGTACCGGGGCAAAACAAAAATTCCCTACATGGTTTGGGCCACCGTTTTCATCTAAAAGAATATTCCAGTCCGTCCACGCTGCAGTTCCGGCATTAAAGTCATTGATCATTGAATAGCCATAGCGCTCGCCTAAAGTCCAATCATCCAACTTCTTTACATCATACTTTTCTTTACATCCCTCGGTAAAAATTAGCGCTTTATCCGGATAGGCTTCATGTGTCTGCCTTACATTTCCAAACTGCATGTCACTTCCGGTCCACGTTTCATACCAGTGGAAACCAATACCCCAAACGTATTTCGCAGCATCCTTATCATTTAAAATGGTAGTTGCTCTTTGAAAAATTTGATCGCGGTTATGATCCCAGGCAATCAGTTTCTTAGAAGATAGACCTGATTTATGGAGTGTAGGGCCTAAGAAGTTTTTTATAAAATCACGCTCCTCTTCTGCAATATACACACAGGATTCCCATCTCTGTTTAGCCATTGGCTCGTTTTGAACCGAGAGACCCCAAACTGGAATACCCATCGCTTCGTAAGCTTTAATAAACTTTACATAATGATTTGCCCAACTTTGGCGATATTTGGGCAATAAATGTCCTCCTTGAATCAGACTGTTGTTGTCTTTCATCCAGGCAGGTGGTGACCAAGGACTCACGTATAATGATAATTTACCCCCGGCAGCCGCAGTTGCCATTTTAATTAAGGGAATTTTAAACTCCTTATCGTGAGCAATGCTAAAAGTTTTTAAATCTTTATCATTATCCTGAACATAAGTATAACTTCCGTTGGAGAAATCACAGCTCGCAATATTTGTACGGGCCAAGGTGTAACCTATACCTTTATCTTTATCGTAATAGGCAGTAAGCAGTTCTTGTTGGTTTTTACTGGAAAGTTTGGCAAATGTTTCTGCAGAGGCATCAGTCAATGCGCCGCCAATGCCTACCAAAGTTTGATATCTGATGTTGGGATCAACGAAAATTGTTGGTTCCGTTTCAAAGGGTTGTCTATTCTCTGCAAAATTTAATGTTTCAGTTTTGCTGATGCGATAATCAGATTTGCTCGCTGTGGTGTAAACCACAACTTTTTTATTTCCAAGCACATATCCCTGAAGGGGTTTACCGGTTGCTCCAACACTTTTTTTGTGCTGCGCCACTGCACCAAATGTGGTCGCGAACACTAATAGGAGGCTTATATTTTTTTTCATTGTCCTTTAAATCATTATATACTTAATGCATTTCTTGATAACTTCATAATGCATGTATTAGGAGATCATTCTTGCCGCATTGCAACCAGAAATGATAAGTACAATATTGCGAAACCCAATAGTTTTTCTCCTATTACTTACTCCTCAAAAGCGCTTCCAGATAATAATAATCTGCATAATTTATGGGTACATCAATTTCTGATTTTGCCGGAAGATGCCCAGTACTATGTTCGAGAATGAAGCCATAATTATTACCAAATTTACTTGTATATTTTGTGTTCAGGCTGGATAAAATTTTATCAGCTGAGGCTTTATATTTTTTGCCTTTTACACTATATTTTGCGAGCTCATAAAGTGCAGAAGCGGTGATTGCTGCAGCGGAAGCATCCCGGGAAACATTTGGAATATCAGGGTCGTTGTAATCCCAATACGGAATACCGTCTGCAGGTGTAATTTCGTTATTCAGTATAAAACCCGCAATTCCATCTGCCTGAGATAAGTATTTATCGTTTTTTGTTTCGCGAAAACATAGCGTGTATCCATATAAAGCCCATGCCTGACCACGGGCCCATGCCGATTCGTTTGCATAACCCTGTGCCGTTATTTTCTGAAGTATATTTCCAGTCTTGAGTGTATCATAATCAACTACGTGATAAGAACTAAAATCTGGTCGGAAGTGATTTTTAATCGTATTATCTGCATGGGACACAGCGATTTTATAAAAGGATGAATCACCCGTCATTTTGGTCGCTTCAAACAGCAATTCAAGATTCATCATATTATCAATAATTACCGGATATTTCCATTTATCACCATTATGATCCCATGATTTTAGCACACCTGCAGTTTTGTTAAATCTGGTAGAAAGCGATTTAGCCGCCTGAATAATAACGCCCTTGTAAGCGGTATCTTTTGTTAAGCGATAGCCATTTCCAAACGGGCAGTAAATCATAAAACCCAAATCGTGAGTACCACGATTGTATTGCTCTTTCTTGATATCTGCAGTATATTTCTTAGCAAGGTCAAGCCACTTTTTATCTTTTGTGTATTCATAAAAATACCAGAGTTCTGCCGGAAAAAATCCACTTGTCCAATCTCGCGATGCTACCATTTTAAACTGCCCCTTTTCTACAGTTCTTGGAGATACCAGACTGGGTTTAACCAGACGCGCCGAATCAACATTTTTAACCAAAACATCAGTTTGTTTTGCCGCTGCAGCAAAAGCTTGATTTACGTTAACTTTTTGAGCATTTGCTGAGCCAGCTAATAACATACAATATAACGTTATCTTAATTTTTAAATTCATATTTATAACCATATTAAAGGATTGCGAACGGGTAAATTCCTAATGACTTCTTCTACCTGAGGTGCATGGTCTAGTTTTTCCCAGGTGGAATACCATTCATGCTGATTGAACTGAACCGCTCCGAAAATTAAAAAGGGTTGTGCAACAGGCCAGTTTTCCCAATACATTACATCGGCTTTTAAAGGCCATTTATTTTTTTCGGCTATAAAAGGATAAAGATAATCCAGACCTTTGCGGATCGATTTTCCATCTGCTGTTGTAAAACTCCAAAGATCATCATTTGGAACGGACAAAATCTGGCAGAGCATCACCATCGCATCGAGGTTAAAAATTGAATATCCATAGGGTTTTGTTCTCACCATTTCTAAAGGAAAACTACCATCTGTAGCCATTTGATTGGGCAGTAAGATGGTTTTATAACTAATGCGCAACGAATCGAGCATTGACTCATCTTTACACAATTTAGCGAAAGATGCCACTTGCATCGCCCAGCACGTGGCATGATTATTTTTAACTGTTTTTTCTTGTATACCTGGTTTGGAGGTATTCAGCCACAGCGTATAATTGGCAAACCATTTTTTAATTCCAATGGAGATAGATTTATCAAATGCCTTTGCGTTTTCCATCACCAAAGCACCTTGAGCAACTTCCATTAAATGAATGGTATCGATAATACCATAATTTCTTCCGGTAAATCTACCCTTTACTGCTTGAGCAAATAAAAGATTTGGATTCATTAAGGTTTCAGGATTTATAAACCATGCCTGAAAATGTTTAACCGCATGCTTTACATAACTTTCATTGCCTGTTATTTTATAGGCTGACGCCAGTGCACCGATGATTTTACTAAAACGAATCATGGCTTTTCTATGCCCGACAAAATTATCCGGGTTCGTTAATCCATCTCGGTTGATATAAGGTCCATCCGGATTTTTCGGGTCGGGCCAGAAGTAATCTGCTTCCGAAAAAAAATCATGTTTGCCGCCAGCACTTCTCGGCGAAAATGATGCGGTAATAGTAATCGGCTCTTGTTCCATTGCCCATTTTGCCTGATTTAAAATTTGCTTTTTAAGCAACGCAATAGTTTGTTTCTTAATATCAGCAGGCAGCTTTCCCTTATTCAAAATATTGACAGAAAATGCCGTCCCTGCGATATAAAAAATAATAAACATTAAAATAACCAATGCTCTTCTCATAACTTATAATGTTTCAAAAATGGTTGGCATGCCTTCTGATCTCACCGATGCAACACTTTTGCCTTTATTTAATTTTACTTTGATAATTGCTCTGCCATTGTAAGCCTGCACTTTTCTCGAACCGGAAGATGTTCCCAAATCATCAATTAATCTTCCATCACCCGTTAACCCAAAATTTACCCAATTTGTTGCATCCAGACACTGTATTCCAGCTTCATCAAAAAGCTTAACCTCCAAGATTGCAACATCTGCCTCCTCATTTATTTTGGTTAGGGTCATTTTAGCGGCTTTAGTCCATTTCTCTGTTTGATAGATAAATTTTATCTCGTCGCTTACGGTAACCTTACCTTTTTTAGCTACAACTTTAACTGTATTTTCTCCTTTAAGAAACGGAAGGTTCCAACGTAAACCCGCAGCGGGAAAATCCTGGCTGTTTCTTTTCTTTATCCCAAAGCTTTTTCCGTTCAGAAATATTTCTGCTTCCGTACAATTAGCATAAACTTTTACCATTTTTTCCTCTCCCTCATCACCCCATCGTACTGGCCAGCTATGCCCATAAATATGAACCATTGGCTTATCGGTCCAATACGATTGAAAAACATAATAAGCCTCCTTCTTAGTAAAATCTCTTTCTACAACACCCTTCTGGTTCATGTAAGGTACCGGATTATCAGGACGAACAGGGGTAGAAAAATCTTTGAATGGCCAGTATGCCGAACCACTTAGCCAAGGCATGTTTTCCTGTTCTTTAAGGTGCCAATCAATCAAATTGGTGATGTAGGATTCACTCCAATCGCCATCTTTGGATATTCTTGCGGCACCCCCAAATAATGAAGCATCACCTGCCCGCTCATCAGCGCTTTCACCGGTTTTAATTTTACTTAGGGCTTTATCAGGATTTTCCGAATGTCGCATGGCATGGCTATCACCTCCCCATTCTACATGTAAAAAGCGCTTAACTTTAGCAAATTCATCTTGAGAAACCTTTTTATAATCAGTATAGGCACCACGGTACCAACCCGCCCAAATGGATGGAGAATATACATCAACTATATCGGCACAAAAATCGCATCGCCGGATTGCTGTATACCTGGATGAATCAAGTTTGTGGGAGCGTCCATTAAGTTCTTTCATAAAGGTTCTGATTTTTTCTTTATTAAATTCAGCAAAATCTCCCGGCCAATCGTTTTCATTTCCCAAGCCCCAGATAATAATGGAAGGATGGTTATAATGTTGCTCAATCATATTTGTAAGCATCTTTCTGGCCTGTTGTTTATAAGTTTCGCCGCCTAAACCACCCCGACACCAAGGGATTTCTTCCCAAACCAAAATGCCCAAACTATCGCAAAGGTTCAACACAATTCTCGATTGCTGATAATGCCCCAGTCGGATAAAATTAACGCCCATATCCTTCATCATCTGCATCTCTGTGCGAATCATTTCCTCGCTCATTGCTGCCGCAACACCTGCATGGTCTTCGTGCCGATGGGTACCACGCAACAGTAACCGTTTTCCGTTTAAATTAAACGGACCTTTCTCTACGAAATTGATATTTCTAAAACCTATTTTATCTTCACTTTTATAACTGCCTGTGGATGAAACGAGATCATAAAGCAGGCGATACTGCAAGGGTTTATCTGTCGACCATAATTGCGGTTTATTGATCTGCAAGCTCCATAATTCAGTATCGCCATTTAAATTATTAAGCTTTTTTTCCTGCTGTGCAACAACCTTTCCTCTTGGATCGATTAATTTAAGATGGATAGTAGCATTTTTTAGGCCCATAGGATCGTAAAATCTTCCGCTTACATTTAATTTACCCAATTTCCCGTGGGCATCTACTTCAGCTTTAGCAAACATTTTTTCAACAGAGAGTGGCGGAACATAAACCAAGTTTAAATAGCGATAAATTCCTCCATAAACATTAAAGTCTGATAGATCGGAAGGAATCATTTCCAAATCTCTTGAATTATCCGTACGGATAGAAACTGGCACCTGCCCGTTAAACTGCTTTTGGTAAACTTCCTCTTTTTGAAATGCGGCAACCGCATCTGTAATGTCAACCGTCCATTCATCGTAACCACCGAGGTGAGCTGCAACTTTTGTAGTGTAAACATAAACTTCTGTCTTTTGACCAGCACCTTCGAAATGCAAAATGGTTCTACCATTTTGATAAGGATTTTCGATTTTAAGCTTTGTGCGGTACCATGCGGGGCCCTGGTAATAGTTCACATCAGGGTCTACCGCATCTGTAGCATTAACGCAATGCGGTAAATTCACCTTTTCCCATAATGGAACGGATTCAGGATTTCCCAAGCCCACAGGTCGGACCGCTTCCCAGACCCCTCCTAAATCCTGTTTAAGAAATTCCCAGCCAGCATATAACCGCATTGATTTTTGTGCAAATGCTATATCGGATGATAACAAGAAACTGAGGACAATAAGATATCTGGCTATTTTTTTCATATATAATAATAAACAAATTATTTTTTTTGCTTGCGGTCTTATTGTTTTAATGATTTTGATGGTGGTTATCAAGCTTCACCATCAAAATGCTATTGAATTTTGTTTACTACTAAATCATCAAAGTAAATATAACTAGTCTGACTGGAACCCCAGACAACAACGTCCTTTCCACCCCTGAAATTATGGAAGGATAGTCGCTTAATTAGGCGCTCTGCATCGTTTGTCGTCCAGCGAATAGACTGATCTAATACTGTTGCACCATTTATAAGTACCTGTACCCAACCATTTTTAGTAGATCCGGTATTACTTTTCACATAAAGATGTACCGTATAGGTATTTCCTTTGACAAGGCTTCCGCTTGTTGGATAAGATCTTCCAAAGGTATCTCCACAGGGACCAGCCATATCTCTATGATAAACATAAGGTTGAAAATAGACTCTGTTACCATTATTGTACCACATTAATCGCAGACTTCCTCCATTTCCATCGGTGGGAATGTCACAGCCTGTATTGCCTTCTCCTATAAGAAAGCCAAATCCTACCTTTCCGCCCCTACTCCAATCGAACTGACTATGAAAACGAACCTTAAATGTGGCCTCATATGCAGAACCATCAGATAGGTCCGCGCCAGCGATAAGTCCGTTGGACACGGAGTTTGGAGCCAAGGTTGCTCTGGCCCACCCACCTGATATGTAGGCACGGTCTTCGTTCCAGCCCGTCAGTGCAGCCATGCCGAAATCGCTACTTGCTTCACTGTAAGAATATGAACCATCGGGATGATTAAAACTGGTATTGATGTTGCTTGGATAAGCTTGAGCGGCAGCCGCTGCCATACTTTTATTTACCAAAAGTTTTTCCGAGGTAACAATGCCCTGGTTTGTCTCTGAAGAATCTTTCGAACAGCCTAGAATAACGCTGAAAAAAATCAACATGGCCATACCAGTTGATTTAGATATTATAATTTTAACACTCATTTTAATTTGGTTTTAGGTTTAAATCTGGTTAGATATTTCTTATTCGTGCTTTACTGTCCTGGACAGCCATGTGCATCGTTTTGCTTTAGTTTCTTATTAATTTATATATGTACTTAAAATATTTTGATTTCATACGGGTCAGGAAAAGAGCAGTCCTTGTTTAAGGGGCTGCCCATTCTAATCAAAACCAAGTATATTCTTACACGGTCTTTATCTTCTATTAGGGTACCTTATCCAATGCGGGTACATTCTGATCATATCCTGCATAGCCTTTATTCTGGTTAATCCTGCCTTCAGTGTTAAACCGTTGTGCACTTGCCGGAACAGGCCATAAAACGTGATAAGGTGCAATTTTGTAGTTTACACCTTGTAATGTTGGCACCTGATTTTTATAAAAATCATTTTTTTCTATAATCCTGTCGTACATAAAATTATTATCAGAAAAAGTAGCAAGGCTATAACTCTTACCGTTATAAGCCGGCTTACCTGTTTGTGCAAAAATATATGCAATACGGGTAAGTTCTGTTTTGCGGGGCTCTTCCCAAAACAATTCACGGGCACGCTCATCCAAAATGGTTCCTATTGTTATTTGTGAAGCATTTGTTAACAACGTTGCATTAGCTCGGCTTCTCACTACGTTTAAGTCGGCCATAGCCAATCCAAGTTCACCTTTCCAATAATAAGCTTCTGCCCTAAGTAGATAGGTTTCTGCCAAACGGAATACGTACCAATCGGTATTTGTTCCGCGGGGTGGTGTCCAGTATGGGTCATTTGCTAACGCGTTGGTAGAATTGATGAAAACTTTATAATGTGGCCACCCAAACCAGTGACGAATGGTATCAAGTGCACCATTTGTGAAACGTTGTTTGATATTTGCATCCGAATACATTTGCAGAGGCTGACCATATAAGGCTCTATCCGCAGCATTTGTTGAGGTTTTCAATGCCGGGTTATTGTACACTAAATCTGTCATATCCATCCACATGCCTTTTGCATGTCGGTAATCGGTATTATCGGTCCAGATGTATTTTGTGCTGTAAGGCGTACCGCGGTATCGGCCAATTCCTCTACCGTACATTCTGGTCAGTGGAATTTCTGCGGTAACCAAATCCACAATTGCGGTCGCTCCTGATGGTGTTTTGACGTTTGCAAAATGCCAGGCGGGAACGGTGTTTCTCATCAGTTGTGAACCCAAGGCTGTAAAACCAGCAAAAGCTTCTCTATCAATCACTAAAAATAGTGCTTCCCTATTGGTAGTAAGCGATTTATTATCCATTCGGTGCAAATCCCAGACTACATTTTTTGTCAAATCAGAAGCGGTGCTTCCAAAGCGCGTGGTCATCATACCATATTTCCCACCAGAAATTACATTAGAAGCTGAAGCAATTGCATCATCAAATTTACCAAGTGCCAGATTTACTTTAGTTAGCAAATGGCTAACAGCACCTTTGGTTACATCCCCCTTATTGCCTCCATCGGTAACCCAGGTTTGGGCAAATTCAAGATCTGTTTTCATTTTGCCTAGGATTACTTCTCTTTTTGTGGAATAAAAATCTGCTTTTGGAAATTCCAGATCATTTAAAAGCAATGGTACATCGCCGAACTGATGAACAAGTCTGTAGTAATAATAAGCCCGGTAAAAATATGCTGATCCTAAAATCAGATTTTTTTCAGCTTCAGATGTATATGTTGGTTTATCAATGTTTGAAATGATTGTATTAGCTTGCCGTACCGCAACAAATTCATTATCCCAGTACCAGCCTATTTTGTTGAAGTCATCGCTGTTAAGATTGGCATCCGGAGTGATCCTAGAAATTAAATCCTGAGCGGGTGTGTTTTTATCGGTTGTTCCATCCACAGCAACATCTGAAAAAATCGATTCTGTTAGTAGTGGAGCAGAATCGCCAAAAAACTCTCTTCGCGTAGCCAATCCAAGACCATTAAGTGCGGCTTTCATAGCGGTAAGGTTGTTTAGATTTTCTGGTGCATAAGCGGAGAGTTGCTTTGAATCCAGATATGCTTTTTTACATCCAGCAAAGCCCAGTAATGCAGCGAAAGCAAATAGGATGGATATATTTTGATTTATTTTTTTCATTTTCATTTAAGTTATAAATTCACATTAAGACCTAAAGTGTAGTATCTTGGCGTAGGACCATTATTTTGCGGATCCCAAAATGTCCATGTTGGCGCATAGTAGCCTGCATTATTTACATTGGCATAAATTTTAGCGCTTTTTACACGAAGTTTAGTAAGCAAATCTGATGGTATCGAATAAGATATGGCTACGGTATTTAAGCGTATGAAAGAGTTATCCCAATACACATTATAGCTTGTTCCACTGGATCCAGAATTTAGTCTGGCATAATCGTTTATTGGGTTTGCGGGAGTCCAATACGGTAAAACATACGATGATGAGCGGGCAAATCCTACGCTACCAGGTTGGTTTTTTGCTGAATTATATTGTTTAAGCTGCCCCCAGTTGGCAAGCAATTGAAATGAAAAATCAAAATTTTTGAAAATATTGAATTCATTTCTCATGGCGAAGAAATAGCGTGGTGTACGGTAACCTAAAAACTTTTTGTCATTATCAGAATAGGCATAATCTCCGTCAACATCTTCCAACTTAAAGTCGCCGGGTTTAATGGCTGCCTTTGTAAATTTAGCGGCTTCGGCCATTTCACTTTGCTGCCATACACCCTGAATATTATAATCCCATATGATGTCGATATCTTTACCTATAAACCATCCATTTCCAGGGTCGTCCGTTGGCAAGGCAAGGGCAACAATTTTATTTCTGTTGAAGGAAAAATTGAAATTGGTATTCCATTTAACAGGACCATTAATAAGATTTTTACTATTCAGATTTAGTTCTCCTCCACGATTATTGATACGGGCAAGGTTTGAATAAACATTAGAATAGCCGCTAACATTCGGCAATGTCTGTCTAACTAATAAATCACTCGTTTTCTTGTTATAGGCATCAATAGAACCGCTAATGCGATCGTTAAGAATTGAAAAATCAAAACCAGCATTCATCGCGGTAGTTTCTTCCCACTTTAAGTCTGAATTGGCCATTTTCGCCCCAATCTGAACGGTGTTCACATCTGAGGCAGCACCACTACCATTTACAGTTTGGTATTTACCACTCGTTAACTGAGCAAGTGCAGCATATGGATCAACAGTTCCGTTATCAGGGTTACGTAAATCACGGTTACCATTAATACCATACGACAGACGAAGCTTCCCATAGCTTAACCACTTCTGATTTTTCATGAACGCTTCATCTGTAAATACCCATGCTAATGCTGCTGCCGGGAAGGTAGCGCGTTTGAAGTTTACGCCAAAAACGGAATAACCATCTCTACGAACCGAAAGGGTTAATATATAACGGCTCAATAAACTATAATTTATTCTTGCCATCAATGCATCTCCTGTATATACTTTATCTTCACTATTTGTTACCGGTTTGATACCGCTCGAAAGATTATGATAACTTAGCACGTCACTGGGAACGAAGCCTTCATTTGAAGCTTGTGTCCACCAGGTCTGGTATTTTTCAGCATTTGCCAATAGTGTTACATCCAGGTTGTGAATGTTGGAGAAGGTTTTGTTCCATTTAAGTAAATTATCCACCTGCCAGTTGTATCGGGTTTCATTAGCTCGTGTTGCAGATCCTCCGGGAGTTACTACATCCGGGTTTCTGGAAGATCGATAATCGAATGTTCTATAGAAATCCAGACCTGGACTAAAATTCAGTTGATAGGTGATTCCGAAAGGCAATTTTACACGTCCATAAACGCTTGCAAAAATTGTATTTTGCTTATTCATGCGTTCATTGTATGTCATACTTAAAAAAGGATTTCTGGCATTTAAACCGCTATCATCTGTTGGAATGCGCCTTAATTGCCCGTTTGAAAGGTATTTATCTCCATAAGGTGACAAGTTTAATATCTGAGCCCAATCTGCCTCGGTTGATCCGTCTCCTGTTCTGGCTTCATCTCTATCGGCGAATTGGACGTTCATACCCAGGGTTAACCATTTGGCTGCTTCGCCTTCAAGATTTATCCTTCCTCTGATTGCGGTATAATCACCACCTTCTATAACATTCTGGTTTTTTTGATAGTTTAAAGACATATAGTAGGAAATTTCTTGCTTCTTACCGCTCAAAGAAAGGGTATGATCCTGACGGAAACCAGTTCTAAAGATATCATCATACCAGTTAATTGTTTTTCCGGCAAGGTAATTTGCCTTCTCATTTGCAACAAGGCCAAGTCTGTTGAGCCATAAATCAACAGGATCACCAGTTTGCCCATTCATCCATTGGGTGAGGTTAACGCCTTCGGGGAGATTTCTAGGATCGTTATACAAATATTCCGGGGTTGTGGCACCGCTCCGCAACACATCACCTCTCCATGACAAAAATGCTTCATCCTGGTAAGGCCGCATGTTTTTAGCTACCTGGGCAAGACCAACATTGGTATTAAAAGTAATGGTTGGAGAATCACCTCTGCCCTTTTTTGTCGTTACCGCAATAACACCTGTTGCAGCTTTAGCTCCGTAAACCGCAAGAGAACTTGCGTCTTTTAAAACGTCTATTCCATCAATATCATTTGGATTAATATCAGCGAGCTGCCCATTGTAAATTACACCATCCAAGACAATAAGTGGTGAGGTTCCTGCACTTAAGGTCGACTTCCCCCTTACCAGTAAGTCTCCACCACCCTTGGCACTTGAACTAAGTCCAACAGACAATCCAGGAATATTACCTTTTAGTACATCTGCTATACTTTGTGGATTTTCATTTTCAAGCTGGGTTGCTTTTACGCTGGAAATGGCGCCGGTAGCATCACGTTTTGTTGTGGTACCATAGCCTATTACGACAACATCTGTCAGGCTTTTGGATTCTTCATTTAAAGTCACAGAAATGCTTGTTCTCTGGCCAACTGAAATTTCTTGCGTGGTGAATCCCACGGCAGAAAAAACAAGCGTTGCATTAGGCATAACTGATATTAAAAAGCTTCCGTCAGCTCCGGAGGATACAGCTGTCTGAGCATTCTTCACTTTCACAGAAATGCCTGGCAGACCTACCCCGGCTTTGTCTTTAATGGTTCCCTTCACAGCTATGCTTTGTCCAAAACACAGCGTAAATACAAAGCAAACCAATGCAATTAGTAAGGTAATGGTTTTTCTCATTTTATATTTGGTTTAGAATAATTGGATGACACAAACCTATTCTAAATATTTCATTTTCCAAACAAAAAAAATACATAACTATCTATTAAATAGATAGTTATGTTAATTTGTAATACGATATAGCAACAATGATATCGCTTCATAAAAGCGCTCCATCGTTTCCATTTCAAGTATGCTTATTTTTGATTAATACGGCTGAGCAACATCCTTTATTCGTTATTTTTTTTCAGAATAATAAATGCTATACGGCTTTTGGAAAGCTGATGCTGTATCAATCGCGCTGATCAATAAGCATAACTGGCTCATTTAATTTATTTGACTATAATTTAGAATTTATATACCGCATAAGGAATGAGGTTGAAATTGTGGCAAAAAATATATTATAGGGTATCGTATTTAGGTGATAGCGATAAATGCACAAATTTTTCAGACCGCGTAGGCTAAGTAAACTTATTTCATTTTAAGCAAAATGTTAAAGCTGTCATTTATATCAATGGGTTTTTAGATATGCAATACAATCTTTAACTGCGGGATGGAAAAGAAGTAATTTTCTGATTCGAATGTATCAACTAAAACACCATTAAAATTTGGATGGTATGCTGCTTGCTTTAACAATCAATATGATTACACAATTGCTGAATCCAAAAGCAGCTTTCCCCAATCCCCATCTGAATTTTTCTTAATCAAAGCTTTTTTATCAAGCAAAAGCTTTTGCATTTTCGAATTATAAGTCCAGCAGGTGCTTTGGCGAATGTTTAAAATCTCGGATAACTTATAGGAAGAGATGGTACCCTTAGAGGTATAGATCAGAATAAACATATACAATGCCTTGTTTATTGGTATTTTTGAATTCTGCAGGATGGTATGGGCAATTGCTGATTCATCATAACCGCACTTGGTACATCTTCTACTGAATGAGGTTTGACCTGTAGAGTGTTGCGTGTTCTGACACCGCCTACAGGCATATCCATGACTCCATTTCAGTTCGGAAAGGTATCTAAAACAACTATCCTTATCTGGATATATCCTGCTGAATTCCTCAAAATCCAATCCCTTTTGCATCACTCTTGCGCGGGTAACTTTCTCTATATTAAGATGAAGTTCAGAAATATCTTTTTTCAGTAAATGGTTCATCACTGAGATCTCTGCATTTTGTCTTTCGATGGTTACGGTCTTTTGCTGAATCTCCTGTGTACGTTCATTAACAAGAACCTGGAGTTGTTCATTTAGGGTTTGGTGTAAGTCATCATTTATTCTAAGCTGTTCAATAATCCTTTTTTGTACCCTGCTTTTTTTCTTTCTGAGTGTGCGTATCGCATTTCCTATCGCGAAGGAAACCAATATCATTTCAATAATAAAGCAGATACTTAGACTGTAATAGCTAAGGGTGCCATAAGGAATCCATTTCAAAAGCAGTAAGATCTTGAGCAGAAAACCTGCAACCAGAAATCCATAACCAAAAACTAAAAAGCTCGCCGGCCTGTAGCCAGATGAGAGTACAGAAATTCCGGCGCTGAAAGCAACTAGGAGAGGAATAAATTCAATAATCTTGAAATTAAATAAAGGGGTATAAATCAGGCAAGCGATAAAGAAGATGCCTCTTAAAAGAATGGTAATTAACACCAACTTATAAAAAAATGGTGATTTTGACTTGAGATATAAGAAATTACTAGTAAATAATAAACCGAAAATGCTACTCAAAAAAAGCGAAACGCCAAATCCATAAACATTGATATGAGGATTTGTAGGCCAGAGATATTGGAAGGCTATACCATCATTGCACATTTCATACGTACCGATACTCAAGTTATACAGCACATAAAATAAATACTGTTTACCCTTTACAGCAAAGTACATCAAAAGGTTATACAGGCAAAATACCGCTATCATCCCATAAAAAAGCCCAAATAACAAATATTCTCCCAAAGCGTAGCTGACAAACCATCTCAGATCCCGCAAGACAATAATCGTGCTTACTGAATGCGGTGATTTGATTCGAAGATAATAAGTGAAGATTTGATCAGTATGGTTATTTAAATCATATATGAAATTTTTATGGTCGTATCCTCTATTAGAAAAATCATAATTAGTCCCATAATAATTTGCCTTGTAGTTACCCGATTCATCAGGTGCATATAATGTCAACTCGCTTATTGACTGATCAAAAAACTCAAGTATCCATTGTTTTGAGCTCTCCTGATTATGACTGATTTTAAACCGATACCAATAAGCTGACCCTGTATTGTCATTTTTAGGGATTCTAAAAGTATTTGAACGGAATCTATGCTGAAATTTTTCACTTATTATCTGTCTAATATTCAATGTAGCTTTAGGATCTTCCAAAACATCAATCTGACCAAACGAAAGCATTGTATGTGGTGAATTATCCTGAATTTGTACAGTTTGCTGCGCCTGAATCGTCTGAGCGAAGCAAATTAATAATGTGAACAACGCGGGGATCCCTATAATTCTACTGTAAATGATAATACTAAATAAATTAATTACGCGATACAAGCGGGCGGACGACATCTGTTACATTAATGGTTAGAATAGTCCTAAAATATCAAAACATTATTTCAAGTCCAAACTTTTCTGCTTGAATTAATAACCTATAGTGGTTTGTAAATATTAGGATAGCTATGGGGATTTATAGGTAGATTTTTAAACAAAGAGTTAAGAGCAAAAAAAATGGGACGAAAATCTTCTGAAAAGACCTGGTTCCACTTGGGTCGACAAAGGTTCAAATTAGCAATAAATTCATAGCTGATTTGAAGGAAATCGCCGAATTAGGCACTAAGATGACAGCGTATGATGAGCTCGCTGAGGATAAAGGTGACTGCATCGAAATGCCAACAGCACTATAGAACAACAAGAATTAATCTCCTTTCTCTACAAAACCAGATAGAATTATAGTTTTTGACCATATTCATTATTTATGTATGTTAGTGCATTCCAAACCGAATGCCCTATAAACACTATAATGATCAGGAACTAACAGCCTTACTTAAGTCAGGTGATCAGCTGGCCTATGCTGAAATTTATCACCGTTACCACGCTGCCCTTTACATTCATGCATTTAAACGGCTTCAGTTAAGAGAAGAATGCAGGGATTTGGTTCACGAACTCTTTACCACATTATGGATAAAACGCGAGGAAATTACTTTTAAATCTACCCTTTCCGGATACCTTTATACTTCAGTGAGAAACAAAATATTCGACTTACTGGCAAAGCAAAAGTTAAAGAAAACATATATTCAATCTATTCAAGATTTTGCAGAAAATGGTTTGGTTACTACCGATTACCTCGTCCGGCAAAACCAGCTAAAGGCCATTATAGATCAGGAAATTGCTAACCTTCCTCCCCGCACGCGCCAAATATTCGAACTGAGCAGGAAAAACTTCTTAAGTCATCAGGAAATCGCCAAAGTGTTAAACCTGTCCGAACAAACTGTAAAAACGACAATAAACAATGCACTAAGAGTATTGCGTACCAGGCTTGGATCTATGTTGTTTCTCTCCCTCTGATTTTTTTTAAATTTCTTTACCCCCTAGGCTATTCTGCTTCGTCTTTAACCTCTGAATGCGGAAGGTACGCTCCTTCGCCGTCTAAGAATGATGCAAAAAGAGGAAATTAACGCGCTTTTACAAAAGAAACAGGCAGGTAACTGTACACCTGAAGAAATCAATTTTTTAGAGAGTTGGTATACCCAATGGAATAAAGATCTTCCCCTGGGTTTAACCGAAGAGGAACTACTTGAAGACCTGTTCATAATTAAAAAGATGACCAGTACCCTGCCAGCCGAAAGAAAGTTCAGCACATTAAGCCAAAAACTTTTAATTGCAGCATCGCTGCTGGTCATGGTAACTGTCGGGCTTTATTATTACCTGCATAGCCAACGCACGGATTACAATCTGGCGCTTCACGATATTCAACCCGGCAGCAACAAAGCCACTGTAACGCTGGCAAACGGCCAAAAAATTGATCTAAAAAATTTAACAGGCGGCGTAGTGGTTGATAAATCCGGACTGGAATATAACGATGGAACCGATATAAACGGAATCAGCTCAACGGAGGTAGCAGCGCAGCAACTGGTACTAGCCACCCCTAAGGGCGGACAGTACCAAATCACCCTCGCTGATGGAACCAAAGTTTGGTTAAATGCTGCATCCTCATTAAAATTCCTTTCCAGCTTTGCCGGCCAGAAAGACCGCCGGGTAGAATTAACCGGAGAAGCTTATTTCCAGGTTACACATAATGCCAAACAGCCCTTCCGTGTAATGAGCGCAGGCCAGGTTGCCGAAGATCTTGGAACATCATTTAACATCAATTGCTATGCTGATGAACCTCTAATCAAAACAACCCTGGTAGAAGGAAGCATGCAAATTCAAAGTTTAAAAAATGCTCAGAACGTAAAAACTGTCTTGTTAAAACCTAGTCAACAGGTTTCTATTGATGCTGAAGGTACGATAACCTCACGGTTGGTGAATACTGAAGAAACATTGGGATGGAAAAACGACAACTTCATATTCGACGGAGAAGATCTGAATTCGGCCATGCGCAAGATTGCAAGATGGTACAATGTGGATGTTGTTTATGAACCTGGCTTAAAAATAGGTACAACACCTATTCTGGATGGATTAGTATCGAGAAAAAGTAAGTTATCGGAAGTACTGAAATGGATAGAAACTGTTGGTGATGTCCGTTTCAAAATCGAAGGAAGGAGGGTAACAGTGATGAAATAATTACTACCCGATTATGCCAAATCACCAGGGGTGCTGGACACACCCCCGATAATTACTGGCATCCAGTTAATAAAAATTACTAACCAAAACCTGCAGTTGCCCACAATTTGACCTGAGCGGCCACTGCACAAACCAAATATAACAAAATGTATAGATTTTATGCCAGCAAATCGGGTATAACAGACCGTTATATCCGTAAAATATGGATGATTATGCGCCTAACCACCATCATACTCCTTTTCACACTAATGCAGGTAAGTGCGGCAAGCTTCGGCCAGCGCATTACCCTTAATGAACGCCGGATATCATTAAAAAGTGCATTAGAAAAAATCCATAATCAAAGTGGATATAATTTTCTATTCGACAGAAAAGTCCTCAACGGAATCAATCCCATTACCATTTCTATTGAGAATGAGGAACTGGAAACCGCAGTAAAAAAAATCCTCAATAACCTTCCCCTGGTCTATGTTATTGATGGAAAAACCATCCTGATCAAAGAAAAAGAAAGTTCACTTCTCGACAGGGCTGTTGACAAACTGAGCAGCATTTTCAGCAGTCAGGAAATACGGGGTAAAGTAACCGATTTAAAAGGAAACCCTATTCCGGGGGCAACCGTAATGATTAAAGGAACTAAAAAAGCAACCGCTACAGATTCGAATGGAAATTTTAAAATCCAGGCGGATAAAAATGAAACACTGGTCATCCAGATCGTAGGCTTTATCACCAAAGAAGTATTTTTGGGCGAACAGACAGAGCTCAGCATCAACCTGACGGAAGAAGACAAATCCCTGGAAGATGTAGTAGTAGTTGGTTATGGAAAACAAAAAAAGGTAACCATTACAGGCGCAGTTAGCACGATCAATATGTCGGATATGCAGACCCCTAACCGTTCACTTTCCAACTCTTTGGCTGGTAAAGTTGCGGGGGTTATCTCTATGCAGCGAAGCGGCGAACCAGGATACGACAACGCTTCTTTTACCATCAGAGGCATAGGAACTTTTACAGGAAATACAGAACCACTGATTATTATTGACGGCGTACAAAGGGATGATGTAAACAGCTCCTTTGGAGGATCTTACAACAACATCGATCCGGAAGACATCCAAAGTATTTCCTTACTTAAAGATGCTTCGGCTACTGCAGTTTACGGTGCCAGGGGAGCCAATGGAGTCCTTATTATCAATACCAAACGGGGTACTGCCGGAAAGCCATTGATTTCAATCAAAACCGAAGCCTCTATGTCTGGTCTCACCAAAACTCCACAAATGCTGGATGGTGTTTCCTGGATGAGGCTCTACAATGAAGCCAATATTAATGATGGCAATCAACCTGTATATTCAGAAGAAATTATCCAGAAAACGGCAAGTGGCCTGGATCCGTACCTCTACCCTAATGTAAACTGGATCAAATCAACCTATAAAAACTGGGCTCCAGGTTTTAATACCAATTTAAATGTAAGCGGAGGCTCTCAAAGCGTGAGGTACTATGTTTCTGCCTCTTTTTACAATCAGGATGGCAGTTATAAAGTGACCAAACAAAATGGCTATAATCCAAATTTAAATTTTAAAAGGTATGATTTCAGGACCAACCTCGATATCGACCTGAGCCCCACAACCTTATTATCGATGAATTTAGACGCGATGTTGGTGAGCAGCAGATACCCGGGTTTATCAGCAAGTAAAATCTGGTATAATGCCTATTTAACCCCGCCTATCGCTTTCCCTATCCAATATCCCGATGGATCGTGGGCTGGCCCGTTTAACAATGGAGGAAGCAATCCGCTCAACGAAATTCAAAATTCGGGTTACGCAACAGAATTCCGTCCCACTATACAATCCATTTTTTCCATCAATCAGAAATTAGACCGTTTTACACCTGGACTGAGTGCAATGGCCAGGTTCTCCTTTGATTCGTACAGTGAAAACGATAATAGGCGAACGGGAAGAAACAACCTTTTCCTGGCCAGCTCAAGAGATGCTGATGGCAACCTGATCCTTAACCAATCAAGGGTTGGAGAACAGTTTCTGGGTTACTCACAATCTTCAAGTGCAGAGAAAAAAATGTACCTGGAAACCAATATTACTTACGACCGCAGGTTTGGCCATCATCATGTTGGCGGTTTATTTTTATATAACATGCGTACCAGGGTAGTTAGCTCGGCAGGAGATGTAATTTCTTCTATCCCTTACAAAAACCAGGGTATGGCTTTCAGGGTAACTTATGATTATGCAGACCGTTATCTGCTCGAATTTGATGCAGGTTACACCGGTTCAGAGAATTTTGAGCCTGGCAAAAGGTTTGGATTTTTTCCTTCTGTTTCAGGGGGTTGGGTGATTTCGAACGAACCCTTTTTTAAAAACCAATCCGCTACTGTGAACCTGCTGAAAGTTAGAGGTTCTCATGGAATTGTAGGAAATGACCAGATCGGTGTTAATGCAGCCGGTTTGAGAAGGTTCCCTTATATAAGCCAATATGGCTCGGGAAGTTCTATAGGTTTAGGCTTTAATGGAACCATATTTAATGGGGTGACTGAAACCGTGTTCGGTGTAGAAAACCTTACCTGGGAAAAGGCAACCAAAGACAATTTTGGTGTTGAAATCGGTTTGTTCAATAAGCTCAACATCACCGTAGACCTGTACAAAGAAAGAAGAAAAAACATTCTGATTGCCAGGAGCTCACTCTCGGGCATTCTGGGTGTAACCGGAACTGTATTTGCCAATTTAGGGGAGATGAATAATCAGGGGGTAGATGCCAATGTGGAATACAATGAGAAAATTGGAAATGTATCGCTTCGACTTTATGGGAATTTCACCTATAACAACAATAAGATCGTTGAACGGGATGAACCAAAACAACTGTATGCCTATCAGCAGGCAACCGGACAGAAATTGGGAGACAACCTGATGTACATTGCTGAGGGGCTGTTCACCTCCACCCAGCAGATCGCCGCCAGTGCGAGCCAGTTTGGAGCAAATTTAAAGCCGGGAGACATTAAGTACAAAGATGTGAACAATGATGGGGTAATTAACAGCTTCGACAGGGTATATACCGGTAAATCAGACGTTCCAACCATTCTTTACGGATCAGGATTTACAGTAGGTTATAAAGGTGTAGATCTTTCTCTTTTCTTCCAGGGCATTTCGGGTGTATCTTTTATGGCAAACGGCTCGGCTGTTACCGGCGATGGAGCAACTGGTGCAGGCGTTGTACCTTTTACAGGCATGGGGCAATATCCTTCGGGTATGCTAGCCAGTCTGGAAAACAGGTGGACTGTTGAAAACCCGAGACAGGATTCCTATTATCCCAGACTGGGGATTTCCAATCAGAACAGCAATAATTATCAGCCCAGCACCTGGTGGTCTAAAGATGGGAGCTTTGTCCGCCTAAAACAAGCCACCTTGGGCTACCGGTTTTCGGATGCTTTGCTTACAAGGGCCTCGATTAAGTCGGTATACCTGTATTTAACAGGGCAGAACTTGCTTACTTTCTCCAAATTTAAATTGTGGGACCCGGAACTTGGCGCCAATGCGGCAGGATATCCTCCCTTAAGAACATTTGCACTGGGGCTGAAAGCATCACTTTAAAAAGACTTATTGATCAATTATAGCATTAAAAAATATTCTGATGAAAAGAAAATATTTAATCATTATAGCAACAGGGACATTATTCTTAACAAGTATATTATCCGCATGCAAACACCTGGACGAAAAACCAGATAACCTCCTCACTTCAGAGATCCTTTGGAGCAACCGCGCAAATGCAGAGTCTTACCTCTACAACATTTATGGTGCGGTGCTCGAAATCGACTTTGCGCATATTGGCATCAGCGATGAAGCATCTGTTTCTATCCCGGGTACAAATGTAAGACAGATGGTTGCAGGAAACTGGAGCCCGGTAAATGCCTACTATGACCATTGGGACCATTACTATACCGGCATCAGATCAACTTTTATTTTCGAGGCCAACGTTGGACGTGTACCCGAATCGCAGCTGAGTTCGGCTTTAAAAACTCAGTATAAAGCAGAGTCAAAGTTCTTAAGGGGCTGGTTTTATTGGCAATTACTTAAACAGTACGGGCCGGTGGTAAGATTAACAACCGCGCTTGCACTGGATGAAGATTTTAATAAATATCCACGAAATACTTTTGATGAATGCAAAGACTATGTGAACCAGTTAATGGATGAAGCAGCCGTTGATCTGCCGGTAAGCTGGGCTTCCTCCAGCAACTATGGTCGGCCGTCAAAGGGGTCTTGTCTGGCAGTAAAATCGCAACTTGCACTCTGGGCCGCCAGTCCGCTGTGGAATGGAAACCCGGCGTTCAGCTCGCTAAAAAATCAGGATGGGAAAGCGCTCGCGCCTACCTCCTATGATCCAAATAAATGGAAAATTGCTGCAGATGCTGCGAAAGCGGTGATGAACCTCAATGCTTATAAGTTATTCACCAATCTGGATAACGGTGGTACCAGGTTTGATCCATATTTTTCTGTACGCGATCTTTTCCTGGCCAATTGGAACAGCGAAATCCTGTTCTCCAGAAATTCGTGGAACTATTGGGGATACACCAAAGCATCCTCACCAAATCCAGGGGGGATCAATCTGTATAATGCCACTCAAAACGTAGTTGACGCCTTCTATATGAACAATGGCCGCTCCATTGATGATCCATTATCTCAATATAACGAAACTGGTTTTGCAGAAAATAACAGTGATCAGAGCTGGGGACATAAAAAAGGCCAATGGAATATGTATGCCAACAGGGAGGCCCGTTTTTATGCGTACATCCAATACAATGGCCGCCCGGTGTTGCCCGCCCCTACTGTTGATGATAAGAACTATTATTCTTCAGCTGGCAATGTTGACGGTACCGGACGTATAGAATTCTATTATTCAGGTAAAGCCGGCGCTAAAGCCACCGGAATTACCAATAACATCACCGGTTACAATTTTCTAAAAAACATCAGCCCGGCTGATAACATCAGGCAGGATGCTACCAATTACAGGCCCTTCATCATTATGCGTTATGCGGAGATTCTACTCAATTATGCCGAAGCTTTAAACGAGTACGATCCTTCCAATCCCGAAATTGTCCAGACCATAAACCTGGTAAGGACCAGAGCAGGCCTACCGGGAATTGAAACTGTATATCCTAATGCAGTTGGAAACAAAGAGCTCATGAGAAAATACATCCTTAAAGAAAGACAGGTAGAGTTGTGCTTCGAAGGCGACAGGTATTATACCCTGATTAGAAGACTGCTACTCGGCGCTGCCGAAAACCAAACGATCTACACCATGAATGTGAATGAAGACGACGGTGGACTTGGATTTGGTTTTACCTCCTTTTACAAACGTACCTTATTTCAAAAAAGAGCCTGGGAGAACAAAATGTACCTCTTCCCTATTTCTCAGTATCAGCTCGACCGTGATAGGGCCCTGGTACAAAATCCAGGTTGGTAACTAAAGCATTAATGTATTTAAGAAAGAATTAAATGAAAAAATTCATCCATATCATAGCAGAACGTTCGCACTTGTTAAGCTGCACAATCTGTATTTTGCTCCTTGTTACAAGCTGCAAAAAAAATAAAACCGATGGCTTTGATCCGTCTTCACCGATTGCTATTTCAGATTTTATTCCCAAAAAAGGTGGCGGTGGCACGGAAATACTCATTACCGGAACTAATTTTACTGCTGACGTTTCTAAAATCTCTGTGGTTTTAAACGACTTGCCCCTCAAAGTAATTGGAGCCAGCGCCACACAGATTATGGTGGTGGTGCCAAAAAAATCAAAATCTGGCCTGATAAAAGTGAAGATAGAAAATAAGGAAATTTTAAGTCAGGCCATTTTTAACTATGAATACACAAGAACTGTAACCACCCTTGCCGGTTCTGGTAACGCAGGATTTGCCAACGGTAAGGGAACAGATGCCTCTTTCAACTTTTCCGGTCAAAATTGGTACAGAAGTTCAGGCATTGTGGTAGACGATCAACTCAATGTTTATGTAGCTGATCCAGGTAACCATTGTATTCGCAAAATCGATCCGGAAGGAAATGTGAGCACCTTTGCAGGCAATCCGGCCCTTGCGGGCTATGCGGATGGCAAAGGCACCGCTGCAAATTTCTCTTTGCCATACGACCTCGCCATTGATGGCAGTGGAAACATCTATTGTGTAGATCCCGGCAACTGGGACATCAGGATGATCAGCCCGGATGGACAGGCTAAAACATGGGGTTTTGGTAGTCAGGCGCCCTGGAGCGTTGCTTTTGACAAAAGCAGCGGTAAGCTTTTCTATGCAAGCTGTTCCAGCCCAGGAAGCGTTTACCAGATCGATGCACAAGGCAGCACCAAAGAAATCATCTCCGGTCTCAATTATCCTGCGGGGATTAAATTTGACCATGCTGGTAATTTATTTGTATCTGCGCATGGCGATCAGGTGATCAGAAAGTTCAATGCGGGTACCTGGCAAGGAAGCATTGTTGCGGGCCAACAGGATAAAATAGGTTATTTAAATGGCGACCCTAAATCGGCTCAATTTGCTTACCCATGGGGCATTGCTATAGATGGCAGCGATAATATTTACGTTGCCGGCAATGGAACCGGTGGTGGCAGCACCAGCAATCCTGATCAAAGTATCCGATTGGTACAAGCGAATACTTATCAGGTGAGCACCTTTGCAGGGAGTAGTGTAGCCGGATATACGGACGGATTTGGACAGCAGGCATCTTTCAGTGCACCTGGCGGTGTTGCAGTAGATAAAAACGGAACCGTTTATGTATTGGACAAAAACAACAACAGGATCAGAAAAATCATTTCAGAATAATTTAGTTCACGAGGTAATTTCAAAATAAGCATATGAAATTTTATTGTTTCCTGGGCCTGTTTTTATTAGCACAGACGCTGGTCTGTGCTAATAAAACGTTTGCTGCTGCACTGCAAACCAAAAAGAAGCCCCATAAATATTATGTATCGGTTAATGGCTCAGATAGCAATATCGGGACGATTAACGCACCCTTCCAAACCATTAATGTGGCATTAAATCAAGCCGCGCCCGGCGATCAGGTAGTAGTAAGGGCTGGTACTTACCATCAGCAAGTGAAATTTCCCAGATCAGGCACGCCAGGCAAAACCATCAGCCTTCAAAGTTATCCAAAAGAAAAACCGGTTATCGATGGCAGCAAAATTGCGGTTACCGGATGGCAGGCTTTGGTTACGATCAATAATGTGAGTTGGGTAATTATCGATGGTTTTGACATTTGTAACCTACATAGTTCCTTGGTCAACACAGATCCTCAAGGCATTGCGATTTACGGCAGTGGCCAGCACATCACCATTAAAAATTGCAGCATTTATAACATCAAAAACAATACTACACTTGCCCAGGGCAGAAGCGGACATGCCATACTCGCCATCGGAAACGGCACCATCCCCATGTCAAACCTATCTATTACCGGTTGTACCGTTCACGATACCCAAACCGGAACAAGTGAAAATGTAACCCTTGCCGGAAATATAGAGGGCTTCACGTTCAGCAACAATAAAGTATATGATACAGAAAACATTGGCGTTATTGTAGCCGGCGGCGATGGCCTTAACCCTCGCGGGGCTGTTGCGACAAACTATGCCCGCAACGGAATCATCAGCAATAATATTTTTCACCATAACACCATGACCAAAACGCCTGAAACTTGGGGAGCCGACCGATATGGCGCAATCTCTATTTATGTGTGTGGCGGGGCCAATACCCTGATCGAAAACAATATTGTTTATGAAAGCGACAGAGGAATCGGTCTGGTTAGTGAAAGCAATATTTACCCCACAAGAACCACAACAGTTAGGAACAACCTGGTTTATAATTGTTATCGCACCGGTATTTACCTGGGCGATTATTTAAATTATACCATCTCCGGAACTAAAAACTGCTTCATATTGAACAATACGCTGTTTCAGAACAACCGCGTGTTGGGGGCATTCGGAGAAATAGAGGGCGAAATCAGGCTGACTGAACACTGTGATAGCAACGTGATCAAATACAACCTTGTTTATGCCGGCCCTCAGGATCTCCTTGTTCACAAATACACCTCAACGGGAAGTCATAACCTCATTGACCATAATAGCTATTTTAGCACCACACAGCCGCAATGGATCTGGAACAGCACCAATGGCAATCCAATCAGTGATTTCCAGACCTGGAAAAAATCCAGCGGTCAGGATACGCATTCAACCTTAAAAATCGTCAACTCAAAGTTTTACGCTAACCGCCTAAAGAAATGGAAAAGATCCCTACCATCAAAGATATAGCCAGACGCCTGAAGATTAATCCTTCAACGGTATCGAGAGCGCTTAAAGGCCACCCAAGTATTGGCCTTGTTACTACAATGAGGGTAAATAAAATTGCGGAAGAGCTAAATTATCACCCCAATCAAAATGCAATATTCCTGAAACAGGGAAAAACCTTTACCGTAGGCGTTGTGCTTCCGGATATTGCAGATCCTTTTTACTGTTCCATACTGAGCAAAATGGAACGTTATTCGCACAAAAAAAATTACAATGTTATTTTTGGTCAGTCATTTAAGAACCCTGATCAGGAAAGGCAAATCCTGGAAAACATGACAAACCTGCGGGTAGATGGTATTCTGATTGCACTCTGCAAGCCTAAAGTGCCCTCAAAACAGCTCGATCAGTTAAAAAGATACAATATTCCTGTTGTGATTTTAGACAGCAGGAATATTGTTAGTGATCAACCTCATCAGTTTATTGAGCGGCTGTTTTCGATCTTAGAATTTCAGCAACTACCTGATATAAAGGCTTAGTTACATCATCCTTTTTGATTTCCAAATTTCGCTCTACCCATGCACGCTCCCACCAAAAAAAGTCGGGAGCCTGCATGTTTTTACCCTGAAGCTGGTTTTGTAAATATTTGAGGTACATTTCCCACCTCACCAGGTAATAATCCTTCATTAATCCTCCCCATTCCTTATACGCATAATCACGCAGGTTATCTTCGGCCGTATTATTCTCTCCCCAATAAGTAATCAGCATCATCGCATTGTGGATATTCAGCTTTTTCTCTTCGCTTGTTTTCCCCAGGTTTAATGCCTGAGTTTTGTAAGTATTTAACTGATAATATGGGTGGGCAGATAAAAGGTCGTCAGTTAAACGGATCATATCCAGAAACTGAGCAGAAACTTTAGTAAACTGTTCGGTATTTTTCTCATTGTAAGCCTTTGCCATGTCTTGAAAAACCTGTTCTCCATCATTGGCCAATACCTGCCTTAAGATATTGATCAGATCGATCTGGTAAGTGTTGGAATGTTTAAATTCTGGTGCAGCTTTTGCGAATTGCAGGGCTGCCTCCTTAAATTTCACCAGGTCGTAGGTTCGTACCCTGGTACCCCAGCGGGAAACCGCTTTTGCATCAAGCGTTGGCCGCACGCAGAATATAGATTCACTTGCACCTTCCTGGTAACCCGGAATACTTTGGTAAATGGTTTCGAGAAAACCCTGCCAGGCTTGATCAATGTGAGGATTTGATTTTCCATAACGATATTTGGTATAACCGCTCAACCAGTTTTTAACCTCAACATGTTCATTTCGCCAACCCAGCTCCAACATCAGATCATATACAGGAGGGTTGTTATTCAGCCCTTCAGGCATAATCCCTACCCCTTTTAATACTTCATTGTAAGGGCCTTTTCTGATCCTGTCTACCTCGTCTGCAAAGCGTTGCAGCTTTCCGTACAAACCTGGTCTTTCCCCAAAATTGTTCACTACACTCCAGATAAATGGTGTAGAATCGTAACCTTTTCTCTTCTCCCAATTATTGGTGAATTCGCCAAACAGCTCCTGTACCAGCACATGCGGCTTATCTAACCCATCAAGCATTTGCTGCTTCGGATTATCCTGCCAGCCTTGGAGCACCCAGATCGATCCTGGGAAACTCTTCTGCATTTCCTGTTGAATGGATCTGCCTGCCACCTTTAAATCTATGCCCGCAGTAATTCCACCTTCGTGGAAAGGATCTCCTGCAAAAAAACGGATGTCTTTTCCGTATGTTTTCTGAACTTCCTTGTAATATATTCCTGCTATCCTGGAGAAGTCAGGGCTGTTAGGAACCAAAATATCCGGCCGTTTAAATGCACCCCAGGTTTTTTGGTCGATGATCTGTGCTTTACTTTTATCTTTCAAAGAGCCCGGAACCATCCCATAAAAACCTTGTAATACCGGTGCTATTCCCAGTTCTTTCATTCTAGCCATCATTTTCTGCTGCAGCGCCTTACGGCCATCTATCTCACTTTGAGGCATTGGGCCTCCCCAACCCTGAATGTTTCCCATAAGCCACCACGCGGTATATGCAGGTCCCACTAAAAAATCATTAATCTCCTGGTCAGTATATCCAATTTGTTTCAGCGTTTTTTGCCATACTGCTTCCATACCGTTTACGGTAAGCATCAGGTTAACACCATTTAAAGCCATCCAATCGAGCTCATGTTCCCAGTCTTTCCAATCATAAAAGCTCATGGTATAATTATAGGTACAATAGTTTAAGGCATAACGGTATTTTGCAGGGGCCTCAACGCGTACACTTTTCTTTACCTGGGGTATTGGGTATACTGCCGAAAGGTTATCGCCCATGTGCGACATGGAGCGGTTACAGTAGTATTTTAAATACCAGTTCAATCCAACTGCTGCAGCATTGGGACCAGATGCACTGATGACTAGTTTATTGCCAGTACTGTTTAACTCAAACACGTCCTTCTGATCGATTTTTAACTGCTTAAAAACCACCCGGTCTGCTAACCATGGTGTTCTTCGCTTGACCAACTCCTGAACAGACCTGAACGGCTGGGCCAAAAGATTTAACGGTATTAAAAACAAAAGTAAGCAGGTAAATTTTCGCATAAAATTATTCGGTTTTTTATTTCAAAAAGACCGAAACTAATTAAAATAAATGGTAAAAAGCTGTGCGGAATATGGGCTGAACGGGCCTAAAAATTACACAATCGATTGTTTTATATACCGCAATCGAATGCGTAATTTTTACTTATTTTATTTATTCTTTTTTTGATTAGCATTGTGCTAAATGTTTGTTTAAACATCACCCAATCATGAAAAAGCAGCTAGTCGGTTTATTTTTTTTTATACTATCCGCATTCTATTTCCAATCGGTTTTAGCCCAACAGGAAACATCGGCACCTTTTAAAATCAGTACAGCATCTTTTATCCTTAATGGTAAGCCTTATGTGATCCGTTGTGGCGAACTGCATTTTGCCAGGATCCCGAAAGCTTACTGGAGGCAGCGTTTAAAAATGGTGAAGGCCGTTGGCTTGAATACCGTTTGTGCTTATTTGTTCTGGAACTTCCACGAAACTACACCAGGCAAATTCAATTGGGAGGGTCAGGCAGATGCAGCAGAATTCTGTAAAATAGCACAGCAGGAAGGATTATATGTAATTTTACGCCCTGGCCCTTACTCTTGTGCCGAATGGGAGTTTGGTGGTTTTCCGTGGTGGCTGTTGCAAAAGAAAGACATTAAACTGCGTACACAGGATCCCTACTACCTGGAGCGCAGCCGTTTATACCTGCAAGAAGTTGGACGGGTATTAAGCCCCTTGCAAATTACCCACGGTGGCCCTATCCTGATGGTACAGGTAGAGAACGAATATGGCAGTTACGGAAACGATAAAGATTACCTATTAACACTTAGGGATTACCTGAAGGAAGCTAAATTCGACGTTCCGTTTTTCACCTGCGACGGGGTGGTTCAGCTAAAGAACGATGTGCAGAAAGATCTTTTCGCTGTGGTAAACTTCGGAAGCAACCCTGAAGCGGGTTTTAAAGCTTTGCGCGAGGTTCAGCCTGAAGGACCTTTAATGTGTGGCGAATATTACCCCGGATGGTTCGATTCATGGGGCAATGCGCACCATACCGGTTCGGCAGACCGCATGGTGAAAGAACTGGAATATATGCTCCAACAGCAGGCTTCATTCAGCATCTATATGATCCATGGCGGAACTTCGTTCGGCTTATGGGCAGGAGCCAACTGCCAACCATATGCACCAGAAACTTCCAGTTACGATTACGACGCACCCATTAGTGAAAACGGATCGGCTAATGCTAAATTCTATGCATTGCGGGATATGCTTAAAAAGTATCTGCAACCAGGAGAAGTTTTGCCAGAAGTACCTCCCGCAATACCGGTACAGCAGATTGCACCATTTAACTTAACAGGGGTTGCCCCTATCTTTGCACAACTGGGCAAACCTAAATTGGCCGACACGACCTTAAATATGGAAGATCTGGGCCAGGGATATGGAATGGTGGCTTACGAAACCACCCTGCCAGCCGGAGCGAAAAGCACGCTCGACCTTGGCGAAGTTCATGATTATGCGGAAGTATACCTGGATCAGAAACTGATTGGCGTATTGAACAGAATGAAAAATGAGCACAGTATCGATCTACCCGCATTTGCAAAGAACAGCAGGCTTCGGATACTGGTAGAAGCCATGGGCCGCGTAAATTTCGGCGAATATATGCACGACCGTAAAGGTTTACTGGGCGAAGTTTATCGGACCACTCATACATCAAAAGTTCAGTTAAAGGGGTGGAAACATTATTCCATTCCCTTAGGTGAGGGAAATCCTCCATTTAAATATCAACCAATCGGCACAGCAGGAAAACTAAACGAACCGGCTTTTTATAAGGGCAGTTTTACGGCTAAAAACAAAAATGATTTTTACCTGGATATGCGCTGGTTCAAAAAAGGTGTGATATGGATTAATGGCCATTGCCTGGGCCGCTACTGGAATATCGGGCCTACTCAAACCATGTATGTTCCGGGGGTATGGCTAAATTCAGGAAAGAACGAGGTGGTGGTGCTCGATCTTCATCGCCCCGTTGCAGCACGCCTGCAGGGATTAGAAAAACCGATTCTTGATAGCCTTACTGAGGTGAAAGCCATCAGCAGCAATCACCGCAAAGCCGGGCAGCAATTTGGAAACAACTCTGACCAATTGATTTATAGTGGAACAATGCAAAATTCCGCTTCATGGCAAACCTTTAATTTTCCTTTAAAAAACGGTAGATATATTGCCCTTGAGGCATTAAACAACTTTGCCGACGATGCTTATACAGCACTCGCGGAGTTGGAAGTTTTAGACGGAAATGGCCAGCAAATTCCAAGGAACTTATGGAAAGTGGTATATGTAGACAGTGAGGAACTAAAAAGCCAGGATGGTAAATCAGAAAATGTATTCGATCTTCAATATACCAGTATCTGGCATAGCCAATGGAAAGATAACAGTCCAAAACATCCACATCAGGTTGTAATTGATTTGGGTGCACAAACGGCCATTACCGGCATTAAGGTATTGCCACGGCAGGATATGGAAACAGGCAGGATTAAGGATTTCAGGCTATATTTAAGTGGCAAAATATTTAATGGACTTTAGTTACAATTACTATTCTTTTTGCAATTAGCCCTTATCAACATAGCCTAAAAAATTGTAACCGGAATACCTCAAGTGGTTAATTAATGCCATGATAATAGCTCGTGTAAAAATAATATCGCATAACAGGGAAATATTACCCAATCACTCAACAATATTGGCACAAGCATTAAACGACATCTAATTTTGTAGTATATTTAAGAGACTAACCAAAACATAAAATCAGATATGAAACCGCAATTACTAAAAGTTTCAACAGCGCCTACACAATCTTTTAGTGTAAGAAGAGACCTGATTCCGCACATGAACAACAAATGGCACTATCATCCGGAAATTGAGCTCATCCACCTCAAAAAAGGCGTTGGAACGCAATTTATCGGCGACAACATTAAAAGTTTTAGATCAGGAGATATTGTACTGGTGGGACCTCATCTGGCTCATTACTGGAGATTTGACGATAGTTATTTCAAAGACCAGTCGAAAGCACGTGCAGACGTGCGCGTGGCACATTTCAGCGAGAACTTTTGGGGAGATCAATTCCTTAACCTACCTGAAAACAAAGCGATTAAATCATTGCTCGAAAGCAGCAGAAGGGGCCTGCAGGTGAACGGCAAAATTAAGACAAAAGTAGCAGACCTATTGGAAAAAATGCTGGCATCAGAAGGATCGGCCCGTATCATACTACTGATGGAAGCGCTCAACCTGATCGCCAACTGCAACCATACGGTTAAACTTTCATCTATCGGCTTTAAGCAGGATTACGACGAGACGGCAAACATCAAGATCAATGCGATATACAATTTCACGCTTGAAAATTTCAGGAGAAAAATACACCTGGAAGAAATTGCAAATGTAGCTGTAATCAGTCCAAATTCATTCTGCAGGTACTTTAAATCTAAAACCGGCAAAACATACTCACGGTTTCTCACCGAAATAAAGGTTGGCCATGCCTGCAGACTATTAATCGAGAACAAACTCAACATTAAACAGTTGTGCTATGAAAGTGGGTTTAACAACATGGCCAGTTTTCATAAATATTTCAAAATCACTACAGGAAAAAGTCCGTTAAGTTATCAGCGTGAATTCATTTCTCAACACACCAATTAACTAACTTTCCATTATCACGATCTACAGATCTCATGTATTTTCTTCGGGTAAAGGAAGCTACCCCATCCCGAAGAAAATTTATGTATTTATCAATAATAACTCATTCAGCAAGCGCCTGCATAAGCGACGGTATATTGAATTCAAAAAATAAATTCTTGCAACGTAGGGTCAAAAACTACTAATCTATCAAAGCTGCTGCAGTCCACAAAATAGGCGCCTGCCCGTGCATATCGCCTACTATCCTTTTACGGTCGAGGTAGTATTGTTTATCGTTTTTCTTATTGGTGCCTTCACACACATCCTTCACATCACCATTTTCGTCTAGGCAAGATACAAGGCCCAGCCAGGCTTTTCTTGCGGCCGGTGCATATTTCTCTTTGTTTAGCCAACCTTTTTTCACGCCCACCACCATGGCATAAGCAAACATTCCGGTTGATGAACTCTCCTCCCACGATGAAGGCTCATCTATCAATTGCCTCCACATACCCGATGGCGCCTGGTAGGCCAATAAAGCGCTCATCATGGCTTGATAGCCTTTTATAATGCGCGGGCGATCGGGATTGTTTGCCGGCAGGGAGCTTAATATTTCGGCCATGCCCGCTGCCATCCATCCATTGCCCCGCGCCCAAAAGAAAGGAACATCCGGTGCATGATAGAATAAGCCATTTGGTTTCTGAAGTGAATCCAGGTACAATACCATTTCCTTAGCCGCTCTGTTGATATATTTTTCATCCTTCGTAGCCCGGTAAGCCTGGGCCTGTAGTGCCGTAATCATAAACATATCATCTATCCACATCCGCGTGTGCCAGGTATAACCATTTTTAAAAGCTGCTAGTTGGACCGGACTAACTTTTACGCCAGAATCTGGCATAGCCCATTGTTTATCGGCAATGCTTTGCCCCATTTCCTTATATTTTTTATCGCCTGTTTGTATAAAAAGCTGAAGTGGTATGGATCCAAAAACCGCATAATCTACATTGGTTACCGGTGGGATCATGCCAGCTTCTTCCTTGAACATCGGTTCAAACCTTTTGATCAGGTCATTTTTCAATCTACGGTCGGCTGATGCTTTAGCAAATTTTAAAGCACCATACCAGGCACAGCTTTCTGCATAGGTGATTACCCTAGGTGGAGTTGATTTGTTAAAATTGGTGTGCGGAGTGGCTACAAATCTGGCAGCCACTTTTGTGCCTATTTCTTCTGATGAAACGCCTTTAGGCCATTTTTTTAAATCAGCAGATTGAGAAAAACCTATAAAAGGAAAGCCAATTAGCAAGCCTAAGATTACGGTAATATTTTTTTTCATGATGTATATATTTCAAATCAGTTAAAGCCAGAAACAGCCTCCAATGGTTTAATTTTTCAAAATTAACTATCCGGTAGCAACCCTTGCTTTAGCTATTTTTTCTTACAGCTCATTATAAATAACTTAAACCCGTTATTCGGCAATATTCTTACCTGTTAATCGCAATTGAAGTTGCGCTTCGAACAAAGATCGTGGCAATACTTCATGTCCTTGGGATTCATTGATTCCCACATTTTCAAAAGTAACTTTCCCATTAGATTGGAAGCCCGCTAAAAAAGGTAGCGCAATCGAATAATTCCGTCTTCTAACCAAATCCCAAAAATTATAATGTTGCTCTTTCGCAGACTGATGCCTAAAATTCCATAACACCAAATATTTAGCATGATGTGGATGACCAGGCTCAGGGCCTCCCAGGTTGTAAAAAACCCCACCCTGAATATCATCATACAAAGTTGCAAAAGGTTGTCCAGAATGGATATCGATATTTTGGTCTGTACCCAAAGTACATTGTGTAATTACTGTATTTACAGCACTATAACCTGTTCCTGCACCATGATGCTGCGCATCATTGAAATTGCAATTTTTGATTAAAACGCCGTAACCGGTACGGGCATGAACAGAAGCGTGACCTTTCTTACCTGTGGAATTTACGTTCAGTATACTAACCTGATAGCCTGAACGGATGAATAAGCCTTCATTCCAATCCTGGAACTCGCAATTCCGCACCCAGCTATTTTTAACATACTCCATACCTACCGCTTCATAGGCATAATCGTGTATCGCATTTTTGTGGTGAACAAACGCTTCAGGGTAAGTTTTCCAGTTACTGGTAAATCTGATATCTTCTATACCGCATTCCTCAATCGAATTATAATTTAACAGTTCAAAAGGAGCACTCTTTACTAAAATAAGGTCAAAATGGATCGGATTTTTAAATTTCACCCTGTTACCCTCAATTTTTTCGATAGTATGAATCTCATTGATCAACATTCCACCATCTTTGCCAAATAACCTTGTCCATTGTGGTTTTAGTTCCAGTGGTGAGAAGTACAATTTTGTGAATTCTTCACTCCTGTGCTTTAAAACAACATCCATTCCTATTTTTAGCGAGGCCGTATTTTCCACTTCTACCCAGAAACTTTCGCGTTCTGCATTTTTGGTAATTGCTGTTAATCTATTTTGAGCATTCGCAGCAGGTTTAAACAAAATTTGCCTGCCATTAATTCTCATTTTATCCTGATAAATTTCTGTCCCCCCTAATCCGCTGCCACTTCCTTTTAAAATAATATTGCTTTTAGAAATTCGAATCTGCTTGGTACTATCATTATCTTTTGCCAATAAAAATTTACCGGCCGGGAAGAAAACCACGCCACCATCCGCATTTTTTTCAGCGGCGTCTATCGTTTTTTGAATAGCATCATCATCATATAGATTATCATTGGGTTTAGCACCAAAATCGAGTACATTAAATACCTGTTTACCAGAAAGGGATGGGATTTCTTTTTCAGAAAAATGATAGCCGGCATACGAAAAATCGGGTAAAATTGGTGTTTTGCCTTGTGCTTTGGCAGTTATAAAATCTTGCCAAAGTGGTGTTACTTTTTGCGCTTTTGCAGGCGTAAAATAGGCAACAGATAAAATTAAACAGCTTAAAATCCTCATCATATCATTAATCTATTGATCCGGTTTTCATTTTCTCTTTACCTAATTCGCCAAACCAGGTTTGCATATTGCCTTTCACCTCAACCTTAATTACACTTGCTACTTCATTTGGAGCCGATATTGGAAGTTTAAAGATCATTTCATCGGCTGCTTTTGTCCAGCTTACTTCATTTTTGCTGTTTAACAACTGCGCAGAAACCACCCCATTTTTTAGACCTTTCACGACCAATTCTCCATTTTTTGGCCAATCAAAAACAGAAAAATATAAGGTAGTATTTCCATTTTTAAGGTCTTTTCGGGTTATCCTGCCCCAGGTTTGATCCGGAATAGGGCTTGCCTGAGTTGCGTATATGGCTTCGCTGTATGTTTTCATCCAGCCACCTAAATCTTTTAGCCGCTCTACACTTGCTTCCGGAAAAGAGCCATCGGGTTTTGGACCAACGTTTAATAAATAATTACCACCTTTTGATGCAATATCAACCAAATTACGAATTAAAGTAGTTGACGATTTCCAGTTGGTATCGGAGTTTCTAAAGCCCCAGGTTCCGTTCATCGTCATACAGGTTTCCCAATCTTTGCCATCAAGTTCGCTTAAATTAGGGATTTTCTGTTCAGGTGTTTTAGTATCACCAGGAAAGTTGGGCCGCTTTAACCTGTCGTTTGTGATGATGTTGGGTTGCAATTTTAATTGTTCCTGTAACTTTAAAGCAGCCTCGTCTGTCATGTTGGTTGGGGTATCCCACCATAATACGGCAACATCTCCGTAGTTACTCATCAACTCTTTTACCTGGGGCACGGCAACCCTGTCAATATATTGTGCAAAAGTCGATGTTTCCTGTGCCGGATCCCAATGCCCTTTATGTTCCTGGGTATAACTGTTTATTTTAGTGCTATCAGGATTTGGCCAACCCTCGGCCATCAATTTTCTGGCTACCGAGCCTCCTGCATTGCCCCAATCCTGTGCCTGAGAATAATAAAAACCCAATTTGATGCCATACTTTTTACAGGCCGCAGCCAATGGTTTTAATAAATCCTTTTTATAAGGCGTGGCATCAACAATATCCCAATCGCTTGCTTTCGAATCAAATAAAGCAAAACCATCATGGTGTTTAGCCGTAATGATCAGGTACTTCATTCCGGCATTTTTGGCCATTTTAACCCATTGGTCAGCATCGAATTTTACTGGATTAAATTGTTTCGCTATTGCTTTATATTCGGCAACAGGTACTTTCATCCTGTTCATAATCCATTCGGCACCACCACGGGCTTGCTGGTGTCCATTATATTCTCCTGCCAACTGGGCATATACGCCAAAATGGATGAACATTCCAAAACGGGCCTCCCGCCACCATTCCATTTTTTTTTTATCTTTTGATAATGCTTGCTGAGCTTTGGCAATAGGAGCAGAAAACGCAAATATCAAAAGCAAGAAGCTGATTTTCTTTATCATACTGTTTTATTAAGAAATGAAATTATAAAGCTTTGTTTTTAAAATGCAATAACCAAACTATCGTTATTAATTTGGTTTATTTTACCACCATTGCTTGCACCGGTTTAAACCAGTTTGGGCCAATATTCTTTGTTTTTAAGATGGAAAGTTGGCTACTATTTAGATTTGCTCCTGCTTTCTTACTTTTTACGCTCCAGATACCTCCTTGTTTTTCAAATTCCGCATCTACCACATTAAAACCTTTTTCAAGATCTTGTGGGGCTGATTTTGCATCCAGCATATTTCCACTAAAAGTTACATCAGCTGCTTTATCTACCCAACTTACCGGCTTGATATCTGCTTTTACCAGATTATCGGTAATGACTACTTTTTGTGGAGCTAATATTCGATCGGCATTTTTTCCAGCGCCTATTGAAAAAGCCTCTTTACAATCTACAATGGTATTAGCTGTAATCTCCGCATTTTTTACCTGCCAATGGCTTACCAAAATTGGATTAGGAAGGCCATCCATTACAGAAATGGCAGCTCTTAAGCCGGTACCAGTTAATCCTTGCAAATAATTATGGTGTACTTTATGGTTTTCACCAATGACACGGATCCCCCCAGTATTTGCAATTTTATTCCCGATAAAAATATTTCCAAATACTTCATTGTAATTGCCATGGCGCAAGGTTAGCGTACCCACGCTTTCAAAAAACAGGTTATTGGAAATTGTGTTTCTGCAAGATTTTACAGAAACAATCTCTGTTTCACCGTTACAATGGGCAAAAATGTTTGCATCAACCTTTGTAAATGAATCATGAAACGACCAGGTGCTGGTACCAATTCGAATGGTTTCTCCACCATTTCCACCAATATCCGGCCGAGGGCCAAAATAATTATGGTCAATCTGGTGGTAATTTGGTTTATCAGACAACCACACCACAAGCGTTGGACCCTGATTAGTTTTACCTTCAAAAAAACAATGATCTACCCTGTTATGCTCGCCGTACAATGAAGCAAATGTATATTCAGTGGCCTTATCAGGCGGATTGTAACCAATAATGGAAGAATTTGTTAAACGGCAATTAGCAGACTTTTCTGAAAAAACAATCACATCTTCACCTTTTGTAAAACCATTTTTGAAAGATAAACCATCGGTGATTAGCCAGGTTCCATCAATTTTTAGTGATGATGCACCCGTAAAAAATACTTGACCACCCTGCTCTGCGATTAGCTTAATAGGATTTTGCTGTGTGCCATTACCTCTAAAAACCATTTGCTGATTTGTCCATTCGCCATTTTTAACGATTACCTTATCACCTGGTAACAGCTTTAAAGCAGCCAACTCAGCCGCTGTGCTTATTTTGTAATCTTTCGCAGATCCGTAGATCGAGCATCCGATGAGGATAGCCGTTAGGCAAAAATTGAGTTTCATATTGTAGGTTATTTGGTTATTTAATCGGTAATTCGTTGGACAGCTATCTTTTATAGTTTTTATACCTTAGCAGTGCTTCTAAATAATAATAATCGGCATAGTTTAGTGGCACATCTACCTCGCTATTCGATGGTTTTGAGCCTGTGCTGTGCAATAAGATAAAACCTTTGGCCGTTCCAATCGGCGCAATGTAGTCTGTACTTAAACTTTTTAAAATCTGGTTTGCTTTTTCATAATAATCACTTCCTTGATTGCTGTATCTGCTTAATTCATATAAGCCTGAAGCCATAACAGCAGCAGCTGATGCATCTCTTGGCTCGTTCGGGATTTGAGGTGCATTAAAATCCCAATAGGGCACTAAATCTTTCGGCATATTTGGATGGTCGAAAATAAATTTTGCTATACTATCTGCCTGTTTTAAGTAAATTGGATTTTTAGTGTAACGATAGCACATGGTATAACCATATAAACCCCATGCTTGTCCGCGGGCCCAGGCAGATTCATGACTATAACCTTGATGGGTATTCTTTTTCAGCACAGCACCTGTATTTGGGTCGTAATCGATTACATGATACGAGCTGAAATCGGGGCGAAAATGATTTTTCATGGTGGTATTAGCATGGCTTACCGCAATTTTATGGAAAGATGAATCTCCGGTTAGTTTCGTCGCTTCAAATAACAGTTCTAAATTCATCATGTTATCAATAATTACAGGGTTTACCCATTTATCCCTGCTGTGGTCCCAGGATAATATCACGCCTGTTTTAGGGTTAAAGCGGGTGGCCAAAGTTTTTGCAGCTTCAATAATTACCGCTTTATCATGGGCACTTCCAGTTAGGCGAAATGCATTACCTACGCTGCAAAAAACCTTAAAACCCATATCATGCGTGGTGCCATTGGTTTTTTCTTTTTCTATAAGGGTGGTAAACTTTCTGGCCGCTGCTTTCCATTCATCGGTTTTATAATACTCATCCAAATACCAAAGTACCCCCGGAAAAAATCCGCTTGTCCAATCTCTGCTCGCCACCAATTTTAGCTTTCCATTGTCTAATGTCCTTGGCGAAATTAGTTCTGGTTTGGCAGCGTCGACAGCTTTTTCCACTTCCTGCAACATTAATTTGGTTTGAGCAGCAGCCTGTTTAAATGCTTTTTTAACATTTACTTTTTGTGCAAAAACACAGGTTTGTGTGGCTAATAAAATGATTGTGGCAATACTGTATTTAAGTTTCATCGTAATTAATTTATAGGAATTAACTGAACTTCTAAAAGTTTCATTAATTCATTCTTTGAAATGCTATCTGGATTTATATTGATGTGATGTATTCCTTTGGCTAATTGTATTTCTCCAATATTTTGTGAGATCACTTTATCGCTGGTTAGTACATTTTGTTTAACTTCCTGTTGATCAATCTTAAAATTATAGCTTCCTTCAGCGTCTTTATCAGCTAAATATTTAATGATAATTTTAAATTTTTGTGGAAACGATGTTCTAAAATCCCATTTGACTGTCTGCCCCATTTTCTCCCATCCTTCTACATAAAAACGATCGGTTTTTCCATCTCCAAACTTAAATCCGTTACTTAAATCGGCATCAAAGGCCAATAATCTGGTTACAGCGGTATTTGTACTCACATAATGTAAATTATCGGCTTTTAGTTGTCCGTTTAAAGCCACAACAATTACGGTATTAGCGGTATCAGGTGCTTTTTTTGGCACATTGATATAGAAATCGCCATCACCAAGAGCTTGCGTGATTAATGTGTGTTTTTTAACATCGGTTAAAAAATAAACCTTATCCATTTTAGATTTTAAGCCTCCCACATATAATTTTCCATCTTTAGGCCAATCAAATACATGTAAATACAACTTATTTTCACTTTGTGTAGTTACACCCCAACTTTGTAAGGGCATTATCGTTTTATGGGTTTTGTAAATACTTTCGGCATTTTTAGCTACCCATTTTTCAATTCCTGAAAGTATCTGTGAATCTTTAGCGTCAAAAGTACCATCGCCCTTTGGCCCCATATTTAAGAGTAAATTACCATTGCGAGCGGCTGCTTTAGCTAAAAGTTGAATGAAAAAATCTGACGTTTTATGTGAATTATCATATTTACTATATCCATACGATTCGTTTGTGGTTGGAATAGCTTCCCAATCTCCTTCTACCGGATAAAATTCGGCTGGCCTGTCTGCAGTATTTTTATAATCTCCAAAATTGGCACTTGCACTTCTTACCAACCTCCCATTTACCACTACATTTGGATCTGTCTCTCTAATGGCTTTTAAAATCCTGATGTTTTCGGAAAGCGGCAATTTTTGTGGTGTATCAAACCATAAAATATCGGGATGGTACCTGGAAAGCAATTCTTTAATTTGTGGGATTGCTTTTTCATCCACATATTTTATTGCCTTTGGCAATAACTCCGGATGCGCTACATACCAATTTACACCACCATATAAACCTAAATCTCCGCCCGGATTCTTGTATTCCCAATCGTTGCCGGGCGCATCAGGATGTTCCCAGTCAAAAGCATGTGAATAGTAAAAGCCAAACTTCATTCCGTGTTTTTTGGCTGCCGCCGCTAATTCGGCCATTGGATCTCTTTTAAATGGCGTTTGAGCCACGATATTGAAATCCGAAACTTTTGAATCGTACATGGCAAAGCCATCATGATGTTTTGCCGTAATGATAAAATAATTCATTCCTGCTTTTTTAGCGTCTAAAATCCATTTATCTGCATCAAAAAGAACTGGGTTAAACTGATGGGCAACTTCTAAATACGCTTTTTTCGATATTTTTTCCTTGCGCATTAAGTGTTCTGCATAACCGCTCACCTTTTTGCCTTTCCATTCTCCGGCAGGCAAAGAATATACGCCCCAATGTATAAACATGCCAAACTTAGCGTCTCTCCACCATTTTATGCGCTGCACATGTGTTTTCATAGAAGCTAAATACCAGGTATTAACCGCTTCATCAACTGCCTTTAGATCGCGGTCTTTCGCCTGATTAAACATGTCTTTATCCTCATCGCCATTTACCTGAGCAAATGCAAAAAAATGGCCAAATACCAGGGTTGAAAGAATAAATAGTTTCTTCATTACATCCATATTAATGGGTTTCTAATGGGTAAGTTCCTAATTACCTCTTCATCTTTTGGTTGATGATCTAATTTTTTCCAGGTTTTAAACCAGGCTTCATTTTGATAGGCATTTGCGCCAAATAGTAAGAAGGGTTGGGCAACCGGCCAGTTTTCCCAATGCATTACATCTTTTTGAAAAGGCCATAGCGATTTGTCATTCACAAAAGGATAGAGATATTCAATTCCTTTTTTTATACTTCTCCCATCTGTCAGTTGAAAAGTCCATAAATTGGTTTCGTTATCGGATAAGATTTGACAAAGTGTAGCCATCGCATCTAAATTAAAGAGCGAATAGCCAAATGGTTTGGTACGTTTAGTTTCTCTCGGGAAACTGCCATCTGCTGCCATTTGGTTAGGTAAATGCACCGTTTGGTAACGTTCTCTACAAAAATTAAGTAGCGCTTTATTTTTGGTAAGCCTGGCAAATGAAGCCACTTGCATGGTCCAGCAGGTTCCGTGATTGTTTTCGGCGTTCATTTCATCTTTACCATATTGATGTGTAGTCAACCAGGTTAAATATTCAGCGAACCATTTTTTTATAGCTGCCAATGCCTTGCTATCTGCGGCTTTTGAATCTTGCATCACTAAAACGCCTTGCGCAACCTCCATCAATTGTATGGTGTCTATAATGCCAATTCCCCGCCCGGTAAATCTTCCTTGTATGGCTTGTGCAAACAACAGATTGGGGTTCATTAACGTTTCTGTGTTTACAAACCATGCTTTTAAATGTAGAAGTGCATGTTTAACATACTTTTCATCTCCCGTAATTTTATAAGCTGATGCCAGGGCGCCGATAATTTTACTGAAACGGATCAGTGCATGGCGATGGGCAACAAAATTATCGGGATTGGTTAGCCCATCTTTTTGAATATAAGGCGCTTTTGCGTTGTTTGGATCTGGCCACCAGTAATCGCCTTCCGAAAAGTAATCGTGTTTGCCACCTGCACTTCGTGGAGAACTTTGTGCAGTAACTGTTATTGGCACCTGCACTAAAGCCCATTTTGCTTCTTGTAAAATTTGCTTTTTCAGCACTTTAGCCGCATCAGCAGTATAGGCATCATCCGCTTTAGCCTGAAAAGCAAAAACAAAGCATAAAAACAGCGCATATTTAATTTTTAGCATCATGTTATTTAGTCATAAACGTAAAACTTACTTTACCAATGGTATTGGGTTTTCCTTTTTCAGGTGCAGAGATGCTTCCCTTTAACTTACCGTTCCTCAGTCTTTCAACTTTAATTTTTCTCCAGGTAAAAGCTCCTTTTTCAAAGTCAAAAGTCTCCCCATCATCATCATACAAATTATATTCACTGGCTTTTTCTCCATAGTGACGGATTTCTAAATCTACTTTTTCGCCTAATTTTGGTGCATGCAATAAAGCAGGCATCATGGGTATAATTCCTCCATCTTTAACGTATACCGGTATTTTATCCAGGCCAGGGCTTGCGGTAATCACCTGCCCATCGCCAACAAAAGCGCCCGTGTAAAAATCGTACCATTTACCCTTTGGCAATATCACTTTCCGTTGGGTTTGTCCGGTAAACATTGGGGCAACCAATAAATATTCACCTGCCATGTATTGGTCTTTTATTTCCTTGGCAATCGCTTCTGCGTAAGGATTTTCTTCTAAATTAGCACTACCCGCTTCTGCTTTTGCCTCTTGCTTAAAACCATCTTCCAAATTCATTCCTCTAAATGGGGGTATACCTTCAAAATGGTATTTTGCAGATTCGCTGTACCAATAAGGCATCATCCTCATCCTTAATAAAGCATATTCTTTTACCTGTTTTTCTACATCGGGGTAAGTCCAGGGTTTTGTTCCGCTTGCCCAGGCATTAATCATGGCCATAGGCGAAAAAACATTAGACTGGAACCTTCTTAACCATTCTTCGCCGGTTTTGGAAGCCCTTACCTCGGGTGTCCACAGTACACCGGCAAAACCACTGTTAATGAGTGCGGTAATAAAATCTTCATGATTATAATAATCATTATAAATTACGTAAGGGAATGAGGTTCCTCCGCCGTTTGATGCCCTGACTAAGCCATAGGTACGTTTGTTGCTTTTTCTGAACATTTCTGCCGAGTAACGCTGCATTAATAACCCGTAAGTTTGCCGCATCTGCTCGGCACTGGTACCCGAAGGGAAAGTGGCCACATCTGGCCATAAATAATAATCATATCCGTCAACTTCATCAATTTTATATCCACTTATTCCGATAGCTACCTGGTCTTTTTGCAGCTGATCAAAAAAAAGCTGCTGTGCTTTTGGTAAAGTAAAATCGGGTACTTCACCCAACCATACGGTATGCGAAGCTGTTAGGGGCCTAATATCTTTATAAAATGGTGCATCCGGCGAAACGTAAGGGTTAATCCAAAGATTCAGCCTGATCCCTTTGGCCAACATATTTTTCACAAAAGCACCCGGATTAGTGAACCTGCTCTTATCCCATAAAAAACTGCCTGGATAAGCTTTACTTTGCCAGCCAGGCTCGAGGCCTACAAAATCTAAGGGATAGCCCTTTTCTTCAAAACTATTTACCTCTTTTTCTACGTCGGCAGCAGTTGAACGGGTCATTACCCTTTGTGTAAAACCGAGCCCCCAACGCGGTGGTAAATAGCCGCCGCCGTTAAATAAATTATATCTTTTAACAGCATCCAACGGTTTAGGCCCAGCAAAAACGTAAATTTCTACACCAGCCGCCGGAACTAAAATTTCTACCTCATCGCCGTTGTTTCGGGATGACCAGCTTTTATCAGAATTTCTATCCTTTGGTATGGGAAAATTTTTACTGTCTTTCCTCATTGCAGTACCTGCCCATACTTTAAGGTATCGTGCCGAATTGATAAAAACGCCGTATCCGTTTGATGAAACATAAAAAGGTACCGGAGCATGCGTTCTGCCATTATCTTTCCCACCATAATGATCTACATGCAGTTCCAAGATCTTTCCCCGCTGGTGTATGGTTTGAAAATTTAATCCGAAACCGTAAAGTTGCTCGGTTTTGTCAAGCGGGATTCTTAAATAAGTTTTGCCATCGTTAAGCTGTGCTGTTATGGGTTGATCAGAGAAAGGAAACATAGCATCCCCTAATCTGCCTAAAGATTCTTGATTTGGTTTAGCACCCGAAGCTTTTAAAAGATCATAAGGTTCGGGAATACCAAATACGCCTTTCCATACACCAGGCGCTACTGGTGTCCAGGTGATTCCCTGAGCATTTAAACTAAAATGCAGGTTTAATAGCAATACGGTAAAAAGTAACAATCTGATCAATTTCATGGCGATGTTGATGCTAAATACATGCAGTTGGAACCTCCGCTGGGTATATTCTTTTTGCGGTATAGGTTATGGTAGAAAACAATAAAAACCGGGCACATATTTTATGCCCGGTCGGTCTTCCACAGGTTACAATGAGGGTGCCATCGATGCCCCAAAAACGTGTACAATGCCATTGGTAGCCACATAACCAGCACTGCGGTCATTGGTTCTGTTGTTATGCACAATTGGTGCCTGATCGCTGTTATTCAATATTTTCAGATAAAAAATGCCATTTTCGTCAAAGCCCTTGCCATTGTTGGCATAACCCAACATTGATGATTTGGACAACACCGCATTTGCGGGAAGAATTGATTTTACAGGGACATTATTGGCATTGAGATTATCGAAATTATACTTGCCCTGGCCTATCAGGTATAAGAAATAATTCTTTACATCTTCTTTCGGGTAATCGCTCCATTTGGTTGCAGGCTTGGTTATAGGTAGGCCTGTGGTGGGATTGATACCAGTAACAATTGGATAATCGAACCACAAACCTGCTGTTGGTATGTTGCTGGTTGTTACCGTTACGCCATTGGTTACTTTCGTTGGTAGTACCCTAACCCCAAGGTTATGCAGGAACAGGAAAGTACGATCATTCTTTTCATATTCTGCAAGGTCTATACCTGCATACTCGAGGCCCAGCTTCATATACTTAAAAACGGTATCAGTCGGATCGTTTGCCATGCCCGTACCTGACGCCCTGTCTTCCAGAAACTTACGGGCCGATACACCAATATTGGGATCAAGCGTTTTCTTTACATAATCGTAATCTTTCTGACGTTCCAAACCGAACATTTTTCCACAGCCACTTTGGCTAATCGCGATCAAAATCAATAAAATTGATGGCAACATGCTATTCTTAAAAACTTTCATTTCTATATTATTTACGGCCTGCTGTTATAGACAGGCCCACTGTTAAAAATTAACCATTACTCGCCATAACCAGGGTTCTGTACCAGTTTTTTATTGGAATTCATTACTGCCCTGCTCAATGGCCAATAAGAACGGCGCACATCAGTAAAACCTACAATATCAGTGTTGCCATTTCTAAGCTGGCGGTCTTTTAACACCGGATCCATAACTTCTTTCACTTTGTTTGTTCTTACCAGGTCGAACCAGCGTTTACCTTCGCCGATGAGTTCGTACTGGCGCTCTTCTAAAATTGCATTTTCCATTGCTGCTTTAGCATTTACCTTAATATCGGTTGCCAGATACTGATCTACATTTGCCCTTTTCCTCACAAAATTTAAATATTTAAGTGCGTTCGGCAAATCGTTGTTTCCGTTGAGCGCTTCGGCATAAAGCAAGTAAATATCAGATAACCGGTACATTGGTAAATAAACCGGAGTATTCTGATTGTAATACAGGTTTAATTCTGTAGTAGGTATTGCCCCAACAGGGTTTGAAGGGCTTGGATAAAATTTAAGGAAACGATCGCGGTTGTTTAGGGCCGGATTAGCAACAGCATATACATCCAGTGTTTGTTTAGGCCTGATATCGTTGGTATGAACAGGTTGAGTCTGAGGCAAAAAGTAACTGGCGTACAAAAGTGGATCGAGCTGCATCTGCCTGTTATTGGGCGAATAAGATATCTGCATGCAGGCGCAACTGTTTGTGGTAAAATCCCAGTGGATAGACCAGATGGTTTCTATGCTCGCAGCAGGAGCAGTAAATATACTTTTCCAGCTGGCTGTTGGTTCCAGGTTGGCATCGGATGTACCGGTATAAAGTGCACCTTTTGGGTTTTTTGCTTTAAATAGGTTGTTTATCCAAAGAATGGCATTGGTATAGTCTTTTTTCCACATATAGGCATCTGCCAGGGCTGCACAAATAGCTCCTTCATTCATATAGTATACTGATGCATTCTGATTTTTAACCGTTAGGTCATAAGCTGTTTTTAAATCCTTGATGATCACATCGTCGAGAATTTGGGATGCTTTGGTTCTTTCCCGCTCTGCGGCAACCTGGCTATCTTCGTAAGGTTCCAACCAAACCGGCGCATCGCCCCAAACCCTTACCAGGTAAAAATAAGCTATCGCCCTTATGGCATACGATTGTGCAAGGTTAGCATTCACAATTGCCTGGGTAACATTGTTATCTAAAGCGGGTACACCAGGGATGTATTTGATGTTACTGTTCGCCCTGGCGATCACAGTATAAAGCCTTGACCAATCTGCATACGGATTATCTGTGGTAAGGGCATTAAGGGCAATTTCCGTAGTATAAGTATTGGTGTAAGAGAGAAAACGGTCGAAATTATCGGCCCTGAATTCGCCCCAATAATGATAGCGATCGTTAAACTGCGATTCGCCCACCATGGTGAGCTGAAAAGCAGAATACATCCCGGCCATAGCCGCATCAATATCATATTTAGATTTATAGAATTTATCGCTCGACACCTGCGAAACAGGCGCCTCTGTAAGATATTTTTTGCAACTGCCCATAGCGAGCAATAGCATGAAAATACAGGTATATTTTATTGTTTTCATATCCTTATTATAAACTGATGTTTAAACCAAATCCAAGTTCTCTTCTTTTAGGGTACTTTCCTGTGTCATCACCAGGGGTTAAAGGGTTAGAAGTGCTAAATTCAGGATCATAGCCCTTGTAGTTTGTCCAGGTTAACAAATTTGTACCATATATAAATGCAGTTACCCCTTTTAGGTAAACCCGTTTTGCAAGCGCAGGATCCATGCTATAGGCAAACCTCATACTCGCAAGCCTGATAAAGGAACGGCTTTCCAGATAGGCACTGTTACCGTTCGCCTTTAAATTGCCTCTTGAAGGTCTGTTCGGATAATATGGATATTTTGCAATATCGCCAGGTTTCTGCCACGAATTATACAGCACATCAGGATTGCCAGGGCCGGTATTGGATGGATTGTTAGCATTATACAACAGGGTATTGTAGATATCTCCACCTATAGATGCATTAAACAGCACATTCAACGAAAATCTTTTGTAGTTAAATGTATTACCAAAACCAATATTAAACTTAGGTTGGGCATTGCCGATCACATGGCGATCTCCGTCATCTATTAAACTGTCTCTTTTTATATTTGCCCATTCCGTATCTCCGCCAACAAGTTTACCTGAAGGATCGTATAGGTTATGAACCGTTCCACTGTACGGCTGGCCGTTTAAAGTGTATTGTGGTTTTCCATTCACATACACAGGTTTGTTATCTGCACCCAATACCACGGTCAATTTATCCCAGCTATCGTTATAGGCATTCGATTCGTTCCATTGGTAAACGCCCAGGTTTTTCCAGCCATAAAAATCACCGATTTTTCCACCCTCCTGAACATACCACTTGTTACCTGCAATAAACGGAACACCGCCTGCCAGTTCTTTGATTGTGCCCCTTTCGAAATAAATATTAGCATCTATGTTCCACGAAAAATTCTTTTTCGAAATCGGCGTACCGGAAACGGTAAATTCTATCCCTTTATTAACAATTGAACCAAGGTTAACGATAACGGTTGAAAAGCCGGTTTCTTTAACCAGCTGGCGCTGGTATAATAGGTCTTTCGATTCTTTTTCATAAAGTTCGCCGGTAAAGTTTAATCTTCCTTTCAAAAATGTAAGATCCAAGCCTAGATTTTTCTGGATTCCTGTTTCCCATTTAATCAGGCTGTTGCCTATCGAAGTATTATAGGCTGCGCCACCTACCCCATTATAATTTCCCTCAAACTGTACTTTTGTAATTGCACCATAATCCTCGATCTGATCGTTACCCACCCGGCCATAACTCGCACGGATTTTGGCATCATCAAGAAATGATTTAGACCAGTCCATAAACTTTTCTGCTGAAAAACGCCAGGCCATCGATCCTGAATAAAAGGATCCGCGTTTGTTCTCCGGGCCAAAACGCGAAGAACCATCATTCCGGTACACCGCACTTGCATAATACCTGCTCTTATAATCATAGTTTACCCTGGCAAAAATAGCCTGGTTGGTATTGGCCGTGCCCGTGGTATAGGTTTTAGAGCCCGTAAGATAAGCTGGCAGTGTAACGGTAATTTCTTCACTTGCTGCATTCAGGTATTCCAGATGAAATACACTTTGCGTTCTACGTATGGCATTTGCACCCAATGTTGCACTTAGGGTATGGTCTTTAAACTTCTGGTTATAGTTAAAATAGGTTTGTGCTTCGTATCTGAAATTTTTGGTCAGTTCATTTATACCGTTGTTTGTATTCCGGTTTGGACTTACATAACGTGGCGCAAAAAATGTATACTGTGGATTTTCGTAAGCCAGGTTAAAAAGTGTGGTCCATTTAATATGCTTGGTAATATCAAAATCCAGCTGGTTGTTGATCTGTGCCGAATAGGTTTCGGTTTTATTGATTTCGTACATTGCATTTGCAACAGGATTCCGCTTCGAGGCAATGTAACTTGTTAATGCGCCATCGGGATAATAGATCAGTGAGTTTGCCGGCCTGTCGAAAATAACATTTACCGTTCTTGCAATGGGTATTTCATTCTTGGTTTGATAATAGAGCGAGAAATTGGAAGTATACTTCAGTTTTGGCAGTGCCTGATAGGAGATATTTAACCTGGTTTGAAGTGATTTGGCAAAACTGTTGATCACGATCGATTTATCATCGATATAATTAACACTTGAATAATAATTAAAGGTTTTAGAGGCTCCTGCCAAACTCGCATTTACCTGGTTGCGCTGGCCGGTATTACCCAACAACAGATCCTGAAGGTCATTATCTGAATTAAAAGAAACGTTTAATGAATCTGTATTTGAACCAGCGGTGATCAATCCCCCATTTTGCAGCCTTCTAAAGGCCCTAACCTCTTCAGAGTTGCTCTGAGGGAGTTTATGTGCCAGCTTACCAAACAAGTGTGTATACTGCACATCAACGCGGGGTTTACCTTCAATACCTTTTTTTGTGGTAATTAAAATTACCCCATTTGCGGCCTGTGCCCCATAAATAGAAGCAGAAGCTGCATCTTTGAGTATTTCGATGCCTGCAATATCCAATGGATTAATGTTTCGGCCATTGTCTGTAATTACACCATCAACCACATAAAGCGGGCCTGCACCACCGTTTAAAGTAGTAACTCCTCTAATCTGAACCGTTCCTTCACCGCCAGGACCACCATCGGTAGTGACGGTTACGCCTGATGCTTTTCCCTGTAAAGCATTCAAAAGGTCTACAGGCTGCCGCTCCTGGATATCTTTGGCCGAAACAGAAGAAACCGCAGAACTTAGGTCGCTTCTTTTAACTTTACCACCAAAACCGATTACAACCACATCGTCTAACGCGCTTGATGCGTCTTCCAGCACAATGTTCATTGCTCCTTCGCCAACCTTCCTTTCAATGGTTGTATACCCGATCATGTTAAACTGAAGAATGGCATTCGGGACTACAGAAATGGTAAACTTCCCGTTATTATCAGTCGATACGCCACCGGTTTGATCTTTTACCCGAACCGTTACCCCTGGCAGGGCTGCCCCGCTACGGTCTTTTACAGTTCCCGAAACCTTAGTTTGTCCCTGGGCAGAAAGATCAGTGTTGATCAAAGTGAGCAAACACGCAAATATGGCTACCTTAAGCAGCATTAAATGCGCAGAGAAAAATCTTGTAAATTTTCTTTTCATACCGCTGAATTAAAAGTTAGTGGAAAGTAGACTGGAGAGACAGGCCGAACGGCCCGATGGCTGACGTTTAACAAATGACTTGTAAAAAAACGCCAATGGTTCTCAAAACCTGGGTAATTTCTGTTACTCATACGTTTTAGTTTTATATTTGGTTACTGCAATTAAAGGATAAAACAAGAAATAGTTGGCGCAAGAATTGGCGAATTAGTCAACTATTTTGGCAAATATCTTTTCCGCACTCAAAAATCCTTTCCTAATGAAAATGGCTATATTTATCCCTTCCAGACATGCCTGGCGCTAAAATTGCATGGTTAACCCAGAATATAATTTTTAAATTGCCTGTTAATGATGATGTCAAAATAGCTTTTAAACGGATCTGGTGCGGCGAACAGAGCAGCAAAACAACTTAATCGACTGAAAAACAAATATTTACCACAAAACAAGCTCAGCAAAGAAAAATAAATTGGAATAGCACCGCTAATGAATGCAAAATCTTTGCATGAAATCGGGTAACAAAAAATAAATTAATCCACTTTTAGGACTGTACGCAATGGCTACTTAATTAATCAGCAGAAGTGATTAAATAGGTCTCTCCTTTTTTAACGTTGAGCTCATAAACATAACTCTGCTTTAAATTGAGTGGCTGCAAGGCTGTTTTGCTATGGTTAAGGTATTGCGTTTCCACAACATTTTCAATACCGTCTGTTCGGGGGGCTGCATCCGAATTGTTAATCTTAATTTTCGTAAATGTCCTGATTTTACATTTTCCGGTTCTGTTTGCTTTAATGGATGCCCTTTTGAGTATCCCGTTGGCCCATTGTATTCCTACATTGTAATCTCCTCTTGCTTTAATTCCCGATATTTTTCCCGATAGCCATGCATCAGGCAGTGCAGGAAGCAAAACCAGTTCGCCATAATGGCTCTGCAGCAACATCTCTGTCATCCCGGCGGTAGCTCCAAAATTACCGTCGATCTGAAAAGGAGGATGTGCGTCAAAAAGATTTGGATAGGCTCCGCCACCGCTCATCTGTCCTTTTGGCGAAAGTGGATCAATATAATTTAATGCCGATAGCAGTACCTGATAAGCATGATTACCATCCTGCAGCCTCGCCCACCAGTTTGTTTTCCATGCCATAGACCAACCTGTACTCACATCTCCACGATGCAATAAAGACTGTTTTGCTGCCGATGAAAGTGCCGGGTTTTCATAAACATTGATCTGTCCGGCAGGGTAAAGCCCGTAAAGCTGAGAAATGTGTCTGTGCTGATCTTTAGGATCATCCCAATCCTGAAACCATTCCTGCAACTGTCCGTATTGCCCAATCTGATAAGGATATAACCTGTCTTTAGCCTGCTTAAGTTGCTCTGCAAACGCATAATCGTTTTTCAAAACCTGCGAGGCCTGTATGCACTGTTCAAAAAGTTCCCGGATAATCGACATATCCATTGTAGAGGCAATACTCAATTGATAGGCTTTGTCCTTTATTTTAACTACATTCTCGGGAGAAGTGGAAGGATTGGTAACCAGATAGCCCGTTTTAGGATCCGTTATTAACCATTCCAACATAAATTCTGCTGCACCTTTCATTAAAGGATATCCTGTTTTCTCCAAGAAAAGGGTATCATTGGTGTAACGATAATGTTCAAACAGGTGGGTGCTTAGCCAGGCTCCGGCCATGGGCCAGCAGGTTTTTCTGGGCATTTCCCGCTCCTCTTTATCAAAGGCACCAACCGGAGAGGTTTTGGCCCAGATATCCGAATTGTGATGCGCTACCCACCCTTTACTGATGTTATAATTTACATTGGCTGTTGCTGCCCCATTAACCGAAAGGTTTTTGATGAGATTAAATAAGGGCTCATTACACTCGGTAAGATTGGTGTTTTCTGCCAGCCAGTAATTCATTTGTGTATTGATGTTGGTGGTATAGTTACTGCCCCAGGGCGGCTGCACCAGATCATTCCAGAGGCCTTGCAGGTTTGTAGCCTGACCGCCTTTTCTTGAGCTTGAAATTAACAGGTACCTTCCATACTGATAATAGAGTGTCAGCAGATTTTGATCGGGAACTGGGCTGTTCTTAAAACGCAGCAACCGTTCGTTCGTTGGCAACTGGTCCGATTTCAGATCAGCATTTCCCAATTCAAATTTTACCCGGTTAAAAAGGTTTTGATAATCACTTACATGGTTGGTATAAAGCCGCGAACTGCCTTTTTTAATGGCCTTGTTCATATTTGAGCGCGTTTGTGCCGATGGATCTTTACCTGCTAAACCTGCCGACTTATTAAAACCGTTAAAACTTGTTGTACCTGTTAGGTAGATCACCACTTCTGTTGCCTTGCTTACCGTTAAAGCAGAAGGAGTACTTTTCACGGTTCCACCAACATTTGCCACCTTCAGCCTGATCTGAAAATTCATTCCTTCTTTTTCATCGTACACCACCTGTTGCGGATCATAATCTCTTGCTGCCACATATTTTGGCGCTTTACCGTTCAAAATCAACTGGTGTTGATCTGCGCTTGCAACAGTATATTTCAGTTTGCTCGTTAAACCAGCACTGAAACTAATTGAATTTGCCTTATTTGCCGTTATCTTCATCACCAATACCTGATCGGGATAACTCATATAAGTCTGCCGGGTATAATTAATTCCGTCTACGGTATATTTTACCAACGATACCGCATTAACAAGATCAAGTTCGCGGTAGTAATTTGTAAAAGCCGTATTTTTATGGTCAAAATCCAAAAACAAATCACCCATAGGGAGATATCTTGCCGAATATGGTCCCTGCATTTTGCTCCATAGTGACGTAGCTTTTAGATAATCACCTTCGAACATTGCTTTCCTTACCTGAGGTAGCAGAACTGGCCCATCAGGGTTATTTCCAGGGTCAGGATAACCAGACCATAGCGTACTTTCGTTTAGCTGTAACCGTTCCCGCTGCACATTTCCGAATACCATGGCACCCATTTTTCCGTTGCCTAAAGGCAGCGCCTCTTCCCAAACCCCGGCTGGCTGATTGTACCAAAGTTTTAATGGTCTGGAAGTATTTTTTTGAGCGTTAATCCTTGTAACACCAAGGCATATCAAGCAAACAACTAACTTAAAAATTAAAACATTTTTTTTATTACTGATGATCTCCATATCAGGATATGATAAATATTTGGTTAGGACCGGTTTATTCGGCCATTGCTTAAAAAAGCTTCAAAACTAATACAGCCTGCAAAAATTATAGATAAACAGCATTGCCTATCTCTTACTTTCTGTTTATAAAATAACGGAGTCCGCATTATATTTTAATCTGCAACTACGTCATAATTCATCGTTTTTTTTTAATCGGAATTATCCATTTAGTCAACAAAATTGACATCAGCTGCCAACCTCATATTTAAAACTAAGCCAATTTTGTTTAATATCCTTTAAATATGATTGACTAATATGCATCGATTTAACATTATTTGTATCAATCAAGTATAAGCCGATTGCTTTTTTTAAACCCTCTGTACTAAAGACCTGCCGAAGCTTAAACCACGATAAACAACTAGATAAAATCATTTTTTTACCGATGACGAAAATGCTGAACTTAATCTGTCTTACTACTTTTACTACGACGGTCAATATTCGAAGCCTACAAAGTGGAGATGAACTCATAATTGGCGTAATTGCCAAAACCGACTAAAGGAGGATAAGAAAAGACAAGCCTAGCGCTTGCCTTTTCTTACATTGATTTTACTGAGCTGCATCGGCATAAGTTGTACCGATTCTTATTTTTTTAACAAAATGCGTTGCCTGCGAAGAATCGCCACCATATACACCCCATTTCGGATCACAGTAATCAACATCTAAAGTTCTGCAATATAACCGCTGACTACCATTTGCAAGAGTCTGTTTAACGCCATTGTACCAGAATTCAATATAGCCCACTGCAGGATCTCTGGATACTTTCATCCTGATAACGAATTTAAGCCAGGTGTTAACGGCCAGGGTGGTAGACCATGGTACTGTGGCCACGTGGTTATCGTCGAAATGCTGCAATTCGAGGTTTCCTGATTTGGTTCTGAGCATCAATGGATGATTTTGTAGCGATCCGGTAGTTGGATAGGATTTCCATTGAAATATGGCCTCCGTTTTTAGTGTAGTGGGCATATAGATTTTACTGGTCCAGCCAATGTATATTTCATCCCCATCCTGTGCTTCATAATTTTTGGCACCATGCCCTTCTGTCCTATGGCTGTTAGCAGGCTTTAAAAATTTCCAGGTTAGTGTGCCTGTCTCATCATTTACGGTAGTCACCGTTCCTGTACCTTCAATGTTAATGTCTTTCCATACGTTGGCCGATCCGTTGGAGGCATCACCATTAAAAAGCACAGACATAATTTGTACTCCTCCTGATGCGGTGTTTTGCTGCAGCAAGGCTTTATCAGTTTTTTCTGCTGAGGTTTCCGTTGTTGCTTGTTTCTTGCAGCCATACTGCATTACCGTGGCGCAGGCAAGCGCCAGAATAACTGGTTTAAAAGTTCTCATAAGGTTATTATTTTGGTTAGTAAGATTTAAATTTAGCGTCTTAATTTAGGTCATTATTCTGCACTATAGGCTATTTAATCAGCTGGATTAGCATAGAGATGTTTCTTAGTTTTGAGTGCATAGCGTTGGTTAAACCTTCAGCACTAAAATGGATGTTCCGCTTTAATCAGCAACCTTTTATGCTAAAGATAGACAACGGAAAAGCCGTCCAAAGATGAGAAATACCAAAAAGGATAAAATTGATAACAATTTAATAAATCGTTTTACTAACTTGCTCTCTTAATCAAATACCCCACAGTCAAATATTGTTTAGCTTCTAAATTAGGGTAAAAACAGCGGACTCAAGTAATACTAAGCTTGTTGGTTTTACAAAAAAAACATGAAAAAATACTTCTGCGCTTTATTAAGCTGCGCTTACGCTTTCACATTATTTACCAGTCTAGCCACTGCACAACAGAAAAAACAGCCGGTCGATTATGTAAACCCCTATATCGGGAATATTAGCCATTTGCTTGTTCCCACCTATCCTACTGTTCATTTACCCAACAGTCTGTTGAGGGTTTATCCCGAGCGGGATAATTTCACATCCAATACGATACATGGTTTACCGCTGGTCATTACCAGCCATAGGGGAAGTTCAGCCTTTAATTTAAGCCCGTTTCAGGGAGATCTGAAAAACATTAAAGCGACCATGGCTTATGGTTACGATAACGAAACCATTAAACCCTATTATTATGAGGTAGATCTGGATGACTATGACATTAATATCCAGTTTGCGCCCTCGCATCAATCGGGAATCTACTCCATTAACTTTTCGAAATCTGGCCCTGCTTATCTGATTCTAAATACCAGAAATGGGGAACTTACGGTGAAAGAAAATGTGGTCAGCGGTTTCCAGGAGTTGAGCAATAACACCAAAGTCTATATTTATTTCCAGACTGACCTATCACCCATTGCTGCCGGCAAACAAAAGAACGGTCAGATAGACGCACAGGATCAATCTGCTTCAGGTCAGAACGCTTATCTGATACTAAAATATCCGGCCAATACCAGGCAGATCAAAGCACGTTACGGCATATCATTTATCAGTGTAGAGCAGGCAAAGCGAAACCTTAATAGGGAAATAAAGGATTATCAGTTAGATAAAGTAGCACAGAATGGAAAAAATATATGGAACCAAACCCTTGGGAAAATTGCTATAGAGGGAACAGATGAAACGGCTAAAACCATTTTTTATACCTCGCTCTACCGCACATATGAGCGCATGATCAGTTTATCTGAAGATGGTCGGTATTTCAGTGCCTTTGATGGAAAAGTCCACGATGATAACGGGATTCCTTTTTTTACCGATGATTGGATCTGGGATACTTACAGGGCAACACACCCACTACGTGTGATAATCGAGCCAAAAATGGAAGGCAATATGATTAATTCCTACCTGCGTATGGCCCAGCAAATGGACGACCATTGGATGCCAACTTTTCCTGAAGTTACCGGCGATAGCCGCAGAATGAACAGCAATCATGGCGTGGCCACCATAATCGATGCCTATAATAAAGGCTTGAGAAGTTTTAACCTTGAGCAGGCTTATCAGTATTGTAAGGCTGGCATTACCGAAAAAACGCTATCACCCTGGTCGGGAAAAAAAGCTGGTGTCCTGGATCAGTTTTTCAAAGACAAAGGATACTTTCCGGCATTGCCGCCAGGAGAAAAGGAAACCGCACCAGAGGTTCATGGTTTTGAAAAGCGCCAGCCCATAGCAGTTACTTTAGGTACCGTTTACGATGAATGGTGCCTGGGCAACATCGCTCAGCAACTCGGCAAAACAGATGAGGCTAAATATTTTTTAGAGAAGAGTAAAAGCTACCATACCGTATTTAACCCAGACACGAGATTCTTTCACCCAAAGGATATTGACGGCAAATTTATCCAGCCTTTGGATTACCGGTTTTCAGGAGGACTTGGAGCAAGGGAAACGTATGATGAAAACAATGGCTGGCTTTACCGCTGGGATGTCCTGCATAATTTAGGCGATTTAGTAGAGATGATAGGCGGAAAACAGGCTTTTGTTGATGAGCTCGAGAAAATGTACAATACTCCACTGGGAAAAAGCAGGTTTGATTTTTATTCCCAGTTACCCGATCATACCGGTAATGTTGGACAGTTTTCAATGGGCAACGAACCTGCCATGCATATTCCCTATCTGTATAATTATGCCGGTCAGCCCTGGCGGACCCAGAAACGTGTACGCAGTTTACTTGCTCAATGGTTCCGTAACGATTTGATGGGGATCCCGGGTGATGAGGATGGAGGTGGATTAACTTCATTCGTCGTTTTTTCCCAAATGGGTTTTTACCCCATCACTCCGGGTCTGCCTATGTACGTTATCGGTAGCCCGATGTTTTCCAGTGTAAAACTGGATATAGGAAATGGTAAAAAATTCGAAGTGTTATGCTTAAATTATGCACCGGAAAACAAATATATCCAGTCTGCGAAATTGAACGGACAGGTATGGAACAAGTCATGGTTTTCCCATGAGGATTTAATGAAAGGCGGAAAACTGGAACTGACGATGGGTAAACATCCTAATAAATTATGGGCATCAGCAGAATCATCGATTCCTCCTTCCTTTAAAATGTCTGTCAAGTAATACGCAGGGCTGCTTGGGGCGGCCCTTATCCAATAAAAGATTTAGGTGCCGCAGGTATGCTGCATTAATGTCTACCTGACGCCGACAGCTCCGCATCCGCGATGGAGGTGTAAAATGGGGATCTGGACTTATAGTCCTGTCCCCCATTTTACACTTCCTATCTGGGATAACAGCATTTCTTTATTTGCCACACGACATTCCCTGCCTATGATTTCAGTTAAAAATTTTTACGCTGCCAATGACTATTCTAACCGGCAAGAAAGCAATCAGGTACCCATATAGCTAAACGATACCGCTAGCTCCGCCTTAATTATCTAACTTATCAATGGTAATGCAACTTGCTTATTGAACATATACTTCCAATACTGGAATAAGCTCGTCAATGCCTACTTTTAGTTCTTCTACCAATGCTAAGATAGCTGCAAATTCATAAAATGAAATAGTCTGAAGTCTTCCGCTTATATCGGCCAGGTTTTCCAGTCCCGCAGAAGTAGACATTCCATATAGCTTATGCGCCAGGGAAATAAGCATATCATAATCCTCTGGTTGGATATCTTTATTCAACTGGCCTGCCGCAGCATGAAGCTGTCCAATGGTTATGCCAATGATCTTTCCCAGTTTTATACGATCGCCGTTAAAGTAACGATTCAGCTTAGCAATATTAAAATGTTTTTTTTTTGCACCGCCATCCCTTAATTTGCTGTTAAGCGAATTTACTGGCTTCACTAGCCACTTATTAAGTATGGTTGCTATATGTTCTTCTAAAACTGGTTTGGTAATAAAATCATCCATCCCTGCAGCCATACTTTTTTCCCGCTCGCCCTTCACGTTTGCAGCTGTAAGCGCAATAATAGGAACCCTGGTATGCTCTTCCAGCGATCTTATTTTCCTGGCAGATTCATATCCGTTCATTTCAGGCATCTGAATATCCATAAAAATAAGATCAAAAGTTTCTTGCTGAAAAAGGCTAATGCCCAATACACCGTTTTCTGCCTCCATTATAACACTTTTCGGATACAGTTTTTCCAGCAGAGATCGGGTCAAAAACCTGTTAACAGCATTATCCTCGACGATTAGAAACCGGTATGCATGACTTTCTATTGAGTCCATGAGTGTAGTATCCTGCCTGTTTTGATAAGATGCTTCCCGTGTCCTTATTCTTGTCAGGGCAAGATAAAGATCGTTCATTTTGATCGGCTTAAGTAACCTGTTATCGATATGAAGATCGTTACAGCCTTTGATGATCTTTCCATCATCAGATGAGCTGTGTAAAAGGATTAACGGGATCTCGCCTCCATCAGCGGAAGGAAAATTTTCCCTGATTTTGGCAGCAGTTTCAAGGCCATCCATATACTCCATGTGATAATCCAGTAAAATGGCATCATAAGCTTGCCCTGCAGCCAGTAATTGCAGTGCTTCAAAACCATTTTTTGCCTGGTCAGATACAATATTTTTCAGCACAAGCATATCAGTCAATATCTGTCTGTTGTTATTGTTATCATCTACAATGAGTACCCTGCTGATACTTCCCATTTCCATCCATTCAATCAGGTCGCCTTGTTCATACCGCAGGTTTACATCGAAATAGAAGGTACTTCCTACGCCCGGTTCGCTCTCCAACCGAAGCTGGCTATCCATCATGTTCAGCAGTTTATTGGAAATGGTGAGCCCCAGTCCTGTTCCGCCATATTTCTTTGTTGTTGAGGAATCTTCTTGCGAGAATGCCTCAAAAATCTTTACTTGTTTGCTTTTGGCAATTCCGATACCGGTATCTCTGACAGAGAACCTCAACAAATGATTGTCGCCCTCGCTTTGCAGTGATTCAATTTTAAGTTCTATTTCACCTTCTGTTGTAAATTTTGCCGCATTGCCCAACAAATTAATTAATACCTGTTTCAACCGCAGCGCATCGGCCCATATAAACCGCGGCAGGTCGGGATGAAGATTCAACAACATCTCCAGGTTTTTGGTATGGATCTGATAATTGGTGATATCGCTGGCCTGCCAGGCAAGATCGTACAAATCGCACCGATCTATATCAAGTTCAAACTTGCCAGCCTCGATTTTGGAGAAATCAAGGATATCGTTAATGATTCCCAATAAGGAATTGGCCGACTGGTGTACTATTTTAAGATACTGCTGCTGCGTGCTGTTCAGCTGGGTTTTCAAGACCAGATCGGTAAAGCCGATTACACCGTTAAGCGGCGTTCTGATCTCATGGCTCATATTGGCCAGGAATTCTGATTTTGCAAAATTGGCAATATCTGCCCGCAACCGTGCCGCGGTCAGTTCCTGCCGATGCTGCACTGCTGCTGAGATGTCGTGCGTAAAGATCATCATTCCACCGATAGTTTTATCGGCTTTGTACCAAGGGGTCATCTCCCAGGCAATATGCTTTAAGTCGTTAGTTATCGGATTTACATAAGTATCTTCATCTTTTTTGATTGTTCTGCCTCTTAGAACTTCCTGATGCACATCTTTACGTTCCTGAGAAAGCTCGGGAAATACCTCGTAATAGGAATAACCTTTTATATCGCCTTCAATCTGGGTATAAGCTTTTATCCATGTGCGGCTCGCAATTAAAAACTTCATGTTATTATCAACCATGGCCACCGATGCAGGTGCATTCTCAATAAAAGCAATCAACAATGCCTTTTCCAGGGCAAGTTCCTGCTGAATCGCTTCTTTCTGAGTAATATCGATTGATATCCCTAAATATCCAATCGTATCGCCATTACTGCTTTTGATTGAGGTAATAGATAATGATACTCTCACCCTTTTAGCATCCTTCGTAATAAAAGTAAAAATTCTTTCCCTTTCTGGACTATCTGCACACTGTGCATAAAAACCGAATCCAGTTACTTCGTCTTCTGTAGCAGCGCTGAAATCAGCACAAATCTCCGAAACTTCCCGCTCGTCATGAAACATGATCGGCGTCTGTTTTCCGACCATTTCTTCAGCTGTATATCCCAGCATGCGTTCAGAGCCTTCATTAAATACTGTAATTGTTCCATCGAGGTCTGTCGCAATGATACTTACCCCAGTAGCGGCCGAAAGTACCTCATCAAGCAGTTTTTTAGATTCGGCAACCGCAAGCTGAGCACGTTTCTGCTCATCAATATCCTGTATAGTACCATATATCCTTACCGGAACTCCATTTGCAATTTCTGCTTTGCCAATAGCCCTCACCCAGATATTACGACCATTAAAATCGACGATCTGAAGTTCCTCATCCCATTCCTTCCCGCTGTTCAGGCATTCATCCATAGCTTGCAAGATCCGGTTTCTATTTGGGCCGGGCTCATAAAAAGCGATGGCATTATCTGTCGTAGGGATAAATCCATCGGGTACGCCATGGATTTCGCGCGTTATTTTTGACCAATGTAGCTGCTGATCTTTGAGATTCAGCTCCCACCCCCCAATTCTTGCCAAACCGCTGGTTTCTTCGAGCAGATCCTTTATATGTATCAGATCGGCCTCCAGTTTTTTCTGGTCTGTAATATCTACCGCATTCCCAACTATATAAGGTTCGCCCTGAAGGTCTTTTTGCAAAATATTTGAATACAACCATAAGCGCTCCTCGCCCGATTTACGCCTTATGATCATATAACCCGTCGATTGCCCCTTTTCAACTATATCGAACAGATACTGGCGCAGATGAGTATGTCTTTCTGCGGGAATGATATCGAAAAGACTTTTTTCAATCAATTCTGATCTTCTGTAACCGAGCGACCTGGCCCCGGAAGGATTCAGCGAAATCAGGTTTCCATGAATATCGTGCGTACACATGAGGCCTTGAGAGCTTTCAAAAAATGCCTTTAATTTTTGTTCACTGACTTTTAAGGCATGGTTCTTTTCCATTTCGGCAGTTACATCCCTACCAATTGCGAATACATCACCATCCCTTTCCTCAACTGTAGCTGTCCATTCAATCATCCTGAATCCTCCATCCTTCATGGCCACCTGATGGGTAGGATCCTCTTCCTGCTTACGGCTTATCAGATTTTTCCAGATTCTGCCGGCTTGTTCGAGTTCAGCTGCCGGAACAATATCGAGCAGTGTTTTTTGCCTGAGCTCCTGTTCTGTCCATCCCATTTTGATATCGAAACTGGTATTCATCCGCTTAAATTTCAAATCCTTATCCAGGATACAGATAAGATCGTCTGAATGTTCGAAAAGCAGGCCTATATTCTTGTCTTCAGTCTTTTTTACACGTTCGTGAATGAGTACGCTGATTTCTTCTACCAGCAGCGAAAGCAACTTTTGCTGGGTTGTTGTAATTTTTTTTGGCACCATATCCATCACCGTTAAAGATCCCAGAACAATGCCGTTATTATCCCTTATCGGGTATGCTGCGTAAAACCTTATTTTTTCTCCATTAACGACCTCCAGATGCCCATTAAAACGTTCATCATCGAGAATATCTGCAATGATCAGCGTTTGGCTTAAAACCAAAGGATAGTTACACAAGGGCAAAACAACCTTAACCGCTTTAGCATTGAGGCCCTTAACGGTTTTACACCACAGGTTGGTGCCATCTGAAAAGGAAATTAACGAAATCTTGCTTTCACAAGTTAAGGCAGCCATCTCGCTAATCCTGTCGAAATCACTTTCCCGGCCCTTCCCTATTATTTCGTAACTGTAGGATTTCCTTAAACGTGCGGTTAGATCTTCTTGCATTCCAATATTTTATTTTTTTCAACGGCCACAGATTAGCATAGCTAATCAATCTTTTCTCTCAGCGGCTAACCGCACCAACGCCTCTGTGAGGCTAGAGCCACAGGGCTTATTAATGGGTTAGTCCTTAAATATCAGAAAAAAATAACAGGTATAGCACATCCGGTTTTCTTTTTATGGGTTTATTTTTATTTACAACTGGGCAAATTGGCCCATTGTCTATTCCCCATCCGGCTTTGTTTACCGCTATACGTTTTCTTTCTGAAAAAGTGCCGGTATAGTTTTTAAAATAAGCCTGATATCGTTCCAGAAACTCTGCTTCAAGGCGTAAGTGTTATCGAGTATTAGCCGTTCTTCCTCACTCATTTCACCCCTTCCGCGTTTTTCTACCTGCCATAAACCTGTTATCCCGGCCGGTGCGGCAAACCTTAGCACATATTTATCTGTAGTTAGTTTCTCGGCTTCATAAATGGGCAATGGCCTGTTACCCACAATACTCATATCGCCCTTTATTACATTCCAAAGCTGTGGCAATTCATCTATGCTGGTATTCCGGATAAAATTACCAACCCGGGTAACCCTCGGATCGTTGGCGATTTTAAAAAACGCTGATCCGCTTTTTTGCGAACTCAGATATACACCATCCTTTTCACACCACTGGGCTCCATCAGCATAAACAGGATACTGGCATTTCCCCTGTGACATGCAGGAGCTGCAGAGTGTAAAATCTGTTTTGCGGGTTTCTTTTTTTTCCTGGTCAACATCGTATTGGTTCAAATGTTTCAGGTCTTTAATCTTTTGATCTGCATTCACGTACATTGACCTGAATTTATAAAAACGAAAAACTTTGAACCCCGTGCCGCTTCTTAACGAATAGTAAAATACCGGACCTTTGGATTCTACCCATATTGATATTGCTACCAGTAATAATAAGGGAAACAGCAAGATCAGGGCTAATCCGGCAAAAAAAACATCAAACAAGCGCTTGGCAAAACCGATGTGATACACTGGTCTGCTGGTTATTTTTACCTCACGGTTAAGTGAACCCCAGTTATTAACGAGGAATACAAGCCGTTTTTCGAGGCGTTCTTTTTCTATAGGCAGCCTAAAAACATCAGAAACCCCAGCCGTTAAGGCCAATATCCTTAAATTTGAATTAAAATACCTTACAACCAGAAGAAAGGGAACTGAAGGCACTTGGCTTTTTTTTAGTGTTTCGAGCAGGGAAAGCCCACCGTCCGACAAAATTTCGCTATTAGAAATAACAGCTGTAACATTTAACTGCTGCTCCGTCCATTCCTGTACAAGCCTTAATCCATTTTCAAAACGAACGATTTGTATATCGTCAAAATTGCATGCATCAAAATCAATGTGCTGAAAATCCCTTTCAAAACCTACAAGGGCAATTACCGGCTTATTCATTTGGTCGGGCTTCACCGCATACTCCATTACGAAAGATTTTTACCTGCGCGCCTTAGTACCATTTTAATCCTTGCCTCGAGTTCTGCCGGGTTAAAGGGCTTAATCACAAAGTCATCTGCCCCTGCATCCAGGCATTTGATCCTTTTATCCGAGCTCTCCTCGCCCGATAAGATCATAATCGGCAAGGAATGGAAAAAGTCGCTCACTTTTAACTGTTCAATTAATTCAAGGCCGTTCATGTTCGGCGTATTCAAATCAGAAATAATAAGGTCGGGAATGTTGCCACTCTGCAGGAAAGTTAATGCACTGAGGCCATCAGGCCGTATATCAATCTGGTAGTTTGCTGTGAGGATCTCCTCAAGTATTGCTTGCATAAACTCATCATCCTCAACCAAGAGTAAACGAGTTTTGGGGTTATTGGTTTGGGTCATGATAGGGACTTATTGCAACGCATTGATTTTCTATAAAAACCGGTTTAGAAAAGATAATAGTTAAATAATTCTAGACGAAAACGGTTTTCTCTACTATCATTATTGTCAGTTTTACAGTCAAAAATGGAAACCGAAATTTAAATGACAGTAGTCTGAATTTGATGATATCAATGTCGTTGTACAATTATAAAAAAAAATCAGATTAATCCCTATTATTTTCCCAAACGTTGAAAGAATAAATAAAACGCTGTAAACGAGCCATACATTTTAAAAAAGGCGATAAATCTACTGTATAAAAAAGCAGTTAACCCTTTGTACGTATAGCCCTACCTGGTCGTAACCAGTGTATTAATAACAACAATCGGGCTTTTAGATACTAAATTGCTCATGTGCTGTATTAGCGGATTATTTTTTTATAAATTTAACCTGTTATTAAATCTATCTTGATGAACAGCTTTTCCTTATCCCTTGATCCCGCACAATTGAACAGGCTTTTCCCTTATTTTATCCTGTTGGATAGCGATATGAAGATATTGCATATTGGCGATAAACTGAAAAATATTTATGCCGATTGTCAGAACGGAAACTTGTTTGATTATTTTGAACTTCATGAATTAAACGGTAAAGGACAATTTCCCTTGGGCGAACCGCTTCTCATCAGCCCGAGACATACAGGTGGAAAAATAAAAGGGTGCTGGGAAAAATCTGCCGAACAGGAACTGTTATTTTTTGCCGGGGCAGACTATATCCAACAAAATGGGCTTGGTGAGATAAATGGAAAAAACAGTGCTACTGCGGATACATATCCTTTGCTCAACGCCCACCATTTCGACAGGATCCTCGGAAATATGGGCTTTGGCTTTATAGAGATGGATGTTGCTGGCAGAATACAGTATGCCAATAAACGTTTCTGTGCCTTGTCTGGCTATACGCTGGATAACATGTACCAGCAAATGCCTGATGTACTTTTTGGCAACGATTTTTTTTCAGCAGCTTATAAAGATGAGGATTCGGAAGAAGCAGACGCAGCATTGCATGAGATTGTGTTTACTGATGCCCAAGGCAACCAAAGACTATGGTTGGCCGGCCGTGCGGTAAATTACAATGAAAGAAATGAAAATACAGGTTGGATAAGCATCTGTTTTGATGTAAGCGATCACAAAAGCTTTGAGCAGGAACTGATTACAGCCAGGAAAGATGCTGAGCGGGTAGCCACCATCAAGGCAATGTTTTTGGCCAATATGAGCCATGAAATCAGAACTCCTATGAATGCCATTATCAGCATGACCAACCTGCTTTCCAAAACCACGCTTACCGAAGAACAGGATTACTATATTCAAACGGTACAAACCGCTTCAAAAAGTCTCCTGGTCATTATTGATGACATTTTAGACCTCTCTAAGATGGATGCAGGAAAACTCAATCTGGAACAAATTGGCTTTAGCTTACCAATGGTATTTAGTGAGGTAATGCAGGTGGTTACGCACAAGGCCATAAAACGCGGACTGGAAATCCATTACCTTCCGCCAGCGGATATCGAAATATCGCCTGTACTGGTTGGCGACCCTTACCGGATAACCCAGGTTGTGCTTAATTTAATGACCAATGCCATTAAATTTACCGAAAAAGGTTCAGTGCTGTTAACAGCTATTGTAAGGGAGGATAGCGAGACTTACCAGGAAATTGAAGTTTTGGTGAAAGATACCGGGATTGGAATGGATCCTGAATTTTTAAGCCGTCTGTTCGATAATTTTAGCCAGGAATATGAATCTGTAACACGCGAATATGGTGGCACAGGTTTAGGCATGAGTATTTCGCAAAAACTGGTCTCGCAAATGGGCGGATATTTCAATGTAAAAAGCGAGAAAGGCCAGGGCTCAGAGATTTCCTTTGTTATTAAACTCGAAAAAGGTAAAACAACCGATGTACCTGCCGAAACAAAGATTACCCACAACGAAGATTTATTTGCAGGGCGCAAAATCCTGATTGTGGACGACAACGAAATGAACAGACTGGTGGCTAGTACGGTTTTATTAGCCTATGGCCCGCAGGTAATGATTGCCGAAAATGGCGAAATAGCCCTCGACATGTTAAATGAAGAGGCTTATGATATCATTCTGATGGATATACAGATGCCTGTCCTTAACGGTTATGATACGACCAAAACCCTCAGGGCAGGCGGATATACGGGCGTAATCATTGCACTCACGGCATCGGCCATTGAAGGTGAAAGAGAGAAATGTTTGGCCGCCGGGATGGACGACTATATTACCAAGCCAATAAACGAAGAACTGCTGATTGGCGTGATTGATAACTGGATTCAAAAAACGGCAAGCCAGGTTATTGCTCCTGAAATTGATTTACCATTGTATAACCTTGACGGGCTACGTGTGATCAGCAAGGGGCGCGAGGATTTTGTAACCAAAATGATCGAAATGTTTTGCGGACAGATACCCGACGCGTTAAAACAGCTCAATCAGGCTAGCGCCGATGGTGACCTTGAACAGTTATCTAAACTTGCCCACAAACTCAAATCCACCATTGATCATCTGGCCATTATACCGCTTCAGCGTATCATAAGGGAAATTGAAGCAGTGGATGAGGGAAGTATCCCAGCTCCTAAACTAGCAGAAATGATTGCGGAGGTAAACGATGTGCTTAACCGGGTAATGGCCGAACTCAGGGAAGAAATTGTGATCAGAAATAGTCAGTAAACCAATTCTGACAGGAACAGATTGAGCAATTCAAGCAATCCTCCGTGTGGCTCTCAGCGCCCTAGGAGCTTTCTGTATATTTTAGATAGAAAATCCGATACTCTTTTCCCTAACAGCTGGTTCGATAGTTTACCCACAAGACTATAATCAGCACCAGAAATCCACGAGGCTGCGAAATGATGGATGCTATAGGTATTTGCCGTAATTTTCAGTTTCAGTGTTTTCCAGCTTTTCGGGCTAAAAAACTCACTGGGATAAATGGTGCAATAGCCATCAAGCTGCTGAAAGGAATTATTTAACTGCAATCCTTTTCCTGCTTTCATAAATGCTGTGATGCTTTCGGTATTCGGCATGGTGTCTGGCTTTCCGTTTGCCAGGTAAAAACTCCTGTTGTCGTAATAAGCAAGTAAATCATTCACCCATTTGCCATCCCTGATGCTTCCCATAATTGCTGATGAAAGTAAAAGATTATCTTCAAATCCTGTAAAGGCTAAATTGCCAAGCATTGCCTCATCCAGTGGTTTTAAAAGCTCCACATCTGTGTCGAAATAAATGCCTCCCATATTTTTCAAAGCATATAAGCGGCAAACATCAGAAACAAAAGCAAATTTACGCTCGAGATAAGCCTCCGCACAGTATTGGTAACTGTTTACATCAAAATTTTCCTCGTTCCACTCTACAATGCGATAATCGGGAAGGTATTTCTGCCAGGAAGCCAGGCAATTGATCACAAGCTCAGGCTTTTCTCCTTTACCAAACCAGCAATAGTGGATTATTTTAGGTATCATAGCTTCATTTTATTTAGAATCTTCCTGTAACCTTGGGTTAGCGTAACCCGATCAAACTGCATAAATAGCGTAATCAAAAGCAAAATCAGCCCGATTAGCATACAATTCATGATAAAGGTAAACCAGGATGTAACCGTAATCAAACCGATACTTCTCCAGCCATAAGTTACCGCAACCAGCAACGTAAAACCTGCTAATCCCCTAACAATCTTAAAAAAGAAATAGCTCCTTTTCTCTTTCAGGCAATGTGCGGCGTAAATGGGTGTGAAAGTAAGGTGACTAAACGCGCCGCTTATTGCTGCCGCCACCGGAATGGCATATATCCCCAGGCTGCTGTACAGGCAAAGTAAAATCACCATTACAAAATTCAGCACGGCAATAAAAATACCCCAGATTGATGCAATTCTCAACTTATTGGTGATGATAAAAACATGATGTACTGTTTCTACTGTTCCATGAATGATGAAGGGCAATAGCGTAATCACCGAAAGCAGGTGGAGCGCGGTGGAATCCTGGCCTGGCAGCCATAGCCGGAAAAAATCGCCACCATAAACAAAAAATACAGCCAAGGGCAACAGTACAACCATAAAAATAGCCTTAAACGATAAGTTGAGGGTGCTTTTAAGTTTTCCCATATCTTCCTGAGCATAGGCTTTTAGCATTTCGGGTAGAAATATGGGCACAACAATTCCGAGCAGGATATAAATTGCATTGGGTATGAACTTGGTTAATGAAAGGAAACCCATTCCCGAGGCACCAAAAAAGTGGTTTGCAATTAATAAATCCAGTTGGGTATTGATTACATTCGACAGGGCAATAATAGAATTCCACATACCGAAGCCCGCGATCAGTGAAAGCGCACTCCAGGAGAAAAGCGACCTGTCAATCACCACTTCAGGGAGGAGTCTTTTGGTAAGCCTGTAATTTGCAAAACATATGTAAATTGCTGTTAATACCGTTACCAGTCCCAGAAAATAAATTTTAGGCTTAAAAAGATAAAACAGGAACGCCACTGCGCAAAGTTTCACCACATTGGATATAATATTGATATAGGCGAGCTTATCGAATCTGTTGACGGCAAAAGCTGCGACTGAAAAAACCGCTGAAGAGACATTGATCACCAGGCTAAAAAAAATGAATACAAACAGCAACCGAACATCATCAAAAAGGCCGGGCGGAATATCGAGTATATTATTGATGAACAGACAGAATAGCGCGCTCAATACAATGAAACCAAGTGATATCAACATATTGCCAAACAAGATGGAGTTGAAATAAACATTCACTTCTTTGACGTCTTTTTTTTCGAGGCTGATGGTGATATACCGGCTCGACATGGAATTTAGTGCAGTTGTAATAATCCCTGCATACATCACAAAGTTATTGGAAAGGGGGAAGAAACCATAAGCCTCTTTACCCAGGTGCGCCACAATATAAGGTGTAAGAAAGAAAGAAATCCCTACACCAGAAAGTGCACTAAAAAAGTTGGAGACCAGGTTAACAACAAAACGTCTTCTATCCATATCAATAGCTGCCCTAAAGTAATGGTTTTATTTGAATATCATCGGTGCCCTAATATATTATCATAAAAAATTTAGCTATTTTGGTCAAACGAAAAAAACATAACCTAAAGAGATTGGACCCGCTTGTATCAATTGTTACCCCATGCTATAATTCAGCAGCTTTTATAACAGAAACCCTCAATACTGTAATTGCCCAGAGCTATACAAACTGGGAACTGATTGTTGTAGATGATCGCTCTACCGATGATACCTGCCAGATAGTTGAAGCATTTGCCAGCCGGCACAATGGTATCCGGCTGATAGCCTTAAAGGAGAATGGAGGAGTATCGAATGCCAGAAATATCGGTTTGGCAGAAGCGAAAGGCAAGTACGTCGCATTTCTTGATAGTGATGATATCTGGCTTAAAGATAAGCTTAGCCGACAGGTATCCTATATGGAAAAGGAACTTCTGCCCCTTACGTTCTGCGCCTACAAACGCATTAACGAACAGGGAAAAGTAGTTTCAGGTCAGATTCCGGCTCCACAGGCAGTAGATTATAATGCGCTGCTTGCCCATAACGTGGTGATATTTTCGACTTCTATGATGTTAAAAAGTGCCATTGGCGACTTAAAGTTTAGCCCTGCAGGCCACGAAGACTGGATCTTTTTACTCAAACTGCTAAAACAGTGCAGACAGGGCTATGGCATTAACCAACCGCTTGCCTATTACCGGGTAAGACAAAATTCGGTTTCATCTAACAAACTCAAAGCAATTGGTTATACCTGGAAAATATTCAGGGAAAGCGAGGGCATAGGTTTTCTCAGATCAGCAATTTTACTTGGGAGATATGCTGTTTCTGCCAGCCTGAAAAGATTAAGATGAGCCATTACCAGGCAATACCAGTCCCAGTTTTTTACTGTGCTTTTTGTGCGTAAAGTTCCACCAAAGCCCCCTGAGCACCTGTTTTACCAAATCTTGTCTTCCCTTGGCAAGATAAATCAATACTGCTTTTGGGCAGGCGATAAAACAAAAATACAGCGAGAAGAACAAAGTGGTTATCCAACCCGTGTTTTTTCTGATAAACAGCATTCTGTTTCTGGTCATAAAATATACCTTGAGCGGACTTTCCTTTCCCACACTAACAGATTCCTTATGGTAAACGTGGGTCTTTCCGGTAAACCAGACCTCTTTGCCTATCCGTCTGAATTTTTCACACCAGTCGAGTTCTTCGTAATAGAGAAAATAATTTTCATCCATTAGTCCGGCATTCAACAGATCCTGCCTGCGGCACATCACCGCCGCTCCATGGCAGAAAGCGGTGCTATAGCTCTTCAGGAACTGCCCATGGTTACGTTCAAACTGACCAACATAGGCATTTCTGCCCGTTAGGTAATTTAAGGGGGTAAAACCGGCATACTGAACCAGGTCCTTCTGCTCGAAATAAAGCAATAAGGGCGATAACAATCCTATTTTTTCATTGGCATCAAATTCGGCATGCATGGTTTCCAGACAGCCTGCCGGTATTTCGGTATCGTTGTTCAGCAGCAGAATGTAATCGCCTTTGGCATGCCTGATTCCCAGATTGTTGCCCCCTGCGAAACCGAGGTTTTCAACAGAACGGATATAGTGGATATTTCCAAAATAGGGTGCATATATATGCGCCTGGTCTTGATCTGCGCCATTATCTACCAGTATAACCTCAGTGTCTTCTGCACGATAAGACCTATTGATAGACTCCAGTAAGGCTATAGTTACTGTCGGTTGATGGAAATTAACGGTGATAATTGAGGTCGACGGCATATCTGACTTAAATATTTACAATCTTAATGAACAAGCTGGGGAGATTCAGTATTACACCACCGTAGATGTTGCCAAACCACTTTCTACAGCATTTATGGCCTTATAGATTTCCCGGGCATTGGCCTCCCAGGTATGTGTTCCGGCAAAATCAATCCGCTCACGGGCCAGCTCCAGACTGTCCTCAGCAAGCGCTTTTTCAGCCAATTGCAGGTATTCTTCCTTCGTCGATGCCAAATAAACGTGATCTGCAAAGAAATCCATCGCTTCGGTTCTGGTAGCCAGTGTAGGTTTACCCATTGCCAGATACTCATCAATTTTACGGGGATAATTACCTATTGTAAGTGGATTGATCACCTGGGGGTTAAGGCAAACATCGAAACCCTTAATATATGCAGCCAGCATTTCTGGCTTTTTCGGGCCCAGAAAAAACACATTGTTTAGCTTATGGAGCTCGCTCCTGCTAAAATCTTCATCCTGTGGCCCTACAAGTACCATACTCCAGTCTGGCCTTTCTTTTGCCAGGTATAGCAGGATCTTTTCGTCGAGCCTTATGGATAACAAGGCGCCAACATAGCCCAAAACCGGCTTTTTGATAGCGGAAAGATCTGATGGTATTTCCAGCACCTCATCATTACTAAAAAGCGCTAAATCGCAGCCCTGCCCAACGTAAAATGAATTCGGATTATATTTTCTGCAATAGCCTGCCAAATAAACCGAATTGGCTACACAAAGGTCACTTTTTGCAATCAGCTCGGGCTCCATATAAGTACCATGCCGCATCCAGTATGGCGTGGCTACAACATTATCTCTCGAGTAATAAACGCTTAAATCGGGCTTCAAAAGCTCTTTTAGGTGAAAGCTCCGAAAAATATCGTTATCATTAAACAGGATAAAATTTTTAAGGCCAAGCTGAGCAACCGCACCGCAGATCGATCTGGCGAACCGGGTATTGTTGATTTTATTTAACCACCTGAACAGCCCCCTGAATCTGATCCAGTTTACAGATTCTATGATAATCTGAGGATTATACACCCAAAGGTTTGCCGATACTTCTGTCAAAGCTTCTTCTTTACCAGCAATAACGCGCAATCTTTTTTTTACGCCTTCTGTATCGCGCTGCAATACACTTGTTTTTCGATCTAATGGTGCATTAACATACAATACACGGTTGTTTTTACTAAACTCCAGCGCTAAATCCTTACAATTGCTACCAATAGGAATATCCCAGGGCTGTTGCCCCACAATGATAATGTCCCTGTTATTTAGAATAGCCATTGGATTATGTTTTTTGTTTAGGTGTTTTTATTCCTTTAATAAACCCAAAGATGCCGGCAATTGCACCGGTAATGATCAATAATAATATCGGCATAGTTTAAGTTTTACTTTTCCCGGCACTTGTATTTTGATGAGGCGTTGCTAAATTGGATTTTTTAACTTTCCCAATGCTAAACAGTGCGATAACCATTCCAACCATTGCCCTTGGTATTTGCCAGATGGCAAGATAAAGCCTTTTATCCCTGTAAAATCGTATCGGTACTGAAATCAGCAGTGTAACACATATGCTAAAGAATAAAGTTAGCCATAATATTTTTCCTGGTCCCAAGGGATTAAAAAAAGACTGAAGGGCCATGACAAACAGCAGTCCCAGTAATAATATGCGCGGCATTAACATCGTTTGTACCGTCTTATTAAAAAATTCTATGTTTCCTTTAAGCAGTTGTTTTATTCCGGGTATGGTATATATACGCAAAAACTCAATCTGAGATGCAATCCACCTGGTTCTTTGGGTGGTAAATACACTGGCGCTGCTTACCTTCTCGTCGTAAACAAAAATATCATTCAAATAGGTTACATTAGTCTTGTCGCCGGCAATAAGGAAATCCATTTTTTTATCTTCACCAACGGTATCCCCCACATTTTTTAATAAGATATAAAAATAGCTGTAATCGAAGGCCATTCCTGATCCGATAAGCGCAGGTGAAAGTCCTAGCACTGCCTGCCCCTTGCGGTAAATGTGATTGTTTATCTCTTCATTACAGGCATCCAGAAAAGCAAAACTGGTATCGAGGTTTTTTGCGGTGCGGTGCAACTGAATAACTTTATGCCCGTGTTGAAATGAGCTATTAACCGCCTCCAGGCAATATGGTCCCATTAAATTATCAACATCAAGCACTACAGCAATATCAAAGCCGCGATTTTTAAGCTTTTCAATTGCATATAAAAGGGCTTTGCCTTTAGTGCTTTTCTCAAAAAACACCTCAATTACCTCCGCTCCCATTACTTCGAGCTGCTTAATTGTATCAGGCTTTAATCCATCGGCAATTATTATAATTTCGAACTCCCCTTTGTAGTCATGTTCAAGTGCAGCACTTACACTTTCGATTATCACCTCATCTGCATGATAGGTAGGAAACAGCACGGCTATTTTTTTATAGCTGGTAGCATATTTTTGTACACCCGCCAAAGGGAAAAGCCCAGCAAGCGCAAAAATTACCAGGTACAGGCAATTAAATGACAGGTAAACCGCCAAAACCCATAACAGCAGGTGTATAATTTTATATATCTGTTCCATCCGATTCTAGTCGCATTTGCTGTTCATCAAGTTCTGGTGCAATGAAGATGAAAGACCAGGACATAAACATAATTATAGATGAAGGGATCCCATTCATTACCTCATTGCCATAACTGCAGATAAAACAGGCCACGGTACCAGCGGTAAGGGCAATCATCTTTACCCTTAGCCTCGGATCGCGGATTTTCCAGGCAATCCCGCCACATTTGCCGATAATATAACTGGTAAGCGCAAACCAGATAACTAAACCCACCACCCCGTACATTACCCAAACTTTCACCCAATAACTATCGGGTGGTATACTGGCTATGGGCTTACCAGCATTGTAAGTGGTACCGTTCATTCCGCTCATGCCAAGACCTGCGCCAAAGGGCACATCTTCGAGGAGTTTTTTTAATTTATCTTGGTTATCAAGCCTAACGGCTAATGAAGCATCTTTCGGATTAAGTGCACTCCTTAAGCGGTTAACCTGGAAAATATGATCGCCGATAGTGGTATACTTTAACACCCCAAAACCTGCCGCACAACAGACCACGCCTAAAATTAACACCTTGAAATTCCTGCTTAAAAAAAGGGCAGAAAATAGTCCGGCCGCCAATGCGAACAAAGCACCCCTGGTACCCGATATAGCCATACCATATAGAAAAACCAGTGCAAAGAGCGCAAAAATTATTTTTTTCATAAAACTGAAGGGTCCTGCAGCAAGCGTTAGCGCAATAACGGCCATAATTGCCTGCGAGGCACCGAACTGGCCCGCATCCGAATACATAGAAAATACCCTGAGCTTGCCGTTAATGATGTGCGTACCGGCATTGCCTGCATTTAACCACAACTGCTCTCCGTTCAACAGGCCTAAATAAAGCTGTTTCATACCGTAAAGCGTAGCAACAAGAGAAAACAGCAATATTGCAATGATAAAGCGGTTCAGATCGGCTTTCCTGTTAAACAACAGAAATACAAATGGTGCAACCAGCAACCAGCTAAGCGCTGCAAACCTAAGCTCATTAAACCAGCCGGTAAAGCTGGCTCCGTATGGGTTTAGAAGTTGTAAAAAGCTTATAACAAACCATACCAATGAAAACAAAACATGCTCATTTTTCAGCCGGTCCCAATCGAATCTTTTTACATGAACCAGTATACTTGCCCAGGTGAGGATCAACAGCCCGTCGAGGGCAAGACCAACCGGAATATTCAGAAAATATTTCACCAAAAAGCCCAGGATAAAACAGTAGCCCAGATATACCCAAACACCCGTACGGGGATCTCGGAAAAGGCTGACCATAAAAATGCCCAGCGCCGCAATAGCCAATACGGCCAATGGCCCTAAAATCCCAAATGAATAGGTAGAGGCTGCCACCAGGACTGAAAGACACAGGGAGATTATAAAAAATATAATCTTTTTTTTATGGTCAGCAATATATGCGTTTAAATTTTTGAGCATAGGGCTGCCTATTTTTGTTTTACCCCGGTAATTACCCAGCCAGCAAACTTTTCATCCTCATTTAATGCAGCAAGTGCCGCTTTCTCTTTATCATGCAATGCTGATCCGGCTACAAATACTGCAGCGTATAGTGCAACAAAGGACATCCATTCGCGGTTCGCTGCACCATCACCCAGTGGATCAAGCACTACAATGGTTAAATCGAAGCGATCCCTGATCGAACCAAAAATCCCAGAAAGTGCTTCCCGGTCTCTTATTTCAAGTAAAGACTGACCGTCAAGATCATTTTTCACGAATGAAAAAGGTCCGCTTTCAGTAACATCTGCTCCCTGCAATATCGCTCTTATTGATTGATCTACAGGCACTTTTAACCGCTGTAGCGCTGGCGCCAGCTCCTGATCTCCAATCAATAATACTTTTTTATTCATTTGCCCAAAAGCGTATGCTAAATTTAATATGGTAAATGCCTGGGCTTGCGCTGAGCCAAAGCCTGTAATGCCCAATACTTTTTGGTTACCGCTAAAAAGCTTGTTATCGAGCTCAAAACGCAGGGCCCGCAGCTGGTTCTTAAAAGCCTGATATTCGCTTTCGGAATGCTGGCCTCCCCATATTTTAGCTATATTATCGTTATCGGGCCTAATATAATCCAACTCACCAATAAGCTTTGCAGGTAAAGCCTCCTTTAGTTCTGCACTATTATTAACTGAACGATCTAAAACAGATATCAAAAATAGTGTACAAAAACAGATTGCTAAACTGGCAATAGCGCTCATGGCCATATATATCAGTTTTTTTGATGATTCGGGAAGTGTTGGTATCCCCTCTTGTACCAATTGCAGGCGCAACCCGATATTCTTATCCAGGCTCGTTTGGTTATAACGTGCCAGTATTTCCAGATATTCCTTTGTTGCTACATCGGCTTTTTGTTCGTGATTTTGTACGCCCGCATCAAAAGGAACCATACCGGTAAATTTTGCATTAAGCTTGGCCAGTTCCCTATCGATATCGCTTATGCCCGCTGTCGCCTTTTCAATCTCCACACCTAGCGAAATACGACGCTGAACCAGGCTTTGTTTGGCAATAAGCGGATCGCTTACATACTGGTCATTCGATTGGACTAATCTTGAACTGAGCAAGAGTTGTAGTGAATCTACAGTTTTTTTATCTGCCGGTTTATACCCATTGCGCAAATAGTGATCTTCTGCTGCCAGGATTTTATTTTTTAAGCTGATAATCGCGCGGTTATCCTCAATTACTTCAGCTCCCAGGTACTTATCGCTGGTTCGGCTCGCCAATTTTTCATTAACGCTTTTTAATGCAGCTTGTGCGGCCTGTTTATCAATCAGGGCCTGGTTTTTCTTGTTCTCATTATCAGTAATCTGCTGATAAACGATCTGAGATTGTTTATCCAGGTTTAGCACGCCGTTACGGATTTTATAGTCTTTCAACTGCCGTATCCTGTCGTTCATAATTGCCTCTTTTTTCTTCAGCAAAGAATCGAGTACAAGAATAGCTGTATTTTTATTCCCGATTTGCTCCAGGCTGTAATTATTGATAAAATCTTTCGAGAGGGTATTTACAACAAAAACAGAAAGCAGGGTATTGTTGGAGGTAAAGGCTACAGAGATAAAATCGCTGTTCTGTTCGTGGTTTATATCCAGTTTTTTATTGAGACTCTTCTCATCATAACCCATCGAAGTTACGATCTGATAAAGCTTAATGTTACCATTATCAAGCGGTGTGAGTACCTGCCGCTTGTTCAAGCGGGTTTCATAAGTGGCAATGGCCTCTTGTCTTTGCGCATCGGTTAATGTCTTAATTTCCTCGCTCCATGGCTTGAACGAACCTTTTTCGTCCTTGAGGTCATGCAATATCAACCGATAAGAAAGCAGGCTGATATTTTTGGGCATCCTCATGATGTCCATGATGGTAGAAAACTGCTGGTTAAGTTTTATAATGATATCAGGCCCGGTATAGCTGGCATTATCAGGCGCCAGCTGCCTCGATGGATCAAGTAGACCTGTTGAGAGTTTGGCTTCGGATTTATAGTCTTTTGGCAGGTTTCTCAGAAAGAAAAAACCTGAAATCATTGTAAAAATAAAAATCAAGATGATAATCCACCTGTATCTGTTAACTGTTTCTAAGGATTTCTTTATGTTCATTCTATCTTATTTCACATTTTCCAAAACTTCGCCAATCAATGCTTCAAGAGATTCTTTCGCTTTTAAGAGATTTAGCTCTGCAAGCAATCTTTCAGAGTTAGCATAGGAGGTTAAGGTTTTGGCTTTGGTATAATCGTCCAAAGTCGATTCACCTTTCTCAAATTTGTACCGAAGACCATCGCTCGACGCTTTATTGTCGATATAGGTCTGCGCTTTAACCCTTAAATCGGCAGCCTCACGAAGATATTCAAAATATGTTTTTTTAACTTCGGATTTCAGCAGGATATCGTACTCCTGAGCCTGATAGAACTTCTCATTATGTTCCTCTTTGGCCTGGCGCACCAGGGCTGGTGTACGGAATAAAATCCCCAAATTAAAATAGATCCCGAACTGTATTCCGTTCAGCGTATAGGGATTTGTTGTATTATACCTGGCAGCGTTATTTGGGCTATAATTATAAGATGCGGTAAAGGCATCCAGATAGGTTGCCTTTGCAACGCCAATTTTTGCTTTTGCGCTGAGTTCACTGGCTTTATACATTTTGCGCTTGGGGTAATTTTTCAGCGCAAGATCAACATACTTTTCCAGCAATTGGTAGTTAATATCTCCAATAAAACTCTCCTGAGCGTGAGCGATATTTGAAAAAGTGAGAAGAAAAATAAAAATTAGAGCAATCCGGGTCATTTAGTAAGGCATTAAAAGCTCCCTGTCAGCGGGAAGTATTTCTTTGGATACACTTCAAATCTAATTAAATAGAATCTTTTTTTCGTAAAAACAGATATCTTTTTTTAAGCTACATGCTGTTATTCTATTTTCCACCATATAAAAGTTATCCGGATAGTTCATAAGTTGGATTTAGTATTTTCCTACCAACCCCCTCACCTCTTTGCTATTTAAAGGAAGAGCGACACGCTTTACACAACCGTAATGAAAAAAATTGATCTACCCAAATTTCACGTTGGTGTTCAACATAAATTAACTCAATAACAGGCGTAACCAAGCTGCTTCCGTAACAGCGCTCATTCTGCGTGCGTAGCCAAGTACTAAAAACTGCATCTAGCTGTTTAATGATCAACTCACCAAACACACAGGTTGTTAACTCAGCGAAAATATCTATATTTATACCGTCATCGTCAGCAAATCCCTACAGTAGTTTATTTAAATTACCAAAATGATGGCAAAATCCACCAATATACACAGGTATTACAGTATGATGAAATGCAGTTGGCATAATACAGTCAGCTCAGCTACCATTATCGTGTATTTAACCGGTATACCAGCGTCCCAATCATTCAAGATTTAACAGCAGGAGACTTTATGGCAAAGATCATTATCATTTTCTACCAGGAAACGGGACAACCATAAACTTACTACCACATCACTAAAGCAAATATAAAACCATGGAAAACAAAGACAAAAAACCTCAACAGCCAATTATCATTCAGTCTCCACAGGTCATCTACGGTCCAATTACTATTGCTGATCCTATCGTTTTTTCAACCAATACCCTCATCATGTGCGACATGATTATTTTTCGAGGGAATCCACTGCCCTTGCCAGAGTTCAGGTTTCAGCTAGACAGTGCTACACTGAGGCGATCTGAATATTATTCCAAAAGATATGGGCGGGAATTTTTGAATGTTCCGGACGATTATTTTTTATTGAAAGGAACCATTGACACCTCACGCTCTGGCGTTTACCCCGTCTCAGCACGCTTCAACCCTAGTTATCCCGATAACGGCACCCGTGAAATCCTGGGAAACTTCATCTGCGATGCAGTAGTCATAGTAGCTGACTCGCAACAGGAGGCATTCAAGCTTTATAGTGAGGTGCTCAACATGCGCAGAACAGCAGACCAGGTAAAACAAACAGGCCGCGTAAAAATGCTCTCGCTAACCACGGCCACAATGCAGGGCGTACTGGGTTTTAGCGCCATGTATACCTCCATGCTCACTGATGCCTTTCAGCGCCTTATCAACCAAGGATTTGACTCAACCGCCAGCCGCCAAAACCTAGGCCTTCCCCAAGGGCATATTACCCGTCAGGAGCTCTTTGTTTGGATGCGCTCGCAGGATGAAAAGCGGGAGTTCCGTGAAAAGACGGTGGCGATTTTTCTTGCCATGCTTCCCTCGCTCGAAGAACAGTGTGACAAGCAAATCGCCAGTCCGGCGCATAAGCACTTCGTGGATTTGCTTCGTGAACACATTAGACAGAACAGGATCAGTGCCGCTCTTGATGCCATTGAGGATTACAACAATTGGATAAAGGAAGATCTGAAAACAAATCCGGGAAGGCTTCCCTTGTTGAACGATTATTTCAAGCTGGGCGGAACACGCATCCCGGACCGTTTTCTGGAAGAGGCACTTGCAGGCATTCCCGCCAGGCAGATCAAAGCGAACGTACTGGCAGCATCGGTAGTGGCCGCAGGGGTAGAACTAGGCGTGCTGATTAATGCGATCAGAATCTCCGCCTATCTAAAAAACCTGCTCCCCTTCTCTGCACCATTGAACGGCATCAACATCAGGGCAATAGGCCTCATCGGTGGCCCAATTGCGATCGGACTCACCCTTTTTACCGCAATCTTTTCCGCCGCTTTGGAAAAAATCGTACATGATGGAAGCTATAGCAATCAGCTATGGCGAGTATATGAACAGGCACAGCAACAAGTGAGGCTCAAAGAGATGATCAAAAAAGAGAGTACAGGAAATATATTCATCGCCAATTTATTGCAGCTGATGGCAATTCCCAGCCCTGGCCTACTGAATATGCCCTCTACTAATCTACTCAGAGAAGTACATAGACCGATCCACTAATGAAAGATAAGATACCAAGGACAGCTTCCTAAATACAATATCTCAGGGGTTAATGATAAATATCTACCGAAAAAACCAAAGATGACGATGATGAAAAGCATTATTATAGTTGATCAAAATCCTGGTTGCCATGACATGATTCCTATGAATGATAAACCATGCTAACGATAGTTGGATCGGGCAATGAGTTTTTCAATGTTCTTAATCCAGATTTTCCTGCCATCTGTATAAAGGATATCTTCCGACTTTAGTTCTTTGAGGAGCCGGATCACATTCTCCTTTGCCAGCCCGGCAAGGTTAGCCAGGTCATGTCTTGAGATATTGATCAGAATCTCTCCATCGGTGTTAAGGTCGTGTTTATACTTTTCTCTGAGAAAAATGAGCGCTATGGCAAGCCGTTCTATGGCCGAACGCTGCGAAAAAACAGAAATACTGTTCGCCAATACTGTGTATTCATGGCTTAGTGCCTTTAACATACGTGAGGTGAGCAGGGGCGAATTGTTCAGCACCTGAAGAAAATCTTCTTTAGGTATAAAGCTAAGAACGCTCTCCTCTATAGTAGCAGCCGAATCAGGATACCGCTCTTCGGAGAGTACGGCATGGTAACCAATGAACTCTCCCTGGTTAGCAACGTATATGATCTGCTCTCTCCCACTATGATCCACTTTATACTTTTTCACCTTACCCTTATGGATAAAGTAGATCCCCGAAGGTACAACTCCTTCCCTGAAAACCACCTCTCCTTTTCCATATTTCTGTTCAGCCTGTCCTGAAATCAGGAACCGATACTCCTCTTCGGTCAGCACATTTAATATCGAGTGCGTACTGAAGTTCCATTTATCAATGGGGAAAATTCCTGATAAGCTCATATATAAAGGTACGACTTATATTATTCATTAAATGCAGTTTTTCCTCCCAAGGACTATCTCTGGGCACAATCCCAGATCAACTTTATTTTAGTGCTTTCCTTTGGATTTCCTTTTTTAACCAGGCCAACGTAATGTTTTTCAGACATATCTCCGTAAAGTGAGTGCATTAAAGTCAAAATTATCCTTTGATATACATTTTGAGCTCAGGATGATAGCACTGGGCAGTGGCCTTATAGGAAGGAGGGATTTGCCCTGTTACGGTATGATAAGTAACCAACCTACAGCCTTTTGGCTGTGCCTCGAGTTTCTTATAAAGCAGCTGGCTATAAAAACGGTAAAGATCATAATTCCTGTTAACGGTAGAGTCAATCCCACCTTCTGTATTGAGGTTCTCATAAAAGGAATTGAAAAAGTAAAGGCTCTTGTATTCCTTGAGGTCTACATCGGTTATGTTACCATGAATGAAATCAACGTTAGAAAGATTAAGATTTTCCTTCGTTTCATTTGCATATCTGATAAGGTCCCTTCTCTGGTCTATACCATAAAAAAATGTGTTGGGATTAAAAAACGCCGCAGTCAGACAGAATTTGCCAACGCCGCAGCCGATATCCATCACTTTATGGGCAGGATATGAAAGAAATTCAGATGCTTTTCTTGCAATGTCAAGCGGTGTCCAGTGAACCTTGGAAAGTTGTTGGATATGATCGGGATATAGATAATCAAAATGAATATCATGATCAAAGTAGGTATTTACCATTTATTTATTGATTCGGTAATAAGAAGCACAAAATCGGGATGAGCAATCAGGTGCTTTTGACATACATATTTAAAAGACCGTTAAAAGTACTCTTGACTAAAGTGAAATTTTCAGGCACTTCCTTGCCAGAACCCTGAAAGCTAACCAACCGGGTCCCTCGTGGCATCCTATCCAGATTTGCGCTTAGGTACTGTGTATAATACTTATATAAAGCCAACGAGGTTTCTACAGAATCGTCGATCCTCCCTATAAAATCCACATTTTCGAAAAAAGAATTATAGAAATAAAAATGGTCGAAGGCCTTAAAGTTTATCTGGGTCATATTGGCATGGATAAATTCCAGGTTATCCAGTCTGAGAAATTCCATCGCAACATTTGCATGATGCACCAGTTCCTGCCGCTGTTCTACTCCGAAAAACATGGTTGCAGGATGCTGCCTTGCTGCTATGAGGCAGAATTTTCCGATACCACTACCGATATCGAGCACTTTTGAACCTGGAAGGGCAAGAAACCCAGCAGACTGCTGCGCTATACTTATTGGGGTCCATTGTTTTTTGGACATCAGTTGAAAATGCTCCGGGTAGAGCCAATCGAATGTTTGATCGTCCTCGAAAATTTTATTTATCACGTTCCGTCTTAATCTTAATTGGTTCCGACAGATAGCCATACAAGGCTATTGCCAAATCTGCATTCCAGGCTCCTGGGTTAAGCATAAGCTAAAACGCCCTCACCATCTATCTTGAATGTTTTAATTTTCCGAGCCATCGGGATTCTATGATCTGCGTTAGCCTGCCCAAAAGGCCAGGCTCAATCTGTATACTTCCCTTATCAATCTGCTGCCTCCATACACACCCTTGGTCAAGGATCAGTCTGTGGTTCTTACCTTCAAGAAGTATATCCACCGAAATCTCACTTTCCAGCAACAACGAAGTCACATATGAAATAACATATAGTGTATAAACTTTGTGGCCATATGATACCGGTAATGGAATTCCAATCATTTGCTTAATTCTTTTTATCGGGTAGACCACCACATATCCCAATACGATAAACTGTCCATACAGCTGCGCAGGATATCCTTAGGTATTTCTTCCATATAGCTGTTTAAAACAATACTTCCAATATTGATATTCTCGTTCATTAAAATGCCCTGTTGACTGACCGATAAGGCACCAATGGGAAGAAGCTTATTTATCGAACACGCCCAGAGATACTTCAATTCATGGCCATACAGGTCCTTTAACAAACCCGGAAACAAAATTATAGGGTAATGAGCTATTTTTTCCGACAAAATATCATGGAGAAAAATGATAATTATCAGTTTGACTGTGCAATGTAAATTCAATATATTTTTGCCCAGTCGCCTCCAGCTGTGTTGGCAGTTAATCTAGGGATGTGGTCCGATCCTCCTTTTCACCGCGCTTGCGGTCCTGTTATAATACCTTTTGGCCCTGATCCTGAATAAGTCATAAAGCAATACGGAAACAAGAATTGCAACCGGGGCAAAAAAAGAAGGGAATCCAAAATGTTTGAAAAGATAAGCTCCTGTAATTGCCCCTGCCATGAAGAAAAAAATAATAGCAAGCCGAAGCCTGATCTTTAATTTTACAGTCTTACGCTCCTGCCCTTTATTACGCAGCGCCTGTGCCAGTTCTATCCCCAGGTCAGTAAAAGTACCCGTAAGGTGGGTAGTCCTTACGACAGAACCGGACACCATGGACACCAGTGAATTCTGCATTCCCATGGCAAAAAGAAGACTTCCGGCAAATAACTCCTTTGAGAAAAGTGTCCTATCGTAGCTTCCCCCGCAAAATGCTGAAAACAGCAGTACACCGATCTCGATGAGAATGGGAATTGAGCAAGCGTAACGTTGGTTAAGCCCCATAAAGGACAAGATCAGGCCTGAAATAAATGCACCAGCAAGAAAAAGCATCATCCACAACGCGATAATGTGTGCTGTTCCCCAATCCTGAAAGGCTATCCTCTCAGCAAAAAGTGCAGCATGTCCTGTTACGTTTGTGGTAAGAATGTTAAATCCAAGATAGCCTTCAGCGTTGACAAAACCAGCAGTCATGCCTAACAAGCTTGCCAATCTGAGATTATGCTCATATGTTCTTTTTGGTCCTAAGTGTCTAAGCATTATAATGAAATCTGATCGCGCCCAAATAAATTACGCTCCATGACATACCCGCTAAAGAGAAGTGATATGGCCGGTTTAAAATCATAAATGGTAAAACCTTCTAGGATTGGAAAGCAATTTAAAGCAAGGCCATAAAACTGTCCCCCAAAGTTCCAAATAAATCCAGTCGACTGAAACTGATAAATATCAGTATTCAAGATGATTTATTACCATGAAGGGAAAATACATTGCCGATAGCTTTGCAAAGACTGAAAACCGTCTGCCAGTGATCAAATTTTCTGAACAGCAACTAATCCCTGAAAAATCTAATGCCATAAGCATCAAAAAATATATCAATCCCAAATATTCAATTTGCCCTTTTACCCTGTGAAAGGGCAAACGAAAATTTCAATGTATCTGACTTTGAGTTATCCGCTGATGGTCTGACAGCCATCAAATCTCTAGATTAAGGTATAGGACTTATTGCAGCATTTAAAACGATTGCCAATCTGACTACAACAATTACCAATTGGGCTACTTTTTACAGAACGACAATCAGGAGTTTTGTAATGAGATTTATTCAATGTTAGAAACAATCAAAAAAGAATTATGCAAAAGAGAAAATTAGGAAATAGTGGACTAGAAGTTTCCGCATTGGGCTTTGGCTGTATGGGTTTAAATTTCCTGGATGGCAAAGGTCTTGATAAAAAAGATGCCATAACGCTACTGCACAACGCAGTTGAAAGCGGGATTACATTTTTTGATACCGCAGAAGCTTACGGACCTTACACCAATGAAGAACTTGTTGGCGATGCATTACAGCCTTATAGAAAAGACGTGGTGATAGCTACAAAATTCGGTTGTAAAGATGCCAGACCTGCAGTAGGATTAGACAGCAGACCCGAAACGATCAGAGCAGTTACCGAAGCATCTCTAAAACGATTAAAGACAGATTACATTGACCTGCTTTATCAGCACAGAGTCGACCCTAATGTCCCGATAGAAGATGTTGCAGGGACAGTAAAAGACCTGATACAAGAGGGCAAAGTGAAATATTTCGGTTTATCGGAAGCAAGTACTAAAACGATCCGGAAAGCGCATTCAGTACAACCTGTATCAGCATTGCAAAGCGAATACTCTTTGTTTTGGCGCGAGCCTGAAGATGAAATCATACCAACATTGGAAGAATTGGGGATTGGTTTCGTTCCCTTCAGTCCTTTGGGCAAAGGCTTTCTCACGGGCATCATCAACAAAAAATTAGAGGCTATCGACCGCAGAAATATTATTCCCCGTTTCAGCGAAGAAAATATAAAGGCCAATCTGGTTTTAGTAGAAGCACTTTCTGAAATTGCCAAACAAAAAAATGTTACGACCGGACAACTGGCTTTGGCCTGGCTCTTAGCGCAAAAGCCTTGGATCGCACCCATCCCCGGAACTACCAAACTGCATCGTTTAGAAGAAAACATCGGCAGTATAAATATTGCACTAACAGCCGATGAACTCACCAAAATTGACACAACAGTCAATGAAATTACACTTGTTGGCGACCGCTATCCCGAATTTTTAGAAAAACAAATAGACAAGTAAAAACCAAAAGCAATGCAAAATATTAAAGGAAAAGTTATAGCCATTACAGGCGCAAGCAGCGGAATGGGCAAAGCCATCGCCATGGAATTAGCTAAAAATGGTGCAAAGATTGTTCTGGGTGGGGGTTCCGCTAAAAGTGGCCACTGGTTTTCATCCATCGTGGCCATCTTTTTCGGCCTATATTGTTCACTAGATTTCGCTTGAAAGTGGCCACTCGGCTCATTTTAAGCGGTTTTAAGCTTCTGAAAAGCGGGGGTGGATTCAATGATTGTTTCGCCTAGAGAAATCGAAACGGAGATGTTCTAATAGCCTTAAAATCAAAAATTATATTTCTTATTCTAATGTGTTTTTAAAAGCGGGTTGATTTGCTGTAAATCTTGTTCTGGAAGGCCGTTTTTGTTGCAAAACCATCTTCTGTGGAGGATTGGTTGATCAAATGCAGGAAAGATAGATTGGAAAATGAAGGGAAGGAATCTGGGAGGATTTAATATATTTGGCTCAGTCTTTACGATTCCATCAAGACCGGATGGTAAAAAGCGGGGTGTACAGTTTGGAATGAAAACTGGTGCACACTTTTAGCGAAATCCCCAGTTAAGCTTAGAAGACTCCAATATCAATTCACCGCCTTTAAGAGAAAGCATGACTTCGCTTGGAAGTATGAGCTTTTCGTCCGATTGTGTGGGAAATACGTTCAAGGGTATCTCGTGTGAATAAATCGGCTTACGACGATTGATATTATCCACATGGCTATCAGACTGCTGGGCAATGTCAGCAAAAACAACTTCGGGATTTGAGGAAGTCTCCTTTGCGGCAAGCTCGCGGCAAAATTGGTGTACCAGATCACTAAAGCATGAAAACCTTCCAATCAGCGATGCGGCAGTAACTCCGCCCGAGCTTTCGATGATCAGGTGCTCTCCAGTCGACCGGTACATGAGCGCCTGCGTCTGGGGCAAAGGCAATACTGCTTTTTTATGATTTTCCAGTTTAATCAAATCATCTTCGCTGATCTGCAGGGGCGACCAGGGATCGCGTAGGGTGTCCCCTATCCAGAGTTTGAAGATAAACTGCTGGGAGGCATGCCATCCAAGCGTCCTGTTTTCTTCTTCCGGCTCAGGGAAAGGAATATTCTCCAGGATATCCTGATCAGGCATGGAGGGTTCCATCTCGCCATAATGCAGTCCTCCATCGGGATCTAAGGCCGTCAGCAAAGGTACCCTTTCCTGATCAAAGCGGGTACGGAAATCACGGATAAAACGCGACAGATCAGCAGGCTGTTCAGCATTTGCCAATAACTGCAGCACATGGACAGCTTTGGAGAGTTCCACCTGTTCAGCAATATCTGGTCCCCCAGTTTTGTTCGGCCTTTCTAGGGCCGCATAAAATGGCTGACCAATAGGTTTATTTTCCTTTGCTATTTCCCCGATATTCCCGGCCAAAGCCGACAGGGATGCGTCACCCGATAAAGGAATCATTGTGTAATTTTTCCAGAAGTCATTCCAGCCAGGTAAGCCAAAGGAGTTTTCCATGACCTCATTACTGATCACTTTGCCCTGAGTGCCATTGAAAACCGCACCGGCGTCAAGGAGAAACTGGATGTATTCTTCCGCTTCTGCAGCTGAGCACTCACCGTGCGCCATAATCCACCTCAAGAGGATATTTTTGGAAGCCTTTTTTGAAGATAAAAATGAAAATAGCTGTATATTGAATTTTACGGCTGCAATCCCTTCCAGGGAAAAGCTAAATCGGCCCTTATCATCTAAAGATGATTTGGTGTAGCGGAAAACGTCATTAAACCGGTACAACGCAGGGTTGACCATCAATCCGTCTGACAGATCAGCCTCCGCCCTATTTTTCAATTTTCTCAAAAAATTCTGGTCAGGCAATAGATGAAGTACCGACTCGTCGCTTCCCGCAAGCCTGACCTGGCCACCGCTTCCCCATTGGAGTAAAGTGAAGGAGGAGAAGCTTCCAAAAGGGGTTGGTCTGAAGCACATCCGGTTATAATACTTATAAAGGGTATGTTTTTCCTTATCTGATAATTTATCGAAATCAAATTCCTTTTTTTCAAGTAAGGCATAAAACCCGGCGCTCGCCAAAAAAACTGCATTGCGAAAAGCCTGTTCCTGCAATACTTCCGGCACCCGCGAGAGATCATAGCCTGTAAAGCTATAGTACGGTGCCCGTAAAAACAACTGCGGTAAAAACCGGTACATCGTTGACTTATCTTCTTTCATCTCTTCGTCGCTTTAAAGGGTATAATACCCATCTCATACTGTTTTGGCTTTTCTATTCGCCATTAATTTGTTTCTATAATTCTTTTACCATGAAGGCAATTTTAAAATCAACCGTTCCACCACTGCTCGTACTGCTATTTGTATATGCTGCTTTGAGCAAGTTCTTTACTTTTTCAGACTTTGACCAGCAGCTTCACAACCAGTCTTTTCCCAGCTGGCTTGCTGATTTCCTATTGTATTTTTTGATCCCTACAGAAATCATCACTGCGCTGCTGCTATGTTTCAAGCGGACCATCATATCTGGTCTGTTATTTTCAGCTGTACTGCTGCTGGCCTTCACATCCTACATTGCCATGGTCATGCTCCATTTCTGGGACAGGGTTCCCTGTTCATGTGGAGGCATTCTGAACCAAATGGGCTGGACCGCACATCTTATATTCAACAGTATTTTTCTGATCCTAAACCTTCTCGCTTTATATCTCTATACTTTCGAACCGAAGGAATTAAATAAGGTCAACAACATGACCAACAGCCAAACAGGGCAAGCTGAAAACCTGCGAACAGAGTAAGCATCATTTATTCACTAAAGTTTTTCTGAATGTTTTTTGATGTAATAAAGCATTCGTTTCCTATGAAAAGGATCAAATTAAACTTAGCTGCTATCGCATTCCTACTTGGAACAGGCATAGCAGTAGCATCTACTGCTCAAAAAGCCAATGTTAAATGGGGTTTGAATGGAAGCACGTATGTAGAGGTAACCGGCAACTACAATTGTATAGAGTCGGACCTAACCTGTACCCGCACTTATCCTCAAGGCCAAAATCCCAACATCAATCCAAGCGGCTACCTTGACGAAGAGGTTGGTACTTTTGCTCAGTAGCATCTTGTTCACCCTTTTAACCAGCAACCGGCATCGCGCCGGTTGCTTTTTTATTTACCGTTCATTCTGCGCCATACCGCTGGCAGAAATTTCTTCGGCCGGAATGGGCAGCACATAACGTTTATCACCAGCGATCAATGTGAATACCTGCCCTGAAACCGTCCGGACTATAGTTTTAGCAAAGCGTGGATCTTTATTGAGCCGCTTGAGATCTCCCCAACGAAGTCCACGAAAGACAAGCTCCTTACGCCTTTCCAGAAGAACAATCTTTAGGGCACTCTCCGCATCGGCAGCAGAGAGGGGCTGGTAGGTGCCTTTGGTCCAGCGCGTGACCAGCAGGGTATTCAACTCTTTCATGGCCTCGGCAAAACTGCCCATCCTCGCCAGTGATTCGGCGCGGATGAGGTACATTTCATCCACACACAATCCGCCAAACAGCTGCAGGCGGAATCCGGTATACCGTCCTTTGAAATAAAAGGGAGCGCTGCCTGCAAAAAATATGCTTTTTCTCAGGTCCTTGTCTGCATAGAGCTGGTATAACTCATCAGCAACCGTGGTCCTGGTGGAGGAGGTAAATCCATGGGCTACAAGCATATCATAAAATATTACCTCAGGATTGTCTACTGTTGGAGAAGAAGGAAATGGATTGGTTGCACTCAGGCTGATGGTATTATAATCCAGCAAGGAACGGTTCAACGCAAGCGATGCTGCCGCATATTTACCGGCCTGTTCATAATTTTCCATGTTCAGGTACACCCGCGCCAGTAGTGCATCTGCTGCAGCTTTGGAAGGACGATTTTTAAACCGGGTCGTTTGTGGCAATAACTTTTCTGCCTCCAGCAGATCACCAATCAACTGGTCATATACCTGCTGCACGCTAGCCCTTCCAACCTTTGCATTCACATCTGCAGTGAGGCGCAGGGGTATCCCCGGATCTACGCCGGCGGTGTTCTTGTCATAGGTTTTGGAAAACAGCTGCACCAGGTTATAAAAGGCAAATGCCCGGTGAAAAAGCGCACTGCCTTTTGTGGTGTTCCAGTCGGTCTTTGATCCTCCAGCCCCTTCAGGCTCCTGAAGTCCGTCCAGTATGATATTGGCATAAAAGATCTGCTGATAAGGACGGTTCCAGTCTGTACAAGATTGGTTCTGATAAATATCTGCGGACCATAAATAGCTGTTTTTCTGGATCACAGAGGTAAACCCAGCCACGTCGGCATCTGTAGCGTAAAAGTCATCAGCTGAAATTTCCTGCAGCGCGGGACTGATGTTGAATACGGTCAGGTTGTCCATCAAGGCATTAAAATCATCCACGGTAGTAGGAATGAGCAGCGCCTTATCTGGCTTTTTGTCTAGGAATTCCTTTTGGCAGGAAGTAAAAAGCAGGCCGAAGAGCAATAGGGCCATGAGCAAAAATAATGGTTTCATAATATTCAGTTTCGTGATTAACATTTAAAAATCAGCTTTAATGCCAAGTGCGACCGTGCGGGCCGGCGGATAGTCAAAGACGGGATAATCCGGGTCAAAACCGGTTTTGGTCGACTTCCAGATGATCCCGATGTTATTGGCATAGAGATAGACCTGCAGTTTACTAAGTGCAAGATGCTGCAGTACGTTTTTACCAAATTCGTAAGAAAGGCTGATATCCTGCAAGCGGATATTATCAGCCTTTTGGACAGTTGCAGTTGACAAATTATAAAAACTGTCCCTTGCGGCGTTGATGCCGGCAGGCATTGATGGGACGGTCGTGATCAGTTCATCCCCAGGCTTCTGCCATCGCTCACTGTACCTCCCCTGGAAGTAACCCTGTCCGGAAAGGATGCTGGAGTACAAAATGCCCGGTTGCCTAAAATAGTAACCCAGGCGATAGCTGATGTTTGCAGAAAGGGAAAACTGCCTATAAGTGAATGTATTACGCAGGGCGCCATAGTTAACCGGACGGGCAGGGCCACTGTAAATCAGGTTATCCGCAGTCGCCGAAGACAATAGCTGCCCATAATCTTTGCTTATTTTGCCACCGATGTAACCCTGAGGGTCGCCGTTCTGGGCGTCCAGACCTGCAAAGGCATAACTGTATACCGCGTAAAAGGGTTTTCCCTGTAAAGGATAAACCTCGCTGTCGGAAAACTGTGCATATCTACTTGCCGGTTGCCGCAGGGCGTAATCTATAACCTGATCCTTGACATGGCTAAAAAAGAAACTGGTCTGCCAACCCAATTCACCGACCAAATTCCGGCTGTTTACACTAAGGTCGATTCCTGTTCCACGGGTATTTGCCGTATTGCCCCGGAAGGTGGTGATGCCCGATGAGGGTGCAAAGGCGATATCCCCGATCAGATCCATGCCCCGTTTTAAGTAAGGCTCTACCGTGCCGCTGATCCGGTTATTCTTAGTTGCAAAATCAATCCCCATATTGATCAGGCGTATACGCTCCCACCTCAGCTCGGGGTTCGGCGGGTTGATGACCTGCGCGTAGGTGGTATTGATAACATTGCCTGTCAGGTACAGCGCAGTTGTAAAGGCAGAAAGGCTTTTATTCACGTTTCCATTGTAGCCGTAGGTCAGCCTCATTTTTAAATAGGGAAGCCAATCCAGGTTATAAAAAGGCTCTTTATCAATATTCCAGGCGAGGCCCGCCGAATAAAGGGGCACCCCCTGTTGATTGGTTTTCACCCCGAACAGGTTACTCCGGTCGAGCCTCGCACTGGCAGACAGGGTATAGCGGTCAAGGTAAGTATATGCCGCATTCGAATAATAAGAAATATTCCGGTCGGTCAGGTCGGTCATGCTGTTATAAAAAGGAATGGCTGTCGAAGAACCAGCGATGGCAAACTGTGGAAACAGTGTAACGTAATCTACCCCTAGAGCGATCGCATGGCTGTCATCATAACCATATGATCGGTTGCTGTTGCCCACCGTGTGGAAATCACGGAGTTCATACCCGGCAAATGCCGTGAGGTTATGTTTATCATTCCATTGACGGTTAAAATTCAACTGCCCTCTAATGCTCTGACTGGTAGCAGTGAGCTCGTCCATATCTAGAATCGCGCCACGCGGAATAGCGTAAGAGAGTCTCCCATTAGCATCAACTGCCGAAAAATTATTGATCAGGTTCCGGGTAAAATAGGTTTTTTCGCTCCGAAGGTTCCGGCCGTTAGCGATGCTCTGGCCATACTGATACAATAGTGACAGTGAAAGATAAGGCTTGATTTTATAACTGGCGCCAAAATTCAGCCGGTAATCTATCAGTTTTCGGGTTTTATCCGCCAAAAAGATTTCTTCCAAGGGTTTATAGCTCCAGTCGAGCAGTCCGCGCTGCTGCGCAGCCTGAATAAATCCCTGACGGTAGTCGTGGGTTATGGCGATGGGATTTCCCACAGCATCGGCAAGCCTGGCATAGGGATATAGCGAAGGGCCGTTACCTGTGTTGAGTCCAATCAGGCTTGTCCCGGGATTGTTGGCTGTGGTATTGCTCTGGGTATAATAAAATCCAGTCGTTATCTCCAGTTTTTTATTCAGTAAGTTGATGGACTGTCCGCCATTGAAAGTATAGCGATCAAAACTGTTTCCCACCAGGTTATCATGGTTATGGTCATACCCTCCCGACAGGTTAAAGCGCTGGATTTCGCTGCCACCGCTGAAGTTCAGGGCATATTGCTGGTTAACACTTTTACGGTAAAAATAGTGCTCAAAATCACTCCGCACATCGTTTGAAGCCAAAGCACTAATCTGTGCATCAGCCTGACCGGCAGTGATTTTACCGTCCCTGCGGGCAATCAGCAGTTCCACTACCGGCGTAATCGCCGGATTATTGAAACCCGTTTCGGCATTTTGGTAAAAGCCCTTATCAAAAAGCGCTTTTTCGATGCCAATAAAATCCGCAGCAGACATCCTGGGCTGATAAAAAACATCCGGTTTATCACCGATCGTGGCGTTGGCATTGAAACCTATTTTCAGGGGTTGGCTATAACGTCCTTTTTTAGTTGTGATGACAATCACGCCGTTTCCGGCACGGGAACCCCAGATGGAAGCCGCCGCAGCATCCTTGAGCACCGAGATGCTCTCTACGTCATTGGGGTTGATGTTATTGATATCACCATCATATGGAAAGTTATCCAGTACGATCAATGGACTGGAATTCCCATATATGGTATTCTGCCCGCGAACACTGATCAGGCCTGCCCCTGCCGACCTGCCTTTGTTGAAAAGCAGGCCCGGAGTAACATCTTCCAACCGGTCTAGCACGCCTGTACTCACCCTCCGGCTGAGCAGTTTATTATCGACCTGAACAAAAGAACCAGTAGCCCTTTCGGCCGGAAGGGTCTGATAACCTGTGGAAACGACAACCTCCTTTAACTGTGCTTCTATGGCAGTCAGTATAATGACGAGCGGTTGATCACCAGCCGATACACTAAGGCTGGCTTGCTCGTAGCCAAGGTAGGACACTTGCAGGGTCACTTTCGAAAGGCCCGTTTTTAAAGTAAAATCGCCCCCCTCATCAGTCAGCACCATGACCCCTGACTCTTTAAGTTTAACAGTGGCCCCAAACAAGGGAATGCGTCCGCCCGCCGCCACAACCTTACCCTTTATTTCGTTTGTTGGCTGCTGGGCATTGAGCGGTAGACTGTAAAGCAGAAACAGCATGGCGAGGTATAGTATAATAATTTTCTTCATAACTAAAATTTGTGTTTAGCGTTTACGGATAATGAGCATTTCGATCTCTGCAGGTTTTTCGACAAAGCGCAGATCATAGCGGGCGAGGGCTTTATTGACCTGCTCGATACTGCTCATATTTGCAGTGAGCTCAAGGTCCACCATTCCTGTATATCCGGTCTGGTCAATCACCGGAAGTGGGCTCGCCTGAAAAGGAATCTTCAACCGGTCTATGAAAACAGCGAGAAAGCAACTGGTCATTTTGCACCCAAAGCCATCAAGGTTAACCGTGGGCTGCCCGCCAGAGGTGCGGAGTTTATCTTTCGAAGAGGTACGCACCAGAGCCAGTACCTTTACTTTCCGTTTCTCCAGCCCCACCAGGTAATCGGGGAAAAATCCCTTTAACTGATCCTGCATCAGTGCATATGTCCGATCACTGGATTGTTGATTGACCATAAGCTCATAACAATATGCCCTGCCCTGCTTCAGCCAGTCCATAAAATTTGCGCCGGTTAATTTTCCAGGCTCAAATGCTTTCGAAAGTCCATCTTCCAGCACCGTTTCTTTTTTCCCTTTTTTATAGGCTATTCGGAACAATTCAGGAATGGTCAGGTTACGTCCGGTAATGCGTCTCACTGGTCCGCCTGCCTCTACCTCTACGTCTTTATAGATCCCACGGCCGATATTGGTGATATAACCTGAAAGCTGAGATCGAAAAATACCGTTATCGAAATCCGCTCCCTCGAAAAATAAAGACTTACTGGTATCATATAGCATTTTCTCGTCCTTTTTGACCTTCAGCTCCAGCGACCCTACTGCTAATAAGGAATTGATATTTTCAGCAGACACAGCCTCACGGTCGGTAATGGCCTTTACTACACCATCACCACCTATCCATACATAATGTGGGAGCGTTTGATGGGGAAAAAGCCGGACCAGTGTCGTATCTGCTGTAACCATCGGCAGCGAGAAAGCGTTACCAGTTTGCTGCTGCAGCTTTTTATAAAAGGCATCTACCTCTTTAAAGGACTGATAAGCTACCGGGAGGAACTGGACACGCCCTTTAAACTCTTCTTGCAAAGCCTCCATTTTAGGGATCATGGCGATACAGGGCGAGCACCAGGTTGCCCAGAAATCCAGGATCACCAGTTTGCCTTTAAAAGCAGAAAGCGGCAAGACTGCCAAATTCTGACCCGCCCCATTAAGACCGGAAACATTCCTTATCAGTACATCCGGCACCTGCTGACCGATAGAAATCCCCCGATGATCCGCAGACGCAGCCACACTGGTAACAGATGTATTTTTATCCTGGGCATGCACCCAAAAAACTGGGCATAGCAGTAGCAGGAAGCATAATTTAAGCTTCATTTTGATTGATTTAAAACGTAAAAAAATTAGAAATTGAACCGTAAAGTAGCTCCTATGCCCTTACTCCTTCAATCTTCCCCTGCTCCATCAGCGTCCGCACAGCCGTGACCAAATCGATCAGGCTATCGAAAACATCACTAACTTCCTGCTCACTGATTTTAAGCTCCAGGAAACCCTTCTTCTCATTCAAGGCATAACCCTGAAACGACTCCAACAACGTCAGCTTTATTTTATCAACATTATAGTGTTCATAAAATGATTCCAGCACCTGTTGAGCTGTTTTCAAAGAAAGGTTTCTAGAATTATAATCAGACAAGGTCATGAATTGATGGTTAGGAGAAATTGTTAGTTGATTAAAGCAAGCGCAAAGTTTGACTACTTTACAGTAATATGGCAACCTGATTTTTGCAAGAATTGAAAAACCTCGGCTGCTAAGACAGATCTATTCCGGACCTTTAATAATATTTTTGATAGGATTTTGGAGCGAAGGTGAAATAAAATCAATGTAAGAATATATAACCAAGCTCACATTGCCATAAATACAACAGAAACATGTCAAATCATCCGGCCCCGACTTCACTCCGCCTATATTCCGCGGTACCTGCCCGGACTCATACTTATTTTTATTAATCAGTCCCTGCCTGCTACGACCTATAGGCCAAAAGCTCCATACCGCCAATGAGCTATATAAAAAAGCCCAACAGAGAAAAAAAAACGGCAAATAACTACTATTGGTCTTCATATAACAGGATTAAAAATGCTAAACTAAAAATTGATCAAAGGCAGTCGCCCAAAGTACCCAATTGTGGAAGAGGCTAAGTGGCAGAAAAACTCCCACCCTGGCTCAAAAATCCAGATATTCCAATCCCACTACGGCAAATCCGTTTATTCTTTAAAACACAAAAAATAGAGGAAAGATGGGCAAAAAACATCCCAATAAACCAGGCCTAAGCTCCAAGCAACAAAAAATGAGGCAGGTCATCATTATTAAGAACCTATTTTATCTTGAACCATAAAGGTCAACCTGCCCCATCCAAAAAACTATTCAGGGTTCTTGGGCTTCAAGGCATAAAGCCGATCAAACGGACAAGTTAATAGAGATTGGTATAAAAATGCTTGGAAATGATGAACAATTAAAACAACATATTGGAGCATACTCACCTCAGTAAGTACCAACCAGTTAATCCAACTTATTTTTTGTCTGCTCATAATCGTATGTTATGAGTCTTGGCGGAGAGAGGAAAAAGTGGGCTTCCCAAACCATAACCTCATAATGTTTCTCACGCCTTACGTTGAAATGGAATTACAGCAGAAGCCCACTCTTATTTTGGAAAGCTAAAGATAGCAATTCCGCTATAAGAAATGGGATAAAATCTGCTGTCCTGCTCCAACGGCGTGAGATTTGAGGTTGCAAGACTCTTAATTTTACCTTACTGGTTTTATTTTTTTATTACGTAAATGTAAATAAAAAAAAGCTTAATGTCAAGTAATTACATGACGATTTTAAATAAAATATAAAAGACATTGCCAATTATATTTTTATTAGCAATAAAATGATTAGTGAGAAAGAAAAAATAATGCTGAAAAGATTCGGTCAGCACTTAAAATCTTTAAAAGAGAAACAGGAACTTTCTTATCGCGAATTTTACAAGAGAAGCGGGGTTAATACCGGAGATATTATTAAATATGAAAATGGAGAAACCAGTCCAAGTTTTATTACATTATTGAGATTGGCAATAGGTTTAAAAATCCATCCAACAGAACTTCTGGATTTTAATTTTGGAATCGACTTTAGCGCCGGGCTGGAATAACATAAGCTGTTATGATTAAGTGGCAAATCTGAAGATCATAAGTAACTAAAAAAAGAAGCAGCAAATAATGAAATGCTGATCATTATATCACCTAAAGCACATTTTAAAAATCTTTACCACAAAATAGGATAGTTTGTGGCCCCATTCCCATTCTTTTTTCATCACTATCCATCATTTAGACCAAAAATTTTTTGTGGTTAATTATGTATTTCAGTTTATACCGGACACTAGTGATTTTGTTTTGCGAAAAGAACGAGAAAAGATAATTCCAACAGTCGTAGACAAAAAGAAAAAAATCAGAACCAAAAGAAAATCAAGAAAGGCACAGATACCTTGATTGGTATGATGGCCAGATGAAACGGTGAAAAGCTTTGGACCCGTAGTGAGTTAACACACCAGCATGTCACCATTAGATTATTTTATCCATTTAAAATTACAAGAAGCTTGCTTGCTATTGCTTACTACAGAAATTAAGGTGAAAGATATTGCTACTTAACTGGGCTATGATGATCAATATTATTTCTCACGTCTTTTTACTAGATATATGAAAGTATCACCATTGAAATATAGGCTTTCCAGACAAACCTCTAGTGCGAAGTAAAAAACGATAAGCAGTGATATCCTTCCTGGATAAAATCTCATATCAATTTCCCAGTTGACGCTTTTACCTGTGCATCTACAAAAAAACACTCAACAGTAATAGAATTACATTGGTAGGCGACCACTATCCTGAATTTTTAGAAAAACAAATTGGACAAATAAATACTAACAGCAATGCAAAATATCAAAGGAAAAGTGAAGGCGATCTCCAGAAAGTATCACCCCTTCACTTTCTATTGGTAATCTTCCAAGCTTTTGCCAATAAACTACTACTTTCGTAATCCAAAAACAAAACCACATTTGGGTGCCGCTGCATGACGGTAGCCGGATATTTCGTATCTACCTGTTCTTCGAGGGTATTTTTAACTGCCATCGCCTTTGCACTTCCTGGAACGACGCAATTTATGAAATCTGCTTTCATTAAGCTGGGGATAGTCAAAGTTAAGGCGTGTGTAGGAACCTGACCGATATGCTCGAAACAGCCATCATTTACCTGCTGCGTCCTGCAGTCCTGATCAAGTTCTACAACTTTAACGGCATGGATATCATTAAAATCTGCTACAGGCGGATCGTTAAAGGCTAAATGTCCATTCTCGCCTATCCCCATACAAACAATATCTACAGGATATTGCGCCAGAAGCTCGGTGTACCTCATGCATTCTACCTGAAGGTTTTGGGCATTACTGTTTAAATAGTTAACAGATTTAAACTTAAACTTTCCGAACAAACGTTCCCTTAAAAAGTTACCAAAGCCTTGTGAAGCATCTGATGGCAGGCCAATGTATTCATCCATATGAAAGGCATTTATTTTACTCCAATTCAAATTACAATCATACAGGCAATTTAAAAATTCATTTTGCGATGGTGCGGCCGCAAAAATCACATTAATTTCTTTTTTTGACGACAGCAGGTGGTCTACCTCCCTGGCAAACCGTTCGGCAGCAGCCGCCCCCATTGTTTTACGTGATTCGTAAACCCTCACATCAATGGTATTTTCTATAGATAATGACATAGTAAACAAATTAGATTAACATCTTTTTTGCTAATGTAGCAAATATTTTCGTGTACGTACACGAAAATATTTATATTTACCTAACTTACACCTGAAAGAACAGTAAACCAAAAAGAGAATTATGACAAACGTTATGAGTAATAAGCAACGTAACCTGCCCTTAGATGTACTCAGGGGAATGACCGTTGCATTGATGATCACTGTAAACAATCCAGGGAGCTGGAACGATATATACGCACCTTTCAGGCATGCAGAATGGCACGGCTTTACGCTAACCGACCTGGTCTTTCCCACATTTTTATTTGCTGTAGGTAATTCCATGAGTTTTACCAAGAAAGCAATCGGGGCAGTAAGCACTGCGGAGTTCTATAAAAAAGTACTGAAAAGAAGCGCCATTATCTTCCTGATCGGCTTCTTGCTGTTATACTTTCCTTCCTTTAAAATCGAAGAAGGCAAACTCATTTTCATCAGCCCTCTTGATGTAAGGCTCTGGGGCGTGCTGCAAAGAATAGCGGTTTGTTACTTATTAGCGAGCATTGTGATCCACTATCTCCATAAAAAAGGGATTATCATTTTAAGTATATGTACCCTGCTCGGCTATTGGGCGGTGCTTTATCTAGGTAATCCAAACGATCCATATAGCCTGCAGGGCAATTTAGTGAGAACGGTAGACCTATTGCTGTTTAACGCCAAGAATCTTTATCAAGGTTTTGGCATCCCCTTTGAACCCGAAGGCTTGTTGAGCACTTTACCTGCTACAGTAAACGTGTTGGCCGGCTATCTGATCGGGCTTTTTGTGCAAAGCCCAGGAACAACAAAAAGCAAGGTCATCAAAACAACTATTATCGGCGCAGTCTTAGTCGCAGTTTCGATGGTCTGGAACGCCTCCTTCCCAATCAATAAAGCAATCTGGACCAGTTCTTACGTTCTTTTAACGGTCGGCTTAGACCTCTTAATCCTTGCTGTGCTTATTGTGTTCATTGAACTGGCCAACCTGCGCAAGTGGACATACTTCTTTGCCGTATTTGGTAAAAATCCGCTTTTCATTTACATCATCTCCTGGATGGTGTTAAAAGTACTGTACATGATACAGCTCGGTCGGTTATCGATAGCATCATCAGCCTACCGCAACCTATTTCTGTCAGCAATGGAGCCTAAAAATGCATCACTGGCATTTGCCCTTGCCTATATGTTGTTAATGTGGTTAGTGTGTTGGGTTTTGGATAAACGGAAAATCTATGTCAAAGTATAAATTTACGGAGTATATCTATAGTTCTCCATACACTAACAACTTGCGATAAAAGCTTTTAACAAGCTTGGGCGGAACGGCTGTAAAAGCATATAAGTAAGATTACCAAAAAAAGCCGCCTTTAATAGCTAAAGAGGGCTTTTTACTACCAGGCATGCGTGTGGGATTATTTAGCCCCCCTGCGCAAATTCCAACGCTCCAAAGCAATCTGTTTTATGAAAGTTCGGCTTAGTGCCTGTAACCATATTCCATGTTAAAAAATGAGGCTCTGGTAGTCCATCGCCACATTTATAAAAGTTTCCCTTTGCTTTTAACAGGTTAAATGAGCTGATGGTGTGATGAACAAATATTTCTTTGGGGATAATGAGAACAATTTCCCAGTCGAACCCTTCCTGCTTCTTACCCAGTTTTGAATTGATCCTGGAGGAGAAGCTTATTTTACCGATTACTTCTGCAGGAAGCAGTTCACGACCGCTCCGCCTGTTACCATAACCGATCTTGGTAGCGCCCAAACAATTAAACTCAAGGTTATAGTACGCCTTGTCGTTATCAAAAGCAATAAAAAACTCTACACAACTGTCGTTATGGATATTTCCATTGTTCAGTTCGTCGGCGATAAGATAACGTTCTTCAATTTGGTACCATAGAATTATCGCATCGGTATTATGGGCAATGACAAAATTGGCCTTGGTGTCGCTTTTAAATTCTGGCCATGGACTGTATGATATCGGCATGCGCTGCAGTTGCTGTACGGCCAACACCAGCTCATCTGCCGTAGTGAAGTCTGAGGTTTTAATATAGGGGATTTCTAGCTTGTTCACGGGGTATTTCGATATAAATAGTTTGTTTTATGGTAGATGAAGAACTGTGGCTGGCGGTTGTGATGCACTATAAACTATTTTACCGTTTACAATAGTGGTGTCTATGTTAATATCCTGATCAAATATCACAATATCAGCATCCTTCCCCTTGGTAAGTGAACCTTTAAAGTCATCGATACCTAAAATTCTGGCGGGAGTTTCAGCGCTCATCTTAACCGCATCGAACAATGGAATATCTGCCAGATTGATCATGTTTCTAACCAACTGATCAGCTGTTGCCACACTACCGGCAAAAGCGCTACGATCAACCAGTTTGGCCACCCCATCTTCTATAATCACTTCCATCCCACTTTTGAGGCTACCCAGAATACTTTTGTCTGCGCCTGTACCTGCTGCACGCATCGCATCGGTGATCAATGCAGTATTTTCGGCTCCTTTGATTTTGTACACCAGTTTTAATAAAGGTATGGGCAGATGTCTGCCGTCAACAATAATCTCCACCGTCATATTATCGATGAGATAGGCACTTTCTATCACTCCGGCATAGCGGTAGGCATTTCTACGGGATACACCAGACATGCACGAATAAAAGTGGGTTGCATGGGTAAATCCAACTTCATATGCTTTTATTACATCTTCGTAAATAGCATCGGTATGGGCAATTGCAGCAAGAATGTTTTTTGCTTTTAGTGCTTCGGCGAACTGTAGCGCTCCAGGCAATTCAGGCGCGGCACTCCACCTTTTGATCACCCCGGTGGAAGATAGTATTTCGAGATATTCGACAGGATCGGGATTTCTGATGTATTTCGGATCCTGGGCGCCTTTTTGGCTCATCGCAAAATAAGGGCCTTCTATATGCAAGCCCACAAACTGGGCTCCATCAGTATTTAATGGATGTGCTTTTTCGTAAGCAGCAATGGTCGCCAATAAATCTTGTTTTTCGCAGCTCAATGTCGTCGGCATCATCGAGGTGGTTCCGAACCTGGCATGGGTGCGTGCAATTTCAAGGAATGCTTCCAGTGTATTGTCCATAAAATCGTGCCCACCACCACCATGCACATGCATATCAATAAAGCCTGGAGCAACATATTTCCCTTTGGCGTCAATTTCCAGGGCATTGGGAACGGAAACGTTATCGGTTGTTACTTCCTCAATTTTATTTCCGGCAATTACTACCGTCCCGTCCTTAATTAAGCCAGATGGGGTAATGATATTGCCATTGTATATTTTAGTATAGTTCATAAATTAGTTCGTTGTAAATTTCCAGTCTTTAAGCCGGTACGCATAAAAAGCGTAGAAAATGAGGTAAGTGTAACAAGGCAGCAATACCCAATAGGCTTCGCGTAAACTATGCTGATCTGCCCAATAGCCATATAGCAATGGCATGATGGCATTGCCGCATAACCCCATAATGAGGAGGGAAGCACCTGTTTTAATGAAACGCCCCAGGTTGTTGAGCGCAAGTGGCCAAACGCCGGCCCAGATCATAGAGTTTGCAAAACCTAGCGACACAATAAACCAAACCGAGATGTCGGTATGATGACCAAAAAAGGCTACTCTTCTTTCGAAAGCTAGAATGCACAGGCTGAGTATCAATCCGAGCACCGTACACACTTTTAGGGCGGTAAGCTGCGAAACAAGCTTCGGAATAAAGGAGATACCCAACAAGTAACCTATAATAGTTGCCGTAAGCGTGTAAGAAGGGAATGTTTTGGCCTCCATAAAAGCCATCCCCTGATGTGAGGCATAGTTCACAATACTATCAACAGCGATCACCTGAGAACCAACGTGGAAAAATATGGCAACCGCACCGAACACTAAGTGTGGAAAGTCAAAAATGCTTTTCTTATCGGCATTATCAACGGCAATGTGCGAGTCTTCGTGTTCGGTATCTATTTCGGGCAAGGGAGAATAGCGCACCAAAAATCCGAGCAATAACAATACCAGGGAAACTACGGCATAGGGTATCACCACACGTCCAATAATTTCGTTGAGCATAACTTCTTTTTCAGTACCGACCATCAATGCTACCTTTCTAAACAGTTCGTTATCTGTTTCTGGCCGCAGAATTACCGCTGCAAAGAGTAAAGGCGCTAATATTCCAGCCATTTTATTGCATATACCCATTATACTGAAGCGCTGTGCGGCGCTATCCTGCGGACCGAGGATAGTGATATAGGGGTTTGCGGCAGTTTGTAAGATGGCAAGGCCAATGCCAAGGGTAAAAAGTCCACTCAAAAATAGCGGGTATGTTCTGGTTAGCCCGGCGGGTATAAACAACATAGCGCCTAAGGCCATCACCCAAAAACCACACATCATGCCTTTCTTGAACCCGATTTTTTTAAGCAGATAGCCTGCAGGTAGCGACATAACCAGATAGGCAATATAAAAGGCAAATGCAACAAGGTAAGATTCAAAGTTGTTCAGCTCACAAGCAATCTTGAAAAATGGAATAAGGATGGCGTTGATCCAGGTTACAAAGCCAAAAATGAAGAATAGCAGGCCAATGATCGAAATTGAAACCAACATATCCTTCCTGGTAAGCGAAGACACCTGAATTGGGCTGTTTTGTAATGACATATAAAGATATTAAGGTGTGTTGTTAATTTTCTGTAACCGGGCAAGCAGGTCTAAATACCTGAAATTCCGCAATCGACCTTCTTCTGCAATTTCCATATCATACAAAAAATGGCTGTTTAACCTGGCAAATTCCGCATTGACTTCTGATACGTTTAGTTCGAGCAATTGCTTTAATAGCGTTCCCGCCTGCTTTTTATCAAAACCTTGCCTGTTTAGTTCGCTTTCAACCTCCATACAAACCAGGTAATTGTACCGGATATTGGCCATGAGCACATAATGTGCATATTCCTTTTGGCCTTTATTAACTTTAAAAGATCTGAACGCATTTAATACATACCTAGCACTATCCCTGAGTTGCTTAACCGTAAAACCTTGCTTACTTACTTTTCCTTGATTTACCTCGTAGGGGGCTAGTTTTAATGCATTCCAGAACTGTTTCGCCTCTGATGCTGACAGGCCGTATTTATCGGCGGCATAGTTGGCTACAAAATCAGCAGGTGCAATTGCTTGCTTACTTGAAAGGGCCTTAAAAAATGCATCAACCAAAAGGTTAAAACCCGAAAGTGGATACACCCGTCTGATCGCATGGAGATCCATAATATCACTATGCGACTCGGCAATTGGCGAATAGATGCCGGAAGTAGACCACGATGTCATGATCATTCCTTTGTAGCCGAGCGCTCTGCCTTGAGGGATAAAAACTTTCATGTTATTGAAATGCTTTTCCCAATCGGTTAAAAAATAGTTATCCGGGCTACTTCTCAATGCCGGAGATCCCCAAATTTCGAAGCCGCTCTTCATCAGCTTCTCATGGTCGCCAAATCGGTCTAACTCCCAACCATAATTCCAGTCGATAAAGATGGTTTCCTTTGGCAATGATTTTAAGGCATCAGGATATTTAAGGGCGATGTCTGCCCATACTACTGGTTTTTTCCCCAGACTCACCACAAGCTCACACAGCATTTTGATATAGTCGCCATATAACCTGCCCATACCAAGTGAATCTGCTTTGCGCTTAGATTCTGGTGATTTGCCTAACAGATAAGTTTCATCTCCACCAATGTGAAAATATTTAGATTTATGGGTACTGATGAGGTCTGTATATAAATCAGTGAACAAGGCTTTACAAAGCGCTTCCTTCATCGGGTTTACCTGTGAGTAATCTTTCTGATCTTCCCTCAACGCCTTGTACCTGTAATTTTTAAGGATGTATTCGACGTGGCCAAAACTTTGTTGCAGTGGTATCACATCAATTTTTAATGAATCACAATAGGTAATAAACGATTTCACTTCAGCTCTGCTATAGGCGTACTTGTTGGCAATAACCGCATGTTTTTCGAATGGGTAGGTTCCCTCCCATTCCATCACCAGGGTATTGATACCGTTTTTGCTGAGCCGAAGCGCAAATTCCTTTAAGGCGGGCATCTTCATCACCTGGATCCTTAAATCAAGATGAAAACCCTTAATGGCAAAGTCATTCCTCTGCTCAGATGTTTGGGCATAGGCATAACTGGTAGCAATGAGCCAAACCAATGCAAAAACCCACTTTGTTTTATTTATCCTCTTGTTCACTTTCAATATTTTATTACTCAAGATATCATTTTCTCTCCATTATCTTTTACTTCCAGCTATCTGGCGGACTGCTCAACTGTGTTCTGATCCACTTGCCAGCCTCTTTGAGGTTCTCATCGGTCCATGGGCCATCCGGGCAGGTGCCTGTTTTCCAGGCTGCGCCACTGCGCGGACTATCAGAAAAGTTCCAGTTCACCCATGATATTTTTCGATCTGCAAGAAATCTGAGCCATTGCTGCGACTTTATGAAATCATTTTCTCCATCACCCCATCCATCCTGGGTGCCAAATTCGGTTACAAAAACCGGAATTCCCCCATCAAGTGCAGCCTGTACAAAGCCCATGCGGGCATCCTGACTGGGTTTGTTTTGGTCAGCGGCATAAAAATGCATGGTGTACATGATATTGTTAAAGTTTAATGTCTTGCCAATTACATGGTCGGGCCTTGAGGCAAATTCCGGAGTGCCTACAATCACGATAGATCCGGGATCGTTATTGCGAATAATCGGAATAATCTGTTCCGCATAATTTCTAATCAGTTGCCAGGTAACCGGATACTTATCGCTATTGGGTTCATTGCAGATTTCGTAAAGCACATTCCCTTTGGCTGCATGTTTTTTGGATACGTGTTCGAAAAATGTTTTGGCCATTGCCGTGTTGGCATTTGGATCGCCCGGATGCAACATATGCCAATCAATAAGTGCATAAACTCCCCTTTGATAACATTTTTCAACCAGGTCATCTACAAACTGTGTAAAATGTTCTGGTTTGGTTTCATAGCCTCCCTCCTGAATATACATGGAAATACGCAAAATGTCGGCACCCCAATTGTTGGTCAACAGATCGAGCGACTGGTCATTATAGCAATTACCCCTATATTGCAGGCCGTGGGTACTCATGCCCCTCAATTGGATGGCTTTCCCCTGCTGGTTCATGAGCGTGGTTCCCACTACCTTTAACCTTCCGTTAATAACAAACGGATTGTCTTTATTTACAGGTAGCTGCCCTTCTTGCGGCGCTGCCGTTTGCTTGCCCTTGCATGATACCAACACAAAAAGGAGCATGCAGAGCAAATTCAATATTTTCTTCATATGGATATTTTTTACTTCAGGGCTTCTCTATGGGTTTTATCAATGAGGCTCAGTAGCGAGTTTTCATTTTGGCTATCGTATAAGAGTTGCCAGATCATTACTCCACCACCGTCTTTTGTAGCCAATATAGTTTTGTCTTTAATGGTGTTTTTTCCGTTGTAATAAATTGTGCCACCATTTTCTGGTAAGACAATTTCGTCGTAATCCATCCGTTCAGTATATTTCGCCTGCACATCTTGCCAGGACATTTGCCTAAAGGTCCTGTCTTTACCTGGTAACTCACCAAAACCATAACCGTAAAATGGAAGTCCGAGGTTAAGACTCGTCTTTTTCATACCCCGCTCCTTATGCCAATAATCCAGATGATCCATCGCGTAAGATATTGGTGCGTGTTGCCCGGGCACTTCAGGTTTCCAGGGACCGGTTTTGTCATAGGCCATAATATTGATAAAATCAAACTGCGCTAAAGCTAAATTAGTTATCCGGTCTCTGGTCCACCAGGCCACAGCAGCTGATAAGAGCTTCTTTCTTTTGTTCAGTTGTTTTTTTAACCCAACAACAAAAGCCTCGTAGTTGGCATCAATGTCGTCCCCCTCCAAATCAACATCAATGCCATCGAGGTTATATTTATCCAGCACAGCAATAAAGTTGGTAACCAAAGCTTTCCTATGCTCATCTCCCAATAATTTGGCGTAATAAGCATGGCTGCTTCCCCCACCACAAGATAACAGCACTTTGATATTCCGCTGATGTGCCATTTGTACTACCGTATCTAAGCCAGGTACATCTTTAAAAACTCCGTCTGGACCGGGGTTGATGAAAGCAATATTGAGATGTGTTATTTTCCCCAGATCAACTTTCTTCAGGTCTTTCACCATATTTGCCCGCGACCAGATGTAACCGATTACTTTAAACTGGGCATGCAAGGGGTTAACGGTGGCCAGGACCAAAAGCATTAAGCCACAGATCCATTTTTTGTTATTGCTGTAAATCATTTGTATAGCTTTTGCAAAAGTTATTATGTGCTTTTTTCTGGAACCAGCGCCAATCATTTACCAGCGCTGGCCCAACTGGGTATTATTTAAGGGTATTGTAAACCGCCTGGGTTAAAGAATTGTTTCCTGATACATCAAAATCTCCCTGCCAGATATAGGCACCCAAAAAGTCGCTTGTTTTAATGAAATTTGCTTTTTGGGTAACCAATGGCACGCCGTTGAAATAAATTGCCAAGGGAGCCGGTGTCAAATCTACTTTCTCCTTATCGAAAGCTGTAGGATATAAAGCCAGAATATCTTTATAGGCAATATAGTTGAATGAGGTAAAGCTCGCATTGTTGCCATTGGCATCAACTGCGGTGTACCTTAATCCCATAGCCGGGATGCCTACTACGATTTTATTAAGCGGCAGTTTAGCTTTCCAAACATTGGCACTGCTTACCATGTAATCGTAGCCTGAAGGATTGCCCAATGGCTTGCCCGTACCGGTATTTAAACCGCTTTCAAAAGCACGAACATGAACCCAGTTTACATTGGTCAGACTTGCAGCCGTGTAGTTACTGTGTGTGTAATTTACCGGTACAGTGAGGGTAATGATTTTGGAAGTGCCCAATGCATTGCGCAACTCATTGATAAAAGTTATCGTTGCAGCCATGTTAGCTGTTGTAGTTGCTTCTACGGTATTGCCCACATCGGCCATCATTACATCTACCCCGTCCATGTTTCGTAAGGCCAGGTAATCTTTAACGGCCTGTGCCAGTGCGGTACGCTGAGTTGCATTCTTCAATGCCGAACCAAAAGTATTACTGTCATAAATATTCCAGCCGTTCGCCGAAAGTGTGGCACTAATGCCCAGTAGCACCGGAACACCAGCCAGGTGTGCCTTGGTCACAATTTCCTGCGATTTCCTGCCCGTTTCTCCTTTAGAAACATCCAACAATCCGGCAGCATTAATTAAGCCCGCCTTGAAGGTAACATGTGTTACATTATTCCAGTTCATGTTGCTGATATCGCCATTCTCCCCCAGGTACGACATCACCACCTTGGTGTAGCTTTTAGGCGTAAATGCCGTTCCAGCAGCAGCCAATACAAACACATCTTTAAACCGGCTTACCGTGGTTCCGTTATAAGTGGCTTCTACTTTTATGCGATAATCGCCAGCGGCTGTAGCCGTGAAAGCATATTTTTCGCCAGTAGCTACTTGTTTGTCGTTTACCTTCCAAAGCACTTGCACCTTTCCTGCAGGCGTAAATTGCAGTGTATTGAATGTAATAATTTCTCCCGGTTCCAATACTTGGGTTGCATTGGGAGTTGGGAAAATAGATGCAATGTCTCCGCCAATAATTCTTGGCACATAATCATAGTCCTTTTCCTGTTGGGCTACCTCGTTTTCTTTACAACCAAAAAAGAGGGCCACAGCAAATAAGGCGTATATTAATAATTTTATTTTTTTCATCTCTTTAAATTTTCTACGATCATTATTAATGATGTTTATTATTCCTGATCCCACCAAACGCGTTTGGTCCAATCGTCTGTACCGATAATTTTAATCGCGGCTTCTACATTAGCGGCATTCTGCTGTTTCTCGGATAGTGGATATTCAAATCTTCTGGGTATGGTTTGTGATACCGATTCGGTAGTAGGCGACGGTACCAATACCGGAAATCCGCTTCTGCGCCAGTTGGCATAGGTTTCGTTTCCATTTAACAACAAGGCAATCCACAACTGAGTATTAATCTGCTCTAATTCTCTGCCCACAACTAAGGGATTGGCGGTCTTGAAGTTGTTGATTTCGGTTGCCGTTACCACCGGACCACCTGGATATAAGCTAAGCTGTTGCATGGCTGCCTCCACGCCTTTGTAGTAGTGCTCTTGTGCAGTGCCACCTAAGTTCAAACCGAAACGCTGTGTCGCATCGGCCAATAGCAGTTCTACCTCAGCATACGTAATGTGGAAGAATGGTGCATCGTTTCTCAGTAAGTTATGGTTTAACTGTGGCTTAAGGTCTATGCTTCTGGGTGTGTAAGATGTGCCGTTTGCCAATGTAATGGCAGTGGTGCTTAACACATCATCAGAGTTATAACGGCCCGGGATTGCGCCTACCAAGCCTATTTTAGCTCTTACCTGTGCGGTAATATCTTCCCGCTCCAGGAATCTGGTCGGGGCTACCGGATTGAATTCGCGGTAACATTTAATCAGATGGTTTACACGCGGATCATTGGTAACCGTTAATGCATTTAAGAAGGTGTTTACTACACGGCCCATTTCATTTTTACTGTTCCAGGCTGCTGAAATTCCGTTCGGGCGTGGATCCTGATAACTGTTGGGAACATTCTCATGCCTGGTCATACAGATATCGGCATTGCTTGTGAAAACACCGCCGGCATAAGCTGCCTGGATTTCAGCTTTGGCCTTCTCCGGATCTCTCTTCGCCAGGCGAAGGGCCAAACGCAACCGGAGTGAATTGGCGAACTTTTTCCAGGCGGAGATATTGCCTTTGTAAAAATACTCGTTGGGCACCCTATCTTTAGCCGCATCTAACTGGGCAGACGCTTCGGCCAATTCCTTAAAGAAATCGTAATAAATATCTTTCTGCGCGTCAAACTTCGGCCTGATCTGCCCGGTAGATCCTTTCCCTGCCTCAAAATAAGGGATATCACCATAGGTGTCAGTCAACCGGGCGAAGATATACACCTTCATGATCCGGCACATGGCGTTGAGGTTGGTTTGGTTGGCCACCCCTTTGCTGCGTTCTACCGCATCAACAATGTTAACCACATCGTTTTGATAGCTCTCATCGAACATCCGCCAGAGGTAAGAAGGCGTTTTCTTGTACACCGCACCAAAACTCATATTAAAAGCACCTGCAAACTGCTGCATCATCGGGATGAGCATAAAATAGTTTGTGCGCTCCTGTATGCCCAAATCGCCCGAAAAATATACCTGGGTGTACATCAGCTGACTGGCAGGATCTAAATTAGATGATCTGGTAGGGTCTACATTCAGGTCACCAAATTTCTTGCACCCCAGTGAAGTCAGGATCAGCAGGAGCATTACTATATATGTTATTTTTTGTTTCATGATCGACATCTTTAGAATTTAACATTGAGGTTAAAACCCCAACCTCTCCGGGTGGGAAGTGAACCATATTCCAGGCCCTGGCCATTGCTGTTATTGTAATTGGAATCAGGATCTACATTGGGTACATCCTTATAGATGATAAAAGGATTTCTTGCCACCAGGCCTAGCGACGAGCCTTTCAGTCCCAGCTTTTTATTCAATGCCTGTGATAAAGTATAGGTAAGCGTCAGGTCCCTCACCTTCACATAAGTAGCCTTATAAACAAATGGTGTTGCAATATTAGAACCGTCGGTAGCAAAGGTTGTCCAGTACAGTGTCGGATCCATAGCTCTTGTATTCGCCGTGTAAACCGGATTAGCCGCAGTACCGGTATTGATTACGCCTTGTGGCACAAATCCCCTTACTTTTCCTTCCGAGGCCCATTCTGCAGCGGTTTTTTTAGCGGCCAAACGGTTTTCTTCAGATAAGATCCACTCGTCTCTTCCCGCTAAGGTTGCTGTTGCAGAGCCTCTGGCATGCATAAATAGATTGGTCATAGAAAATAGATCTGCACCGTATTTCACATCAAAGCTGGCGTTCAAACTGAAGTTTCGATAAGAAATCCGACTGGTTACCCCGCCGGTCCAATCAAATACCCCCTTGCCCAGAACCTTCATTTTAGGATCGATAATGGGCAACAGGTTGGTAGAGTTTAAGATCACGTTGCCATCCGGGTCTCTCATAAAATCGTATCCCATTAAAGTTCCGTACTGCTCTCCAGGTTTGGCTACCACCCGTAAGCCTGCCCAACGCGCCTCTGATAGCGAGAGGTATTCGCCTACCCGGTCAGACAAAGACGCTACTTTACTTACGTTTCTGGCGAAGTTGACACTGATGTCCCACTTGATTCTGCTTTTATCAGACAGCGGACTTGCCGAAACCAATAATTCGATCCCATGATTGGCGATTACGCCCGCGTTTATCAGCTGTTGTGGATAGCCTGATGAGAACGCAGCAGGTACGATGTTGATCTGGTCTCTTGATTTTGAACTATAGTAAGCCGCATCAAAATTAACTTTGTTTTTAAAAAACTTCAGGTTGGTACCAATTTCGAAAGACCTCGTTCTGGTTGGTTTCAAGTCGATCGGTGGAATCACCCGGGACGAAATTTTGCCATTCAATGCCCCGTTAAAAGGAAGCTGATTAAGTGAATAGTACAAATCCAATAAGAAAGGATCAGTATCATTTCCAACCTCTGCTACCGATGCCCTTAACTTACCGAACGATAAAATGTTACTATTAATTTTAAAAGCATCGGTAAATACAAAGCTGGTAGAAAGTGATGGATAAGTGTAAGTATTGTTATGCTCGGGCAAGGTTGAAGATTGATCTCTTCTTACGGTAGCGTCTAGATAAAGATATTTTTTAAAACCTACCGTTATAAGTCCGTAAACAGACCTGATGGTACGCGGAATATCGTTGGGAATCACCGATTTATCTAAATAACTACTGGCACTGATGGCGTCTAAAACAATCATATTTGAGAAAGCAGATGTGGTGCCTTTCCGAATGCGGTTATTGATGCTTCCACCTAAGCGTGCGGAGATGTTAAAGTCTTTGCCAATCTGCCTGGTATAACTTGCCAAAGCTTCTACCTGATTGGTCGTGTAACGTTGGTTAACCTGATCAAGCTGTCCGCCCAATGCCCCGGGTGTCGTTTTTGGCCTATAGCTTTCATAGTCCAGAAACGTAACATCAGTTGCTGCTTTAGCATTTAAACTAAAACTCTTGGTAAACTGATAGGTTGCGTTTAACGATCCGGTAAGCCGCTCTTTAGTCGTCTTGTTATACATTTCCTGGATTACCCAATAAGGATTGATACGGAATTGGCCACCGCCCCAATCAACATAATCGCCCTGCGCTGTTTTGTAGTTTGTTTTAAACAGTTCTTGATCTATATTATTGGCCAGACCATTGAAGTTCATGCCGATATTGGAAGGAGAATCGCCCAGTCCGGCCCTGTTGTTCACTTTCTCGTTCATATAAGTTGCCCGTACATCAAGCGAGAACTTGTCGCCGAATTTCGAACGTCCCGAAAAAGTATAAGTATTTCTTTTGATGTCACTTGTTGGCACAATATCCTTATACCGCAAGTCTGCTGCAGAAAACCTGAAGTTCGATTTATCTGTAGAACTGCTCAGGGCTATTGTATTATTAAAGGATGAACCTGTGCGGAAAAAGTTCTGAATGTTATCTTTAACCAGCGCATAAGGCCTGCTTACACCGTCGAAACCCACCAGATTGATTCCTGGATCCAAGCGTGGACCGAAATTGATGAAAAGACTATTGAAAGCCGAAGCCTGATCAACCGGTAATAACTGGTTTCTTCCCTGTCCGTATAAATATTGGACATCATCATATTTCGTTAATTGTGTTTCTATCGAGTTGGTACTGTTAAAATCTATCCCGAGCTCTTTGCTGTTAGCACCTTTTTTGGTCGTAATTAAGATTACACCGTTACCGGCCAAACTTCCGTAAAGTGCCGTTGCTGCGGGGCCTTTCAGTACCGTTACCGATTCCACATCATCAGGATTGATTGCAGAAATTGCATCTCCCATATCTACCCCGCCGCCGAATTGATCGGTCCCTACCTGGCCGTAATTAGAATTGTCCATCGGGATACCATCTATTACATACAAAGGCTGGTTATTTCCTGTAATACTTGTTGAACCCCTGAGTACAACCCTTGATGAACCTGCCGGACCACCAGCAGTACTTGTAATAACCAATCCGGCCACCTTACCTGCAAGCGAATTGATTACATTCGTTTCTTTGGCCTTATTAATATCATCTCCGTTAACCTGTGTAACGGCATAACCGAGTTCTCTTTCGCTGCGCTTGATACCGAGAGCGGTTCTTACCTCGACGGTATTCAAAGTGGTTACATCTTCTCTTAGCCGGAGATCAACCCGTTTTTTGGAGTCGCGTGCCACAAAGAACTGGGTAGCCAAACCCACGCTACTTACCTGAATGGTATCCCCATTGCTGGCCCTCACCGAGTATCCACCAGACGCATTAGTGTTGACCACCTGTTTGGTCTTTTTATTCAGCACACTAACATTCGGCAATGCGAAGTTATGTTCATCGGAAATTATCCCGGTTACATTAAATGCCCCTGTTTGCCCAAACATGGTTTTGGGAAAGGTCACTAACAGAAACAGGAAAATGAAACCGAGAAAAACCCTGGTCATTTGTAAAAGTCGTTTCATTTTAATAGTTTGTTGGTTTAAAAATGTTTAGTTGTTGTGGTTCTTCAAAATTAAAATAGCTATTTTCTCGGGCTGCGCGATACCCATAAGCCAGCTGTACTAAAATGTTTTACGATAGGGATGCGTTTATAATTGGTTACCGTCAGTATTCACCGTTAACGTACACGTTCTTTGGTCAAAAAAAACATAGAAGGGTTTTAAACTCCTATGAACATTTTCGTTTACCTATTTCGTTAACGTACACGAATATATTGAATATTATTTCAAAAGCAAATTTTACAGCCATTTTTTTTATAAAAAAATTATAGCTAGTTTTTATAGTAAATGTAGTTTTCTTTGGTAATGATGTCGATTGGCATATATTGTACGCTTTCTACCGTGGCCTGCAACAGGTGCTGATAGATAGACATCACCCCTTTGTAACCCTGCTCCTGCGGCTTTTGGCAGATCAGAAAATCAATGGTACCATTTTTCAGGTGGGTTATATTTTCTTCTAGAAAATCATATCCCATTAGCTTTACATCTTTAATTTTGTATTCGTTAAAAAACTTCGCTACAGACGATACCCTGGAGTTGGTCACGAAAACCAGATTGGGCCTGTTTTTTTCGAATTGCTGTTTTAAGATTTTTTGAAGGGAGTTATAGTCGGTTTCGTTTACATCAATTTTATCTATATCAACTACTATATTTTCTTTTTCAAAGTAGGCCCTGAAACCTTCCTCTTTTTTTAAAAGGTGATGGTGCAGGTCAATCTCCCTAGAGATGTTAACCAATAGTACCCGCTGTGACGGGGAAATGAGGTATTTAGACAAGTGGGCGGCCAGGTATCCACTTTGAAAGAGGTCTGGACCGATGTATGCTATGTTAGCCTGATTGGCCAGATCCGAATTGATTAAGACGAATGGAATATTGTGTTGTCTGCAACGCGCCAAGAAATTAATCGATTCTTTTTCGAACATGGGCGCCAATAGCAGTCCGTCATAACCTTTTTTAAGGATAATATCTGCCTGGTTGATGAAAGTTTGTTTGGCATTTTGATCGAAGAAGTAATGCTCAACCATCACTCCGAAATTCCTGATTTCTGAAGCAGCCTGGTTTATTCCCTTCAACGGAGCGTTCCAATAGCCGGTTTCATTGGAAACGGATGGGATTAAAGCAGCAATTTTAATTACTTTTTTTGAGGCAAGCATCCGTGCCATAATGTTGGGCTGGTAATCAAGCTCTTCGATAATTTTTTGGATCTTTTCCTTCGTTTTCGCCGAAACCCCTAACCTGTTGTTGATCACCCGATCAACGGTTCCGATAGAAACGTTGGCACGTTTTGCTATCTCTCTTATGCCCGTGCTATTTTCAGCTTGTTTTTTCATCCCTAACAAATGTAGAGATAATTAAAGAACAGAACAATGGTATAAGCGCTAAAATGTTAACGTTAACGGATAGTAAATTAAAAAATCAGTGGCATAGAAGAAATTGAATAATAACCTGATAAAGTTTGGATTACACTGAGGGTTATGAGGTTATATAAGTGCCTTAATTATGCCAGGAACCGCAAAAACGGTTTCTGGCATATAAGATAAGCATACCTTGAATTGAGTTAGGGAGCCGGTGTATTAATTTTCCTTCCTACGGCCTGCAGCAGGCTATACGTTCCGGTAACATCCTGTGATAGTTCCCAGATCATTACCCCTTTTATATTTTGGGCTGCATATTTCGTTTTCGCTTCTATAGCGGTGATACAATTGTATTTATAGCCATCGTAGGTATCTACATAGGCTACCGCCGAAGCGCCGTAATCGGCAATTAATTGCGCCCAGGATTTGTAGCCAGCACCCACAGTAGGTTTATAACCGTAAAAGGGAACGCCCAATACCAATTTGGAAGCAGGAACGCCAAGCGTGAGAAACTTATTGATATGTTGGATGGCCGCATCATATGAAGAGTGGTTCGAGGTGCCGCCCCATCCATTATCATAAGACATAATACTGATCAGATCCAGATAGGCATAGGAAGAACTTGGGATTTCTCCACCATTAAATGCAGCGGTTGCCGCGGTAACCAGTTTGCCAAGCGGGTTTATCTTGGCCCTCAATGCCGCCACAAAAGGGGCAAAGTTTTGTTCTGCTTTGATCTGATTTAGCGTTGACCCCTCCACATCGATGTCTATGCCGTCGAGATTGAAATAGGTAGCAAAAGAAGCAAGGTTGTTGATAAAGTTGGTACGGTTGGCAACGCGGAACTGCACGGCAATATCACCGGCAGCTGTATCCGGATCTCCCCCACCTATCGAAGCCAGTACTTTTCTTCCCTCTGCATGTGCCTTGCTTACTACCGCGTTAATTTCTGCAGCAGTAAAATCGCTAAACAAGGGTTGCCCATTGGCCATCATACCGCCACTGGAACTGGGTGCAAAAAAAGCGAGGTTAACGTGGGTTACAATACCGAAATCTATCGAATTGGCCAAGTTAGAAACGCTACTTACCCAGCCAGGCACATAACCGATTACTACTTTGTCGGGATTAGTGACTAGCGCCTGGCTACCTGCAAGCATATTCACACCAGATACTTTTAGGTCCTCGTCGCTAGTACTTAATGGGATTTCTTTTTGCTTGCTGCAAGCAGCGGTTACCAACACTGCCAGCGCCAGTATTAGGGATTTTAAATTTTTCTTTTTCATTGTTTTTGGTTTTAGGTTGTTGTTAAATCTATTTTGGATGGTATGCTTATCGGTAGATATTTAAAAAAGTCAAAAAAAACGTTAACGTACACGTAAATTGAACGTAATTTGTTTTAAATAAGGTTGATTAATGAAGAAACGACGGGGAAAAGCGGCTTTAAACGAATCGTGTACGTTAACAAATATAAATTAATATTTTATAAAAGCAAATACAACCGGAAGAATGACATGCAATAAAGAATAACATAAGTCAGATTTCAGCGAAGAAAAAACAGTTATCATTTTTAGAATATAGTGTTCGCCGATAGCTAAACTTTTCTGCCACCGCCGATGATCTGACAGTCATCAAATCGCTAGATAAAAGGTAGCGGATTTATTTACAGTATTTAAAAAACGTTTGAAAATCTGACTACAACACTTAGAAGATGTAAACTAATTCTAGTATTATAACTCAAAAACGACAAGCTATAGCAGGACGAGTCACATATTCCCTATCCTACTAAGGCATATTTGTTTTTTTTGAAATTAGAGTATATAACTCAAATAAGTGCGTCTTTAATTAATAAGCGGATGGAATTTTTAAAGTTCACAAAATAAAACGATTATTTACTTGTAGGGAAGTTGCTAGGTACATAAAAAAAAGCGCCGCCAAACAACTTAAGGAAGCTAAATATGCCGTTTAAAGCTCCATTATAATCGCAGAACGCTTAACCGTTTGAAATAGATATTATTTATGAAATTTGGATTTATAACCTTGTTGCTAATTGCTGGCGCAGCTTCCGCTCAGAAAAAGACCAAAGTTACTCAGGAAAAGGATATGAGTTCCTATCTGATGGTTTACTTTAAAGACGACACGCATGGCTTACACATGGCACTCAGCCCAGACGGCTACACATTTACAGATGTTAACAAGGGCAAACCTGTAATCGCAGGTGATACTATCGCACTTCAAAAAGGAATCCGCGATCCTCATATAACTCGCGGACCGGATGGAGCATTCTACCTGGCCTTGACTGACCTGCATGTTTTTGCTAAAAAAGCAGGCCTTCGTGATACTGAATGGGAGCGGGATGGTAATCAATACGGATGGGGCAATAATCGCTCTTTGGTTTTAATGAAGTCAACCGACCTCATACACTGGTCAAGAACAATTTTGCGTGTAGATCAGGCTTTTCCCGGATTAGAAGAAATTGGCTGTGCCTGGGCTCCGGAAACCATTTACGATGAGGAGAAGAAAAAAATGATGATCTATTTTACCATGCGTTTCGGCGATGGTAAAGACAAGGTTTACTATTCGTACATGAACAATGAGTTCACAAAAATGGAAGCCAGGCCGAAACTTCTGTTTGAATATCCTAAAGAGGTGTCTTATATCGATGCGGATATTACCAAGGTGGGTAATAAATATCATATGTTTTATGTACCCCATGATGTAGGTGCCGGTATTAAACAGGCGGTATCCGATTCGATCAATACTGGCTATGTATACGATGCTAAGTGGTATGATCCTGAACCCAAAGCCTGCGAAGCTCCTAACGTTTGGAAGCGTATTGGATCTGATAAATATGTGTTGATGTACGATATTTATGGCATCAATCCGCATAATTTCGGTTTTAGCGAAACTTCAGATTTTGTGAATTTTAAAGATCTGGGGCATTTCAACGAAGGCGTAATGAAAACAACAAATTTCACGTCGCCTAAACATGCGGCCGTTATTCATCTTACCAAAAAGGAAGCCAAAAAGCTTGCCGTTCATTGGGGGTTGAAACTTTAAACAAAGACTTTTATAAAATAAATATGACTGCACCTAATTTCTTCAAAAAGATCACTCTTTTACTGGTATTTGCAAGGCTTACATTTTGTGTGCTTGCACAAGAATACCCAAAAGCTATTTTAAGAGGTGATTATCCCGACCCAAGTATTATGCGTGATGGAGACGATTTTTATATGACCCATTCTCCCTTTACCTATTCTCCTGGATTTTTAATATGGCATTCGAAAGACTTGTTTAACTGGAAACCAATAACACGAGCCATGCCAGACCTGGTTGGTTCTGCCATGGCGCCCGATCTGCTGAAACACAACGGTAAATATTATATATATTTTCCGGCTAGCGGAACCAACTGGGTAATATGGGCAAATGATATACGAGGCCCCTGGAGTAAACCGATTGATTTAAAAGTCCCCTTTATTGATCCAAGCCATGCAGTAGGCGAGGACGGCAAACGTTATTTGTTCGTTAATGAAGGTCGTATGGCTCCCCTGGCGACCGATGGGCTTTCTGTCACTGACACATTGAAAGAAGTTTATAAAGGATGGGAATATCCTAAAAGCTGGATTACTGAATGCAAGTGCCTTGAATCTCCAAAGATTTTAAAAAAAGGCAGTTATTTCTACATGGTAACAGCCGAAGGTGGCACAGCAGGTCCTGCAACGAGCCATATGGTTATAGTTGCGCGCTCAAAAAGCATTCAGGGTCCTTGGGAAAACTCACCATATAATCCGATAGTACATACTTATTCATCAGATGAAAAATGGTGGTCTAAAGGACATGGAACATTGATTGACGACGTAAAAGGAAATTGGTGGATCGTGTATCATGCCTATGAAAATGGATACCATACCCTTGGCCGGCAAACACTAATTGAACCCATTGAATGGACAACAGATGGTTGGTTCAAAACAGCAAAAGGAAAGATATACTCTGGAACAAAAGAAAAAGTACTTTCATCAGGCTTTACGCTATCAGATAATTTCAATAAAAAGACGCTTGGATTGCAATGGATGGCCTGGAAAGGTTATGATTCGAATGCTATTGAGTTGAAAAATAGTAGCCTTTATTTAAAAGCTAAAGGTATAAGTCCTGCGGATGCACAACTTTTGCTAACTACTGCTCCGGATACAAGCTATGAAACCCAGGTCGAGGTCACTTTAAAAGGAGGAAGTACAGGCGGACTGATTTTGTTTTACAATGAGAAAGCTTTTGCTGGCATCGCTTCCGATGGAAAGAATTTTATCGTCTATGAAAATGCAGGTAAAAAATCAAACAAGGCTAGCCGGTTTGGAGAGCGTTTTTATCTTAAAATTGTAAACAAACGCAACAGATGTGACATGCTAGCCAGCAAAGATGGCAAAAGTTGGATAGCGCTTCAATCTGACTTGGATGTATCAGGCTTAAACCACAACAAATATGGTGGTTTTTTTGCATTGAGACCTGGATTTATTTCTGCAGGAAAAGGAGAGGTAATACTGGATAATTTCAAATATGCAATCAGATAAGACAAAGCTATGCTATGGAATTTATAACTAAACCATGCTAACCTATCCCTCTCGTCGAGCTAAGGCCCTGGCTCGGGAGGCAAGCCTTATGGTTGTTACCAGACAAAGGCGATCTTCGATTTGATTTTAAATCCAACAAAAGGTATTCTAACTACCGGAAGGAGCTCGATCTAAACAGAGGACTTGTTGCGGTCTCTTATGTACAAGATGGAATAAGATTTAAGCGTGAGATTTTTGTAAGTAATCCGGACAGGGTGAAGGTAAAAGATACTTAGTTAATTGCCTTTTTCCTGAAAAAAGGTAACAATGGAGAATGATATCGAACAATTTAGTCAATGAAACTGCTGAACATATCTACTGAGAAACAAAGAATTAGGAGCAAAAAAAAGGGACAAAATCATTCGAAAATGTCTTTGTCCCATTACGGGTGGCTGATGGGGCTCGAACCCACGACCCTCGGCACCACAAACCAATACTCTAACCAACTGAGCTACAGCCACCGTATTTTTTAGTGTCACAAAAGTACGACTTTTAATATTTCTTGCAAATATTTTTTTCAAAGTTTTTACAACTAATTTTTAATTCCTTAACATTCAATTATTTGAAATCGAAAAAAAATTTCAGAAGCAGATAAAACAAGCTATTTTGAACCTAAAAACATAACTTTACGGCGTTTATGATCGAAATTTATACAGACGGAGCAGCTAGCGGAAACCCAGGACCAGGTGGTTGGGGTACAATTTTAAGGGCAGGACAGCACTATAAGGAATTAAGTGGCGGCTTTAGAATGACCACCAATAACCGCATGGAACTATTGGCTGTAATAAAAGGATTAGAGGCGTTAAAAAGCCTAAATCAACAAGTAACCGTTTACTCCGATTCGAAATATGTAGTAGATGCTGTGGAGAAGAAATGGGTTTTTGGCTGGGTAACCAAAAATTTTAAGGATAAAAAGAACAAAGACCTGTGGTTGAGATTCCTGGAACTGTATAAACTTCACAAAGTGAAATTCATCTGGATTAAAGGCCACAACGATCATCCTGAGAATGAGCGTTGCGACCGTTTAGCTGTTTTTGCGTCACAAGACAAACAAAACCTGGCTATAGATACTTTTTTTGAAGCAGAGAGAAGTAAGATATAACCAATCTTAATCAATTCCGCCAACTACATTTAAATTCTCTAGTTTCGTTTCTACATTGGCATCAATCGAGATTGATTTTGCTGTATACAACAACATCATTTCTTCAGCCTTTTCTACCATATGTTTTGACCCGATAAAAATCGGAACTCGCTGATGCAATTCTGTAGGTTCAATTTCGAGTATACGCTCAAAACCTGTGCTGGCTTTGCCCCCAGCCTGCTCAATAATAAAAGACATCGGGTTACACTCGTACAATAATCTTAATTTCCCATTAGGTGAGCGCGAAGTGGTTGGGTAAATATAAATCCCACCCTTAATTAAATTCCGGTGGATGTCGCCAACCATAGAACCAATATAACGTGAAGTATAGGGGCGTTTAGTGGCCTCATCCTCTACCTGACAATATTTGATGTACTTTTTAACGCCATCAGGAAAATGAACATAATTGCCTTCGTTTACAGAATACATATAACCTGTTTCAGGTATTTTCATCTGGGGGTGAGAAAGGCAAAATTCACCAATAGAGGGGTCTAATGTAAAACCATTAACGCCCTTCCCTGTGGTATAAACCAACATGGTAGATGAACCATAAATAATGTAGCCCGCCGCCACCTGTTCTGTACCTTTTTGCAACACATCCGTTATACTGGCTCTGCCATCAACCGATTTTCTGCGATAAATAGAGAAAATTGTCCCTACAGCAACATTTACATCGGTATTGGATGAACCATCTAAAGGATCGATACAGACGATATACTTGGCATTTTGAGAAACCGGCGATTCGATATGAATAATATCATCTTCTTCCTCGGTAGCAACAATACAGCATTCGCCACCACTGGTTAACGCAGCAATAAACTGTTCATCAGCATAAACATCTAGCTTTTTTTGTTCCTCACCCTGAATATTGGTGGTTCCCATATCGCCTAAAATATCAACCAAACCAGCTTTATTAATTTCGCGGTTTACAATTTTTGCAGCTATACCAATATCCCTTAACAACCTCGAAAGCTCTCCTTTAGCATATGGGAAATCTGCTTGTTTTTCTATAATAAATTGTCCTAGTGTTTTAACGCCACAAACCATACTTAGTGTAAATTTTACATTATCTACCCGATAACTCTATAACCTCTAAGGTATGAATATTTTCATCAGATATGCAAAAACGAATGAGGGTTCTCACTTTGTGCCAACCGTGTTTTCCCGCCGCACCGGGGTTTATATGCAGACATTTTATTTTTTCATCGAACATTACTTTCAAAATATGTGAATGCCCTGTAATGAATAATTTCGGAGGGTTAGTGTATATTTCAGGCTTAACACAAGATGAGTATCTTCCTGGATATCCACCTATATGCGTCATCCAAACATCAACCCTTTCGCAGCTAAATCGATTTTGCTCTGGAAACTCCGCTCTAATTGCACTATCATCTATATTTCCGAACACGCCACGCAAAGGTTTAAACGCCGCCAAAGGCTCGGCTACATTAGGGCCAAAATCTCCGGCATGCCAAATTTCATCTACCCCGTCGAAGTGTTTAAAAACCGCATCATCTAAAAAACCGTGTGTATCAGAAATTAATCCTATTTTTTTCATTATGTAAACTTAATTGTGCCCCTTAATTTACAGGACTGGCAAAATCTTTCGACCACTTTTCGCTAAAACAAATCCTCAAAGGGTTGACAAATCTTTTAAAAATGGTGATTAAATATTATAAAAAAACACGACAGCGATTATACAATGTTACCATTGTTCCCTACCCCGCCATCCATCCAAAAACCATAAGCTAAAAGGCCAGAAAAAAATCCTTCAGCAATTCTTTATAAGCAGCTGTATGCGCTTTTAACGATTCATAAATATAAAAATCATTTTCCTTCAAAACCGCTTTACCTTTTTTTAAACAGATCACTTGCCTAAAGGTTGGTTTGCTTTGATCAGAATGAATATGTATCCGCTCTGCAAGCGATAAATTATAATGTGCAGCATTACCAATAACCTCATCAGCTTGTTTTACCGGAAGGATTAACCAAATCATACCTTCATCGGCCAATAACCCACTCGTTTTTTTAATGAGCATGCTAAAAAAGTCTTTATCTGCATGCCGGGCTATTCCTTTTCTAAATGCCTCACTTTTTAAATCGTTTACAAAAAAGGGTGGATTAGAGACAATCAGATCGAATTGCTGAGCATAGTTATATTGTTCAATTGTTGTGTGGTTAATGGTTAACCGCTCACTGAAAACAGATAATTGAAAATTCTTTCCAGCAGTTTGTGCGGCCTGTTCATCAATTTCTACAGCTTGTATATTTGCTTCCGGAAAACGTTGAGCCAACATCAAGGCAATTACACCGGTTCCCGTTCCAATATCCAATATACTTTTAGGTTTTTCGTGATTTACCATCGCCGCAATTAAAACACCATCCGTGTTGATCCTCATGGCGCAACCCGTTTGGTCGACTTCAAACTGTTTGAACTTGAAAATACTCATCCTAAATTTCGTACAACTCTAAAGGCAAACCATCAGGATCAGCAAAAAAAGTAAAGCGTTTATCGGTAAACTCATCAATACGGATCGGTTCGGTAATAATGCCATGATCATTTAAACGCGAAATCTCTTTTTCTATATCATCAACCTCAAAAGCTAAATGACGTAAACCCTGAGCCTCTGGCCGCGATGGCCTTGCAGGAGGGTTTTCGAAAGAAAACAGCTCGATCTGATATACACCATTTACCGCAAGATCTAATTTATACGATTTCCTTTCAGCCCGGTAAACCTCTGCCAAAACGGTAAAACCTAATTTATTCACATAAAAATCTTTCGATTTTTCATAATCTGAACAGATAATGGCAATGTGGTGGATGCGAAGCATAAATAATAACTGAATTTTGAATGAGTAAATGAGTGAGTTAGCGTTTAGGCAAATTTGCACATTCTATAATTGAATCAACCAATAATTATTTCAACATTCTCTCATTCAAAATTCACTCATTCTATCATCAGCCATTCTCTCATTTAATAATTCTCTCATTCGATCATTATATTTTGACATTCAATCATTCAAAATTCTCTCATTCAATCCTGTAATCACACCAGTTTTTTCATATAAAAAAGCTATTTTTGCAACTTCAAAAAAAAAGCATGATTCATTTCTTCCTTAGTCAATCGCAGGCGATTTTTGTTCTACAAACAGACAAAGCGCTTTCTACCACTGATATTACTAAACTTGAATGGTTATTTGGCGGTGCCAAAATCTCGCAAGAAAAAGCGCTAACAGGCTTTTTCGTTGGGCCAAGAGCAGCAATGATTACTCCATGGAGTACCAACGCAGTAGAGATTACCCAAAACATGGACATGCAGGGAATCATCAGGATTGAAGAATTTAAGCAGGTTGACGAAAGTTTTGCGGATTACGACCCGATGCTTTCTCAAAAATACGACAAGCTCGATCAAGAGGTATATACCATCAATATCAAACCTGAACCGATTTTAGAAATCACCGATATTGCGGCTTACAACAAACAAGAAGGGCTTTCTTTAAGCGATGAAGAAGTTGAGTATTTAAATACTTTAGCGCAAAAATTAGAAAGACCGCTAACCGATTCTGAAGTTTTTGGTTTCTCCCAAGTGAATTCGGAACACTGCCGCCATAAAATTTTCAATGGTAAATTTGTAATCGATGGCGTAGAGCAACCTACTTCTTTATTTAAGCTGATCCGCAAAACATCAGAAGAAAATCCTAATGATATTGTTTCGGCCTATAAAGATAACGTAGCTTTTATCAAAGGCCCGAAAGTGCAACAATTTGCACCTAAACGTGCCGATGAGCCAGATTATTATACGACAAGCGATTTTGAATCGGTAATCTCATTAAAAGCAGAAACCCATAATTTCCCCACCACTGTTGAGCCTTTTAATGGCGCAGCAACAGGTTCGGGTGGCGAAATCAGAGACCGTTTAGCAGGTGGACAAGGTTCTTTGCCTTTAGCAGGAACTGCCGTTTACATGACTGCGCTTTCGCGTTTAGAGGATAATCGCCCATGGGAAAAAGGTGTTGAAGAAAGAGCATGGTTGTACCAAACCCCGATGGATATCCTGATCAAAGCATCTAATGGTGCCACAGATTTTGGAAATAAATTCGGTCAACCGCTAATTACGGGTTCGGTTTTAACTTTCGAACATGAAGAAGATTCCAGAAAACTGGGTTTCGATAAAGTAATTATGCTTGCAGGTGGTATCGGTTACGGCAAAGCCAGTCAGGCGCAAAAACTTAAACCAAAAGAAGGCGATAACATCGTTATTCTAGGTGGAGAAAATTATAGGATCGGGATGGGCGGTGCAGCCGTTTCATCCGCAGATACTGGTCAGCACGGAAGCGGCATCGAATTAAATGCCATCCAGCGGTCAAATCCTGAAATGCAAAAACGTGCTGCAAATGCGGTGCGTGGTATGGTAGAAAGCGATCACAATTCGATTATCTCTATCCACGATCACGGTGCAGGCGGTCACTTAAACTGTTTATCAGAGCTGGTTGAAGAAACTGGTGGATTAATAGATCTTGATAAATTGCCAGTGGGCGACCCTACCCTTTCGGCCAAAGAAATTATCGGAAACGAATCGCAGGAAAGAATGGGTTTGGTGATCGGCAACGAGCATATCGAAACCTTACAAAAAATAGCAGACCGCGAACGCTCACCTATGTACACCGTAGGTAAAGTAACCGGCGATCACCGTTTTACCTTTAAATCTGCAACAACAGGTTTAAAACCTATGGATTTTGAATTGGCCGCCATGTTTGGCAGTTCACCAAAAATCGTAATGGACGATCAAACCATCGATCGTAAATATGAAGCTGTAACATATAACAACAACGAATTAAACAACTACTTAGAACAGGTGCTTCAATTGGAAGCGGTTGCAGCTAAAGATTGGTTAACCAATAAAGTAGACCGTTGTGTGGGTGGCCGTGTAGCCAAACAACAATGTGCAGGCCCACTACAATTGCCTTTAAACAACTGTGGTGTAATGGCTTTAGATTTTCAGGGGAAAGAAGGTATAGCCACTTCAGTTGGCCATGCACCACTTTCGGCCTTGATCGATCCTGCAGCGGGTAGCCGCAATGCGATTGCAGAATCACTTTCGAATATCGTTTGGGCACCGCTAAAAGATGGCTTAAAAAGTGTTTCACTTTCTGCCAACTGGATGTGGGCCTGTAAAAACGAAGGCGAAGATGCCCGTTTATATACAGCAGTAAAAGCTTGTTCTGATTTTGCCATCGATTTAGGAATCAATATCCCAACCGGAAAAGATTCGTTATCGATGAAACAGAAATACAAAGATGGTGATGTAATTGCACCGGGAACAGTAATTATTTCTGCCGGAGCAAATTGCGATGATATTACCAAAGTGGTTGAGCCGGTGCTTCAAAAAAACGGTGGATCAATTTATTACATCAACCTTTCTAATGATACCTATAAATTAGGTGGTTCATCTTTTGCACAGATTTTAAACAAAATCGGCACAGAAACACCTGATGTTAAAGGTGCTGATCAATTTAAAACAGCTTTTAATACCCTTCAGCAATTAATCAAAGCTGACAAAATCCAGGCAGGTCACGATATTGGTAGCGGTGGTTTAATCACAACCCTATTGGAAATGTGTTTTGCCGACCGCGATTTGGGCGCTTCGATCGATTTGTCTTCACTGGCAGAAGCAGATAGCATTAAAGTATTATTTGCAGAGAACATTGGTATTGTATTCCAGGCTGATGCTTCGGTTGAAGATACCTTTGCACAAACCGGCGTTGCTTTCCATAAAATTGGTGAGGTTACCCAATCGGCTAAACTGGAAGTTAAAAATGCTACTGATCGCTTCAGCTTTGATATCGACCATTTACGTGATGTTTGGTTCAAAACTTCGTACTTATTAGACAGTAAACAAACCGGAAACGGATTAGCGAAAGAACGTTTCGACAATTATAAAAACCACGTATTAAATTACACTTTTCCATTACAATTTGATGGAAAGAAACCTGTAATCGATCCGACTAAACCACGACCAAAAGCAGCCATTATCCGCGAAAAAGGAAGTAATTCTGAGCGCGAACTGGCCAATGCCATGTATTTGGCGGGTTTTGATGTGAAAGACGTACACATGACCGATTTAATTACCGGAAGAGAAACTTTAGAAGACATCCAGTTTATAGGTGCAGTTGGCGGTTTCTCTAACTCTGATGTTTTAGGATCGGCGAAAGGTTGGGCAGGTGCATTTTTATACAACGAAAAAGCAAGGGTAGCATTAGAAAAATTCTTTACCCGTCCTGATACCTTATCAGTTGGGGTTTGTAATGGTTGCCAGTTATTTGTAGAGTTGGGCTTAATTAATAAAGACCACGAAGAAAAACCTAAAATGCTCCACAACAAGAGTGGTAAGCACGAAAGTATTTTCACATCGTTAACCTTACAAGAAAACAATTCTGTCATGTTATCTACCCTGGCCGGAAGCACTTTAGGTGTTTGGGTATCGCATGGCGAAGGAAGATTCTCATTGCCGTACGCAGAAGACAAATATAAAATCGTAGCTAAATATGCTTACGAAACTTATCCGGCTAGCCCCAATGGCTCAGATTACAACACCGCAATGTTATGTGATGAAACTGGTCGCCACCTGGTCATGATGCCACACATTGAGCGTTCATTGTTCCAATGGCACTGGGCAAATTACCCACAAGGCCGTAAAGACGAAGTTTCGCCGTGGATGGAAGCCTTCGTAAATGCACGCAAGTGGATTGAAAACAAGGGATAAGAAACTGATGGAAAGTATAAAAGGATGATGGAATTAAAACCATCATCCTTTTTTTTGTTAATCATCATTCTATAGTTGGATCGTCATGCTGATCCGATAGCTATCGGATTTATTTCAGCATCTATCATGCTAATTAGTCACTGAACACCTAAGCTCAGGTACAAATAAATCATATAAATTGTCACGCTGAGGCATGAAGAATCTCTAACAGATAGCTACTTGCTTTAATTTTCGTGGCGTTGAAATGGAAAACAATAATAGTAAGCTTTCCATAGCTGAAGGATTCTTCACTGCGTTCAGAATGACAATCTTACGATATTAAAATAAAAAAAACGGCCTGGACACCGCCCAAACCGTTTCAATTTACCCAACCTCACATTTTTCTATAAGCGCATTAATAGAAAAATCATTTAATTATTAAAAAGAGATGTCATTCTGTCCAACGGACTCCTATGGAGGGCAGTATCGTCATACTGAACTTGATTCAGCATCTATCATGCAGCTTAGAAAGCATCCCCCATTATTCGTTTTACATCATCCATCCCGCTTACATCATCTGAAAATTAATCGCCATATTATACCTTACACGCACCGGAACTCCTTTATTTTTCCCTGGTTTCCATAGCGGTGATTTTTTTATAACTTTAATGGCTTCCTCATCACAACCAAACCCAATCCCTTTAATTACAGATACATCGGTAATCGAACCATCTTTCTCTACGACAAAGCTTACAAATACTTTTCCTCCAGCACCTTCTTCCTGTGCCCTTGAAGGATACCTTAAATTACGTTCCATATATTTAGACCACGCTTTGGTACCACCGGTAAATTCAGGGTACTCATCAGCGCCTAAATAAATCTCTTTATCTTCGGGTGTTCCTGTACCTTCTTTAGCAGTTCCTGAACCATCACCACTACCTTTACCTTTATTGTCGGTTACTATTGCAGCAGGCGCAACTACTCCATCCTGTGTCTTAGTGCTGATCACTGCTAATTTTATATCATCAACTGTCGGAGGAGGGGGAAGCTCTGTTTTATTAACCACCACCACTTGCGATGGAAGCGCTATTGTTTTAACCTTTACCGGATCGGCTTTTGCAGGTTCAGGTTTTTTCTCGGGTTTAGGTTCGTCTTTTTTCATCTGATGAATTTGATCAGGCAAAGTTGTCTCGGTAACTGTTGTAACGGTATCAACAATTACATCTTTCGGAAACAGTTTTGCATAAATCAAAGGAGAAAAACACAACAATAAGAATAGACTACCAGATACGAAAAGTGCTCTTGTCATAATCGATGAAGATTTAGACCTTAATTCATAAGCACCATAATTTTTGTTGCGGTCTGCAAATACAAGATCGAGCCACTCGGTTTTGTATACGTTAATTAAAGAGTTGAACATAGCTTTTAGTTTTATAGCATGATGCGGCAAAATCAGCAATTCCATAAAACATTTAAAAAATCTATTTTCTTTACAAAAAATGAAATTTTTCATCTGAAAAACATTTTTTTATTTCATTTTCAATAAAATTGATAAAAATAATACGATTCTTTTACGAGAATTAATAAAATATACTATTTTTGACAAAAAACATAACAAATTAATGAAAAGCTTAAGAACCATCGCATTAAAAGAGGCTCAAAACAGAATTTCACCAGAAGTTAAATCTCCTTCGGCGAAAATTTCTGATTTTTACGGCTCGAATGTATTTGATAAGAAAAAAATGAGAGATTTCTTATCTAAGGACGTGTATGAAAAATTAATTTCATCTATCAACCAAGGTGAATTAATCAATTCTGACGATGCTAACCAAATTGCTACAGCTATGAAAGCTTGGGCAATGAGCGCTGGCGCAACGCACTACACGCACTGGTTCCAGCCATTAACTGGCACAACTGCTGAAAAACATGATTCATTTTTTGAGCCAAGTGGCGATGGTGCTATCGAGAAATTTGCAGGTAGTGCTTTAGTTCAACAAGAGCCAGATGCTTCTAGTTTTCCTAACGGTGGTATCCGTAATACTTTCGAAGCTCGTGGTTATACTGCTTGGGATCCTTCTTCTCCAGCTTTTATCATGGAAAGCAAAGCAGGTAAAACACTATGTATCCCTACAGTATTCGTATCTTATACCGGAGAAGCCTTGGATTATAAAGCACCTTTATTAAAAGCATTAGCTGCGCTTGATAAAGCTGCTGTTGATGTTTGCCAATATTTCGATAAAAGCATTACTAAAGTAAATGCATCTTTAGGTATCGAACAAGAATATTTCTTGGTTGATGAGTCATTGTTCAATGCCCGTCCCGATTTATTATTAACAGGCCGTGCTTTATTCGGACACATGTCTGCTAAAGGCCAACAATTAGAAGATCATTATTTCGGTTCTATCCCTGAGCGTGTTTTCAGCTACATGGTAGATTTCGAAAATGAAGCTTTAAAATTAGGTATTCCTTTAAAAACCCGTCACAATGAGGTTGCACCATCTCAGTTCGAGTGCGCACCGATTTATGAAGAAATCAACCTGGCTATCGATCACAATCAATTATTGATGGATTTGATGGAAAAAGTTGCCCGTCGTCACCATTTCCGTGTATTGTTACACGAAAAACCATACGCAGGTATCAACGGATCAGGTAAACACAACAACTGGTCGTTAATTACCGATACAGGTAAAAACTTGTTGGCACCAGGTAAAACACCTAAAAACAACTTAATGTTCCTTGCTTTCTTTGTAAACACAATTAAAGCCGTTAGCGAGCATGCCGATTTATTACGTGCAAGTATTGCATCAGTAAGCAACGATCACCGTTTAGGCGCTAACGAAGCGCCACCTGCAATTATCTCTATCTTCTTAGGTTCTCAGTTGAACGATGTATTAGATGAGATTGAGCACTCACGTATCAGCAAAAAAATCAAAGAAGATAACGCACTTTGGTTAGGTATTCCTAAAATCCCTCAGATTTTATTAGATAATACCGACCGTAACCGTACTTCTCCTTTCGCATTTACAGGTAACAAATTTGAGCTTAGAGCTGTTGGATCTTCAGCAAACTCTTCTGCACCAATGACGATCTTAAACGCGATTATGGCTGAGCAATTGGTTAAATTTAAAGCTGAAGTTGATAAATTGATCAAAAAAGGTGATAAAAAGGACATCGCTTTATTAACCGTGATCAAAAAATACATCAAAGAATCTAAAAACATCCGTTTTGAAGGCAATGGTTATAGCCAGGAGTGGGAAGATGAAGCTGCAGCACGCGGTTTATCAAACATCAAAACTACACCAAAAGCTTTAGATGCTTATTTAACTGAAAAATCTGCTGAGTTATTTGCAACAACAGGTATCTATAGCGCACGTGAGATCCATGCCCGTCATGAAATCATGTTAGAAAACTTCTATAAAAAACTACAGATCGAAGCACGTGTAATGGGCGAAGTGGCTAACACGGCCATTATCCCAGCTGCAATTGCTTACCAAAACTCTTTAATCGAAAACGTACAAGGATTAAAAGCAATTGGTGTAGATAGCAAAGTTTCTATCGATATCGTTAAAAAATTATCAGAGCATTTAGAAATTGTCAAAACCAATATCGATGCGATGTTAGAAGAACGTAAATTAACCAACAAAATCGAAGATACCCGCGAGAAAGCGATTGCTTACGATGAGAAAGTTAAATCTTACTTCGATATCATCCGTTACCACGCTGATAAATTAGAGCAGATTGTTGACGATAGCGTTTGGCCTTTACCAAAATTCAGAGAATTATTATTCATGAAATAGATTTTAAGCCGTAAGGTTTAAGGTGTAGGGCGTAAGGTTTAACTTTACGCCCTTTTCTTTTAGTTCATTGGTTATTAGAACGGTTAATTGTTTTAAATGGCTTAACTGGCAATTGACAACTGTCAACTTTTTTTTGAAAGCAATACCAGTGCTCATCGATTAATCCAGCCCTGCTTTCCTTCCTGCTGTAAAATTTTCGCAAGATTTTCAATGCATCGTTTACAGCATCCATCCAATCAGGTTTATTTAAACCAGGCCTGTGCAAGGAAAAAATCCGCCCACGAAGAACCTCCCGCTGTACCTAAGCCCGATTGTACGGATGCCGTTTTAATCGACAGTTTTTTAATTCTCAAAATTTAAAACGGCAGGAGGAAAAGCGGGGCTGAAAGCTGCCATGGAATACGAACGTTCACTTCAAAACCTCTTAATTAGCTACTATTATCCCCACCAAAGCGTCCTCCTGAACTTGGTTCAGGATCTAATCGAAATTGCTTTACGTTGGCAAAGGCTTTTTTTTGAAAGCAATACCAGTGCTCATCGGTTAACCAGGCCCTGCTTTCCTTCCTGCTGTAAAGTTTTCGCAAGATTTTCAATGCATCGTTTACAGCATCCATCCAATCAGGTTTTTTTAAACCAGGCTTGTGCAAGGAAAAAACCGCAACGAAGAACCTACCCGCTTTACCTAAGCCCGATTGTACGGATGCCGTTTTATTAAGTTAAATCTCCTATTTATTCCACCTTTAACGGCAGCAGGAAAAGCGGGGCTGCAAGCCGCCAAAGACCAACCTTCGCTTTCAAAAAAAAACGAATCCCTACCTTTTACACCTTAAATCTTTGTGCGCTTTGTGCCTTCGTGGTAAACAAACTCAGGTGCCTAAGGTGGTAAAAAAGCCTTGCCGTTTGGCCATAAAAAACCTTAAGTATTTAGCTTTAGTCTTTCCCCTTAAAACCTTATCTTTGCGCCAACATGAGTGATAACAGGTACAATCAACGTGGCGTTTCTGCCTCAAAAGAAGATGTGCACAATGCCATCAAAAACATAGATAAAGGAATTTTCCCTAAAGCATTCTGCAAAATCATCCCTGACATTTTAGGTGGTGACGAGGAATATTGCAATATCATGCATGCAGACGGCGCAGGTACCAAATCTTCTTTAGCTTACGTATACTGGAAAGAAACCGGAGATATCTCGGTTTGGAAAGGTATTGCACAAGATGCCATCATCATGAATATCGATGATTTAATCTGTGTTGGTGCTACCGATAACATTTTGTTATCCTCAACCATTGGAAGGAATAAAAACCTGATCCCGGGCGAAGTGATTGCTGCTGTAATTAACGGTACAGAAGAAATCTTGGCCGATCTGCGCGAACAAGGCATCTCGATTTATTCTACCGGCGGCGAAACTGCCGATGTTGGCGACTTAGTGAGGACCATTATCGTCGATTCTACGGTAACCTGTAGATTAAAGCGGGAAGATATCATCAGCAACGATAATATTCAGCCAGGCGACGTAATTGTGGCACTAGCCTCATCCGGACAAGCCACTTACGAAACCGAATACAATGGTGGTATGGGATCGAACGGATTAACCTCTGCCCGTCATGATGTTTTCGATAAAACAGTAGCCAACAGTTACCCTGAAAGTTTCGATCCGGCTGTTCCATTTGATCTGGTTTTCTCCGGAAAAAAACAATTAACAGAAGAAATAGCTATTGAAGGATTTGGCCAAACTACGGTAGGTAAATTGGTTTTATCCCCTACGCGTACCTATGCACCTGTAATCAAAAAGATTTTAGAAAGTCATCGCAGTCAGATTAATGGTATTGTACATTGCAGTGGTGGTGCACAAACCAAGGTATTACATTTCATCAATGATGATATCCACGTCATCAAGAATAACTTATTTCCTATCCCTACCCTATTTAAATTGATTCAGGAACAATCGGGTACCGATTGGAAAGAAATGTATAAGGTATTTAATATGGGGCACCGCATGGAATTATATGTTCCTCAGGAGATTGCCGAAAGCATTATCGAAATATCAAAAAGCTTTAATATCGATGCACAGATTATCGGTCGCGTAGAAAAAGGCGATCAAAAACAAGTGACTATCGAAAGCGAAAAAGGAACTTTCGTTTATAACTAAGTTTTGAGATACAATTTAAAAAGGCTGCTGAAAATTAAATTCAGCAGCCTTTATTTATTACTCACGTTCTACAAATTTATGGAAGGTACTCTCCTCTCCATCTGCTTTTTTATCCTGATACAAAAAATCGAGTTTGTTGTCATCAAAGGTTTTAAAAAAGGTATCCCAATCTGTCTCCTTTAGGTCTGAAGAACTGTCGCTATGCTTTGGGAAATGAATCCTTAAAATGCCACCACCTTTGGTTTCTGCTGTATCTGCAACTATTGCCGGTACACCGCCATGTTCCTCTGCCCAGGCTTTTATTGTAGCATGATCATGGGTCTGTTTCGAAGTGCTCATTGTTTTAAATATTAGTTTTAAATAAATAGACTAATATTAAAATCATTTTTTGGCAGAAATGGTTTTAGTTATAATAAAAAACATCGCTAAGACATAATTTAATCTAATACACACTAGCTACCGTATCGACACATTATTAAGTTTACGGTACATCATTTAATTTTGCTGAGATAAATGTATATTGACTTTAAATAAATCACTCCAAACAGGAATAACGTTATGATCAATGTATATCTTCTTGGTGCAGGCAAACATGCTACAGAGCTGAGCGAGTATTTTAACGGCAATAACGAATATCAATTAGCAGGATACGTAATAAACCTGGATAATGCCATTAACCATCCAAATATAGCCATGCCAGTTATTTCCTTACCATCTTTTTTAGAAAAACATCCTGCTGCTTTAAATATTGCATTAATTGGTGCAATAGGCACTTATGAAAGAAAATCTATTATTGAACCATTAGAAAACAAAGGCTATCAATTCATTAATATTATCCATCAACACAACTACATCAGTCCATCTATTAAAATTGGCCACGGCAACTGTATTGCCCCAGGCTGTGTAATCAATGCAAATGTGCGTATCGGTAACCACTGTATTGTTAATTCCAACTGCAACATCAGTCACGATTGCATACTAGAAGACTATGTGACCATTTCTCCCGGCGTAACCATTGCCGGAAACGTAAACATTAACGAAGGCGTTTTTATAGGTGCGGGAGCAACAATAATTCCAGGCATAACCATTGGAAAGGGAGCCTATGTAGCCGCCGGAGCTTGCGTTACAAAAGATGTTCCGCCGCATGTGATGATTGCGGGTGTGCCTGCAAAGATTAAAAAAACAATAGATTAAACAATCTGAATTTATAAATACTTCAGAAGTTGATATAAATAAAAAATCCCCGATCGAATGACCGCGGATTTGTAAAAACATCTAAGTATCTATATGCACTATTGTAACCTCAAAATCCGTTCACCATACTTAATTTCTGTCTCAGAGGTGATTGCAAATTCATATTCCTTTTCTGCTGTAACAGTAAGCTTTTTACCCTTGATTTTGTAAGTACCTCTATATGCTACATCGCCACCTGGCACTATATCTGCTTTGCCATCTACCATGAGGGTAACGCGTATCGCACTGGTAAGATATCCATCAGATTTGGGCACATTAATTTCATAAAATGTTTTTTCTTCTTTTACCGTTAGCTTTTTACAAGAGGTAAAACATAAAAACAAGAGCATTAAATAGATGAGATTTTTCATATTATTTAGTTTTATAACAAAAACGTATCATGGTTAATAAACGCTACAATAAAAAATTCTATTAATCACCATAGAAGTTTACCGGATTAAACAGATTCTAAAATATAATAAATAGCATTTAAAAAAAAGTCCATAGATAACAAAAAATCCCTGATCAAATGATCGGGGATTTTTTGTTATCTATGTATTTTGCTATTAGTTAAAGTTATAACGAATTCCAACTTGTCCTTGCCATCTTGAAAGAAAAGAAGACAATGCATAAGGAACACCACCAGTTGGCGCTCTAAATGTAAAACCGCCACCATTCGCAGGAGCATAGTTAATAAGCGAATAGGCTGTATTATTAATAAAGTAAGATTTTCCCCAATCTTTATTGATCAGATTGCCTACGTTTATAATGTCTACAGAAAGCTGTAACGAATTTTTAGTGCCTTTAAACACAATACCTAAATCTTGCATAATACGAACATCAAATTGGTGTTCCCAAGGCATCCTTGCAACATTACGCTCAGAATACTGGCCTCTAATTTTACTTAAATAAGGATCATTATTAATATAGTTATCTAAGGCTGCCCATTGTTCTGCAGGAGATATTGCTGGGGTAGGATTAGAACCAGTAGTAACTGCAGGTATAGTAACCAATTTGATATCAGCTTGTGTACGAGGTACAAAAATCAAATCATTACTTGGGTTACCAGATGAAATTGAATTGTCACCATTTAAATCTCCATTATAAATATAAGAGAATGGGGTTCCAGACTTACCTACATAAAATAATGAGAAAGTAGTCGCTGAAGCTTTATTTCTGCCGTATTTAATCGAATAATTTAATGCACCTACCACTCTATGACGAAGATCATAATTAGAGTAAGCTAATGGTGGATTTTGAGGATCACCAGAAATCAATACACCTCCAAAGCCAGAGCTTGCGGTACTACTAAAACCTGAATTAATATCTTGTGATTTTCCATAAGTATAGGCAATTGAAGTATATAATCCAAAGTCAAATGATTTTTGCAACTGAGCAGTTATGTTATAAGCAGAACCACTTCTTGTATTCTGTAATAAATAAACCTCAGTAAATTTTGCTCCATTTACCCTACCTGCTGTTGTATTAACAAAAAGAGGACGGGTATCAGCACCACCAGATAAAGACGGGTTGATTGGGGCAACAGAAGGTTTCATATTTAAGTTTTTATATGAAATATTGTTAACCGTTGAAGAATACAACCCTTCAATAGTTGCCTGAATTCCACCAGGTATTTTAAAATCAACTGCTAAATTGGCTCTAAAAACCTGAGGTAATTTAAAATTATTATCAATTAAACTAATTTGTGAAGTTGTACCAGCAACACCACCAGCAGCTGATTGGTTGTTTACATCTGGAATAAAGGTACCTGTTCCAATCGGTGCACTAACGGAACTGGTTAACATACCATTTCCTGAGAATTGATTAGATATCCATACAAATGGAGCACGACTTGTTAATAGTCCACCACCACCTCTCAATTGAACCGAACGATCTCCTGTTAAATCCCAGTTGAAACTCAAACGTGGAGAAACAAGTATTTGACCGCTAGGAACCTGATCGGTTTTGTAATTAGGGAAAGTAGCTACAACATCAGGGTTAGCTAATGGAGTATCAAAAATTAACGGTACGTCAACTCTTAAACCAGCAATTAATTTAAAACCTTTAAAGGCATCTATTTCATCCTGGAAATAAAATCCTAACTGAGCAGCGCTAAATTTAGCTGCAGGTCTTGGATCTCCAGGAATCTTTGAAGTACTAGTAGCAGCAGAAGGTTTTGTATTAGCTTCAAAATCTGCCAAGTTATTCCATGCATAACTTCCAGCTAAATTATTTACAAATAAGTTTCTGATTTTATAAAACTCATTGTGTGTACCAATAGTGAAAGTATGTTTGTTTGCAAAAATTTTAAAGTTATCAGTAAATTCAAAAATATCCTGATCCAATTCATTTGCTGTTGAAGAAGCCTCTGAACCAAGTGCAGCAGACTGACTACCAGTACCTAAACCATTGATTCTGATTTGAGGGAATAAATCGCCAACAGTAGCCCTTGTATCTCTAATTCTAGAATAACCAATAATTAAATTATTAGATAAAGTACTTGAAATAGCACTTCTTAATTCTAGTACTGAATTATTTTGTTGGTCATTAAAGCGATATAGGTTACTTGCAAATCGGAAAGATGTTGCACTTCTCGAAATGTTATCATCATAAGCTTTAATGTAGTTATGACGCAAAGTTAATTGGTTCTTTGAATTGATATTCCAATCTAAACGTGCAAATAATTTATCACTTCTAGTCTCTGCATCAAATGCATCAATACCACCAGCATCATAGCCGTAACGATCTTTAGCAACTTTAGCGATTCTTAAAAGCTCAGCTGTAGAAACCGCACCTACATCACCTGAGTTAAAAGTGGTTGGTTGAACGATACTCTGTCTTTCAGCACTCACAAATAAAAATAACTTATCTTTAATAATCGGAGCACCTATTCTTGCACCGTACGTAAAATTATGGAAAGGTAATGCTTTGGTATTTGTACCATCAACACTTTTACCAATTGTGTTTTGATTTCTACCAAAAAAATAAGCTGAACCTTCTACTGTATTTGATCCAGAACGGGTAACAGCATTAACACCACCACCAATTGCATTACTATTTGTAACGTCAAATGGAGCTAAAACAATCTGAAGTTCTTGAATCGCGTCCAAAGAAATCGGTTGTGTATTTGCCTGACCACCTGGAGCACCAGTACTTCCTAAACCAAAAGCATCATTATTTACAGCTCCATCAATAGTTAAACCATTAAAACGATTATTAATACCACCAAATGAATTACCATTAGCTTGCGGTGTTAAACGTGTAAAGTCTTGTAATGAACGTGATAAAGATGGTAAGTTTTGAATTTGATCCTTACTAACGTTGGTAGAAGCACCTACTTTCTTACTGCTAAATACGGCATCTCTTTTTCCAGCAACCACAATTTCTTGTAGTTGTTTACCATTTTCACTTAAAACAAGGTTTAATAAGTAAGGCTCACCTAACTTTAACATTGCTCCAGTTACTTTTTCTGGTTGATAGCCAACAAAACTGATTTCGAAAATATAAGGGCCACCTACACGCATGTTATTAATTACAAAACGGCCATCATTATTTGTTGACACAGAATATACTGTACCAGTTGGTGTATGTGTTGCTTTAACACTTGCCCCAGGTAAGGCGCCTTTGGCATCCTTAATTGTTCCTGTCATTGATGATGAGGTTACCTGCGCATTTGCACCAACGGTAAAACCTACAAATGCAACAATAACCAGTACTAATCTTAAAAGTAAAGATTTCTTCATACTTTGTTTTTTAAATGTTTTTGTTGTTGAATAATAAATCTAATAGGGATATTATGCCGCAAATGTACCCAATAAAATTTAACACATTTTAACATCCAATGTTAAATAATTATTAAGTCAGGCAAAACTTTTCAACATTTAACACATATTGCAGTGCTAATAACTTTCAGTTTATCAATACATTGTTTATAAAACTAAATATTTAATAATGAAATCATCAGTTGATTATAATTTAAGCAGAAAACCTAAGTTAACATTGGTATTTTTCAAATAACACATGTTAACAACATTTTTTAAGCCATAAACATCGTTGTTATTTAACTTTTTGCCACCTTATCCATACATTATTCTGTAAATCCACCTGATTGTATTTATCATTTTTAAACAGAACGGTTAAAACAATATTCAATCATTGTAAATTTTAACTGTTATCTCAACATTGAGCTCAGCAATTGACATTTTTTTTTTAGTTTTGAACGATTGTTGCAGGATGAAGATCCTTTAACTTTTTGTAATCCGGATGTAGGCAGCCACGATTATGGGATGAAGCCACACGATTACAGATAATACAAACAATTAAAAACAAATCTCTTTAAAATAGATTAAAAAACAGATGAATTACGACGTTATTGTTTTAGGCAGCGGCCCAGGTGGTTACGTAGCTGCAATCAGAGCTTCTCAATTGGGACTAAAAGTTGCAATTGTTGAGCGTGAATCATTAGGTGGTATTTGTTTAAACTGGGGCTGTATCCCTACTAAAGCACTTTTAAAAAGTGCTCAGGTTTTCGAATATATTAATCATGCTGCTGATTACGGAATTACTACTGCCGGTGCAACCGCAGATTTTGCTGCTGTGGTAAAACGCAGCCGTGGTGTAGCGGATGGCATGAGTAAAGGCGTTCAATTTTTAATGAAAAAAAATAAAATTGACGTCATTATGGGAACTGGTAAAGTAAAACCAGGAAACAAATTAGAAGTTAAAGGTGCAGATGGTTCTCAACAAGAACTAAGTGCTAAAAATATCATCATTGCTACAGGTGCCCGTTCAAGAGAATTACCTAACCTGAAACAAGATGGCAAAAAAATTATTGGCTACCGCCAGGCAATGGTACTTCCTGAACTACCAAAAAGCATGGTAGTAGTAGGTTCTGGTGCTATCGGTGTAGAATTTGCTTATTTCTACGCTACTATGGGTACAAAAGTAACCATCGTAGAATTTATGGATAACGTTGTTCCGGTTGAAGACGAAGACGTTTCTAAACAATTGTTGCGCAGCCTGAAAAAAGTAGGTATCGATGTCATGACATCAGCTAGCGTAGAATCTGTTGATACCAGCGGTGCAGGCTGTAAAGTTTCTGTTAAAACAGCTTCGGGCATGCAAACTATTGAGGCCGACATCGTACTTTCGGCAGCAGGTATTGTAGCCAACATCGAAAACATTGGTTTAGAAGAAACCGGTATCAAAACGGAGAAAGGCAAAATCGTTACCGACGAATTCTACAATACTTCAGTTAAAGGTTACTATGCAATTGGCGATGTTGTAGGCGGTCAGGCACTTGCCCACGTGGCTTCTGCAGAAGGCATTATCTGTGTAGAGAAAATTGCTGGTCAGCACGCCGAGCCATTAGATTACAATAACATCCCGGGATGTACTTATTGCACCCCGGAAATTGCTTCAGTAGGTTATACCGAAAAGGCAGCAAAAGCAGCTGGTTACGAGTTAAAAATTGGTAAATTCCCATTCTCTGCATCAGGTAAAGCAAGTGCTGCTGGTGCTAAAGATGGTTTTGTAAAATTAATTTTCGATGCTAAATACGGAGAATTATTAGGCGCACACATGATCGGTGCAAACGTTACCGAAATGATCGCCGAAATCGTAGTTGCCCGTAAATTAGAAACTACTGGTCACGAAATGATTAAATCTGTTCACCCTCACCCTACCATGAGCGAAGCCATAATGGAAGCTGCAGCTGATGCATACGGAGAAGTGATACACTTATAAGGTAGATGGTAAAGGTGGAAGGCATAAGGTGCCACATCGATAAGTAAAACCAATATCATTTACAAAAACCCTTTAGTTAAAGCTGAAGGGTTTTTGTATTTTTAACCAATTCCAGTCTTGATACTTGATACTAACTACTTGATACTAAAAATGAAACTCCACACCATAAACACAGGCTTATTTAAATTAGATGGCGGCGCCATGTTCGGCGTTGTACCCAAGGCCATCTGGCAAAAAACAAACCCTGCTGATGCGAATAATCTTTGCACCTGGGCCATGCGTTGCCTATTAATTGAAGAAAGTAATCAATTGATTTTAGTGGATACCGGAATTGGAAATAAACAGGATGAAAAGTTTTTCAGTCATTATTACCTGCATGGGGATGATTCGATGGAAAAATCGCTGGCGCAATTGGGTTTCAGTACGGCCGATATTACTGATGTTTTCCTCACACACCTTCATTTTGATCATGTTGGTGGGGCAATAGTAAGAGAAAACGAGAAACTGATACCAGCCTTTAAAAATGCACATTATTGGAGTAATGAAAAACATTGGCAATGGGCAGTAGCGCCAAATCCGAGGGAAAAAGCTTCTTTTTTAAAAGAAAACATTCTGCCGATCCAGGAAAGCGGACAGCTTAAATTTATTGATGAAAAAGAAAATATCGAATGGCAAAAAAATATCAATATCAGTTTCGCCTATGGCCATACCGATGCCATGATGTTGCCTAAAATCAGTTACAAGGGAAAAACCATTGTGTATATGGCCGATCTTTTACCTTCAGTTGGGCACCTTCCGCTACCTTATGTAATGGCTTATGATATGTTTCCGTTAAAAACCTTGACCGAGAAACAAGCCTTTTTAGAGGAAGCCATAAACAACAACTACATCTTATATCTTGAACACGATCCAATTAACGAATGCTGCACTTTACAAAGAACAGAAAAAGGAATCCGCGTGGAAGAAACTTTTAACCTAAGCGATATTTAAATGATCAGACCAGCCAGGCCCACAGATGCAGAAGAAGTTGTACCACTGATTATTCAGGCAATGGGCAAGCTGGCGAAGAAATTAACCAATGTTGAAGATGATGAAATCATTAATCGGATCTTTAAACATTTCTTCCAACAAGAGCACAACCAATACAGTTACGAAAACACCTTGGTTTTTGAAGATGAGGGCAAAATTCTAGGATCTTTAAATGCCTACAATGGAGGAAAACTCCTACAGCTCCGCCAGCCATTTTTAGCATACCTGGCTGAGCATTACCAGGCAAACAACACCGATCAAGGTACCGAGACGCAAAGCGGGGAATTTTACCTCGACACCATTAGTGTTAATCCAAATACTCAGGGAAAGGGAATAGGAAAACAGCTCATTAAAGCAGGAATGGATTGGGCTGAACAACTTGGCCACCACCACATCGGCTTATTGGTAGAACAAAACAATAACCGGGCATTAAAGCTTTACCAGAATATGGGCTTTGTTATTCAAAATGACAAACAATTTATGGGCGGACTATACCATCATATGGTCTTTAAGATCAAATAAATAACCTTCCCAATATCGTTTTTGTACCGCCAAACGCTCCACGCCCTGCGCTTCCAAATTTTTTTTTCGTTTTTATTTGTATTTAATCTAAATAATGCCAATTTTTGTAACCGATGGAAAAAGCGTGTATCGATATTAACGAACTGGTTAACGTATTCTCAAATACCCATGGTTCTATTTATCAATCAGATAAATTAAACTGCTTTTATGTAGATTTTGGCGGCAAATTTGCTCGCTTTAATTGCCTGTCGCTTCAAAAATTAAAAAAGGTTGTGGAAGATATTGATATTGAAGCACTCCTTTTAAACACCCACAAAGCCGATTTCGAACTGGTTACTTTTAATGGTTGTGAACACATCTATTTATTAAGTGCTTTAGAAATTATCGCTTTAAAAGATTTGTTGCAAGGTACTTTTACCATGTTTAAACTAAATCACCTCATCAGCGACTGCCTTTATAGATTGGTTTATTAGTCATTAGTTTAGTGGTTCATTAGTCATTAGTTCAGTTGTTCATTAGCAATTAGTTCATTGGTAAGTTCAGATTGGTTAATAGGTTAATTGCCTAAACTGGTTAACTGCTTACATCAAACTACAAACTGAAAATTGCCAACTGAAACTGTATTGTATTAATTACATCCTTTTTTCGCTCAATTCTATTCAGTTCGTCATACTGGAAAGATCCTGAGATAAACTACCAATGACAGATCTCTTAAGAAGGGTCGTCATTGCGAGGAACGAAGATAACCGAACGAAAGTGAGCTCATGAACGCCTTTAAAACAACTGAAAAAATGAATAATCTTAATGCGCACGCTAGTAGCGATCGTTGTGAGATTGCTTCGTCGACTGAAAAAGCCTTCTCGCAATGACGATTCTTCGCGGCCTATCACTTCGTTCAATCCCCTGTCATTAATTAATACTGATTTTTATACAATAAATTAATCCTCAGGGTGACGATCACGAGGAAAATTTTTAATATACTGTCTCATTCTTTAATCCTCAGTTATTTGCATAGATTTAATTCGCTGAAAACTACCAACTGAAAATTGCCAACTAAAAACCGAGCTTTATCCTTCTGATCCTCAAGCACTATCCGTTTGGCGTTATTCCGCTATCCGTTCCATCCTCGCTTCTTATTTAAACTGATTACAAATAACTAATTATCAGCAATTTAGACTAATTTCATATAGCAAATAAATCACACAATATGGTTAATTTGATGTTACCTTTGTATCATTAGTTAAGCAAAGAAAATTATGAAAGACTTAATGCGCATCAAATGTTTAATATCACAGGATATCGAAACATTATTAAATCAACAGATCAAAAAAGAAGCTCACTCTTCATCACTATATTTATCAATGTCATCTTGGTGTGACCAAAATGGATTCGACTTTTCAGCAGATTATTTCTTAAAGCAATCTGAAGAAGAAAGAGTACACCAGCTTAAATTGTTCAAATATGTTCTGGATATGGGCGGAAACGCAATATCTCCGGAAGTTTCTGGCATCAAAACCGAATTTGCCGGATTTAGAGAAGTTTTCGAAGATGCTTTAGAAGCAGAAATCGCCATTACCCAAAGTTTTAAAAACCTGGCTTCTAAATGCCATAAAGAGCAGGATTTTGTAACGATGGAATTCTTAAACTGGTTCTTGAAAGAGCAACGCGAAGAAGAATACAAAGCCCGCAGGGCATTAGAATTGTTCGAAGTGATTGGCGAAGAAGGCACAGGAAGATGGGAAATTGATAAACATGTGAACAAAATCACCTATTCGGAAGAATAACAACAACAAAACATATATTGAAAAGCTATCCCGATTAAATCAGGATAGCTTTTTTTATGCACTTAGAATCCAAACGAGGGGTCGTCATTGCGAGGAGGAACGACAAAGCAATCTTACAACGATCGCTACAATCCATAGTTATAAGATTGCTTCGTCGGCTGAAAAAAGCCTTCTCGCGATTACGACTTTCTCTGAGAACGCTCCATTTACTATGTTTCATCCGATTACGATCGGATCGAGATTAACAACCGATAATAAAAAGAAAAGCTCCAGCAAAACTGGAGCTTATTGGTTTAGGATGTTTAGTTTATGTTGATTATGAATAAGTCTTAATGCTTTTTGTAAAAAAAGCGCCGTTGCCAGCGCTTTTTTTAAACCAAATATATAATAATAATTAACGAGCATTACAAAAGTACAAACTTTATTCATATTAGCAAGTATTTTTATTAAAAATTTTAAATATTTTAATAAAAAATAGATAAAACACTAAAATAAAGACACAAAAAACAAACTAAATAGATATAAATCATATAAAAAATTAATTTTTAACACAAAAACATTAGTTTTTTCCTTACAAAATCATAATTTAAAGAAATATTTAAGCAAAATGATAGAAGATTTTATAAAAAATTACTTAAATCATCCCAAAACTTATGATGAAATGTTCCTAAATGGCGATCATTACCGGGATCATTATTCAAACTTCATCAACAATTTCTCTAAAGAATCTCTCGAGAACCTGAACAAAAAGGAAGAATTGGCCAAAAAGCTGTTCATGAGCCAGGGTATCACCTTTACGGTATATGATAGCGGCGAAGGGATCGAAAAAATCTTTCCTTTTGATATTATCCCAAGAATTATCACCTCAACAGAGTGGAGTTTTATAGAAAAAGGAATAAAACAACGCCTAAAAGCGCTTAATCTTTTTCTAAAAGACATTTATAGCAATCAATTTATCCTAAAAGACCAGATTGTACCCATAAATGTAATTTATTCTTGTCCGCATTTTTTAAGAGAAATGCACAATGTTAACGTATTACACGATATCTATATCCATATAGCCGGAATAGACTTAATAAGAGATCACGATGGAACATTTTATGTATTAGAAGACAACCTGCGTACACCTTCTGGGGTGAGTTATATGCTCGAGAACAGAGAAATTACCAAAAGATTATTCCCCGACCTTATTCCGCAGTGCGGCGTAAGAAGTGTAACCGAATACCCTGCCATATTATATAAAAATTTAATGAGCCTCTCTCCCAGAGCTGTTTCTAACCCAACAATTGTACTGTTGAGCCCGGGCATGTATAATTCTGCGTATTACGAACACACTACCCTGGCCCGCTTAATGGGGGTAGAACTGGTAGAAGGACGTGATCTGGTGGTTAAAAATCAAAAGGTATTTATGAAAACCACTACTGGCCTGCAGCAGGTTGATGTGATTTATCGCCGTGTAGATGACGACTATCTTGATCCACTGGTTTTTAATCCGAACAGCGTACTTGGCGTTGCAGGCCTAATGGGTGCCTATCGCAAAGGTAATGTAGCCATTATTAATGCAATAGGCAACGGTGTAGCCGACGACAAAGCCGTTTATACTTATGTACCAGATATGATCAGGTATTACCTGAACGAAGAACCCATACTCAAGAATGTACCCACCTACCAGCTCAGCAATAAAGATGAACTCGACTATGTTTTTGCAAACATCAATACGATGGTCATTAAAAAAACCAATGGAAGTGGCGGATACGGCATGTTAATGGGCCACGCTGCCAGCGAGCAGGAAACAGACGAATATAAAATCGAAGTATTGAAAGATCCTCGCAATTTTATTGCCCAACCTACCATAAGCCTGTCTTCTGCCCCCTGTTTTATCAACGGAAAACTGGCTCCACGCAGAATCGATCTTCGCCCTTTCGCTTTAAACGGACCAGATGGCATTTCAATTGTGCCGGGTGGCTTAACCAGGGTAGCTTTAAAAGAAGGTTCGCTGGTGGTAAACAGTTCGCAGGGTGGCGGCAGTAAAGATACATGGGTTTTAACTTCTTAGAATACAGAAATATGTTAAGTAGAGTTGCATCAAGCTTATATTGGCTAAGCAGATATGTTGAGCGCAGCGATGGTATGCTGCGCATGTTAAAAACAAATTATGCTTCCTCACAAGATACCATACAGGAATTTACCTGGAAGCCCGTAATCAGGATTTTTTCTTCAGATGACGAAAATGAATTATTGAATATCCAGCATGATAGCCGTGCCGTGATAGAATACCTCTTGTTAAACCGCGAGAATCAAAATTCAATTTTAAACATCGTTACCCTGGCCCGGGAAAATGCGCGGAGTGTTCAGGAACATATCCCTAAAGATTTATGGCAGAGTTTAAACGAATATTACCATGCGGTAAAAGATGAGAAATTATTGTGGTACGTACAAAAGGATGATCCTGTTACAGCCTTCGATGTCTTGATTAAACAGGTAATGTTATACAACGGAACTGCCGACAGTGTGATGGAGCGCGGAGAAAGCAGGAGTTTTATGAATATTGGCAAACACCTGGAGAGAAGCATACAGTCAGTCGATATTCTCGACATTAAATTCAGCTCGATAAGCAGCAATCCAGATCTGCTGACGGATATATCCTACTGGAAACATTTATTGCTCTCATTAGGTGGTTATGAGTTATACCTAAAAACTTACAGGCAAGGTTTCGATGCAAAAAACATCATCGAATTAGTGATGCTCAACAATGATTTTCCACGGTCGGTACTGTACGCCATGAACAATATTGAAAGGTATTTTAACCGGTTAAAGAGCGAAAGCAATATCGAACATTACAACAACTTATCTTTTAAAATTGGGCGTTTAAAAAGTATGATTACCTATAGCTCGGTAAATACCATGAACGAAGAGCAGCTGCACCATTACCTTACAGAGATCAGAGCTGAACTTTTCGGCATCGGAAACCTGTTAAATGAATATTATTTCGCAAATTCATAAATTTTCAACCACAGATGAGCACAGATCAACACAGATACTATTTCCTTTTTTGATTTTTCATCTGTGGTAACCTATAATAATAAAAACCAATATGCCAATTTTCAAAATCAAACATATCACCAATTATAAATACGAATTGCCTGTTCGGGACAGTGCAAATCAGATTATTTTATTTCCGATTAAGGATGATTTTCAAAAGGTGGTTAAACACGACCTGAATATCTCCGGAAGCCCGGAAATTGAAATTTTTATCGATTATTACGGCAATGAAGTGGGCACATTTACCCAAAATGAACCGCATACCCAGCTGAAAATTTTCTCCAAAGTAAGTGTAGAAACCTTCCCGAAGCCATTGCCGCAAGACGATATGTTTAGCAGCGAGCAGTGGAACAGTTTAAACGTTCTAAAATTCGAAGTGCCATATATCGATTACTTGCGACAAGAAAGTTTCGAGGGCATTAGCCACCTGAAAGAAACAGCGCTAAAGATTAAAGATGCTGAAGATACCCCCTATCAAACCGCAATAAAATACTGCGCTCATGTATTCAACAATTTCGAATACATTAAAGGGGTAACTGCAGTTGACACTACTATTGATGAAATTTTAAACATCAAGGCAGGTGTTTGTCAGGATTTCGCCCATGTATTAACAGCCATGTTGCGTTTAACCGGGATTCCTGCCAGATATGTGAGCGGTTACATCTGCCCCAATAGAGATGGCATGCGGGGTGAAGGCGCAACGCATGCCTGGGCCGAGGCATATTTACCCGAGTACGGCTGGCTGGGCTTAGACCCCACCAATAACTGCATTGCCAACGAAAACCATGTACGCCTGGCAGTAGGCCGCAATTTTACCGATTGCTCCCCTGTAAAAGGGGTTTACAAAGGTGGTTTCGAGCATATTATGGAAGTTAACGTTTCAGTAGGTTATAATGATGAAGATTTTAATGATAATGAAACTTATTTCCAGCCAAAAGAAGTGAATTACACTAAACCATCTGGAACAATAACCACTGCAAGAACACAAAACAGCTATCAGCAATATATGGAAGCCATTCAGCAACAACAGCAGCAACAACAACAGTAGGCAGTTTTCAGTTTGCAGTTGGCAGTTAACAGTTTCAAATCATCAGGAATAAAAGCAGTAGAGATCTATTTCAAATCTCTACTGTTTAAAATTTCATCGATTTTTTCGTTTTCAATAATCCACATCCCTATTCGTTCATCGGTAATCCCATCCATCAGGTTATAAGTAAATGTAGGTTTGTTGTCTTTCATTTCGGTAAAGAGATATTTGAACATGATGTTTTTATTATCTTTCAGCATTTCGGCAACCTCAATAATATGGGTTGAAATCATGAAATAACAATCTTCTATTTTAGAAAATGATTTAATTATAGCTAAAGAGCCATCAAAAGCGTCTTTTACATTTGTACCCCTAAACAGCTCATCAAAAATCACGAAAATATTTTTAGCGGTTTTAATCTTCTCCGCAACATGTTTTACCCTTAAAACCTCATTGTAAAAATGACTATATCCCTGATTTAAGTTATCGGGCAAATTTATAGTCGATATTAGCCCTTGCCAAATACCTGTTTCCATGTACTTTGCAGGAACCGGAAGCCCTAAATGCGCTAAATAAACGGATATACCTACAGACTTTAAAAAAGTAGATTTTCCAGCCATGTTACTTCCCGTAAGAAAGCAGACATTCTTCTCGGTTCCGAATTCAATGTCATTAGCAACAGGATTACTTAAAAAAGGATGAAAAACGCCACAGATGTAAAAATGACGTGCTTTACGATTGACATTCGGCAGGGTTAAATTAAACTTTCTGGCGGCCAGAACAATAGAAAAATAAGCATCTACCTGATAGATGATATCTAAAAACTTCCTGATTGTTTTCAGTTCAATTTTCTTAAAAATAAAATCAAGTTCTTCTAATTCGAATATGCTGATCTTCTTTTCCTTACGTTCAACAATGTTTTTAACTAATTCTTGTTTAAATAAGATAATCACAACTTCATCAAATTCTTTAGCCAGCTCAGGTTTATCCTGATCATTCAATCCCGCAAAAACTCCGCTCAGCTTTTTAAGCAAATAAATGATTTCTTTTACACCTTTCTCTTTTAAATAATAGCCCTGATTGGGAGAAAAGAAATAATGTACAAATTTAGTTAATGCAGATATTCTGGAATAAGACTTGATTTTAGAATTTTGTGTCAGGTAGCTTTCCACAAAATCCATATTGGTACGATCTAAACTTAAATCGCCTGAGTAGTTTGAAAGATATTTTATTACCCTCTGCCGTTCATTGATTATCTTAATATCTGTTGATGGTGTTCTGAAAATTTCGATCAGTTTATCGTTGCCTTTAATTGTCGAAGTAAAATTGAATAAAGAAAAAACACTTTTATCCAGGCCATAAGCCTCAAATATATTTAAGTCGGTTAAGGTTTGTTTATCAATATCAAATTTATTCATGAGGCCTCTTTAACATTAAAACGAATTCAACAATCAACTAAAAAATAAGTTAATATAGATTGAATATGGTAAAATTAATTTTGATATTAAAATCATTTGAGGATGAGAATTTATTTGAAACAACAATAGGTAGTTTTCAGTTGGTAGTTGCTTAATGCTAAAAAACTGAAAACTGTGTACTGAAAACTGCCAACTGATAAAGTTTTTTTCTAAATTTGCGCCTTTTACAAATAACAATATGATTAAGAGACAGCAAATTAAAGATTTATTAAAGTCGACAGCATTTGACACAGAAGTAACGGTTATGGGATGGGTTAGAACTTTCCGTAATAATCAGTTTATTGCATTAAATGACGGATCTTGCATGAGCAATATCCAGGTTGTGATCGATTTTAATAATTTACCTGATGAGCTGTTAAAAAGAATAACTACCGGTGCAGCCATTTCTGCAACAGGTAAATTGATCGAATCGCTTGGTAAAGGTCAAACCGTTGAGATTAAGGCAGCAACTTTAGAAATTTTGGGTGATAGCGATCCTGAAAAATTCCCGTTGCAACCAAAAAAACACAGTTTAGAGTTTTTACGTGAAATTGCACACCTGCGTTTCCGTACCAATACTTTTAATGCCGTTTTTAAAGTACGTCATGCTTTGGCATTTGCCATTCACCAATTCTACAACGAACGTGGTTTTGTGTACATGCACACGCCTGTAATTACCGCAAGTGATGCAGAAGGTGCCGGCGAAATGTTTAAGGTAACCACTTTAGATTTCGACAATACACCACGTACAGATGATGGTAAGGTAGATTTCTCGCAGGATTTCTTTGCCCGTGCAACCAACTTAACTGTATCTGGTCAATTGGAAGGCGAGTTGGCAGCAATGGCTTTCGGACAGATTTATACTTTCGGCCCAACTTTTAGGGCAGAAAACTCAAATACTACACGTCACCTGGCCGAGTTCTGGATGATTGAGCCTGAAGTTGCCTTTGCCGATTTAGAAGACAACATGCAGCTTGCAGAAGATATGATGAAGTATGTAATTAAATATGCTTTAGATAACTGCAAGGATGAATTGGAATTCTTAAATACCCGTTTGGCCGAAGAGGACAAACAAAAACCGCAGAACGAGCGCAGTGAATTTAGCTTGTTGGAGAAATTGGATTTCTGCTTGGCCAACGAATTTGAGCGTTTAACCTATACGGAGGCGATCAGGATTTTAAAATCTTCTAAACCAAACCAGAAGAAACAATTTAAATACCTGATTGATGAATGGGGTGCAGACTTACAAAGTGAGCACGAACGTTATCTGGTAGAAAAACACTTTAAAAAACCGGTAATCTTAACAGATTATCCTGCTGATATTAAATCGTTCTACATGCGCCAGAATGAGCCTGATGCTGAAGGCAGACAAACTGTTGCAGCGATGGATATCTTATTCCCGGGTATTGGCGAAATGATTGGCGGATCGCAACGTGAGGAACGTTTAGACCGTTTAACTAAACGTATGGAAGATTTAAACATTCCACAGGAAGAACTTTGGTGGTATTTAGATACCCGCCGTTTTGGATCAGCCCCGCACTCGGGTTTTGGTTTAGGTTTCGAACGTTTGGTATTGTTTGTAACCGGAATGACCAACATCCGTGATGTAATTGCTTTCCCAAGGTTCCCGAAAAACGCAGAGTTTTAAGAGGGTTTAGGGAAAACAAATAACGCAAAAAAAAGAAGTCAAGTTTTAAAAACTTGACTTCTTTTTTTTGCGTTATTAAGACCCTGAGATAAACTCAGGGTGACGATCGAGGGAACGAATCCCGTCATACTGAACTTGTTTCAGTATCTATCATGCTATTTTGTATTCTTAAGCCCCTGAGATAAAACACCTTACAGACTTCAATATAAGGGTCGTCATTGCGAGGAGGAACGACGAAGCAATCTTTCATGCTAGTAATCGTCCTATAAAGATTTCTTCGTCGGCTGAAAAAGCCTTCTCGCAATGACGATGCCCTCACAGTGTGAACACAACCGAATTAATGTAAGCTAAACAAATCAAGAATTTTGAAAAATCGTCCCAGTGGGACGCCTCATGGGTAGCCAATTGTACAATTGGCGGTTTCGTTCCGTAGGAACGTTTGGTGATTTACCCGTTAATACCTCTTCATTTCTGGCCACCTAAACCTGATTGACGCGGATACCGATTTTTCATCGGCAGAAGCAAAAAGCAGGACTAAACAAGCCTAAATACCACTGCCCTTGCTTTCCAAAAAACTAATGAGTTGCCATATGCTAGATTTACGAAGTTCTGCCGACGCTCAACCTATTAAAACTTCGGAAGTCATCCCCAGATTTATCGCCCGTCATCATGCATACTATCTCCGTACGGATTGGCATGTGCATAATCTACCGCCGAAACCTTATAATCGGTTGGGGCAAAACTGGCCGAAGTGCTCAGCGCCATGCCCAGTTCGTAACGCGTTGGATAAGGCGTTTTTAACAAACTGCCTGCCGGGATATATGGAAAACTCTCTAAATAACTCTGCATTACACTCGGACTCACCCGCCTGTTGATATACGCCCTGCTTAATTGATGCGTTTCTCTTAAACCCGCAGCGCCCAATAATTCTACAGCACTGGCCACGGTTAAGTTGTGGAAGTTTTTAACCCGAACGGTTTTATCTTCTACCACAAGACCTTTCATTAAACTCTGATCTTGTGTAGCTACGCCTGTTGGGCAGGTATTGCTGTTACATTCTAAAGCCTGAATACAGCCTAAAGCGAACATCATTCCACGGGCAGCATTACACATATCGGCACCCAGGGCGATATTTTTAACCAGATCGAAACCTGTTGCCACTTTACCCGAGGCGATAATTTTAATGTGTTTTTTCAGATCAAAACCATTCAAAACATCGTACACAAAAGCCACACCTTCGCGCAATGGCATGCCTACCGAATTCGAAAATTCCTGTGGAGCAGCACCTGTTCCGCCCTCACCACCATCAACGGTAATAAAATCAGGATAAATACCGGTTTCTACCATGGCTTTACAAATGGCGTAAAATTCGCTTTTACGACCGATACAAAGTTTAAATCCTACTGGTTTACCATCCGATAAATCGCGGAGTTTCTTCACAAACTCCAACAGACCGATCGGGGTATTAAATGCCGAGTGAGCAGGTGGCGACAATACATCTTTACCTTCGGGCACTAAACGGATCCTGGCTACCTCTGGCGTTACCTTTTTTGCAGGCAGCATACCACCATGCCCAGGTTTAGCACCTTGTGAAAGTTTAATTTCGATCATTTTTACCTGGTCGGTTTTTGCCCTTTCTGCATAAGCATCGTAATTAAAGGTACCATCGCCATTACGGCAACCGAAATAACCGGTACCAATCTGCCAGATTAAATCGCCTCCTGGCTGACGGTGATAATCGCTGATTCCACCTTCACCGGTATTGTGTGCAAAATTGCCCATTTTAGCACCACCGTTTAAAGCCAGAATAGCATTCTGACTTAAGGAGCCAAAACTCATGGCCGATATATTATAAATACTCGCAGAGTAAGGTTTTTTACAATCTGGTCCACCAACGATAACACGTGGATCCAAATTTAATTCGTGGTGAGAAATGGCGGCAATACTATGGCTTAACCATTCGTAGCCATTATCGTAAACATTTAACTGCGTTCCGAATGGAATGGTATCGTTATCCTTTTTAGCGCGTTGATAAATTAATGAGCGGTTTAACCTGTTATAAGGCGTACCGTTGGTATCACTTTCTACAAAGTACTGGTAAACTTTTGGCCTCAATTCTTCCATAAAGTACCTTAAACGGCCAAAAACCGGGTAATTTCTTACAATACTATGCTTGGGCTGATACAAATCGTAAATACCAAGAATTACAAAAGGACCAGTGAAGATGAATGTCCACCATAAAAACGGATGGTAAAGGCCCAGCATAATGGTTAGGGCAATTAAAAATGCGGCAATCGCAACGAAAGCTTTTCTCATAATAATAGATTAGCGTATGTTTTGTTGGTACAAAGATTAGGATTATTAAACAACTGACACCATTAATTTGTTATTTTTACGCTATGCTTATTAAGATCTATCCAGAAAACCCGAACGAAAGAGCCATTGAACAAGTTGTTGAAGTGTTGAAGAAAGGTGGTTTGATCATCTATCCAACCGATACCATTTATGGTTTGGGCTGCGATATCACCAACCCGAAAGCGATCGAAAAAATCTGCAGAATACGTGGTATCAAACCTGAGAAGGCCAATTTCTCTTTCATCTGTCACGATTTAAAACACATTTCCGATTATATTAAACCAATTGACAATACCACTTTCAGGGTGTTAAAAAAAGCACTACCGGGTCCGTTTACCTTTATTTTTAATGCGAACAACAACGTACCCAAATTATTAAGTTCCAATAAAAAAACAGTGGGTATCCGTGTACCCGATAACAACATTGCCCGTTGTATTGTAAAAGAATTGGGTAACCCCATCCTATCTACTTCAATAAAGGATGACGATGATGTAATCGAATATTCTACCGACCCGGAATTGATCCACGAAAAATATGAAGACCTGGTTGATCTGGTAATCGACGGCGGTTACGGCGATAACGATGCCTCTACAGTAATCGATTGTACCACAGGCGAGTTCGAGGTGATCCGTGAGGGTAAAGGAAATATTGAAGAGTATTTGTAGCGATTCCCACCTGCGCGGGATCCGATAGCTATCGGATGCGAGCGACTATAGCGAGCACCTTACCCCTATCCGCCTATCGGCAACTTTCACCCGAAGGGATTGGACTAAAAGAACAAATTACCGCACCCTGCAATGTACTTCATGCGATCTGCATCATGCTATCCGGCCTGGCAGATTTTCGCAGGAAAAAGCACGGAAATCTGCGCACTCCCCATCATTAACCCGCAAGCCAAGGCAGGATCAAGCGGGTGCGCTAGGATTAGCAAGGGGTAATAGCCTGGATACTGCCGCAATAAAGATTTCCGTAGGTTTTTACAAGAAAAGATGTAAGCCTTTCAGTTATGCCTTTGCGTTTGTTGTTTTTAACGGCAGGCATGCTTTCGCTGTGCTCAGGTTTGTTACTTTTTCATCAAGGAAAAAGTAAAAGCCCTTCGGTGGCTAACCGAGGCAAGCCCAAGCCTAGGGCAAACCTACAATTGTCATTCTGAACGCAGTGAAGAATCTTTCAGTAAAAGATCCTTCGTGCCTCAGGATGACAAAGCAAAATAAAATGGCGCACAATTCCTAGCGAGCGCATTAAGATTGCTTCGTCGTTCCTCCTCGCAATGACGATCGTATTATAGCGAGCGCCTTAAACCCCTATCCGCCTATCGGCACCTTTCCCCTGAAAGTGAAAGGGCTAAAAAAACAAATTATCGCGCCCTGCAATGTGCGCCATGCGATCTGCATCATGCTATCCGGCCTGGCAGATTTTCGCAGGAAAAAGCACGGAAATCTGCGCACTCCCCATCATTAACCCACAAGCCAAGGCAGGATCAAGCGGGTGCGATGGGATAAGCCAAGGTAAGAGCCTCGATACTGCCGCAATTAAGATTTCCGTAGTTTTTTACAAGAAAGGATGCGAGCCTTGGGTTTTTGTTACTTTTGGGCCAAGCCAAAAGTAAGAGCCCCTCGGCGGCGGTGAGCCGAGGCAAGCCCGAGCAAGGGGCAAAATAGAAAAGGACAGCAGAACAGCAAAGCATTAAGGTTCCCGCCTGCGCGGGAATGACGATCGTATTATAGCGAACGCCTTAAACACCTATCCGCCTATCGGCGCCTTTCACCCGAAGGGATTGGACTAAAAGAACAAATTACCGCACCCTGCAATGTGCTCCAGGTGATCTGCATCATGCTATCCGGCCTCGGAAATGATGGAAGGAGAAAACGTTAAAGCTTTTGCACCTCCTTTCAACCATCCACTACCCCGAGGCAGCACGCCCTCCCCGATCCTTCATCGGGGGCTTGTGCTGGCGACCAAAAAAGCTTTAACGAATTTATCCGACATCAGTTCCCAGCCTTGGGTTTTTGTTTCTTTTGGGCCAAGCCAAAAGAAAGAGCCCCTTCGGCGGCGGTGAGCCGAGGCAAGACAGCGTGGAGGGCAACAACATAGCGACCGCTTTAAGGTTCCCGCCTGCGCGGGAATGACGACCGTATTATAGCGGTGAGCCGAGGCAAGCCCAAGCCTAGGGCAAAACCTACAATTGTCATTCTGAACGCAGTGAAGAATCTTTCGGCAAAAGATCCTTCGTGCCTCAGGATGATAGAAAATTATTTAGCAGCAAAAATGACCAAGTTACTGCCGTATCAATCGCTCCGGTCGAGATGTTGCCGATTTTTAGTATCTGTCAATGATAGTAAGTCGAATCTTTAAACCAAAACGCCAAAAAAAAGCATATCAACGTCATCCCAATCAAAAAATTATTCCTTATTATGTTTATTTTTCCACAATCGCCCAAATTAACATTAAGTTAATCTGATTATAAGGCTTTTGCATATACATTTGTTGTAAACAAAACTTATTATATGAAAAGACCTTTACTTCTCATTTTATTTTTTCTGATTTTCTCCAATTATTTATCTGCCCAAGTCTCACTAACGACAATAAATACAGCTAGATTAGAAAATTTTGATGGCATGACTGCAACCGGAACTTCAACAGTTGCCGGATGGAGCGCCGTTAAAGCCAGTGGCACAAGCGGCGTAGCCGTTGGTTCAGCCTTAACATTAACGGTTTACACCGCTTCGTCAAATGCCGGTGCTGCCTACAACACAGGAACAGCCGGAGCGGCTGACCGATCGTTAGGAAGTCTGGCTTCTGGTTCGTTGGTACCAAGATTTGGTGCCGGATTCCAGAATAACACCGGCGCAACTGTCACTTCAATCGATTTATCGGGTGTGATGGAACAGTGGAGAAGCGGCTCAACAGCAACGGTTAACGAAAAACTAAATTTCGAATACAGTTTCAATGCCACAAGCATTGCCGATGCATCGGCCACCTGGCTACCACTTAGTAGCATGGACCTTAACGAAAAGTTAACCACAACTACCGCAGCGGCTGGTATTGATGGAAACCTACCTGCAAATCAAACGGCTATTTCGGGAAGTATCACCGCCATTACCTGGACAAATGGTACCACACTTTATATCCGTTGGACAGATACTGATGATTCAGGAAGCGACGGTATTTACACGATCGACAATTTTAGCATCACACCGAAAAGCGGTGGGTCCACTACACCGGTTTTATCAGCATCGCCAACCAGTTTGGCATTTGGCAACCAAAGTATTGCAACAAATTCTACTGCGCAGAGCTTCACCCTAAGCGGCAGCAATACCACAGCAAATACCAACGTTAGCACAACTTTACCTTTTACAGTATCCAAAGATAATAGCACTTTCAGCACAACTGTAGCCTACAGTGTTGCCGAAGTTTCGGCTTCGCCAACGGTTTACGTACGCTATAGTCCAACGGTTACTGGCCCATCTTCAAGCAACGTCCAAATTTCGAGTACCGGAGCAAATCTTATAAATGTTGCCCTTACAGGTACTGGTATTGTAGGCGACGTTACCCCACCGGTAACGGCAGCCACTTACCCCAAAACAACAACGGTTACCACTACCTCGGTAGTTTTTGCAAACAACATTAACGAAGCAGGTACCACTTATTATGTGCTAGCGCTTACTGGCGGTACTGCCCCAACACCTGCACAGGTGAAAGCCGCACAGGATGGAAGCGGATCTGCAGCTTTAAAATCGGGATCATTTGCCAATACGGCCAACACCGATGCCAGTGCATCCATCACCGGTTTAACAATCGGTACCGGTTATACCTTATATGTTGTGGCACAGGATGCAGCAGGCAATTTACAAACCACAGTTGCCACGGTTGATGCTACCACGGCCAATCCTCCTTTGGTAAGCGCACCCGTAATCATCAGTCAATATTACGAAGGCACCTCTGTAAACAAGTGGATCGAATTAACCAACCTGAGCAATGCCCCGATCAATACTGCATCACCACAGTTAAAATTAGCTTTATACAATATTTCGGGCGATGCGGGTAACATCAACATCACGGGTACACCTTCGCAAACAGTAAATTTAAACTTCACCATCCCGGCCCACGGCTCCGTACTTTTGGGCAATACGGGTAACAGCAATACTGAAGTACCTTACCTAAGTCCTGCCAGTGCCATATTAAACAGCAACACCGTAATCAACTTTAACGGTAACGATGGTGTGGCCCTTTTAGATGCCAATAACAACATTATCGATGCCTTCGGTCAGGGTGTTAACGCTAAAGATGTTTCTTATGTAAGAAGTTTGAATGTAACGGCCCCTAGCCCAACTTATGTAGACGACGATTGGACCAGAACACCATTGGCCACCGTCCAAAATGCCATTGATGATGACGATGCCAATAGATTGGGTGTACATTTTCCACCTAACTTACCTGCCTGCGCCGCACCAGGCAGCCCCGCGACCGCTTTGGTTTTTAGCGCCGTAACCACAGGCAGCATCACCGCTACTTTCACTAAATCGGCCGATGCCAACGAATACCTAATCATCAGAAGTTTAAATGCCACCTTAAGCGCACTTCCGGTTGATGGTACCGCTTATGCCATTGGTTCTTCTTTTGGTGGAGGCACGGTAATCAATAAAATTGTGAGCAATACTTTTACCGATAACAATTTAAACAGTTCTACTAATTATAACTATTTTATTGTTCCATTAAACAATCTTTCTTGTACCGGCGGACCGAAATATTTAACCACCAATATTTTAACCGCAGCACAAACTACTAAAACCTTATTGCCTTGTGCCACTCCAACGGCACAGCCTACGGGTTTTACCATTACTTCTTCCAACTATAACTTTATCCAGGCTTCTTTCACCGCCGCCAGCGCAACTGATGAATACCTGGTGGTGATGAGTACCAGCAACACCTTAACCGCAGCACCGGTAAACCAAACGGTTTATAATGTAGGCGATGCTTTAGGTGGTGGTATCGTGGTGAAAAGAGGAACGGGCACTTCATTTATCAGAAATGGTTTAACCCAGAACACCAATTATTACTTTTTCACTTATGCGGTAAACAGTGCCTGCAGCGGTGGCCCTTTATATTTAACCACACAGCCGCTTTTAGGAAACTTTAAAACCGGCATCCTTGATGTAAACAAACTCAATTTCTATTATGGTAACTTACACAGTCACAGCAGTTATTCTGACGGAAACAAAGACGATTTAACAAAAAAACCAGAGGATGATTATGCTTTTGCCAAAACGGCGATGAACCTCGATTTCCTTGGGATATCAGAGCATAACCATACACAGGCCGGCATGTCTTTAGCCAACTGGCAACCGGGTATCATTGCAGCCAAAAATGCAACCACTTCTACTTTTGTTGCTTTGCACGGTATGGAGTGGGGCGTAATCAGTGGCGGCGGACACGTAATTGTGTACGGTATCGATTCACTGATCGGCTGGGAGCCCGGCGAAAACCAGATTTATGTACCTAAAAGCACTTATACTGGGCCAGCGGGTTTATTCAGGATCATTAACCGCCATGGTTTAAATGCCGTAGCTACTTTGGCTCACCCCAATACAACAGATTACAATAACATCTCTGCAACTTACGATTTAAGTGCAGATAGTGCTATTGTAGGTGCGGCCTTAGAAAGTGGTCCTGCATTTTCGACCAATGTTACCTATTCCGATCCCGCCAGCTCAATGAGTTATTTAAGCTATTATAACCGCATGCTGGCTAAGGGTTATCACCTTGGTGCAACCATCGATCATGATAACCACAATTTAACCTTTGGTAAACACACCCGTGCGCGGTTGGTGGTATTGGCTCCTGCCCTTACCGAGAACGATTTATTGGATGCCATTAAAAAGATGCGTTTTTACGCTTCTGAAGATTCGGCCGCGAAAGTCGTATTCACCATCAACAAACAACCGGTAGGCAGTGTCTTTAAAACCGCTGGTGCGCCACAGCTCTCGGTGAGTTCGATTACTACAAGTGCGGTAACAAGTATTAAAATTTTATACGGAACACCTGGAAGCGGCATCAACCCGGTAGAATTAACCACCAGTGCAACCGCAAGTTTAACCTATACCGACAATGCCCTGGCCAACCTGGCCACAGGCTATTATTATGCTGATATTGTAGAGGCAGACGGAAGCCGGATCATTACCTCCCCCATCTGGTACACCAGGGATGATGCAACCGTTAAGAAAGACCAGAACATTACCTTTACCGCTACCAGAACCGCTACTTATGGCGACCCTGATTTGGTTGCAGGGGCTACGAGCGACAATACGGCCATTAACATCGAATATACCAGTAGCGATACCAATATTGCCACCATCAGCAATAACGATATCCACATTGTAAAAGCAGGTACGGTAACCATTACAGCCAATCAACCTGGCGATACTTTCTTTAACCCGGCAGTTGCCAAACAACAGGTATTAACCATTGCCCCTAAAGGCATTACGGTAACGGCAGATGCCAAAACCAAGCTAGAAGGAACAGCTGATCCCGCATTTACCTATGTTTCCAGCCCTGCATTAATCGGCACCGATGCTTTTACAGGAGCATTAAGCCGTGTGCCGGGCGAAACCGCAGGCGATTATGCCATTCAGCAGGGAACGCTGGCTTTAAGTAGCAATTACACCATCAACTACAATGCTGCCAATCTTCATATAAACGCCAAACCGGTTGCCGCAATAAGTGCCAGTGTTGCTGTTCCACAAAACGCCACTGCTCCGGTTATTACCTTTAGGGCAACTGCAGGTACAGCCCCCTTTACATTCACTTATAATATCAATGGCGGTAACAGCCAAACGTTGAGGGCAACAAGCAATACCGCAACAGTAACGGCACCAACCAATGTGGTGGGCACATTCGTTTACACCATCACCAACATTGCCGATGCTTTTAGTGCACAGGCACAAAATGTTTCAACCACGGTAACAGTTCGTCCTTTACCAGTAGCCACCATTGCAGGCAATACATCCGTATGTAACTTCGGTTCATCACCAAATATTACCTTCACAGGTTCAGTCGGCACAGCACCTTATACCTTTACTTATACGGTAAATGGCGGCAGTAACCGTACGGTAAGCACAAGCTCAACTACTGCAACGGTTAGTGTGCCAACCAGCGCAACAGGTACATTTACCTACAATTTAGTAAGCGTGACCGATGCCTATGCTACCCAAACGCAAACCGGAACAGCCACGGTAACGGTAAACGCTTTACCTGTAGTTTCTATCAGCAGCAACAAAGGTTTATCGATTTCTAAAGGCGATGCCATCGTTTTAACGGCTACCGGCGGTACGCAATACAGCTGGACAGGCTCGGATATCGTTAGCGGACAAAGCACTTCAGCGCTTACCATCCGACCGAAACAAAGCGGCACCTATAAAGTAATCGTAAGCAATGCAAGTGGCTGTGTGAGCGATCAAAGCATTGCCATTACCGTAATGGACGATTATAAACTAGAAGCCAGTACTGTAGTTACGCCTAATGGCGATGGTTATAACGATAAATTCATCGTGAAGAACATCGATTATTATCCAAACAATACCTTGAAGATATTTGATAAGGCCGGACGGATTTTATACACCAAACATACCTATGCCAACGATTGGGACGGAACCATAAACGGCAGTCCGTTAAGCGAGGGTACCTATTACTACATCATCGATTTGGGTAACAGCACAGGTACTTTTAAAGGTTATATCAACATCATTAGAGACTAATTACAGACATGAGAGCAATTACAAAAAACATAAAGCAAATGCGTCGCGTAACGTTTCTATTTGCTGCAGGCACATTATTTTTAGGTTCGGTTAAAGCGCAGATCCTTCCACTCAATGCACAATATTTTCAGAACCGTTACCTTGTTAACCCCTCAATGGCTGGTATAAACGAAGGTTTTAACATCAACGGAAGTTTCCGCAAGCAATGGTCTAACATTCCAGGTGCCCCCATTACCCAGAGTGTAACCTTAGATCAACAGGTGAACAAAGTGGGTTGGGGCGTAAACATCTACAACGAGAAATCGGGTGGTATCCAACGCACTAAAGCCGTTGGAACCTTTGCTTATCACCTTCCGCTAAACAGCGACGACCAGAAATTAAACTTCGGAATCTCTTTTGGTGCCAGTCAGGATAAACTGGATTTAAGCAGCGTAAGAAACAGCGATATTAACGACCCTTCCATCGCCCGTTTTAACGATCGCGGTTATTATGTAGATGGCGATTTCGGGATCTCTTATACCTCGAAGGGATTAACCGTTGAAGGTGCCGTACCGAACATGCGTTCCGTTTTCAGAAAAGACGATTTAAACTTTGCCGACAAACCCACGTTTTATTCGGCGGTGAGTTATAAGTTCATGCTGGGATCAGGTATAAACGGAATCAGCCTCGAACCCAAAGGTGTTTTCAGGGGTATTAAAAATTACGATAACCTATGGGATGCCGGTTTAAATGCAAATTTTGCTAACGATAAGTTATACGCAATGGCCATGTACCACAATACCCAAAACGCCACCTTTGGTTTCGGCATGAACTACAAATCGACCTTTTATTTTATGGCTTATTACAACACCGCAACTTCCGCAATTAGTGGTTATACCGATGGCGATTTTGAAGTGAATATCAGGGTAAATATTGGCAAGAAACCTTAATTAAAGCGACTGTCGTCATCCTCGCGCATGCGGGGATCTTAATGCAACAAAACGAAAAGCTGCAGACCGAAGGATCTGCAGCTTTTTATTTTAGAAGAATTATCGTCATTTCGACTGGAGCATAGCGAAATGGAGAAATCTTTGAACTGTGTTATAGCGAGCGTCTAGCCCCCTATCCGCCTATCGGCACCTTTCCCCTGAAAGGGAAAGGGCTAAAAGACAAATTACCGCACTCTGCAGTGTGCACCATGCGATCTGCTCCCTGCTATCCGGCATAGGAAATGATGGAAGGAGAAAACGTTAAAGCTTTAGCACTTCCTTTCAACCTACCACTACCCCGAGGCAGCACGCCCTCCCCGATTCTTCATCGGGGGCTTGTGCTGGCGACCAAAAAAGCTTTGACGAATTTATCCGACATCAGTTCCAAGCCTTGATCTTTTGTTTCTTTTCTATCAAGAGAAAAGAAAGAGCCCCTCGGCGGCGGTGAGCCGAGGCAAGCCCGCGCGAAGGGCAAGAATAGCGACTGCTTTAAGGTTCCCGCATACGCGGGAATGACGACCACGTTAAATAACAAATTTCCTCACAAAAACCACCCCCTTTCCCCCTTATTTCACTATTTTTACCCCTATGGCTAAACTAATCAATCTAGAAGTATTTCAGCGTTTCTTTCGCTCCGGACAAGTAGGTGGTTTTTTATTGTTGATCTGCGTGGCAATTTCCTTACTCATCGCCAACACCGCTTCAAAAGAAAGTTTCGAAGCATTTTTAGCAATCAAATTAGGCTTTGGTGAAGTGAACTACAGCATTTTAGCCTGGATAAACGACGCCTTAATGGCTATATTTTTCCTGCTCGTAGGGCTCGAAATCAAACGCGAACTGCTCGAAGGAGAATTATCTTCCGTTAAAAGCGCAGCCTTACCCGTAATTGCAGCGCTCGGCGGCATGCTCGTCCCTGCCTTAATTTATAGCCTGTTTAACAAAGGAGAAAGCTCGGCATCAGGCTGGGGCATCCCCATGGCAACCGATATCGCCTTTGCCCTTGCCATTATTGCCATGCTCGGTAAAAGTGTACCCACCAGTTTAAAAATATTCCTGGCCGCTTTAGCCATTGTCGATGATCTTGGTGCCATCCTGGTCATCGCAATCTTTTATACTAACCAGATTCATTTCGAATACCTGGCCATGGCCGGAGGCATCCTTGTTCTTTTAGGACTGATGAATTATTTCGGCGTAAAGAAACTGGCATTTTACCTCATTCCAAGCATATTCCTTTGGTATTTCATTCACCACTCTGGCATCCATGCCACCATTGCAGGGGTACTGTTGGCTTTCACCATCCCTACTAACGAAACGGATGAAGAATCGCCACTTGAAAAACTGGAACATTTTTTAACCACGCCGGTAAACTACATCATTATGCCCATTTTTGCATTAGCCAATACCAATATCACTTTTCAAAAAGAAATGCTCGCCGGACTGGTTTCCCCTCTCGGACTGGGCATTATCGTAGGTTTATTCGTGGGTAAAACCATTGGCGTAACCTTTTTCAGCTGGTTAGCCGTGAAACTGAAATGGGCCGATTTACCCACCGGAGCAGGTTGGAAACACATCTTAGGCCTGGGTATGCTGGCGGGGATCGGTTTTACCATGTCGATCTTTATTGCGCTGCTCTCTTTTAGCGAAGTGCTCCATGTTTCGGAAGCAAAGTTTGCAATTTTAACGGCTTCGATCCTATCGGGCGTGGTGGGGTTTGTGTTTTTGAAATCGGTGAAAGCTAAAGGGTTAACCACAGAAGGCAATTTAACCACAGAGGACACAAAGTAAAACACAGAGGGGCACAGAACCCCTATCCGCCTATCGGCACCTTCCCCCCGAAAGGGAAAGGACTAAAAAACAAATTACCGCACCCTGCAATATGCTCCCTGCTATCCGGCCTAGCAGATGATGGAAGAAGGTCCTTCGACTCCGCTCAGGATGACAAAAAACCAGAGAAAAATACAACGATGATGAATTGACCGCGATTGAAAGAACGCAATAAGTCCACTGCCCCATGCTATCCGCACCATGCTATCCGGCCTAGCAGATTTTCGCCGGAAAAAGCACGGAAATCTTTGTACCTCCCCTCATTACCCCACAGCCCAAGGCAGGATCAAAGCGGGAGCGTTAGGAATAAGCAAGGGTAAGAGCCTCGATGCTGCCGCGATTAAGATTTCCGTAGGTTTTTACAAGAAAAGATGCGAGCCTTGATTTTTTGTTACTTTTTCATCAAGGAAAAAGTAAGAGCCCCTCGGCGGCGGTGAGCCGAGGCAAGCCTGAGCAAGGGCCAAGAAAATAGCGAGCGCATTAAGATTGCTTCGTACCTCGCAATGACGACCGTTTTATAGCAAGCGCCTTAAACCCCTATCCGCCTATCGTTCTCAACCTTCCGCTTCACCCCTCGGGGTATGCGCTTCGAATAAAAGAGATAAGCATTAAGTTTTGGATGCTGACCTTAAATAAACCAGGCGAGCTACTCCCCTAACAGACTTTTATGTTTTACACCCCAACTTTCGAGTGCATTAATGATTGGCCTCAATTCGAGGCCAATTTCGGTTAGTTCGTATTCCACCCGTAGCGGAACCTCGGCGTATATGGTTCGCTTAACAATTTTAGCTGCCTCTAATTTACGTAGCTGTAAGGTGAGCATTCGCTCGGTAATATTGGGCAGATTTTTTTTTAACTCTCCAAATCTGAGTTTACCGTTCATTAACCACGAACAGATCGCTAAAGCCCATTGACCGCCAATAATGTTGGCCGTATAAACTTCTAAACACTCATCAGCTAGAGCTTGTTTGTTTGCGTAGTTGGTTGAGGTTTCCTTGATTTTAGACATGCTTACATTTTTTATAGTACCTTACAATTGGTTGCTAATTTACAAAATAAGCGGTTATGCATCTATTTTTGCGCTTTATAATCATCAAAATCCGTAAAAATGAAAACACTAATCGTTGTAACCCATCCCGATATTAAAAGTTCCGCAATCAACAAACGGTGGATTGAAGAATTAAATAAATACCCCGATAAATATGTAGTCCATCAACTGTATGAGGCCTATCCAGATGAAAAAATTGATGTATTGGCAGAACAAAAGCTGGTTGAACAACATGATAAAATCGTATTCCAATTCCCCTATTATTGGTTCAATTGCCCCTCACTTTTAAAAAAATGGATGGATGAAGTACTTACTCATGGATGGGCTTATGGCAGCAAAAGCGGTTATAAATTGTCTGGAAAGAAAATTGCCCTGGCCATTTCATTAGGCGTTGAAGAACACGAACTGCGTCCATCAGAAAAATATAAATATACATTAGCAGAATTAACCCGTCCGTACGAACTCTCCTTCCAATATGTAAAAGCCGATTACCAACCCCCATTTGCATATTATGGAATGGAGCATAACACGTCGAAAAAATGGATAGAAGAAAGCGTTCCTTTGTATTTAGATTTTTTAGATTCGTTGTAAAGATTAAGCTAATATTTAACCGCAAAGGGTGCAAAGTTTTTCGCAAAGAACGCGATTACAAGCGTTAATTTTAGCGCCTTAAACCCCTATCCGCCTAACGGCACCTTTCCCCTGAAAGGGAAAGGACTAAAAAACAAACTACCGCACCCTGCAATATGCCCCATGCGATCTGCACCCTGCTATACGGCCTAGCAGATTTTCGCAGGAAAAAGCACGGAAATCTGTGCACTTCCCCTCATAACCCCACAGCCCAAGGCAGGATCAAGCGGGTGCGATGGGATAAGCCAGGGTAAGAGCCTCGATACTGCCGCAATAAAGATTTCCGTAGGTTTTTACAAGAAAAGATGCAAGCCTTGGGTTTTTGTTTCTTTTGGGCCAAGCCAAAAGAAAGAGCCCCCTCGGCGGCGGTGAGCCGAGGCAAGCCCCAGCAAGGGGTAAGAAAAAAATAGCAAGCGCATTAAGATTGCTTCGTGCCTCGCAATGACGACCGTATTATAGCGAGCGCCTTAAACCCCTATCCGCCTAGCGGCACCTTTCCCCTGAAAGGGAAAGGGCTAAAAGACAAATTACCTCCCCCTGCAGTGTGCGCCATGCTATCTGCACCTCGCTATCCGGCCTAGGAAATGATGGAAGGAGAAAACGTTAAAGCTTTAGCACCTCCTTTCAACCTACCACTACCCCGAGGCAGCACGCTCTCCCCGATCCTTCATCGGGGACTTGTGCTGGCGACCCAAAAAGCTTTAACGAATTTATCCGACATCAGTTCCAAGCCTTTCAGTTATGCCTTAGTGTTTGTTGTTTTAAAGGTAGGCATGCTTTCGCTGCGCTCAGGTTTGTTACTTTTTCATCAAGGAAAAAGTAAGAGCCACTCGGCGGCGGTGAGCCGAGGCAAGACTGCGCGAAGGGCAAAACAGTGCAATGTCAACAACATAACAAGTGCTTTAAGATTCCCGCATGCGCGAGAATGACGACCGTATTATAGCGAGCGCCTTAGCCCCCTATCCGCCTATCGGCACCTTTTCCCTGAAAGGGAAAGGACTAAAAAACAAATTACCGCACCCTGCAATATGCCCCTTGCTATTCGCACCATGCTATCCGGCCTAGGAAATGATGGAAGGAGAAAACGTTAAAGCTTTAGCACCTCCTCTCAACCTACCACTAACCAGAGGCAGCACGCCCTCCCCAATCCTTCATCGGGGGCTTGTGCTGACGACTAAAAAAGCTTTGACGAATTTATCCGACATCAGTTCCAAGCCTTTCAGTTATGCCTTAGTGTTTGTTGTTTTAAAGGTAGGCATGCTTTCGCTGCGCTCAGGTTTGTTACTTTTGGATCAAGCCAAAAGTAAGAGCCCCTCGGCGGCGGTGAGCCGAGGCAAGCCTGAGCCAGCGGCAAAGAATAGCGACCGCTTTAAGGTTCCCGCCTGCGCGGGAATGACGACCGTATAATAGCGAGCGCCTTAAACCCCTATCCGCCTATCGGCACCTTTCCCCTGAAAGGGAAAGGACTAAAAAACAAATTACCGCACCCTGCAGTGTGCACCATGCGATCTGCACCCTGCTATCCGGCCTAGGAAATGATGGAAGGAGAAGCAGTTGAAACTTGTGCACAATCTTTCCCTGACCCGAAGAACCAAAACAGAGGCAAGAACGATTTTTCTTCGTTCCTAGCCGCTGTTGCAAATAAAGTTTCGACTAGCTTATCCGACATCAGTTCCAAGCCTTGATCTTTTGTTACTTTTGGATCAAGCCAAAAGTAAGAGCCCCTCGGCGGCGGTGAGCCGAGGCAAGCCCCGAGCCTGAGGTAAAGAATAGCGACCGCTTTAAGGTTCCCGCCTGCGCGGGAATGACGACCGTATTAGAGATACTGCAAAAACCAAACACCCGCCATTAAACCCTCTTAACCACATAACACCGCTCAATCCCCTCAACATACCTCTCAAAATGCGCTTTATAATACCCTTTCGGTACCTGTACCCTAAAATTTACCTTACTAAAGAACCACACCAATCTATAATCCATTTCCGATCCAAGCAAATACCACAAATACGTTTTAACCCGATCGCAAACCAAAAACAGCCCAAAGCTATCGTTACTTAATTTCAACAGCTTCCCTTTCACCTTAAGCCTAAGCTGCAGTTCGTAATAATCTCCCTTATCCCTTAATACAAAGCTTAAAACAGGAATATCAATCGAGAAAAAAGCCAATTTCATATCCCTCCTTACTGGTTTGCCCGCAACATTCCGCATGCCATACGTATATAGGTAATGCGTAAAAGGTTGCTGTACCAATAATGGTAAGGCCATGTTCCATAGCTTAAAAATTTCGAGGTGGTTAGCCTCATTAATCCTGCTAATTTCGGCCACGGTTTCGGGTAGCGCAGTGTATGCACTGAAACGTATTGAAGCTAGCTGCTTCATGGCAAAGCAAATGCTGTTCAGCTCTTGCTGTTGTGCCGATACATTTATCCCCTCCACATCTTGCGCATTAAACACGAAACTTTTGTACGATTTTACCGTTTTCAGGTAAGCAGTGGCAGCATAAACATAAGGAATAAGAAAAGGATAATGGTTGCTGTGGAAATTCTGCAGATCTGTATTGGCAAAACAATAGCCAACACCCATCGGTGCCAAATCAGCAACGGTGTGTTTAGCCCCTGTTGCCCGCGGCACAAGCACCCGCTCCTTAACCTCCGGAAAATAATCACCAGGCCTAAATAAACCGATAAACTTTTTCTTTAATCTAATCTGCGGTCCGTTAGGTTTCTTAATAAGATCTACATATTTAGATCGCTCGGTATTCACCCCAAAACATTCGGGCCAGTAATATTCCTTAAAATCAAGGCAGCCCGTCCACAGCATGGCCCGCAAGGTGTGGTAAGCATAACGCCCCAGGTACGTTTCATCAGTATCTACACTACAGCTCACCAGCAGATGATCGTATGCTACCCGAATGTAAACCCTTTCTGGAGCCTCATTTTCCAATTTAACATTAACAGTTAACAAACCCTGCTTAAAAGAAAGCATTTTTTTTTCTATCAGGTTAGGGTTTTTACGCACCTTAAATGTGCTGTGCAGTTCAAGCACCTCTAACCTTAATACCCTGCTCCCTTTTTCAAAAGGCAGTTTGTAAAACTGCGAAAGTGGTTTCCCTGCAATTGTAATTGGTTTATTCATCATACTCGTATGGTTCTACGAGTCTTGTTGGGGTAAAATATAAAAGTGGGCTTCTACCTACCATAGCTCCTTAAAGTTTCTCAGGCCTTACGTTGATATGGAATTACAGCAGAAACCCACTCTCATTTAGAAATGCTAAAATAGCATAAACTACACAAGAATGGGCTATAAATCTACTGTTTTGCATCAACGGCCTGAGATGTGGAGCTGCAAAACTCTTATTTATAACTCTTTATTAATTAATCAAATATAATAACTCTAAAACAAAAGGACAAATAAGTCCTAATATTTTTTCAATAATATGTGGATTTTGCGTTGTGGGAAAACAATATCGGGATCAAGAGTATTTAGTCAAAATTGGAAAACGCATTGTGGAAATCCGTGATCTTAGAAAAATCACACAGGAGAAGCTAACAGAGTTAACCGGAATTGATACTAGGCAAATAGGTCGTATTGAAAGAGCTGAAACTAACGTTTCTATCAGCAGCCTTAAATTGATTGCTGACCATTTAAAAATATCGGTATCTGATTTACTGGATTTTTCTAAGTCAAATGATAAATAGGCAGCTCTTCGACTAACTTGAAGAAGAAGGCGCTAGTCAATCCCAGCACTGAATTGAACTAAAATGCAATATACTCGGTTAATTTTTTTAAGGAGATTTACTCAGTAATAACTGAAGAAGATTTTGCAAAGCATTATTAGATAACTGGCAAACTAATTTGTTGTAAATACAGCTCTCTATACATAGTAGACTTTCTGACTTTGCCTTTTAGCAGTTGATCAGATGCTTCTGCTGGTTCCTCAAAAACATCTTTAGTTTCTGAACTATTTTTTTCAACAATCGCTGGTAAATTTGAAGGATAGATAAGATAAGCAGGTATTAATGAATTATCATTAATCTTTAACTCTTCGTATACTTTATTTAATCTGGTATAACCAGACAACTGCCTAGCATCCTCAATATTCGGATTACCATTTGCATACCTGGGCTTATATTTTGCATCCACTACAACTTTAAAGCCGTTAGCATTAATAATAAAATCTAGTTCTTGTTTATGATATTTTTGATGATAAAGTACAGCATTATCATCTTTAAACTTCACTCTTAATTCCTTAAACACATAAAGTTCAAATAATTTGCTCATATCTATCCAAAATGGCGGATGCTTACAAATAGTTTGACTAGCATTTCTTGATATATTGTAGTCTTGTAACGCTAATATTTGATTACCCAATTGTATAGCTAAATTGTACTGTTTATAAAAAGGGTTATTCTCTTTATATAGTAATTTAGTAAATGTTCCTTTGCTTACTTGCTGAAAACCAGCTTGGCAAAAACGCCATATTTCCTCTAGATTTAATCTGATATTTCCTTTTACATCAAAATCACCGAAATGCCGCGGTAATAAACTTAAAACATATTTTAAGAATTGATTAACTTCCGTATCAAATCCAAACTCTTGATATTGGCAAATGGTTCGGGTTAACCTGTTTTTCAAGATATTCTCTTTGACCTGTCTACCAATCAAAACCTTACCCTTAATCCTGCCAGAAAGACTTTCTGTTTTATGATAATAAGATTTCTTTAACCCTTTTTTAACTAATAACTTAACTGTTGCTAAAAACTGTGCAATTAAAAATGGTGTTAGTTCTGGCAAAAGCTCATTTTCTATTTCAATCCACGGATCATCAAACTTAACCAATAGCAAACCTTCCAAATGTTCAAAATTTTCTGGCTCTTTCAATGCCTCTAGAAGCATTTGAATATAGTTTAGTTGATAATCTTCATTATTAAGTTTCGGTTGGATATAAACTGGTAGTTTAAATTTTGAAAACTTATCTAAACCGATATAATAGGATGATGTAATTGAACATTGATGCTGCTCATTTTCTTTCCTCAATCTTAAGGAAACGCAAGCGTATTGCTCTTCTGGATCGAAAAAAATTACGTCAGTTTTATCCTCTAGGTCATAATAGCTTTCCCAATTAGCCAATTTATGTAGCGTATTGATATGGTCACTATAATAATATTCGAAATGTTCAGAGATCTTAAGCATCCGTTTTCGATTAAGCTAGATTCATAATAACTTCTCTCGCTGTCTCTTTTAAAATGCCATCTTTGATATATTCCTCTAGAATAGGCTTTATTTCATAGTTAATTCTTAAACTAAAATCTATAGGCTTACTTAGGTCATCATCTCCATTTTGGTCCTTTTCATATTGCTGAATAAAGTACGAATGTCCTAACCAAACATCCTTGGGCTCAAAATCAGCAGTTAAATAGACTGATTTTTCGATAACTGCAAAATCACTGCTGTAATCAATCTCAGGATCGTAATTATTTATAAACAAACTAGTTACCTGTTTAAATATATCTTCTTTAAATACTATCCCCTCCTCCATTGTCAAATCCTTTGGCAATACATCCACGAAAGCGAATCTTCTTCTAATTGCATAATCAATGTGTCCTACGCTTCTATCAGCTGTATTCATTGTGCCAATGATATAAAGATTTGGAGGTAATATTAATTTATTATTACCGTCTATTGCGTACATGCTTTCCACCGCTTCGCCACGATATTCCAATGCGTAAATTAATTCACCCAATACAGATGATAAGTTGGCCCTATTGATTTCATCTATGATTAACACATAATTTTCAAGTGGTGGAACTTCAATATCCTCAACAATCTCCGATTGACTTTCTATAAGTTTATAAAGATGGAAATAATATGTTCCGACTGAAAGTCTGGTCAAATGAGATTCTAATCTTGTTATGTCAGAAGATGTTTTAAAATCTCCCCCTAATTCATATAATTTAAAGAAATCAGAAAACAACAATGAATAATTGTAACTAGGATTAGTACTAAAAGTATATTTGAATTGGATATCATCAACATCGATAATTTGAGCTGTAGTATTTGGAATTTTAAAGTATTTCCCTTCTGCCAAACTACTAATGACTGAGGTCTTGAACGAGTTAAATTTCTCATTAAAAGTTAAATCACTTTTTAAACGTGATTTGGATTTTTTACTATCCAAAAAATTTAAAAGCGCTTCCTTAGCAAATAACCCTAAAGTTCTATTAACGTTTTTATATTCAATGCTCGCTCCGTTGGATTCGGCACTTACCCCTCTAACAAAATCTTCATATGTGTAAGATGGATGAAACTGAACTATTTTTAGTTGTTCATTTGATGAATATATATCACCAGAAAAGTTATATTTTTCAAACAATGCTTTTGCTAAAGAAACAGCCCCTAAGTCTTTATGATTTAATGAATTATTATTATTCCAGCTTTTTAAATCATAAATAGATTTTATTTTATCATATGATATTATCTCGTCGCTAGTACTAGGAAATGATAGAGTAACATCATTATTTACTACATTTCTAATAGTATAAAATACATCCTTATGTATTGACTTAATTTTTTGATTTTCATCTAAACCTCTAATGAATTTTTGCCAATCAAGGGCAATCGTTGGTTTTGTACCAATTAATTCACTAGCAAGCTTCTTTGCTAATTTTGTCTTACCTGTTCCCGGAGGACCTTGTAAAATTATCTGTTTTTTATATTTAAGAAGGTTTATTTTATCTTCCATTTCTTTTTGATTTTTTAATACTAAAGCACGATTAATAGAAACAATTGGCGATTGGCCTCCAACACTTGGATAATTATTACCTTTATAAAATTTATAGTTTGTTAAACTTTCAGCTTCAACCTTATAAATTCTTTTAGCCAAATAAATCCAACGTGCGTACTTTTTTTTATCATTATATTCTGCAAAATTATCATGATACCATTCAACATTACCAAACTTATCCAGCCATTTAGCGTTATGTAACTCTTTTTGGTTCGAAACAAAATCAACAATTTCAGCAACATAATTTACGTTGTAGTTTGATGTGTAGAATATTTCAAAATATCCTTTATCATAAATACAGTGCCTAAGGCCTTTTAAAGTATCATCAGTTCCGTTAGGTCGTTTATGATTCCACAAAGCAATATAGTTTCCTTCTTTAGTAATATTAATTGCATCTTCTTGCCAACCAGTCCTATCAGGAGAAACGATACCAATTATACTCCGCTTCCATTCTGTTTCTATTTGATAACAAAGCCTGCTTAACAAATGAGAATAATTCTGAGAGTTGCTAGGTTGAAGCGCTAATGCTTCGAAATATTTAAAGACTTCTTCTTTAAATGCAGTTTTGCTGTACTTCTTATTAAATAGATTCTCCGAAAGCTGCTCTCTATGGTTTTCACTTAGCATAGTGAAATTATCTGCAGGATTTATTAGATATTCAATAGCATTTTTTGGAGAACCATCTGGAATAGGTAAACCAAACTTATAGGATAAAAGTTGTTCGACCCAATTATTCATTCTTACGAAAGCAAATGCCAATACTCTTTTATCAGGATATTGATTGAGTTCTTTTTTTCTATAAGCATTGGAATCGCAGTAACTAATCAAAGAAAATAAAAGTTTGCCAAAATCTTGCAGATCCGGAGAATTTTCAAAGAAATCTTTTAATTCTTCATACTCTTTGACGTTTTGATTTAAATAATCTTTTAAGTCTTCTGTGAGTTCGTAATCTAAAAATTTTCTGAGTGAGTCTTGTCCATTTTGGAAATAGAAATCTTTACAATTAAGTATATTAAATGCCTCTTCACTATGAAGGAAAGCATTAATTTTGTTATTTATATTGAGCGTCAATTGATTTTAATTTGTTAATACTAATATAGTTTAGTCTATAGTTACCAATGGCATTAGTGAGTTATCTCAAGTTTGTTACAATTCTATAAGATCATGTATCTCTCATTTTAATTTTTAGATCAATCTTTAAATCGCATTAAAGAAACATCACTAATTTCAAACTCACTTCTCACATCACCCCCAATAAAAGTAAACTTAACATCTATTTTTATTGGTTTGTCGAATTTATTAGACTTAAAAGTAGTAATGCCTCCCGAAACAGGAATGTCGTCAACCCAATTGATGTCTTCAAGAGACCTTAAAAGTGGATTTATAAAATAAATACTATAATTATCGACTCTATTATAACTACAGTAAATGAGTGTAGCATTATGTTGTATAGACAATTTTTCTTTTTCGTTTTTTATGGCTTCTAAATCCGCTTTCAAAAGATCAAAATCTGCTACTTGATTTTTATCAGCTGGAGCAATTTCAAAAATTAGCTCGTAATTTTCATCCTTTGAAAAGAAAATTGACACAGATTTTATTCTAAATTTTTTCGTAACAATTTAATTTATTCAGTTTTTACATTATAATTTACCTCTTCTTCCGCAACCATACCTAACTCCTCTTCTACTCTTTCATAGACATCTTTTACAGTAACCTGGCCATTCATTAACATTGGCAATAACCAATCTCTTAGAGAAGCCAACTCTTGGTTTTGTTTTAAATTAGATTGCTTTTTATTTTCTAAAGACTGAACATAACTATAGTATTTTTCTGCAACATCTTTTGCTGGTTTCACAATATGATAAGTATCCATAAAAGAGTCATATAGGAAATTTTTGATACCACTTGTTTTACCTTCAAAGCCGAAGAAGACATTAGCGTTGTAAAGCCTTTGCCATTCTTGTAAAAAATTAAACACATATTTTTCGTCTTTTAAAGAAATTGCTTTACAGAAATTTGAACAAATTACTTTTGAGCCAAACCTTGCAAACGAAAGTTGCGTTAATAAAGCAATTCTGCCGGTAGATTGTATAGGACTACCTCCAGAAATTTCAATGATAAAATCATTTGGTTGCAGAGCTTTTGACAAATTATTTTTAAGAATATACCTTGCAGGTGCTTTTACTTCACCTTTACCATTTAAGCCATTAATATCAGCACCACGCACGCAGTAAACATGCTCGTTGTAATTTCCTTCAATGTCTTCTTTCCCCCAATCCCCTGTTTTCGTTTTTAATACCCAATCATTAAATACGGTAACCTCCCAACCCTTCGGTATCTCTCTTTTCAAAACCTCATTATAAACCATTTCGCCACCAGATGATTTATAAGGTTTGCCATCTGTATTAGGAAAATCAAACTGCACAAACCAATAATCGTAAAGCGTTTTGGCCATTGCTTCTAACTCGGCATTTATTTTATTGTTCAGCTCTATTTTATCATCTAATGACTTAAGGACGGTAGCGATTTTTTGTTGGTTTTTTAAATTAGGCACATTAAACCTCAATCCTCTTACTGCATCCTTTGTGATCGTTTTGGTTGTTGTACCATTTGAGAATGTTTTGATATAAGTTTCATTCTTCTTCATCAGATAATACATGAACCTCTGATTTAATCTTGAATCAAATCGAATTAAAAAAAGATTCATCGCTAAAGAAGCTGGCTGATTAAGGTTTGGCATAATGTAAACCGAACCTGGGCTTGCAATCTTGTTCATTATTATGTCGTCAGGCCTTACTTTCGACTTTGATAAATAATTATATTCAAATTCATTTAGATAAATTAACTTGCTTTGAAAATCATTAGCTTCAAAGTTGAGAGTTCGAACCATTATCGCATAATTTGGTTCATATTTAAGCGTTATATTTTCTTTTAGCTTCTCATATGCCCCATTTGCGTGATAATCCGTAATATTTTCAATATATTCTCCTATAGTAATCTCTGTTAACTCAACCATAACTTAGACTTTTTAAACTATTTTGAATTTGAATTTCAAGCAGGTTCCCCTGTTTGAACAATGACTCTATCTTACTCTCAAATACAGTCATCTTCTCTTTAAACTCCTCAGCCGTAATATCCACATAATCAATCTTCACTTCAAAATATTGCCCAGCAGAAAAAGAATAGTTTTTAGCTTTAATCTTCTCGGTAGCAACCACCACGCTAAAATTATTTTCCGGAATTTTGTTATTCATCGCATCTATAATGCGTTGCTCTTCTGTTAGCGTTAATACCGTACGTTGGTTTTTACCTTCTTTAATGGTATTGCCTAGTTTACTTGCATCTACCAAAACAATATGCTCAGCATTTGCCTTTTTGTCCAGGAATAACACGCTCACATTGGTACCGGTACTGGCAAAAATATTACTTGGCATGCTTACTACCCCACGCAACAATTTACGTTCAATCATCGCTTCGCGTATTTTACGTTCTACGCCACTTTGCGCGGTAATAAAACCTGTAGGCACAACAATTGCGGCTTTTCCTTTTTCGCTTAGGCTATACATAATATGCTGTATAAACAGCAAGTAGATAGCCATGCTATCTTTTTTGTTTTTGGGTATATTAGGTATACCAGCAAAAAAACGTTTCTTGTTAATGTCTGTATCTAGTGTAGCACTAAAGTCAGAGAAATCTAACTTAAATGGTGGGTTTGATACAATATAGTCGAACTTTTCTTCTCTATAAAAAGGCTCTAATATGGTGTTTCCCTTTACTACATTTGATATACTATGGCCAAGATCGTTTAATATTAAATTCAATCTTAACATATTACTCGATTTTTGCGAGATATCCTCACTGTATATCGTGCAATTTCGCTCTCCCAAAGTATGGGCGATATTCATGAGCAAAGTTCCGGAACCAGCACTTGGATCATAACATTTTGCACTAGGAATTTTTTCATCAACTAAAATTGATGCCATTATTCTGGCTACAGCATGTGGTGTGTAATACTCTGCATAAGTACCACCACTATCGCTGTTGTAATCTTTTATTAAATATTCAAATATGCTTGCAAAAAAATCGTATTTCTCGCCAAACATTGGCTCAAAACTTACGTCTACTATTTTGCTGATGAGTGCCCTACAAAAATTCGGTTTATCACCTTCATCTAAAATAAATGAACTTAACTTATCAAACATTTTATCCCTAGCGCCATTACTAGTTCTGATAGAAAACTTAGAGCTATTATTATTACTGATCTGTTCTAAAGTCCCATCAAAAATATCTTGATAATTGTCTTTATTTTGCCTGTCATGTAAATAAGTAATTGTTTGGTAAGGGTAAAGTTTAGGCACTTTATTTCCCAACCTACCAAACAAAAAAGACAATTCTTCATCCGCAAAACCTTCAAAACATTTTTGAAAATTCTCCGCTTCTGATAACTTCTTATTGATTTTTTTTACCTCGTAGGCAAATTTATCATTGATGTACTTATATAAAAAAATTTGAGTTATTATCTTGTATTCATTCCCGTCATTGCCCAAACCATAATTTGTACACACGCTTTTTAAGCTATTAATTAGTTCTTTAGTTTTAGCTAAAAAAGTTCTTTCTGTCATAATTATCTATAACTGTATTGTCTGTAATATTCATTTACTATTAAATTATTGATGCTAGCAGTAGTTTCATAATTCATTTTCATTTTCTGCTTATCAATAAACTCTTGTATTACCATTCCTAATATCTCATCTGAGAAATATTGCTCATTTTGAATAATCCCTTCGTTATTTTGTAAAGTTTCTTCAGTAATAAATTTAACTTTAGATAACGCTTCGTGTAACTGTAATTCTTTAACTGAGAATTGTTTGTGTTCTAAAACACGCTTATGAATACGTGCGTATTTTTCATCCCCATCATATTTATCCTTCAATAATTTATTTTTTCTATTTAGCTCGTTAACTTTGTCATGTATAGATTTTAGAATAAAAATATTTTCCCTCATATCTTCTTGCCCAACTTCGCCTAGATTTTTTTTCTTAAAAATGCGTTCTAATTCTTCTCTCAGAGTGATAAACTCAATATCTTTTTGATCGAAGTTGTTTAACAATGCCTCTCTGGTTCTTTTTAATTGGCCTCGCAACTGATCAGCTAAAATCAACTCCTCTTCACTCACCTTAGTAAATAAAAAAATTACATCTTCCAAAGCAGAGTTTAACAAGTTAGTAGTATCTGCTTCGTTATTGATATTGTCTATTAAATTTAATTTATCTAATTGCGCCTGAGCAAGCTTTAATAACTGGTTTAGCTTAAAGAAATCTAATTGAGAGAGTTCTTCGTCCAAGCCTTGCAGCCTTATAATATTTTTAAGTTCTTTAGCATTTGTTAAAACCTTAATTAGCTCCAATAAGTCCTTTTTATCCCTAATTTCACTAACTTGTTGGTTGAAAATTTCTGCATTTACAGCATCAAAGTGGAATAGTTTTTCTTTAATTTCTAATATTTCTGCTGCAATCTCTTCTTTCGATTTAAAGAGGTTAGAGTAGTTCTGCATTTCGTCGCCGAGCTCACCCTGCAGTTCTTTAAAATAATTATCGTTGGTATCTTTAAATGCACTGGTTATATCTGCAAAGTCTACTACATAACCGTATTGGTATTTTTTATAAGGTCTGTTTACACGGGTTAATGTTTGCAGCAAATTATGATCTTTTACCACCCGAGCTAAATAAATTTTCTTTAATCGCTTCGCATCAAAACCAGTCAATAACATATTGTAAACAAACAAGATATCAATATCACCAGCTTTAAATTGTTTCACCTGTTCCTTACGATCACCTTTTGAATTAATATCGTGTAATATTAAAGCGCCTTTTAAACCTGATTTTGATTTACCATATCTTTCCTCTGGTTCGGCAACCATGGGCATATACTCCACTTCCTGTGTACCGTATAATTCCTCAAAGTAATCAAATAATGCTTTAGCCTGTTTACTGGTATCACATACCACCATTGCACCTAAGCTATCATCGGTTTCTGTTCTTCTAAATTGTTTAAGGTCTTTAACAATGTAATCCAGCATTGGCCGCACAAATTTAGGATGGGCAAATACTTCGCTCTTATCTATATCGCCGTGTGCCAGTTTAATCTCTTCTAACACTGCCTTCATTTGCATGTTATAGGTTGTGTCTATTCCCTCCCTTATTAAACGTAGGGTATAACCATCTGCTATAGACATGTTATAGTAATACTTGTGGATGTACTCTCCAAACAAAGATTTACTATCATATTCTTTAGCTACTTCACGTAACAACGGCGTGCCGGTTAGGGCTATTTTAATCGCTTGTTCGTCAGATCTCAACAAATTAACCAAAGCTGTTCCTTTAGGGTTGTAGCCCCGATGCGCTTCGTCAACAAAATAAACCCGTTGTATATTTATATCGTAGGCCAAATCTTTAACCGCAACGGTTTCTTCTGTAAACTTTTGGATGTTAACAACAGCAATTTCTCTATCGCCAGAATTGTTATGCACAACGCTTACTTTTTTAATATCGGTTAGAAACTCGGCACGTGAGTTTACCCGGTTAACCACCAAGCCTCTATTGCCAAATTCGCTATTTGCTTGGTCGGCTAAATCGATCCTATCTACAATGAAATAGAATTTAGGGATGATGTTTCTTTTTTGAAAGTAATCTGTTAGAAACTTTACGTTATAATACGCTAATGCTGTTTTACCGCTCCCTTGGGTGTGCCAGATAATGCCTTTGTTTACGCCCTCATTTAATTTACTTTCAATAGCTTTTGTTGCAAACAACTGTGGGTAACGCATAATGTGTTTTTGCCTTACAATTTTATCTTTTACTTCCTCTTCTACATAGGCAATGGCATATTTTAATATAAAAGCTAAACGATCTTTACTTAATAGTGATGTTAATAATAAATTTGTTGGGGTGTTAAATTGTTTATTTGTTTTAAACTCTGGCGAGTGCTTGATGGCAATGAGATTATTGTCCTTGAGTACTAAATTTTCTAGCTCATCACTTTCTGATGTCAATAATTGCGCTAAATTCAAAGTCTCTTCTTCCCTAAAATAATTAAAATTCAAATCAGAATAAGCAGATGCGGCATAATAAGCCCCTTGCAGAGGTTCGATAACACCATCCTCGTAAGGCATATTGTTAGAAAACAACATTAATTGCGTGATATTAGCAAAACGCTTGAACTTCTTGTTTTTGTAGCGATCGTTAATACGCTTTCTTTCCGCAAGCACCCCATCCTTGTTATTTGGTTTTTTTACCTCTATAAAAACTAAAGGCATGCCATTAATTAAGACTGTTATATCTGGTCTAAACTCATCATCTCCATTTTTACAAGTTAATTCTGTAGTAACGTGAAAACTATTATTGTTTAATTGATCAAAATCTATTAACCTAATACCTGATGTAGCTGTTATACTTTTATAAAATTCTTTTCCTAAATCATCAAAATCAAGTTTTAAAGTTAAGTCTTCTAGGTAACGCTTAATATCCTCTTTCTCAAAAGTTGGATTTATACGTTTAACACTATCAATAAAAATATCAGGAAAGATATTGGTTTCCTCAAGCCTATTTTGTTCACGTCTAGATACATACGTGTAGCCTAATCGCGTAAGGTGCAATATTGCCGGTATCTTAACTCTTGAATCTTCGTTAAAAGCCATTAAAGGTTTGTTTTTGCAGCTAATATAGCTATTAATTTGGGCTGGCACCAAAACAATTAAAGCCCCTCTTTGCAAAGGGGCTGTCAATAATTTACTTAAGTTCTAGCTTGTATGGCAAGACCTTGAACAGTAGTAGCAACCATTAATTTGCTTGTCTGGATAGTCCTTTTTTGCTTTACTTACTGCTGACTTGCAAGAATCATGGCTGCCTAAGCTATCATAATTTTGTGTTGGATAATAGGTACATCCCTGTTCGTGTACCTCATGGTCGCCATTAGATTGGCGATTAAGATTTAATCTGTAATAAGCCATAAGATTTGGTTTTAAAAATTTAACAGAACCAAACCTCCCCTATTCAATCCATCATTCCCTACGGTTTCCCGTACCTCCTCAAAAAAAAAGCAAACCTATCTTTTTAGTTGTAAAGAAAATAATACTATCTTACAACTAATTAATTATATCCATTTACTTTTTAAACATCATCTTATGTCTAAAACGAATGACACCGGCCACGCCAAAAACGTAGCCAATTTCGAAACCCTCATTGCTTATTTAACTGGCTACGGCGCCGTTTACAACCCCAGCAATGCAAACATCCAGTTAACGAGTTTAACTGAGAAAGCTGCCGCAGCAAAAACCATTAACGAGCAGGTGCACGATGCGGCCGCAAAAAACAGCAACGCCATAGCCCTGCGCGATCTGGCTTTTGCACCCTTAAAAAAGTTGAGTACCCGTGTGCTGAGCGCCGTTAAGGCCAACAGTGTACCCCAACAGGTATTGGATAATGCAGTAAGCCACCACCGCAAAATACAGGGCCAAAGAGCAACGGCTAAACTCACAGCCGAAGAAAAAAATAACCTGGCCGCCAGCGGTACGGTGGTTAACCAGGTTTCGGCCTCGCAACAGAGTTACGATAACCTGCTCGATACGCTCGATAAACAGATTAAACTGTTAGCCACCATACCCCAGTATGCACCTAACGAGGTAGATTTGCAGCTGGCCAGCCTCACCAGTTTATATAACGATTTATTGCAGAAAAACCGCGATGTGGTAGCCAACAGCTCGCAGTTGAGTACCCTACGCATTAACCGCAATAACGCGATCTACGATGCAGAAACCGGCATAGTTGCCTTGGCTCAGGATGTGAAAAATTACGCAAAATCTGTTTTTGGGTCAACCAGCCCCCAATACAAACAGGTTTCGGGTATCCCGTTCCGAACCCTGACCTAAAACACCCATAATACCCTAAAAAAAATCATCCCTATTTTATTTCCTAGTTCCACTTTAACAGATCCCAAAACGGGTTGCTGTTTCTCTTTTATGTAATGCTTAACCGTAAAACGGCTCATTGCAACGCCTGAACTGTCGACTGCAACGTCTAAACTGTCGACTGCAATGTCTAAACTAACGACTGCAACGGCTGAACTATCAACTGCAACACCTGAACTACCACCTGCAACATCTGAACTATCGACTGAAACGTCTGAACTAACGACTGCAACGTCTGAACCATCGACCGCAACGGCTGAACTAACGACTGCAACCTCTGAACTAACGACTGCAACCTCTGAACTGTCGACTGCAATGTCTGAACCATCGGCTGCAATGTCTGAACTATATTTCCGATAACCCATAGTAGTAAGATTGCTTCCTCGGCTGAAAAAGCCTCATCGCAATGACGGATTGATCGAAATAAAAATTACGCGAATAATCCCTCTGCTCCATGCGATCTGCCCCCTGCTATTCGGCCTGGGATATGATGGAAGGAGATCCTTCGACTACGCTCAGGATGACAAATTCCAATAGAAAGGGTCGTCATTGCGAGGAGGAACGACGAAGCAATCTTTCATGCTAGTAATCCTGTTATAAAGATTGCTTCGTCGGCTGAAAAAGCCTTCTCGCAATGACGAATTTATCGAGATTAAATAACGCGAATGATTCTATGCGCCCTGCTATCCGGTCTAGGATTTGATGGAAAGAGATCCTTCGCTGCGCTCAGGATGACAAAAAACGGGAGAAAATACAAGGAGGATGAATTGATCGCGATTCAAAGAACGCAATAAATCCACTGCCCCATGCTATCTGCACCTCGCTATCCGGCCTAGGATATGACGAAAAGAGATCCTTCGACTCCGCTCAGGATGACAAATTCCAATAGAAAGGGTCGTCATTGCGAGGAGGAACGACGAAGCAATCTTTCATGCTAGTAATCCTGTTATAAAGATTGCTTCGTCGGCTGAAAAAGCCTTCTCGCAATGACGGATTGATCGAAATAGAAATTACGCGAATAATCCCTCTGCTCCCTACTATCCGGCCTGGGATATGATGGAAGAAGATCCTTCGACTACGCTCAGGATGACAAAAAACCGGAGGAAAATACAACGATGATGAATTGATCGCTATTGAAAGAAAGCGATAAATCCTCTGCCCCATGCTATCTGCATCATGCTATCCGGCCTGGCAGATTTTCGTAGATATAAGCATTGAAATTCCTACACAACCCCACAATACACAGCTGCCCAAGGCAATATAAAGTCCCGATTCTTCATCGGGGCCTCCATATTGCCGCAATAAGAATTTCGATAGCTTAGTTCAAGAAAGGATGCAAGCCTTGATTTTTGGTTATCTTTTTATCAAGAAAAAGGTAAGAGCCCTTCGGTGGCTAACCGAGGCAAGCCTGAGCCCGGGGCAGTAAAATAGCGAACGCTTTAAGGTTCCCGCCTGCGCGGGATTCGATAGCTATCGGATGACGACCGTATTAGATAAACCTCATTATAACCACAAAGACACCAAGAACACCAAGCTAATACCTGGCAATCTTAGTGTCTTTGTACAAACGGTCGTCATTGCGAGGTACGAAGCAATCTTACAACGATCGCTAGTAAGCCTCTCTATGAAGATTGCTGTCTGCAATCGCTAGTTAACCCAAAGCATTAAGATTGCTTCGTGCCTCGCAATGACGGATTACAGGAATTACTGCCAGCCGCCGCCTAACGAGCGGTACAAACCAACAACTGCATTTAACTGCTCTGTTTTAATCGTAGTTAATTCCAATTCGCTCTGCAATAAATTGCCTTGTGCCGTAATTACCTCTAAATAATTAGCCATACCACTTTTAAACAACAAACTTGCATTTTTCGATGCCTGTTGTAAAGTTTGTGCTCTTTTTTCAGCAATGCTGTATTGTGTTTTTAACTTCTCTACTTTCGTTAACTCATCAGACACTTCGCCAACAGCATTTAATACCGACTGACGGAACTGGATCACCGATTTCTCGCGGTCGATTTTAGCCAGTTCTAAAGAAGTTTTTAACTGACCTCTTTGAAAAATAGGTTGCGTAATCCCTGCTCCAACCAAACCGAACAATGATGCTGGTACATTAAACCAGTTGCTCGCTTTAAAAGAGTTAATGCCTCCGCTTGCGGTAATCACCAACGATGGATATAAACTGGCTTTCGCTACACCAACCTTTGCATTGGCAATGGTAAGCGCCAGTTCTGCACTTTTAATATCAGGCCTGCGGCTTAACATCGATGAAGGAAAACCTGCATTTAAGTCTTGTGGGATACTCATTTTATCTAAACGGCTTTCACGGTTAATGGTTTTTGGCAAAGTACCGATCAATACACTTAAAGCATTTTCCTGTAAAGTTACATTTTGCTCCAAACGAGGGATCAATTGTGCCGCATTTAACTGCTGCGCCTGGGCTTGTTGAATAGCCAGTGAAGTTACCTGACCAGCGTCAAACTGTAAATTGATAATTCTTAGTGTGCTATCGTTAAGCTTTAAATTCTTTTTGGCAATTTCCAATTGCGCATCAAGCATTAACAAATTGTAATAACCTTGTGCAACATTGGCCACCAAACGCGTTTGAACCGCTTTACGTGCCTCTTCTGTCTGCAAAAAACTGGCTAAAGCACCAGCTTTTTGATTGCGGATTTTGCCCCAGATATCGGCTTCCCAAACCACACCCAGATTCGCATTATAATCTTCGATGTGTGTTGAGCCTGTAAACTGGTTTAGGCTTAAACCATTTAAACTGTTATCAGATGGGCGGCTCGAACTTGCCGCCACCTGCAATTTCAATTCAGGCAAATAACCCAATTTCGATTGCTTGAACAATACTTCGGCTGCATCGATATTTTTCAATGCAATCTGCATATCGTAATTTTTAACCAAAGCCGTATCAATTAAATTCTGAACAGTAAGGTCGTTGATAAAACTCTTCAATGGCATACCGCCAACACTCGAAGAATCTTTAGGCAATGAATTTCTGAATAAGCCTGGCGCAATATTGGGCAAGGCTGTATCTTTCGAAACCGAACATCCACTCCAGATTAAAGCAAGGAGCAGGATGGTAATAATGTTAAACCGTTTCATAAACTACATGATTATTATTTACAGGTTCTCCATTGTGGTGAACAACCTCATTTCTAGATTTTTTTGATATTTTTTCCTGTAAAGCCTGGAAGATTACGAAAAGTACCGGAATGATGAACAAACCTAAAACTACACCCGATACCATCCCGCCTGCGGCACCGATACTGATGGAGTGGTTACCCTGTGCCGATGGACCTGTTGCAATACTCATCGGGAATAAACCAAACACAAAGGCAAGTGATGTCATTATGATCGGTCTGATCCTCAATCGCGCTGCTTCTATAGCCGAATCAACCAAACTGAGTCCTGCCTTTCGTCGCTGCACGGCAAACTCCACAATCAGGATGGCATTTTTAGCCAGCAAACCGATCAGCATAATCAGCGCTACCTGTACATAAATGTTATTTTCGATACCGGTTAAGCCCAATACCACAAACACACCGAATACACCTGTAGGGATAGATAAGATTACCGCCAATGGCAAGATGTAACTCTCATACTGTGCTGACAACAAGAAGTACACAAACACTAAACAAAGCAGGAAGATCACTGTCGACTGTCCGCCTGAAGAAATCTCCTCACGTGTTTGTCCGGAGAATTCGTAAGCATAGCCGGTTGGCAATTGTTCTCTGGCAGTTTCCTCTATCGCTTTAATCGCATCACCAGAACTGAAGCCTGGTTTAGGGATCGCATTTACCTCGATAGAGTTAAACAGGTTGTAACGAGAAGCCGTTTCAGAACCATATACACGGGTTAATTTAACCAGGGTACTGATTGGCACACTTTCTCCTGCCTTGTTTTTAACAAATACACGATCGATACTTGCCGGGTCGGTTCTGTCGGCAACATCAGCCTGAACTACTACACGGTAATATTTACCAAAGCGGTTAAAATCTGATGCCTGCGCCGTACCAAAATAAGTTTGCATCGTTTGTAAGATATCTTTTTTGCTTACACCCAACTGATCGGCTTTTTCATCATTAACATCCAATTGTAACTGCGGATAATCTGCTTTATAAGAAGTAAAAGCATAAGCAATAGCCGGTTTCGCCATTAACTTTCCAATAAAGTTATTCGCCACACCGCTAAATTTATCCAGTCTGCCATTCGTTTTATCCTGTAACATTACGTTCATGGCCTCCACATTACTAAAACCCGGAACGGTAGGGAAACTGAATACAAAGAAGGTACCGGCAGATATGGCCGCCATTTTGGCCCTTACTATATTTTGGATCTCATCGATGTTTTTTACCGCCCCTCTTTCGTCGTTTGGTTTTAACAATAAGAAAATCTGACCTGCTGAAGGACTGTTAGATGCGGTTAAAAAGTTATAACCAGCCAGCGACATCACAAATCTTGCTGATGGCATCGCCCTTAACTCTTCTTCTGCCTGTTTTAATATTTTATTGGTATTGGCCAATGATGTTCCGGATGGACTGGCAACAGCGATAGCCACAAAGCCCTGATCTTCTGTAGGAATAAAGCCTGTTTTGGTTCTGCCTACAAGAAAAATGGTAACCAGAACGATTAGGGCTAATCCACCCATGCTTATCCATTTGTTACGGATAAGCACTTTTAAACCGCCAACATAACGGTTGGTCATATAATTGAAACCACCGTTAAAGCCTGCATAAAACTTTTCTACAAAACCTTTTTTAGGCGCGTTATGACCACCTTCGGCATGTTTGTTCTTTAAAAATAAGGCTGCAAGAGCAGGACTTAAGGTTAAGGCGTTAACAGCCGAGATAATGATGGCGATAGCCATGGTTAAGGCGAACTGTTTGTAGAAGATACCTGTTGAGCCGGTCATAAAACCAACCGGTAAAAATACGGCCGCCATTACCAATGTAATCGATATAATGGCCCCGGTAATTTCATTCATTGCCTCGGTAGTTGCCGCCCTGGGGCTAAGCGACGGGTTTTCTTCCATTTTGGCATGCACCGCTTCCACTACCACAATCGCATCATCAACCACAATACCAATGGCCAGTACAAGTGCAAAAAGTGTTAAAAGGTTAACGGAGAAGCCGAACAACTGCATGAAAAAGAAGGTACCGATAATTGCAACCGGAACCGCTATAGCCGGAATTAAAGTAGACCTGAAATCCTGAAGGAAGATAAATACAACGATAAATACCAGTAAAAAGGCTTCTATCAAAGTGTGCTCCACCTGGTTGATGGATTCATCAAGATCGGTTTTGGTACGGTAAAACTGATTAAATTTAATGCCTGCAGGGAAATCTTTCGATAGTTTTGCCATCAGTTTATCAATGGCAATCTGGATTTCGTTGGCATTCGAGCCTGATAACTGGATTATACCAATGGTAATACCATCATGTCCGTTTAAGCGGTTTACACTACCATAACTGTAAGCACCCAATTCTACACGGGCCACATCTTTTAAACGCAATATAGAACCATCAGAATTAGAACGGATCGCTATATTCTGATATTCCTCTGGTTTGGTCAGTTTACCTTTATATTTAATAATATATTCAAAGGCCTCACTACTTCTTTCTCCAAACCGACCAGGTGCTGCTTCCAGGTTTTTGTCCTGAATGGCTGTGATCACTTCATTAGGTGTAATTTTGTAAGTAGCCAATTGACTTGGGTTTAACCAAATACGCATTGAATAATCTTTAATACCACCAAATACACTGGCAGAACCTACACCTGGGATACGTTTAAGTTCGGGAATGATGTTGATCTGCGCATAGTTATTTACAAAAACGGCATCGTATTTTTTTGTATCTTCTGAGTAAACACCGATAGCGCCAATAAAACTGTTTTGCTGTTTAGTGGTCGTGATACCATATTGTACAACCTCTGCAGGTAACTGGCTTGTAGCCTGCGAAACCCGGTTTTGCACATTAACAGCTGCCTGATCGGGGTTGGTACCCTGTTGAAAGTAAACTGTAATGGCCAAAGTACCATCGTTACTGGCGCTGGAGGTCATGTAGGTCATGTTCTCCACACCATTAATTGCTTCCTCCAGTGATGGAGTTACCGAACGTAAAATTGTTTCGGCATTGGCCCCAGGATACACCGCTGTTACCAATACCGACGGAGGTGCGATATTTGGAAAGCGCTCTAAGGGCAACTTTGTTAAGCCAAGTATACCAACTATTACCAATAAGATGGAAATAACAGTCGAAAGTACAGGCCTGTCTATAAATTTCTGAAACATGACTTTTTAGATTTTAGGTCTTATTAATTTTTTGTTTTTGCAACAGCTACTTTATCTGCTGCTTTTTGAGGCTGGATCACCATGCCCTCCTGTAATTTATCAACCCCGCTTAACACAATCTGGTCGCCAACTTTTACCCCGTCTTTAACCAGGTAATTTTCGCCGGCTTTACCAACGATGGTAATGGATTGTTTTTTCACCTTACTGCTGTCGCCTACGGTAAATACAAATACTTTATCCTGCATTTCTACCGTTGATGACTGCGGTACCAGAATGGCATTATCGTGCTGCAAACCTAAACGGATCTTACCGGTATTACCCGAGCGAAGAATTCCGTTGGCATTAGGGAAACTCGCCCTTAACGTAATGGCACCTGTGTTTTTATCAAACTGACCATCGATCATATCGATCTTGCCTTTAATCGGGTAAGCAGAATTATCGGCCAATAAAAGTTCTACTGCTGGTAAATGTTTAATCCTGTCGGCAGGTGTTTTACCTGGGTAGTTTGCATTAAAATTGTTGAAATCGTTTTCTGCAAGGGAGAAATAAACATGTACTTCGTGGATATCTGATAACTGCGTTAAAGCAACCTGATCTGTCGGCGAAACTAAACTTCCCTGTTTTTTAGGGATACGGCCAATGTAACCACTAACAGTAGCCTTAACATTGGTATAACCTAAGTTAATCTGTGCCGAAGCAACGTTGGCTTTAGCTTGTTCGGCATTTGCCTGGGCAATTTTATAAGCTGTTTTAGCAGTTTTTAACTGAAAATCAGATACTACCTTATTCTGAACAAGTGGTGTTAATTTATCAACTTCCAATTGAGCGTTTAAAATGGCCGCTTCTGCAGCATGTAAACTTGCTTTGGCATTGTTTAAAGCCTCGCGGTAAGGGTTTTCGTTAATTTTGAACAAGGTTTGTCCGGCAGTTACATAGGCGCCTTCGTTAACCAATACACTTTGTAAGTAACCACTTACCTGTGGACGAACATCGATATCAACAGCACCCTGAATAGAGGCCGGATATTCGATATAGGTGGTTTCTGTACTCGCGTTAATGGCGCTTACAGGCAATGCCGGTGGAGGTGGTGCAGCCGCAGCCTGATCAGGAGACGACTTACAACTCACTAAAATTATAGATAGAAGAGAAATTGTTAACAATAACTTAATACTATTAAACCATTTAACGGTGTTAAGTAAAGGGTACAAGCGATGTAGAGATTTCATATGATTTAAATTTAATTGGAATTAGTGTGTATAATAATTTAACAGTGTTAAATTACTTTGTAAAAAAAATTAACTATTGATAGATAATGTAATGCCCTTGATGGCATCTTTTAAAATTTGTTGGTTTAACTCGTCGGTTGTTCTTCCATTCGGGCGAACCAGGTTGATGGAAATTAAACCGTGGATGATAGACCAATAAGTGTAATACTTCATGCAGATATCATCATCAGACACTGGTTTTTTCTCGAATAACGATTCAATTACCTCGCCTAACATACTCCCTACGTTTTCGGCTTCGGGCATTGAATTTTTAACGGTACAACAAACCATATCCACACCGTACATCAATTGATAAAATTCTTTGTGGGTAAAGGCGAAGTTCCAGTAGGCAATCCACATGGCTTCCATTTTATCTTCCGGAGATTCGTGTTTATCTCTGGCTTCGCGGATATCTTTCGCCAACATTAAATATCCCCTTCTGGTGAGTTCCAGTAAGATGCCATCTTTGTTAGAAAAGTATTCGTAAATAATTGGTGCAGTATATTCGATCTGGTCGGCAATTTTACGCATACTCAATGCCTGCCAGCCCTCTGTTTGAACAATATTCAAGGCAGCATCCAGAATTTTTGTTCTGGTTTCATCTTTTAAACGTAGAATTCTTTCTTTACTTCCCATGACTTGGAATATACAGTGTAAATAATCTAACACCGTTAAGCAAATGTAGAACCAATTCCAGAATTGACAATCATTCATTTGTCATAAACATTTTATTGATTAGTTTTATAGCTGATAATCAACCGTTAAAGCATTTAAAAGGCTTTTTCAAATAAATTAATTTTCTCAAGAACTTATAAAAATGATTTTCCGCGAAGCAAAAACGACTGACATACCTGCGATACAAATTGTCAGACATACAGTAAAAGAGAACATTTTGTCAGATCCAGCACTTGTTACTGACAAAGATTGCGAAGAATTTATTACGCAACGTGGCAAAGGATGGGTTTGCGAAGTAGGTGGAGAAGTAGTTGGTTTCTCCATCGTGGATTTAAAGGAGCATAATATCTGGGCTTTATTCCTTCGGCCAGAATTTGAAGGCAAAGGCATTGGCAAAGAACTGCACCGGTTAATGATGGACTGGTATTTCGATCAAACGCATGCGCCAGTTTGGTTGGGTACATCGCCCAATACCCGTGCAGCAGAATTTTATACCTGGCAAGGCTGGAAAAAAGTAGGCATGGTAAATAAAGGGGAAGTGAAATTTGAAATGAGTTATGAGGATTGGGTGGGTAGGTAGATCCATTCGAAACATCGTCATTGCGAGGAGGCTTTTTCAGCCGACAGCCTGTCCCGACCTAGGGAAAGCAATCTTAATGCGATCCTATAACTTTACAGTAAGATTGCTAAGGACGGTCGTCTTTCCCGCGCAGGCGGGAACCACGAAGTGCTCAGCGAAGCTAATCTTAATGAAACCTACAAGCCCCTAACATGGCATTAGGATTCCCAATCAAGTTGGGAATGACGATGCAGCGGAGAAAGATTAACCACCAAGACACAAAGAACACAAAGTTTAGTGCCTTGTGATATAGCGCAAAAAAAAACAAACCATATAAGGCATATAAGTTACATATAAGCTCAATGCCTTAAATGTTCTTAGATTTCTTATATGGTAAAAAAAGCTAAAGTAAAATTTAACCACTAATACCCTGAAACAAGTTCAGGGTGACGGATCTTGGGAATGATCGTCATTGCGAGAAGGCTTTTTCAGCCGACGATGCAATCTTAATGCGCTCGCTAGTAGCGATAGTTGTAAGATTGCTTCGTTCCTCACAATGACGATGCAGCGAGAAAAAATTAACCACCAAGTCACAAAGCAAGTGCCCTAGCGGTAAACACCTAACTATTCCAGATAAATGGTGCTTGTTTGACAAACACGTTCTCCCCTAGTAATTCAATAATAAACCTGGCTAAATTAGACGCATTAATCTGTTCGCCATCACAATTAACCAAACTTGTGCCCACAGGCGTTTGCTCCTCGGTTTGCATAATTAAAGGTAAGCGGATTAAAGTCCAATCGAGATCACTTTCAGTTAACAGATCATGTTCTTTCTGTTTATCGGCTGTAGAAACCGGATAGTTATCGTACATCCATTTGGTTGCAAATTGGGTCTTCGCATCCTTTTCATCAGCAGGCGTATCTACATTAATCCCTGTAATTACAATATACCGCTTCAGGTGAATGGCTTTCATGGCTTTTATAATATTACCTGTTGATTGTGTAAAGATTGTTTTTTCACTTGCAGGTTGCCCCATGCCCAATGCACTGACTACGATATCACAGCCCTCAATAAGCGCGTGTACTGTTTCGGCATCTTTTACGTCGCCGATTACGATTTCTAATGAAGCATGATGGATCTGAAGTTTTTCAGGATTTCTGATGAGGGTTTTCACCTTGAATTGTTGCGCCAATAGCGCTTTTAAAATATAAATACCAGCTTTACCCGTGGCACCAATTAAAGCAATTTTTAAATCTTGCATGATGTTCTTTATAAAATTTTAGAAAATAACAATTTATCTCCCGTTATCAGAACGATAAGGGAATGTCAGAATTGAATTCTGTTTGAGTTATATTTTATAAAGAGATTTTAATGGTACTAATTTAGGAAAAAATCATTTCGACTCAAGTGCAAACGGAATGTTTGGACAATCTTGCATGAAAGACCCTGAAACAAGTTCAGGGTGACGGACCGATAGATTGATCGTCATTGCGAGAAGACTTTTTCAGCCTGCGAAGCAATCTTAATGCGCTCGCTAGTAGCGATAGTTGTAAGATTGCTTCGTCGTGCCTCCTCGCAATGACGAAGCATGGAAGAAAAGGAAAAACACTAAGCCTTAAACTTCTTCATGAAGTTGCTCACGCTTTCCTCCAAATTCCCATCAGCAATGGCTTTAACGAAAGCTGTACCGATAATTGCACCATTGGCGTACGAACAGGCCTTATCAAAAGTTTGTTTATCGCTGATCCCGAAACCGATCATGGTTGGGTTCTTCAGATTCAGGTTTTTAATCCTGTCGAAATAAGCTTCGGTTGTATTACCAACCTCAAGATTTTTACCTGTAGTAGCTGACGATGATAACAAATAGATAAACCCATTGGTTAAACCGTCAATTTTATGGATACGTTCTTCAGCAGTTTGAGGGGTGATTAGAAATACATTGCTCAGGTTATGTTTTTCGAAGCAATCTTTATAAAACTCCTCATATTCTACCATTGGCAGATCAGGAACGATACAGCCGTCTACTCCCACTTCTGCACAAGCCTCGCAAAATTTTTCTACACCAAACTGCAAAACAGGATTTACATAACCCATCAACAAAACAGGAATGGTAACGGTCTTTCGTAAGTCTTTCAACTGTTCGAAAAGCAGATTAAGTGTCATGCCCTGATCTAGCGATTGTTTGCTGCTCGCCTGAATTACCGGTCCATCGGCAACAGGATCGGAATAAGGAAATCCGATTTCGAGCATATCAGCACCTGATTTTTCCAGTGCTTCGGCAATTTTAATGGTATCGCCAGTATTTGGATAACCAGCAGTATAATATATTGATAATATATTTTTCTTCTCCTCGAAGAGTTGTTTAATTCGGTTCATGTTTTTGAGATGTGAGATTGGAGATGTGAGATTTGAGATTGATGACCTGGCAGGGAAGTCTACTGTCTCATATCTCACGTCTCAAATCTATCTTAAAGATTAAAATATTTAATATAAGTATCCAGATCCTTGTCGCCACGGCCTGAAAGGCAAACCACTACGTTTTCGCCGCCTTTAAATTCCATTTTTTCTAAGTAAGCCAAGGCGTGTGCACTTTCAATCGCTGGGATAATCCCTTCTAATTGTGTACAAAGCAAACCAGCTTCTAAACTTTCTTCATCAGTAATGGAAACATACTGGCCACGACCGGTTTTAAACAAATGTGCATGTTGTGGCCCAATACCTGGATAATCTAATCCGGCAGAAACAGAATGCGGTTCAACAACTTGTCCATCTGGCGTTTGCATTAAGATGCTTCTGCTGCCGTGCAGAACACCTTCTTTACCTAGGTAAGTGGTTGCAGCAGAAAATCCGCTCGATACACCTTTTCCGGCTGCTTCAACAGCAATCAGTTTAACATTTTCATCGTCCATAAAATGGTAGAACATACCCATGGCATTACTTCCGCCACCTACGCAGGCCAAAACATAATCAGGCTGATCGCTTCCGGTCTGCTCTAATAACTGCTTTTTGGTTTCCTCAGAGATAATCGATTGGAAAATCGCCACCATATCAGGATAAGGATGTGGACCAACTACCGAACCAATGATGTAATGCGTATCTACCGGATTATTGATCCAGTCGCGCATCGCCTCATTAGTGGCATCTTTTAAGGTTTTGCTTCCAGAGCTTGCCGGAACAACCTTTGCGCCCAACATTTTCATGCGGGCCACATTTGGTGCCTGGCGTTCGATATCTACCTCGCCCATGTAAATTACACACTCGAGATTACGCAAAGCACATACGGTTGCAGTAGCTACACCGTGCTGACCTGCGCCAGTTTCGGCAATGATTCTTTTTTTACCCAGTTTTTCGGCCAATAAAATCTGTCCGATGGTATTGTTGATCTTATGGGCACCGGTATGGTTTAAATCTTCTCTTTTTAAGAAAATATTGGCACCATAACGTTCCGAATATCTTTTGGCAAGATATAAAGGCGAAGGGCGGCCAACATAATCTTTTAACAATTGATGAAATTCCTTTTGAAAATCGGCATCATCAATAATCTTTAAATAGTTTTGACGCAATTCTTCTACGTTTGGATAAAGCATTTCGGGGATGTACGCGCCACCAAAATCTCCATAATATCCTTTTTCGTTTACTTTGTATTTCATGGTTTTTCTTTTTTCCCTTGGTTGAAACCAAGGGTTATGAATAACAATCTATTTATTCAATTCTTTAATAAATTCTTTAATCTTCTCTGCATCCTTTAAACCCGGCTCAATTTCAAATCTGCTATTGATATCCAGGGCATATAAACGCTCATCATTTATTTCTTTTATGGCCGGTGCATGTTCTAAATCAATGCCGCCACTTAAAAAGTAGGGTTTGGTGTAAGTATATCGGTCTAAAACAGACCAATCGAATGTTTTTCCCGATCCACCATGCATTTTGGTTTTGGTATCGAACAGGAAATAATCTACCACATTTAAATAAACTTCGAGAACTGAAAAATCAAAATCTTCATCTATTCCAAATGCTTTAATCACTTCTAAGGTAGGAAAGCTTGATTTTAATGCTGCACAGTATTCAGTCGGTTCGCTGCCATGTAACTGAACAGCCTTTAGCTTCAATGTGTTTACTTTATCTTTTACTCTTTCCAGCTCTTCATTTACAAAAACACCTACAGTTTTAATTTCTGAGGGAATGTATTTAATCAATTCAGCAGAAACCTCACTGATTAGTCTGGGCGATTTCTCATAAAAGATAAAACCCAGGTAATCTGGCTGAAGCTCGGCTACCGCAGCAATATTCGCTGCCAAACGCATGCCGCAAACTTTTAACTTTAACATGCCAATAAGTTTTTGAAACTGTTTAACGCTTTTTTGCTGGTTAAAGATTCTTCCGCTTCATAAAAGCAATCGGCAAAAGATTGTTCAGGTTTAATGGTTTTGATGGCCAGTGCCGAATTGCACAATACCACATTGTTCTGTACATCCGTGGCTTCGCCATTTAATACATCCATAAATATTTTGGCTGATGATTCTACGGTATCGCCACCTTTAATCGCATTGGTATCAACCTTATCAAAACCCATATCCTGAAGGGTTAAAATCTGTTCGCCCTTGTTCGAAAAGGTTTTCACATCACAGGTTAACGAAACCTCATCATAACCTTCCAATGCATGTACAATGGTATAACTTTTATCGGTGTCCTGATATAAATAAGCATATAAACGGGCGAGCTCCAAACTAAAAACCCCTACCATCTGGTATTTTGGCTGCCCCGGGTTAACCATTGGGCCAAGCATATTGAAAAATGTTTTTACACCCAGTTCTTTACGGATCGGTGCTACAATTTTCATTGCCGGATTAAACAGCGGGGCGTGTAAAAAACAGATCCCTGCAGCATCTAAATTGCGCCTTAAAGTATCCTCATTATTGGTAAACGTATAACCTAAATATTCCATTACATTAGAAGAACCACAGCCCGAAGAAACACCGTAGTTACCATGTTTGGCCACATGATGACCAGCACCTGCCACCACAAATGAGGATAAGGTAGAAATATTGAAAGTATCTTTACCATCACCTCCGGTACCACAAAGATCGATCAGTTCGTAACCCGATAAGTTTACTTTAACGCACATATCAAGCATCGCATCACGAAAACCCTGTAACTCCTGCACCGTAATATTACGCATGGCATAAGCCGTTATAAAAGCGGCAATCTGCGAAGAATTAAATGTGCCTTCCGAAATGGAGATTAAAATGTTCTTTGCCTCTTCCCTGCTAAAACTCTTGTTCTCGAATAAATGGTTTAATATTTTTTTCATGTTTATTGCTCAATCTTATTTAACCACAGATGAACACGGATACACACAGATTTTATCAGTGTTCATCTTTTTTATCTGTGGTTCATTTCTCATTTATCTTATTTTTTTACGCCATGATTTGTGTCGCCATAAACCATTTAAATATTCCGTTTCGTGGAGACACGAACCGGGGCGTTAGTTTTGTATTCAATCTGCTCGCCATGGTTTGTGTCGCCACAAACCATTTAAAGTTCTCTAAATCTTATTTTTACCTCCGTGGTCTGTGTCTCCACAGACCACTTAATGTTTTATAAATCTTATCTTATAGATGCTGATCCCGATTAATCGGGACAGCATGACGCACCACTTTTAAACCACCCCGTCCTTCGGACACCCCTCCATGGGAGGGGAAAGCATAAAAAAAAGGATTGCTTTTTGGGCAATCCTCTTCGTTGTGTTTAAAATATTTTAATATATATAACAATAGAATTTGCCTAACGAATTTCGTTATGCCACCACCAATTGTTATTTAAGTTTTTAATTATCATGTTTGTATAAAGCAAATATTGACATAGTTTTTTAATATTCCAAAATCTTTCTAAAAATATATGGTCTTTTTTAAAAGAAAAGTACAGTTTAATGATGATTTCGGTTTCGGATCCAACCCCGTAACCAAAAACCAGCGCATGCTCAACCCCGATGGTTCGGCAAATATCGAACGAACGGGCCTTCCCTGGTTTAAGTTCGATGATACCTACACCCGCCTGGTTACCATGAGCTGGCCGCGGTTTTTCTTTGTCATCCTGCTTGCCTACCTTTTTGTAAATACCATATTCGCGGTTTTGTATAATGTTGTGGGTATCGAAAATTTAAATGGCGCCAAAGGTGTAACGCTTCGTGATCAGTTTTTTGATGCCTTTTTCTTTTCTGCTCAAACCATTTCTACCGTGGGTTACGGCCATATTTCGCCACAGGGTTTTGTTACCAGTGTGCTTGCCGCTTTCGAAAGTATGTTGGGTTTATTGGCTTTTGCATTGGCTACGGGTTTATTGTATGGCCGTTTTAGCAGGCCCACCTCAAAGGTGAGCTTCAGCAAAAAAATGGTGATTGCCCCTTACGAGAAAGGCCACGGATTGATGTGCCGTTTGGTTAACCTCCGCCGCAATCAATTGATAGAGGTTGAGGTGCAGATGGTGATGTCGTACAACGAAACCATTGATGGCAAACATGTTCGTCGGTTTTATCCTTTGCCATTAGAGCGCAGTAAAATCGGTATCCTATCTTTAAACTGGACTTTGGTACACCCCATTACAGAAGAAAGTCCGTTTTTCGAAAAATCATTAACCGAGCTGCAACATGCCGAAGTAGAGGTTTTTGTGATCCTTAAAGCTTTTGATGATACTTTCTCGCAGACCATTCACACCAGAACCAGCTATCAGGACGAGGAAATCGAAATGGATGCTAAGTTTGATAAAATGTATTACCATAACGAAGAAGGCAAAATGGTGATGGATTATAGTAAACTGGATAAAGTTACACCGACGGCATAAGTTTCTTGTTTTCTCATTTAACGAGGTCCTTTTGTTTTTTGGAAAGCAATTGCAGTACTAATCGGTTACGGTAGTCCCGTTATTCGCTTCAATCTTTTTGTGGTGCTGTCATCCTGAGACACGAAGGATCTGTTTCATAGGCTGCAGATAACAGGATATTTAAGTTTGCTGCTAACAAAAAGGATTTTTGCTACTACCGGGTTTAGGACGGTCTGGTCTGTGCTAAATAAGACCACCCCGCCTTTCAGGCACCCCTCCAGAGGAGGGGAATTTTCCCTCATCGTCTTTATGCGATGTGCATTCCCCTCTTTCAGAGGGGTGTCCGCAGGACGGGGTGTTTCAGCGACCTATAAAATCACGAGCTCCTTATATAAATCTAGGTAAACTCAGACTTAAGGGTCTTCGACTCCGCTACCATTGACAGGCTCTAATAGAATGGTCGTCATTGCGAGGTACGAAGCAATCTTAAAGCGCTCGCTACTAGCGATAGTTGTAAGATTGCTTCGTCGGCTGAAAAAGCCTTCTCGCAATGACGATAATCTCAGGAGATTTAACCACTACCCTCCTACACCCTAAACCTCAAACCCTACCCCTTTATCAGCGGATTCTTTTCTTTAGCAAACAGATCAAAAACCTTTTTGTCTACAAAAGCTGGGAATAGTTTATTCATCCAAACGGCTAATTTCCCTTGTCCGGTCATGATTAAGGTACGTTTACGTTTTTCGATACCATCGGCAATGATGCTCGCTACCTCTTCCGATGTCATCATTTTGCCTTCATCCATACTGGTTTCGCCATGTGCAGCGCCATCTTTTGATAAAGCGGTTACCCTGATATTGGAAGCGGTAAAACCCGGACAGGCCAATAAAACGTTTACCCCGGTTTTAAGTAATTCGGTACGTAACGATTCCATAAAGCCGTTCATTGCAAATTTCGAAGCCGAATACCCCGTTCTGCCCGGCAAACCCCGGTAACCTGCTATTGATGATATGCCCACTACCGTTCCTTTGGTTTTTAAAATCTCTGGCAAAGCATATTTGGTGCAATAAACCGTCCCCCAAAAGTTCACATCCATCAGATTTTTAAGCACCGATAAATCCAGATCGTTAAACAGGGCACGCATGGATAATCCGGCATTATTTACCAGAATATCAATCTTTTGAAAAGATACTAAAGCTTGCTTGATAATCAGTTCGCAATCTGCCTCTTTACTTACATCGGCCTGAACTGCTACCGCCCTGATGTTATATTTTTTCTCCAGATCGGCAGTAATTTCGCAAAGGGTTACGTATTGGCGTGCTGCTAAAACCAAATTAGCGCCACGTTTAGCAAATTCTTCGGCACAAGCTTTTCCGATTCCGCTCGATGCACCAGTGATGATGATGACTTTATTTTTTAGGTTCATGTGTAGTATCAAGATTTGAGTATCAAGTATCAAGACTTGATACTGCTTTCATTAGTTTATTTTAAAGTAGTTTGTTGCTTCAGTAACTTTGTCTGTGTTAATAATATCTGCACCTAAGTCATGTAATAACTTCCAGCAAGCTTTATTATCAGGTGCACCCCAAAAACGAAAGGATTTCCCTAATTTATGTGCGTGGTTAATCAGTTCTGTCAATTTAGCTTTATCAGCTTCTGAAATCTCGCCAATACCATTCCATTTAGAATAAGTGGCAAAATTATCGCTGATCATGGCTATTTTCTTCAGGTCTTCCGGGCTATAGTTTACATTTGGTAAGCCATCAAAAAACAGGTGAGTATATTTATGAAATGTATTTGCAGCAGGTCGGTTGCCGCTAATCACAACAACGGTATTACTCCCTTGTCTGTCAAAGTATTTCTGGTATTTTTTCAGATTTTTCCGCAACAAGCGATATGTCGAATCCCAGTCACCTTTAACATCGATCATCAATTGGAAAGTATAATATTCCTTTTCGGCCGATAAGGCTTTAATCTGTTTTAAATACAATTGCGCTAATGTATTACCCGCTTTGATTTCTTTTTTACTATGCGCCACCATTAACGAATTGCCAACTACAAAAACATCGGCTTCAATAGAGAAAACGCGATTATTAACCGCATCAATAAAAGGTTTTTCGTGGGTATAATCATTATGGGAGTGGATCTTAACCTGCGCTTTGGCGAATAATCCTGATAAAACCAGGGCTAAGAAAACGAAAAGATGCTTTACCATTATTTCATCATTGCAGTTTCGTAAGGCACACGGGTTACAATCGATCTGCCCAATGTAATTTCATCGGTATATTCCAGCTCACCGCCAAAAGCAATCCCTCGTGCAATGGTTGTTACCGGAACATTAAACTCCTTTAATCTTTTGTACAGGTAAAACAATGTGGTATCGCCCTCCATATTCGGACTCAATGCTAAAATTACCTCTTTAATCCCCCCTGCTGCCATTCTGACTACTAATCCATCAATAAACAGATCGGAAGGGCCTACGCCATCCATCGGAGAAATTAAGCCTCCCAAAACGTGGTAAACCCCAAAATATTGACCGGTATTTTCGATCGCCATTACATCGCGGGTATCTTCAACCACGCAGATGGTTTCTTTATCGCGTTTTGGCGAAGTACAGATTTCACATACCACGTAATCGGAAATGTTATGGCAGGTGCTGCAATGTTTAATCTGCTCCTTAAGTTTTATAAAAGTATTGCCAAACTGGTTTACCTCCTCCTGCTCTTTGTTTAAAAGATGTAATACCAAACGTAAAGCTGTTTTTTGCCCTACACCAGGGAGTTTCGAGAATTCGTTTACCGCATCTTCGAGCAGCTTGGATGAAAAATTCATATTACAAAAATAGGTAAAATGCTTCATTGGTTCAATAGTTCATTAGCCATTCGTTCACTTGTTGATAGTTTAGTGGTTAATAGTTGATGGTTTAATAGTCCGTAGCCATAGTAACTGCAAATTGCCAATTGAAAACTAAATGTGGTTCAATAGTCAATAGTTCATTGGTAAAGTAAACCTGGATATTGACAGGTCGAGTTTTTTTTCATCCCCCCTACCCCCCTGCCCCCTTTAGAAGGGGGACTTGATTTCCCTCGCATACTTCCGACTTCAGACTTCGGACTCATCAATGTATTGCTTGATTTGATACTTTTCTTTACATTTATCAGCTTAACACAAAACTATGTCTCCAACCATTCTCTTATGTTTTCTGATCGGCTATTTTTTACTGCTGATTATTATTTCATTCGTAACCTCAAAAAAATCATCTGATAATTCTACTTTCTTTATCGCCAACCGGAATTCTAAATGGTATTTAGTTGCCTTTGGGATGATAGGAACCGCACTTTCGGGTGTTACCTTTATATCAGTGCCCGGAGAAGTTGGCGCCCCCAGCGGGAACCAGTTTCAGTATTTCCAGTTCGTTTTGGGCAATGCAGTTGGTTTTATCATCATCGCCACAGTTCTGCTTCCACTTTATTACCGGATGAATTTAACATCCATTTATAGCTACATCGAAAAGAGGTTGGGGCATTATAGTTACAAAACGGCAGCATCGATATTTTTATTGAGCCGCACTTTGGGATCAGCAACAAGATTATACCTCGTAGTGATTGTTTTACAGCGTTTTATATTCGACAATTATGGTGTTCCGTTCTGGTTAACGGTTTTAATTTCGTTGGCACTGATCTGGTCGTACACCTTTAAAGGTGGCTTAAAAACCATTATCATTACCGATACACTGCAAACTTTTTTCCTGGTGCTTTCGGTTTTCCTGACTATTTATTTTATTTGCAACAGTCTCGATTTCAATATTCCACAGGCATTCGAGACCATAAAAACCAGCAGTTACTCGAAAATATTCTTTTTAAACGATTTCCTGACCAATAAATTCTACTTCAGCAAACAGTTTATCGGCGGTATTTTCGTTACCATCGCCATGACGGGTCTAGATCAGGATCTGATGCAGAAAAATCTGAGCATGGGCACCATCAAGGAGGCACAAAAAAACATGTTTACTTTTACAGGAGTATTCGTAATCCTGAATGTTTTCTTTTTGAGCGTGGGCGCCTTGTTGTACATTTTCGCCGCAAAAAACGGCATCGATATTCCATTAGATCATATTACCGGGAAACCAAGAACAGATTTATTGTTCCCTGAAATTGCTTTAAATAACCTGGGTGCCATACCAGCAATTATATTTATGTTGGGCTTAACCGCAGCAACCTTTGCCACTACCGACTCGGCACTTACCGCTTTAACCACATCCTTTTGTGTCGACTTTTTAGGCATGGCCAAGGCGGAAAATGTAAATGCCAAAGACGCCGTAAAAAAGCGCCATACCGTACACGTGGCATTTTCTATTCTGATGTTTTTGGTGATCATCGTCATCAATGCAGTGAACAGCTCATCGGTGGTCAGTTTAATTTTTACCATTGCCTCTTATACCTACGGACCGCTTTTAGGACTCTATAGTTTTGGATTATTTGTAAAAAAACGTGGTCTTCACGATAAATTAGTGCCAATAGTTTGCTTATTATCACCTTTTTTATGTTACTTGCTTTCCACGTATTCTACCACTTTATTGGGCGGTTACGTTTTTAGTGTTGAACTGATTTTGATTAACGGTTTAATCACATTTATAGGCTTGTTGTTCATCAGTAAAAAAACTGATGCGCAAACCAGATTTTAATATTAGAATAACAGTATATGACGAGTGAAGAAAAAATTAGAAGCGCTTTTGAAAACAAAGACTGGCAAGAAATTAAAGTAACAGACTCTTGGCAAATTTTTAAAATCATGGCCGAATTTGTAGACGGTTTTGAAAAACTAGCTAAAATTGGCCCATGTGTTACCATTTATGGTTCGGCACGTACCGCTCAAACACATAGATATTATCAATTGGCAGAACAGTGCGGTAAATTATTAACCGATCGTGGTTATGGTGTAATCACTGGCGGTGGCCCTGGTATTATGGAGGCCGGCAATAAAGGCGCCCACACCAACGGGGGTAAGTCGGTAGGTTTAAACATCGAGTTGCCTTTTGAGCAGTTCCACAATAAATATATCGATCATAATAAATTGCTGGAGTTTGATTATTTCTTTGTGCGCAAAGTAATGTTCATGAAATACAGCCAGGGTTTTGTGGTTTTACCTGGTGGTTTTGGCACCATGGATGAACTTTTTGAAGCTTTAACCTTAATCCAGACCGGAAAAATTGCACGTTTCCCAATCGTATTGGTGGGGGTTGATTATTGGGGTGGATTAATTGATTGGATTAAAGGAACGATGTTGCAGAAGGAACATAATATCCATGAGGAAGATTTAAACCTTTTCAGGTTGGTAGATACCGCAGAAGAAGCTGCAGAGCACATTTTCCGTTTCTACGATAAATACGTACTTAAACCGAATTTCTAGGAAGGTTCAATGGTTCATTGGCCATTGGTTCATTGGTCAGTTCAAGATGGTTAACTGGTTAATTGTTTAAATCGGTTAACTGAAAATTGGAAATTGGAAACTGCTAACTAAAAAAAGTGCTTACAAACAATAAGCACTTTTTTTATGTCTTCATTTATTGTAACAACTGGAGAAAACTGCTATCTAAAATAAAATGTAATTGAAATGGCGAAATTTATCAATTGGAAAAGTAATTGGTTGAGCGGGGATTTTCAACTCTTTGTAGATGGTATTCAGAAAGGAATGATCGCTTTTGGAACCTGGAGAAGTGATGCAGAGGGCGTGTTTGATGACAAAAATTACTTCTTCTCGAATGTGGGATTTTGGCAATCGAGAACTAATGTAATCGACCGAAAAACACATGAACTTGTTGCGGTGATTACTTACGACAGCTGGAAATCAAAAGCCGTAATCAGCTTAAAATCCGGCGAACGGTACGAATGGACATCAACCGGAATATGGAAATCGCAGTTTACGGTAAGCAATTATAACAACGAGCACATCACCTATAACGCAAGCAGCTATAGCGGTGCAATATCATCAGATACAGACAATGAATTATTGATTATTGCAGGTTTGTTTATTAAGCATATTTACAACAAACGGGTAGTTACACTTATTGCCTGCTTCATGCCAATTATAGTGATATCAACAATGCGCCATTAGTAGTGAATTAAATCATTTGTGAGATGGAACAGGTATTAAATTGGAGAAAAGGTTTATTTGATAGCAATTATCAGGTATTTAACAACGGACTGTTAAAATTTTCGCTGAATTTTAATTCGTGGAAAAATTCGGCAATAGCCACTACCCAGGCAGGTATTTACCTGTTAAAAAGTGAAGGATTTTCTAAACCTGAAACTAAATTACTGAACAATCAGAATGAGGTTTTAGCTATAATTACTTATGACTGGCTTCGTTTTAAAGCAAAAATTATATTTGCCTCTGGCGATACTTTTGACTGGAGCTTTCAAAACAGCTGGTTAAGTAGGTGGTCGTTAAACGACCATCAGGATAAACAGATCTTGTTCAATGCTTCAAGCGGAAATGGCATGTTACATAGCAACGTAGACGACGATAAATTGATTTTATGCGGGCTTTTTATCAGGGAATACTATTCGAGACTTCTTGTTGGCTTTATCATTGTAGTATTCTTTCTTTTTAGTTTCAAGAATATTTTTTAGGCTAATACTGCCATTTCAAACTTTTCATAGTAAAGCATTTCTTTTGAAGCGCTAACACCTGTAATCAGTGGGAAGGTTCCGGTCCTGCTGTACATTCCAATCCTTTTGGGAAATATTACATATAAACAACTGCCAATACCCAAAAGGGATTTCCATTTCCATCAGGGCTATTGTGTACAGGCGGTCATCAGATATATCCACAAAACAATCTGGTCTTAGCGCCTTGCTAAAACGCTAGAAATATTAATCTCGTCTTTATATAACCATTTCATCTCGTAGCGGGGCGACGACTAGAGTCAGAAAATCCGTCATTGCGAGGAACGAAGCAATCTTAATGCGCTCGCTAGTAGCGATCGTTGTAAGATTGCTTCGTCGGCTGAAAAAGCCTTCTCGCAATGACGACTCCACGCAGCCTACAGTTCATAAAAAATGTTCTGTTATTCATATGGATTTTTATGAAGCAACTTATCCCTCAGGATGACGTATCTAGAGCCAGGTTTTAATTTATCCTAAAATCTCTTTTATCTTTTCAGTTGGTCTGGCAATAACAGCTTTATCTCCTGAGATGATAATCGGTCTTTCAATTAAAATAGGATGTGCAACCATGGCATCAATCCATTCTTCATCAGTCAAGATTTTTCCTTTATAATTTTCAGTAAAAACCTTTTCACCTTTACGGATCAATTCCAATGGTTTAATACCCAGTTTTCGAATAATTTCTTCGAGTTCACTTTTATTGGGCGGGGTTTCCAAATAATAAACCACCTCGAAATCCTTTCCGCTTTTTTCGAGTTCGTCTAAAGCACAACGGCTTTTAGTACATCTGTTATTGTGATAAATTGTAATCATTTAGAAATGTTTAAAGCCCGCTCACGCCACCGCTAACCACCAGTTTCATGGCATCAGCTGCTGTCATATGCAAATCAGTCACTTTATCTCTTCTTACAATACAAAGCTGACCTGCAAAAGAATAAGAAAGTGGAAAATATACGGCTACTTCTTCGGGCAGATTGAGTTTATGCAGATCGTTCTGCGTTAAAAATCCAATCTTTTTTAGGCCTCCCTCCACTTCTACCAGCACCGGGTGGTTAAATTTCTTCTCATCACCTACAAAAGCTTCTGTTAAATCTTTTATAGAAGAATAGATAAAATTAAGTAAGGGTAACCGCTGCATAATCCGCTGGAACCAATTGTACATGGGCTCTGTTACCAAATTGGTTACAAAGATACCAGCTAGTAAAATAAGGGCTAAAACGGTCAGCAAACCTAAACCAGGGATATTCCGGCTTTCGCCAGTACTTGGATTTACGCCTAAAATATTGTTTACATTCAACCAGCTATCTACAGTTGTAACCGCCCAAACCACAATAAAAATACTTACGGCAATGGGCACAACAATTAATAAACCTTTAATCAAATAGTTTAAAATAGCTTTCCCGACTTTATTCATGGTGCAAAAATAACATTTTTTTAGGTCATTCGTGTGGCACGCTCAATAGTTCATTTGCATGGACAGCTCAATGGTTCATTAGCCATTGGTTCATTCGTCCGGGGTGCCTATAATACACATCCGCTATACCAATGAACTAGTGAACTAATAGGCAATATGCTACACTAATGACTAATGAACAACTGAACCAATTAACTAAAAACTATTCATAAAAATAAACCCTTTTAACCCTTTGCGAGATATTTGTCAGAATTTCATATGGAATGGTGCCGATATCTTTGGCCAGCTGCATAATGGTGTGCTCCTTATTAAAAACAATAGCCTCATCGCCTGGCTTCACATCGATACCTGTGATATCCAACATGGTCATATCCATACAGATTGAACCAATTGTTGCCACTAAGTGGCCATTAATAAGCATTTTACCCACTCCATTGCCAAAATACCTCGTGTAGCCGTCAGCATAACCAATTTTTACAGTCGCTATTTTTCCACCATTTGGCATTACTCCTCTTCTACTATAACCTACAGTTTCACCTGGGGCTAGAGTCTTCACCTGGGTAACCGTAGTTTTAAGCACCATTACGGTTTGCAAACCCCGGTTATTGGCCAAAGCCGAATCAAAACCATACAAACCTATACCTAAACGAACCATATCCATTTGCCCTTCGGGCCAACGCGAAATGCCCGAAGTATTGGATATATGAAGCAATGGCTTGTAGCCTAAAACTTCTACCAACTGGTTGGCGATAATTTTAAACCTTGCGATCTGCTGTTGCGTAAATCCATCATGCTCTGCTGCATCGCTTGCCACTAAATGAGAAAAAATACTTCGAACCTTTACCCGCGCCGAATCTTTAAGCAGATTAGACAATGTATCGATTTCTGGCTGATCAAAGCCCAAACGGTGCATGCCACTATCTATTTTAATGTGAATGGGGTAATCAAAATCATAATCAGACAGTGCATTTAAAAAACTGTTCAGAATTTCTACACTGTAAATTTCGGGCTCAAGCTTGTGTTTAATGATGGCCTCGAAAGCAGACTCTTCAGGACTCATCACCATAATCGGCAAAGTGATTCCAGCTTTCCGCAAGGCAATACCTTCATCAGCATAAGCTACCGCCAGATAATCTACCTTATGGAACTGCAATAAATTGGCAATCTCAAAACTTCCGCTTCCATACGAAAAGGCCTTAACCATGGCCATTATTTTAACACCTGGTTTGATTTTAGAACGGTAAAATTGCAGGTTACCAACCATGGCATTCAGATCAATCTCTAAAACCGTATCATGTATTTTTTGTGTGAGCAGTTTACTGATCCTGCCAAATTCAAACCGTCTGGCCCCTTTTACCAATATGGTTTCGTGGTTAAACTGTAAACCGGGGAAAGCATCGATAAAAGCATTGGTATTGTCAAAAAACTGTGTTTCAAAGTTAAAAAGATCAGCATACTTGGAAATATGAGTCCCAATACCAATCAGGCGGTTTACTTTCTTCTGTAAAAGCAATTCGGCTATCTCCGTATATAAATCTAAATCATCTCTGCCGGTTTCAAATAATTCGGAAAGAATAACGGTTTTCTTTGCATGCTGATTCTGTTGATTTAAAAAATCCAGGGCAATGGCCAACGAAGAAATATCGGCACTGTAAGAATCGTCGATAATGGAACATTGGTTAATCCCATTTTTCAGCTCTAAACGCATGCTCACATGGCTCAATTTTTCCAAACGTAAATCGGCCTGCTCTGGCGTGTAGCCTAAAGCCAGTAAGGTTGCCCAGCAGATCATTCCATTTTCTATCGAGGCTTTATCTTTAAAAGGCAAAATGCATTCAATTTCCCTATTTTGATAAATGGCCCTCAGGTAGCAATTGCCTTCGATGGGTTCAACTGCAATAACCTGAAGATCTGCTGTTTGTTTACTGCTCCAGCTAAACTGTTTTTTACCAGGTAGCGCTTTCACGCTTATTTCACTTACGTATTCGGGCGAATAAATAAACAGTTCTGATGCTGCAAAAAGTTTCAGTTTCTCCGTTAGTTTTTCCTTTTTAGAACCAAATCCTTCGGCATGTGCTTCACCTATATTGGTTAGGATTCCGATTTCGGGACGGATAATTTCTGCCAAGTATTGCATCTCGTTAACTGCAGAAATACCAGCTTCAAAAATGCCTAAGGTATGATCGGCCTCAATCTGCCATACTGAAAGCGGCACCCCAATCTGCGAATTATAACTTTTCGGACTTTTAACGATATTAAAATCGGCGGCCAGAAGCTGATACAACCATTCTTTAACAATTGTTTTCCCATTACTCCCCGTAATACCGATGGTTTTTAAATCAAACTGATTCCGATGCTCGATAGCAAGCTTTTGAAGCGACGCCAAAGCATCATCTACCAATAAAAAATTGCAGTCGGGGTACTCGTTAATGTATTTCGCTTCGGTAATTACAAAATTCCTGATTTCCTTTGCATAAGCATCTCTAATAAATTCATGTCCATCGCGGTGTGAAGACAGGGCAAAAAATACAGAATTTTCCGGAACCAAAACCGAACGGCTATCGATCACCAGGTATTGAATAATTACCTGTTCATCAACTAATTTGGCATCGGCATTTAAAATTTCGGCTATTTCGGCAATGGTGTATATTGGATTTTGCATGCTATTATATTCAGAAAAATACGGTAATCGCTATTATTTTTACGAATTTCAGTAAATAATTATGAAAAGCGGTAAACAAGAAGCAGTATTATTAGATAAAAAACAAGCGTTGGTAAAAGCCGAGCATTTTTGTGCTTACCAGGAGCGCTCGCAAAAGGAAGTACGGTATAAACTGGTAGAATGGGGCATGCGTGGCGATGAGCTGGAAGAAATTATAAGCGAGTTGATTTTAAATAATTTTTTAAATGAAGAAAGGTTTGCAAAAAGTTATGCATCGGGTAAATTCAACATTAAACACTGGGGCCGCGTTAAAATTAAACAGGGTTTAAAATTGAAAGGTGTACCGGATAAAATTCTGCAAAAGGCAATTTATAGCATCGATGACGATGATTATTTACAAACGATAGAAAAATTGGCCATCAAAAAAGTGGAGAGTTTGAACGAAAATGATCCGTTTAAAAGAAAAAATAAGCTAATGAGCTACCTTCTGGCAAAAGGTTTTGAAACTGATTTAATTTTACTTGTACTGAAAGCCAGCAATTTAAATTAAATATTAAATTTTTAACAAGAAATCTCTTGACAGAAATATAAATCTGCCTATATTTGCATCACCAAAACGAAACAACAACATCAGTTTTGTTCATGCGAAAGTAGCTCAGTTGGTAGAGCACGACCTTGCCAAGGTCGGGGTCGCGAGTTCGAATCTCGTCTTTCGCTCCAAAATGCCTTCCTACCAGAAGGCATTTATTTTAAAGTTAACCAAGCCGATGGAGATCGGTAGCGGCTAATGCTCGGGTGGTGGAACTGGTAGACACGCAGGACTTAAAATCCTGTGCTTTCAAAGGCGTGCGGGTTCGATTCCCGCCCCGAGTACTCAAAAAATCGAACGAAAACCTTTCAGAAATGAAAGGTTTTGTTGTTTATAGTCATTTTTCTTTTAAGTTAATTGTCGATGGTGGAACTGGTGGACACGTCCCGACCTAAAGTCGGGATGCTTTCAAAGGCGTGCGGGTTCGATTCCCACCCCGAGTACGAATGGGAATTGCACCCATTTTTGAAGAGGGTTGCTCCAAAAAGAGCAACCCTTTCTCTTTGAATTTCAATACGTTATGCGCAAACATTGGATTAATTGAAAGTGTTCGACACGCACTGGGGGTTCCGCTAAAAGTGGCCACTGGTTTTCATCCATCGTGGCCATCTTTTTCGGCCTATATTGTTCACTAGATTTCGCTTGAAAGTGGCCACTCGGCTCATTTTAAGCGGTTTTAAGCTTCTGAAAAGCGGGGGTGGATTCAATGATTGTTTCGCCTAGAGAAATCGAAACGGAGATGTTCTAATAGCCTTAAAATCAAAAATTATATTTCTTATTCTAATGTGTTTTTAAAAGCGGGTTGATTTGCTGTAAATCTTGTTCTGGAAGGCCGTTTTTGTTGCAAAACCATCTTCTGTGGAGGATTGGTTGATCAAATGCAGGAAAGATAGATTGGAAAATGAAGGGAAGGAATCTGGGAGGATTTAATATATTTGGCTCAGTCTTTACGATTCCATCAAGACCGGATGGTAAAAAGCGGGGTGTACAGTTTGGAATGAAAACTGGTGCACACTTTTAGCGAAATCCCCATCAAGAGACAGTTCTTTAATCAAATCGTAAAAAACATCGATTTGATGCAAGTTCCTATTCTGCCCATCGGCAAATAGCTCTCTTTTTTGCTCACTTATTTCTTTGAGGTATTTGTTTTTCTCTGATATTGTCTTGATATTTTTCAGAAACAATTTCCTTAAAGATGCTAGGCAGTCTTTTTCATCACCTATGTCTTGACCTTTTTCGAAATAAACCTTGAATTTTGACTTTAAGCCCTTATCCAGGCTATCTATTATTGATAGCATTGAATTATAATAAATGTCGTGAAGCAACTTGTTCCGAAAAATACTCAAGAGCTCCATCTCTGCATTTTCTTCTTTTGTGAGTACATCGATATCAAATAGCAAGTCAATTTTCTGCTTGTAGCTGATGCCTGCTTTATTGCCAAACAGCCGTGTTGTGCGGCCGACATCAAAAATTCCGAGATTCAGCAACAAAAGACTGTTGATGCCATCTTCTAAGTGTAGAGAGTATCGAAGTACCTCGCTTCTTAATTCTAAGTTAATTTCCATATCTGTAATTTTAAAGGTATTAAAATTACCTGAATCAGCTGCTGGATAAACATTGGTTTAATCGTAACGATAAATGCTATTTCTAAATAACACTTCAGTCATGTTGAATGAAGATGGCATCGGGTATTCCTCTCTTTAATATAGTTGTATGACTAAAATATACATTGATAAAAGTCTTCATGATAATCAGTTATACGGTTTCCCGTAAACGACAATCATCGATTTTCCCTACCTTAGTTGTTCAACCAAACATTCTAAAAAACTCTGTTAACGCCAGTAATTTATATCTCTAACGCTCCAAAAACCAACAAACTAAGACCAAAAATGGCTATATATCAAGAAATATTAGATTGGTCTCAGACCAAACCTGCTTTCATTCAAGATGCCTTGCGGCGACTGATAACTTCTACAACAGTTCTTCAAAGCGACATTGATGAACTTATAGAATTAATTAAGAAGGAATGTGGCGACACAACCATCACTTTAAATGCAGTTCCGATCAACAGTTCCCATATCCCTGCAACAAGTGTGACAACTGGCAGTTATCCTAAATTGATCAGCTTGAATAATCCTGTCAACATTAGCGCTCTCCATAGTCAAGGGAGTCTGCAATTCTCAAATATGGGGTTAACAGTAGTCTACGGAAATAATGGCTCCGGAAAATCCAGTTACTCACGCATTCTAAAGAAATTGTGCTGGAGCAGAAATCCAAGCATAGATCTAAAAAAGAATGTTTTTAACCCGTCGGCCAGTCAACAACAGGTTGGGTTTGTGATTGAGGATAATAACGCAACTGTTAACATTACTTGGAGAGACGCTGGCCCAGTTGATCCTCTCCTGAAATCAATATTTGTTTTTGATAATGATTGTGGCCACATCTATATTAACAGTGAAAATCCCACCGAATACAAACCAGTTGGGATTGACATATTAGAGAGACTTATCTCTCTACTTGGAACTATTTCGCGAGAGTTTGACACAACTATTGCACCCTATACTACGCAAAAACCAATGATCGACCAGATATTGGCTCAAACTCAAATATTCCGTTGGTACGGAACAATAGAAACTTTACAACGATCTCAAATTGACACATTTATTCAATTTAGCCAAATTGATTCTGATAGAAAACAGGAACTTCTAAGCTTGACAACCTCCCAAAATGCTCAGCAAAACATCACTAACTTAAGCAGTAAAAAGGGCCGAATAAACAACTACATCCAACAATTAAAGCAAATTGAAGTGCTTTTCAGCCAGGAAAGCATTGATGAAATAATAGCAAATCGAAGCTCTTTTAATGACAAAAACCAGGCATATCTAATCGCCACTGCCGAATTGACCACAACAAATACATTGGAGGGCTTCGGCACAAGCGCGTGGAGAACGCTTTGGGAGTCTGCAAAGAATTTTGCCCATAGTGCTAATCTTTCAGATGGCGAAAATTTTCCGTCCTTGGGTTCATTAGAAAAATGTGTGCTGTGCCAGCAAGAATTAGACGACACCGCCCAACAAAGGATGGCAACATTTAATGGCTTTATCCTGAATGATGTTTCTACTCAATTAAATACCGTAAACTCAACTATTCAGAGCAAGATAAACACCTATAATGCGCTCAGCATCCCGCCCATTGAAAACTTTGAAGAATTAGAAGAACTGATTCCGAATTTTAGAAGCAACTACACACAATTCAGCGCCTCCATTATAACATATAAAGAGCAGATAACAGCTTATTTGCAAAATGGCGGAGAACTAAATATCAATCTAACGACTCTTACACCAAGCATATCGAATCTAATCCCAAATCTTGATGCACAAATCGCACAAAACAATCAGCTTTTGCAAAATAGAAACCTTCTAATTGCTGAACTAAATGAACTAACTGCAAAAGAATTCCTGTTCAATAATAAAGCCACCATACTGCGATATCATCATGAGCACATATATAAAACATGGATTGCTAGGTGTAAATCTCAATTGAGCACAACAGGTATTTCCAGAAAAATTGGAGACCTCATGGAAGATCAGGCTGTAAGTCTTCAACATCAAGAGTTCATCAGCCATTTGAATTTCTTTAATCCTGACCTGGCGACAAAAGTTTTAATTTCAAAAACGAGGACAAGCCAGGGAAACACCTTTCAAAAATGCAGCTTAAACGGAATAAACCATACAATCAGCTCGATTTTAAGTGAAGGAGAACAAAAAGTTATTGCCCTCTCTAACTTTTTGGCGGAATGTACCATAGACGGGCGCTTGAATTCGATCGTATTTGATGATCCAGTTACCTCTCTAGATATGGATTATCGAATTTTAATTGCTGACAAAATCGTAGAATTATCGCAAAACAGGCAGATAGTTGTGCTAACGCATGATCTATCTTTTCTGCGTCTGCTTATCGACACCCACAAATCAAACACATCAACAGACTGTACAGTAATTGGGATAGACAAGTTTAATGGCATTAGTGGTATCGTCACCGACGAAATACCGTACTTAGCTAAAAATGTTCAGGAAAGGGTTAATTCAATAAGAAGAATACTGGTTGAACATGATGGGCTTCAATTGAGCGACGCGCACGGAAGGGAAACAAAACTGGATTCCGCACGAAAAAGATTTAGGATGTTGCTAGAACGTTCCGTTGAAGAAGTGTTATCCAATAAAACCTATGAACGTTTCTCGAAAAATATCCACCTGAAAAAGGGTAATCTGTCAAGTTATATCGTTACTGAACAATCAGATGTTGATTTTCTTCTGAATCTATTTGGGAAATATTCTGTAACCGAACATGATGGCGGCACGTCAACTATTCCACAGTTACCGAACAAAACAGAAATCGAACGGGACACCACCGCCTATTCAAACTGGAAAGATAGCTTTAAAAACAAACTCAGGGCATTTCAGGCAACCTACAACTAAATATTTCAAAGCGATTATCATATAAAAGCCTCTGTACCTAAATTGGCACATGGGCTTTTTCCAAAAACAGATAAACTGTTATTTTTCTTTTGTGTCTTTCAGTTCCATTACCTCGTTACGGCCTGCCTGCGCAAGATTTTTGATTTCCTGATAGGCTTTGCGCAGCCTAGTTCCTGCTGCACCGTTTCCCTTAAGATAAAACTTGTTGGCATCCGCTTCTGTAGCCTCTAAAAGTTCTTTGATTTTTTCAAATGCTAACAGTCGAACTTTTAAATAGCATAAATATCTAAATTATAGAGATTTAAAAATGCCTATAATTTAAAAAGTTAAATCCTTGATTGTACTTCGAACATCAGAAATTATCCTCTAAGTTTAAATTATTTTTTAAGATTTTTCTGGGAATCTTCAATTCCGAAATTCTCTTTAAGTCTTCGATAAAAAAGTTCGTTAATTGTCTTTTTACGAGCACCCAATTTTAATTGCGAGAAAGTGTTCTAAAAATCTCCCCAACCATGAGAGAGAAAGATTTTTAGAACACCAAAACTTTACTTTTTCTTAAAGTTTTAAACCTCATTTTGCAACTTTTTTTTCTCTAAAATCCTTTCTAATACCTCCAAGAAGCCAGAAAGGTGTTCTAAAAATTCAACATTCCCTGTACACACAAAAAAAATCGAACAAAAACCTTTCAGAAATGAAAGGTTTTTGTTTATAGTCATTTTTCTTTTAAGTCGAATTCTTTTGTTTACAGTTTATTTGCCACGTTCTGAGAAAATCGGGATGCTTTCAAAGGCGTAAGGGTGGTTCGATTCCCGCTCCGGGTACAAATGGAAACCTTAAACATTTTTGAAGAAGGTTGCTCTTTTTGAAGCAACCCTTTCTTTTTTAATTTCAATACGTTATAGCTAATAACGAAGTGTGTGCTGAATTGATTCTGGAGAGGAGCGGACTACAACCACAGCCTCAGCCAGGCCCCGAGCGCTTGCCTTCAACTTTATCGTTCCAGTGCTTTTGGTACTTTTGATGACCACCAGCGCCCGCCCTTTCCATGCCCTGCGTGAGTTGGAAACATAGAGATCTTCATCTTTCAGGTTCGCATTGTCTACTCCAATAATCTTCCCTGGACCCTCAATATCAAAATTTACCCTGTTTTCAGAATTTGGCTGCAACACACCGTTTTTATCGGTCAGTTCAACAGTTACAAATACCAGGTCTTGTCCATTTGCGCTGATTTCACTGCGATCTGCCCTGAGCTTTATCCTGGCTGTATTTGCTGAGGTTCTGAGTATGGCTTTTTCCACTTCTTTACTATCCTGAACACCAACAGCAAGCAATTCTCCAGCAGCATAGGGAACGGCAAAAACAGCCTTAAACTCTTGGGCTATGCCGGTTTCCTTTTCTCCTATCAGTTTTTTATTAAGGTATAAACGAACCCTGGGATATTTGGAATAAACCTCTACCTGAAGCTGTTTACCCTCATATCCCGGCCATGTCCAGCTTTCCCAGGTTGGCCATACCGACCATAATGTTTCTTTGATTTCTAACGGTTTGGGGGCTGGTTCACGGACGGCCATATAGAGTTTTTCGTTATCGTTATACAGCATGCTCCGGTAATGGGAAATGGGTTTTCGCCATCCGGTCAGGTCAATATCGCCGCAGTAAGCGCCATGCCATGGAAAAAAAGTATTCTCCCAGTGCTCACCAGGTGTCTCACCCGAATAATAATAACGGCCTATGCCCGATTCGCCAAGATAGTCGAGTGCAGTCCAAACGAAGTCTCCGATGATATAACTATTGTTATTTACAAGTTTCCAATTGGCAAAAGCATCTCTGGGATAAGATTCTGTTTGAACAATGATCCTGGAAGGTACTCTTTTATGATCTGCTATAGCCCTGTGCAACTGATAATTATAGCCAGCAACATCATGCTGAACCATTAATGGATCAAATATTTCCCAGTCCTTATCCCAGGTAGTCATTGCTGAAGTTACAGGACGGGTAGAATCAATTTCATGAACAGCGTTTACCAACATTTTTGCGGTTTGTACCGCCTGTGGTTCCTTCCTTTCTATGATCTCATTCCCTATGCTCCACATGATTATCGAGGGATGATTCCTGTCTCTTAGTACCATTGCATCTATGTCTTTTTTCCACCACTCGTCAAAATACATGGCATAGTCATATTTATTCTTGGCGGTCTTCCAACCATCAAATGCTTCATCGATAACCAGCATCCCTAAACGGTCGCATGCGTCCAAAAAGGCTTCAGAAGGGGGATTATGAGCAGTTCTTATGGCATTAAATCCTGCTGCTTTCAACAGTTCAACCCGCCTTTGCTCGGCCCGATCAAAGGCAGCGGCGCCTAAACAGCCGTTATCATGGTGCACACAGCCGCCATTGAGTTTTAGTGTCTGTCCATTCAGCTGAAAACCATTCTCTGTCGTAAATCTTAATGAACGGATTCCAAAATCTGTCCGGTTGCCATCAATCACCTTTTTATTGGAGATAATATTAATTTGAGCCCGGTATAGGTTAGGTTTTTTTGGCGACCATAAAAGTGGTTTTTCTACCTGTATATCCTGTATTACCTCCTTTTCGCTATGCGCGTCTAACCTGACCTGGGTTTGTATTGTACCTGACTTTTTCAGCCCTGGGTCAAGGAGATTGGTCTGAACCGTAACCATTTTAGGTAGCGCGGTTTCGTTCTTAACTCTTGTTTTAATCTTTACAGTGGCTTTTTTTTCAGCAACTTCAGGCGTAGAAATTGCTATCCCCCAATTGGGTATATGAACCTGCCCAGTTACCACCAGCCACACATGACGGTAGATGCCGGAGCCGCTATACCAACGGCTGTTTTTCTGTTTTGAATTATCTACCCTAACCGCAATCACATTTTGTTTTCCAAAATTAAGGTATGGACTAAGATCGTAAGTAAATGCCGAATACCCATAAGGATAAGTGCCTAATGATTTTCCATTGATAAAAACTTCAGAATTCATGTAAACTCCTTCAAAGTTTATGGAAATAAGCCTTCCCTTCCAATCAGACGGCACCATAAATTTCTTTCTATACCAGCCTGTTCCCGATGGAAAAAAACCTCCGTCTCCACCAGTTGGATTTTTCGGACTAATCTTCCCTTCAATGCTCCAATCGTGTGGCAGATCGAGAGTTCTCCAATGCTGATCATCAAATTCAAGACTGCTTCCGCCCTTAACATCTCCCAGATTAAATTTCCAATCATGATCAAAAAGCTGTTTACGCTGTACTACCCGTTGCGCAACTAAAGCCAAAGGCCCAACTGCTATGAATAATATTAAAAGGATCGAAGATTTGAAAAAAGACATGGCCTATATATTTGGTGTTATCAAATATAAAAAACAAACGTTAAAATAACGATTATTATTCAATCACAGCTCGGCTATATCACTGACGTAGGAAAAGAAGTAAGATTTTTCTTGGCAAAATACAATTTGCAAACAGATGAATTTCTTCAACAACCTGTCTATTGCTAGATTACCCGACACCCTTAAGCGATGTGCATTTTGTTCGCCGGTTAAAAGGAATCAAATGAGCTGGTTTGGCCAACAACACCCTTTCAATCTTTCCAATGAATGAACGATAAAGAAGAAAACAACAAAAAAATGCCGCTTGAAAGCGGCATTTTCTCAATATAGTTCCAAAACAGGTAAAAGTTTCCGGAACGGCTGTTCTGGAAAAAACTTACTGATAACCAGGATTCTGTTTAAATTCGTCCTTATTGGTTACCGCATCTACCTGTGTTCTTGGGATGGGGCGTACAAGATGGAAGTCCTGTATTCCCCCTGCAGCATTCGGATTATTTGCCTTAACCCTATCAATGAGTTTACCTGTTCGTTTGAGGTCGAACCAGCGTAGCTGTTCGCCTGCAAATTCTCTTGCCCGTTCATCAAGGATCAGGTCTAAGGTTACCTGGCTACCGGTAAGCTGCATTTCGGCAACTTTACCTGCCTTAGCTGCCCTGGTACGTACAACATTTAAATAGGTTGCAGCCTGATCGGGGTTTCCCAGATTGAATTCTGCTTCGGCGGCAATAAGATAAAGCTCAGAAAAGCGGATCACATAACTGTCCCGTGCACTTTGTGCCTCATTTGCGCTCGTTCTGGTAGGATCATCAAACTTATTGAGTGATACATAATGTAATTGGTCTTTTACTGTTCCGTTTGCATTATACACTGCATTCCGGTCATATACCTTATAAAGCTTGCCGATCGATGCATACACCTTTTTTGTTGCAAATACTGCGGTATCTCCTATGGCCATACCCGCTGGCCTCGAGGTACTATTTGCAAACCATACGGTTTTAAATGAACCTTCATAGCGCGCATCGTTATCTGAATAAAGATCCAGCAGAAACCTTGTAGGCATATACCTGTTAAACGGCCGCCCGTTGGCAATATCTCTGAACATACCTGGTTGGTCGTCGTATTTCATGGCGAAAAGCATATGACCATTATTGCTCCCCCTACTGTGCCCAAGCGGGTTTAATATCGGATCGGAAAGGTCGTTCAGGGAAAGATTTACCGCATAGTTTACCGCATATACCACTTCTTTATTCTTAAGGTTCGACATTTTCCACAGATCGGCATAATTAGGCAGCAAGGTAAAACCATACCCACCATTAATTACAGCAAGTGCCATGGCCTTTGCTTCAGTGTATTTTTTCTGGGTGAGGTACATCCTTGCCAAAAATGCCTGGGCCGCAGGTTTTGTAACCCTTCCATAATCGGTGGTTGTAACCGGAAGCCGTTCGACTGCAAAAAGTAGGTCTTCAATAATCTGTTTGTTAAAGGTTTCAACAGGTGTCTTATTTGCTGTGGTAATTACGCCCTGGGTTTCTGCAAGCGAAAAATGTACTCCGCCCCAGGTCTCTACAATATGCCAGTAATAAAATGCCCTTAAAAACCTGAGTTCCGCCTCTCTTATTGGACGTGCCGTAGCAGACAGGCCAGCGCCGAAAATCCTGTTGATCCCTGTATTGCAAAGGTTCACAGCAGCATAAAGCTGTTGCCATTCTGTGGTAATGGCGCCATTTGTTCCCTGAAGGTTAATGTACTGGGTAAGGTCAGTTGCCACATCTCCGGCACCGCTCATCCAAATGTCTGTTCCCATTTCTGAAAGACCAAACCCTTCTTCTTTCCCATACCACCAGCGTTGGTAGGAATAGGCCGCGTTTACCAATGTTTCAAATCCTTCAGGGGTGGTGAAAACGCTTTCGGCAGTCATTCCCGACGGGTTGTATTCTTTTAACGATTTCTGGCAGGATGCAGTCAATGTGATTACACTTAACAACAGCAGTCCTTTAAATATATATTGTTTCATTATGTTTTCCTTTAATTTTCTAAAAAGTTGCATTCAGTCCGAAGGTGTATAGTTTGGTCATCGGTGCATTTTCCGATCCCCCTCTTTCAGGGTCATACTCCTTTAAAAATGCTGAGCGGGTGTAGGTGAATGGGTTTCTTGCCGTAGCATATAAACGCAGGCTTTTAACAAAACTCTTCTGGATAACTTCTTTTGGAACGGTATAACCCAGGGTGATGTTACGCAGCCTTACATAAGACCCATCTACATAACCTAGGGATGAGGAATAAAGCGTTGAGGCCAGGGAAATATTTTTATTGGGACGTGGATAATCGTTGCTCGGGTTTTCTGGAGTCCAGTAGTTGATAACAGTTGTACTATTGCCAACGCCCTGCGGATCATACCTTCTTAAAAAATCCGGATAAATGGTCTGTCCAATTCTGGCAAAAATATAAACGTTAAGGTCCCATGATTTATAACTAAGGGTGTTTTCAAGCCCTCCGCTCCATTTTGGCCTGTTGGTACCAATAATCTTCCTATCATTGGTTGCATCTATTTTTCCGTCGTTATTGAGATCGGCCACATGTATATCGCCCGGCTTCTGTCCATATTTTGCAGCTTCTGTTTCCTCTCCGGTTTGCCAGATCCCGATTTTCTGATAATCGTAAAAGGCCTGTACAGGTGAGCCTACAAACCAGGAGTTGAGCACATCCGATTGTGCGCCGCCGGCAAGTTCCGTTATCTTTTCAACATTTCTGCTAAAGGTGAGGTTTGTAGACCATTTGAAATCCCTGCTCTCCATGTTTTTCGAAGAAATAAAAATTTCAATTCCCTTGTTCCTTGTTTTGGCAATATTCTGGGTTACTGAAGTCACCCCATCCGTTGGAGGCAAACTTCTGTTAAGAAGTAGGTCGTAAGTTTTAGAATCATAATAGTCGAAAGTTGCTGTAATCCTGTTTTTGAACAATCCAATCTCCAGACCGAAATCGCTTGTTTTAGTCTTTTCCCAGGTGAGATCAACATTTCCGATCCTTGGAGAATAGGTATAGGCCGGTACAGCTGTTTCATCGTAGCCGAAAGCTATCCTTGAAAGGCTGCTCTGGGTAGAATATGCGCCAATATTATCGCTTCCCGCAATACCGTAGCTGTATTTTACTTTCAGGTCGCTGATTACCTTACTATCCTTCAGGAACTGCTCATCACTGATTCTCCAGGCAACAGCAGCCGAAGGGAAGAATGCCCATTGATTGGCCTCTGCAAGTTTAGAAGAGCCGTCAGTACGTCCGGTGGCGGTTAATAGATATTTCCCTTTATAGGCATAATTAATTCTGCCGGCATAAGAGATCAGGTTGCTCATGTTATAGGCGGTAGTAACCGCCTGGTTCTGGGTATTGCCCAAGGCATAAAAAAGCTGCGATTTGAGCAATTGGTTCTCTCCCGATGCAGCGATATTGTCAGACCGGTTAAAAAGCATACTATTAATCCCGGTAAGGGTAAACGAGTGGTCTTTTATTTCTTTGTTATAGGTTACAAAATTTTCAATATTGATTAAATGGCTGTTCGAAGCCGAATATGTGGCCTTTGGTACCGAACCATTCCTGTCAATCGAATACCGGTCGGCAAACGTACCTGTTCTGTCGGTATTCAGGTTTGCACCCACATTCGACCTGATGACAAGCCCTTTTATTGGTTTTAGCTCCATATAAGCAGACAAGAGTGTACGGTTGATGATCGATTTTCCAGAATATACATCCGGCTGCTCATCTGCAAGGGGATTCACAGAAGTTCCTGCAAGCGGATAGACAATAAAATTGCCCTGCGCGTCGAAAGCATCACCCAAAGGCGATATTTTGTTGGCCTGGTTTAAGGGATCCCTTCGGTTATCTATCTCGTAATGGGTAAACTGTGCCTGCATTCCCGTTGTGAAATACTTTCCGATGTTCTGATCGAGGTTTAACCGCGCCGAGTAACGTGCCGATCTGTCGTTTTTAAGGAGTCCTTTTTCATTTAAATAATCGAGCGAAAAGTAGGCTTTGGTTTTTTCGGTTCCGGCCCTAACACCGAGCTGGTAATCCTGTTGGCTACCATCGTGGAGCAACAGATCCTGATAATTGGTAAACTGGTTATTCTGAACGGCTGCATACTCGGCCGAATTGAAGATCTTGATATCATCGGCAGGGCTGGCCCAGTTTCCTGTGGTACGATAGGCCTGGCGGCGCTGCTCAACAAATTGCTGGCCATCCATTACACCCGGATACCGTGCAACCTGCGAGATCCCGTAATAGGAATTAAGTGATACAACAGCCTGTCCGGAAATTCCTTTTTTAGTGGTTACCAGGATTACACCATTGGCGCCTCTCGATCCGTATATTGCAGTAGAGGAAGCATCCTTGAGTATTTCCATCGAAGCAATATCGTTCGCATTTAGATCCTGCAAACTTCCGTACTGCACACCATCAACAATAATAAGCGGACCGTTTCCTGCTGAAATGGAACGGGTACCCCTGATATTAATATTAACGCCAGATGAAGCTGAGCCACTGCTTCTGGTAATATCAACACCCGGTACTTTTCCCTGAATAGACTCAAGGGGATTTGCCGAAGGCACTTTAGCAATATCATCGCCCTTAACAGATACAACTGAGCCTGTTAGGTCACGTTTTTTTACCGTTCCATATCCAATAACAACAACATCGTTCAGGTTGGTTTCGTCTGCCGACATCTTGATACTAATTTGACGCTGTGTGCCCACAGTTACTTCGCGGTTCGCATAACCCACATAATTAAAAACGAGCACAGCAGCATTGTCTGGTACACTTATGCTAAATTTCCCATTGCCGTCTGAACTTGTGCCCTGGGTAGTGCCCTTAAGGAGTATACTCACCCCAATAAGGGTTTCACCGGTTTTGGCATCCGATACCTGGCCGGTAACGGTATGGTTCTGCGCTGCAGCTGTAAAAAAAAGCAGACAGCACATAGCCAACGATAGATACAATTTGATCATAATATTTGGTTAGGTTTTCAATAGGCACATCAAATCCTAAATTCGATGTACATGTTAATTATTAGTAGATGCAAACAGCACAAAGACCTGAAATCCAGCACTGAACAGCACATCCAACAATCTTACGGAGTTTTAACCAGAGCTTGTAGTAAATTGGATTATTTATTTGTGCAATCGTTTGCGGAGCTTAATAAAGCAGAAATCAGAAAGGAATTTAGGCTAAAAACGATACCTGAGAAATTTAAAAAACTGCAATAATATTATACAAGATATGCTATATAAATAATGGCCGAGAGTATAATTTTTTATGCTGCCGTTCAATGGAAATCAATCTTTTTTTGATGTATTAATGCTAAAAATCAATAGATACGGCATTACGCAATCGATAACGGGAACGATTGCACAAATATTTAGACACAAAAACACTGCTTAAACAGATACATCATGTAACTTAACTAATACAACAACCGAATATTAACCAATATGTACTTAAAAAACTTCTGTCCTGTTGTAAAAAATTCTAACCAAAAAAACCAAAAATGAGAAACAAAAATCTATGCCATTATTTAATGGCTATTAGCATCCCTATGCTGATGTTCAGCTGCGAAAAGTCGGCTCAACTGAGTGACGAAACGAGTAACACATCACTCTCAACCGACCAAACCATTCCGAACCCTGCAACAACCGAAGCTATATGTTATGCCAAGGCCTGGGCATCGCAAAACGGCGGCACTAACGGCGGTGGAGAAGTCAGCGCCACGGTGGTTACAAATTATGCCTCGTTAAAGTCGGCAATAGAAAATACAGCCATCAAGGTAATCCAGGTCAATGGCACAATAACAGTACCTTCTGGCGGAAGGATTTCCTTTCAGGACCAGACGGGAAAAACGCTCTTTGGGTCTACTGGTGCAAAGATCGTTTCAGCTGATCAGACCAAGGCCGGCTCAGGGATAATGTATGTAAAAAGATGCAAAAACATCATTATCCGGAACCTGATTTTTGAAGGTCCTGGCGCTTACGATGTTGATGGATGGGATAATGTTACCTTAGATGCTTCCACCAATGTTTGGGTAGACCACTGTGAATTCAGGGACGGCGTTGACGGAAACTTTGACATCAAGGCAGCTTCCGATTTCATTACAGTTTCCTACTGTAAATTCACCTATCTGAAAGCACCAAGAGCCGGTGGCCCAGGAGGATCAGACGACCATCGTTTTTCTAACCTGATTGGCTCAGGGGATGATGTTACTTCGGACAGGGGGCACTTCCGGATTACTTTTGTACGCTGCTGGTGGGCCCAGGGCTGTGTTGCCAGAATGCCAAGGGTAAGGTTTGGCAAGGTGCATCTGGTGAACAACTACTTTAACAGCACGGCAAGTAAAAATTGCATTCAGGCCGGTTTCGAATCAAATCTGTTGATCGAGTCAAATGTATTTGAAAATGTTAAGATCCCGATCGATCTGATGAACAATAGCGCCACGGCAGTACAGGAGAAAAACAGTATTTTCACTTCTATTACCGGAAATAAAGTTGGTAATGGTGTAACGGCTTTCATACCGCCTTACAGCCTTACTGTGCTCAATGCTTCAACAGTAAAAGCAAATGTTACAGCTTCCAATGGGGCAGGTGCTACACTTTCGGGTAATACCTGTACATCTCTATAGTCCAGACATCATTTAAGTAAAAGCAGGGACTTGACAGTAGCATATACAACCGGTTAATTTAAGTTGATTAATATCCAAAACAAAACCAAGGCTGGATCTTTCATGCTTCCAACCTTGGTTTTATTCATCTCCTCTAATGATAACCAAGGCAGAATCACTGGCAAGACCATTTGACGATTATTACATTAATTAAGAATTTTAGAATAAAAGCATGGTAAAAGTTGATTTGGAAATAATTTCCAGCATACAGATTAGCGGTTTAATTTATTTAATGTTCTGCGTTTGATCACTTAACCAGATATTTATTATTAACATATCCTTTAATGCCTTCAAAAACCACATTACTCCATTCACCTTCTCTCGAAATTTCGCTAAGATAATCGCCTTTTAAAATAACTTTTTTCTTTCTCGAAGTAATAGATGGTCCTGTTCTAAGGTTTAAAGCTGTCTTTGCCCTGTAGAGGTTGGCTACGTTTAGGGCAGCTCTTTTTAAATTGACATAGCCATTTTTTTGATCGCCAATATTCCATTTGGCCTGCAATTGTTGCCAGGTATAACCAAAATCGAATTGAAAATGTGGTGGATCTTTAAAACTCTTCCAATCGCCTCCCCACTCCCAACCGTTGGCCTTAAAAACGGCAACCACTTCTGTCCAATCGGCAATATCATCTTCGTCGAAATCTTTAGCCGTATTCCATGAAGTTTCTTCGCCATCTATAATCAGGGCAAAATCCATCGCTAAACCATAATTATGTATCGATTGACCTGCCTTCGCATTAGTCACAATATTTCCCATCGGCTTACTTTTCGATTTGCCATCAGGGTTCACCACCGTCCGGCCCAATTTATATAAAGCATCCTGCTCCTCAAACGTGCGCAAAGTAGCAGTTATTCTGGCTTGTGCCCTACCCGTTAACTTTAATTCGGCTTTAGAAAAAGTCTCTGTTGCTAAAGCCCTTAAATCAGGGTGTAATAATTGAATCCTGGTTTGGCTTAATTTATCCATATGGTTATCAATTAAAGTTTATAAACCTTTTTATTTTGGCATAAGCAACGATTACAAACGCTATCAGAATAGATAATCTATTAGGTAACAAACATAAACTTGAAAAGTTCTACATCCCTAAGGCCTACATTAATTCTAAAAAAAAACTTATAAACCCTAATTTCAGAATTTATCCCGCTGATTTTTAAGCATTAAGAATTTCATCCGAAAAATTTATTTTATTTTTTTGCTTTAAAAACTTTAATTCCTATATTTGCAACCCCAAAGGAATACAACACTATGTATTAATTTGCGAAAGTAGCTCAGTTGGTAGAGCACGACCTTGCCAAGGTCGGGGTCGCGAGTTCGAATCTCGTCTTTCGCTCTAAATGCCTTCCTACCAGAAGGCATTTATTTTAAAGTTAACCTACCGAAGGATTTCGGAACAGGCTAATGCTCGGGTGGTGGAACTGGTAGACACGCAGGACTTAAAATCCTGTGCTTTCAAAGGCGTGCGGGTTCGATTCCCGCCCCGAGTACTCAAAAAATCGAACGAAAACCTTTCAGAAATGAAAGGTTTTTTTGTTTCTAGTCATTTTTCTTTTAAGTTGAATTCTTTTGTTTACAGTTTATATTCTACGTTCTGAGAAAATCGGAAAATATCAAACCAAATAACTCTCTTTTCAATACATCAAAAGCTTCGTAAAATGAACTAAGTTGTGAAAGCATCCCCATTGCCTGCGAGAGCATTTTATCTATGCTCGAAAGGTTCGAGTTTTGCAGCCTCGCCTCGGTTAGCTTTATTTCGAGACGCTTAACCTTACCTTCACATTCTTTCTTGATTTCTTGTAATCGTCTGATTCCAATTTATCATCAAAAAGCAAGTCTCGTGCTTTTGCAAGTTTTCTATTAGGTGGCTATTTCCTCATTGATCTCTTTACGTTCAATATGGGTCTTACCTTTATATTTGTAGTTAATATTTTATAGAATTGTATTTTTTATCATTAAAAAATATTAGATTAGCCATGCAGTTTAATGTCTAATTTCACTGTCATATATCGACCTATTTTAAAATCATCACTTTACTAAACTAAATTAACAGCTATGAAAAATTTATTAAAGTACTTACTACTTTTAAACATTGCATTATTCTCTGTGGCTTGTCGCTCAGATAAGGATGGTCTTTTAGATGAACCACCAATTACGGCACCTACTGAATTCTACAAAAACGCAAACCAACTGGCTGCGACCTATGATCCTTCAAACACTGTAAGCCAGACGCTGAGGGATCAGGTTTACGATTTATACAAGAAACAAAAGTGGGGCGAACTGGAAACACTATTTTTAAACAACAATTTAAACGGAAAATGGCCACCTGCAAACGGGGGTTTCAATACAGTAGATGATACGCCAATCACGATGGGACAAAAATACGATAGATACAGTGGTGCGATTGGAACCTACAGCGGAACAGGGGCTCCGACCTTGGGAGGAAGCTTTACAAGTCCAATCATCAATGGATCCGTGTATTCCTTCGGGCAAAGAGCCTTGAATCAACCGGAAAATACTTATGATTTTTATTATGAAATCGAAGTTTTAAATAATTCGTTAAATTTCAAAGGCCAAACAGCAGATATTATTCCTTGGTTTAATCAGATGGGCTATGGTAAGCAGACCATGTGGAAAATCCCGATCGATCCAGCGACTGGCTACCAAAAAACCTGGAATAAATTGGCCCAAGAAGGGTATATTAGAGTAACAATCAAGAAAAACCCGAGTGGAAAATACCCGGGAGCTGTGGGCGTAGTTATTGCACAATAAAATCATTTAGATGTATTCCATTTCAAAAAAAATATTAATTGAAAAACAGGTTTCTGTAGCCAAAAACACGTTCAGTAATGCAGAGATCGGTAACTCAGCAGAAGTAAAATTCAAATGCTGTAACTGTGGACATGAAAATACCGTTAAAATAACACCTTATGAATCAGGCTTTCCGATTTTTCAATTGTACAATAACGAAGAAGTTTTAGCAAAAAATGAATTGTTAAAAAATAAAATTGTCTCCGAAACCTCCATAAATTTACTTCACTTTGGAGAATTGACCGTAAATGATTTACCAACATTGTACTTTGGGACAGATTGTCCTTCTTGTCATTCAAAATATATTTGTGTTTTCAGCTATGGTGAAAAACAACCTGGACTGACTCTGCTTACCATTTCCGGCGTATGGGAATATAACGAAATTTAAGCTTGGATATCCCAAAAATTGCGATTTGTTTTCCGACAAAGTGATTAGCAGGTTTATTTTAAAAATTTTGGAAAACTATTTGTTGAAAAATATAGCTTATACTTGCGGGTACACAAAAAAATCGGAAGAAAACCTTTCAGAAATGAAAGGTTTTTTGTTTAAATTTATTTATCCTCATCGCTCAAATGAGGAATCCGGGAAAAGGAGATCAAAAATTTGTTTCAATATATTATTGATAATGTATAATTGGCAAATATCGCCTTATAATTGTCTTGTTTCGCCCCACGCTGCGCCTAAGTTATAGCATATATTTGCACAGCAGCTTACCTGTAAAACCTGCACCCCATGTAAAATGAACCCGCTAACCGAACTCATAGCACCAAAGAACCGTAAATATTTAGAAAGCCTGCTGCTAAAACTTCAGGCAAACACTTCTGCGGTTTGGGGAAAAATGACCGCACAGCAAATGGTTGAACACTTGATAAGCCAGGTTGAATATACCAATGGTAAAAAGAAACCTTTCTGTGAAGTTTCAGAAGAAGAAGCAAATAATGCCCGGCAAATCAATATCTACACCGCTGTAGAAATACCAAGGAATGTAGTATTCGGAACACCTCAGCAAAAGTTACTGTATCCAGATCTGCTTAGTGCCACTAAACAATTAATGACGGAACTTCGTGATTTTGACCGGTATTTCGCTGAACCAGGGAAAACCGAAATACATGGCGCATTTGGACCAATGACCTATAAAGAATGGCTGATATGGCATAGCAAACATTTTTATCACCATTTGCAGCAATTCGGATTAATAACAGCATCTGCCATTTAAGATTTACCCAGCTTCTTGTATATGCCCAAAGCTACATAATTGCCTCCCATTAGCAATTACTAGCTTCTGAAGCGGTATTTGAGCACCACCATTGTAATATTCAATCCAAGCGCCAAAAAGTTCGTTGAGATAATTGCAATGTCTGACTTGTCGAAACCATAGTACACCCAAAGCGCATTACCGGTCATCATTACAATAAACATAAATACCGATACCTCCCCCGCCTTTTTCTTTTTAAGTGTTTTTATAATTTGTGGAACGATCGAAGATGAGGTAAAAATACCCGCTACAATACCAATGATATCAATTAGATCCATGTATCATATTAAATTTAAAATCAAAAATGCGCCGATACGCTTAATATAAAAATCAACAATAATTTGCCATTACGAAGCCTTTCCTTTATGTTCCCAGTGGTCCTTAATCTTTTTACCATCCTCAATTTTTAGGCGCCGGGCATATCTTTCTCCGGCAATTCTGCCATTTTCGGTTTTCCTTCCAATAAACAACAGGATTGGCCTACCTCCATCATCGGTTCTAAAGGCCAGATCATATCGACCAAATCTTACCTCAATCATTGAAGAAGGCTCATACTGCTTCCCGAGGACATTCAGTATCGGATCTTTTAATTTCATAGTTTTAATGAAAGAATGCTAATTCCATACCGTACTACTAACACGCGAACGGCAAGAGACGTTTAGGCATCGCCTGCCGTTTACTTTCAAGTATTATGGCTGAGGGTCCTGCTGATCATGTCCCTGGGTTTTTACTATTTTATTGTAAATACCCAGTAGCAGGAATGGTGCAGCCCATTGCCCTACAAATAAAGCATTGTGACGATGTCCGAGACATTTCAATGTCAATGATATACCCATGGAGGCAAGTGAGGCCCATAAAAAGGTATCGGATGGTAGTTTTGATGTTTGTTCCTCTATTATGCGGGCTACTTTTCCCTCGTTGTGTGATTCATTTTGCAATTCCATAATTATAAATAAAGTGATTAGAGTTATGCTACTTAGATACCTTTTTTATAGATTTCTATTATTACGACAAGCGGATATCCCTAAAAGTTCAATATTTTTTCAAAACAGGTATTTTGCACCGCCGACAGGTAATTATCGGCGAAATTCAATCCGATAGCTCACCTATTTTACAACCCATGCTGAGGAAAGCACAATGAATCAACATCATTTTTATTTTATTGTATTTGACTTAAGTAGATCATTAATAAAATTCCTTATTAACATCAATACCTCATCAAAATGAGTATCAAGCACATCGTGTCCGCCATCTAAAATATGGATTTGCGCATCCGGCAAGTCTCGCTTGTAACATGAAACTTCCTTTACTGAAAAAAATATTTCATACTTTCCCCATATAACGAGCGCTGGTGGTTGGTGATTGCGAAAATACTCCTGGTAAATAGGGAACATTTCAAAGTGGGTTTTGAAATCACAGTTTAATTCAAACTGCCTTTCGATGTTCCCTGGCCTTTTCAGAAATGCCCAGTCGAGCATCCACAATTCCGGGCTGACTTTAGATAATACATCTTCTGGAAGCCCACCGAAGTATTGATTTATTATACCTTCCTTACTCAAGAATTTAATAAGTTTTTTCTTTTTTACAGGTGTTGGATTGTACCAATAGTCGATATACTCGTCCCATTCAGGCCCCATACCCTCACGATATGCATTGCCGCTCTGAACAATTATACCAGAGATTTTTTCTGGATGGTTTATACATAGTTGAAGTCCGATTGGTGCACCATAATCATGGAGATAAATAAAGAACTTATGTAGATTTATGGCTATTGTGAATTTGTTTATCAAAGCTGATATGTTGCCAAATGTATATTCGAAATTATCCGGCACAGGAAATTCACTGAAACCAAAACCGGGATAATCTGGTGCAACAAGGTGATACCGATCAGACATGGCAATCATCAGATTCTTGAAAGCTATTGATGAGGTTGGGAATCCATGCAAAAGCAGTAAAGATGGATTCTTCTTGTCTCCTGCCTCGCGGTAGAATAGATCAATTCCATCCACTTTGATGGTTCTATTGTAAATTTGCCTCGACATCGTTTTTAAGTTGGCATAAAACCTTACAGATTCAATCCGCTGATTGCTTAAAAACAATTTTTATATGGCAATTGTTCTGAGCTATTTTTACGGGCTTTATGCAAAATAATCCCAAAACAAAAAAGGCTTTCTTTGCCATAAAGAAAGCCTTTGCCAGAAGAATATCTGCTTAACTTAAGATAATCTGGTAATTTACGTTTACTCTTTTCGGATAATTGCTTTCCTCGCTGTTTAAGGAAACAAATGCCGCATTGCCATGAACTTCATTTTTCAATGCATGTTCATAATGCGATTGGATAGCTTCTTGATAATCGTGCTGAAGGTTTTTCGTTGTTTCGACTAAAAGATTTCTATCATTCAGGTTTTCTGGCAACAATGTAATATCGCAGTTTCCGTCACTGATTTCTTTGACTAAGTATTTCATTTTTGGTTTTAAATCTTCGTTTCCTGTTTTATAAATAAGATTTCGAGAACGGTCAAAAATATGGTAAGTCTTTAGTTTGTATGTAATCTAAAAGTTAATTTTTTACTTAAAATGATGTATTAATTTTAATGCGGGCTACATTACTATCGCTACATCATTTTAATTTCGTTGGGACTGGCATGACTATTAGTCTGCTTATTATTTTTCTCGGTTGGATTACAGGCACACTCAAACTGAAGTTGTACACGGCTTGCTGCCTAAACTATATTAAGGTTTTAAGTTAAAATAATTGCTTAAGAAAACGCTTTGAAATTTAATCGCATTGGCCCAATAATCCCAGTTGTGTACACCGGGTCTGGTGGTAAAATCATGAGGAATATTGTTATACAGGAGTTCATCATGCAAACGTACATTCATTTTATAGAAAAAATCTTCAGTACCACATTCAATGGCAATAGCAAGTGATCCTGGCTTAATGCGATAAATCATATCAATCACACTGTTCTCTTTCCAATGTTCTGGAAATTCATCCTGTGTTCCCAATCTTTTCGAGATATTCCACCCATTTGGAAAAGGTTTAATATCTACACCCCCACTCATACTGCCCACGGCACCATAAACATCCTGATGTTTAATGGCCAGGTATAGTGCGCCATGGCCCCCCATGCTCAAACCGGTAATGGCCCTACCCTTTTTTTCGGCTATGGTTTTATAATGTTCATCAATATAACTTACCAGCTCTTTAGCCACGTAGGTTTCATATTTCCATGCAGGATCTACCGGACTATCGAAATACCAACTGGTTACATTACCATCAGGGCACACAATAATAAACTGGTACTGATCGGCCAGATTTTTAATTCCCGGCACTTTTTTGGCCCATTCGGCATAGTTACCACCAGCACCATGGAGCAGGTAAACCACCGGAAAAGTTTTTCCAGTTTTATAGCTATCAGGCTTAATTACCACTGCTTTAATATTTTTGTTCATCGATTTGCTAAAGGTTAACGCAGTATCTACTTCCGCAGCACTTAAAACATGGCTAAACAAAAACAAACAGATGGCGATTAAAAAGCTATTTTTCATGGGGAGTTTTTAATTATTATTATAATATGATGCTAAATTTATAAAATAACCGGATATTGTTTGCTATTTCTGTGAATTGACACAAAAAAATAACCATGCCCTGTTCATCCATTCCTTAAACAGCTAAAAAACTTTAAAACAATTTTAATACCTTTTGGTTGTTGAACGGTGAACCCATCTAAAAATGCTTAAAACCTACCCTTTTTACATCAAAGCTCCTGTAATTCTTTTAGGATTAGTAATTACAGTATTTATAATGAGTGTGTTGAGAGATATTCTTGTGCCACTTGCTTTCGCAGCCCTGATTGCGATATTACTCAACCCGCTTACCAATCGTTTTGAAAGAAAAATGCCTAAAATAGTAAGCATTATGCTCGCTATGATTATCGGGATTGTTGTCGTAATTGCCATACTCTATTTTCTATCCTCACAGGTTGCCCACTTTTTCGACGATCTGGAAAGCATTAAACACAAATTATCGCAACTGTTAGAAGAAATCAGAACCTGGTTACAAACTACCTTTGGTATTTCCTCGCAAAAACAGATGCAAATGGTTAACGATGCTGCAAACGGAAGTAAAGCTTTAATTGGCCAAACCTTAAGTGGCTTAATGGGCGTGCTCAGTGTTGTTTTTTTGATCCCCGTTTATACTTTTCTGATCTTGCTGTACAAAACATTGATCCTTAATTTTATTTATGAAGTGTTTTCGGAGGAGAACAAACAAAAAGTTGCCGAGATTTTAGGCGAAACGAAAGCAGCAATACAAAGTTATATTATCGGTTTATTGATCGAAACTTCAATTGTTGCGGTAATGAACTCCGCTGCCCTGCTGATCCTCGGTGTACAAAATGCCATTTTAATTGGTGTTATAGGGGCAATACTGAATCTGCTACCCTACATTGGCGGTATTATAGCGATAGCTTTACCTGTGTTAATGGCAACTTTAACCATGGATGGTTTTACCACTCAGTTATTAATTATAGGTGCCTATGCACTCATTCAGTTTATCGATAACAACATCCTTGTACCGCGCATCGTTTCGAGCAAGGTGCAGATCAACGCACTTATTTCTATCGTAATTGTATTAATGGGTGCTGCACTTTGGGGCATCCCCGGAATGTTCCTTTCCATTCCATTTATTGCAGTACTGAAAATCATCTTTGATCGGATTGATGGACTTAAACCCTGGGGGAAATTGCTTGGCGATAATATCCCGACTGAACACATGGGGCAGGTGAAAAGGTTTAGAAGAAAGAAAAAATTAGCTACAGACAATTAGCTTTTTTCAACGCCCAGCCGATCATCTGAATACAGGCCATGCCACCTAGACCCAATTGAAGTGGACACGAAGCCGCAGGCAAAGTAAAACGGAAAGCGGGAGGAAACCTAGATATGTTGTACTGGCACTGCTCTCCTACTAACTATGTTTTTTTTCTGAAAATGAGCGTTTAGTAATAATCGGGAACAGCAGCCCCGTTATTCGCTATAGCTCCGATAAAGGATCGGAGGCTGCCGCTGCTACCGGGTTTAGAAACAAAGGCTCCTGCAAGTAAGCACCCAACCTAAAATAGTACCACCTAACGAGCCACCTAGACCCGATTGAAGTGAGCATCCCGATAATTCATCGGGATAAAACGGAAAGCGGGAACAAACCTAATAGTTGCACCAAATTGCGCTCCTAATTAATATTGAACTCGTAATATCCTTAAACTACCCTTCGACTCCGCTACCATTGACGTTATTTGGTAATTATTTATTAATCAGGGTTTTATTATTTATTCATTCCACCCAACTAGGCCATAGCACCATATCTTCGTTCTACTTAAATCCGGCCTAATAAATTTTTCGGGTTCCACTGAACCAGCCACCCCACTTGCTTCGAAAGAAAAATTTTCAGCCGGTGTTTTTTGTTTCTTTTTGACAGCAAAAAGAAAGAGCCAATCGGCGGCGGCGAGCCGAGGCAAGGTTGAGCCAAGGGGCAATAACCAAATATATACGTCATTCATATTGATTTTTATACAATAAATTACCCCTCAGGGTGACAATCCCTTAAAACCATACTCAAAAATAAAATCAATTCTGTTTACGCAAATTTCTTTAAGCCGTCCGATCAATTATAAATTTTATTACTTTTGGTTTCTTCTAATCAACATGAAACTAACCTCTTTTCTTTGCCTGACATTACTGTTTACGTCACTATTTTCTAAAAGCTTTGCGCAAAACAAGTTAAAATCTTCATCTTTCATCACTTTTAACGGCTACAGCCATACCGTAGCAGAAAAATTTGGAAAAAACGAAGCGGTAACCGTTGCCTTTTTAGGCGGATCGATTACCAATATGGAAGGCTGGCGTGGATTGGTAAGTAATTATTTAGCCAAAACTCATCCACAAACAAAATTCAGGTTCATTAACGCCGGTATTCCATCATTGGGCAGTTTACCCCACGCCTTCCGCCTTCAGCGCGATGTACTCGACAGTGGAAAAATTGATCTGCTGTTTGTAGAATCGGCCGTTAACGACCATGTCAACAAAACCGCTGAACAAACACAGCGTCGTGCTTTAGAAGGCATTATCAGACATACTTTAAGCAAGAACCCGAAAACGGATATCGTAATGATGGCTTTTGCCGATGAAGATAAAAATGATGATTTTAATAAAGGTAAAATCCCAACAGAAGTAAAAGTACACAGCGATTTGGCTGAGTATTATCACTTGCCATTTATTAACCTGGCTTTAGAGGTTGACAAACGTATTGCCAATGGCGAATTTACCTGGAAGAACGATTTTAAAGACCTGCATCCATCACCCTTTGGTCAACAACTTTATTTCAATACCATTAAAACTTATCTGGAAGAAAATCAGAAAAATGCCAACAAGAAAGCTTCTGTAGGCCTTCCTAAAATCATTGATAAATTTGCTTATACCAAAGGACAATACCTTAGCATTAATAGCGCAGAAAACTTAAATACTTTTAGCATCAATAAAAACTGGAAGCCAACTGACGGGCTGGAAGGAAGACCTGGTTTTGTTAATATTCCAGTGCTCGAAAGCAATACCAGGAACAGTACCTTCGATCTGATTTTTAAAGGCAATACTGTGGGGATTGCTCTTTTATCAGGCCCTGATGCGGGTGCACTCCATTACCGCATAGATGACGGAGAAGAAAAAATGATCGATCTTTACACCCCATGGAGTTCAAGCCTGCATTTGCCATGGTACCTGCTACTCGGCGATCAACTCACTAACGGAACGCATAAATTAAGTGTACGGATCAGCGATCAGCACAACTCAAAATCTACAGGTTATGCCTGTAGAATTGCTTACTTTTTAGTGAACTCGAATTAAGATTTTTTAAAACAAGCGTTTATCAATATATCGTCCCCGTTTGTAACGGGGATGGATGAGCGTAGCGATTTTATCGCCTTTATATTTCCTATCTCGCATTATAAATGCGAGTCTCGCTAATCCCCGTTGCAAACGGGGACGATGTCTGATACGACCTATCGAAAACAGATTTCTGATCTGCAAATAAGTTGTTATATATTTGCGCTGTACATAGAAAATCGATTTAGTTTAACCAAACAATATCAATTCTCATTTGCTTATATAAACAAAATCCTCATGAAAAACATCAAATTAATCATCCCAGCACTTTTAGTATTATTGTCTGCCTGCAGCGAGGCCACCAGAAACACCGCAAACAGTAAAAGCGAAAGCATGTCTCAAACTACTGCTAATAAAACCGATTCGCTTGAGGTTAAAATGAAAATAAATGGCAATGTAGCTGCCGGCGATCCACTATTGCTAAGGTTTGTAGTGTACAACAATACCGATAGTATAAAAACTTTCTGTATCTGGCATACACCTTTCGAGCCTTTAATGAGCAGTTATTTAAGCATTACCAACGAAAAAGGAGAAGAAGCACAGTATAAAGGCGCAATGGCTAAAAGAGTAATGCCACCTCCTGCATCGAGTTATTCGAAGGTAAACCCAGGTGATAGCCTGGTTGCGAATGCCGATTTGCTTAAAGCCTACGACCTGAAAAAAGGATCGAGCTATAAGGCAGTTTACACAGGCGGAAATATGAGCGGCTTAGTATCCAAAGACACGGTAACCTTTATTTACAAGGAACTGCACTAGCATTCAACTCGGATTAAAGAATAAAATATTCGATAATTTTTAGTCATTTAGGCTTAGTTGGCCGTATGGAGATGCACACAGTTATTTTAAATTAATTACCAGTGTGCATTCTTTTTATCTAATGGTTAACCATTCTCCAATTGTAAAGCTTAACTAAACAATAGTGGCATATTACCCCTTAATTTGTCGCATTTACACTTTCCGAGTTGTTAAAGTTCCTATAACTTTATTAAAAAATTAAACACCTTAAAACATGGAAAATAAAACATCAATCACCGTAGAAACGACAGTAAATGCACCTGTAGAAAAAGTTTGGGAATTTTGGAATAACCCGGATCACATTACAAAATGGGCATTTGCCTCACCAGATTGGCATACCCCTTATTCAGAAAACGATTTAAAAGTTGGTGGTAAATTTAAAAGCACCATGGCGGCAAAAGATGGCAGCATGAGTTTTGATTTCGGCGGAACCTATACCACGGTTGACCAGCATAAAACAATCGAATATACCATGGAAGATGGCAGAGCAGTAAGCATTGTTTTTGACGCACTGAGCGAACAAACCAGGGTAACCGAAACTTTCGATGCCGAAGCTACCAATCCGATCGAAATGCAACGTGGTGGCTGGCAGGCCATTCTGGATAATTTTAAAAGTTATACAGAACAATCATAAACACGTTGTTAATAACGTCTTGCAAGATAACAGGTTATAGACAGGCTATCATTGCAGATTCCAATAGAAAATCCGTCATTGCGAGGTACGAAGATAACCGAACGGAGTGAGCTCATGAATGCCTTTAAAAACAACGGCACAAATGAATAATCTTAAAGCGCTCACTACTAGCGATAGTTGTAAGATTGCTTTGTCGGCTGAAAAAGCCTCCTCGCAATGACGATTCCTCATCGCCACATAGCACTAAAAATCCGCTGGCATTAATATTCATTTTTATGATGCAGCCTCTTGTTATTTTTAACCTGAGTTCGATAATTAAATACTGATTTGATTATCTAAACTCAGGTTTGGGTTAAGTCGGTCGTCACCCTGAATTTATTTCAGGGTCTTTCCTGCCAAAAAAGATGCTGACCACGTAGTAGCTACAAGACAATTGAAAACACTATTCTACTTGTAAGACAAGTTCAGCATGACGATGAGGTTAGGAATAAACCTTGTGTTATAGTTATTTTTATAATTTAATAATCGAACTCAGGTTTTTAGCAGCAGAAACTGTCCCTTTTTACGCCTTAAGTAACAATTCGATTATTATTTGATTCGCATAATTTTTGATTTGAACCGAATACTTTGATATAGTGATCATAATTTACATTTGTCGTGTAAATTATACACTATGTCTCGTACATCTTTATTTTATTTTTCATTATTATTCTTTATCAGTTTATCCATCGGCGTAAGTGCGCAAACGCTTAGCCTTAAACAAGCTGTTAACACTGCATTAAACAATTATGGCACCATTAAGGCCAAAGATAATTATGCCAATGCATCAAAATCTTCTATCCAACAGGCCAAAAGAGAGTATTTACCGAACTTCAGTTTAAGTGCCCAACAGGATTATGGTACCATTAACGGCCAAAACGGACCGCAATACGGACTTGGTGGTTTGGGAACGGCCTCATCTGGTCCTGCTCTAGATAAACAAAACTGGAATGCTGCATTTGGCGGGCTCTATCTGGCCAATGTAAACTGGGATTTCTTCACTTTTGGAAAAATCAGGGAACGCATTAAAATTGCCGATGCCGCTTATCAAAGAGACAAAAATGACCTGGAACAGGAAAAATTCCAGCAGGAGATCCGTGTTTCTGCCGCTTATTTAAATCTGCTGGCTGCACAAAGGTTAAGCAAATCGCAACAGAAAAATCTCGATCGCGCTATTACCTTTAAAAATACGGCCATCATCAGGGCTAAAAACGGTTTAATTGCAGGCGTAGATTCTTCTTTCGCAAAAGCCGAAGTTTCTAATGCCAAAATTGCACTAACAAAAGCTAAAGATTTAGAGCAGGAACAGGCCAACCGTTTGGGCGTGTTAATGGGATTAACTGCAACCTCATATGAGTTAGATACCACCTCAATTACGCGTATCCCAGGCAACCTGCTGGAAGATACAGTGATCAAAAGCGCACATCCACTGTTAAAGTTTTACCAAAACCGTGTTGATGTTAGCCAGCAACAGGTTAATTATTTCAAAAAACTATACTACCCTACGTTTAGCTTATTCGGAGTAATGCAGGGCCGTGGTTCAGGTTTTAGTCCGGGTTATGCCTTAGATCAGACTGCTTATTCTACCAGTTATGCTGATGGTATAAACCCTACCCGCGGAAACTATTTGATTGGCATAGGAATGACCTGGAACCTGTCTACCTTACTTAAAAACCGCCCACAGGTACGTGCACAGGAATACATTAGCCAGGGCTTAAAGGAAGAATATAATCTGCTTGATCAGCAACTTAAAGCACAATTGGCACTTGCAGAAACTAAACTGACCAACGCTTTGGCCAATTACCGAGAAGCACCTGTTCAGGTAAAAGCAGCATCTGATGCTTATCTGCAGAAAAATACGCTCTACAAAAACGGACTTACCACGTTAGTAGATCTTACACAGGCCCTGTTTACGTTAAACAGAGCCGAAACCGATCGGGATATTGCCTTTACCAATGTTTGGCAAGCCTTATTGCTAAAATCGGCAGCACTCGGCAATTACGACATATTTATCAACGAATTTTAATCTGGCTACATAAATGAATTTAATCCGTTTCGCACTCCGCAAGCCCATATCCATCTTAGTTTTAGTAGCTGGATTGTTCTTTTTCGGTATTGGGGCCATCAATCAGATCAAGGTTGATATCCTTCCGCAGATGAACCTTCCGGTAATTTATATCGCGCACCCTTTTGGTGGTTATACTCCCGACCAAATGGAGGCTTACTTTGGTAAACAGTACGTTAACATCCTGCTTTTTGCAAACGGTATTAAAAGTATCGAAACCAAAAATACGCAGGGTTTAATGTTAATGAAGCTAACCTACTACGAGGGCACTAACATGGCCCAGGCAGCTGCAGAACTAAGTGCGCTATCTACAAGGGCGCAAGCTATTTTCCCGCCAGGTTCGCAACCACCGTTCGTGATCCGTTTTGATGCTTCATCGCTTCCTGTTGGACAATTGGTATTAAGCAGCCCTATCCGCACCAACAATGAATTACAGGATCTGGCGAATACTTATGTACGCCCTAGTTTTTCAGCTATACCAGGTTTGCTCTCTCCTGCCCCTTTTGGAGGTAGTCCAAGAACGATAGAAATCAATGTAAATCCGTCGCTGTTGCGTTCACATAACCTAACGGTAGATCAAGTGGTAGAAGCCATCAGGCTAAATAACCAGACCGCACCTTCAGGAAATGTGAGGATTGGCGATAAAAACTACATCACACCAACCAATTATACCATTAAAAAGGTTAAAGATTTTGAAAACATTCCCTTATTTAAAGGTAGTGTGCAAAATTTGCAGCTCCGCGATGTAGCAACCGTTAAAGATGGAGCCGATTTAGTGGCAGGATATGCCTTAATCAACGGCAAACGCTCGGTATACTTAAGTATCGCTAAATCTGGAGATGCCTCTACCTGGGATGTGGTTAAAAACTTAAAGAAAAACCTACCGAACATCCAAAATACCTTACCAGAAGATGTTAAGCTTTCTTATGAGTTCGACCAGTCTGTTTATGTAATCAACGCGGTAAAAAGTCTGATCAGTGAGGGCGCAATCGGTGCAATATTAACAGGCTTGATGGTTTTACTTTTCTTGGGCGATAAACGTGCGGCATTGATTGTAATCCTCACCATTCCAACATCCATTATTGCTGGTGTTTTATTTCTGAAATTGTTCGGACAAACGATCAACATCATGACGCTGAGCGGATTGGCTTTAGCCATTGGTATTCTGGTAGATGAATCGACGGTAACGATAGAAAACATCCACCAGCATTTTGATATGGGCAAACCAAAGGCCCTTGCCATTTGGGATGCCTGTAAGGAAATCGCCTTCCCGAAACTGTTAATTCTGTTTTGTATCCTTGCCGTATTTGCGCCTGCCTTTACCATGACAGGGATTCCAGGAGCATTATTCTTACCCTTGGCATTGGCAATCGGCTTTTCAATGGTGGTTTCATTTCTGTTATCACAAACTTTCGTACCCATTATGGCCAACTGGCTAATGGTTGCACACCCAAAAAAAGGCAGTGAACATCACCCAGGCATTACACAGGATGAAGCTGATTTTGCCGCAACCGGCATTACACTCGAATCGGAAAAAGATACCTTGAATCAAAAAAGAGTACTGGTTGAGCGTGAAGATTTTAGTGGCAATGGCAAAATTGGTTTCTTTGATCGGTTCCGGAACCGTTTTATGCGTTTCCTAGATCGGATACTGCCTTACCGAAAATCTGTCGTTTTGATTTATTTGGTGGTAATTATCGGTTTAGCTGCCCTATTATTGGCCAATATTGGTCGCGATGTTTTGCCAAGAGTTAACTCAAGTCAGTTTCAGTTGCGTTTACGTGCACCTGATGGAACGCGTTTAGAACGTACCGAAGAAAAAGCAAATGTGGTTTTGGCTGAGCTGAAAAAGATGGTCGGGGAAGAGCATATGGGTATTTCTTCTGTTTATGTTGGTCAACACCCTGCCCAGTTTTCGGTAAACCCCATCTACCAGTTCATGGCAGGGCCGCACGAAGCTGTTTTCCAGGTAAGTTTAAAAGACTTCGAAGAAGATATGGACGATTTTAAAGATCAGTTCAGGGAGAAAATCAAAAAAGTTCTGCCTGATGTTAAACTTTCTTTCGAGCCGATTGAGCTAACGGATAAGGTTTTGAGCCAGGGCTCTCCTACCCCTGTTGAAGTGCGTATTGCAGGCAAAAACAAAAAGCTGAATGAAAAGTATGCCAATAAGATCCTCGCAGAACTGAAGGAAATCCCTTACATGCGCGATGTTCAGTTCGCACAGCCCATTAAATATCCATCATTGAATATCGATATCGACAGGACCCGTGCGGCACAGATCGGGGTAGATATGGCCGATATTTCGAGGTCATTGATTGCCTCAACTTCATCATCACGTTATACGGACAAAAATATCTGGTTAGATGAAAAATCGGCTTTGCCTTATAGTGTTCAGGTTCAGGTACCACTTAACCAAATGACCAGTAAAGATGATATTGGAGAAATTCCGCTATTGAAAAATTCGGCGCGACCGGTTTTAAGCGATGTGGCAAAAATTACTCCTGATACCACGGCTGGCGAAAACGATAACATTGGTGCTATGCCTTTCCTATCGGTAACGGCAAACCTTTACCATATGGATCTGGGTGCAGCATCAAAAGATGTAGAAAAAGCCATCAAAGACGTCGGCGAACTGCCAAGGGGATTAAATGTCACTGCCATCGGTTTAAGTAAAGTGTTAACTGATACTTTAGACAGTTTACAATCTGGCTTATTTGTGGCTATTGTGGTAATTTTCTTGATGCTGGCAGCTAATTTCCAATCTTTTAAAGTTCCATTGGTTATTTTAGCCACCGTGCCGGCAGTTATCTTAGGTTCACTATTGTTATTAACCATTACCGGATCAACCTTAAACCTGCAATCTTATATGGGGATTATCATGTCAGTCGGGGTGTCTATCGCCAATGCGGTATTGCTCATTACCAATGCCGAGCAACTAAGAAAGCATAATGGCAATGCGCTCGAATCGGCACGTGAAGCCGCAGCATTACGTTTGCGCCCAATTATCATGACGAGTATTGCGATGATTGCGGGTATGTTGCCAATGGCCATCGGTCATGGTGAAGGTGGTGGAGCAGTTTCTCCTCTTGGCAGAGCCGTTATTGGTGGTTTACTGGCCTCAACATTCGCCGTACTCATTATATTGCCATTGGTATTTGCATGGGTTCAGGGAAAACAGACTACCAATTCGATGTCGCTTGATCCCGAAGACGCAGAAAGCATCCATTACATTAAAGGTTTACAAGAAAACGAATAAATCATCATTATAAATGAATACGAAGATATTTTCAACAGGATTATTAAGTACAGGGTTTTTAGTGCTAACGGCCATGTATGGCTGTGGGCGCTCCGAATCGAAAGTAACACCCAAAAAAGAAAAAGAAGCAGTTATAGCCACCTTCGATCTTAAAAAAGAGAAGCTATCCACCAAACTGAGTTTGCCAGGCGAATTAATTGCTTTGCAACAGGTTGATCTATATGCGAAAGTAAGCAGCTTTGTAAAAACCCTAAAAGTTGATATCGGCTCAGAAGTAAGTAAAGGTCAATTATTGATGACTTTGGAAGCACCTGAAATGACTTCCCAACTGGCTGCAACACAGTCGCGGATAAAAGCACAGGAGGCCATTTATACGGCGAGCAAAGCAAATTATAACCGTTTGTACGAAACCAGTAAAACCCCTGGAACGATCTCTACAAACGACCTGGACCAGGCAATGGCAAAAAAAAATGCAGACCTTGCACAACTCGAGGCAGCAAAAGCGGCTTACAAAGAAGTGGGTTCAATTCAGGATTATTTAACCATCAGGGCACCTTTCAGCGGAATTATTTCAGCCAGAAATGTGAATTTAGGAGCCTATGTTGGTCCAACAGGTAAAGGCTCTGATTTACCACTATTTACTTTACAGGATCAGAAAAACCTGCGTTTGACCGTTTCCATTCCAGAAGTTTATACCGGATATTTAAAAGCTGGCGATGAGATTAGTTTTACCGTTAAATCTTTGCCTAGCCAGACCTTTAAGGCTAAAGTGAAACGTTTATCAGGCGCTTTAGATTTGCGCTTACGTGCTGAACGCATTGAAATGGATGTACCAAATGCTTCGAAGATTTTATTACCGGGCATGGTTGCTGAAGTGAACATTCCGCTTCCGGCCAATGCCAGCACCTTTATCATTTCCAAAAAAGCTTTATTGGATACCAGCGAAGGATTATTCGTGTTAAAAGTAGCCGATAATAAAGCGGTTAAAGTGGGTGTAAAAAAAGGCCGTGAAACCGATGATAAGGTAGAAGTTTTCGGCGATTTAGCAGAAGGTGACAAATTAGTGGCAGAACCGACCGAGGAAATGCATGAAGGAATGACGATTAAACCATAACTTTACCTGTATTAAGCACTTAAAATATGTTATCAAAAAATCAAGAGCTTTCTACCCTTCAAAAAAAGGAAACATTAGAGGATTTTTACAATAAATTAAAAATCACAAGGCCTGAAATTCCTACGCCAAGTTTAGGAATGATCAATGATATCGGGCACTTTAATGTTTTTAACAGAACTACTGTTTGCAGTAACGTTCCATCTGTTTTTAGCCGCAGAGATTTTTATAAGATTTCGCTGATCATAGGCAATGGGATTTTGCATTACCCTGATGCGCAGATTGAAATTAAAGGACGGGCATTACTGTTTACCAATCCGAATATTCCATATTCATGGGAAAGTACTTCACCAAAACCTGCTGGTTTCTTCTGTTTATTTACCGAGAATTTTATCCATAACCGTAACGAAACCCTTCGCGATTCTTTATTATGGCGCATTAATGATAGCCCGGTAATTCATATTAACGAAGAGCAGGAAGTTATCTTAACAGATATCTTTACTAAAATGATGAAAGAAATGGATGGCGATTACATCCATAAATACGATCTGTTAAGAAACTATGTACAACTTATTGTTCACGAAGCACTAAAGGTAAAACCTCAGGATGTTATCTTTAAACAGAATAATGCATCGGCGCGCTTAACTTCATTGTTTATCGAATTATTAGAGAGGCAGTTCCCCATTGGTTCTACAGAGCATATTTTAGAATTGAAAACAGCCCACGATTTCGCCTTCCGTTTATTGGTGCATGTAAATCACTTAAACCATGCGGTAAAAGAAGTAACGGGCAAAACCACTTCTGAGCACATTTCGAGAAGGATAGCAACCGAAGCCGTGGCTTTGCTGAAACATACCGAATGGAATATCGCACAGATCGCTTATTGTTTAGGTTTCGAATACCCCGCAAATTTTAATATTTTTTTTAAACGTCAGATGCAATGTACCCCAAAGGGCTTTAGAGCAAATTGATCATAACCGTATTAAACCTAGTCGTTTAACAAGTGAAGCGCCAATCCTCAAATGAGGAAACGGCGCTTTTTTATTTATCATCTTTAGTGTCATAAGCAACGAAGGATTGTCATTGCGAGAAGGCTTTTTCTGCCGACGAAGCAATCCTACAACGATCGCTAGTAGCGAACGCTTTAGGATTGCTTCGTTCCTCGCAATGACGACCCTTTTACTAAAATCTACCTATGGCAACGGAGTGTCACGAACCCTGGAATCTACGGAGGGAGTCATCACCCTGAACTTGTTTCAGGGTCTTATTAATAATGTTTCAAAAAAAGATGCTGATCCCGATGTAATAGAATCGGGACAGCAGGACACACCTTTGAATGAGAATCGCCTGTATTAGCATTTTTTTTTTGATAGTAAGGATTAAAATTAACCGACCTTTAACCAGCCTGTAATACTCATCCTTTGCTTATTCGTAAGCAATACCTCGTGTGCCAGGTCTGAACTTTTAAAGAAAACACTTTTACCGTTATTGGGCGAGATATGCTGTTCCTCATCAACATGATAAATACGTAGCTCTCCCCCATCTTCTATTTTCCAATCGCTATTCAGATACATAATCATCGAATATTGTCTGCTTCCGTTGTTTTGAAACTGATCGATATGTTTTTTGTAGAAAGTACCCGATTCGTAAAGTGTATAATGAAATTCGTATCCGGTGATCCCCGTATAACAGGTACGGTTTAAATAAACCACAAATTCGTCCATCAGATCGAAGAAATCATTTTCGTATTGGTTATTATGCTTTCTGTCTAACCAGTAAATCACGTCGCTTCTGATCAACTTGTTTTGATTCACAACCGTATCGTTACCCAGGCCAGCATTTAAAAGTTTTTTATTTTCAAATAACCCGATCAGGTTATCTTTAAGATGGGCTGCTAAAGAAACACTTAAAAAGTTTTCGGCAATGCCCACTTTATCCTCGATAAAACCATCGATAAGGCAATCAAATATTTTTTCCAACAGATTGTATTAATCTTAAAACGATATCCCTAAGGCGTGTAAGGTACTCTTATTTAATGGCTAAGATGTCATTTCTAAAATTTATATTTGAACCCCCAAAGCGCTACTTATGCAAAACACTTTCCCCGCACAATACTCCACCTTATCAGCCGCTGCCTTAAAGGATCATTTAATTGAAGCTTACCGGTTAGATCCATCTACAACCTGCCGGCTACTCATCAGAAATGTAAGCGACACTTATATCCTGGAAAACCTAAGTCAGAAATACATCTTCAAAATCTACCGCGATGCACACCGCAAACGCAATGAAATCGAAGCTGAAGTAGAACTGCTCAATATTTTAAAAGCAAATGGAAACTCAGTTTCCTACCCCATAACCGATGTAAATGGGAAACAAATTCAACAGTTTAACGCCATAGAAGGCTTAAGAAACGGCGTACTGTTTTCTTTTGCTGAAGGAAAGGTAATTTTGAACCTGGAAAATACACATCTTGTTCAATTGGGGCAAGACATTGCCACCTTGCACCAAAGTGCTTCTTCAATAAAGCTGAATAATGCAAGACCGGTTTTCAACTTTGAAACGACCTTGTTTGAGCCTTTGCGCGATTTAAAATCTCATTTTACAGAAATGCCTGAGGAATTTGACTACCTGACCAATATTGCCGATAAAGTGGTTAAAAAGTTCGAAGGATTTGATATTTCAAAGTTCAGCTATGGCTATTGCCATTATGATTTTTTTCCAAAGAATTTCCATTTTGATGAAGTGGGAAAAATTACCTTTTTTGATTTCGATTTTGCAGGTGAGGGCTACCTGATTAATGATTTAATGTCGTTCCTTAACCATTATTTCTTCCATCAATTGAATAACCTAATCTCCAAAGAGCAGGCAGAAAAGGATTTCGATACCTTTTTAAATGCTTACCAGCAAGTTAGGGCGTTAACTGATGATGAATTAAAAGCCATTCCATATCTCGGGATCACCTTTCATATTTTCTTCCTTAAATTCTTTTATGATAATTACGATGATTGGTCGAATGCCTTCTTAACCCCTCGTTATACGAAACACCGTGTAACGCTGGTTAAAAAATGGGAAGAAATGTATTGTAACTTTTAGGCAATGCTACCTCAAATCTCGCCATCCTTGTTTATCTTGTATGGTAATTCAAAACCAATAAGATGGATCAGAAAATAATCAACCTGTACGATGAATATACCCATAGTCAGGTAAGCAGAAAAGATTTTATGAGAAAGCTGGCTATCCTGGCGGGTAGCTCAGCATTGGCCATGACTATTTTACCTATGCTAGAGAATAATTATGCCGCTGCAGCAGATTTTAACAGTAATGATATCGAAGTTGAAAACATTACCTACGCTGGTGTTGACGGTGAAATGAAAGCTGTACTGGCCAAACCAAAAGGCCAAAAGAACTTAGGCTGCGTACTGGTTATCCATGAAAACAGAGGTTTAAATCCACATATTATTGATGTAACCAAACGTGTTGCCGCCGAAGGTTTCCTAGCCCTTGGTGTTGATGCCCTTTCGCCGCTTGGTGGAACCCCGACAGATGAAGATAAGGGACGCGAGTTGATCGGTAAATTAGATCCTGAAAAGAACTTACAGAATTATTTAAAAGGATTGGACTATTTACGCAAAAGAAAAGACGGAAACGGTAAAGTAGGCTGCGTGGGCTTTTGTTGGGGCGGTGCAATGGCCAATAAATTAGCAGTTAACGATCCTAAATTGCAGGCAGCTGTCGCTTATTATGGTGCGCAGGCCAATGTGGCGGATGTTCCTAAAATTAAAGCGAGTTTAATGTTACATTATGGTGGCCTGGATGAACGCATTAATGCCGGGATTCCAGCGTATGAGCAAGCATTAAAAGACAATAAAATCGATTATAAAATTTACATTTACGATGGTGTAAACCATGCCTTTAATAACAATACATCACCTACCAGATATAACGAAGCTGCAGCAAAATTAGCCTGGAGCAGAACTATTGATCTGTTTAAACAGAAACTGGCTGTGTTGACGCGGTAGTAATTCCTATCACAAAATCGTCATTGCGAGAAGGCTTTTTTAGCCGACAAAGCAATTTTGTGCAAAAGGATGATTATCAAACGTTTTAAGATTGCTTCTTCGTTCTTCTCCACAATAACGACTTCTCTATTTTGGAAACGTGCGTCCGGTGTTTCACAGGTGCTGTGGCCCCGCCATCGCTTATAGTCCTCGCTGCGCTGCGGGCTATTCCGCTCTGTCGGGTTTATTTAACAAAGGTTACTGCCACTTAAACCCGATTGTAATGTAAAGCCCACAGCGAGGCACGAGCAAGGACTTGGAATAAAAAGCGGGACTGCCAATACCGAAAAGTGCTATAATTGATTTCCAAAACTTAACTAAGCTAGCATAAAGCCTTAGTTGTAAGAATGCTTGGTTGTTCCTCCCCGCAATGACGATTTCTTGCGATAGTGATAGTTTATCGGCACGATACTTCTTAGCTGCGCTCAGGTGTCTTAGGTGGTAAAAACCAACTAAAACAAATCCGTCTTCAGCATGGTCTTCAAAATATTCGATTGTACATCGAAATTATTGAGGTGGTTCAAGAAATTGATGTCAGATATCTTACTGTAACTATCTTCTAACAAATTAACAACCTCATTCGGAATTGCCGTCTTTAAAACCGCTGCGTTACTTTTTAACTTATCGTTTTTATATTGTAGTTCCTGTACAATCCGTTCCCGTTCTGAAAGATTATTAGACATATCCAAATCTTTCAAAATGGTTAAATCGCAGAACAAGAACAGGTTTCTGTTTGGAAAAAACAGGTAATAACTGTCTATATCCAAAAATTTATATACTTCAATTACCAGTTCGCCCGATTTTAAACCAATATAAAATTCGGTCCGAAAATCGTACTTACACAATTTGCCCATCAATTTTTTCTCGATGGTTGCATAAACATTGGTATACACTTGTTTACTTTGAAAATCAATCAGTTTAGCAAATTGATCCGGTTTAAGATCGAAATAAAAATCGTTGGCGTATCTGGAACTAAAAACATTAATATTTTTAGAAAAGGGAAAATCGGAACTGAGCTCAGAAAGCACACTGAATAGTTTCCGCAGCGATAGGTTCACTTTTAACGATTGCTTTTGTTTATTCTGCTGAAAACTTTTCTGATCAACAAGCGCACCTGCCATGCGGTCGATCAGCTCTTCATTCAGGTCAATTTCATCGTAAATGAGCGATACGTTTTTCTCATTGCTCTTTTTAATCTTTTTGAGCAGTTCGATCACGCTATCGGTAAACTGAATATGGAAAAGATCTAATTTTTCGATCTCTAATTCTTCGTTGTTGGCAAAAAGTTGATGAATAACCTGGCTTCTTAAATAAATTTTATAAATCACCTCATCATCAAAAAACACAGAGAGCAATTGTAAACGGTTGATCTCTGCGCTTGATTTTTTGATGATATTTAAACGGTATTCATCCATATTTTAATTAACTCACCCTCGTTACGTTCTTTTTCAACTCTGTTTCCAAAGTTTTAAGTTCGCCATCTAACACTCTTCTACTCTGTGCACCCGCTTCATGGATCTGTTTAACCTCATTAAGCGTTTCAATCAACGATGAAGTGGTTTGTTTCAAGGTTTCCAAAGATACTACTGTTTTTTCATTCTCTTTGGCTACATCGATACTGTTTTGTTTCAGCATCTCTGCATTTTTCTGCAAAATGGTGTTCGTGGTATCCGAAATTTTCTTCTGCATCTCTACATTGGCCTTTTGCCTTTGCAAAGCAACAGCAATGGTCAATTGGTTTTTCCATACCGGAATGGTTGTAGATACAATCGACTGCGCTTTTTCTGCAATTGAAGTATTATTGTTCTGCACCACACGGATCTGCGCTAAAGATTGCAACATGATGAAACGAACGATTTTCATATCTGCCAGTCTTTTATCCAAACGGCTTATAAAATCCCTTAAATCGGCAATTTCATAATCCTGGTAATCGGCAGGTCGGCCTTCCATCTCAGCAAGTTTGATGTTCAGCTCGTTGTATTTCATCTGCCCGGCAATAATCAATTCTTCCATTTGGTGGATGTAACCAACATTGCTATCGAACATGGTTTGCAGCGAACTGTTATCTTTAATCGAATTTAACCTTCCAGCTTTAATTTTGTTGGTGATTTTATCAATATTATTCACCACTACATCATACTTCTGGAAAAGTTTTTTCACATCAACAACAAGGCTCTTTAAAAACGGGATTTTAGAAATAAAGTTCTTAAATGCACTTTGCTCCAATTCTGAAACATCGATATAATTTAGTTCGGTAAGCAGTTCGTTAATTAAACCACCAACTTCGCCACTGTTATAGGTCCGCACAGACGATAAAAACTCGTTACTGTATTTTTCCATTGAGTTTTGGGCATCGCTTCCGTAATTCAGGATAGAATTTACATCTGATGGTTCTAACGATTTTCCAATCTCATTGTATTTAAGCGTTTCCTCTGAGGTTATTTTCTCAAGATCCACATTGCCATCTTTGTCCAGTTTAACCGGAGTAAGGGCTTGGGTAACGTTTGGGTTGGTTTCCATAGTTTGATTAATTACCAGCCTTATGGCTTATAAATAGCTTTGTGTTACAGTTTTAACGGTATCTTCGAGTTTTTTATCTTTGGTTGGTTCGCCAATGGCATTAAATTTCCATTCGCCGTTTTTCTTGTAAAAAACGCCCATTACCATCGATACGTGACCAGCAAAGTTGGCTCCGTTAGCAATATCGAATTTAGCAAAAACTTCGTTAACACGTTTAGTTGTGCCCTCATAAATGCGGATTGAAGCAAAAGGGATTGTACCAAAATCATGTCCCCTAAAACTATTCAATACAAAGGCAACATAGTTTACATTGGCATCCAACTGAGAAAAATCAAGCGTGATGACCTCGTTATCTAAGCCATCATCGCCACCCATATCGCCAGTTAAATCATCGCCGCTATGTTTTACAGAACCATTTTTAGATTTTAGGTTACCGAAATAAACTACCTCTAAAAGCTGTTTGTTTTCGTTGTATAATGCACAGCTTCCATCTAAATCTACCGCTTCTTTTGATGATCCGAAACCGAAAAGGCCTTTCTTTTCGATGGCACCCCAGTTAATGCCTACACAAACATTCTGAAGTTTGCTACCATTACTTTTTTCTAGACTGATGCGCTGTCCTTTTTGAAGATTGATTGCCATAATATTATTGATATTTGTTTATATAATCCTGTAAACCACCTTTCATACCTACGCCAACGGCTTCAAATTTCCATTTACCTTCGCGTTTATAAATTCTTCCAAATTCTACTGCCGTTTCGATAGAGAAATCTTCTTCTAATTCGTATTTTAAGATCACCTCATTGGTTACGGCATCGAAAATACGGATGAAAGAATTTCTAACCTGACCAAAATTTTGTCTTCTGTTGTCAGCATCGTGGATGGTTACCACAATACAGATCTCGTTTACTTTAGCATCAGCTTTGGTCAAATCAATTTTGATCTGCTCATCGTCGCCATCACCATCACCGGTTAAGTTATCACCTGTATGCTCTACCGAACCATCTGGAGAAACCAAATTATTGTAGAATACAAAGTTTTCGTCTGAAATCAGTTTTTTCTGGTCGTTTAGTAAAAAAATTGAAGCATCTAAATCGAACGCAGAACCTGTTGAAGAGCTGTTGGTGTCCCAACCTAAACCTATTGTAAATTTAGGAGCATCGATATTTTCTCTTTGCCCCTTTTGCAAATTAATAGCCATATTTAAATTAATTTATAATTGTTGTTTTTGATATAATCTTTTATAAGATGTAAATTTTTAGCATACGCTTCTATGGTATGGTAATTATTCCCCAGGGATAGATCGTAAAGCTGATTGATAAAATCGGTACTTCTACGTTCTAAAAACAGATTAAAACTGCTCGAAGTAGTATTTAAAATGTATTTTACAATACGGGTATTAAACCTGAAATTGCCGCTATCAATAATTTCTTCCAGATCAAAAATAGATTTGATCTGATGGTAATTCAGAAAATTCTCTACATTGGGATGGATATTTTTATTGACCAGTTCGGCGAAATAAAGCATATGCATTTCGTTCTTTAAACCGTATTCTTTAGCCATTTTTAAGATCATCCGCTCATGGCTTCCGGTAATTCTGATATCGTCCAGAAATAAAAGTGTTTTACCCGTGAGAAAATCTTTGTCAATATGGAATGAATCGTTTCCAATCAGTAAAAGCCTTTCTTCGGCACTTAACTCACCATAATCTTCTTTATAAGTAATGGTTCTGTGCACTTTGGTTTCCTGTACCGACAAACCACCATTTTCGACCAGCCAACGGTTAAGCTGGCAAACGAAATAGTTTTTCATGGCAAAGGTTGCCGTTGGAATAAAACTATAAGGACTAGAAATAACCACAATCTGATCGGTAATCACATTATCCGCCAGATAATAGCGGATAAAACCATCGGCAAGTTCTTTTCCAAAAGATCGGGCCACCAGGTCATCGCCAAACTTAAAGCGACTGTAATCGTCGGCACTAAAGCCAAAATCGACTGTATTGTCTATTTTATGGAGTGAGAAATTATACGGTATCATAGAGTAAGCTTGAGATAGATAGGTGATTGGAATTGATGAGCATGCTGTTAATTCCCATTGCTTCCGCCCCACGAACATCAGCATGCGGGTTATCGCCAACATGGATTACATCTTTTAGCATTAATTCCGGATGTTTTTCCCTATCGATGGTATCTAACATCAACTGAAAAAATCCGGTATTGGGTTTAGACATCCTTACTTCATCAGAATACAGTTGAAAATCGATAAACTGATCGATCCCCAAATGACTGATTACTTGTTTTAAGGTTTTCCCTTTTATAAAACCAGTATTGCTTAAAATATTGGTCGAACTTAAACCTGTTGATTTAAGCTGTTCCAATACGGTTAAAGAGCTTTCGCTATAGAGCAAAGGCATGTGGGTAAAAACCAGTTGTTCCATGTCGTGATCAATCTCCTGCAGATCCACATCATGAAAATTGAAATCGTAATCATTGATCATACTGATGATCATTAAATACATTTCATCAGCATCTACATTTTTACCTGTCCGCTCATTAATGGCGTTTACCATTAAATCCACCTGACGGAAAATAACAGCAATTTCTGCTAAATTTTTATGCTTAGTATTAAATTTCCGGTAAAAATATTGCGTCCGTTCCTGTTTATACGCTGGATTTGATTTAATCAACGTTAACCAAAGATCGAATGAGTAATGTTTGTAAAAAGCCATTGCAACCTGTTTCCTAATCTGTTTATAAATTCTAATATTACAAATTTGATTGTAATATTACCAACGTTTAATTGTAAGATTTATCACAGATAAGCCTTATAATTTAAGATTTATCCAATACCTTTTCGGCATCGTCCGAAATGATGATATCGCTTTTGTGTTTTTTGGGATAGTTAAATAATAAGGATGTTAATACTGGTATAATGAAAATGGCTACTGTAAAAACAGAGACAAAAAGGTCTGTTTTTTCACCTTCGATAGCATGAGAAATTGGCGATTCGGGATAGAAATGCGTTACCAACGATGAAGTAAGTTTAATGCCTAAAACAGCAATTACGATGAATGCTATCGTTTCTAAAAAGGTAAATTTCTCCATCAGTTTAACAAATGCCTGTGCTACAAAACGCATAGCCAAAATCCCGATAAAAACACCAATATAGATTAACCAGATATGATCGGTAAAAGCCACAGCAGCAAAAACATTATCGATAGAGAAAGCCAGATCCATTACCTCTACTAAAGCGACAGTCGCCCAAAAATTCCCCATTAAACCAACAGTAGATTTATAAATCCAGCTTTTGCTTTTGTCTACTTCCTCTTCTTCGTCTTCCTTGCCTTTGTTATTCTTTTTTCTAAAATAATCGAAAGCCAGGTACAATAGGTATAAACCACCAAGTGGTTTCAACCACCAGATTTTAACCAGCCATGCAGCCAGGAACAAACAGATCCCTCTAAAAACATAAGCGCCAATAATGCCATATTTTAAAGCTTTTTCTCTTTGCGATTTTGGTAAATCCATTACCATAGTAGCCAAAACAGCAGCATTGTCTACCGAAAGCAAACTTTCGATCACAATTAAATTCAAAATAATTAATAGTCCGGCCTGTATATCGTCACCTAAAATTGTGTGCAAAAAATCCATTGAGCGAGTGTGTGTATGTTTTTAATTAAAGTTTTAGTTGACAGCAAAGAAACAAAATTTTATCAATCCGATGCTTCAATCTTTTTTATTTATTGAATCGTTTTACTGATTAGATACTTAATCAATAAAACTGTTACGCAATAGGACTGAAATTTATTTGCTGATCTCCAGTTGATAGACATTACCTTTCTCTCCGGCCAGAATAATCTGTTTACCTTTTTTTGCTTTTTGAACAGCATTAAAACTTTTATCAGAAATATGTTTCCAGTTTTGGCCACCATCAGTAGAAATGTCTGTTCCTGAAGTACCTGTAGCAATTAAGGTTTTAGCATTAATATAGGTTACGCCCGATCTGAAGCCTAAAACCGGGGTAGCTGGCTTTTGCCAGGTTTTGCCTCCATCGCTCGTTAAAAGAACATTATTGGTATTTTCTTTATCCTTTACATAGTTTCCGCCAACAGTTACACCAATTTTTTCATTCCAAAAATCGATAGAGAAAGGGCCTGTACTATTTTCGCCCTGTAAAATGGGGCATTTAAATACCTGCCAGTTTTGTCCATAATCTGGAGAAAAGTAAATGTTAGATACCGTCCCACCTGTTGCAATCCAGGTTTTGCCACCAGGCAATGTTTTAATGGTTGTGCCGCTGGCTGCAAAACTCGCTTCACCTTTAGCCAAATTGGTTTTTAGATTTGCTGAAATATCTTGCCAGCTTTTACCTGCGTCTACAGTTTTAAGCAATTGCATTTTATCATTTATGGGATCGCCAAAAATGAGCCCTTTATTTTTATCCCAGAAACTTAACCCATCCAAAAATATGGCAGAATCTACATTTTTATAATTTTCTGTCCAGGTTTCGCCGCCATCAACGGTTTTCAGAATATATGCCGGCGATGCAATGCCCACTATAATGGCCTGTTTATCGTCGAAAGCTTCAATATCCCTGAAATCGATTTTTTCGTAACCTTTTGGTTTTAACCATTTCCAGGTTATACCACCATCAGTAGTTTTACCTACCGATCCATTACTACCACTTACCCAGGTAACCCGATCTGATACGACACTTAAACCCCGTAAACTGGTTTTGGTATTCTCGTTTAAGGGTTTAAAGGAATACGACTGCGCAGTGCAAAAAAAAGGTGCCATTAAAAGGCACCATAAAATTTTCTTCATCTATAAATTATTTTACCCGTCTAAAAGTTTCTGATCGGCCTAAAAGAGAAATACCTACATAACCGCGAACGTTTAACACATCGTTACTTTTTAAAGACATGTTACAGCTGTATGTTTTACCACTTTTCGGATCGTAAATTGTTCCATCAGTCCACTTGCCATCTTCGTAAACAAAATCCTTTAATATTTCCAGATTTAACAAAGCGCGTTTCTGTAGTTTTTCATCAGGATTTTTAGCATCTAATTTAGGTTTACCATTTAAATTGGGTTCCTTCATCCAGGCTAATTTTCCATAATATTTATCGCCTTTTTTATAAATTTCTATTTGCCCTTCGCCTGATGGATTAAGCCATTTACCTACAATAGCATCTTTGTTCTGTGCAAATGCAGAAAACGATACTGCAACAAAAAGTAGCATTAAAAATGGTAACTTTCTCATATTTTTTATTTCTAGTTAGTTTCTAAAGATAATAATTACACCTTATATGGAAACACTAAATAAAGAGAAAAAGTATGAGAAAGTTTGAAAACCCTAAAATTTACTTTGAAACGATCGGTAGATACTTGGCACGATACGCATAAAACAGGAACAAATTAAACAATAACATTACTGCTGACATCGGAAGATCTTTAGGCTGGGCCAAAAATGCGGTATACAAAAAGATATTCAAGGTAACCGGAAAAATGATCAATGCGCCTAAAGGTGCTGTACGACCAATAAGCAATAGTATACCACCAATCAGTTCGGTTATTTTGATCAATGGAAAAAGATAAACGGAGGCCATTATCCCTGTCATAAAACTGGTTTGTGCCGCTGTCATCTCCGGTGCCTTAGGCATTATATTAAGAAAATAGCTTACAGAAGCAAAAAGATACATAGCGGCTAGAAGCACGCGTACAATAATAACTGCAATTTTCATAGTGTTTTGATTTTTGGTTTCTAAGTTTAAAAATAATAAAAGTTATTTATAGTTCATTAGTCATTGGTACATTGGGCATTGGCACATGGATGTAATAATAAGTTAATCTGTTTTGTTTGATGGTTTTATGTTTAATACTCATAGTCCATTAACCATGAGCTATTGACCATTCTATATTATTTAATTCGCTCTTTATATTATTGCACCCGCGATTTACATTACCGCACACATGATTTATATTGTTGTACACTTAATTAATAAAACAGACCACGAACTAGGACTCAAGGCTATCCCCATTATCATCATGTGTTAATTGTTGCCATTGTTTTGTTGTTTTTTTTCCTTGGGTTGGTTAATTATTATTTGGCGCTATTAGTTTAACCCAATTATTCACAAACTGCTCAAGCGCAGGTTGTTTTGCTTCAATATCGGCCATACTGTAAAACCTTGCTTCGCGCCTATCTTTCCAGTTGCCTTGTAATAAAGATGAGTCTTCAATCATATTTCCATCGTAAAAAATAAAAATGATCTGCACATATCCACTTGCCCTAAGGTTAAAAGCAGCCAAATCTTTTATATAAAAAAAACTTGGTGAATTCCACTTCACTCTTTCTTGCAGTTTAGGATTTGCATTCAGTATGATACTTCGTAACCGCTCGACTTCCTGTTTAAAAGGATGCTGGAGTTTTTCCATGTAATGATCAACCTGATCTGATTTCTGCTTGTGCCCCTTACTGTCCATTTTCAAGTTTTGTTAATTTGATATCCATCCATGGTACCCAGTTTTTACCATCAAATTGTTCCCATGTCCCTTCAATAGTACTGGCTTTGAAATTTCCTTTAAATCTTTCAGTATCGGCAAATATTAAAATGATATCATCGTAAATTTTAAGGGTTGATATTGAAATATTACCTTCATTATCGAACGATTGTGACCTAAAAACATCCTCCATATCATCATAGTGTGTAATTTCTAACGATCGGATCTTTTTATCACCAAACATAACATCTACCTGATGCATTAAGAAAAAACCACCATCAACCCACTCGTAGGTATCAGTTCCGGTAATAACATCACCTGATTTTGTTAAACCTTCTGTTTTCCATCTGCCGATATAGGGATTTAATAGATTAAGCCTGTTGTTTCTCATAAATTTAATTAAAAATCAATTGCTATCCAGCTCGCTATAAATTTTATTTAACTGATGTACGTGTCGTTGTGTATGATAAATTACAAAATAAACAGCCTCTAAGCGGGTTAGAAAACCATAACCGGGCAACTCAAAGGAGCTGCAGGTCTTCGTTAAATCCAGGTTGGCTATAGAAGTTGAAATCCCGTCTCTGATCTGTTTTAAGCTTTTTAATAATTCAGGTTGATTATATGTCCTGTCTTCAGGATAAATCTCTTTAGGCGAATCATACTTCACATTGAAATTTAAAAAGTCGTTCCTAATTTGTGCTACCATAAAATCGGCTGGCTTATCTGTTTCAGCTACCGGGCCATTTATCACTTGTAGAAAGCCCGAATTTGATAAAATCATATGTTCAGCCAGTTGGCCGGCTGTCCAGCTTCCCTTAAATGGTACTGCATTAATTTGTGCAGTATCAAATTTCGATAAAGTGTTTTCTAACGCCGACAGCGTTTCGTTGGCTTCTTTTATTATCTTTTCCATAGCTTACATGTAATTCATTCCAGGATAGTTTAACAACCTGCGCCATAGGGCAATCTGCCCGATGCAATTGGCTTCCCGATAACTGTTGAAGCTGATCATTTCAAACAATGTGATCTCCATTCCGGGGATACTGAGTTTCTCTTCCAGTTTCTCGTCGGTAGACTGGGTTAAAGCCTCCTGTAACTTAGGAGAAATTGCTGCCCAATCTTTAATGAAATCTGCAAGTGAAGGATAAGTGGCATCATCCACAATTCCTTTGTTATCGGCAAAAAGTTCGTCGGTTATGGATGGAAGATCGATACCGAATGATTTGGCCAGAAAATAACGGCTATGCACTACACTCCCGGTAATCCAAGCAATGTGGTTTGCTTTTGTATCCAATCTTTTCTGTGCATCCTTTTGGTCTATCCCATCTAAAGCCCTTACTAAAAAATCTGTTTGCATTTCGTACAGCACGATAAAGCCATACATTCTGCTACTCGTTGGGGTGGTTTTCATATGTTTACTGATTAGTTGATTAACTGAAATAAAGTTAGTTGTTAATTTAGCCGAACACCGTTGCCGTAAAAGTCAATCTTAAGGGGCATTTCAGACAATTTTTATATATTTACGATACTTAAATTTTTAACCAAATGATACAAGTAGGTGTTTTACTGCCCCAAAATTTCAGATTATTAAGCATAGCGGCTATTTTAGATGTATTTGATACTGTTAATGGATTTTATCGGAAAGATGACCTCGAAGCCCCATTTAACATTAGCTTAATTACACTGGAGGATAAAAATTATAACTTTAGTGAACATCCCTGTGTGTCCTTACAAAAAGCTGCACATCTTGATCTTATTTTAGTGCCCTCATTTGCAACCAACGATATTAAAGATTCCATCGCAGCAAACCGAAACTATATCCCCTGGTTAAACAAACAACATGCAGCAGGCGCAGAAATTGCTACTTTTTGTACTGGTGCATTTTTACTTGCAGCATCAGGACTGTTGAATGGTAAAGCAGCTACCACACATGTTGATGCCTGCTCGGCCTTTTCTACGGCATTTCCCCTGGTTCATTTAAAGGCTGATAAAACCGTAACACAGGATGGAAAATTATTTACAAGTGGTGGTGCAACCTCCACTTTTCATTTATTATTGCACCTTTTACAGCTTCATTGTGGAAAAGATATGGCTGTTAAGGTGGCCAAGATTTTTGCGATCGATATGGACCGTGTAAACCAATTGTACTTTAGTACCTTCCAGCCTATCCGTCATCACAATGATGATATTGTGGCTTCTGCCCAGGAAAAAATTGAAAATAACTATCAGGATGTGGCTACCATTGAAGAGATGATTAAAGATATTCCTTCCAGTAGAAGAAATATTGTGCGTCGCTTTAAACAGGTGATCGGTATTACTCCTATCGAGTATCTCCAACAAACCCGTATCGAAGCAGCTAAAAAATTATTAGAGCAAACTGCCCAGCAAATGACAGAGGTAATTTATAATTCTGGCTACAATGATCCAAAAGCATTTAGGAAAGTGTTCAGAAAATCAGTCGGGATGACGCCGACTCAATACCGCGATAAATTTCAAGCGAGGTAAGCAGATAACGGCGGAAATGCGGAATGGCAAATTAACAGCACACAATAAACTAAATAAATAGTTTTCAACATTAAAATAAATTATGTTAATAATTAATATAAAATAAATGCATTGCCCTATATAATTTAAGATAACTTAACGTTATAATTACACTAACCAAATAACTATTTATATGAGCACATTCCTTTTAATCACAGCGGTATTTTATATTGTTTCCTTTGGATTAATGTTGTACTGTTATTTCTCCGCTGAGCAGATTCCCAGCGATGATGAAAAATTTTAATCAGTTCTTTTCCCGTCATCAAAATTAACGTCTCCCTTTAAGCCAATACATTGAACTTTCTCACAGAAAGACAATGAAATGTTGTGGCCAAACTGACCGCTCTAAAAACATCTATTTTATTTATTGGCGATCCACTTAATTAAGTAAGGAGCGGCTCCTGTATACCATAAAACTGCGGAGATTAAAAATATAGCGATCAATATCCATAAAATCGGCCATCCTTCAAATTTATGTTTTGAAATAGGGGTGTAAGATTCATTAAGGTTATTATGGTCATTGTCCATCCTATCGCCCTTTTTCACTGGTTTCGGATTAGAGATATTGCTCATAAAATATTCAGTTAGAAATGCAAACTTAAGCTATAAACCTATAAATCAAAAATTAGTTTCAACATTCTTGTATTTTAAAATCGATAAAAGATAAAAGTCGTTAAATCTTCAGCTATTCATATTTGGTTTAAACAAAACTAAGCAGAAAAACTTGAATAAAACGGCAAATATTGTAGAATTAGGAAGTCATATTTAAAAAAACAGACTTCATTAGCTATAACTACTGTTTAGAAAAGGCTTGTTGATATTTTAACGGGGTTTTACCTGTTATTTCCCTAAAATATTTGTGGAAACTGGTAAAATTATAAAAACCGCAGTCGTAGCAGATTTCTTTAACGGTTAAATCATTTTCAATCAATAGTTTACAAGCCTGCCCTACCCTAATTTCGTTCAGAAACTGTGTATAGGTTTTCCTGCTTTTAGTTTTAAAGAATTTACAGAAAGAATTGGGGCTGATTTTAGCTACCGCAGCAATTTCCTTTAGTTCTATTTTATTTTTGTAATTGCTGATGGTATAGTTATAAATAGATTGAATTCTATCTTTTTCATTCTCCAAAAAATTTGGCTTAAAGCCCAGCGAAACCAAAATGTTTTTCTCTTCGCAATTGGCTATTTCAGTTAATACTTCCAGTATTTTTATAATCCGCATGGTGCCTGTTGCCTCAATAATCTGTGGCATTAAACAAGCTATTTTCTCTTTTGAGATGCCTTGCAGCTGAATTCCCTGCCGCGATTGCAGCAACACTTTTTTCATCTCCTGGTTTTCGGGAAGATCGAGAAAATCCTTGCCTAAAAAATCTTCCTTAAAATGGATCGCATAAACTTCAACTGTTTCTCCACCCAATTCATCAAAAAACTCGGGGTCAAAGCGCCAATAGTGTGGCAAATTGCTTCCGAGTAAAACTACATCGCCATCCTTAAAATTTTTGATGCTATCGCCAATAAATTGCGTTCCTCTGCCCTTTTTTACGTAGATTAATTCTAATGCAGAGTGGTAATGCCAACGATTGTTTATATCTGGCATAATATCTCTCCGGGCGCTAAAAGAATCTACCGAATTAGTAGATACATTAAGTAAATGCGGTTTCATAAAATCTTAAAAAATCAATCTAATATGCAAAATTATTTTGCATACTAGAAAATTGAGACAATATCATTTAATAATTAGATCATAAAGTTAAATTTTTATTAATGCTTAAGGGTTTAATTTGTAATACAACAACTAACCAAAAAGAACCTGCTTAAACCATTATAACCAAACAAAACATGAGCCACACTTCATCATCGAACTTTCAGGTATCCGATACACCAAAAAATGGTAAGGGATATTTATTTCCATTAATTTTGGTCACCAGCCTATTTTTCTTCTGGGGTTTTGTCCATAATCTCGATCCTATATTAATTCCGCATTTACGCAAAGCTTTTCAACTAAATGTTTTCGAATCTACCCTGGTCGATTCTTCGGTTTTTATCGCTTATTTTTTATTGGCACTACCTGCAGGCTACATTATGCGCAAGTATGGCTATAAAAGCGGTATCATATTGGGCCTCGTTTTATTCGCCATCGGCTGTTTATTATTTATACCCGCAGCCAATACCGCACAATATATATTTTTCTTAGGTGCACTTTTTATTATCTCCTGTGGTTTAACTTTTTTAGAAACAGCTGCAAATCCTTATGTTACCGTGCTAGGACCGCCAGAAACCGCTACACAGCGTTTAAATTTCTCTCAGTCTTTTAATGGTTTAGCTGCATTTTTAGCGCCGTTACTTGGCGGTAAATTTATTTTTACCGAAGTAAAATATACTGATGCCCAATTGGCGAAAATGTTGCCTTTAGAAAAACAGGCTTACATGCTTGAAGAGGCGTCGACGGTAAAAGCACCTTATTTAATTTTAGGGATTCTGATTATTGTAGTCGCTATTCTATTTATTTTCACCAAACTACCTGATATTAAGGAAGAAGAAAATGCCAAAGAAAAAAGCAGTTTTGGGCATGTGTTGAGTCATAGCCATTTGCGCTGGGCAATTATCGGGCAGTTTTTTTATGTTGGTGCACAGGTTTGCGTATTGAGTTTATTTATCAGTTTCATCACTTCATCAGCAGGGATAGGTCAGGATGAAGCTAAATGGTATCAAGCTGCTGCAGGAATTGCTTTTTTGTCGGGTAGATTTGCAGGAACCTTTTTTATGAGATATGTTGCACCACATAAATTATTAATGCTTTACGCCTTAATTAGTGCTGTACTTACCCTTGTATCTATTTTTGCAAGCGGCATGATTACTGTTTATGCTTTAATCGGTGTCTCTTTCTTTATGTCGATCATGTTCCCAACCATATTCTCATTGGGCATAGCAGGTTTGGGTAAAGATACAAAACTGGGCTCATCGTTAATTGTGATGTCTATTGTTGGTGGTGCCTTTTTACCGCCAATATTAGGTTTGATATCAGATGCGACACACAACATACAATATGGGTATTTAGTACCATTTATATGCTTTTTAGTGGTTTTCTACTTCGGATGGAAAGGATGGAAACCCAATCACATTGAAAAAGAAATTAGTTTAGAAGTATAAAATTGACAATGAAAAAATTAGTCATCAAGATTAACAATGCTGATAATGTTTTGGTTGCGTTACAAGATTTACCTAAGGATACCAAAATAGTGCATGAAGGGAATACCTACGTTACTGTTGATGAAATCCCTGCCAAGCATAAATTTTTTATGCGGGATATGAAAGCAGGCGATGAGGTAATGATGTACGGCGTTTTGGTTGGAAAGGTACAGTTTGATGTAAAGGCCGGTATGCGGATGAATGTAGAGAACACCAAACATGCTGCAGAGCCATTTGCTTATCGCAATGTTAATTACAAATGGGAAGCGCCCGATGTAAGTAAATATGTCAACCGCAGTTTTAATGGTTATCACCGTAAAAACGGCGCAGTGGGCACCGCAAACTATTGGTTGTTTATCCCGACTGTATTTTGCGAGAACAGAAATCTGGATATTATTAAAGAATCGCTTTATAGTGAGCTGGGTTATGCGGTGGATGATAAATATAAATCCTACACCCACAAACTGGTTCAGGCCTTCGAAAAGGGAGAGGACATTAATCACATTAGTTTTGAACCTAAAGTAGATAAAGCCAGCCGCACTTTTAAAAATGTAGATGGTATTAAATTCCTCACACATAATGGAGGTTGTGGCGGAACACGTCAGGATTCGGATACTTTAAGCAAATTATTGGCGGCTTATGCCCATCACCCCAATGTGGCCGGTATAACTGTTTTAAGTTTGGGTTGCCAGCATTTGCAGGTAGAAGATTTTAAACGCGACCTGTTTGCACTTGATCCTGATTTTGACAAACCACTTTTAATTTTCGAGCAGCAAAAAGCACAAAGCGAAGAGCAATTGATCCAAAATTCAATCCGCAGTACTTTTGAAGGATTGATGTTCATTAATAAACAAGAACGCGCAGCAGCCCCGCTAAGCAAAATGTGTGTGGGTGTAAAATGTGGTGGTAGCGATGGTTTTAGCGGCATCTCAGCTAATCCGGCTGTTGGTTATTGTGCAGATTTATTGGTGGCCTTAGGCGCCAAGGTTTTATTGGCCGAGTTCCCCGAACTTTGCGGCGTAGAACAGGAAATGATCGACAGATCTGTTGATCGACCTACTGCCGAAAAATTTATCCGCCTAATGACTGAATATGATGATCTGGCGCATAAAGTTGGCTCTGGCTTTTACATGAATCCTTCTCCAGGCAATATTAAAGACGGTTTAATTACCGATGCGATTAAGTCGGCAGGTGCTGCACGTAAAGCCGGCTCCTCTCCTGTTGTAGATGTTTTAGATTATACCGAACCAGCTACTAAACCCGGCTTAAGCTTGGTATGTACCCCTGGGAATGATGTAGAAGCAACCACAGGTAAAGCTGCTGCAGGAGCAACCTTAATTCTGTTTACAACCGGTTTAGGTACGCCAACAGGAAATCCGGTTTGCCCCACCATTAAAGTGGCTACCAACTCGATCCTGGCGAAACGCATGAGTGATATTATCGATATCGATACAGGAGCAGTGATTAATGGCGAAAAAACCATTAACGAAATGGGCGAAGATATATTAGAATACTGTATTAAAGTAGCCAGCGGCGAAGAAATCCCTAAAGCTGTACAGCTTAATCAGGATGATTTTATCCCCTGGAAAAGAGGTGTAAGCCTTTAACCCATGGAAGATGGATAATCGATCCGTCATTTCGACTGAAGCGCAGTCCCGATTTTCGGGAGAGAAATCTATATAAGCAAGGCTAAAGAACCCTCTGCGTTCTCTGTGAAAACGCTGCGTCCTCTGTGGTAAAAAACAAAAATACAACCAAATATGAATTTAAATTTAGACGGCAAAATAATCCTGGTAAGTGGTGGTGCCAAAGGCATCGGCGCGGCAATTGTTAAAGCATTGGCTATTGAAAAGGCTTTTCCGATTATTATTGGCCGTAACGAAGATGATAACCTGAAAATGCTTCAGGAAATAAAAGATTTAGGCTTAAAAGCAGATTATTTTACTGCAGAACTCACCGCACCCGAAAGCTGTAAAACCATTGTTGATGCGATATTGGCAAAATATGGCAGAATAGACGGCCTAGTGAACAATGCGGGTGTTAACGATGGTGTTGGTCTCGAAAATGGCACTTATGAAGGTTTTATGGAATCGCTGCATAAAAACGTGGTGCATTATTACCTTTTGGCCAAACATGCCCTACCAGCACTTAAACAGAGCAAGGGATCTATATTAAATATCGGTAGCAAAACTGCAGAAACCGGACAAGGTGGAACATCTGGTTATGCCGCATCTAACGGTGCCAGAAATGCCTTAACACGAGAGTGGGCAGTAGAATTATTGCCTTTCAGCATCCGTGTTAATGCGATTATTGTTGCCGAAGCCTGGACGCCCTTATACGAGAAATGGATCAACACTTTTGAAGACCGTGACGAAAAATTGAAGAACATTACTGATAAAATCCCTTTCGAAAACAGAATGACCAGCGTGGATGAGATTGCCAGCATGGCGGTATTCTTATTATCAGATAAATCGAGTCATACTACAGGCCAACTGATCCATGTGGATGGTGGTTATGTACACTTGGATAGGGCTTTGTTGTAACCAAAGGGACTTTGTTATGCTGCACTGAAAAATCTGTTTCAATCAATTGTCATTATATTGTATTTCTCGTTTTAGCTACAAAAGTACCCGATTAGGCTACAAATAACACGCAGACCTTGCCCACATTTGATCCATCATTTATTTAAATAAAAATTATGGGACATCAACAAGAAAATCAAGGTACAAATACCCCAATAACCAATAAGGTTTGGTTTATTACAGGCGCATCGCGTGGATTTGGGCGTGTGTGGGCAACTGCTGCCCTGGAACGTGGCGATAAGGTGGCTGCAACAGCACGGACGCTCTCCAGTATTGCCGACCTTCAGGAAAAATACAAAGAAAATGTATTGACACTGGAACTGGATGTGACCAATTATGAGCAGGTAGAAAAAACCGTTCAACAGGCCTACAAGCATTTTGGAAGATTGGATATTGTATTAAATAATGCTGGTTATTCGCTTGTTGGCACTATTGAAGAAGCCACCATTGATCAGGTTAAGGCCATGTACGATACCAACCTTTTTGGAGCGGTGGCTGTTATAAAAGCCGCCCTGCCTATATTGCGCAAACAAAATTACGGACATATTTTAGGTACTTCGAGCAACCTTGGTCATGTTGTTTTACCCGTTATCGGTTATTATAGTTCATCTAAATGGGCATTTGAGGCCATCCACGAAAGCCTGGCAGCAGAGGTAAAATCTTTTGGGATTAAAGTAACCATTATCGAACCCGGTGCCTATGCCACTGAGTTTGGAAGTCAGGCTTCTCTAAAGTTCGCTGATGGTATGGAGGTATACACCGACTTTAAAGCTCAGTTTTTTGAAGGTTTACAGCGTATGGAAAGAGGTAATCCGGAGGCTACACCAGATGCGATTTTTAAAATTGTTGATACTGAAAACCCACCTTTACGTTTCTTTCTCGGCAGCCATAACTTGCCTTGGGTACGTACCGCTTATGCAGAACGGATGGCCACTTGGGAAGAATGGGAACCAATATCAAACGCTGCACAAGGATAATTAAATAGAAAAACTTATCTATAACCGATAAACAAGGCTTATCGGTTATATTTGTATCATATCAATATGAAAAAGGAAGATAACAGCCCTTATAAATTCAATTCCTTATCGGAAGCACACCGGATAATGGGGCTGCCACAACCTAAACACCCGCTTATCAGCCTGATCAATAATGAAAATCACCCGGTTGAAATGAGCGGCCAGCCAAATTCGCACATCCTTAACTTTTATAAAATCTCTTACAAGCCAAAATTAAGCGGCAGGCTAAAATACGGGCAGAGTTATTATGATTTTGATGAAGGTGGTTTGTTGTTTGCTGCTCCGAACCAGATTATCGGCCATGAGCAGGATTTAGAATCAAGTGTTTGCTCATTATATACCTTATTGGTCCATCCTGATTTTTTATTGTCGTACCCTATCGCCAAAAAAATCAAAAGTTACGGTTTCTTTTCTTATTCAACTAACGAAGCATTACACCTGTCAGAAAAGGAAAAGGCAACCATTATTGCTATTTTTCAGAGTATTGAAGAAGAATTGAACAGCAGAATTGACGATTTTAGTCAGGATGTGATTATTACACAGATCGAATTGCTGTTGAATTACAGCAACCGTTTTTACAAACGCCAGTTTATTACACGCAAGGTGCTTAACAACGATCTTTTGCAAAAATTGGAAGAACTATTGGAAGCTTATTTTAATGATCGAACACCAATACTAAAGGGTTTACCAACTGTGCAGTATCTTTCCGATCATTTAAATATTTCGCCAAGTTATTTAAGCGATCTGCTCCGTTCGCTAACAGGACAGAACGCACAACAGCATATCCATCAAAAACTGATCGAGAAAGCAAAGGAAAAACTATCGGGCACCAGTTTATCGGTGAGCGAAGTAGCTTACGAACTGGGCTTTGAACATTCGCAATCTTTTAACAAACTCTTCAAGGCAAAAACCAAGGTTTCACCATTGGCATTTAGAAAAATGTTTAATTAACAAAAGAAAATTCTTAAGTAGCGTTTTGGTTCTCTACACCGTATAAGCTGTAAATTAAAGCTTTATGAAAAAGAGATTATTACTCCTCCTGGCTATAGCATGCCTTTTGTATGTATCATGCAAAAAATCAGACAACAACAATGACGGGCCGGGCGAAGTTTATGGTAAGTGGAAACTCATAGAAACAATGCAGGATCCCGGTGATGGAAGTGGCAGATATAAAAAGGTAAGCGGCCAGGCCAAATACCTTATTCTAAGCAAATCGGCAGATAAAGCCGGTAAATTTGAAGGTGATGCCCTGCCAGATTTATTTTCATTCAGGATTTTGGACAGTGTAAAAATGGAGGTTTACAGCAACACCTATAAAATGCCGATGACTTATTATTACAAAGTTTCGGCAAAATCGCTTCAACTTAATCCGCCCTGTATTGAGGGTTGTGGATACCGTTTCGTAAGGGAATAATAATAATCTTGTAGCTAAGGTTCTTAAAAAGCTTAATTTATTGGACTCAACAAGATCCTTCTTAAATACGATCGTTCTGCTAATTGGATAGCGATCAGATCAGCAGAACATCATTCTTATTTAAACAGTTAAACTATCCCATATCACCTGATAAACATCTGGTGCGCATAAGGTTTTATCCATTGCCTTTGAAGTAACCAGAACAGGTTTAAATTGATCAGCTACATTAATGCTGCCATGCGATCCTTTAACTAAAGTGGCATCAAGCGGAATTACATCCATTACATAACGGAAGCCGGCTTTTTTCCTTAAAAGTTTATACCCCGCCCTCAATTTAGAGGTCATGAACATTTCGACAGGATCGTAGCCTGGTTTTTTATGGATATCAACCACCCTAGCATAATCTGGGGCTTTGGTATCATCCAGCCAGAAATAATAGGTAAACCAGCTGTTTTCTTTTGCGGTAAGAACCAGATCTCCAGAACGTTCGTGATTAATATGGTGTTTCTCCTGTTCTGCCTTATCAAGCACCAATTCAATATCAGGTACATTTTTCAATAAGGCTTTTACCTGCTCGGTTACACTTTTATCGTTGATGTAAACATGCGCTACCTGATGGTCGGCCACTACAAAAGCTTTGGAAGCGCCCGCATCAAGCAATTCCAGCCCTCTCTCTTCACGGATCTGGATCAAACCGTTTTCCCTAAACAAACGGTTAAGGTGGATCGGTTTATTTACAGGCGCAATGCCATATTCGGAAAGTAAAATAATGCGCGCCCCCCTGCTTTCATAAAAACGCACCAATTCTTCTACCACCTGATCGATTTCTTTTAGTTCTGTACTGATTTTATCCTGTTCAGGGCCAAACTTTTGCAGGCAGTAATCTAAATGGGGTAAATAAATTAAAGTAAGCGTAGGATTGTGCAGCTTTTCAGTTTCCATCGAAGCATCTGCAATCCATTTTGTTGATTTAATATTCGCACCAGGGCCCCAGAACTGAAACAAGGGGAATTGCCCCAGTTTAGCCTGTAAATGGTCGCGTAATTCGGCAGGTTGCGAATAACAATCTGGTAACTTACGGCCATCGGCAAGGTAATTTGGCCGTGGTGTTACCGAAAAATCGGCTGTTGAATACATGTTGTACCACCAGAACATATTGGCACAGGTAAAATTCGGATCTTCTTTTTTAGCCTGATCCCATATTTTTTCAGCATTCACCAGTTTATTAGATTGTTTCCAGAATTTAATTTCTGCATCTGCATGATCGTACCATCCATTGCCCACAATACCATTCTCTGAAGGGTATTTACCAGTGAGATAACTCGACTGCACAGCCGTTGTAACTGCAGGCAATAAAGGTTCTATGGTAGTTAAATGGTTCTCAGCAATATATTTCTGAAGAAATGGCGTATGCGCCCCAATTACGGAAGCAGATAAAGCTACGATATCGATAACAACGGTTTTATGCATGTTCTATTTTTCTAATAAATTTTTAACCCAAGCCAGTTCCCTGATAATTGAATCGTTTAAAGGTGCTTTTAAAGCTGTTGGCAAAACTTCCCAGGTATAGGTTTCTACTTCTAAATGAGCGGTAAATGGATTATTTTTTTGCAAGTTCAATACCTCGGTAATATCCGATTGTGTAGATTGGATCAGCCCCATGTCCTCAACAAATATAGGCACATGAAAATGTGCCCGCCACTCCTCTACTTCAGGATTTTCTCCCGCTGCCAGTGCATCAGCAAGGTCGGGATAACGCAGCAGCGAACCATCATTTTTTCGGGCAATTACCTGATGGAGGTAAGTAGGCTCATCAAAACGGCCTAGTTGAGCCAATACGGCTGTTCTCTCCGATACAGCTGCAGGTAATTTAGCTTTCAATGCGGCACTGATCTGGATTTTTCCAATCTGAATGCCTTTATCCTGCAGTTCATTGATGATGGCTGTATGGGGTTCGTAACCGATTGCGAAATGACAAACATCATAACACAAACGGATATGCATTTTGATCAGATTTTCTGCTTCATTGGCGTTTAAACCCGATCGATCCGAAAAATATTTTTTTCCAGTTGGTAAAAGTTCGTTTTCAAACCAGTTGATAAATTCGGGACCAGATTCGAGAAAACCATCGGGTTCCGGTTCGATATCGAGATGGATGATTTTATCTGTCTTTTTAAAGATTTTTGCTAAACCTCCGGCAACTTCCAAAACATGTGTACTTGCAGTAACTGTAGCTTTTTCTCTTCCCAAAGCATCCTTAAACCAGGGTTTGTAGCTTAATGGCGATGTCGAAATGCCTCCATCCATACCTTCCGGGATTAACTGTGAAAGAATTTCTGCTAAACGGAGTGTATATTCAACGCGATCTCTCGTCGTCCAATCGGGGGCATGTACCTGATCTTTAACCCTGGTATGATGAAAACCGCCATATGGAAATCCGTTCATGGTAAAAACATATCCACCTTCCTGCTCGAGCCACTGCTTAAATGTTTCCAGGTGATTTTCTTCCAGCAATTCGATACTGGCGAGATTGGAAAGGCGTAAACCTATACCCATCGGTGCCTCTGGCGACAATTGCGCTTTTAATATCGGAAAACTATCTTTCAACACGGCAAAATGTGCCATCCAGTTTTCCCCTGCATAAATGTTGGTACAGAAGGTTAAATGTCCGGAAGTTAATTTCATAGCTTAATGTTGAATAATAGCAGTTTGGTTATTTAAGATTTCGGCCGCTTGTTTTAAAATGTCGGCATCAATTTCGTGAACTTCCTCTCCACTACCCAAACCTGTAAGTAAGGTAATGGTCAGCTCTCCACCAAGATGCTCCCTAAATTCTTCCAGTCCCTGCAAAATCGGACTGTTGCCTTCGGTAACCTGTAACAAAGGATGCGTTAATTCGAAACCAAGATGCTGAATCAGGGTGATTATCCTTTGTGCATCCTCAGTACTGATCCTGCCAGATAAATTGGAATACACAGCATCTAAGGCAATCCCCATGGCAACGGCTTCACCATGCCTCACTTCAAAATTAGTCAGATATTCTAGTTTATGGGCGCTCCAATGACCAAAATCTAATGGACGGGCCGAACCGTTTTCAAAAGGATCGGCACTGCGGATATGCTCCATATGGAGTTTTGCACATTTCCAGATCTGGTAGTTCATGGCTGTTATATCCCGCTGCGCAAGCGCCGTGACATTTGCTTCCAGCCACTCAAAAAACTCAGGGTCTTTAATCAATGCCACTTTAATTGCTTCGGCAATACCCGAACGCCAATCGCGATCGGATAAAGTGCTTAAAAATACTTCATCGTTAAAAACAGCGACAGGTGGCGAAAAAGTGCCCAAAAAGTTCTTTTTATTGAAATAATTAATTCCATTTTTCACGCCAACCCCCGAATCGTTCTGCGAAAGCACAGTACTTGGAATCCTGATGTGTTTAATACCACGGTGTGCAACCGTTGCCGCGTAGCCCACCATATCGAGCACAGCACCACCACCAATGGCAGCAACAAACGAATGCCTGTCGATACCATGAACATTGATGGCTTCCAACACCTGATCGAAATATCTGGTATCGTTTTTCACCTGCTCTCCTCCTGGAATGATCAGAATATCCTGAACCAGTTGCGTTTGAGGGTATTTTGAAAAATAGGCTTTAATCTGGGTGTTAAGGTCTTTGTGTGCATTTGCTACACCTTCATCTATTACAAACAAGATTTTCTTTACTGCAACAGCCGGATTTAGGTTAACCAAAAAACTATTCAACAGTTCGTTTTCAGGCAGAAAAAGCGATGAAGTAAAGAAAACATTATAATTATATTGTACGGTAAAGGATTGATGTAAATGTTCCATATCAATTTGAGAATGTGTGTTTGATGGTTAAGTAACGGCGAATAATTTAGATAGCCACATGGATAATGGCAATAAAGCTGCGATTATAAATGCCAAAATCAGGGCATCGAAAGTTACGGCCCAGGCTGCATCCATCAAAATAAGTGAAATTACGCCAGCTTTTACCGCCCCGCCGATATTTTTACCGATAGGCTCCTTTATTGCTTTTAAAAGTGGCCTGAAAATCATAAAGCTAAATGGAACCAGAAACAGCAGGGACCACAGCAACCTATCGTTTACAAAAGCAAAATAAGCAATCGCGCAGATCACAATTGCATACAGAAACGCAGCCAAATATAAGTTTTTAGCATGGCCTCCATGAACTTCGCCACGGCTGGTCATGGTGATGGAAAAAATATAAATTACCGGAATAAGGGCCAAATAATAATGACTGCACAGCATTGCCGGCACAATACTCAAACCCAGTAGCAAGTTAAATCCACGGCACAAGCCCATATTCAAGGGGCCGAAAAAAGAATGGTGTTTACCAAATTTATTATAAAGCAAAGCGAAAACGGCCACCAAAAGGGCCAATAATCCCGATGTTAAACTATTTAATGCAGCTAATGCAATACCGCCCAAAAGTAACAGGCTACCTAAAATGGTTGCATTTTTTAAGCTGATCAGCCCGCTGGGAATGGCCCGCTCCGGACGTTCTATTTTATCCAGATCGGCATCAAAAACATCGTTAAAAACGATTCCTCCTCCATACAAACAGGCTGTTGATGCGGCCAAAAACACAATGGATAACCACGGAATGGAGAGCCCACTGCTTAAGGCACCTGAGATGGCAATTCCTGCTAAAATATCGGCTACTGATGTAACAATATTGGCAGGGCGCATCATGCGCAGATAGACAATTATTTTTTTCAATACTTTAGCTGATGATGATAGATGATTTATCCGTTCTTGGCTGTTGTCCGCCACGCAAAATGGTATTGCCTTCGAATTTCTCGGTAAGGTCTACATTTTTTTGCGCATTAAAATCGGCTTCATCCAGCTGTCCGCTCTGTGCAAATGCGGTAATCGCATTATTGTAAGTAACCAGCTCAATAGCCTCATCGCTTAAACCACGTATTTTCATTAAAGCAGCGGTTTTTGGTACGGCTAAAGGATCGCTGATGCCCCAATCAGCAGCAGAATTTACCATAATCCGCTCTGGACCATATTGTTTTACAATTTCTACCATGCGCTCGTTACCCATTTTAGTAAACGGATAAATGGTAAAAGCAGCCCAAAAGCCTCTATCTAAAACCTCTTTTACTGTCTCTTCGTTATTGTGATCGATAATTATGCTATAAGGATCAAGGCCATGCTCCAAAGCAATATCCATACTGCGTTGTGTGCCTTTTTTCTTATCGCGGTGCGGTGTATGTACCTGTACTGGCAAACCTGCTTCTTTAGCAAGCTGAAGTTGTAGTCTATAATATTTTTCTTCGGCTGCAGTCTGATCGTCGAAACCGATTTCGCCTATGCCAACTACACCTTCTTTATAGATAAACAAGGGCAATATTTCCATTACCTGCTCTGCCAGTCTTTCGTTATTGGCTTCTCTTGAGTTAAGCCCAATGGTGCAATAATGTTTAATGCCAAATTGAGAAGAGCGGAAGCGCTCCCAGCCGATCAGGCTACTGTAATAATCTCTAAAACTATCCAATCCGGTACGTGGCTGCCCCAGCCAAAATGCGGGTTCTATCAAAGCAACAACTCCTGCATCAGCCATCGCCTGGTAATCGTCGGTCGTTCTCGAAGTCATGTGAACATGTGGGTCGAAGAATTTCATTCCCTTTACCGCACTGATATCGAACGCTTCAGGCTCCCCCATCAATGCTTTATCTCTTTCAATTGAACTACTGCAACACATATATTTCTATTTTGAATTTCTAATGGTTAAAATGAATCCCAGTTTAAGTTCCCTTCTGTGAGGGCCAACTTAAGTTCAGGAAAAGTGTTAATATAATCTTTTGCCGGCTGATATTCAGACTGCGCAACAGCAAGTGCAATAGCACGTTGTTCAATTTGGTCGTAATGCTGTAAACCGACTTTAAGGGTCTCAAAAATCTCGGCATTGATAAATTTACCAACCAGGCGCCAAAGCTGTGGGTTTACCTCTCGTTTGGCAGCCCAACGTTCTTTTGCATAATCAATCAAAGTTAATACAAGATCCAGATTGGCACGTTGATCTAAACCAACGATGAACTTAATATTTTTTTCGGTAAAGAATGCCTTCAGCACCAATTGGTTCCAGGCAGCTTCATCCAGATTTCCTGAAGGATAGGGATTGTTTTCCATTATCGCTTCCAAAACCGACCCGATATTACTCCTGATCCCTTCAGCACAACGTTTTACCCAAATTTCAGGATGCGCCAAAAACGGCAAGGCCGAATACAAAGCCACCGCCTCATTCATTTCTGCCGACAGGAATAACCGATCGACAGTTGCGTATAGTTTCTCCTGATCTATTGAATTTAAGGTGCTCAGCAACCAAACGCGACAAAGCCGATCTATTGTCCAGTTACGAATATAACTGATTCCAGCCTCCTCTATTAAAACCTTTTGCTCTTCGTTAAGTTGAATAAGCGATTTCCCGGTTTTGCGCGGTACCATCACAAATGCCTGACTGATTTTATTGCTTTGATCAGCAGATTGTATTATACTTTCCAACCAGTTCTGGCCATCTGCACCTACATTGCTTTTTACAATAGTTGATAAAGCTTTTTGGATAGCCATCGTATCATCACCTTTCATAAAGTACTAAATCTATTAGCTGGCAATACCCGCCGAAACAAAATAATTGATCAACAACGCGCCCGCAATAATCAACAAACCAAAAAATTCTCTCGTTTGTTCGATGTAAGGTTTTGTGGCCTGCATGCTCTGCACAAGGCTCTCGCGTCTGTATTTGGTAATCCAATCTCGTACACCATCTTTTGCGAAGAACAGGATAGCAGCATAAATTAAGTAGAAAGCAGTTAAAAACAGATACGCGAAAGGATAAAATTTACCCGCCGCAGCCAATCCGCAGCATATTGCGGCACTTAAATAGATAGATACCCAAAGAAAAGCATCGTTATCATTTAAATTTACATAGGCAAAGCCTAAAAACGAGATGCAAAAAATAATGTTGAGAATAATTAAAAGCATTTTAAATTATTTGGTTTAAAACAAGCTAAATCGATTTCTTGATTTTTTTCATTGAAAAACAAAGTTATTTAAACTGAATGCTTTTTTTGCTTAAAAATTGTAAATTATATACTGCTATAAAAGTTTTTTTTGATTAAAAATGAATAATAAAACGTTAAATGCGAATAATATATATCCTAGCTTAGCGAAGGAAAAATAGCATCGAACATAATATTGGCCTGTCCCTTAATTAAATCAATATCTTCATGTTTATTATTAACCAATAAATAGGTGCTGTTTTTTTCTTCCATGAAATGGCTAAAATATGCTTCACCAATAAGATTATAAACAGCATAACGATATATTTTAAAACGTTTTGTACAATCCTTACTTTCCTCGTAAGACCTTTTTGGATCAAAGGTATGCGATCCTAAAAAACCAAAGCTTGCTATAGGATTCTTTTTCAATATCTGTAATATAAGCTGTATACAGGTTGCCACAATTTTACCCATCTTATTTTCACCAGTGAGGACATTGAATTTCCTTGGATGTTTTTTTAAACGTGCAGGAAAAAATTTCAACACATAAATATTGAAAAGATACTCTTCAACCTCTATATGATATTTTTCTTTCTGAGTTTTAAAAATATAAGTTGTTCGCTCTTTTAAGTACTGAGCTCCTTGAAATTTATTGGTAAAATGTTTTGTAAATGGATATGAATGATCAAACATTAAGGTATCAAGTGCTTGTATGCTTGTGAACGTCCATTATTGATTTGACTGGAAGTCACACGTACAAGATTTGATTTTGATGTAGAGTTGATTTTAACACAAGAATTTTTGGCCGAAACTGCACTGTTATAAGGTGCTTTATTTTGTCCGTATGAATTGTTATTGCTACCCATGATAATTCTTTTAAGTGTAAAATAATAACAACGATCAATTTAAATTGTTATTATTCATTTCTACTTACTTATTGAGAGTGACTAATTTTCATCAAAGTTAAAGTATTTTCATCATATTTCAATAAATATTCTTTTTCCCTATAATTGTAAATAAATATGTATCAAAACTTTATCAAAAAATTATGTAGAATATCTATTTAGCACTAAAATACAAGCTTTAAAATATTCGCAAGCACAGGATTATGGTCATCGGCACGCCAATTAATCAATATATCGGTTTTAAAAGGCAAGGGAATAAACCGTAAGCCAGGACTTTGATGGTGCATATAAGAATCAGGCAAAATGGCTATTCCCAATCCCTTGCGTACGAGTGCAATAATTGTAGATCCAAATTCTGAATGTAGAAATACATCAGGAACAAAATCGTAAGATTTGAAAAGTGCCTGAATAATCTCGCTATAGCTACTCCCCTCATCCTTAGTGGGCAGGATAAATTTTTGTGCTTTAAGGCGCTCCGTAGATAAATCTTCAAATCTTTTAAAAGAATGTGCTAACGGAACCACCAGCGCCAGATGATCAGAGTAGATTTTTTTTGATTTAATCCCCTGCTCACTGGTAATATCCCTCGTAATGGCCAGATCAATTTTATAGTTCTTTAGAAAATCCAGCTGATTTTCATATAAAACCTGTACCAACTTAATTTGAAGCTGTGGAAATGCCTGCGTTATCTTAGCCAAAATATCGGGCATGATAGAAGCCGATATTGAATCAGGATGTGCAATGGTAATGGTCCCGCGCTCGCCTAAATGGATCTGTTTTGCAAACTGATGGATATATTCGAGCTCACTTAACTCGACTTCCCATTTTTCTTTTAAGAATTTACCCGCCGGAGTGAGCTTCACATTACGCTTATTACGTTCGAAGAGCTGCAGACCCAATTCATTTTCGAGCGACTGAATTTGGCGGGTTAGGGCTGACTGCGTGATATTTACCTTTTCAGCTGTTTTCCAATAATGAAGCTGTTCTGCCAGGGCCAAAAAATACTTGATTCGCTGAAGATCCATTAATGCAAAATACGCATTAATAAATGAAAAAATAGCATTTTATTACATTTAAAGAGTTGTTACATTCGTGCCATGGAGCAGATTATAATCGAAAGGGCAACCCTGGCTGATATCAACAAATTACAGGAGATCGGGAGAACAACATTTTCTGAAGCTTTCGCGGAGGTAAACACTGAGGAAAACATGAAAGATTACCTCGAAAAAGGCTTTTCGGAAGAAAAACTGAAAGCGGAACTGAGTAATCAGGATTCTCAGTTTTATTTTGCACAGCTTGATGGAAAAGTTATTGGCTATTTAAAGATCAACATTGGGCAGGCACAAACCGAAAAACTGGATCCTGATGCACTTGAAATTGAGCGTATTTACCTTCTAAAAGCATTTTATGGTCAGAGAGTTGGCCAGCTACTGTATCAAAAGGCCATTGATATTGCGCTTGAAATGCAAGCCAGTTATGTATGGCTGGGCGTATGGGAAGAAAATTACAGGGCATTAAGATTTTATGAAAAAAATGGCTTTACACCTTTCGGCAAGCATAAGTTTTGGCTTGGAGATGATGAACAAACAGATCTGATGATGAAAAAAGAATTGGTTAACGATCATGAATTAAAAGTATCCTAATGGAAAAAAGAAACCTCTTTTTGATTTTATTGATACTGGGTACTGCGTTCTGGGGAATTTCATTTTCTGTTACCAAGCTTGCTATCGGACAGCACCAACCTGTTTTGTTTTTGTTCTACCGTTTTTTACTCGCCACAATGGTTCTATCGGTTATTTTTTGGAAATATGTAAAAAAGCTTGATTCGACCGCTATTAAAACTGGCGCAAGTTTGGCTATTCCGCTGGTACTTGGCATTTATTTGCAAACACTGGGTATCACACATACATCGGCATCGCAATGTTCATTTGTAGCCGGAATAACCGTTGTAATGATTCCGGTGATTAAACTTGTTATTTATCGAAAACCTGCAGCACTAAAAATATGGATTGCGGCATTTACAGCGCTAATTGGGCTTTTTGTAATATCGGTTACTGATAAATTCAACATTGGAACCGGAGATTTATACACTATCGTCGGCGCTTTTTGTTTCGCCATATATTTAATCCAGATTGAAAAAGAATCGATAGCAGGCGACATTATCCCTACCATTGTGCCTATGTTTGCCACTTGCGCCATATTAACTTTTCTATTAACATTTATTCAAGGAAACGCCACCTGGATTCCTCAGCAAGAAACATTTTGGATTGGAATCATTTTTTGTGCGCTATTTTCAACGGCATATATGTACACCATATCGAATATTTCTCAAAAGTACATTAGCGCCGAAAGGGTATCCATCATCTATCTTTTCGAACCTATTTTCGGCGCTTTCGCAGCACACTTTATTTTGGGAGAAGAAATTACGTCAAGGTTATTGATTGGAGGCGGAATGATATTTCTGGCAACACTGATCTCCGAACTGAAGTGGCGAATGCCAAATCCATTTGCAATGCTTAAGGTATCGAAGGAGAAAAAATATTAGGCTTATTTTATTAAGCTAGGAGTTCGGCACAAGAATAATAATTTAACCACAGATAGGAAGGATGCACACAGATATGAAAATCCGTGTTTATCTGTGTGCATCTGTGGTTAAAAACGCCTAACTTAACATCATTGAGCATCTGTAGAGGCGGTACCTGATTTTAGGAATTGTTATTGCTAGCTTATAGATACACCTTAAGGAAAATTGTCTTTTTAGTTCGCTGCAACTTTAACCGCATTGTTCTGCAACATCATTCTGGTTGCCAAAATGTGCTCACAAGGTCCTTTCTTAAGTTTATTGCTCAGATAAAAAGCGCATTCGCAGGTACCTTCAATTAAGCGCTGATCTTTATCAATCAAAGCCAGCGTACTAAAAGTTTCGTTTTTAGTTTTCACTTTACCCTTTATTTCAAGTACATCATTTTCTATTTTGGTGGCTATTTTCACATGATCTTTCGTTATAAATTCGTTCGCAATTTTTTCTTGCTCGCTACCAAAACGTAAAGCAGTAAAATCAAGCGGTTCCTGGCTTAGCTCTCTTACACGATAAACACCCTGTTTCAAATCGTAAATTACACGCCCCGCCTGCGTGTAAGCTGTTAACGCCGACGAAACCACAGCAGCGCTTAGTCCGGTTTTTGTTGTTATTTCTGCTGTCGATGCAAACCAGGTTTCTTTTAAAGTAGTAAAAACCTGTTGTTTGGTTAATATATCTACATTTCCACGAGGTGCCATTAAGTCGAAATTACCGGCCCTGCTCCAATCGTTATTTGTCCAGCCTGATAATCCAAGCGTAAAAGTCATATCGCCTAAATCGGCCATAAAAAAAGAAGGCAAACCAGAACCCAATAAAACAACTTTAAAACTTTTTGCAATCGGAATTAAACGTTCCAGAATCATCAACCTTCTTCTGCCCCAAATTCTAATTGTCTTTTCCTCCGAACCGGTGTAAATAGAGCGATGGAAAGTTAAGGTTTCATACCAAGGCTCAATAACCAGGCGTACTGGTTGGCCTGGCGCTAAAATAAACCGTAAAGCACGTGGCCCAGCAGTTTCTTTAAAACGGCGTAAGTATTGGCAAAGACTAAAAACATCCATCGGATGCAATTCGAATGCAGTTGCGGGCAAAGTCATTGCTGCACTCACCTGCAAAAAGCCCCTCACCCACGAATCTGGTAAATCTATTTTAACCTCTTTATAAACCTCTTCGTTAGTGGTTTTCGCCTCAAATCCCGAAGGATCAATTTTAAATGATGTATCCTTATAACCCCTTATTTTTTGAAATTCGCCATATAATTCTGCCGAGTAATCAATATTGGTCGTACCACATTTAAATTCATTAATTTCTGTAAACACATTATAGTTACAGCTTAGCTTGCCATATGAAGACTCATCTTGACTAAAACATTCGAAAAACAACTCATCAGGATGGACAGTGATCACAGGATCAAGAACAACCCATGCATCGCGATCATTTTTATACAAGTAATCGAAGTACCTACTCTTTGCTTTGTTAAATGGCCCTAGTACCCGATCTTTTTCCCGATAAATCTGCTTTAAATCATTTCTAATTTCTTCAATGCGATTTCTCACCTGTTCAATCTGGAAACCAGCCATGTATTCGCCTAACCAAAGTTTTTCCTGTTCTTCTGCCCAGGCTTTATATTCAGCTTTATCTTTTGGTTTGTAACGAAGGTCGGAAACAACTACATCATGCAATGCAGATATTGCCTCGCGAAACGCAATCTTTTTATTTAATTTTCCAACAAAAAAAGTTGGATCACGCAGTGCATCAGGCGCAAAACGCATTGCTGTTTCATTCGCATCGTTACTGATGGAAGTATTTCCGCTATATTTATAATTGAATAACATGCGCTTCGTTTTTGATGATGAGATGCATATCCAAATCAGGATATTGCGTTTTAATTTTTGTTAAAATATCGATACAAACAGCCTTATCCTGAATGGTTGATTGTGCTGAAACATCATCCAAAATACTTATTGCCCAAATTGCAGTTTCCACATTCTTTATCGATTCCTGATGTAGAAAGTTAAAAATACGATCCTTGGCAACCCTACCTTTGTTCACACGGGTAAGTGCCGAACGGAAGTAAAATGTTAACTCCCGCAGTAAATCAGGTTTATCTTTAGCATACATGGATAGGTAGCTACTTAAAAAAGCCTGAACATTTACACTTGGATGCTCGCTTAATTTCGTTAAATAATCTAAGGCATGTGCTGCATTGAAAAACCGGGTAATCATTTCCTTGCCAAAGCTTTCAACATCTGGTCTGATCGAATCTATAATCGCAATTAAAGTATCTGGGTCCCAATCTGCTTCCATAAACTCAGTTTTAAAAAAATGAAATGCATAAGCCCTGGTATCGTCCCATTTCGAATCTAACAGGTAAAGTGACTGATTCCTTTCCGCTCTGATTCGTGATACATGTTGCTTGAAATAATTCCAGCTCCATTGGCGGATGGCAAGGATTTCATGACTACCAAAAGAAATAATCTGCCGCAAAGAAAAACGATCCGGGTTATCATAAGCTTTCAGGATTTCATACCCTGCCAACTGACTAATCCGGTACTGGGCATGAATCAGTTTTGTAATATCTTTCGGTTGTAAGCCACTGCTCCAATACGGCTTTAAATTTTGCAGTAAAAATTCGCTTAACCTCGTATGTGCACCTTCAAACTTCTCTTTACGCATCAAAGCATAAGCAAAATGTGGCACAATAGCATTCCCAATTTCGGATTGATGAGCAAATAGCTTCCCGATAATTTTAAATACAGCATCCAAAACTTTCTCATCGCTACTATCAATGAGACTGAGTAACAATTGGATATTTTCAACAATAAAATGCTCAGGGTATTGATTTAACAGCTCGATACCACCATCGCGGACTTCAGGAAATTCACTAAGCAATAACATTTTTGTTAAAGAGATCGGAATTTCCGTTGGAGAAACCTTTTTAACCTTATGCAGTAATATTTTCGTCGCCAAAATTTTATTGGCATTTAATCCCGATGATATTAACTGCTCTACAATATTCCAGCTCAATCTTTCCATTTGCGTTTCAGCAAACAAAGCTAAACGATCAATAGCATTTTTAGCTTGAAGATTGTTGTCATCTGTATTTTCAAAATGAAGTAGTTCAGTAATTACTTTACCTAAAACAGCCTGTTTCCTATCCTCAGAAAACAGGTATTTCTGTAATGTTTCATTGATCCAATTTTTGCTTTCCTCTTGGGCGTTGAATAGCACAATCAACAAAAATTCAATATCATTAAAATACAGTTCGATATTTCGGCTAACCAATTCTTGCGCCCAAAGCCTGGCGTTTCTACTATTGCAAGCCAATACTTCGGCAACAAAAACAGGGTTTTGAGCAAGCTTGCTTTCTTCGTTTTTCAGTATTTCAAACCCAAACTGATTTGGTAAATCGAATTTACTATTTAACAGTTGCAAAATCGAGCGTTCATCAAAACGCTGGATAATCTCTTCGTACTGTGGATGAGCCGTTAACCTTTCGTAAGCAAAAAGATGTATTCTATCCATCTCAGCTTGCATCAACAATTGTATATAAGCTTGAGGCATAGCATCCCAAAGCTCGGGGTACAGCTCCAAACGGGGCACACTTTTCACCTCTGTTCTTGGAGTAGTATCTTGCTCAACCACTGGCAGAGGTGGTGGTATTACATTTTTCTTACCAAATAAGCTTTTAAAAATATTCTTAGCCGCATCAATTACCGAAACACCGTTGTCACTGTTAAAACCTGTATTTGATCTGGCAGCTACCGCTCGAACATTGGCCGCGTTGTAATAATAATCAGGGCTGGTTACCGTTCTACTGTTGATTATAAACCTTAAATTAGATTGCAATTGGCGCTTCGGATCATTCCCAAAAAGGATGGTAGAAAGCAGTAATGATTCCGAACATTCGGGATAATTGACAATTACATAAGCGTATTGTTTCGTTTTATAATTATACCGGCCATATTCGCTTAATGGCTTCTCTTCAGCAATAGAATAATCTTTTTCTTTATACTGCAGTAAAGTATTAACTGCAAGTTTTAAATATGCAGATGCATCATTCGTTGCCCCAGCATTTTTAAGAAATTCGACTGCATTTTTCTGAAAATAGGTTTTAGTGTATTGCGAAAATGCGAGCTTACTATCTTTATTTTTAAGTTCTGCTCCTACCTTAACGGTGAGGTCTATAGCGGTTAAATATTGCCTGTAATTAGAATCAAGCGAATATGTTCGCCTAAACATAGCGGGTTGTTTCTCGAAACCATAAAATAAAATAGCCAAAGTTGTTACATCGTTTCTTAACTGCGCCAGCTTGTAAATTGCCCTTAGGTGTTTAAAAAACGGTGGTTTGTACGGGCAGGCTTTCAATATACTATTAAGTATGGGCAATAAAGTTGGCTGCACTTTGCATAATAAATAAAGAGTGGTAAAATAATCTACCTCTTTATCTTTTAAATTTTGATCTAAAGTAGCCTTAAGCAAGGCTAAATCATCTGTTTCTACAGCATATCTTATTTCTGCAGGTAGCTTCTCTAATAGCAGATTAATAATCTTTTGCTGCTCAGCATCCCTAGTAATCGTCAAAAGCCCCTCAAAAGCCATGTTTATGATATGACTTTTTTGCTTGATATTATTAGCCAAAGCCATAAACAGTGGCCCGGCTGTAACCGCATTTAATTTTGTCAACGCATATAAGGCCGCGTAAGTTTGCATTTCGTTCCCTCTTGTTGCCAGCTTGATGATAAACGGAATAGCCTCTTGCACGTTTAACATGCCGGCTTTCCAAATTACCCGACTGGTTTTCCATTCGGTTCTGAAACTGTTTCTACCAACTACAGCATCCTGCAGGCGCTGCAAAATTGTACCATTTAAAGTATCGGGCTCAACCATATCTAAGGATGGGAGTTCCATAAATACTTCCGTTTCGGTTTGATAACCTTTTTTGCGTTTTTCGTTTTCCAATTCTGCAAAAAGCACTTCAGCATTGGCCAAAGGCAATGCAGCAGGTGTTTTAGTTCCTTCTTTAAGTGTACTTCCTCTTCTACCGTATCTAAAATTCACCAGGAATTCGTTTGCAGAAAGCTCGCAAAGATCAATCTCATATACCTTATCAGATTTCCCTTCTTTAAAAAATAATTTACTTTGTTTAATGAGTTTCATATACAAAACGTTTAAAGAATATTCCACCAATCGTACTGTTTGGCATCATTTGATGGTTTTATGGGAGTTTCTAATTTAACTTCAGGCACTATTTCAACTACAATAGTTTCAATTTTAACTTCAACAAGCTCTTTCTCGATAGCTGGATAACCATGTTTAGCAATAATATTTTCGAGCTGAACTTTAAAAGCAGCAGCCTTGCTCTTATTTACCATTTTCACGAAATTGATATAACCCTCTACAGCGTTGATCAGGTTTTTAGCATTACCCCATTTCTGTCCGTTCCAGCCATGTGATTCTATATTGTGCAAAAGCGCTCTAAATTTGCGCAGTTGATCTCGCTGAACATTTAATTTTTCATTTACAACAATTCCGGTAACCTTTTGCAGATTGCCTTTTCGCATGATATGCGTTTTCGCAGGGTGCATGGTAAAACCTTCTGATTCTATGATCTTTTTGAGAAAAAACAATAAACTGGCAATATTTTTTTCGTTCTCTTTTGTTGTTGAAAAACTTAAATCATCAGCATATCGGGTATAGACAAAGTTGAATTTCGATGCTAATCCTGTAATTTTCTTATCAAGTTTAAATGCGATTAAATTGCTAATTGCCGGACTCGCAGGAGAACCTTGCGGTAGCACGCGATCTCCTTTTTGCACGTAATAAGATACGCCATCCATTTCTACATGTTCTGTTTCTGCAGAGGTACAAATTAGGCCAAACACAGTAGCAAGTTGTTCTGAGTAGCCCAATTTATGGAATAACCCCTTTACGCGTTTGTAACTAATGCTTGGAAAGAAATCTTTTAAATCGACATTAATAACAATGTCTTTTTCGAGATGTGGCTGCGCATTGCTGATGATGGAGCGTTCTTTGATAAAGCCATGAACATGATCATTAATTTCAATACGGTTCAAAATGTGCTCCAATACCCAGAGTTGCAAAGCTTTTAATTTGGATTTTGGTGCCGATATCAGCCTTTTCCCTCCTGTTTTTTTAGGAATTTCGAAAGTGTGGTAATGATTGATCCGGGAAACTTTTCTTTGATAGAGCAAGTATCGTAAAGTGGATAAATCTGCACCTATGGCTGATGCAAAATCAATAATTTGATTAAAAACCGGCAGATTAAATTTCTGTAAAGTTTCTACATCAGATTCCTTTTGGTTTAAGCCACCTGATACGCCATTACCCAAATAAATAATTTGCTGTTGCTGAATATTCGTCCAGTTTGCAGCCTTATCATCTTTCTTTTGTTTGTTTTTTTGCTTGGTTAATGCTCTTTTATCCTTTGCCAATTTCATGCGCGCTTTACGCATTTCTTTTAGCATGGCTTCTTGATTCTGGTATTTACGATCCTGCGCCAAAAGATTGTTCAGCTCTTGGTTTGCAACAAGTTCCCGTTTAATTAAAACTTCTGGTAAACTTGGCGTATCAGATGATTCCCAAAAACCAAGACGTTGCATTTCTTCAAGGATATAACTTTCTTTAGAGGTAGTCCGAATACGGTCGTAGATTTGTTGTCGGCTCAGTTTTTCTGCCATTTGGAGCTTGATTTAGTTAAAAAGCCCTGTCTTTTTTATAAAACAGGGCCTGAATTTAAAATCCTTCGTATTTTCATAGGACTATATCAATCAACTCCAGAGAGCATGTACTATACGTACGGTTAAACTCGTGGAGTATGGAACCGAAACCGTACGTATAGTACGTGTTCTCCCCATAAAGATTGCAGGTAGTGCCGAGTGTCAAATATTAGTTCATCGATGACGAAACATCACCATTTTCTTATTCAGAAAAAGCAAGGTATTTTTTAAATCCACGGGCAATATAGAAATAAATATTTCGATTTTGAAACTAATTTATAAGTTAATCTCAAATTTTATTTTTACAATAAGGGAGGTGTTTTAAAGGAAAGAAATCAGCTTTGATGCGAGAAACTTTACCATTCCATTCTGCCCAAACTTACCGTTCCGCTCATATTAACATTGGTTAAGAGGGTGTAAGAGCAGTCTAACTGTTTAAGTTTTCTTAAGCCATATATATCGAGCTCAACCAAAGGATTATCTCTCAGAGACAATTCTTCAAGATCTTTAAACTTACTAAAATCTAATTTTGTTAATTGATTTTCAGCTAATCTGATCAGCTTTACCGCAGGGCATCCTGTTACTTTAAACTCGGTTAGCCTGTTTTTTTGAAACTCAATATGCACAAGTTTTGGAAGATTTGAAATGCTCACTTTACTAACTGCATTCTGTAGCATGTTTATATCTTCAAGCTTTTGGAGTCCTGTAAAATCTATTACACTGATTTGATTCTGATGGATGTATAAATTTTTGAGGTTTATCAATCCCTTAAGGTTAACGCGCTGAATCTGGTTGTTGTAGCCAAAAATATTTTCCAGGTTTTTCATTCCTTCCAGATCCAGTACCTGTACCTGGTTATTCCAAAAGCTTAGCTCTTTTAGGTTCGTAAAATTTTTAATCCCCACCAACGAACTGATACCTGCCTGATCTAAACTGAGCTTAGTTACTTTTTGTGCTTCAGCAAGCTGAATTTCTCCATCTTCATTAAGATCTATGCCCTGAACAACCAACTTCTTCTTAAAATTCAGATCCGGAATCTTTATCGTTTGGGCAAAAGCACCAAAAGGTATGATCACCCCTATAATGATGAGGTACCAATACACATATTTTTTCTTCATTGTTTTTCTTAATTTAATTGCTCACGATTATATTTACTACTGCGCCAGCTTCTTTAACCTCAACAAACCCGCGTACTTCATTTTCAATAAAAACGTCGTAATGTTGATCTTCATAAATTGGCGACGAGCCTAAAGCATATCCATAAACATTATAAGAGGTGCTTGTGCCGGTTTGAACAGCAACTGTTTTTTGCCTGGCAAAGGCTATCCAGCTAATTGCATAATACTTTCCTGGTTTCAGGTTGGTGAACTGAAACGTTCCCTTATCATCCAAAAATCTGCCTTCTACCCGGTAAGTAAATGCAACAGGACTCATAGTGGCCTGTTTTCTACGGCTATTAAATTTTTTCTTCAACTCCAAAAATTCGGTAAAATAAGGTGTTACCGGGAATAGCAAGATCTGGCTTCCTTTAACACCAAAATTATCTTTTCCTTTTTTCTTCAATGTGGCAGTTCCCTGTATGGTAGCCGTTCCTTTTTCCATCAATCTGGCCGTTTCTGATTCATTAAAAGGAGTAGCAGGAAGAACCCATTCTGGGGCTTTCTGTGCATAGCCCATCATGCTACAATATAAAAGCAACATTTTAACCAGCAATATTTTTGGTATTCTTTTGTTCATCATTTTTTCAAAGTTTCACTGGCTCATCATATAATTATAAATCAACGGTTTTGCCGGTATTTTTTAATTTCTAACCACCTTAATATGATACCCAAAGTTAGACTGGAACACATCTGTATGTATCCCTGATTTCGGGGATATTTGATTTTATTGCCATGTTTGTTCTGAAATGAACAGTAGAAAAGTTTACCAGGTATTATAGCTGAATTGTATAGTTTTAGCTATGTTTGATACTCATCATCTATGTGCTTTTAATGAAAAAAACCGCTCTATCCTGTTTATTTATGGTTTGCGTTTACCTATCATTTGCGCAATTGCCCATAACAGATGTACGCTATCCAGATAGTTTGTTGAAATTTTTGGCAAATGCCAAATCTGATAGCGTAAAAGCGCGTTCACTGTTCCTTTTATCAGATTATTGGTCAAACAGCGATACCTTAAAATCCAAAAACTTCCTTGCAAAAGGTTTAAAATATGGCGATAAATACCCTTACGTTAAGGCGCTTTACTATTATTATCTGGGCGGGTATTATTTTTCGACCAATAGTGCGAAAAGTGAAACCAACTATTTGGAAGCCGACAAACAGCTATCGAAATTTAACAGCAAAGAGGCATTTCTTTTCAGAAGTAAATGTTGGTCGAAATATGCCATTTTAGAATTCAGTATAAAAGACAACTCCATTACATCTATCGATATTTTCATAAACAAAGTTATTCCCCTGATAAAAAAAACAGGCAATGTTCAACATCTGGCGGTGAATTATCATAATATAGCGATGATATTTATGGATTGCCAGCAATACGACAAAGCAGCGGAATATCTCCGGTTGTCTATTTCGTTATTGGATAAACAACCCACCGTATATATTAATGAATTGTACCAAAACCACATCAGTCTTAGTCGAAATTATTTATTTCAAAACAATACATTATCTGCAAAAAAAGAATTAGACAAGGCTAAAGCTTTTCTTATTGAAACTACAAGCCCCATAAATTACATGAAATTCTACGTAGTAGAAGGAACATATTATACAACTGTCAAAGCATATAGCAAAGCATTACAGGCTTTAAAAAAGGGGGAAGTGCTCGCTGTGCAATCAAAAGAATATAATATGCAGCGAAATTTATCTTTAGAGATGTATCGGCTGTTCATCAAGCAAAAAGCATATCAAAAAGCCTTAGCAGTTTTAAGAAAAAATGTAGAAGGCCTTGTTATACATAAGCACTCTTCGGATGATTTGATTTATTATTTTGAACTATCAGAAACCTACGGCAAACTGGGCAACAGTAAAATGGCCTATACCTGGCTTAAAAAATATAGCAAATTAAAGGATAGTATAAATGCCCGAGAGGTTGAACACAAAATAAGTGCATTGGAAGTAAAATTTAAAACAGCAGAAAAAGAGAAAAAAATAATTGCCCTTAATGCCGAAAATGAAAAAGCAAACCTATCGGCACAAAACAGCAAGCTATTAAGCTGGTTATTTGGTATAGCTTGTTTGTTTTTACTCATCGTTGCCATTTTGGGGTGGCTTTTTTATAGGAGCAGTAAAAAACTAACGATACAAAAAGATTTAAACCACCAGCAACAAATAGAAGATTTTGACCGCAGGCAGGAAATTAAAATTGTTCAGGCGATGTTAAATGCCAAAGAAGAGGAACAGAACAGGGTTGCCCGCGATCTGCACGATGGATTGGGCGGAACCCTTGCGGGAATCAAGATCAATCTTTCTCATTACGCCACAAAAAAGAAAAGCAACGATGATCCTGAACTGTACCAAATCATGGATCAGATGGAAGGTTCGATCAATGAACTGCGCCACATAGCGCACGACATGATGCCAGAAATGTTGCTCAAATTTGGACTGGAAGAATCATTAAAAGATTTATGCACATCGTTAACATCTGAAAAACTGAACATTGATTTAAAATACCTGGGCGCTAAACGTGTATTTTTGCCACACCAGCAAATTAATATATACCGCATTATACAGGAGGCAATGCACAATGCCGTTAAACATGCAGAGGCACAAAACATTTTGTTGCAGTGCTCGCAAAACGATAATATATTTTATATCACCATAGAAGATGATGGCAAGGGTTTTGATCCCGCCTATTTAACTAAAGGTATGGGCATTCAGAATATAAAAAACAGGGTAGCCTATTTAGATGGTGAAATGGAAATTTTATCGGCCGAAAATAAACCAGGCACTTCTATTAATATAGAATTGAATTTTACTGCTTAACGACTATTTTGCTTAGATCTTTAATACAAGCAATTTACTAGTCGTTATCTATCTTATAAAAAGTTTTTTAATTATATCAATCCATACTTTATAGCCAGGTTTACTACTGCCGACATACTGGCTACTTCAAATTTTTCGATCAGATTTTTACGGTGGCTCTCTACCGTATGAGGGCTAATAAATAAGTGTGTGGCTATTTGCCCCGTGGTTAGCCCTTTGCCCACCAGCTCCAGTACTTCTTTTTCTCTGCGGGTAATGTGTGGTATTTCTACCAAGTTGCCTTTTTGGTGGCTGTACATAATCTCTTTCGATTTGGTGCACAGGTATTTTTGGCCACTTAAAATGGTCTGAATGGCCAATATGATCTCTTGACCTACAGAATTTTTAAGAACATAACCATTTGCACCGCTTTGTAAAACACTTTTAATTACAGGCCGTTCATTATGCATGCTCAGCGCAATAATACCAACTTGAGTATCGGTCTTTCTTACCTGTTTGCATATTTCTACGCCGCTTATATCTGGCAGGCTTATATCAAGCAATACCACATTTGGCTTTAAATTGTTTATTCCAGCTAAACCTGTCTGTCCGGTATTGTAACAGGCTACTACCTCCATATCATCATGGTTAGTAAGCAGGTTTTTCAATCCGTCGGATACAATGGGATGGTCGTCTATAATAATTACTTTAATCATTTTAAGTCAATTGGCTAATACCATTAAGTAATCACGCTAGCTGTAATATTCTTGGTCATTCAATATCAGCCAACTAAAATATCAGAAATATGCTAATAAGCGCGAATTAAAAACATTGCATTTTTCAACCTTTACCCTCCTTCTGCAACCGGTTCCGGATTTAAAACAAATTGTTTGTTCTTTACATTAAAATTCACGTTAAGGTATCCACCAACCCTGCCGATCTGATTGGAAATCAGAAAATCATTGTTTTTCCCTGTCGTAATGTTATCGTAAATGATGGTCATAACATTGCCTGTGGGCGTTTCGATAGGTTCAAAATTAAGTATCTGAAAGACTCTATTAGTTTCCTTATTAATGATCTTTAATTCGCGCATGTGTGCTTCGGTAGATTTGCTCTTTTTAGCATAAACACCGATAAAATAATAATGCTGCAAAGACGGAAACTGAAGGATCTGGATATTATCGAACGCTTCATCTGAGCGATCACTGAGTCTGTTTACAAGCCGCAGGTTTACCTTCAGTTTACTTTTACCACGGCTCCAGCTACCTGTGAGCTGCTGAGGTGAAAAATTAAGGTGAAAAGTGGCAGAAATCCTGTCATTAGTCCCAATTTCATAAATTTTAAGCTCTTGGGTACTTTGGGTAAAAACGCCCTCAAGCCTGATGGGATGATTAACTTTATCGTATTTATAGACCCCAATAACATTATAGTGTTTTTTTGCAGGTTCGCCAAAATAGCCCTCTTTTACCTGAAAAGATAAAGTAACCGGATACCTATCGATTAAACCTGTGTAATTGTAAATATTGTACCAACCGGCAAAGGTTTTCACCGATGTTAAAATAAGGGTGGCCACCAATACAATAAGCTTAGCTTTCATGTTTAATTATTTAATTTTTTTCTTCTAGCGCTGCCGTAATGCCTAACAAAAGTGCTCAATTTTTATTCAATGACATAAAAAGATCATTGAAGATTAAATCTGTTTTGGTTCGTGTATACTTAGGTATTTAGATCTAAAACCAGATGGAGGCTCGCCGGTCTTGATAAAAAACAATCTGCTGAAATAGGCAGGATCGTCATAACCCAGTGAATAGGCAATCTCCTTTGCCGTTCTATCTGTATGTATAAGCAATCTTTTTGCCTCCAGGATAATCCTGTTTTTGATGATTTCGTTCGGCTGAGGAAGCTTAAGCCGCTTGAACCTATGGGTAAGGGTTTTGGGGGCTATCACCAGCAGATCGGCGTAATCGGCAACATTGTGCTTTTCTTTAAAGTTCGCTTCGACCAATTGGGTAAACTTCCTAAAGAACTCAAGGTCGTTGTTCGGTCTGGCGGCCATCACCCCATCCAGGTGTTGCACCTTCCACAATCGGGTAGACTTGATCAAAAGCTGTTTAAGGTAGGTCCTGATCATTTCTTCCAGCGATCCATCCTTCAGTTCAAATTCATCCTCAATCCTGGAAAACAGGTATTCAATAAATGTGGCATCCTGCTGAGGTATCACCGTCATTGGCATATTATTGATGTTATTGAACAGGAGCCCATCGCAGGCAACTTCTTCATCATGCAACTGTATACAATAGAAATCGCGGTTATAGAACACCAGGCGACCTGATTGCTCACCAAGTTTTTCGATGCTCAGTACCTGATTTGGACTGATAAAGAACAGCGTTGGACCAGTAGTGTGGTAAACGTTGAAGTCTACTTTTATTTCAAATCCTTCATTAAGATAAAGCACCTTGATATAGGATTTGTATGCTTCGGAATTGATGGCCTCAATACTTTCTAAATCAACATTTATCATGCCGATGGTTTTAAGGTTTACATCAAAAATACTTTGTTTCATGAAAGGGTTAATAAAATGGATTAAAAAATAAAATTACCATTATTGGTGACGATTTCAATATTCGGTTAAAGCAAAAATTACCTGCGGGCATTTAAACCTGCAAGTAATCTTATCTTATAATTATTTTTTGGCAAACTGCTCAAGCTCCGAGTTGAATTTATCCATCTCTTCTACAAAAAGTGCGTGCCCGCTATTCTCGAATTTCACGATGTATGAGTTTTTTAAACCTTTATGCAATTGCTCAGCCAAGGTAAAATCAATCAGTTGATCTTTTGTACCCTGAAATATGGCTACAGGGATGGTTATGTTCTTAAGCACCGGACGCAAATCTAGATCCCCAAGGGCACTGATAGATTCGGTAACTACATATGGACTTGCTGATAAGTTGATATTTTCAAGCCATTTCTCTGTATTTTTTTGAAGTGTGGTACCTTTGGCCGCAAATGCTGCACCTAATCCACCTATCAGCTCTTCCCTGTTGATCAGGGTTTGTTTGATCAGTCCGGCAGCACCTTCCTCAGATATTCCGTAATTGTAATCTGCACGTTGTTTCCATGATGGAGCAGCTGCCGCAAATAGTGCCAGTTTGCTCACATGTGCAGATTTATACTTATTTACATAATGAATGGTAACGGCACCACCCATAGAAAAGCCACCCAGTACAGCATTCTCTATTTTTAAGGTATGGAGAACGGCATAAATGTCATCAGAAAAAACATCGAAATTGTACTTTCCATAAGGCTTATCAGATTTACCGAAACCACGTAGTGTAATGCCGATTACCCTGAAACCTTTCCTTACCAGATACTGATATTGATATTGGTACATTTCATCGCTAAGTGGCCATCCATGGATCAATACAATGGGCTGGCCTTCGCCAAGATCGGTTACGTGAAGTTTTACACCTGGCTCAACTTCGATATATTCCGCCCTTCCGGCTGAAGCTGGGACTCTTTTGCTTTGCGAAAAAGCGAATTGACTTGTTAATAAAGTGATGATTACACTTGCGGTTAAGATTAGATTTTTCATTGTTATTTTTTTTAAATTAATGTTTGAAATATTTGTTGTTTGTTGACCATACAAAGATGAGGAGAACGCCAGGCTCAGGGAATGGATAAACAGACAACAATCTTGTACATTTTTCCCTAAGAGGATATTTATCATGCTTATTCTAAATCATTATCAACCAATGATTGGATTTTTACCCTATTCCACCTAGCATACTTAATAATACCAAAGCAAATATCTCGCGAACATTTAATTAAAGCAATTACGGAAATACCAATTGCATAGGGATAAATTTTACGCTATCTGAATCGTAACACCGTACTTGTAGGAAATTCTAGTATGCCTGAATTTTGTATAAAATATATACAATGGAAAGGGAATTTAATTTCAACAACGAACTATCTGGCAAGATTGCCATGGTAACAGGCGGAACCAAAGGCGCCGGAAAAGCAATTGCCGAAAGGCTCCTGGCAGCCGGGGCACAAGTAATCATTACTGCAAGAAACCCGCCTGAAGAGCCCAATGAAAAGCTGTATTTTATTTCGGCAGACCTGAGCAAGCCTGCTGGAACAGCAAAAGTAGTAACGGCGGTATTATCAAAATTTGGCAGGCTCGATATCCTGATCAATAGCCTTGGTGGTTCAGAAACTCCGGCGGGTGGTTTTGCTAATTTAACCGATGAACACTGGGAAGAAACATTGCAAACCAATCTTTTGGCACCAGTAAGATTAGACCGGGCATTTTTGCCGCAAATGATTAAACAAAAAGCAGGTGTAATTATCCATATCGCATCTATTCAAGGCAAACTTCCATTATATGAAAGCACACTACCCTATGCGGCAGCAAAGGCTGGACTGATCAATTACAGCAAAGGACTTTCTAACGAAGTTGCTCCAAAAGGAATTCGGGTTTTAACGGTTTCTCCGGGCTGGATCATGACAGACAGCTCGAAGAGAATGATGGAACGCATATCGCAGAGCAAAGCAATTTCGATAGAACAGGCCACACAAAGTGTAATGGATGCACTTGGCGGCATTCCATACGGCCGACCTGCCATGCCAGAAGATGTGGCAGAAATGGTTGGGTTCCTTGTTTCGCCAAGGGCAAGTTACCTTACCGGAACCGAATTTGTAATTGATGGAGGCACCATACCCACCGTTTAAAATTAAAACAATATCAGCCTGGGTTGCATTTGGAAAGAGTTTAAAATGCTGACCTAAATCAACCTGGGCATAATTTAGCTAATACTCACTCAGAATCAGACCAACTGTGGATATCCTTTCAGAATCACACGCTTCAAACTGTCCTGATACTCATCTCCCCAATTTCCAATAGCGGCGATCACCGGGATCAAGGTTTTGCCAAACGCAGTAAGCGAATACTCTACCTTTGGTGGCATCACCGGATAGATTGTTCTGATAACCAATTCATGGTCCTCAAGCTCCTTTAGCTGAATATTGATTACCCTACGACTTGCATCTGGTATTTTGCGTTGCAGCTCGCTCGGGCGCAAATAACCCTCGTTGATAAACCACAATAACCGAATTTTCCATTTGCCATAAAGCACCTCTCCAACTAAATCGAGGCCACAGATTAAATTGGGAAAAGTTTTTTTCTCATACATCTAACAAAGATACATGTAGGCCATTAATGAAACAATACGGATAAATTTTTCCCTATTCGAATCGTAATGCCCTACTTGTGCATCACGCCAGTACCACCGAAATTTGTACAACAATAAGTTAATCTAAAAATAAATATCATGAATTTACCAAAATTTATAACAGACCTAATTGAAGCACAGAACAACCATGATGCTGTAGCGTATTCATCACTTTTTTCAGAAAACGCCGAAGTATTCGACGAAGGGAAGAACCATATTGGAAGGACAGCAATTCAAAAATGGATTGAAAATTCGAACCAACAATATCAAGCTACTTTAAAACCGGTTAGTTATAAGGAAGATGAAAAGGGTTCGGTATTTACAGCTGAGATTTCGGGAACATTTCCAGGTAGCCCGGTTATTCTTAACTTTAACCTTATTCTTCAGCAGGGTCTAATTCAATCGCTTAAGATTACCGGCTAACGCTAAACGTCCAAAGCCTATAAAATCCTAGCAATGCCGCAATATTAGCTTTACATATTTTGCAGCATTGCTATTGTTGTTTTAATGACAAGCGATTTCAGGGTAAGACAGAAAAAGCTTACTGCAATGACAGGTACAGAGGGTTATTTATTCCATTAAAACGCTGTTATTGATATTTATTTTATGCAACAAATTATCCCTCAAGATGATGTACCAATTAATTTTTCAATAATTTAATTGGCAGTTTGCAGCAACCGGGAATTAATTCAATAATTAAATTTTTCTTTGTGGTTTGGGATATTGTTTCTAAATTGCTGATGCGAAATAATAATAAACAGAATTTTCAACTTAGACGGAGAAGCAATTAAGTAAGCAATCAATTTTTAACAATATTCCTGGGTGAGCGGTTTGGCACCGTATCTAAATTTTCTCTGAAAAGAGTTTATTGTTGTTTCGCAGCACCCAGGATCTTTTTAACAATGTTATGCGAAACAACAATTGTAAAAACCAAAACACACAGCTCCCTGATCAGGTTGTAGCTGAATCAGCCAAAATGAATGTATTACCTGCAATTTGTGCAGTAAAGGCTACCTTACATCATATTGATGGTAATGTTTCTGAAATCATGATGACTTTGCCACGCTACACTGGTTGGGCAGAATTTTTAGAAGACGGACAAAATTCAATTCGGGAATATGTGTATCAGCTCACCAGGCATTGGATTCAAATTACCCATTTCTTTATAGAAACCGGAACCATTACCACCAATGGAACAATAGCCTCTTGCTTTTTACCACGCAGGTTCGATATCCCTTTGGGCAAATTTTATAAACCGATGGCGCAGGGCGCCTGGGTATCGGCCAATCAGCACCCGCATCATCCAAAATATAACCAAAAAGGATCAAGCAAAAATTTATCAGCATTGATGGCTATTGCAAACAGTAGAAACGATGTTATTTACCATCAAACAGAAGCTAATATAATTCTTTGTGGCGTTCCTTCCGAAAGTAAATCAGCCTACTTCGAAAAAGGCGATATTCCTATCGGGCATTTTGAAAAGAACGGGATTGAATATATCTTGATTTATAGTTATAGTGTTGATGGGAAAGGAAAATTTTGAATGAGGTAAAATTGAAATTGACAATTTAAATTTAAGCCCTTGCGGATGGTGAGGGCTTTAATTTGCTGAATTCAATTATTACTTATTATTATGTTATAAGAGTTCAAAAAAAGCTCTTTAAATAATTAATGATATTAACATAAAGTCCTACAAGCTAATTTCTCAAATTATACGTACCAAATGTAATTCTATCAAAATCATCAGCTTTGTATATTTCTGCTACTCGTTTTTTCTTATCCCAAAGAAAAATGTAATTCCTAGTTTTACCTAAATACCTTAAATTGTCGTTTGTTGTGATGGTATCACTTTTCCCATAAAGTTTGACTTGAGTATATTCCTTAGTAGTCATTTCGATGCCAATAGGTTGTGTTATGCTCCAAATAAACCCCGAAATGACCAGTAGAGTTACTACAATGTATCCACGTACTCTGTTAAATTCCTTATTAATTTGTTTTTTGCGCAATACCTTGATTACATCCCAAATTCCACTTAAACTTCCAAATCCAAAAATCATAGAAATTACAAATAATATTGAGTAGTTAAAACGGGTGTAGTGTAGCCATTCCTCCGAATAATTCCCAAAACAATTTCTTAGAAGATCAAAATAAAGATAACACAAGGAAACTACATGAGTTATGTAAACGGCAAAATAATAATAAACGAAATAACTTGTGGGGCTGATGTTTGCATATTTTAAGACGGGATAGAGCACCGATATTATAGAGCAAATAATGAGCACATAAATTATTTGGGTAAACCATGTCGTAAAAACCTCGCTAAGATCTATAAATGTGAGAATGGGTATCCCAAACGGAGAAAAATAAAATATTGCTCTTAGTAAACCTAATATTAAAAAAACAGCAGATATCAAAGTGGCCCACGACGCCAATTTATCCAAAACATTCTTCATTCACTTCTTAATTATATGAATCTATAAAAGCTTGCTTTAAATCTTTCTGAATTTCTTTTGGAAAATTCTCCATATGTAGAACATTGAATGTATGCCTTCCATTAGATGTGTAAATAGAATAATAGTTGTTCAGATCAACTGGTGCTTTGCCGGTAATTACATCATCATATTTCTCCAGCCAATAGCTGTATTTATCATTTAGCTCATCTACTTTTTTTTTGAAAGTTTCGTAGTTAGGATCATCCATGCTGAAAATAATTGTTTCAATTCTGTGGTCACTCATAATGTCAAGAGATTAATTTTTAGCCTAATATACAAGTTATTTGCAATTGTGAGTAAGCCCGTAAACTTCCTTAGCCATCCCTTTCAGTTACTTTGATTATCAATAGAAACAATAAAAATGTAATTTAGAAAGGGATTATCAGGAAATCCGAAAGGTCAAAAAATTGAATATTAAAATGTCAGTCAAAAAAAATTGAAAGACTGATTGAACCAAACCTTACCTTGGAGACAGAGCTAAAGAATTGCTCGTCAATAGAGCGTCCAGTTTTATTACGAATATTAGGAGGATCATGTAATAATCAAGTATGCTATTTAAGCAAAGGAAACTTGAAAGAAGATGTAGAATCAAAATAACGAGATTTATGACCTCACTATTATTTCTCAGTAATTATCTTTGGTTCCAAAATATTTCTTAAAGTATCAATTTGTAATTGTTGCGCCTTTATAGTCATTTTCAAACTGTCTATTTGATCAGTTTTTATTTTTGTTGCAGTATTACTATTGCCCTGATAAATAATGTTTCCAAGAGTCATGACAACAGCAAAGATAGCTACTGTTAAAGTCCATTTCTTTCTATTCTCATCATTTTTTTCCCAATTTCTTTTATTTATTTGATGGCTTCTTTCAGCCTCTTCTTCAGCCTCAATTTGTTCTTGATTTATGGCTTCAACAGCATAGCCACCATTTTTTATAAATCTTAAACCCAAATTTGTTATAGCAAACTGTTGCTTTGCTGGAGTTTTAAGATATTCATCTAATATTAATTCTTGAAGAACCTCATGAATAACACCATGATCATTTTCATTTAATAATTTCTGTATTTCAGAATAATCTGTTTGTTTCCCATCCTGTAGAAATCTTAAAACCAAGTCAAGTTTGTGATGCGTTTTCATTCTGCAAATAAACAGTTTTTTATCTGTTTACCAGATCGCTAAATTAAGTCGCATTGTATTATTGAATATGAGCGAAAAGTGGATGCACGATAACAAGCACAAATTAGGTTGCTCTAAAATGGAAGGAATATGATTATTTAATAGGAAAGGATATCGAGGATTATATCGAACAAAGCTATTCAAGATATAAAAACTATAAATAAAAAAAAACCACCTGGTTGGGTGGTTGTTCATTTAATTTATCAATTTATTGCCTGTCTTGGCCTTTGTAGTACTCTTTGACTTCGAAGATATATCTTTGATGTTGTTCTTCAAATCTTCTTTTAATGAAGTTAAGTTCATTACAGGCAAATTAACTGCTGGAAGACCGGATAATGCGGTTAAGGCAGAAATATAAGATCTTATGTATGGAAAAATTATCGACGGTGCATTGATCAGGAAATAATTACTTAATTGCTGCTCATTGATGTCGTTTTTAAATCTAAAACTACCAACACAACTAATGTTAATTGTTACACTTACATTATCCTGTACAGAAACATCAAGAAATAGACTAAAATTTTTCTTCGTGCGATTTAATATCCCTTTTGGTGATATTTTAACTTTAACCTCTTGCAATGCTCCAGGTTCCCTCTCTATGTGGGACTCTATGATCATAAAGCTATCAAGCTTAAATGGAGAGTTTTCAATTTTCTCTAAAACACTCATATTATGCAGCTAAAGCGTAAGTTTCTTCACCATAGGCTAAAATATCTTCCAAAGTAATGCCCGGAACTTCATTGTTCCATTTGCTTAAATCACCTGTGAAACATATAAGTTTTGTGTAATCAATAAATCTATTGCCAATGATAGAGTCATCGAAATCACTCAACTCTAGCAAGGTATTGTCATTCTTAATGAATACCAAAGTTGAATTGAAATTTTGATCATAAAAATTATCTAGAATGTCTAGTTTAACTAAGTCCAAATCATCCTGTTTGTCAGTATCTCTACTGGATTCTATTTTAATGTAATATGCGCAACTTAATTCCTTATATAGAATAGATGCTTTAACATCTGAAAATTTCTTTACTAATTCACTCAGGCTTTCGTAAATAAATTCTTTAACTTCTTTCATTAGTATATTTTATCTAGTGACTCGATTAAACTCTCTGCCTTTTTAACAATTCCTTTGGCTCTTGGTTCTAAAATTATTTCATTAGTATAATCCGCCAAAATTCGTACTTCTGAAATTGTTCCGATACTATCCGTGATATCCTGAATCATTTTAAAATCCTTTGTTTTAGATCTAAGGCTTCGATAAAGTTCTTTTTGAAGCCAAACATGAGTTCCTAGCTTTACTGTTTCTCCGTTTTTTTTTAGGGGCAATGAATTTTCGAAATTTTGCTTTGTTATACCCTCATTCAGATCTTCTTCAGTTTCGTTCATTTGAGTATTCATAAGATGATAAATGAATTGAACGCAGCTATAGTACGCGCAGTGGACACTTTGATTTGAAAAATCATCGCACAAAAGTTGAGAAGCCTTTAAGCTGGATGTTGATTTAGAGAGCCAGTTGGACATCAATTATATCAGGCTGTTTATTGTTAAATTATGCGTTAATTTAAACGAGGGTGCAAAAGTAGGATTTTTTTCTGAACAAAACCTTGTTGTACAAAAAAATATGTCTTTAGAACATATTCCCATTTCAGCGCCGATGCTTAATTAACGTCTAAAGTAGGTGAAAGGTTTCATCTGGTCAATAGGGGAAACCGTAATTTTACAATGATTCATTCATTCATTCATCCACCGCAGGTAGTTAATTTAAAGAAAACCGTCTAATTTTTAATTAAACCAAAATTTTGAACCCAAAATGGCAAAATTCACAAAAAGTAACAAACTCGTTACAATACCAAAATTATTACCATTCTGCTAATAAAACATTGGTACACCCCGCAATTTTTTCTAACTGGGTCATGATTATCATTGCGAATTTAATAAAATACTTAAAAAGCCCACCCGCCAAATCGATAACGGGTCTCAATTATATTATCAAAAAATTCAGTTTGTATATTAAAATGTATACTAAAACAAAAAACGCCATGCAAACATCTGTTTTACAAAGCGTTATCTTTTACAATGTACCCAAGAGGAGATTCGAACTCCCACACCCATACAGGCGCCAGCCCCTCAAGCTGGTGCGTCTACCAATTTCGCCACCTGGGTTTGAAGTGTTGCAAATATATAAATTAACCATCTTGCGCTGCAACATTCATAAAATATTTTTTGAACTGAAATTCCGGAAAGCAAATCTCAACATGGTAAACCATATACTGTAACACCAAATTCAATTATAAACAGTAACACGACTTACTATAGTAAACCGTATAAACAGATATAACAGCGTAATCTTTTAGACGGACTTTCGCCGCATTTAAGTCGGGGTTTGGTCGGACTTATGACAATTACACCCGAATAAAAGCCGACATAAATCAGAAGCAAATACAACTTATTAGTTTATTAATCAGCAATTTGCTATATTGTATAATATAAGTTAATGCAATCATGGGAAAAATAGAAAACGGAATTAACGGTGGTTTCACAGGGACGGTGGGCGCTGTGACCGGTTATTACCTGAACGGGAAATGGGTCATCAGGAGTAAACGCAGAAAGTCCATAAAAAACAAAACCGGTAGTGCTGATCAAAAGACCTGCAGATCCCGTTTTACAATGATGCAGACCTTTTTAAGTCCTATTGTTGGTTTTATCCGGATTGGCTTTAACCTGGAGTCGAAAAAACGCATGATGACCGCCCATAATGTTGCAAAATCCTATAATATGCTGAATGCCCAAAATGCCGCCGGCGAAATCGACTATGCCGCTGTGCGTTTAAGCTCTGGAAACCTCACCGGTGCGGAGGGTGTTAAGCTGGAACACGACGATGCTGGTGTACATTTCAGCTGGACGGATAATTCTAACGGCGATTACACCAGGCAACATGACCAGGTGATGTTAATGATTTATGACGTGGACGACAAAACGGCCATCTATGAAACAGGTGGTGCCAGGCGGTCAAAAGAAAGGGAAAGCCTGGAAATTCCTTCTTTTTATAAAGGAAAGACATTTCACAACTGGATGGCTTTCATTGCAGACGACAGAATGGGGATATCTGCGAGTACCTATTGCGGCAGTTTCGTTTTTTGATCACAAAAGAATGAAGCTTTTACGTTAAATAACGCTAACATTCCAAACTAAGCCCGTCGTAAGCCAACCTGATGTTCGACGGCAAGTCTTTTTCCACATCGGCATGTTTACCCAGATTATGGCTGATGTGCGTAAGGTAGGTGGTTTCTGCACCTACCCTTTCTGCAAAGGCGATGGCCTCACCTAAAGTAAAATGAGAAATATGTGGTTCTTTCTGTAAAGCATTAAGCACCAATATTTTTGTTCCCTTTATTTTCTCAAAACTTTGCTCCGATATGGTTTTAGCATCCGTGATGTACGTAAAATCTCCAATCCGATACCCGGTGATGGGCAACAAATGGTGCATCACTTCAAAAGGAATAATTGTACTTTCACCAATTTTAAAATCTTCGCCATTGGTTACCGTATGTAAATTAATCTGTGGCAAACCATGGTATTTAGTTTCGGCAAAAATATAATAGAACTCTCTTTTTAAAGCCGCTTGAACCCTGTCTGTTGCATAAACATCAATTACCTTATGCAACAAGTAATTAAACGGCCTGATATCATCTAAACCCGCAATATGATCTTTATGTTCGTGGGTAAACAATACCGCATCAAGATCTTTTACTTTTTCGCGTAAAAGCTGGTAACGGAAATCAGGCCCGCTATCTACCACGATGGTTTTATCAGCTGTTTCAATTAATATTGAAGTCCGTAAACGGTTATCTCTTTTATCAGCAGATAAACAAACTTCACAATTACAAGCAATTACAGGAACGCCTTGTGATGTACCGGTACCTAAAAAAGTAACTTTCATCTGCTTAAACTTTCCTTTCTATAATTGTAATGCTGGAGTTGTATCTTCATTAAAATAATTCGGTTTGCTGTAAGGATAGGTAGAATTGGCGCTGTTTTTCTTCTAACAGGTTTTCGTCTGTATTGGTTTGCTTAACCAAAGTTACCAATGCGGCAATTTTTCCTTCCAGATTTGAAAATTTGTTTACCACAACAACCTTATTGTGCTCGAGCAGGCAAGAACCGGTTTTAAAGTTCCCTTTCTCATAACGAACCTTATAACCCATAGCAAAAAGCAGGGCTTCTAATTTCTCTAAGGTATGGTTTGTTAGTGGCAATGACATTGGAAACAAACTTAGATAAATCTGCGCAGCATTCATAAATACCGCAGTAAAAAAAATGTAGCGTTATTGTTTTCATCACCTGAGATGCGAAGAAAGACCTCAGCTAATCAATAAAGCTCAATCAAATGGCATATGTATAAACTTTAGATGATGTTAGGTGGCTAAGGTGGTAAGAATATGCACCAAATTCCCTCCACCTACGGCATGTAAGCGCACTTTAGTTAACTATTAACAAATAATACATAAAAACTTAGATGGCCTCAGGTGACTTAGGTGGTAAAATAATACACCAAATTTTTTACCACTTAAGACATTTAAGTGCACTTTAGCTAACTACTATCTTCAACAAATAGCATAGGTGGTTATTTCTTTACCATCCTCATTTTTCCAACCATCTTAGAACACCTTGGTTAATAAAATGAATAGGGTGTTATTAAAAACAAAAAAGGTTCAGCTGTTTCCAGCTGAACCTTCAGGTTTCATCCCGCCTTAAGGCGGTAATAACAATTATCTTAAATCTACCACTTCAACACCAGGATATTTTTTGGCATCGAAAGCAAAAGTAGTTTCTGGTATATTTACGTTAGGCGAAAATGTTTTCACATTGTATGTGTATTTGTTGCCGTTTTTATCGAACAATACCACGTTTGCAATTTGTTTAGCCGCTTTATCGATGCTTAAACGTACTTTAAAAATCGATTTTTTAGCATCAACAGGTGTTAAATCAATCATTTGATAAGTTTTGGCACCAGCTTTTTCTTCACCGGTATAAACGTATTTAAATCCTTTTTCGTAAACTGTAAAAATCTTAGCAGGATTAATGGCATCGCCACTGTTATCTACATTGCTCACCTGCACCTCTTTGTCTTTTTTCAAATAAGTCCATTGGCTTTTACCATCGCTAAACAATTCTTGATTCGTCATGGCTACTTTATACTTATTAGAATTGGCTTTAACGTACAAGGTACCTTGCTGGGTTTCTTTTACTTTTGCCTTTGGATTATCCAAAGTGAAGGTAAAATCTGTTTTTACAATATTATACGATTTGTATTTTTTACTCACCTCTGCTAAAATGGCTTTAGCTTTCGCATCAGTTTGAGCATAAGTTGAAGTTGTAAAAGCAACTACAACCATTAATGCTGAAATTAATTTCTTCATCTTTTCTTTTTTAAATTTTTCCTTTGAAACGTTAGAGTAGATTTTTTGTTATTGGTTTAATCTAATCTTTGTCATTCATACTATTCAAGAACTGTTCCAAAGAATATTCATCCGGATACAAGACTTCGCGCGCCTTACTTCCTTCAAAGGGACCAACGATTCCCGCAGCTTCCAATTGATCGATAATCCGGCCCGCCCTGTTATAGCCTAACTTTAATTTACGCTGTATTAATGAGGTAGAACCCTGCTGGTGCATCACAATCAGTCTGGCTGCATCTTCAAAAAACTTATCACGCTCGTTAGGATCAAAATCGGCCTTACTGCCCTCCCCTGCTTCATCTATATATTCTGGCAGTTGATAAGCATCAGCATAACCGCGTTGGTTACCTATATATTCAGAAATCCGGTCTACCTCAGGTGTATCAACGAAAGCACACTGTAGCCTGATTAAGTCGCTACCTGTAGATAAAAGCATATCACCACGGCCAATTAACTGATCGGCACCACCGCTATCCAGAATGGTTCTTGAATCGATTTTCGACAATACCCTAAAGGCTAACCTGGCCGGGAAGTTGGCTTTAATGGTACCTGTAATAATATTTACCGATGGGCGCTGTGTAGCCAGAACCAGGTGAATCCCAATTGCCCTGGCCAATTGTGCCAAACGCGCAATTGGCGCCTCCACCTCTTTACCTGCGGTCATCATTAAATCGGCAAACTCATCTACCACTAAAACAATGAATGGTAAAAAGCGGTGGCCGTTATTTGGATTAAGCTTGCGTTTAACAAACTTATCGTTGTATTCTTTTAAATTCCTAACCTGTGCATCTTTCAATAAATCGTAACGCTGATCCATTTCGATACAAAGTGAGTTCAACGTATTTACTACTTTTTTGGTATCGGTAATAATGGCATCGGCCTCTCCCGGTAGTTTGGCTAAAAAGTGCCTTTCAATTCTATTGAATAAAGTTAACTCTACTTTTTTCGGATCGACCAGTACAAATTTAAGTTGTGCAGGGTGTTTTTTAAACAACAGCGAAACCAGAATGGCGTTAATACCAACCGATTTACCCTGACCAGTTGCCCCTGCAACCAATAAGTGAGGCATTTTAGCCAAATCTGCGATAAAAACCTCATTACTAATGGTTTTACCCAATGCAATTGGCAAATCCATAGTGGTTTGGCTCCATTTTTCGGTATTGAGAATACTGCGCATGGGCACCATTTCTGGGTGTTGGTTAGGTACCTCGATACCAATTGTGCCCTTACCCGGCATTGGTGCGATAATACGGATGCCTAAGGCCGCCAACGAAAGTGCAATATCATCCTCCAGATTTTTAATCTTCGAAATCCTTACCCCAGGGGCAGGAATAATTTCGTAAAGGGTAACCGTTGGGCCAATGGTTGCCTTAATCTTATCAATTTCTATGTTGTAATGATTAAGGGTTTCGACAATTTTATTTTTATTGGCTTCCAGTTCTTCGGCATTTACCGAAATTTTATTGGTGCCGTAATTTTCGAGCAAATCTATTGTTGGATATTTATAACCAGATAAATCTAGTTTTTCATCATAATTACCAAACTGTTCTACCAGATCATCCGATTTTTTTTCTTCTTCAGTTTTTTCGATCGTAAAAGCAGGCTCCTTTTCGGTTTCAACTGGTGGTTCTACCGTTAATGGAAGTGTTGCTGCCGCAGCAGTAGCCAAAGGCAAATTGGTAGCCAACGGAGATAATACAACAGGTGCAATAGCTTCTTCCTCTTCTTTTTCTTCGAAACGGCTTGGCTGCAATACTACATTTTGTTGTTTACGCTCGTTACTTACCGGCTTATCACGTACCGGAAATTCAATGGGTGATGATGGCTCGTCGAAAGTTTTGTTCTTTACGGCCTGCTCTCTGATATCATTCACATAATCTGGCGTTTCGTTATCCAGGTAAACCTCTTTCTCTTTGCGCTCCGGAAATTTAAAATCGATGTTATAGGCGATGATTAAAATGGTTAATCCCGCAAAAGCAATTAATCCCGCCACCCCAGCTGCGCCAATTTGGGCACCTAATAATTTATTGCTCCAATAGCCAAACTCACCTTCTAAATAATGTGGCGATTCTGACCAGAAACTATGTGCAAAACCTAAGGTTAAGGATATAAACAGTAAAAAGAAAAAGCTATAACCTAATGTTTTAGAGATGGAAAGGATTTTAACTTTAAATAATAAACGGTAACCGATAATAAAAAAGGCCAAAACAAACAGGAAAGATGCAATACCGAACCATTCGTAAATAAACTGGTGCGATAACAAGGCGCCAAACTTACCTAACCAGTTTTGAACTACCGGTATGGAAACACCAGCTTCTTTTAGTTCTTCTGTTGTTTTAAAAAGATTGCCCCAGCCACCATTTGCATCGATTACATAACTCTGGTCATCTTGCCAGGTAAATAAATACGAGGTAAAAGCAATTAAAAAGTAAAGTGACAATATCACAAAAAACAGACCTGCAATTTTAACTGCACGGCCATCTGCCAAATCGAAGCTTGGCAAAAAATCTCTTTTTTCTTTCGGCTGCCGACCTGATGATGATCTGCCAGGTGCACTTTCTGCACCTTTATCTCTGAATGTATTGGTTTTAAACTGGTTACCCCTTACCGACATTTTCTATCCTAAATAATTTAATATTGAACAAACTTAGATAAAACTGCGCAGCATTAACGAAAGCCTAACAAAAAAAATAATCACAAATTGTAGGCATTGCTGCCAGGGCTTTTATTATACCACTCACTATTTTCAAGAAGAGCCAAATTTGCACCGCTATCTATTGGTTTTATAATCTGCCTTAAATTAAATAAAAATATTCATCGGGCATTAAACCTTAAACAGAAATTATCGTCTATTATTTCAACAACACACAAGTTGTTACGTTTTATCAAATGAAACGGATTTTGTTTTAGGTTTTATCCCGTTTTACCTGGAGAGGTTAAACGGGATTTTTTTATTTATAAACCTTAGGTTTAACTCGTCGTTTAATTTATTTTTAAAGGTCTCGTTGAGGGCTGAAGCCGTTTAAAAACCTATGAGGTTTGAAATACTAGGTGAATTAAGTTCCTATTATTTTGAAAAGCAGGGTTCGGTTCATTTCGGTTATCATAGTCCTGCTATCACTTCTCCCGACTTCTTTACGTCGGGATCGTTCTATCAGGTTTATTCAACCTGAGTCTGTAGTTCTTAGGGCTTAAACCTAATGGTTACTTAAGACAGTGGGTTTGCGTTAGGGATTGTAAGGGTTCAGTGCCGATCCTTCATCGGTACCGGAGCGAAGCGCAGCCCTGCAAAGCCCGACCCCTTTCCCGTTTTTCTCGGGATTGGGTAACGCCCAAATGAGCTAACAGCTTTCAGTCGGCAATTTTTCGACCGGTGGCTCTTTTTCTTCAGATATCATGTTTTTTTGACCGCTGAGGTCTTGGTAGATTGCCTTACACTATATATATTTAAGCAATAAAGTTTACAATTTCTTAATTTTTGTTAATTTAAAGCGATTTTTGAAACAATACTATGGGCATAGCGCAACTCGAAGAGCAAATTGAGGCTGGAAATTTACAAGCAGTAAAAGAAATTTTGGTTGAAAACCCAAAATTGGCAAATGTTGATACTTCTCATCACATTTCGCCACTGTTATTGGCCTGTTATTATAAAAAACAGGAAATAGCCGATTTAATTACTGAATTTGTAGATAACCTAACCTTGTTCGAAGCTTGTGCAGTGGGCAAATTTGATGCAGCATCGCAATTAATATTTCAAAGTCCTAATAGTATTAACGAATTTTCGGAAGATGGCTTTACACCATTAGGTTTAGCCTGTTATTTCGGCCATGAAGATTTAGCCCGTTTTTTAGTTTTAAAAGGTGCGGATGTTAACCTGCCATCAAAAAATGGATTTAATGTATTTCCGATCCACTCGGCAGTTGCTGCTAATAATTTCAATATTACTAAAATACTGTTAGACGCAGGCGCCTACCCGAATGTTTGTCAGAAGGCAGGATTGGCGCCCTTACATACCGCCGCACAATTAGGAAATATAGAATTGATTATTTTATTGTTAGAACACGGAGCAGAAGTTTCTTTGCGCATGGAAGGTGGAAAACTACCTGCAGATTTAGCCGCAGAAAAAGGCTTTAATGAAATTGCTGAGATTTTAAGAGACGATGATTAATTAGTCTGGAGTCGTGAGTCTTTAGTCAAGAGTCTGATTTAGCAACCATTTTCCATCATCCATACTAGCTCTTACATTTTATTCCCAAATCCTTGATCGCATTCTTTTCATATACGTCCTGATATCGAGCACAACAGCTGCCAAAAAATAGAACAATATTGGAAAGCCCACCGCTAAAAACGACGAATAAATAAAAAACAAACGCACTTTCGCTGTGCTCATGTTCAACTTGTTAGCCAAATAAGTAGAAACGCCAAAACTCTGTTGTTCAAAATAGGTTATAATTCTTTGGAACATTTTAAGCTTATTTTAAAAATCTTAATAACAATACCACAAGATAAAATCATTGGAAACCGAAATCATAATTTGATTTCCAAACTCTAATTTAGCAATAATAATCGGTTAAATTTCAATAGCATATTCTATCCCGATTATTCCAAAACCAATTTTTCAAAATCCTGTTTATCCTCGTGTTTAATAAAAAGCGTTTGTTGTTCTTCCAGTCCTGAAAACTTTTTGATCAGTTCTGCTTTAAATTTATGGATATCGACATCTTTGTTTAAAATAACAGTTAAGGCATCGGCATTACCCCTAACCTCAATAATCTGATTAGGATATACTTCTTTAAGCTCGTGTGGAAATTCCATAATTTAAAAACAGATTATAGTGTAGAAAGTTTTGTTTGAAATCAGCATTTGGTTAGGCCTGCTTTAAAATTTTAATTCCAATACCACAATATAGACATTTTTTCTCATCGCAGTATTGCTTTTTAAGCTGCAAAATTCCTTGCGAAGCAAATGCATGATCCATCTTCACTCCTGCTCCGGTAAATTTATCTGTAATCGCATTTTGCTCAGCTGGCAAACGCTCCAACAATTTTATCGCCCTGCTAATATAGTATTGTGTACCTGTGTGTTTACCATACGCGAATAAAAACAAAGCCACCGTATTTAACAAAACACTATCAACAGATGTTTTCCCAATTTGTGTATTTACACCAGAAGTTTCTTTTTTAAAATGATAATGTGTTTTCCAGTAATCGTTTACCGGTAGGTTTTCGAACAAAGCATGCAATTGAGCTGTATCTTTGATTTCCATTATTTTAGAAAAAAGATGATTGGCTTTTACAATTAACGCCGCAAATTGCGCCAATCTGATCGTAGGAAAGTTTTGCGGCCTCATCCGCATAAATTTCCACATCGAAACTTCTATAGGTTTAATATTGTATTTCTTTCGAAGAAACTGGAATTCGGCCTTTAGCTTTTTAGGATACTCCTCTTCAAACTGATCGTTTAAAAAACCAGCGGCACCAAAAACCAGTGCTTCAATTTGGTTTGGGTTATTTTTATGCTTGGCGTAAATGTGCTGCGAAACGGCTTTGGCAAACAACTCGAAAGGCAAAGCATTTATTTTAAAGCCAAAATTACGCGCCAGGAAACGGTAAAAAGTCTCATCCCAATTCCCATTTAATTCGTTTAAGGTTTCTGTAACAGCATTCGTTTTTTGCTCGAAACGCTCTATTAAGGTTCTTGATAAAAAAGAATCGACAATTAATTGATCTACCGTTCCAATTTGTGCAATGCAAGGAAAATCAGTTAAGGTGAGAAATAGGTTTTCGTATTTTTTGATGAGATCGGTAGAGATACGGTGTTTTAATTCCAAAACGGGCAAAACAGTATTGTCTATTCTTTTTATTTCCGCATCATGCTCATAAACAACATGTAAGACTACATTTTCGTAGGCGGGATTAATTTGATGACTGTGTTTTAACCAATCTGACGACCTGAGGTGTATTTCTACATTACCAGCCCATGTGGTATTGCCAATTTCGATTTTCGCGTTAAAAAAATCCGGACCAGCATTTTTGTTTAGTAAGCCTGGATTTATAATTTTCAGGTTTTCTCCAGCAGTGGTTTGCAGCCCGCTATAGTCAAACGACCTGAATTGCCATACGTAATGAAGAAAATCTTCTGGAAAATTCATTCTTCAAGGTAACGAAATATTCTGAAAAGCTATAAATAATTACATATTTTGTCACTTAAAATCTATGCTAAAGTCTTAATTACAACACATCCTTAAAGATTAAGTTGCTTTAACTTCGGCCTTCTTTTTATAATTGGTAATAAAAACCCCTGCAATGATTAAAACGGTTGCAACTACTAAATCTATACCTACCTTTTCATTTAAAATTAACCAACCCAAAAATATGGCAATAATGGTGTTGAAGTAAGTTAAGATGGAAACTTCGGATGCTGAAACCTTTTTTAGGGCATAATGATAACAGAAGTAGCCTAAAACGGATCCGAAAACAGCTAAATAAACTGTGGCAAATATGCTTTCTGTTTTCCAGGAACTTACATCAGCCTTGCCGGAGAATACCATTGCTAAGCCCAATTGAATAATGGCCGAAAACACAAACTGGTAAAATAGATTTAAGAAAATGTATTGAGGTTTACCACTGTGTTTCTTCGAATAAATGGTGCCGACTGTCCAACCTGAAACTGCAATAATCAACGATAAAATTCCATTTCGGTAACCTGGTTCAAGCAAATCATTCAAACCATCTCTAAAAATAAAAACAATACCTAAAAACCCGATAAAAACACCAATGAATCCCTTTAAACTAGCCTTTTGAATTCCCAGAAATACGCATCCGAGAAATACGAGCAAGGGAGAAGTGGCGTTAATTAAGGAAGCCAATCCACTTGGAATAGTCTTTTCGGCAACGGTTGTCATGCCATTGGCAATTACCACCATTAAAATAGACAGTAAGATCTGTCGTTTAAAACTCGACCATCCAATCCATTTTAGTTCCTGCTGTTTAATTAACAGAACCAATATAATTATCGAAGCAACAGATTGACGAATGGCCGTTACATACCAGGCCGGAATGCTTTCTACGGCAATCCTTATTCCTAAATATGTTGTGCCCCATATCAAGGCCACGCCAAATAGGGCGAGGATGAGTTTAAGATCTATTTTTGATTTCATGATTGATATATGTTTAACCACAGATGAACACGGATAAACACAGATATTTTAGAGACTATAGCCGTTGAGCATTCTTTTTATTTCAACTCTTGGCTTACCAAAATTTATGATTAAACCACAGCGTCTATTACAAGCGATCAAATAGTTCATTAATTGTGCCTGATGGATATCCGTTATTACTTTAGCTGTTTTTAGTTCGACAACAACTTCATTTTCAATAAACAAGTCGACAAAATAATCTCCTACAACTTGATCATCATAGAAAACCTGTAATGCGTGTTGTTTTGTGACGATTAATCCAGCTTTTTTAATTTCAATGAATAATGCATTTTCATACACTTTTTCTAAAAAACCACTTCCTAAAGTATTTGAAACTTTATATGCAGCTCCAATTATTTTTTCAGTGATTTCATTTAGATTATCCATGAAACCAATTTATAAAAAATATTTCGACACAAGTGTTGAAAAACCCAAATCTGTGTTCATCCTTTTTATCTGTGGTTAATTAATTCAGCTTTAAGTAGGATCTGTTCCATTTCTTTTTGAAGTTTCAACGCTTCTTCCCTGGCCTTTTCGGCAAAATCTTCTCCCTGGCTGGCATAGATAATTCCTCTCGAAGAATTAATCAGCAATCCGCATTGTGCATTTAGACCATACTTGCACACTTCATTTAAATCTCCTCCCTGTGCGCCAACACCTGGCACTAAAAGAAAGTGATTTGGTGCTAATTTACGTACATCACCAAAAGCTGCCCCACGGGTTGCGCCTACCACATACATCATCTGTTCATCTGTAGCCCAGGTTTGCGATGTTTTAAGTACTTTTTCGAAAAGTTTATCTTCGCCAATTTCCTGTAATTGAAAATCGGCATGGCCGGCATTCGAGGTTAAAGCCAAAAGAATTACCCATTTATCTTTAAAAGTTAAAAACGGCGTTACCGAATCGCTCCCCATATAAGGTGCTACCGTAACCGAATCGAAACTCATCTCTGATGATGCAGCATTGAAAAACGTTTCGGCATACATGGCAGAAGTATTGCCAATATCGCCTCTTTTAGCATCAGCAATAGAAAAAACATCCTGCGGAATATATTTCCAGGTTTCGATCAAAGTTTCCCATCCCTTTTTTCCATAACACTCATAAAAAGCAGTATTGGGTTTATAAGCTACACATAAATCTTTTGTGGCATCAATAATCTGTTTATTAAATTCCAGAATCGGGTTTTCATACTTCAATAAGTGTTTTGGTATCTTATCTAACGAAGAATCTAATCCGACACATAAAAATGAACGTTTTTTTTGTATCTGCTCGAAAAGTTGTTGCTTTGTCATATATGGGCTTATTTGCTGCAAATATGAAGATTTTTAAGTTTTCTGAGCGACAAAATAATGCTCACATTAATTATTTTTATAAACATTTTAAACTTTTGCTTGCAGATTACGTTTCAAATACATACAATTGCAACATAATTTCTCAACCGTTTATCTGAATATCCCAGAAAAATTTATCAAGACTTGTTTTTTGTTACCATTTTTTAAAAGCACATGTTGCTTTTTATTCAGCTTATAAACAATTATGAAACAATTTGAGCATTTTCCATAATGAACTCATTTAATGTTTTATAGCCTTAAGAATTTATACACAATGAAACGCCAGGCCTACACTAACACAAATATATTTAAGCCTGTGTAGATTTATAACAGAAAACATCCGTTATAAACAAATGAAAAATTTCTTGAAACATATATATTTAGAATGTTTAGTAAAACAGAATTAAATGATAAGCTCACAACAGAATTACGTGAGCTAGCTAAAAGCTATGGCATTGAAGGTGCCGACTCCCTAAGAAAAATCGACCTTGTTGAAGTACTTTTACACCAACAAGAAATTATAAATGCTGCTAAAGCCGGTGCAGACCCTTATAGCGAAATCGAACCTATTGCAGCTACTCCTGCACCTAAAACCAAAGCTGCAAAAGCACCAAAAGTTGCCGCAGCCGCAGCAGCCGCCTCTGCAGTGGCCGCTGAAAAACCAGCTACTACAGCCGACAAGCCTGTTAAAAAAAGAGCAAGGTTAACGAAAGACGAGCCTGCAGCGCCAATTGAAAGAAGAAGAGATGCTGTAACGTTATTTGACGAGCCTCAACACCAGCAACAACCAGAAAGACAACCAGATAGAATTATTGAATCTGAAGAAAGTGTAAAACCAATCTCAGCTTTAATAGAAGAAAGTGCAGAAGTACTTCCGGTAGCTCCAAAACAAAAACAAGAGCCTAAAGAAAAGCAGGAAAAACCACAGCGCGACGAAAACCGCCAGCAAAAACAACCGGGTGGTGGCAATCACCACAAAAACGAAAACAGTTACTCCAACTTAGATTTCGATAACGTAATTACAAATGAAGGTGTTTTAGAAATTATGCCTGATGGTTACGGTTTCTTGCGCTCTGCAGATTACAACTATTTAACTTCTCCTGATGATATTTATGTATCGCAGTCTCAGATAAAACTTTTTGGTTTGAAAACCGGTGATACTGTAAAAGGTAGCATCCGTCCGCCAAAAGAAGGCGAAAAATATTTCCCACTGGTTCGTGTAGAAACCATTAACGGCAGAATTCCTGCTGAGGTTCGCGACCGTGTTCCTTTTGATTATTTAACACCACTTTTTCCAACAGAAAAATTAAATTTATTTACGGATAACAGCAATTACTCTACCCGTATTATGGATTTATTTACACCTATTGGTAAAGGACAGCGGGGTTTAATTGTTGCACAGCCAAAAACAGGTAAAACCAACCTGCTTAAAGAGGTTGCCAATGCAATTGCTAAAAACCACCCTGAAGTTTATTTAATTATCTTATTAATTGATGAACGTCCGGAAGAGGTTACCGATATGGCCCGTAGTGTAAGAGCAGAGGTAATTGCCTCTACTTTTGATGAGCCGGCTGAGCGCCACGTTAAAATTGCCAATATTGTTTTAGAGAAATCGAAACGTTTGGTAGAAAGCGGACATGATGTGGTAATCCTTTTAGATTCGATTACACGTTTGGCCAGGGCTTACAATACAACAGCACCAGCATCTGGCAAGATATTATCAGGTGGTGTTGATGCAAACGCTTTACACAAGCCAAAACGTTTTTTCGGTGCGGCACGTAACATCGAAAATGGTGGTTCATTAACCATTTTAGCTACCGCATTAACCGATACAGGTTCTAAAATGGATGAAGTTATCTTCGAAGAATTTAAAGGTACAGGTAACATGGAGTTACAGTTAGATCGTAAATTATCTAACAAACGTATCTTCCCTGCAATTGATATTACGGCTTCAAGTACCCGTCGCGATGATTTATTGTTAGATAGAGATATTTTGCAACGTGTATGGATTTTACGTAACCACCTTGCCGATATGAACAGTCAAGAGGCGATGGAATTTGTTCAATCTCAAATAAAAGGAACAAAAAGTAACGAAGAGTTCTTAATTTCGATGAACAGCTAAATAAGTTTGGCGTTTGGGGTTTGGAGTAATGCGTTTCAAACCCCATGCGCTTAGCGCCCACCTCCATGCTTAAAAAGAATCTCCCTAATGCGATTACCTGTGCAAACCTTTTTTCAGGTTGTATCGGAATCGTTTTTGCATTTAAAGGCAATTTAGAAACCGCAGCCTATTTCGTTATTTTCTCTGGAATTTTCGATTTTTTTGATGGTATGGTTGCGCGTTTATTAAATGTAAAATCGGCAATTGGAAAAGATCTTGATTCTTTAGCAGATATGGTAAGTTTTGGGTTCTTACCGGGGGTAATCATGTTTCATTTGTTAAAGGCAAGCGATTATTCATCTGAATACCTTCCTTATCTTGGATTTATCATTACTATTTTTTCGGCACTCAGGCTGGCCAAATTTAACAACGATACCAGGCAAACGGAAGATTTTATTGGTTTGAATACACCTATGAATACTTTGTTTATCTGTTCCCTAGCTTTTATTGCCAACGATTATCCTCAGGTTATTGGTTCTAGTATTTTACTGATTGCCATTACAGCAATTACAAGTTTTTTACTGGTGAGCGAAATAAAAATATTCTCTTTAAAATTCAGCGATTTAAGCTGGGCGAAAAATAAAATCAAATTTATCTTCCTCATCCTATCGGCCATATTAATAGCTTTTCTAAAATTTGCAGCAATTCCTTTTGTCCTGGTATTATATATTGCTTTATCGGTATTGCATTTTAGGGGTGCGACTAATCATAAAATATAACTAAGTTTTTCCCGCAGATTAAGAAGATTAAAATCGCAGATCATAGCGCATTAGATTAATCCTTTAAAATCTGCGTTCCTTTTCTGCAAAAATCAAAGATTAATGCGCTACAGTTTTTTAACCTCAAGCGGATCTGTAATATTTCTGCAAATATCGAGCATCGTTTCGCCCAACAGTGGATGTATCACCTCTGGTGCAATTTCAGCCAAAGGCTCCATTACAAATTTTCTATCTTGCATATGGGGATGAGGTACCTGAAGTTTATCCGGAATATTGATAATTTCTTCTCCAAAAAGGATCAGATCGATATCTATTAACCGTTCTCCCCATTTATCTTTCCTTACCCTGCCCAATTCCTGCTCGATACTTAATGCATACTCTAAAACTTCAAGCGCCGTTAAAGGGGTTCGTAAACTTACAGCTTGGTTCAAAAAAGAGGGTTGGTCGGTTTTACCCCACGCAGCGGTTTCATAAAGAGATGAGATGGCGGTCACAGTACCAATTTTATCGTTCAATAGTTCGATGGCTTTTTTCAAATTCGCCTCCCTATCGCCTAAATTTCCACCCAGTAACAAATAAGCCGTGTTGTACTCTAAAGCTTTATTAAGCATCATGTATTTTTATATCTTTACAACACAAAATTAAAACATTTAAATGAGAGAATTCTTTAAGTATTTATTTGCCTCTATGCTGGGCTTTTTCTTATCAATAGTAATTGTATTTGTGATCTGCTTCGTAGTTGTTGTGGGTTTAATATCTTCTATTGATAGCGACAAAACCGTTGTTGTGTCTAACAATTCGGTACTATTCCTAAATTTAGACCAGGCCATTACAGAACGTACACCCAAAAATCCATTCGGAAACCTGCCAATTGTTGGTAGTGAAGAAAAAGATGGTATTGGCTTAAACGATTTCTTAAAAGCGGTACAAAAAGCCAAAACAGATGATAATATCAAATGCATCTACCTGAATGTGAGCAGTCCGAATGCAGGTTTTGCAACTTTGCGCGAAGTTAGGAATGCGTTGATCGATTTCAAAAAATCTCACAAAAAAATTATTGCCTACAGCGAAGTGTATACACAAGGCGCTTATTATTTAGCGTCAGTTGCTGATAAAGTTTATCTAAATCCCGAAGGCGCTTTAGAATTTAAAGGTTTCAGCTCTGAATTAACTTTCTTTAAAGGAACTTTAGAAAAAGTTGGAGTAGAAATGCAGGTTATCCGTGTAGGAAACTATAAAAGTGCAGTAGAGCCTTTCATTTTAGATAAAATGAGCGATTATAACCGCAAACAGGTTACAGCTTATGTTGGCGGATTGTACAATACTTTCTTAACTGATATTGCGCAAAGCAGAAACATTCAAAAAGATAGTCTTTATAACATTGCCGATAATTACAAAGTACAACAGCCACAAGATGCCGTAAACTTTAAAATGATCGATGCCCTGAAATATAAAGATCAGATTTTAGAAGAGCTGAGGGGATTATCTGGAAGGACCAGGGGTGAAAATATCCGTTCGGTAACGATTAACGACTATGCGAAAAACAATACTGATACCGGCGAAGGAAAAGATAAAGTAGCGGTAATTTATGCCAATGGCGAAATTAATGGCGGCGAAGGTTCTGACAACCAGATCGGTTCGGAACGTATTTCCAGGGCAATTAGAAAAGCACGCTTGGATGATAACATTAAAGCGGTGGTTTTACGTGTAAACTCGCCCGGAGGTAGCGCACTTGCTTCGGATGTGATCTGGAGAGAAATTGTATTGACCAGAAAAGAAAAACCAGTTATTGCATCGTTTGGCGATGTTGCCGCATCAGGTGGTTATTACATTGGTTGTGCTGCCGACAGTATCTTTGTGCAACCGAATACCATTACAGGCTCGATCGGTGTATTCGGTATCATCCCGAACTTCCAAAATTTAATGACCAACAAACTGGGAATTACATTTGATGGCGTTAAAACCGGTAAATACGCCGATATTATGGCCACTAACCGCCCTATGACTGCAGGTGAAAGATTCATTATCCAAAATGAATTAAACAGAATTTACAGCGGTTTTGTAAGCCGTGTAGCCGATGGAAGAAAGAAAAGCAAAGCATATATCGATAGCATTGGTGGTGGCCACGTTTGGATCGGTACAGATGCCGTTCAAATTGGTTTAGCTGATAGAATAGGTAGTTTTAACGATGCTATTAAGGCAGCCGCTAAAAAGGCTAAATTAAAGAATTATAAGGTTGTAGAATATCCAGATGTAATTGACCCATGGAAATCGTTAATGGATGAGGGTACAGACAGGATTAAAACCTATTACACCAAACAAGAACTTGGCGATAACTACATGCTTTACCAACAAATGAAAAAGGTAATTGCAAGCTCTGGCATTCAGGCCAGAATGCCATTTGAAGCAGTAATTAAGTAATAATTAAACCTTGCAGTGTTCTAAAACCTGCAAGGTTTAATATTAAAGTTTTATTTCACTCTGGGTTTGCGTTAGGGATTGGAAGGGTTCAGTACCGATTTTCATCGGTACCGGAGCGAAGCGAAGCCCTGAAAAGCCCGCCCCTTGCGTAGCTTGGGTAACGCCAAAAAAATAAGCGTTAGTTTTTTCCTTAAAAAATGAGGATCAAATTAAGAATGATTGAAAGACCTTTAGACCATACATTTTATTTCAATTCTTCTTCCTACTCTATCACTTTCCATTCGGGATGCAAAGTAAGATAAGTCGCATTAACCGGAATATTCACCTGATGAACCGTTAAGGAAATACTTTTTCCTTTTAAAAATTCAAAGCCAATTCCATCTTTTTTGGCATCATAAACCGTAACGGTATCTTTATCTTCATTTAAATAGGCAGAAAGTTTTTCAATGGTTGGGAACTTCAATTTCACATCTTCCAACGTGCTCCCGGTAGCCAGGCCATCCTTTGTTTTAAACCTATTGGAGGTAATTCTAATCTGTTTTACATCTTTTGCACGCATACTCGTGTCCCGATAAGAAGAATATACCGCAATTTCGTTTCGGTGTTTCGCAGTAGAATCGTCACTGTACCAAATCCCCCAGGCTTTCCCCATTGCGGCATCACCGGCATTTGGCCTGCCTAATTTTCTACCTACCTCTTCCATATCCTCTCCAAGTGCAATTTCTCCAACTGACCGACCAGCGACAACCAGGAAGCGCTCATCAACACTTTGTGTTGGGGCTGATGCTAAATTACTTACAGAATCGGCATTATGATCTGTTTTACTGGCAGATTGACAAGCGGCTACACTCATACTTAATCCCAAGAGGGCGAATTTTATAGATTTCATGATTGTAAAACAAGACTTTAATAAATTTGTGTTTTAATTTTATAAGCACAAGAAGGATTTGAGGCATTATTTCCTAATTTTACCTCTTATGGAAAACAAGACCATCGCCCGCACCTTACGCCTGCTATCGCAGCTTATGGAACTGCACGAAGAAAATCCCTTCAAAATTAAATCTGTTGCAAATGCCTATTTTAAGGTAGATAAATTACCCTTTGCTTTAAAGGATAAACCTTTAGATGAACTGGATAAAATTGAAGGTATTGGTAAAGGACTGGCTTCCAAAATCATTGAACTTCTCCAAACAGGAGAACTAAAAGAGCTTAATGAAATTCGCGAGAAAACACCCGAAGGTGTAGTAGAAATGCTGGCCATAAAGGGCATCGGACCGAAAAAGATATTCATTATCTGGCGTACCTTAGGTATAGAAAGTATAGGTGAATTGTATTATGCCTGTAACGAAAACCGCTTAATTGAAGCCAAAGGTTTCGGTTTAAAAACCCAGGAAGAAATTAAGAATGCAATCGAATTTAAACTCGCGGCCAATGGACGGTTTTTATACGCACAGGTTGAGGGTTTTGCCAAAACTTTATTTACACAGCTTGCTGATTGGACTGGAAAAATTGACAGCAGTGCACTTTTGGGCTTTGCGGGTCAGTACCGACGCGCTTGTGAGATTATCGATGAACTGGAAATTGTGATCGGTGCTGAACAAATTGATACCCTTAAACAAAATTTGCCTGCTTTCGAAGCACTTTCTTTGATTGAAGCGGAAAATGCTTACATCTGCACCACTGAAGCTGGTTTCAGGATAAAAATTTATGCAGTTGAAAAAGCTGAATTTTATTTACAATGGTTCAAACACACCGGAAATACCGAACATGTAGAGAAAGTTTTAGTATTAGCAGGTAATGGTCCTTTTACAAGTGAGGAAGAAATTTACAGTAAAGCAGGTTTATCTTTCATTGTTCCTGAACTTCGTGAAGATTTTGATGAAATCGACCTGGCGAAAGCAGGTAAACTCCCTACCTTAATCCTATATGAAGATTTAAAAGGCAGTTTGCACAACCACTCTACCTGGAGCGATGGCGTACACACCCTGGAGCAAATGGCTGTATATTGTAAAGAAAACTTAAATCTTCAGTATTTAGGGATCTGTGATCACTCTAAAACTGCTGTTTATGCGAAAGGTTTAAATGAGCAACGTGTTTTTTCACAACACCAGGAAATTGACGAACTCAATAAAAAACTCGCTCCCTTTAAAATCTTCAAAGGTATTGAGAGCGATATTTTAAGTGATGGCTCATTGGATTATCCGGATGATATTTTAAAAACGTTCGATTTTGTAGTGGCCTCGGTACATAGCAATTTACGCATGGACGAAGCAAAAGCAACCGCACGTTTACTAAAAGCCATTGAAAACCCATATACCACCATTTTAGGGCATCCAACAGGCCGTTTATTGTTAAGCAGAGCCGGATACCCGATAGATTATAAAAAGATTATTGATGCCTGTGCAGCAAATAAAGTAGTGATCGAAATCAATGCGAATCCCTTACGTTTGGATTTAGACTGGCGCTGGCACCGTTATGCTTTAGATAAAGGCGTATTGCTTTCTGTAAATCCAGATGCCCATAGAACGGAAGGTTTCCATGATATGCATTACGGCATTCTAGTTGCCCGCAAAGGTGGTTTAAGTGCCGACAAATGTTTAAATGCTTTTTCTTTGGAGGAGATTACAGCTTACTTTAACCGCAAAAAACAAATTAACCACAGATAAAAAGGATGAACACGGATAAGTTTAAATCTGTGTTCATCTGTGAAAATCTGTGGTAAAAAACCATAACTTTGCCCCATGATAAGTGAAATTGCCAACCGCATATTTAATCAAGTAATTACAGACTACCATAAGTTTGATGATATTGACCATCCGGTTGAAAACCCATATGATGCCGAAAGTTTAGAGCATCTCTTTTATCTTAAGAACTGGATCGATACAGCACAATGGCATATGGAGGATGTGGTGCGTAACCCTCAAATTGATCCTGTTGAAGGTTTGAGCTGGAAAAGACGCATTGACGCACAAAACCAGGTACGTACCGATATGGTTGAGTTTATTGATGGTTATTTCTCAAATCTTTATCAGGGGATTTCGGCTTTGCCAGATGCAAAAATCAATACAGAAAGCCCAGCATGGGCGATAGATAGGCTTTCTATTCTGGCATTGAAAATTTACCATATGCAGGAAGAAGCTGAACGCGAAAGTGCCTCAGCTGAGCACCGTGCACAATGTCAGGCTAAATTAAATGTATTGTTATCGCAACGCGAGGATCTTTCAACCAGTATCGATGAGTTATTGGCAGATATTGAGGCGGGTAAAAAATACATGAAAGTATATAAACAAATGAAAATGTACAACGATCCGAGTTTGAATCCGGTATTGTATAATAAAGCATAAATTAATCAACCACAAAGACACGAAGAACACAAAGAATCCCTTGGTGCTCTTTGTGCCTCCGTGGTAAAACATTATGGCCGCAACCCAAAAAATTATCGTTTTACGCTTTTCGGCAATGGGCGATGTGGCCATGGCAGCCTCTGTTTTACACGAATTTTCAGAACAGAACCCAAATACAGAGATCATCATGGTGAGCAGATCTGCTTTTAAGCCATTTTTTGATCGCATTCCGAACCTGATCTTCCATCCTATCGAGCCCAAAACCGTTCATAAAGGAATTGATGGTTTATACAGACTCTATCAGGAACTCCGCAGCTATAAACCAAATGCAATAGCCGATTTACACGATAATTTGAGGAGCAGGGCAATTTCTACTTTTTTTCGTTTAACCGGAACAGAAATTAGGCGGATAGATAAAGGAAGAGCAGAGAAAAAGAGATTAACACGTAACAATAACAAAGTTTTTAAACCGCTCAGAAAAACGGTAGAGCGTTATGCCGATGTTTTCCGCGAATTGGGATTTAGTATTAAGCTAAGTTATAAACTAGATAAATTTCCGCAGGCAATTCCGGCAAATGCACAAAACTTATTTGCCAATAAAACCACAAAAAAAATAGGCATCTCCCCTTTTGCGCAACATGTTTATAAAATATATGCTTTAGAAAAAATGGAAGTGGTAATTGCCTCATTAAGCAGATTGGACTTTGAACTTTTCATATTTGGTGGTGGTAAAACAGAACAGGCAATTGCCCAAAACTGGGCGAAAACGAATAAAAACGCTCATAATTTAATCGGTAATTTTAACTTAACGGAAGAGCTTGCCATTATTTCAAACTTGGATGTAATGTTAAGTATGGATTCATCCGGCATGCATATGGCATCGCTTGTTGGTGTGCCCGTAATTTCAGTTTGGGGACCAACACATCCATATGCTGGCTTTTTGGGTTACGGGCAATTGGAAAGCGATTGCATTCAGATTGATCACCCTAACAGGCCCAATTCTATTTATGGAAACAAACCCTGCCTTTGCGGTGTTGAAAACTGTATAGACTTAATTAAGCCTGAAACAATTGTAGATAAAATTAAAGAGAAATTAAATGGCTAAGCAATTACTTTTGGTCCGTCACGGTAAATCGGATTGGGGAAATTTAGATTTAAAAGATTTCGACCGACCGCTAAACAAACGTGGCAAAGAAAATGCGCCGGAAATGGCTGAAAGATTAATTAATAGAGGTTTCAAATTAGATCTGATTGTAAGTAGTCCGGCGAAAAGAGCTAAATCTACAGCTAAATACTTTGCAGAAGCCTATAATATCGACCATATCCAATTTGAAGAATCTATTTACGAAGCCAATACCAGAGCCCTACTTAAAGTGGTAAATGGGTTAAATAATGGCGCAGACCATGTAGTGATGTTTGGTCATAACCCCGGTTTTACAGATTTTGCGAACGAGTTATGCGATGCCGACATTTACAACATTCCAACTGCAGGCATGGTGTTAATTTCTTTTCCTTTTGATTCATGGCAAATGGTAAGCAAAGGAACAGGAGAATTGGTGTTTTTTGATTACCCGAAGAATAGTGACGAGGTTTAAGGTTTTTTAACATTAAGGCTAGTAGTCAGTTAATTACTTGCCACGGAAACACAGATTACAAGGAAATTATTGTGTGTTTACATTAACTCAATACAGATCGGCTTTGGCCAACTCCATAAATACTTAAAACGGCTTTAGCTCATTGGCGCTGGAAAGGTTTTCCCGATAAGCACAACCTGACGTAAAATAAACCCGGTAGTAGCGGCAGCTCCCGATCCTTTATCGGGGCTAAAGCGAATAACGGGACTGAATGCGCCAAGAACTCCTGAACGAACATTTCCAAAAAACTAAAGCATATATTTCACATCCAATATTAACATCTCTAATCAAATAATTTTATTACCTTTGAATATATAAAACGAAAATCTGGCAATAGACATTTCGGTGAATTCATAACCTAAACTCCTCTGGTTATTTCATAATTCGTATCGCCAGAAAATTTATCCATTAATTTATCTGTACATGAATTTTGACTATAATACTACGCGTAGCCATTTGATTTTATCGGAATATGGCCGTAACGTACAAAATATGGTGAAGTATATCTGCGAATTACCCACCATTGAAGAACGTAATAAATATGCCCAGGCGGTTATCGACCTGATGGGTTTTTTGCAACCACATTTACGTGATGTTGCCGATTTTAAGCATAAACTTTGGGATCACCTGCACATTATTTCTGGCTACCAGATTGATGTAGACAGTCCTTATCCTAAACCATTAATTGAGAATGCTTACATTAAACCAGAGCCCCTGGCCTATCCTCAACAAAGAATTACCTACAAACACTATGGTAAAACGGTTGAGAATTTAATTGAAAAAGCCATGCGCGAAGAAAATGCCGAAATAAAAAAGGCAATGGTTCAAAGCATCGCAAATTTTATGAAAATGGCTTATGTTACCTGGAATAAAGATAATGTGAGTGATGATACCATTATTAAGGACTTAAAGTACCTTTCTGGCGGATTGTTATCTCTTGATGAAGGTGTTAACCTGGCAAAGGTAGAATTTAGAGCACAAAACCCTCGCCAAAGTAATAACAACAACAATAACCGGGGCAGAAGCAACAATAATAACAACAACGGAAAAAACCGTCAAAATAACAACAATAATAACCGTCAACGCAATAACAACAATAAACCTAAATATTAAAGGTGAAGGGTAAAAGGCAGAAGGCGGAAGGTTAAAATATCCGCCCAATCTTGATACTTGATACTTTGTACTTGATACTAAAAAAACATGAACGCATTTGAAATAACAGGCGGAATTAAATTAAAAGGCGAAATTACCCCTCAGGGAGCCAAAAACGAGGCTTTACAGATTTTATCGGCTGTATTGCTTACCGAAAAGAAAGTAACCATCAGTAATATTCCCGACATTAAGGATGTTAACAAGCTGATTGAGTTACTTGGCGATTTAGGCGTTACCGTTGAGCGCATCAATAAAGACACCTATACCTTTGAAGCTAAAAATATTGATTTGAATTTCTTTGAATCTGATACTTTTAAAGCTAAAGGTGGTGGTTTACGTGGTTCGATTATGATTGTTGGACCATTGTTGGCACGTTTTGGTAAAGCAGCAATCCCGAAACCAGGTGGTGATAAAATTGGTCGTAGAAGACTGGACACACACTTTATAGGTTTCGAAAAATTAGGTGCAAAATTCGTTTACGACAGCAAAAAAGCTTTCTTTAATGTAGATGCAACTAATTTAAAGGGTGCATATATTTTATTAGACGAAGCATCGGTAACGGGAACGGCAAATATTGTAATGGCGGCTGTTTTAGCAAAAGGCATTACTACGATATACAATGCTGCCTGCGAACCCTATTTACAGCAACTCTGCAAAATGCTTAACCGCATGGGGGCAAAAATATCGGGCATTGGCTCGAACTTGTTAACCATTGAAGGCGTTAGCGTTTTAGGCGGAACTGAGCACAGAATGTTGCCGGATATGATCGAAATTGGCTCTTTTATTGGTATGGCTGCAATGACAGAGTCGGAAATTACCATTAAAGATGTTTGTTATGATGAACTGGGTGTAATACCAGAGGTTTTCAGAAAACTGGGCATTAAATTAGAGCGCCGTGGCGATGATATTTATGTTCCCTCACAAAAACATTATGAAATCGATACTTTTATCGATGGTTCGATTTTAACCATTGCCGATTCTCCCTGGCCAGGTTTTACGCCTGACTTATTGAGCATTGTGCTGGTTGTGGCTACACAGGCAAAAGGAAACGTTTTAATCCACCAAAAAATGTTCGAAAGCCGTTTATTCTTCGTGGATAAATTGATCGATATGGGTGCTCAAATCATCTTATGCGACCCACACCGCGCAACCGTTAATGGTATTGATAAAAAATATAAACTTCGTGGAATCAGCATGACTTCTCCTGACATTAGAGCTGGAGTTTCATTGTTAATTGCAGCTTTATCTGCTGAAGGCAAATCGACCATTTACAACATCGAACAGATTGAACGTGGCTATCAGGATATCGACACCCGTTTACGTGCCTTAGGTGCGCAGATTAAACGTGTTAATGCTGATGCACCGAGTCATTAAGCTTAAAGCAGAAAGACTAAAGCTTAAAGCGAAAATAGCATAAATAAAAACGTCCGGGTAATAATTACCCGGACGTTTTGCGTTAATATTAATACGAATCGTCATGCTGAATTTATTTCAGCATCTATTAATCATTCAAGACCCAGAAATAAATTCAGGGATGACGACAAGGAGATTGCATCTGGATCAGCATCTTCCATGCCATATAGATCCTGAAACAAGTTCAGGAGGACGATCGCAGGAATTTAAACACCCTTACCCTGATATTGCGTTAATAATATCGTATTGTGTGATAATTTCGATCTTTCCAGATTCATCTTCTACCAATACGGCTGAGTTTTCTTTATTGATCAATGAAGATATTTTATCAATCGAGGTGTTCAAATCAACAAATGGGAAAGTAGCCGTCATAATTTCTGAAATCGGCGCCGATTTTAAACCTGGATTTTCAAGTAATGCACTTAAAATATCACTCTCTGCAATTTTACCTACAATCATTCCTTGTTGCGTTACCGGAATTTGAGAGATATTCATCGATTTAATGGTATTGATGGCCTCAAGTACCGATTTTTGTGCATCAAGTGTTACAATCTCTGTGCTTTCTTTTTTAGCCAGAATGGATTTAGCGGTTAATTTTTCATCCTGTAAAAATCCGCGTTCACGTAACCAATCTTCATTATACATTTTGCCCATGTAGCGGCTACCGTGATCGTGAAAAATAACGACAACAACATCTTCTGGCTTAAGTTTATCTTTTAGCTGTATTAATCCGCCAATGGCAGCACCGGCAGAGTTACCCACGAAAATGCCTTCTTTACGCGCAATATCGCGTGTCATTAAAGCAGCGTCTTTATCTGTAACTTTTTCAAATAGGTCGATTACATCGAAATTTACATTTGCCGGAAGGAAATCTTCGCCAATACCTTCTGTGATGTAAGGATAAATTTCATCCTTATCAAATATGCCTGTTTCTTTGTATTTCTTGAAAACTGAGCCATAGGTATCGATTCCCCAGACTTTAATATTCGGATTCTTTTCTTTCAGATATTTTCCTGTTCCAGAAATGGTTCCACCGGTACCCACACCAACCACTAAGTGTGTAATTTTTCCTTCCGTCTGCTCCCATATCTCGGGACCAGTTTGCTCATAATGCGCCTGTGAGTTGGCTAAGTTATCATACTGATTAGGTTTCCATGAATTTGGAACCTCGCGTTCTAAACGCGAAGAAACAGAATAATAAGAACGGGGATCTTCAGGCTCAACATTTGTAGGACAAACGATTACTTCGGCACCAAAGGCTCGTAAAGCATCAACTTTTTCTTTTGATTGCTTATCTGTAGTGGTAAAAATACATTTATAACCTTTAATAATGGCTGCCATAGCCAGGCCCATACCTGTATTTCCGGATGTTCCTTCTATAATTGTTCCACCTGGTTTTAATTTACCACTTTTCTCGGCATCTTCAATCATTTTAACCGCCATGCGGTCTTTAATTGAGTTGCCTGGATTAGTAGTCTCTATTTTCGCCAGAATTGTTCCCGGAACTCCTTTTGTTATCGTATTTAATTTTACCAATGGCGTGTTGCCAATGGTTTCTAAAATATTATTGTACCACATGTTACAAAATTAAGCAAAGGCATTAAGTATTTTACAAACTATATTTTATTTGAAACATAATTTCGAAAACAACAAATTAAAAGAATTTAATTTCATAATCTATAATTATGATGGGCATTATAGATTGATTATTGGGCAAAACGCAATTCCGAAAGTAGGTTCGTCATTTCGACTGTAGTGAAACGGAATGGAGAAATCTAAAATCTAGTTCTCACTACACCAACTTGTAAATCTTGCCTGGTAGCGAAACAATAATCCCCTGCATCTCTAATGTAAGGATTACAATTGCCAGTTTACTTTGCTGAATATTCAATTGAATGCAAAGCTCATCTATACTAAGTTGGCCGCTTTGTAATGCATCTACGACCCGCTGTTCATTAGGGGTAAGGCTAAGGTGTAGCATGGTTTGCGCTTCGTTTTTCTTTTCTCTCACCTCATCATCCCAACCCAGGTAATAAATCAGATCATGAGCATTATTTATTAATCCGGCCCTATTGGTTTTAATCAGGAAATTACAGCCTTCCGAAAAAACATCATTTGTTCTACCCGGAAAAGCATATACATCTTTATTGTAAGAATTTGCGATTTCTGCGGTAATTAGGGCACCTCCCTTTATTGATGCTTCAACTACAATGGTAGCATCTGCAATCCCTGCAATAATCCGGTTCCTTTGTGGAAAATTAGGCCGATCCGGATTGGTTAGGATCGGGAATTCGGTGAGCAGGCTTCCATTCAAAACCATTTTTTGAGCAATCGTTTTATGAATTTTTGGATACAATCGATCTAAGCCATGACCAAGCACACCAACGGTAGGAATATTATTTACCAAGCATTCTTTATGGGCCGTTATATCGATACCATAGGCCAAGCCACTCACTATCAAAACATTGTACGGTGCTAAAACTTCGCACAATTCTTTACAGAGGTTTTTTCCATAGCTTGTTGCATTACGGGTTCCAACGATACTGATGATGCGCTGATGGTTAAAATCAACTGTGCCTTTGGCATAAAGCAATATTGGCGAATCGATGCAATTCTTTAACCTTTTAGGGTATTTTTCATCAGCGAAAAACAATACTTCTATTCCATGTTTTTCAATAAAATCTAATTCTTGCCTGGCCCTTACCAAAGCATCGGTACTACGAATGGCTTCAATTGTTTTCTCTCCAACACCCGGAATCTGCAAAAGCTGCTTTTTGTTCGCAGAAAACACATTTTCAGCGCTTCCACAATAGGCAAGAAGATTTTTGGCCGTTACCGGGCCTATAGATTTAATAAAAGTTAAGGCAATTTTATGGAGCATGCTCATGATCTGATAAGGTTAAATAAATGCGGGATGATTTATTTCCTTAAAGCAAGCTTAAAAATCAATATCGATTAAACTTTTTAACGGAATATGAATATTATTCTTTAGCTGGATGTATTTTTCTGTAACAGCCCAAACTGTAGTATCAACGCGTTTTGGCCCAATGGTAGTATTAAAAGTAATGACGGCTTTTGATTTAAACTCATTCCCCAGCCGTTGTGCTTCATCAAGTTTTGTTTTTAATTCTGTAGTATGATCTTCTTTTGCATTGATGATGTTTAAATAACTGATATGTTCCTTTTCTACAATTTCTATTGGCATGGTATCTCTTTAACGATTAATGTTAAACAAGCTTATCAATTTTTTATAAAAAAAACAACAATATTTTCTCAAATAAAGCAATAATCACATAAAAAAGGCCAGATTTGAAATACAAAACTGGCCTTTTTAGTAAATTTTAAAGCTAATTACTTAAATTTCAGCTTTCTAGTTTCAACCATACCTTTAAATTCATGATCAAGCTTTTCATTTGCGGCAGCTATCTGAACCTTTGTTGCTCCTGAAGTGCTGCTTAATGTATTATCTTTAGCCAAAGCCATGAAGGTGTTGTTCCCAGAATAATATAAAGCCTGGGCCAACATCTTTTCAGCTGGATTTCCAAAATCCTTAGTTAAATCATCTGTTACATCCTTATCAACGGTCATCCCTGAAAAATAATCACCTTGATCTAATTGGTTTTTGGTTTGGAATTGGGGGATGTATAAGTCGTTTTTATCAATTCTTAAAGAGAAAAAGCCTACAGGTTTCCCATATGTAGTTTTACCAATTAATTTAACATCCATAACAGGCTTTAAATTATTGATTAAAAGTTCGCTAGCAGACGCCGTACCACCTGTTACAATGAAATAAACTCTTGTAACGGCAAGAGCGCCTCTTTTTTTAAAAACTTCTTGGTTCCCTGCTGCAATTGTAGGTTTAAAGCTATAATCAAAAGCACTTATAAGTTCTGTTTTTCCGTTAGGCAAGGTATAGTAGAATTTTTGATTTTCAAGAATTCTCGCCTGTGCATCTTGCATCGTTTTATTAAAATAAGTAGTGTACATTATTTTCCCATTTTGAGATACAGGTGCAATAAGGTTGGTAAATGCTTCGGAAGTAGCCACCGAACCGCCACCGTTATACCTTAAATCTACAACAAGCTCGGTTACCCCGTCAGTTGAAAATTTGGAAAAAGCAGCGTCCAATGCATCTACTGCATTGGTAGTAAAGCTATTAAATACAATATACCCAACTTTTTTGGCACCAACTGTATAAGTATTGCTAAATAAAATAGGTTTTATATCATATTTACCACGGTTAATCACAATATCTTGTGTAGTATTATCGGGTTTTAAAACCGTTAGCGAAATGGATGGATTGTTGCCAAATATTGAGGCATTTAAATTAGCTATATCAGTACTGCTTGACCTGGAAGTTCCGCCACCATTAACCTTAGTAATCTGGTATCCCCGTTTTAATCCCTGCACATCAGCAGGAGAACCCGGATAAACATACTTTACCCTTAATAAATCGGTAACATCAAAATTTGCAGAAAAGCCATAATCTTCACCCGCCCCACCAAGTTGGGTGGCTACACTACCGTCATCAATAAAAGAATATTTATCTTTCCCCCCTGTGCTTGGCAAAGCTTTTATTGCCGCCAAAACTGCCTCATTTGAACCATACTGTCTTGGATTAAAAGATGAGTAACTTGGCATCCCCACATTCCACAAATAAGTTTGCTGTGCATACAGATAAATAGAATCTTTGGTTAATTCTGCCCGGGTCCCTGGAGTGCCTTGCGGTGCACCTTCCCCATCAGGATTATTATTCGATTTTTTACATGATACTGTAAATCCAACCACAATAAGCAAAGCACACAAAAATGTATTTTGCGAAATAAATTTTCTAAGCATATTTACTTGTAAATTTCTAGTGACACAATATACGGCAAATTAATTAATTTAGATTGTTGCTCATCAAATTTATTTGCACCAACAACTAACGCCTGGTTAGGCGATAAATTGTTGCTGTTTAGTATGTTCTGAAAAATTTCCACTTTAGTTAAACCTAGCTCCTCAACAAAATATACTGTAAGATATTGCTCTAGTCCATTCCACTCTGTTTGCTTAATTTTATTAAGTTGTTGCTCAGGGTTGCCGGCAGTTACAATAAATATTTGTTTGCGGTCTACCACAAGTTCCTGCATAAACTCCAGCACATTTTTATAAAGCAAAAGTTTTAAAGGTAAACGGGCATTCTGATGTAGAAGATCAAAATTATGCTTGTACTTCATATCAATGGCAAACTGATCTGCTGTTTTCTCAAAAAGTTTTTGAGTACCATTATTTTCGTATGTTGCACGCATAAATTCAATAATAGGCTGCGCACTTTTTTGCTCGGTATATTCTATAAACTGCGCAAACAGATAATAAACCTGTAGCAAATAATCCTTCTCTGGAAATAGCACATCGTCCAATTCAAAAATTACGATCTGCTTGTCCTTAACGTATTGATATGCATCCATGTTAAATTGTAAAAAGTTTTAAATCATTGGCATCATTATAACCAAATACTCCATTTAATTTGGGAGATACATTTGCAGGTAGAGAAGCCTCCCCGGTTGAAAAAATCTGATCGCCGTGAATAAACACTGCAAAATTTTGATAAGGGAGCTTTTCTTCTGCCAGATAGTCGGCAATTATAGCTGCATCAGGCAATAGTACCTGGATTCCATACTCGCCAAAAAGTACAGCAGATTTAGCCAATGGCTCAAGCTCATAATGGTGCAAAGGGATAATACAATCTATGGCCTCAGTGATACAAAAATTTAATAGAATATGAGCGATACTGTCTTTATTTAATACACCTAACGATGAAAAGGCATAATTTTCAGTTACAATCCCCGGTACATCACCATAATCGGCAAGTAAAACAAAATGACTGGGAAACGCTTTCATCAGCTTCAAAGCCTTAGCATTGTTCCCTCCTGTTATCAGTATTTTCAAAGTATAATGATTGAATGAATAAGTTAGTTAATAATTGAATGAAAGAATGATAGAATTAGCGAATGATATGATCTTATACGATTAAACCGTCCTTCATACTCACTACACGGTCGCTGGTTTTTGCAAGGTGTTCATTGTGCGTAACAATTACAAAAGTTTGATGGAAATTATCGCGCAAACTTACAAACAACTGGTGTAATCCGGCTGCATTTTCGGAGTCTAAATTCCCTGATGGTTCATCAGCCAATATAATTGAAGGATTATTGATCAGCGCTCTTGCAATGGCTACACGCTGCTGCTCACCGCCAGACAGCTGATTGGGCTTATGCTGGGCCCTGTCTTTTAGTCCAAACAGATCTAACAGTTCAAATGCCCTGCTTTCGGCCTGTTTTTTATTGGTTTTGGCAATAAATGCCGGAATGCAAATATTTTCAATGGCACTAAATTCTGGCAACAAATGATGAAACTGAAATACAAAACCGATATTCTGATTGCGGAAAGTACTCAGCAGATCGCCGTTCAATCTATTAACAACAGTACCCTTTAGTTCTACAGACCCGGCATCAGGTTTATCCAATGTTCCTAAAATATGCAATAAAGTACTTTTACCTGCACCAGATGGCCCAATAATACTTACAATCTCCCCTTTTTGCACTTCAAAATTTACGCCTTTTAAAATTTGTAGATTTCCGTACGATTTTCTTATTCCCGTGGCTTTTAGCATGCTTCAAATTTAATAAAAAAGGTTAAAGCGTAAAGACTAAAGCAAAAAGACTAAAGACTAAAGACTAAAGACCAAAGCATAAGACTAAAGCACAAAGACTAAAGCACAAAGACTAAATGCCTAACACCGGAACTTTAAAATCTGTGTAATCCCTAAATCCGTGTAATCATCCCGAAGGAAAAAAAATAATTTTGGAAATATCAATTTCTTATTTAACTTTGAAAAACAAAGCACTTTTAAAATGAGCACTCAGGAAGAACAATTAAATACCTTAAAAGATATAAGACAAATGATGGACAGGTCGTCGAGATTTATTTCTTTAAGCGGTTTATCTGGTGTTTTTGCAGGCGTTATCGCTTTAATTGGGGCTTATTTTGCAAACGATGAAATTAACAAATTCATCGGCAAACGCGGTTACGGTTATGGCGTTGATGGAGAAATGGACCTGGAGTTTAACTTAATAAAACTTGGTATTTTTGTTTTGGTGATTGCGCTGGCTGGAGGAGTTTTATTTACCTATAGAAAAAGTCAGAAAAACAATCTTCCAATCTGGGATAAAACCTCTAAATCACTTTTAATTAATTTATTTGTCCCATTGGTTGCCGGAGGTTTGTTTATTATTGCTTTATTGATTAACCATCCGAATACTTATGCTATTGTTGCACCAAGCTGTTTAATTTTTTATGGTTTGGCGCTTATTAATGCCAGTAAATATACTTACAGCGACATTCGCTACCTGGGGCTTTGCGAGGTAATACTTGGTCTGATCTGCATGTTTTACGTAGGTTATGGCTTAATTTTTTGGGCTTTTGGCTTTGGTGTATTGCACATTGTTTATGGTCTTTTAATGTATTTTAAATATGAGAGAGGTCAGTAAGGATGAAAAACCCGATAGCAGATTTAAATAAAATATTCGATAGCCGGATCAGGTTGGGCGTAATGTCTATTCTGGTGGTAAACGATGAAATTGGCTTTAACGACCTGAAACAAATGCTCGAATTAACAGATGGAAACCTGGCCTCACACCTGAATACTTTAGAGCAGGCAGAATTTATCAAGGTACACAAGGGTTTTATCGGCAGAAAAACCAGTACCACCTACGCTATTACGGCTTTGGGCAAACAGGCTTTTAAAGCACATTTAGATGCACTTGAAAAAATGATCAAAAAACTATAAGTCATTTTTTTTTAACTATTCACTTTGAAATTCAAAGCACTTTTAAATCGCAAAAAAAATGGAAGAAATATTAGAACCTCAAATGAATTACTTAGGCAAAAGGCTGGCTTACTATTCTGCACTTATCGGCACGTTAATTCTAATAGCAAACTTAATATCAGACTCTTTTTTTCTCATGATAGTAGGAGCTGTTTTTACGCTTGGTGCTGCAATTGTAAATCTCTTTGTGTTAGCTATAGTTCTAATTGAGCTCATTTGTGATCAAACTTCCTGGAGGAACACTGTCGCTACCATCATCTGCATGCTATTAAATATTCCCTTAGTCATTATCTACATACTTATTATAAGTTATTTCAATTCTTAAACCTTAAACAAAATGAAAAATAGATCCAACCTCTTATCACTCTCTGTTCTGCTGGGTGGCCTACTGTTTACTTTTCTCTTCTGGCAGGAAAGATTAGCGCTCAATCTGCTTATTTATAGCATTTATTTACTGGCTATCACCTTTATTAATCCAGATGTAGTTAAAAGTACCAAACTAAAAATTTACGGCTTAGCACATCTTTTGGCCGCAGTACTGGTGGTGGTTAATAATTCTGATTTATCCGTTGCCACTTATTACATCAGTTTGCTGTTATTTATCGGTTTTAGTCATAACCAGCAGATCAGAACTATTTTTGCCGCTTTTCTTGCCAGTATCTTACAAATGATCACGGTTCCTTTTAATGCAGTAAAACATTTAAGTAAAATAAGCATAGGCAATTTTAACCTGAAACCTTTTTTTAAATTGATCAAGTACATTTTTATACCTGTTATTGCCGTAATCTTTTTTACGTGTTTGTATTCTGCAGCGAATAATGTTTTTGCACATTATGCCGAAAGTGTATTAACTAACATCGGTCAATTTTTTGAAGATATCCTCCATTTCTTTTTCAAAGATTTAAGTATCGAACGTATCATACACTTCTGCTTTGGATTAGCCTTAACAGGAGGTTTATTACTCACTTTTTTTGATAAAACTTTAGAAAAAGCAGAACTGACATGCAAGGAACAATTAGTAAGGATCAGAAGAACATCAGGTCAAAAAACGATTTGGTACCACATTGTAGAAACATTTAGCGGTAATCTCTTAACACGGAAAATGGCTTTAAAAACCGAATACATTGTAGGCATAATTTCGTTTGTTGCCCTTAACGTCCTATTGTTGTTATTAAATGCCATCGATATTACCACGCTTTGGTTCGGTTATAAACCTTCAGGAAATTTCTCTGGAGAGCTACACCAGGGCACCAATACACTAATCTTTAGTATTGTAATGGCCATGGCGGTAATCCTTTACTTTTTCAGGGGAAACCTAAATTTTTATCGTAAAAGCAAAACATTAAGGGCGCTTGCCTTTACCTGGATGGTTCAAAATTTCATCCTGATTATTTCTGTATTTATCCGCGATGGTTATTATATCGAATTCCACGGTTTAACCCATAAAAGAATCGGTGTTTTGGTCTTCGCTACACTTTGCATCATCGGTTTGGCAACGGTTTATTTTAAAGTAGCGAAACAAAAAACTATATTCTACCTTTTCAAAGTAAATGGTAACATCTGGTTTGCCCTATTATTGGCTTTTAGTCTAATAAACTGGGATGTTTTTATTGTGAAATACAATTTAGCACAAAGTGATAAGGTTGGTATCGATGCCGATTACCTACTATCATTATCAGACAAGACCCTGCCCATTTTATATAAAAACAGATCAAAACTGGATTATACTCCTTCTAAAGATCTAAACGGAAGAGAAATTGCCAAGCCCCAAACAGCAGACTTTTATAGAGACCAGTTGGACAGACGTATTGGCTATTTTAAAGAACGTTACGAAAGCGTAAGCTGGCTATCATGGAACCTGCAGGATTGGAATACAGCAGAATATTTTGGAGATAATAAAAATTAGATCAAGTATAACGTGAATAAAATTTTGAAGTGGGGGCTTATTTCTGTAGGTATTGGAGCACTGATCTTTATTAGCTATGTGGTTTGGGGGTTCATAACTTTTGTGTCATCATTCGACCAAAGCTACAGCAAGAAGGATTTAATAGAAAATTACAAAATTAAAAGTAAAGAGATTAATAAATTACAAAAATATATGAAATCCATAATCCCAGTTGGCAAGTCAGTAACATTAGAGTTTGAAAGCAATAATTCATTGTTCATTTTTCACCTTTCTGACAAAAATGGAGATTCGAGAAACTGGGATATTAATATTAATTCAAAAAAAACGGACTCTCTGCTGCGTGTATTGCATTGGACAAAGGAAACATTGGCAACTGTAAAAAAGAAATTAGACTATGCTAACTGCATTTCTGTAGAGAATAAAGAGCCCTTTACAATTGGTTATCAAAGAAGCGGCATGGGTATGTATTTCTATAATCTTTTCGATAAACCAATGACGGATAGCCTGAAAAAAGAATATAGTGATGGTTGTACACACATTTTGTATAATAAAAAAGTTGCACTAGAATTTGGCGGTGGGGCTATTGGGCAACAATGCTTTGAAGGTTATTTTGAAAATTAAACGAATAAATTATGAATTATTTCTTATTAATAATGGCGGTTTTATTAATCTTTTTCATTTCTCTACTTCCAATAATTTTTATTTGCATAATATTAAAAAGGAAATTGGTAAAGGGATTAAAATATACTTTAATCATTTCATTAAGTATTTTACAGTTGTGGATATTTTATTCAGCCTTCACGGCTTTTTATCCAGAAGATTCTTTCTATACGGAAGAATATAAAACTGTAATTGGAATCGCTGCTCCTGCATCCGCCAAAATTGTTAAAAAGTCTGCTAGTTACCCCGATTTACATGGTGATTATTGTTCTGCATCATTGATGGAACTATCGGTTGGTGATTATAAGAGGTTGTATGAAAAAATTTCTAATGATAAATCATTTTACAATGCAGACTTTATTTATTCAGATACATTGAACGATATTTTAGACAAAGAACAGATAAAAAATATTATAATGATCAAACAGCACAAAACAAATTATGTAGGCCAAAATTGCTACATCGGTTTTTTAAACGACCGGAAAAGCATCCTTATTTATTTTGTTAACTCATAACAATAATTAACCTCTCTCCTTTGCTAAACTTTTGTTGGATTTAGTCTTCCTGGTGCTGTTTTGCATCGGGAAGCAAAGGAATCAAACTAAGTAGACTAATTAAAACACATTATAAATATAAAAATCATGAAAAATCAAGAAACATTAAATTCAGGCAAACTAAGAATCATCATTATTTTAAGCGTAATAGCATCAATACTGGCTATTCCTTTAATAGCCATGCAATTTACAAATGAGGTACAGTGGGACTTAAGGGATTTTGTTGCCGCTGGAATATTATTGCTTAGTACAGGTTTAGCCATTGAACTTGTAATTAGAAACATGAAAACAGGCACCAGCAGAACCATAGTCCTAATTGTAATTTTAATTGCATTGTTTTTAATCTGGGCAGAAATGGCTGTTGGAATTTTTGGGTCGCCAATTGCAGGAAGTTAGCACATTTTTAAAACAAATGTATAATGCCATTTCCAAGTACGACCTAATATGGTTGATCTTAAGCCAATAAGCACTTTTATTGGCTATACTCACCTTAAATCAAAATTAACGACAATGAAAAAAATTAGCTCAATAACTTTATTAAGTTTTACCATACTGGCATCATCCTGCACTGAGGAAATTAAAACCATTTCTACGGATGAAACAAGTAACATTCAAACGAAAAGTCAGCCTAAAATACAATATGATTCTCCAATTATCATTGGTAAAACAGATATTCTGCTATACCCATTAAGATTAAATGATGGCGATTACGATAGTTATAAAAGAGACGTGAATTCCAATCATTGGAACCTCATCTTTCACAACGTTATTTCAGGTAAAAGCGAATTATTGACTAAAGAAAAAATTATTATCAATTCCTTCAATATTGGTCATTCAGAACATAGTCCAAATAATCAAAATACTTTATCCGATCAGTTTATCTACTATAACATTACCGATTCTGACTATGATGGCAATAAAAAGCTAACAGACAAAGATCCTAGTAAACTTTACCTCTCCAACCTGGAGGGAAAATCATTTATCCGGATATCTCCAAACAACTATGATGTAAGTAGCTGGAAAATAGACGACAAACATGATTTAATATTAATGGATTTGATAAAGGATACTAATGGAGATAAAGAATTTGATGATAAGGATGAGGTTGAATATTTTACATACAACTTAAAAACAGGGGCTTTAAAAACTGTCTTCGACAAGAACTTCAAAGATGAAATTAAAAATTTAGCAAAAAAAGTATTGTAGAATAGCTACATCTGCTTCTTTATTGAGGTTAAGGCCCAATAATCAGCTTGTGTACCACATCACTTTTCCAGATTAACATAAAACGTTCATTTTCTGAAAAAATCAGCAATTGCTATTTGTTTAAAGGGTTTGAAATTGTAGCTTTGGGCAAATTTTGTAGCAAATGAATATTCACGAATACCAGGGTAAACAAATATTAAAAAGTTTCGGTGTTAACGTTCAAGAAGGAATAGTTGCCGATACTCCTGAGCAAGCTGTTGAGGCTGCTAAGCAACTGAAAATAGATTACAATTCTGACTGGGTTGTAATTAAAGCGCAAATCCACGCAGGTGGCCGCGGTAAAGGTGGTGGTGTTAAATTAGCCAAAAACCTTGAAGAAGTTAAACAACGTGCAACCGATATTATTGGTATGCAGTTGGTGACTCCTCAAACCGGTCCTGAAGGTAAATTAGTGAGTAAAATTTTAGTTGCTCAGGATGTTTATTATCCGGGTGCTTCTGAAACCAAAGAATTCTACATTTCGGTATTGTTAGACCGTGCAAAAGGCCGTAACATCATCATGTACAGTACGGAAGGTGGTATGGATATCGAAGAAGTTGCCGAGCACACGCCGCACTTAATTTTCAAAGAAGAAATCGACCCTAAAGTTGGCTTACAAGGCTTCCAAGCCCGTAAAGTAGCTTTTAACTTAGGCGTTAGTGGTGCTGCACATAAAGAAATGGTTAAATTTGTAACCGCTTTATACAAAGCTTACGAAGCTACCGATTCTTCAATGTTCGAAATCAACCCGGTATTAAAAACTTCTGATGATAAAGTAATTGCAGTTGATGCTAAAGTGAATCTGGATGAAAACGCTTTATTCCGTCATCCTGATTATGCAGCAATGCGCGACGTTACGGAAGAAGATCCAATGGAAGTTGAAGCAAGTGCTTCTAACCTAAACTTCGTTAACCTTGATGGTAACGTAGGTTGTATGGTTAACGGTGCTGGTTTAGCCATGGCTACCATGGATATTATTAAATTGGCCGGTGGTGAGCCTGCTAACTTCTTAGACGTTGGCGGAACTGCTAATGCACAAACAGTTAAAGCAGCTTTCAACATCATTTTAAAAGACCCTAACGTTAAAGCAATTTTGATCAACATTTTTGGCGGTATTGTTCGTTGCGACCGTGTTGCGCAAGGTGTAATCGATGCTTATAAAGAAATCGGCAACATTCCAGTGCCAATTATCTGCCGTTTACAAGGCACAAATGCCGAAGAAGCTAAAAAATTAATTGATGAGTCTGGCCTTCAGGTTTACTCAGCAATCGCTTTAAAAGAAGCTGCAGATTTAGTTACTAAAGTATTGGCTGAACAAGCTTAATAAGCTTAAAGCAAAAAGACTAAAGCTTAAAGCATTAATCATAATTTACAAACCTTTCAGTGAAAACTGGAAGGTTTTTTTTTATTCCCCGCTTTTAGAGGGCTGTCCGCAGGACGGGGTGCTCTCTAACCTATCATTACCAGCAATTCGATAGCAATCGACTTAAATGTACTAAGGTGTCTTAGGTGGTCAATATTTTTCTTGGAAAGCAAGCTCTGCACATTTCAGTTTCGGAAGCCTGCTATCAATCAATCTTTTTAAACAACAACTGTTATGCTGAGGCACGAAGCATCTGTTTAATCGGGTGCAGATGCTTCGTACCTCAGCATGGCTACAAAATTTATGGGCACTACAGTCAAAAAGTATTTTCGTTCTATCAGGTTTATTTAACATGGGTCCGCCGTACTCCGGCAAAAAACCTATCGCTAAACTTACAAAGTCTTTCCTGCGCTCGACCCCTTCTAGACTTTGTATGTTAATCTACGCGGAATTCTAAAATATCACCTGGCTGGCAATCTAAAGCTTTACAAATCGCTTCTAACGTTTCCAAACGGACAGCCTTTGCTTTACCTGTTTTGAGTATCGATAAATTAGACATCGTTATCCCTACCCGTTCACTTAATTCGGTTAACGACATTTTACGCCTGGCTAACATTACATCTAAATTTACAATTATGGGCATGGGCTTATATCGTTAAATCGTTTTCTTGTTGAATTTCTATTCTCTATTTACAACTTGTATAACCTGACAAAAACTACATGATTAAAAACACCCAATAATAATGACTTTTATTATTTGCTTTAAATAGTTGAAAAATTAAGAAACGTCATATTTATTCAATCATTTATAGTACAAACATACATAATAAATTATTACAAATCAAAATATATTTATTGATTTACAACAAATAATACTCGCAACACAATTATTATGCAGTTATTCAGACAGACAATGTCAGAATTTTGTTTGGAATGGTTTTTGCTATAAGTAAAACTGTAAAAAACTTGTGCAAACAGTAACATTTTCAGCATTTTATCCTTTCGGATTGCTATACAATTTCGTAACTTTGCACACTCAATAATTAAAGAGCACACAATTCGTATAAATGAGACAACTCAAGATAACGCAATCCATTACCAACCGTGAAAGTCAGTCATTAGATAAATACCTACACGAAATTGGCAAAGTAGATTTAATAACAGCAGAAGAGGAAGTAATTTTAGCAAGGAAGATTCGTGAGGGCGATCAGGCTGCATTAGAGCGATTGACTAAGACCAACTTGCGTTTCGTTGTATCTGTTGCAAAACAATATCAGAATCAAGGCCTAACCTTAGGCGATTTAATCAATGAAGGTAACTTAGGTTTAATTAAAGCGGCAAAACGTTTTGATGAGACTAAAGGTTTCAAATTCATTTCTTATGCTGTTTGGTGGATTCGTCAATCTATTTTGCAGGCAATTGCCGAGCAAAGCCGTATTGTACGTTTACCTTTAAACCAGGTAGGTTCATTAAGCAAAATCAGTAAAGCTTTCTCTAAATTAGAGCAAGAATACGAACGTGAGCCTTCTCCTGAAGAACTTGCCGATATTTTAGAAACTACAGTGGATAAAATTTCGGACACACTTAGTAATTCGGGCCGCCACGTATCAATGGATGCTCCATTTGTTCAAGGTGAAGAAAATACATTATTAGATGTATTGGAAAACCACGAACCAAATACAGATAGCTCATTGATTAATGAATCTTTATCAGAAGAAATTAAACGTTCTTTATCTACTTTAACTGAAAGAGAAAGAGAAATTATCGTTTTATTCTTCGGCTTAGGTTCTAACCATCCCCTTTCTTTAGAAGAAATTGGAGAGAAATTTAATTTAACCCGCGAACGTGTTCGTCAGATTAAGGATAAAGCGTTACAGCGTTTACGTCATACCTCAAGAAGTAAAATCTTAAAATCTTATTTAGGATAAGAGACTAAGTTCATATAAACAAAAAAAGATCGGCTATTAGCCGATCTTTTTTTTGTTATTAGATTTTCCCTCTGAAGGAGTTCCTTTGGAACGCTACGGTCGAAATGACGATTACACATTGGCAATCTTTTTTGTTTAGTTATAACTAAGTTTATCGTTATGATTTTATATCTTTAAGTCATGTCGATTGGTCTACTCAAAAAATCTTTAACTATATACAAACCCATTTTTTTATGGAATGTACTGGTCAGCTTGCTCACATCGGTATTTTTCATTTTAAATGGCTTTAAGGAGCCAGGAATCTATTCCTTTGCCCTATTCATCAAACTTATCGGCTGGCTATTTTCTGTTGCTATATATTTCATGTTTTATCAATCTACTACATACTTTTTCAAAAATCAGGGTATAGGCTTCAGAAAAATCATGACAAACCTGATTTTATATGATTTAATTGTTTTTATCGGAATCTTAATCATTTCATCTATATGCAAAGACTTTTTATCGACAGTGTTAACCAATCTTTTGCAGATCGGGAAGTATTAAGCAGCGTTTATATAAACTGCGAAGTTGGTGAAGTGGTTGGCTTATTAGGTAGAAATGGGTCGGGTAAATCGACCTTGTTAAAAATTATTTTTGGAAGTGTAAAAGCCAACTTTAAATACCTCAATATAAATAATAGGGTTTATACTAAAGGTTACTTATCTAAAAACCTTTCTTATTTACCACAGGATAATTTCATTCCAGACCAGATTAATGTTTCGCAGGCCATTGATATCTTTTGTAAAAAACATGGAGCCGAACTTCATCAGGTCGAATTTGTCAAAAATCATTTAAACTCAAAATTTTACAACTTATCTGGTGGAGAACGCCGTTTTTTAGAATGCCTCTTGATGATTTATAGCAATGCCGAATATGTATTGCTTGATGAGCCTTTTTCTCAATTATCACCATTGTGGGTAGATGAGCTAAAGAACCACATTGATAGTGCAAAAGCATATAAAGGTTTCATCATTACAGATCATTACTATAAATCCATTTTAGCTATTTCTGACCGGATTGTACTGCTGCATAACAGGTGCAATTACACCATCCAGAATGAAGCTGATTTGATATTATACGGCTACTTGCCGGGACGTATAGCATAAGCATAGCGATTTACCACTAAGACACGAAGGACACAAGGATTAAATTATCTTGGTGTGCTTTGAGTCTTTGTGGTCTGCTTAATTATTACACATTAAAATAACAAATGTTTTACCGTCAACCCGTTATTGATTAACTGTTTCAACGAGTCAATACCAATTCTTAAGTGCGTTTCTACATATTTCTCAGTTACAGTACTGTCGCTTTCGGCAGTTTTAACACCTTCTGGTATCATCGGTTGATCGGAAACTAATAGTAACGCGCCTGCTGGGATTTTATTGGCAAAAGCCGTAGTAAAAATCGTAGCTGTTTCCATATCTACTGCCATAGCCCTTAAAGTTTTCAAGTATTTTTTAAACTCTTTATCGTGCTCCCAAACCCTCCGGTTGGTGGTATAACAGGTTCCGGTCCAATAATCTCTGCCATGATCGCGTATGGTTGTAGAAATCGCTTTCTGCAAGGCGAATGCTGGCAATGCAGGTACTTCTGCCGGCAGGTAATCATTCGATGTACCTTCACCCCTGATCGCGGCAATAGGCAAAATTAAATCGCCTAATTGGTTCTTCTTCTTTAAACCACCACATTTACCTAAAAACAAAACAGCTTTAGGTTTAATGGCCGTCAATAAATCCATCATGGTTGCGGCCAAGGGGCTTCCCATACCAAAATTGATAATCGTAATGCCATTTGCGGTAACACTTTGCATCGGTTTATCTAACCCCATAACCGGTGCATTATCGTTCCATTCGGAAAACATGGTTACGTACTTACTGAAATTAGTCAGCAGAATATAATCACCAAATTGATCTAAGGGTCTGCCAGTATAACGTGGCAACCAATTTTTAACAATTTCATCTTTCGATTTTAATCCCGATTTAACAGGTGTTTCTACTTCTTTTACTTTTTTCGATTTCTCTACTATTTCATCGTCTTTTTTTACGTCTTTTTCTTCGTTCATATTCTTTTAGTTTTGAGCATAGCGCTTGGCGCTTAGCGTTAACAAATATTGTATTAAAAAAAAATCCCCCCGCTTTCGCGAGAGGATTGAATTTTTAAGCGGCCTGCAACTTTTTAAAGTCGGCCTTTTCAAATTTCTCTATCGCGTAATCGAGATTGATGTGCAATTCCTTGACATCCGTCTGTGTTGGTGTATCAAACATCGCATCCAACATAATCGCTTCACAGATCGATCTTAACCCACGTGCACCCAATTTATATTCCATTGCTTTATCTACAATAAAATTTAAAACATCTTCATCAAAAACAAGCTTTACGTCTTCATAAGCAAAAAGCTTCACATACTGCTTGATCAATGAATTTTTAGGTGCAGTTAAAATGTTTCTTAAAGATTCTTTATCCAATGGGTTTAAGTGAGAAAGAACTGGTATACGACCAATTAATTCCGGAATTAATCCAAAAGATTTCAAATCCTGAGGTGTAATATACTTATAAAGATTTTTAAGATCTAAAACTGTCTCATCTTTCTTTACTTTATAACCTACAGCCTGTGTGCGTAAACGGTTGGCAATTTTACGTTCAATACCATCAAATGCCCCGCCACAGATAAATAGAATGTTATTCGTGTTTACCGGAATCATTTTCTGATCCGGGTGCTTACGTCCGCCCTGAGGTGGAACGTTTACAACCGTACCTTCTAAAATTTTCAATAAAGCCTGTTGAACACCTTCTCCCGATACATCACGTGTAATGGATGGGTTATCACTTTTACGCGCTACTTTATCAACCTCATCAATGTAAACGATACCACGTTCAGCAGCTGTTACATCATAATCGGCAGCTTGAAGCAAGCGCGTTAAAATACTTTCAACATCTTCACCTACATAACCTGCTTCAGTTAAAACAGTTGCATCGCAGATACAGAATGGCACATGCAAAATTTTCGCAATGGTTTTGGCCAAAAGGGTTTTACCTGTACCGGTTTCGCCCACCAACATGATATTTGATTTTTCGATCTCAATCTCGTCTTTATCAACTTTTTGATTTAAACGTTTGTAGTGATTGTAAACGGCAACGGATAATACCTTTTTAGCATCATCCTGACCAATAACATACTGATCAAGATGTTGTTTAATTTCAAGAGGCTTTAATAAATTTATCGCCTCTTGAATATTTTTTGTCCCTTTGGTCCCTAATTCTTGCGCAAGCAATTGATTGGCCTGGGTTACACATTTATCGCAAATAAACGCATCCATGCCTTCAATCAACATTAACGTTTCATGCTTGCCAGAATGGCAGAATGAACAACGGGATTCTTTATTTTGTTTCGCCATCTTTTTTTGCGTTTCTCGATAACACTTCATCAACCATACCAAATCCTTTTGCCTCGTCAGCTGTCATCCAGTAATCACGATCTGAAGCTTTCTCTACCCAATCATATGTTTGCCCAGAGTGCTCTGAAATAATATCGTATAATTCTTTTTTCAATTTCAACATCTCTCTCAGGTTGATCTCCATATCAGATGCTACACCTTGTGCACCTCCTGATGGTTGGTGAATCATTACTCTTGAGTGAGGTAATGCAGCACGTTTTCCTTTTGCGCCTGCCACCAATAAAACTGCCCCCATTGATGCGGCCATACCCGTACAGATTGTAGCTACATCTGGTTGTATATATTGCATGGTATCATAAATACCTAAACCTGCGTAAACCGAGCCACCTGGCGAGTTAATGTAGATCTGAATATCTCTATCGGCATCTGTTGATTGCAAAAACAACAACTGAGCCTGAATGATATTGGCATTCTGATCGTAAATCGCATCACCTAAAAAGATAATACGGTCCATCATTAACCTAGAAAAAACATCCATTTGCGCTACATTCAACTGGCGTTCTTCAATGATATATGGTGTCATGCTCTTAGGGTTCAGATTGGCCTGAGCAATAAATTTATCTACATGTAAACCGCCAATCCCCTGATGTTTAACGGCAAATTTTCTGAATTCTTGTGAATCTATGTTCATGTTTATAGAGTTTGGCGTTTTGCGATAAGCGGGTTAAGCCTAAACCAAATACGCGAGTTATTTTAATAAATATTTCCTGAAGTTGGTTAATTTCCGTGCCAATTTATCTAATTCTTCTAGATAATCATTCAGTTCTATGTCAGAAATATATTTTCTTCTTTCTAAAACTACTAAAATATTTGCATTCTCAAATGCAGAACGGTGCGCAATATTCAGATAATGAGCGAATTCCTTATTGGAAACCGAGCCTGAGCCTTCGGCAATATTATTAGATATGCTAAGAGCAGCCCCATTGAGCTGCTCTGCAAATCTGTATTTTTTATCAACTGACAATCGGTCAGCTATATCAAGTAATTTATCAGTTATTGCGATTGACAACTGCCAAACTTCGAGCGATTGAAATTTAAATTGAGCCATAACTAAATATAGGAATAGCACAGTCATTTTCAAAGCGCCTCACGCCAAACGCCTTACTTTTTATCCAGCGCAATAAACTTATCGTAATCAATATCTTTTTGCTCCAAAGTAACTACAGATTTGATTTGTTCGAAAGTTTTTAATGCTTTTACCTCTTCGAAAACACGGTTTGCATTTTCTTTTTCCTGTAAAAACTGAACGGCATATTGAGCCAATTGATCCTCAGGAAGTGGGCTTGGACTGTACATTCTAAACTGTGCATCTAATTTAGCTTTAGCTGCCTGAACTACATCCTCATATTTAATTTCGATACTGTTATCTTTGATGATTTTGTTTTCGATTAAAGTCCACTTAAGGTTTTTAGCGAAATCATCATAACCTTCTGCCAACTCCTCGTCGGTTAATTTTTCGTTTGTAGCCTTTAACCAGCGACGTAAAAATTCATCCGGCAATTCGAAATTGTGTTTAGTTAAAAGTGCTTCATAAATATCGTTAGATAATTTACGCTCAGCATCTTGTTTAAACATACCTTCTACTTCTTCAGTAATTTTTGCTCTGAAACCAGCTTCGTCAGTTACAGTACCTTCACCAAATAATTTATCAAAAAACTCTTGGTTTAAGTCTGACTCTTCTAAGCGGTTAACGTTTTTAACATGAAGTTTAAAGTTTGCTTTTAACTCAGCAGCCTCTTCTTCCGAAATATTTAAAGCTTTAGCGATTACCGCAGCATCTTCTAATGCTTTTTGGATATCGATGGTTACTTCATCATCTTTCTTTAAACCGATTAACGATTTAAGGATTTTTTTATCTTTAATCTGATCTAAACGAACAGTTGCAGTACTGGTGATACCACCTTCAACAGCAGTACCATCTGCAGCTACCTGAGTTAATTCAGTGTAAAGTACATCATCATCAGCAGAAACCTCAGGATTAGTCATTTTACCATAGCTACGACGGATATTTTTGATACGGCTTTCTAAAGTTTCTTTATCAGCTTTAATTACGTATTCGGTAAATTTATCTTTAGATGAAAGATTTACATCAAAAGCAGGTGCTAAACCTAACTCATAATCAAATTCGAAATCATCTGTATTATCCCATTTAAATTCGCGTTCATCATCCATTTTAGGAAGTGGCTGACCTAAAATTTCTAATTTTTGCTCCGCGATATAGTTAGATAAAGTATCGTTTAACAAGTTGTTAACCTCTTCTACCAAGATACTTTTGCCATACATTTTTTTAATGTGGGCAGCAGGAACCATTCCTTTACGGAAACCAGGTAATTGTGCTTTTTTAGCTTGATCTTTAATGGCTTTCTCTACTTTTCCAGTGTAATCAGCAGGTGCGATTTTGATTTTTACAACAGCATTTAAGTTGCCGGTTTTTTCCTGTGTAATATTCATTTTTTCTGAGATATAGTAAGATGTGCTTTAGACGGGAGATATGAGATATGAGATTTGAGAAAAACCATATATCGCCACAACCGGCACAGCACATCAATTTTTATTAATCAATGTTTTTAAAAACAAAACCGTTCCGATTTTTAAATCGGAACGGCCTTTATCTTGTTGTGCGGAAGAAGGGACTCGAACCCCCACGCCGTGAAGCGCCAGATCCTAAGTCTGGTGCGGCTACCAATTACGCCACTTCCGCAGTTAGGATGTTGTAAGGACTGCAAAGATAGAAACAAGATTGAATAATCAAAAGGCATCGGCAATATTTTATTGATTATTTCGATCAAAAACCGCTAACTCTTTAATTTTTAAGGAGAAAAATTTTAATAACAGAGACTTTCGCAATGATTTGTCGTGATAGAGACCATGAGACTTGTAACTTGAAACAGCGTTATTGCTGCAATAAAACATGGCGTTTGTTTATCATAATAAATTAAGCCTTTATTTCTTTGGAAAGCAGGTTCGGTAGCGTTTAGGGTAATGCAATCCCGCTGTACGCTTTACTGCGTGCCGCTCCCATCGGGTTTAGGTGGCAAGGATAGGTGAACTATCAATGGTTAAAATATCAAACGTTCCTGCGGAAACATAAAAAAACCGCTCTGATGTTTAAATCGGAACGGTTGATCTTGTTGTGCGGAAGAAGGGACTCGAACCCCCACGCCGTGAAGCGCCAGATCCTAAGTCTGGTGCGGCTACCAATTACGCCACTTCCGCAGATAGGATGTTTTAAGGATTGCAAAGATAGAAACTAAATTGAATAATCAAATCTTTGCAATACTTTATGAAGAAACAAAATTTAATTTCAATGGTCGTGCGTACATCTTTGCAGTCCCCTTAGCACTTTCCGTCATTGCCAGCTTAACTGGCAATCTTAATGCATCAGAAAGTTAATGAACCATGGGTGAAGCTTTAGGATTCGGAGATGACGCCATTATCGTAACCAGATAGGTATCAAAATTTCACTAGCGTTACATCGATAAATTCAGGTCCGCCTTCTAATGGATAGCCAGAAACCTTTTTCCCTTTTATAGTAACCTTCTTATCTAAATAGGTATCTAGATTTATACTTGCACTTTTTAAGGCGTAAGTTTTATTGTCGGCTTTTAATAAATGTGTCCCGTACTGAAACGTAGTCATGCCTAATTTTTCAATTGTTCCACTTGCAGTAACTGTAGTTGAGTTTCCTCCGTTTTTCATTGAACTGCAACTGGAAATTACGGCTACGAACAGGGATAGTATTAATACTTTTTTCATCGGATTATGATTTTTATTGTAATGGTATGATAACGGGATAACTTAACGGTCTGCTACAAATTATGAAAATTTGCCTTTAAAAGCTAATAATTTGCTTCTGAAACTCAAAAAAGTATTGCACGGCTTTAACCAATCTGCTTCCATACCAGCTAAACATTTCTCCGTCTACCAGTATAATTTTTGCTTCAGGAATGGCCGCCTGAATCTCTTCAATGTGTTTTTCTCCAAAAGGATAAGGCTCGGACGACAGTAGGATCAGTTCGCAATTTAAAGTTTTCAGTTCCTCTAGTGTAACCGATGGATAACGTTCTTGCGTAATCACATTCGTCATACCATTAACCAGCAGAATATCATCAATAAAGGTATTTTTTCCAGCAGCCATGTAGGGCTTGCGCCAAATGAGATAGGCAACCTTTTTATCAATATGCTGTTGAAGTGCAAGTGTTTTCAGATCATTAAATCCGGCAGAAATTAAATGGTTAAGGTAACTAGCTTCTGGCTCACGATCTACAAGCTCCCCTATCTGTCCAATGGTTTTCATCGCGTCATCCAAAGTGAAAATATCGCTCATCCAAACCGGAAAACCTGCTGCGAGCTCTTCTATATCACTTTGCGTATTTTCTTCTTTGTTGCCAATAATCAAATCAGGTTTTAAATCTTTGATTAAATCGATGTTAAGCTTTTTTGTTCCACCAACCTTGATTCTTTCTGCAAACTTTTCTATCGGATGGATGCAAAATTTGGTCAATCCGATAATTTCCTTATCCAATCCCAAATCAAATAACAATTCTGTTTGTGAGGGTACAACAGAAACAATCCGCTTAGGTGGAAAATTGATGGAAATTTCCCTGCCCATTTGATCGATAAAGGACTTTTGCATGTTGCAAATATAGGATTTAGTAAAGATTAGTCTGTTTAAAGGAGGTCTTTTAAAAGAACATTCTTCATTCAGTAATTTTTTACCTCATCAATCTGCAATCAACATTTTTTTATATTCTTTTGGGGTAACGCCTTTTGCGAGCTTAAAAAATTTGTTAAAATTAGAAAGACTGTTAAAACCACATATATAAGCCATTTCACTTATCTGGTGATCACTTTCGGCAATTAATTTACAGGCATGCCCAATTCTTACTTCATTAACAAAAGTGACAAAAGTTTTCTGTGTACGGTTCTTAAAATACCTGCAAAAAGCCTGTTTATTCATATTGGTCATCTCGGCAGCATCTACCAACAAGATCTCTTTATTAAAATTATCAAAAACATATTTCAAAATTTTGTCCATCCTATCATTATCTTTTAACTGATAGTTATTGGTATAGCCCGGACTCGCCAGTAACACATAATCTTTATTTTGACAAAGCAGGTTTAAAATTTCTAGCACCCCAATTAAACGGGTTATTTCTTCTGTTGCCTGAGCAATTTTTAACAACAAAGGTTTTATTTCCTTTCTGGCCGAAAAGTTGAATTTCATCCCACGTTTAGCCAGTTGGAAAAAATTTTTAAGCTTCTGGATATGCTCTGGCTCATGAAAAATATCCAGTATTTTTTCGGGATGGAGAAAAAGCGAAATTGAATGTGCATGGATATTTGGTGTCAAATCGCTAAAATATTGCTGGCTATTGTGCCATACATGAGGCAAATTAGCGCCTACAAAAATCATGTCTTCGTTATTAAAATCTTCAATACTATCACCGATCATGCGGCGCCCTTCACTCTCAACATTATAGGTGAGCTGGCATTCTTCGTGAAAATGGAATTCGGTAGAAAAGTAAGGCGCGTTTACAATCTTTATGCCGTAAACATCATTTACTTTTCCATCGAGTATTTTGGCAAAAATCGGTTTCATTTGATATAGACTATCTTCTTTACCATTCAGTTATGATGGCTATTTGGGTATGAAAAAACCAATTTACCATTTACATCTTAAATTACCAATTAATACAAATAATTTAAATAAAACAGCTAATATAACATCACTATTAGCGAATTATACCTCAGTTAATCTCTTTTTTCCTTAATAAATTAGCTATTACAAATGCTAACCAAATAACTAACATGCTTCATCATAAAATTATTGTACTAACAGGAGGTGCCGATGGTATTGGCTGGGAATGTGCAAAGGCTTATTCAAAAGCTGGTGCTACTGTTTGCATTCTTGATAAAAACCCAATAGCCGAAAATAAGCTCAATGAATTCGAAACCACGCAAAAAATAGCCATAACCTGCAATCTAGTTAACGAAAATGATGTAAAAGATGCTTTTAAAACGATCATCGAAAAGTTTGGTGTTATAGATGCTATACATAACAATGCAGGGATTGCGCATCCTTCAAAAACGCTCGATCAGACTACAGATGCTGAGTGGGATTTGTTGATGAATGTTAACCTAAAAAGCATTTTATATACCACCCGCCATGGCATCGAGCATCTTAAAAAAACAAAGGGCTGTATTTTAAATACCAGTTCGATGGTAGGCACCATAGGGCAAGATAGTCATGCTGCCTATGTAGCTACAAAGGGTGCAATTAATGCCTTAACAAAAGCAATGGCTTTAGATTATGCGCCATACAAAATTCGCGTTAATGCCGTTTCGCCCGCAGCGATTAATACTCCAACCCTGCAATCATGGAGCAAAGAACAGCCCAACAAAGAAGAAATACAACATTACTTAGATAAACTTCAACCACTGGGTAACATGCCAGCTGGTGATGTAATTGCAGATGCTTGCTTATTCTTACTCAGCGATGCTGCCAGATTTATAACAGGAACTATTTTACCGGTAAGCGGTGGAGCCGAACTAGGATACAGAACCATCATATAATCCAGATTATTAACATGATAAACAAAATAGAAATTAGCGACAAACGATTTGAACTATCAACCGGAGCCGGCAGCGATGCTATACATAAAGATCCTCAATACTCTTATGCAGTTACCAATTTAACCAACGAAAACGGCGTAACAGGAACAGGCTTAGCCTTTACCCTGGGTGCTGGTAACGATTTAGTCTGCAATGCCGCTCAGTTTTATGCTAATACCTTAAAGGGAAAAGATATTGAAGAACTGATGAGCGATTTTGGACAGACTTTTCGCACGTTATCAAATGAACAGCAATTTAGGTGGTTAGGGCCACATAAAGGTGTTGTACATTTAGGATTAGCTTCTGTAACCAATGCCTGTTACGATTTATGGGCAAAAAAACGTGGCGTACCACTTTGGAAACTATTAATCGATTTAAGTCCGGAAGAAATTGTGAATACGCTCGATCTCTCCTATCTGGAAGATGTACTCACCAAAGAAGAAGCGATTGCCATGCTGCAAAGCCAAACCGATTTCAAAAAATCGAGGAAAGCTATTCTTGATATCGGTTATCCAGGATACGATACTTCTGTAGGCTGGTTTAATTACGATGATGAAAAGGTGCGCGAAAACTGCAAAAAAGCTATTGCCAATGGTTTTACAGCAATGAAGCTTAAAGTAGGATCTGCCGATCCGAAGCGTGATATCAGAAGGGCAAACATTGTACGTGAAGTTGCTGGCGAAACCTCAAAAGTAATGTTAGATGCCAACCAGCAATGGACCCTACCGCAAGCCATTTCAATATGTAATGAGCTTAAAAATATGAATCCTTTCTGGGTAGAAGAACCTACACACCCGGATGATGTACTGGCACACCAGACTTTGGCCAGAGAGATAGCACCTGTTAAATTGGCTTTGGGAGAACATGTACCCAACCGTATCATTTTTAAGAACTATTTACAAAGTGGCTGTACGGGTTTTGCGCAGGTAGATGCAGTACGTGTAGGCGGCGTTAGCGAATTCATTACAATTAGTTTATTGTGCAAAAAATTTGGCGTGCCGGTTGTACCACATGTTGGCGACATGGGGCAGTTACATCAGCATCTGGTACTGTTTAATCATATTGCCATGGGCCACGAAGCTTTATTTTTGGAACATATTCCCCATTTAAAACAACACTTTAAAAATCCGATTAAAATTGAAAACGGAGTTTACATCACTCCACAAGAAGCGGGAAGCAGCTGTGATTTAAAATAACCCAAAATCTAACCAAATATGATCAGTACAACCGATATCGTAATTACCATTGCTTATATACTTTTTATTGTAACCATAGGCTTATGGACGGGAACGAGAAAAAAGAAAAACGAAGAAACCACCAGCAGAGAATACTTTTTGGCGGGCAAATCGCTTAAATGGCCTATGATTGGCCTGGCGCTGTTCGCAACAAACATCTCGTGTCTCCATTTGGTAAGTTTGGCACAGAGCGGATTTGACAGCGGCCTTTTAAATGGCAATTTTGAATGGATGGCGGCATTTACCCTTATTCTTTTGGCCTTGTTATTTATTCCTTTCTATATCCGTTCGGGCATTTCTACTTTACCCGATTTTTTAGAGCGAAGGTATAACCGCGCCTGTAGAGACTGGTTGGCATTCATCTCTATCCTATCGGCCATCATTATTCATATTGCCTTTTCTTTTTTAGCGGGTGGTATTGTACTCGAAACCCTATTCGGCATAGATATGTATGTAAGTATAGTGGTAATTGCCTCGCTAACCGGACTATACACCATTATTGGCGGCTTAAGGGCCGTGGTAGTTACCGAAACCATACAGAGTTTGGTGTTGATTACCGGCGCCATTATCATTACAGTTTTTGCGTGGAATAAAGTTGGTGGCTGGGATCATATGACGGCTATACTGCAAAAAGAAAATGCCATGGATAAGCTCAGTATGATACGCCCGATTGGCGATAAGAGTGGAATGAGCTGGATAGCCGTATTTTTAGGGTATCCGGTTTTGGGTATTTGGTACTGGTGTGCTGATCAAACCATAGTACAACGTGTTTTAGGCGCAAAAGACGAAAACCATGCCCGTGTAGGTTCCTTGTTTTGCGGTTTCATCAAAATTTTGCCCGTGTTTATTTTCGTGCTGCCCGGTTTGTTTGCTTATATCTTGTATAAATCGGGAACTATGGATTTATCGAGTTTGCAAACTGTTGGCACCAATGGCGAAACGGTATTAAATACAAAAGGCATTTATACCTTAATGATTACCCAGCTTTTACCAAAAGGATTGGTGGGTATTTTAGTAGCCGCATTATTATCTGGTTTAATGAGTCAAATTGCGGGTGCATTAAATTCTATCGCCACCTTAAGCAGTTATGATTTGTACAAAAGATTTAAGCCCGAAACCAGCGATAAAAAATTAGTTAGTGTAGGTCGCTGGTCGGCAGGCATTGCTTTAGCCGTTTCAATAGGCCTGTTGCCATTATTAAATAGCTATCAAAGTCTTTTCGAAGGTATAAATGATGTAATCGCACATATTGCCCCTCCTATCACCTGTGTGTTTTTATTAGGGGTATTTTGGAAAAGAGCATCGGCTAAAGGGGCGCAATATACTTTGCTGGTCGGTTCTATTATTGGGGCGAGTGTTTTTGTGGTAAACAAATTATATGGTACAGAAACTATAATCGGCAAAATCCCCTTCATGATGATGGCATTTTACCTGTTCTGCATCTGTGTATTTATACAGGTTATATTTTCTTACATCTACCCTGTAAAACACACCGCCCAAAGTGAAGCCCTCTACTGGAATTCTATTTGGGAACCCCTTAAAAGTAAAGGCTGGAGCGGGATAGGCAACTACAAATTTCTGTCGGTGCTTTTACTGGTGATAATGGGTGTTTTATATGTCTACTTTAAATAAAATTGATATGAATATGAAAAGATTTCTCTTGTTCTTCGTTGCACTAATTACCTTTTTCAGTGTTAACGCGCAAACCAAAACAAATGCCTCAGTAATGAACGATTTTATGGATAAACGGTTTGGTATGTTTATTCATTGGGGACCAGTGAGTGTACGCGGCACTGAGATTGGCTGGAGCCGTGGCGATCAGGTTCCAACAGAAGATTACGACAATCTCTACAAAGAATTTAACCCTGTTCTATTTGATGCCGATGCTATTGTAAAAACAGCAAAAGATGCCGGAATGAAATATCTGACCATTACAGCACGTCATCATGACGGGTTCTGCTTATGGCCGACTGCATTTACTGATTTCAATATTACCAACACACCTTATAAAAAAGATATTGTTGGTGCATTAAACGAAGCCTGTAAAAAACAGGGAATTAAGTTCTGTATCTATTACTCGGTATTAGACTGGCACCATCCAGATTACCCGATCCATTCTCCAAAAAACCAAACGATCGATCCAAAATCAGATATGAGCCGATATGCGCTATACATGAAAAACCAGTTAAAGGAACTCATTACCAAATATGATCCATATATGCTCTGGTTTGACGGCCAATGGGAAAAACCCTGGACAGACGAAATGGGTAAAGATTTATATGCATATCTAAAACAGCTAAAACCCGATATCATTACCAATAACCGCTTGGGAAAAGAATTTGCAGCAATGGAAAATAAAAACATTGATGCTTCTAAAATGATAGGCGATTACGACACGCCAGAACAGGTAGTAGGCAAATTAAATATGTTTACGCCCTGGGAAAGCTGTTTTACTATCTGTAACCAATGGGCATGGAAACCAAACGATAAAATGAAACCGCTAAAACAATGTCTCGAAATTATTTCGAAAACAGCAGGTGGTAATGGCAATCTTTTATTAAATGTAGGCCCTATGCCAGATGGTAGAATTGAAGCCCGCCAAACAGAACGCTTAAAAGAAATCGGCGATTGGTTAAAAACCAATGGTGAAGCCGTTTATGGCACAAAAGGTGGCCCATTCCAACCGAACAATGATTACGCAACGACCAGAAAAGGGGATAAAATTTACGTGCATGTATTAAACACCAATCTGGCCAAGCTGAGTTTAAAGGCTATCCCAGGTTTAAAAGTTAAAAAAGCATATCTGCTAAATAAACAAACCATTAATATGGAGCAAAAAGATGGCATTTCTTTACAACTTCCCGGCAACCAGTCCAACCAATCAGATTATATTGTTGTCCTAGAATTAAACGGAAACGCCGAAAACATTCCAGTTATTGAATAGATCGATGAGGCTGTATCATAAATAAAGAATTGTCATCCTGAGGGGGAATTTATTTTATAAAAATCAATATGAGTGCCGTACAATTGTTTTCTTTTTCCATACATCAGGGTCTCGGCTCGCCGCCGCCGAAGGGCTCTTTCTTTTTGGCATCAAAAAGAAACAAAAAATGCCGGCTGAAAATTTTTCTTTTGAAGCCAGTTGTGCGGCCAGAACAGTGCAGCCCGAAAAATTTGTTAGGCCGGATTTAAGTAGAACGGGGAAACAATGCTATGGCCCGGCTGGATGGAAATGCGAAAGCCGTTAAAATATTGATTAATAATATGCAAAATACGTCAATGGTAGCTTGTCGAAGGACCTTTTTTAAGGTATTAAAAGGTGTTTCGACAGGCTCTCTGTAGGAGTCCTTTGGACAACGTGACGAATTCGAAGTAAATTACAAGTTATGAGAAAGCCTCTTTATAACCATTAAAAAGCAAATTATATGCTCATGAAAAATTTAAAAACAATGTATTTCTTGGTCTTGGCTTTTGTCCTAATGGTTACTGCCTGTACACCCATAAAAACAGAAGTAAATGCGACAAACAAAGTGTTACGTTATGGCAGTATTACAGGTTTGAAACCCGAAAAGATGGCTTATTACAAAAAGTTACATGCTGCAGTATGGCCAGGGGTATTAAAAAAAATAACAGCATGCAACATCCATAATTATTCCATTTATTTAAAAGAAATTGAGGGCAAACAGTATCTTTTTAGTTATTTCGAGTATACGGGAAACGATTTTGCTGCTGATATGAAAAAGATGGCTGCTGATACCACTACGCAACGTTGGTGGAAAGAAACCGCACCAACTCAGATCCCACTACCAGATGCTGCTGCTAAAGGCGAAACCTGGAGCAATATGGAAGAAGTTTTTCACAAAGATTAATAATACGGCATACAGACAATGCTATTTAGATAAACACAGCTGAAATATTAAAGGCTGTGTTTATCTCTTAAGCAAAAGCTTAAATTAATAAATTGGTTTTAACCTACTGCCACATCTTCTTTTACTACACCATCGGCAATGTGCAAAATCCTATTTCCGTATTGTGCATTTTTTTCGGAATGTGTAACCTGGATAATGGTAATTCCATCTTCCTGATTTAGTTTTTTAAACAATGTCATAATTTCTTCTGCCTGTGCCGACTGCAAATTACCTGTTGGCTCATCGGCTAGAATTATAGATGGTTGAGCGGCCAATGCCCTTGCGATACCAACCAATTGTTGCTGCCCGCCAGAAAGTTGATTCGGGAATAAATCTTTTTTTGCCACAATATTAAAACGGTCTAATAAATCGGCAATTCTACTTGCGCGTTCTGAGCTACCTACTTTTTTGTACAGCAATGGGGCTTCAATATTTTCGTAAACGGTCATTTCATCAATTAAGTGGTAGGCCTGAAAAACAAAACCGATATGATTTCGGTAAAGTTCAATGCGTTTACGTTCATTCAACGAAGTTACATCCTCGCCCAGAAACTCATACGAACCATAAGTTGGTTCTTCAAGCATGCCAATAATATTGAGCAAAGTAGACTTCCCTGCACCCGATGGGCCCATAATAGAAACAAATTCTCCTTGTTTAATTGTTGTGGTAACCAAACGCAACACGTAATTTTTAATGCCCTTGTTTGCGTAATATTTTTCGATGTTATTAAGTTGTATCATATTTTTAGGGTTTAACGTAAAGCGGCTGGCTGTGTAGCGTAAATTTTTATCGCTAAACGCCAAACGCTACACGCAGTTCTTATTCGTATTTAAGTGCGTGTACAGGGTCGCCATTGGCTGCTTTTCTGGCCTGAATACTAACCGTTAATGCTGATACTACTAATGAAACTATTGTAGCAATCAAAAATGGGTAAACAGGCATATCAATTCTATAGGCAAAACCATCGAGCCATTTTTTAACGAGGATATAAGCAATAGGCCAGCTAATTAGGTTTGCAATTAACACCAATAGCAAAAACGATCTGTTTAGCAAGTTTATAATTTGCAGGTTAGATGCGCCGAGTACTTTCCTTACAGCTACTTCCTTAGTTCTACGTTTGGCTACAAAAGTAGAAAGTGCAAAAAGGCCTAACAACGAAAGGGACACCGACAAGATACTGAATAGCACAATCATATTTATAAACCGATTGTTTTCTTTTAAAACATCAGCAAAAACGTCATCCATGGCTTTGTATTCCATCGGATAATCGGGGTAGGCCTGCTTCCATTCTGACTGAACTTTTTTCATAATTTCGCCAGTGTTGGAGGTATTTAAACGTAACAATAAATTATTGGTAGAAGATGTTCCTCCTAAATGTGTAACCTTGTAGATGGTAGGTAAAACGGCTTTATCAAACCCTTCATTATGGTAATTTTTGATTACACCAACAATCTGAAAAACATAACTTTTATCTCCGTCCTTGATGCTATAAGACTTTCCGACCGGTTTTTTATCTATCAGATTAGCTGCAGCCTCATTTAAAATAACGGTGTTGATGGTATCTTGTTTATAGGTTTTAGCAAATAACCTACCCTGAAGAACCCTTACACCCAAGCTTGGCAAGGCATCCATACTAACGGTAACGGTATTCATATTAAGTTGTTTGCCTTTGTATATGATTTCTTCTGGCACATTAAATGCATTTCCCATTACCTGAGTGGTTGTTGCAACATACTGTACACCTGGAATTTTTCTAAGTTTTTCTGCAAAGCTTTCATCATAATTAGTCTTAATGTTTACCAGCTCCCCTCTTTCAAAACCCAAATCTTTATTGCTCATAAACTGGGTTTGCCTATGCATAATGCCAATGGCTATAATGAAGGTAATTGAAATCACAAATTGAAAAACAACCAGTCCATTCCTTAGCACAACACCTTTTAATCCGCTTTCATAACTTCCTTTTAGCACTGCAACCGGATTATAGTTCGACAATACCCATGAAGGATAAAAACCAGCAAGCAAAGTCACCACGCTAAAAAGGCCAATTAGTTGAATCAACATCGTTTTAAGCTGTGGATTGAGCCAAAAACTCAACTGAACATTAAAATGATGGTTAAAAGTCGGAAGCACAACTTCGATCAACACTACGCATAAGAATAAAGAAATCATACTCTGCAAGGCCGATTCGACTAAAAATTGAGCAATAAGTTCACGCTTATAAACTCCTAAAACCTTTTTAACTCCTACTTCTTTAGCTCTTTGAACCGATTGGGCTGTAGCAAGATTTACAAAATTTATGATCGAAACAACAAGCAAAAAGATGGAAATACCAATTACTGGCCTTAACTTTTCTACCCAACTTAGTTTAAAAGGTGGATTTAAATGAACATCCTTTAAAGGGATAACCTTTAAACCCGGTGTTTTACCATTTTTATAGATCTCATTATACTGTAACTTGCGCTGCACCAATGATTTCTTTTGGTAATCGGTATAGATTTTCAACAAACTTTGATTTAACGCGCCTGTATCCGCTACCTGGTTTAATTTTGTGTAAATCTGGCAATAATGAAAGTTACCGGCAGATTCGGGAACTTTATCTTCCTCACCGGTACGCATTAAAGCATTAAAGCCAACACTTTGGGGCGTTACAGGATCAGCAACTACTCCTGTAATCGTTAAATCTGTACCTGGGTCGTTCCGCCACATCAATACCTTTAACGTTTTCCCCAATACCTTTTCTGTTCCAAATAACTTTCTGGCTAAACTTTCTTTTAATACCACCGATTTTGGAGCATTTAAAGCCGATTCGCTATCGCCCTGTAAAAACTCATACGGAAATACCTGAAAGAAACTACTGTCTGCATCTTTCATCCCCGTAACCATAACCGGATCGGCATGAGCAATTTTAACTGAATAACCACTGCTAAAACCCCAATCTGCCGTTACGCGGGTAACAGCAAGGGCTTGTGGAATATTTTCCCTTACCAGGTTTGCCATCCGGCTATCGTTTATCTCCTGCCAATGATCTTCATTATCAGGCGAAAAAAAACTGTGTTTCTCTCTCACCTGATACACATCTTTTAATTGTGGTGACCAGGTATCGTAGCTTTCTTCGTGGTTGACATATAAAAGCATCAGTATGAAAGCTGTTAAGCCGATAGCCAAACCGCCAATATTAATGGCTGCATAAACTTTGTTTTTAAACAGGCTTCGCAGTGCGATTTTTAAGTTGAGTTTAAACATAAGGTAAATGATTTAGCGTAATGCGTTTGGCGTAATGCGATAAATCCACGCTGGCCACCAAACACTTTACGCAGGTATTATTCATATTTAAGTGCATCAATGGTATTGGCAACTGCTGCTTTATACGAGCGGATGCTTACGGTAATCAATGTAATGACCATAGAAATAATCATGGCAAATACAAAAGGCCAGATATTCAAATCAATGCGGTAGGTAAAAGTGGCCAGCCATTTGGCAACAAATAAATAAGCAAGTGGCCAGGCTACCAAATTGGCAAGAAAAACCATCAATAGAAATGAACCATTTAACATTTTAACCAATTCTAATGTAGAAGCACCCAAAACCTTTCTGATGGCAACTTCGCGGGTTCTTTGTGTAGCCACGAAAGAGATCAGTCCAAATAAGCCAATAAAGGAAATAAAAATGATCACCCCGGCAAACACCTTAAAGAGGGCTCCCATTATTTTTTCGGTTTGATAATATTCACTGATTTTATCATCCATAAAAGTAGATCCATAAACATATTCGGGCAGTACTGTGTTCCATGTTTTTTCTATAGCCCGCATAGCAGGTAAAATACTTTTACTATCAAGCTTTACAGCTATAGTGGTGTACGATTCTTTATCACTGTTAATCACAATCGGAGAAATAGGCTCATGCAAACTCATGTTGTTAAAATCTTTAACTACACCGATGATATTGCCTGTTTTATCATTGATCCTGATGGATTTCCCAATCGCATCGTTATAATTAACTACATTGAGCTTTTTTAACATGGTTTCGTTTACTACAATATCTTTGAGTGTATCACTCTTAGATAAACCTTTACCAGCAATAATTTCTAAACCAAATGTTTTAAAGTAGTTTTCGTCTCCTGTTTTGGTGTTGGCCTGAAAAGTTGATTTTACTGTTCCATTGTACCTGAAATTACTCTCGTTATTGAAATCAGAAGATGGTGCTGCACTGCAATAGCTGGTTGATAATACACCTGGAATTTTGTTGATCTGATCCTGCAAAGTATGGTATCGGGTAATTGCCATGCTATCAGAAGGAACATCAACCAGAGCTACCGCCGTAGGAATAAAACCAAGGGGTTTCTCTCGCATGTAACTCATTTGCCTTAGTACAACCAAAGTACCTATAATCAAAATAACAGTAATTGCAAATTGGACCACAACAAGAATCTTCCTCAAACTTAAACCTGCAGCATTCGCAGTAATTTTATTTTTAATGGCTAATGCGGGGCTATAGCCAGACATGACCATTGCCGGATAGAAACCGGCTAAAAAGCTTACCAGCAACACCAAAACAACCATAAACACAAATATGATGGGGTGCTCGATAATACTAAATGAAATATGATCTTTAAACAAACTTTGCATGCCCGGCAAGGCTACTTCTGTTAAAACGCAACCTACCAGTAGCGAAATAACCGTTATTGTTAAAGTTTCTGTTAAAAACTGTACAATTAATTGCCTGCGCAAACTACCCATTACTTTACGTACACCAACTTCTTTCCCCCTGCTTACGGCCTGTGCAGTAGCAAGGTTGATAAAGTTGATACATGCAGTCAACAATAAAAAAGCACCAATTATCGCCAATCCATAAAGTTCTTTCTTCGGCATTACTTTGTTCGCAAAATTGCCCAGATCTGCATTATAGTGGATATCTCTTAGCTGTTGAAACCTATGGCTTTCTTTCGAAACATTATCTCTTTTATAGTATTTAGTAATAAACTGAGGGAGGCTTTTACTTGCATCATCAATAGAAGCACCCTCTTTTAGTAATACATAACATTCAGAAGTAGAAGAAACTGTACCCCAATTAGTCGACTCTGGCCTTCCCTGATTTTGATAAGTTTTATAAGAGATGATTACTTTAAGTGGGAAAGAGCTGTTATCGGGTGTTTTTTCTATAATACCGGTAACTTTAAGGTCTACTTTGTTCTGAAAATTAATGCTTTTCCCAACTGCTTTATGCCAATTTCCGAAAAGTTTATCGGCCATCTCATCTGATAACACAACAGTATTAGGCTGACTTAGTGATTGGCGCGGATTTCCTTCAAGCCATTTAAAGCTTAAGATCTCAAAGAAATCTGGCTCTGCATAATGTGCGCTTTCGGAGGTTTTAATTCTTTCTTTTCCGGATTCGTCTTTTACTTTAATAATTCCACCTCCGGCCTGAATAGCAGCAACTTTATCAAATTGCTGCTTAAAGTCATTTCGCATCGCTGGCGGAAGAGGTCGAGGTGTACCTGCAGATTCGAAAAAATTATCGGGTGTTGTCCAACCGGTTATTACACGGTATATACGGTCTTCATTTTTAAAGTTTTCATCGAAACTTAGCTGATAACGGATAAAAATAAAAATTAGGATGCAGCTTGCCATTCCGATGGAAAGGCCCAAAATATTGATAAAAGTATAACCTTTATTTTTCCAAAGGTTTCGCCAAGCGATCTTCAAATTTAATTTAAACATATCAAGTAATTAGTAAAATGAAATCTGCAAGTGTTTATGCCAATTTTATACCAAGAGCAAAACAAAACATAAATAACTAAATATCAACCATATACAAATAAACAAAAAGAAAAAATGTCCGTTTATGAACAGTACCTGTACGGTTCCGAACGGAGAATAGCTAAGCGTTTGGGCTTAGGCGATAAATTCGCACTGATCGCCTAACGCCCTCACGCAGGTCTTATTCATATTTAAGTGCATCAACGGGGTTTGCTTTTACAGCACTGTTTGCCTGGATACTTACGGTTATAATGGTTAACAAAATGGTTAGCGCTGCACTGATTAAAAAAGGGAAAAGTGGCAGATCGATTCGATATGCAAAGGTTTCGAGCCACTTTTTGGTTAATATGTACGCCAATGGCCAGGAAATAATATTGGCTATAAGCACCATAACAAAGAATGAACTATTAATGAGTTTGAAAATCTGTAAATGACTTGCACCAAGAATTTTCCTTATTGCAATTTCCTTCATTCTACCAGTGGTAATGTATTTTGCAAAGGCAAATAAACCCAGTATTGCAATAAAAATGGTGAGGATTGCAGCAGCAAAAAATACAGATTGTAATTGTTCTTGTTTTTTAAAGAGTTTACCATACATTTCATCCAGAAATTGGTAACGGAAATTATCTCCATCCAACTTGTTAATCTCTGGCCATTGCGATTTTAAGGTACTCAGCACTTCAGACATCCTGCTTTCTTCTATTTTTAGCATAATTTCTGTTTTAGGGTTTCCGCAGGGATCATTTATTGCATAAATGGTAGGCTGTACTGCTTTCTCAAATCCAAGTGCTTTAAAATCTCTTATCACGCCTACAATCTTATATTCTTTATTCTGGCAGCCTTTTATGGTTTTACCTACAGGGTTGGTTAATCCATACTTCGCTACTGCAGCTTCATTAAGTATAGCAGAATTTGCCGTATCGGTTTTAAATTCTCTGGAAAATGTTCTGCCTTCTTTAATCTTAATATCTAATGTTTCAAAATAATCAAAATCTACATCTGTAAAACTTAAACTTTGTTCTTTTCCATCAACCGTATATTTATTTTTTCCACCATCAGAACCGTCCGGCAATGCATTGGTAACAGTAACCGATTTCACCCCCGGAATCTTAACCATTTTATCCCTTATAGGATCGAATTTGCTTGGCGAGACGAAATAGGCGAGGTTTTTAATGTACACCACTTGTTCGGGTTTGAAACCAATATCCTGAGTACGCATGTATTTTAGTTGAGAACTGATGATGAGCAGACCTATAATAAAAACTACCGCTACGCTAAACTGCACCACCAATAAGCTGTTGCGCAACCAATAGCTCTGTTTGCTGGTTTGAAAATTACCTTTTAAAACAAGTGCAGGTTTAAATCCAGATAGTACCATGGCAGGATAAATACCAGCTATCAGCGTAATAAAAATTAATATAAGTGGCAATTGCCAGAATAAAGCACTATTGGCTACCCAAATGGATAAATTGACCACGAACAGGTTATTAAATTTTGGCAAGATGATTTCGGCCATAATCAGTCCTAATATCGTCGCTGCTAAACACTGAATTAATATTTCTGTTAAAAACTGAAAAGCAAGCTGAAAGCGATAAGCACCCATCACTTTTTTAACGCCTACCTCTTTTGCCCGTTTGGTTGCCTGCGCTATACTCAGATTGGTAAAGTTGATACAGGCGATTACCAAGATCAGGATCCCTAAAACAGACAAAGCTACGAGTACTTTATAATTGGCATCGGTACCGGCCTTTGGTTTAAGGTGTTGGTTTTTTAAAGGATCAAGAAAGGCTTTTGTTGCTTTAAAAGTCTCATTATTGGGATCTTCTCCATCTTTAAGCAATTCCTTTTTATAAAGGGCATTAATTTTAGCTTCAAGTGCCTGAATATCTGTGCCCGGTTTTACCTGGATATAAGTCTTGTAGTTGTTGTATCCATAGTTTTCGCCTATCCCAACTTCTTTCATCAATGAAATGGCATCGAAAGTAATATTAGAGTGGGGATCGGCAAAAATACTTCCGCTCAACTTACCTGTCATATTAGCCGATTTACTCCCAAGCCAAATCATTTCAGGCTGACCGTTTTTATTATGGGGGAAAAGCGTTTTATAATTTTCGTTACTGAGGTAAAACAGATTTTCGGTTGTACTTTCCGGCTGAGTTAAACCGACATTGGGTTTAATGTTAAACATTTTTGCCGCAGCGTAATCAAGATAGAGGCATTTACTTAAAAAAACAACACCATGATCGCTGCTAACCGGAAATTCAAAAAAACTCATTTTCATGGTACCAACTGAAACTACTTCTGGAATTTCTGCTTTAATAGCTTTACCCAATGGTGGCGGAGTATTATTGGTCTTAAAATCAGGCAACTGTCTTCCTACTACGTAAATTTCGTTGTAGTTTGGATTTTCTTTGTCAAAACCTGTTTCGTAGGTAAAATACATGGTTACCAAAATAAATGCAGCTAAAGCAATAGCTAAGCCACCAATATTGATGAAGGTAATTATCTTGTTTCTCCAGAGATTGCGTAGTGCAATTTTTAAGTTTAATTTAAACATAAGGCGTAGGGTTTGGCGTAAAGTGTTTGGCGTGTAGCGTTTAAACGCTTAGCACCAAACGCCTCACGCAGGTCTTATTCATATTTAAGTGCATCAACAGCGTTTGCTTTGGCCACTTTAAAGGTTTGCAGGCTTACCGTTAAAATGGCAATAATTACCGAGGTTAAAAGGGCAAGCAAAAAAGGCCATGGATTAATGGTAATCTTATAATCATATTTCTCCAGCCATTTGGCAACAAGAATATAAGCTACCGGGATAGCAATCACATTGGATATGATTACCAGTTTCATAAAATCTTTGTTCAAAAGGACCAGGATATCAGAAAGATTAGCGCCCAATACTTTACGGATACTGATTTCTTTGCTGCGCTGTTCAGCGGTATATAGCGCTAAACCCAATAAACCTAAACAAGAAATAAAAATGGCAAATCCTCCAAAAATATTGGAAAGTACACTGAGCAACCTTTCGCTCTTAAGTTTTTCGGCCATGCCCTGACTAACCAGTTTCACTTCAATTGGATAAGCCGGATTTAAACGTTGACTTACCGATTTTATCGCTTCGATTGAATTAGTAAGCGATTGCTTAGGATTGAGTTTAAGCAGTAAAACCCGACTCGTTTTAACATTGTAATAATAAACTGTTGGCTGTATTTTAGAAGCAAGTGATTCGTTAGAATAATCTTGCACCACGCCTACCACTTTAAGTGGCGGATTATCGCCCCAATGGATAACAGTACCCACAGGGTTTTTTAACCCCATTATTTTAACGGCAGTTTGATTGAGGAGCAGAGATGTAGCTGTATCAGCCGAAAATTTAGGATCAAAATCTCTGCCCGCAAGAATTTTCACACCAGTTGTTTTGGCAAAATCGAAACCTGTACTTCTATAATTAATAATCGAGACATCATTTTTGGGCTTGCCTGGCCATTGAATATCACTGGTAATTGAACCACCATCTGTAAACGAGCCAGCATATTCTGTTGCAGCAATTGTAGCACCTGCCCGCTGCAATTCATTTTTAAAAGTCTGCAATTTCTGTGGCTTTGTCCACTCTCCTTCTAAATCGATCTGTACCAGCGCAGTCTGATCAAAGCCTAAGGGCTTATTTTTAAGGTGCTGAATTTGGCTGTAAATTACAATTGCCGAAATAATCATGCAGATAGAAAGGCTAAACTGTACTACTACCAGTATTTTGCGGATTGATAATGAGCCCGTTGAACCTTTAAAGCCTTTTAATACCTTTACGGGTATAAATGATGAAAGGTAAAATGCAGGATAACTGCCGGCAAGCAAACCGGTTACCAGTACCATAACAAGTAATAAGCCCCAAAATTGATAAGCATTGTAATTAATTTTGATCGCAATATCGAGCAGGTTGTTAAAGTAAGGCAATGAGACTTCAAGCAACGTAAAGGCAATTAACATTGCTAAAAAAGACAGCAGTATTGACTCTACCATAAACTGTCCCATTATTGTATTTCTGGTAGAACCTAAAGCCTTTCTAACCCCTACCTCACGGGCACGTTTCTCCGACTTAGCAGTTGAAAGATTCATGTAATTGATACAGGCGATAAATAATACACAGATGGCCAGAAAAACAAATAATCGCAACTGATCAATTTTACCCCCCACCGATTTTCCATTGTCAAAATCACCATATAAGTGAAATTTGCTTAAAGGAAAAAGAAAAGGTTCGTAGGTCATTTCTTTTAAATCGGGTTCTTTGTTTACGATGAAGTGTTTTAGTGCTGCATTTGTTGCATCTAAAGAAGCATTATCTTTAAGCTGAAAGAAGGTTAAACAGGTAATTGCTCCCCATCCATTTTCTTTTTCGGAAGGATTTTCCTGTTCAAAAAAAGCCCATGGTTGCAGAACATCAAACTGCATGCTTTGATTTTTTGGCAAATCTTGTATTACAGCACTAACTTTTAAGTCTACCCTGTTATCGTATTTAATACTTTGTCCTATTGGATTCTGGTCGCCAAATAATTTCTTTGCTGTCGATTCGCTTATCAATACGTTATTAGGCTCAGATAAAGCAGTACCTGGATCGCCATAGATAAATTTCTGTTCAAGGATTTTTAAAAAATCAGGATCTACATTAAATCCTATTAATTTAAAATTATTCCGGTTATGGCTGTATAATTTCTGGCCATTGTTCATTGAAATGCGGGCTGCACTTTTAATGCCTGGCAATTCTGAAACTCCAGCTTTGGCCAATTTATTCGGAACGGCCATCGTAGTAGCCAGCTTGCCGTTAAACTTTAAATTTAATGCGGCAAAATATACTTTATCGGCGTTTTTATATTGCTTATCGAAACTCCATTCGTAGTTAACGTACAAGAGTAACATTAAACAACAGGCCATTCCGATGGCTAGGCCGCCTACATTGATCAATGTAAAGCCTTTGTTTTTCCAAAGGTTACGTAGTGCTATTTTAAAGTTTAATCTTAACATAGGTTTAAGGTTTAGGGTGTAAGGTTTAGGGTATCAACATCTCGCTTTACCCCTTAATCTTTCAGCCTTTATTCATATTCAAATACATTACTTTGGTTTAAGACATTGGCGCATCAACCTTACGCCTCTTACCTTAAACCTTATGCCTTACTCGTATTTAAGTGCATCAACAGGATTGGCGTTTGCAGTTTTATAAGCCTGAAAACTTACAGTGATTAATGCCATTAGCAAAGTCCCAAATCCCGCTATCGGCATAATCCACCATGATATTTCGGTATGGAATTCGAACTTCATCAGCCATTTATTCATCATAAAATAACTCAAAGGAATAGCGATAACAATCGCAACCACAATCATTTTCACAAAAGAGAACGAGAGCAATTGCATTAAATTAAGTAAGGAGGCGCCAAGTACCTTTCGTACGCCAAATTCTTTTGTTCTCTGCTCTGCACTATAGGCCACCAGACCAAAGAGCCCCAAACAGGAAACAAATATGGCCAGTCCGCCAAAAAGATTTGAAAGAATGCCTAAAGTTTTCTCCTTTTGGAACAAATCACTGTATACGTTATCTAAAAATGAGATTTCAACAGGATAAGCTGGATTAATATCTTTGGTAATTCGGGTAATTGTTTCAATATTTTGCTGAATGGTATTCGAAGTATTTAGCCTCATCGTGATATAACTTGTATACTTATCGTTAAAATAAAGTATCATTGGGTTATTCGATTTATAAGGCGAATCCCATACATAATCATCAAAAACCCCAATAATCACCCTTTTATCACCAAAAATGGTAAGAATTTGCCCTATTGGATTTTTTAGGTTCATTACTTTTGCGGTTGCAGAACTAATGAGAACGGCTGCAGAATCCGATGCAAATTTTTTAGAAAAATCCCTTCCTTCCAACAATTTTATACCATTAGTTTTTATGAAATCATAGCTGGCTTCAACCTTATTAAACAGGTTATCATTATTTTCCTGAACCATTCCAGGCCAACGGACATCGGTAAAATTTGAACCGTGGTGTGATAATTTTGTTGAAGATTTATTTAAACTTGTTACCGCACCAGATTGCAATAATTTTTGCTTGTAAACCTCAAATTGATTTTTTAGCTGCCCATCCTGAGGAATCTCAATTAATGCTTTGGTATCTATGCCCAGTGGTCTGTTTTTAATGTATTGAATTTGACGATAAATAACCAGCGTTGAAATAATCAGAATGATAGCAAAACAAAACTGGCTTACAACAAGGACTTGCCTTAAGCTTACAGATGCCAAACCTTTCGATTTTATTTTCCTTTTTAAAGTTTGGATCGGGTTAAAAGCAGATAAATAAAATGCGGGATAACTTCCTGCGATTAAACCTGTAGCGATAACTATTCCCAATATACCAATCCAACTGGTTAAATTAAAATAAGATATGCCGAGATTGATATTTAAAAGACCATTAAATGCAGGCAAACAGATTTCGAGCAGCGCAATTGCGACCACAACCGCAATTAAGGTAAGCACCATTGATTCTGTTAAAAATTGAAGAATTAATGAAATCCGATTTGCACCAATTGTCTTCTTAATACCGACTTCTTTCGCCCGTTTTTCTGATTTGGCCGTAGCCATGTTCATAAAATTGATACAAGCAATGAGTAAAATACCAAAAGCAAGACCAGTAAAAAGCCATATCTGTTCAATGTCGCCGCCTACACTTTTTCCATTTTCAAATTTACCAAATAAGTGCAGTTTAGCATATTGGAATGCTACGAAAGGTTGGTCGGTTTGCTTATTATTTGCTTTAACAGCCTCGTCAATTTTCCTGTTCACAACATCAATGTCTGCATTAGGATTAAGAGAAAACATCGTTACAAAACTGTAATTACCCCATCCCAAATTCTTCGCGCTCTCATCAACCATTTCATAAAAGGCCCAAGGCATTAAAAAGTCGAACTTAAGCGAGCTATTTTGAGGTATATCTTTTATTACACCGGTTACCGTCAAATTTTCACTATCCTGATAACGGACAGATTTGTTTAATACATTTGTTGTACCGAAAAGAATTTTCGCCATTGTCTCAGTAAGAATTACAGATTTCGGGTTTTTCATTGCGGTTTTAGCATTACCCGCAATAAATTCATAATTAAACAGCTTTAAAATATCCGGTTCAGCAAATTTCCCGTCTTTCTTAAATCCATTTTCCCCATTTGCAATTAAACTTTTTTTGATGTAATTCATCCTTGCAAGGTTTTTTATTTCGGGAATACGTTCCTTTAATAATGGTCCGAGCGCTGTTGTTGTTCCTTCAAATGTCTTCGACACTCCGCCATTTCCATCAGGAATATTAGTCATAACCGTATACAGATTTTCTGAGTTTCTGTAGTGCTTATCAAAGTTCCATTCGTAGGTAACATACAAGAGCAACATTAAGCAGGCAGCCAAACCAATGGCCAGGCCAATTACGTTAATAAACGAGCTTACCTTGTTTCGCCAAAGGTTACGCAGTGCAATTTTTAAGTTTAATTTGAACATAAGGTGTAGGGTTTAGCGCACAGCGTTTGGCGTTTGGCGAGGATTTATCGCTTAACGCCAAACGCTATTCGCAAGTCTTATTCATATTTTAATGCATCAACAGGATTTGCTTTGGCCACTTTAACCGATTGAATACTTACGGTGAGTATGGCAATAATTACTGAAAGACTAATTGCGGCTATAAACGGCAAGGCAGAAACAGAAATGCGATATTCGTATCCCGAGAGCCATTTATTGATAATAATATAGGCCAACGGAAATGCAATTACATTGGCTATTGCAACCAGTTTGATAAAATCCTTATTTAAAAGTGTAAGAATATTGGCTGTACTGGCGCCCAAAACCTTGCGGATACTGATTTCTTTTTTGCGTTGCTCTGCCATAAATAAAGCTAAACCAAGTAAACCCAGGCAGGAGATAAAAATGGCAAAACCTCCGAACCAGTTTGAAAGTGTGCCTAAAAGTTTTTCGTTCCAGAATTTTTTTTCAAAATTATCTTCTACAAATCTGATTGTCGCAGGGTATGCAGGATTTAATCTCTTCGATGTTTCATTGATCTTGTTAACAGATGAGGTGATGTTATTTTTATCGTTCAATCGCATAACAATGGTAGTAACATAATTAGCGTTTCGTGCAATAAGCAATGGTTTTGCTTTTTGGTATGGAGATTCCATCACATAATCTTTTACCACGCCGATGATCTTTATAGGCTGCCCCCATTCAATCATTTTACCTACCGGATTTTTCATACCCATCACTTTAACCATTGCCTCGTTAACCAGAACATTAGCGGTATCTACAAAATCTTTAGAAAAATCGCGCCCCTGCAAAATTTCCATCCCGGTAGTTTTGGTGAGATCGAGGTTAGTGAACCTAAAATTGACCAGAATTTTATCTTTTTCGTTTTTGCCCGGCCACTTAATTCCATATGTATTGTTTCCACCACCGGTTAAAGATGTGCTGTATTCGGTAAAACCTGTTATAGCACCTGATTTGAGCAGTTCATCTTTTAATATTTCACGCTTTTCTTTTTTAGAAAATTCGCCTTCGGTAGAAATCTGCACAAGATTGGCTTTATTGTAACCAATAGGTTTATTTTTGATGTAATTTAACTGCTGATAAATAACTGCTGTACAAACAATTAAACAGGCAGCAAAAACAAATTGAAAAACAACTAGAAATTTACGGATGGATAAAGATGAACCGCCTGAAAGTTTAAAGCCTTTGAGCACTTTAACCGGATCAAAAGAGGAAAGGTAAAAAGCAGGATAACTTCCGGCTATAAAGGCCGTTAACAAGGTTAATCCTAAAAATACCGACCAGAATTTATAGTCGTTATAATTTATTCCCAAAGTAATACCCAATAGGTTATTAAAGTAGGGTAAGCTTACTTCGATCAGAACAAAAGCTACCAACATACTCAATGCGGTTAATAAAACAGATTCGAACATGAACTGACCAACCAGGTTATTTCTAGATGAACCAATGGCTTTACGCACACCAACCTCTCGCGCCCTCTTTTCTGATTTGGCTGTAGAAAGATTCATAAAATTGACGCAGGCGATTAAAAGAATACAAAAAGCAAGTAAGAAAAATATCTTTAACTGATCTATTTTTCCGCCCACATTCTGCCCATTCGCAAATTTATCGTACAAATGCCACTTCGAAAGCGGATGCATAAAAGGCTCTCCGTTTGCATCTTTCTCATGCGCTTTAATCATACCCTTTAACTGGTTATTGGCCTGATTAAAAAATGAATTATCCTGAAGTTGTGCGAACATCATACAATAGTTATTGCCCCACCCACTGTTTTTTGTCCATGGGTTTAACTTTTCATATAACTTCCACGACATGATATAATCCAGTTCCAAAGTCGAATTTTTGGGACGATCTGCTATGACCCCTTCTACTTTCAGATTTTCTTTATTATCCAGTTTAACCACTTTATTAAGCGGATCTTCGTTACCGAAAAGATTTTTAGCCAGTGTTTCTGTTAAAATTATGCCATCTACACTGTTCAGAAATGTATTTGGATTGCCCTTTAAAACTTTATAATCGAACATTTTAAGGAAATCGGGATCGCCATAAGTAGCGTTCATTTTAAAATTGTTCTGGTTATAAGAAACAAGCATGGGTTCTGGGTAAGATAAACGGCTTACCTTGGCTATACCCGGAACTTTCTCTTTTATTTCATCTTTCAACTGCCCAGGAAAAGCCATAAAACTAAATGTCTCCGAAGCTGTTTTCTGGTTGTTATAAAGTACATAAGTTCTATCATAATCGGTAAATTGTTTATCGTAACCGTACTCGTAAGCGACATAAAGCAATAAAACCATACAACTGGCCAAGCCAATGGCCAATCCACCCAAATTAATCAGGGTAAATCCTTTATTTCTCCAAAGGTTTCGCAAAGCGATTTTTAAGTTTAATTTGAACATAAGGTGTAGGGTTTAGCGCACAGCGTTTGGTGTTTGGCGAGGATTTATCGCTTAACGCCAAACGCCGCACGCAGGCTTTATTCGTATTTTAATGCATCAATAGGGTTTGCCTTCGCTACTTTAACCGATTGAATACTTACAGTGAGTATGGCAATGATTACCGAAAGACTAATTGCAGCTATAAATGGCAATGCAGATATAGAGACCCGATACTCGAAAGATGAAAGCCATTTATTTACAATGATATATGCTAATGGGAATGCAATAAGATTGGCAATGGCCACCAATTTTATAAAATCTTTATTTAGCAACACGAGGATATTGCTAGTGCTGGCACCTAAAACCTTACGGATACTGATTTCCTTTTTGCGTTGCTCTGCCATAAAAAGCGCCAGACCTAATAATCCTAAACAGGAAATGAAAATTGCGAAACCACCAAACCAGTTTGAGAGTGAACCTAAAAGTTTTTCATTTTTAAATTTCACTTCAAAAGATTCGTTCACAAATTTACGGTTAACAGGATAGTTGGGTTCCATTTGCTTTACTATATCATCAATTTTGGCTAGTGATGAACTGATGTTTTGATTTGGATTTAGCCGTACAATGATAACTCTTGCGTCGTCTCTTTGATTTACTCTAAAAATCATTGGGGCCACTCTTTGATAAGCACTTTCCACTACAAAGTCTTTTACTATCCCAACTGTAGTTAGCTTTTTATCCCAGAAAGTAATAACCTTACCGATCGGATTCTTTAATCCCATCATTTTTACCGCCGCTTCATTTAACAATACACTACTTGTATCATTAGGAAATTTCGCAGAAAACTCCCTACCATTAATCATTTTAGTGCCAATAGTTTCAACAAAATCATACCCTATTGTTCTATGATTAAAAGAAATAGCTTCGTTTGGGTTTTTACCTTCCCATTGTACACCCGTAGTATTATCTCCACCTTCAGTAAAATCTGTACTAAAGAAAGTAACATCGCTTGCAGCACCAGCTGCTATTAGTTGCGTTTTAAGCAATTCTAGCTTTGCTGCATCGTTCATTTTGCCAACAACTGCTATCTGAATTAAATTGGATTGATCATAACCAATAGGCTTATTTTTAACATAATTAAGTTGCTGATAAATTACTGCTGTACAAATAATTAAACTTGCCGCAAAAACGAATTGGCCAACCACTAATACTTTTCTCACCGAAGTAGATGAATCTGCTTTAAGGGTGAAACCTTTTAACACTTTGATAGGTTCAAAAGAGGATAGATAAAGCGCTGGATAACTACCCGCAATTAATCCGGTTAAAATCATTAGTCCCACTAGTGTTAACCAAAATAGGCTGTTATGATAATCTATTGTTAATTTAATATCTAACAGACCATTAAAATATGGCAAACTCACCTCAATTAAGATAAAAGCTAAAACTGTGGCAATAAATGTGAGGAGTAGGGATTCTAAAAAAAATTGATTAATTAACGATTTACGTGTTGATCCGATTGCTTTACGAACGCCAACTTCTTTTGCCCTACGTTCTGAGCGTGCTGTAGATAAATTCATAAAATTTACACAGGCAATTAACAAGATACAAAAGGCCAGCAATAAGAATATTTTAAGCTGATCTATTTTTCCACCTACCGATTTACCGTTTACAAAATCATCGTATAGGTGCCATTTGTTTAAAGGATGTAATAAAGCTACTGCCGTATTATCTTTTTGATTGCGTTTGTAAATGCCATGCATCAAATCATTTGCAGCAGTAAAAAAGTTATTATCCTTTAACTGAACAAGGGTTAAACACATATTATTCCCCCAATTGCCTTCCTTCACCCAGTTTTCTCGTTTTTCGAACAATGCCCAGGGCATGATGCACTCAAAAGTTAAACTACTATTTGCTGGTGCATCTTCTATTACAGCTTCAACCTTTAATGCTTCCTGATTTTCAAGCTTTACCATTTTATTAAGTGGATCTTCATTTCCAAATAATTTTTTCGCAAAAGATTTGGTAAGAATAATGGTATTTACATCTTTTAAAACTTTGGCTGAATTACCTTCAAGAAATTTATAATCCAATATTTTAATAAAATTTTGGTCGGCAAATATTGCACTGCTATTTATTTTATTGTCACCAACGGTAATTAATTGTTTCCTCGGATAAGTAGTGTGAGAAGCATATTTAACGCCAGGGATTTTTTCTTGCACTTCCTTAGCCATCACATTAGGTGTCCACGCCCAGCTAAAAGTTTTACCACTTGCCTCCATATTTTGATAAACTACATAAGTTTTATCGTGATTGGAGAATTGTTTATCGTAGCTCCACTCGTAAGCAACATAAAGTAACAAAACCATACAGCTGGCTAAGCCAATGGCTAAACCCCCAATGTTGATCAAAGAGAATCCCTTGTTTTTCCAGAGGTTTCGCAAAGCGATTTTTAAGTTTAATTTGAACATGTTTTTATTGTTTGGCGATAGGTGTTTGGGGTGTGGCGGTCAAAATACCTATCTGGTGGTTTTCACTATTTCGTCTTCCCGAATCTTCCTATCCAGGAAGATTTTTGGGCAGACTTATTATTAACTAAACTAAAATTTTTTTGAGGTTGAAGGTAGGAAGGTAGAGGGTTAAAGGTTGACATAATTCTACCTTAAAACCTTCAGCCTTCTCCCCTTATATCAGTTCTTCGTTTCTGCTTTTATTGATCTTTTCAGAAATCACATGACCATCTTTCAGGTTGATGATTCTGTTCGAAAAACTGGCATCATGACTGGAGTGCGTAACCATTACAATGGTAGTTCCAGTTTCATTCAGTTCGCAAAGTAGCTCCATCACTTCATTACCATGAGAACTATCCAAATTTCCGGTAGGCTCATCGGCCAAAACCAACTTCGGTTTGGTAACCAAAGCCCTTGCTACGGCCACACGCTGCTGCTGTCCACCTGATAACTGTTGTGGAAAATGACCGCTACGGTTTACAATATTCATTCTTTCGATAATTTCATTTACCAGTTTCTTGCGTTCTCCTGTAGGAATTTTATTATAAATTAGTGGCAGTTCGATGTTTTCGAAAACAGTTAATTCATCAATCAAATTGAAATTCTGGAAAACAAACCCCATATTTCTTTTACGGAAATTTGAACGTTCCCTATCGTTAAGCGTTAAAAGCTCGGTATCGATAAATTTGTAGCTTCCACTTTCGGGCTTATCCAATAAACCCATTACATTTAATAGAGTAGATTTGCCACAGCCCGATGGCCCCATGATGGAAACAAATTCTCCTGCTCCAACATGGAGGTTAATACCATTCAGCGCAGTGGTTTCTACCTCTTCAGTTTTGTAAACTTTTTCCAGATTTTCTATTTTAATCATAGTATCAAGTATTATTCTAGTATTTAGTATCTTGTACATGTAGTTAGTATCAAGTATCAAGACTGATTTTATTATTGTCTAATTTGTTAATCGGTTAATTGGCGCCAAACGCCATCCGCTTTATTTATTAATCTCCACCTGATCGTATTGGTTAAACTGATCGTAAGATGAAGTAATTACTTCGTCGCCTTTCTGCAAACCATCCAATATTTCATAGTACAAGTAATTTTTCCGCCCGATTTTAACGTTTTTCTTGGTGGCTTTACCATTATTTACTACAAATACCCAAGAGCCGCCTGTACTCTGGAAAAACTGTCCCTGGGCAAGAAGCAGCGATTTGCTATTGTCAGATAAGGTTAATTTTGTTTGTAACGATAATCCGCGACGTAAACCTTCAGGTGCTGCACCCTTAAAAACCATTTCTACCTGAAACTGACCTGCTGTAACCTCAGGGATTACTTTACTTACGGTTAAGCTATAAGTTTTACCATTAAACTCACAGTTAGCGGTTTGTCCTTCTTTTACCCGATTGATATAATATTCATCAACTCCTGCCTGAAGCTTATAGCCCTGCAACACGTCAATCTTTCCGATCATTTCGTTAGAGTTATAAGATTTTCCGATTACCGGATCGTAAGAAGATAATTTACCAGATACAGGTGCTTTAATGGTCATATTTTCGATGTTTTTACGGATCATCTCTAAACTTTCGTTCATTTGCCCCATGGATTGATCGATTTGAGCCAATTGCATCTTACGGCTTTGATTTTCTTGTTTAATCGCTTGACGCACAATTTTCAGTTTACCCTGGTAATATTCGTAATCCTGATTCGATTTATTAAATTCCTGAAGTGTGATTACTTTTTTAGAAAATAGTGAGCTATCTAATCTATACTGACGGGTTGCTGTTCTTAAGCTATTTTCTACATCTAAAACATCCTGATTTAAAACCCTTTGATTCTGCTCTAAATCCAACCGCGATTTCCGCAACTGGTTAATCTGCTCGGTAGCTGCTGTTTGACTTGAAGTATAACTCAACATGGCATTTGAGTTGGAGATTCTTAGTAGTGGGGTTCCTTTAACTACCGAAGCACCATTTTCTGTAAAAATTTCGGCAACTGTTCCACCTTCCGATGAACTTACAATTACCGAAGTTAACGGAACTACACTGGCATTTAATAACACTACATCTTCAAAATCTCCATATTCTACTTTACTGATGGTTAATTTATCGGCATCTGCACTGTAAACTTTTTTGAGGGATAAAGTATAGCCATAAATTACAACTGCCACAAAAGCAATTGCTCCACCTATAATCAACAGGGTTTTAGTGCTAAATCTTTTTTTCTCTATTTTCTTATCCATTGTGTTCGGTTGTACTGTTTGGAATCACTAATAACCAAGCTTGTGCCAAAAGCCACAAACACAATTAAAACATTAATAATCAGTAATTTAAAAGTTTTTACTATTTTCATATGTTCGTTATCGGACAGTTCGTGTGCGGGAGCGGACAGTTTTATTACTTTAGCACATCAAATTTAACTTTATGCTAGACGCCACAGTTTTAATTATCGATGATGATGACGATATCCTGCTCAGTGCCCGTTTGTTTCTAAAGCAGCAGGTAAAGCAGGTAATTACCTGTAAATCGCCTAAAGAGATCAATGTTTTATTGAGCAAAAATGAAATTGATATCATTCTGCTTGATATGAATTACCAAAAAGGTGCAAGTGATGGCCGCGAAGGTCTTTATTGGCTAGAACATATTTTATCGATTGATAAAGATTATGTTGTAATACTAATGACTGCTTTTGGCAATGTTGAACTGGCAGTAAAGGCGATTAAAAAAGGAGCAACCGATTTTATTCTGAAACCATGGGAAAATGAGAAGCTGTTTGCCACCATTTCTTCGGCATCTAAACTTCGCGAATCGACCAAAAAGGTAAAGAAACTAGAAAAAATACATTCGTCGCTCCAAAAAGACCTTACCCGTGGTTTTGAGAATATTGTTGGGCAGGCAGATGAAATAAAGCAATTACAGAATACGCTCTTAAAAGTAGCCCCTACTGATGCCAATGTGCTTATTCTGGGAGAAAACGGAACGGGAAAACAAGTTTTTGCCTATGAAATCCATGGTAATTCGCAAAGGAAAAACCAGGTGTTTATGCATGTTGATTTAGGCTCGTTAAACGAAAATTTATTTGAAAGCGAATTATTCGGTTATGCTAAAGGTGCTTTTACCGATGCCAAAGAAGATAAACCCGGTCGCTTTGAACTGGCCGATGGAGGAACGATCTTTTTAGACGAGATTGGAAATTTAACATTACCACTTCAGGCAAAACTCTTAAGCGTTTTGCAAAACCGTACAGTTACCCGTTTAGGTGAAAGTAAAGAACGCAAGGTGAATGTCCGTTTAATAACGGCCACCAATATGCCTTTGAATGAAATGGTAGCTAAAAATACATTTAGGCAGGATTTACTGTTCCGTATTAATACTGTTGAGCTTTTATTACCAGCCTTACGTAAACGCGGAACAGATATTCTACTTTTGGCCAATCATTTTATGCAGGTTTTTAGTTCAAAATACCATAAAGACATACGAAAACTAAGTAATAAGGCCCAAGAAGCACTTTTACAGTATAAATGGCCGGGCAATGTGCGTGAGTTACAGCACGTTTTAGAAAGAGCCGTTATTATGAGCGATGGGACTGATATTGCAGAAGAAGATCTGCAATTAAGTCCGCAGCGCTACGCACAGAACAACGCCATACCAGATGAAATGGCACTTGAGGATATGGAAAAAATGATGGTGCAGAAAGCAATTGACAAACACAAAGGAAATATATCAAAAGCCGCGGCAGAACTCGGTTTAACACGGGCTGCACTGTATAGAAGAATCGAGAAATTTGGAATATAAGCTGAAAGCTGAAAGACCAGAGCTTAAAGCTTTAGTCTTTCGCCTTTAAGCTTTCAGCATTAAAAACATGTTTTATCAACGTTTTACTTTCCGTTTAATATTTCGCCTGTTGGTTATCAATCTGTTGGGCTATCTCCTATTTTACCTGATTAAAAATACCCAGCTTTGGTTTACCATCATTGGCGTAGCTTTAATTTTATTGGGTACGATTATTTCCCTTTATTACTATATCAATCAGATCCGATCAGATATCAACCGTTTCATTTTAGCCGTTAAAACGAGAGATCATACCTTAAACTTTAAAAACAAAGTAACGAAAGGCAGTTTCCCTGAGTTATACGAATCGTTTAGCGATATTTTACAGGTCCATAAACAGATCAGATTGGAACAGGAAGCGATGTTTCAGCTGATTAAAACCATTTTGGAACAGGTTCCCGTTGGTGTAATCGTGGTAAATAATACCAATCAGGAAGAGAATGAAGAGGTTGCATTTTTTAATCAGGCCGCTTCAAATCTTTTAGGTATTCCGGCGTATAAGTATTGGCACAGGGTAAAGCAACACCTCCCTACCTTTGCAGCAGAAATAGAGCAGATCTTATCGGGTGGAAAAAGGTTTCTGGAATTGAAAATCCAGGATAAACTGATTCAATTATCAACCGAAGTTATTCCGTTAAATCTTTACGGAAACAATTATACCATTATCAGTTTCCAAAACATTAAAGACGAAATTGAGCAAAAAGAAACGGAAGCATGGAATAGATTAATTGGTGTAATCTCACACGAGATCTTAAACTCAATTACTCCCATAAGTTCATTATCGGATACGATCAACAGGATGGTAACTGATAAAGAGAACCTTACAGAAGATGAAATGGACGACCTGAAAACGGCATTACAAACCATACAAAGAAGATCTTCTGGCCTCTTAGATTTTGTAAAGGATTATCGCCTAATTGCCGAGCTGCCTACACCAAACCTCGAATCGCATACCATTGGTGAAATACTGAAACACATTAAGGTATTGATGCAGCCATTTGCCAAAGTTAAAAATGTGGTACTGGATGTAGAACAAACCTCTTCAAAAATCACCATTCAGCTCGATCTGAAATTAGTTGAACAAGTGCTGATCAACCTCATTACCAATAGTATTTATGCTGTAGAGGACAGAGAACACCCATACATCAACGTAAATTACCGTTTAGAAAACACTAAGCTATATATTGATGTTACCGATAACGGAAAAGGCATCGATGCCAGTGATCTTGAAAAGATTTTTGTTCCATTTTATACCACCAGGAAAAATGGATCAGGAATAGGATTGACCATTAGCCGCAACATTATGAAAATGCATAGAGGCAGCATAGAAGTTGTTTCAATGCCAGATAATGGCAGCACTTTTTCTCTGGTATTTAATTACGTTTAATCATTTGAATGTTTTTTTGAGCTAAAAAATCAAACAAAACCAGTTTTGATATGCTTTTAATGATGTGGATACATCAAATACAAGCATGAAGACAGTTATAATATCGAACAGACTACCCGTTAAAATCATTGAAGAAAACAACGAATACACCCTTATTCCAAGTGAGGGCGGCCTTGCCACAGGATTAGGAGACGTTTATAAATCAGGCAATTCCATTTGGATCGGCTGGCCTGGCATAGAAGTACCAGAAGAACGTCAGGAAGAAGTTACTCAAAAACTTGCCGCGTTAAACCTATACCCAGTTTACCTTACTCAAAACGAAATCAATTTATATTACGAAGGTTTCTCAAACGAAGTATTATGGCCAGTATTTCATTACCTTGTTACCTACGCCCATTACGAACAAAGTTATTGGGATTGCTATCAATCCGTTAATGAGAAATTTGCAAAAAGTGCCATGCAGGTACTTAACAGAAGAGATAAAATCTGGATCCAAGATTACCAGTTACTCCTTCTTCCTGGCATTTTAAGGGAAAAACTCCCAAATGCTACGATTGGTTTTTTCCAGCATATTCCTTTTCCATCATACGAAATATTCCGTTTAATCCCTTGGCGCGAAGAACTATTGAACGGCTTAATTGGTGCCGATCTAATCGGTTTCCATACTTTTGATGATGTTCGCCATTTTATTAGTACGGCAACACGTTTGCTCCCTGTAAACTCATCATCAAACATACTCAGCAGTAACGAAAGACAAATTGTTGTGGAAGCTTTTCCAATGGGAATTGATTTCGATAAATTTTCAGGTTTACCAGCAACTGAACGAGTGCAACAAGAGATCGACTATTTCAGGACAGGTAAAGAAGATATGAAAGTAATCTTGTCTATCGATCGGCTCGATTACAGCAAAGGCATATTAGAAAGATTAAAGGCTTTAGAGCTATTGCTTCAGATCCACCCAGAGTATATTGGCAAAATCGAGCTTTTTATGATTGTTGTGCCCTCCAGGGATACGGTACCAAAATATAGCGAACTCCGAGATCAGATTGATCAGTTTGTTGGAAATTTAAATGCGAGGTACCGTTCAATGAATTGGATTCCGGTAAATTATTTTTACCGCTCCTTCCCTATTGAAGTGCTATCGGCCCTTTACTCCACAGCAGATATCTGTTTGGTTACGCCTATGCGCGATGGAATGAATTTGGTAAGTAAAGAATATGTAGCCAGCAGAAACAATAATGATGGTGTATTGATTTTAAGTGAAATGGCGGGAGCATCCAAAGAATTAACTGATGCCATAATCGTAAATCCCAATAACATTGGTGATATTATGGAGGCTATTGTAACAGCGCTTAAAATGTTACCATCAGAACAACAAATGCGTATGAAAGCCATGCGTGCAATTGTAGAAAAATTCAATGTTAAACATTGGGTTAACAATTTTATTTTAAGATTAAACGAAGTGAAAGATTCTCAAAAATCGTTATTAACAAAACATGCAGTAAATGCTATTAATGAAGTAATCGTAACTAAATATGCGCAAACGCAAAATCGTGTGCTATTTTTAGATTATGACGGTACCCTTGTAGATTTTACCGGAAATATTGACGACGCTTCGCCAGATGCCGAATTGTACGATTTGATTGAGAACCTAACACTCGATAAGGCAAATAAAGTGGTTATTATTAGTGGCAGACGAAATGAAACCCTCGAAAAGTGGTTTGGACACCTAAAGGTAGATATGATTGCAGAACATGGTGCCTGGCAAAAATCGTTCGAAGATAAATGGAACAGCCTGCCACTTTTAACCGACCAGTGGAAACAAGAAATAAAAACGTTATTGGAAACTTATACAGACCGTACCCCAGGATCGTTTATTGAAGAAAAAAGTTACTCACTGGTTTGGCATTATCGGAAAGCAGAAGAAGGGCTTGGCGAATTAAGGGCCAATGAAATTATCAGCCATATGAAAATCTTAGCTGCAGATAAAGGCCTGCAACTTATGCCGGGCAATAAGGTAATTGAGTTTAAAAATATGGAGGTTAACAAAGGCAAGGCTGCCCTTAACTGGTTGTACGATAAAAAACCAGATTTTATTTTGGCTCTTGGCGATGACCATACCGACGAAGATATTTTCAGGGCATTACCAGATGACGCTTTTACCATTAAAGTTGGCAACAACATTTCGGAAGCAAAATATTACCTAAATGATTTTAATGAAGTGCGAAAACTGCTTTGGAGCTTAGTAAAAGAAGAATTTGTAGGCCGGAGTTAATGCAACCTACATTTTCACTAAATAAATCGTCATTGCGAGAAGGCTCTTTCAGCCGACGAAGCAATCTTACAACGATCGCTACAGCGTGCGCATTAAGATTGCTTCATACTTCGCAATGACGAATTTATTATAAAATTAATGCCAAGGTCTGTGTCTCCATAGACATTTAGCTTTGACAACTTTAACATGCAGTGTGCAGATAAAAGTTGTCAAAGCTTTTTTGTTGTAATCCACCCTATTCCTACAAAAATATCGGCCTATCCAGTTTAATTGCAATGCGATAAGCCGCATTCATTAAACCCACATGACTATAAGCCTGAGGGAAATTACCCCATTGGCTACCCGTTTTAGCATCAACATCCTCACTGAACAAAAGAAGGTGATTACAATATTTAATAATATTTTCGAATTCCTTAATCGCTTCATCCTTACGGCCAACACAGGCCAAAGCTTCCACATACCAAAAAGCACAGATTAAAAATGTTGTTTTTGGCTTACCGAAATCGTCAGCATGTAAGTAACGGTAAAATAGCCCATCTTCCGTTTTCAACTCCTTTTCTAAAGCGATTAAATGATCTTTCGCCCGATCTGAAGCCGGATCCAAATAATTCATCATGATCAATTGTAGGGTGCTCGCGTCTAAATGTGGACTTCCAACCGCATTGGTATAAACCTTTCTTTCCGGATCGTAGCAGGCTTCTATGTGCGCCGCAGCCTTATCAATCAAAATCTCCGCACGCTTCTCGAAATCCTCATTACCAATAGTTTTAGCCATTTTTAAAGCAGCCTGTGCTCCTGCCCATTGAAATAGGTTACTATAACAATGTACATTGGCAATATTTCTGAATTCCCAAATTCCGGCATCCTTTTCATCAATTGTCCGTTCAATTTTAGAAAGCACACTTTCAATCCACTTTACCGAATCGCTACGTTCGGAAAAAACAAAACGGTGGTCGGTATAAAGTGGTAACATCGAAATTAAAACCTGACCGTAAATATCATTCTGAATGTGTTCATAGGCCTGGTTTCCTATTCTAATGGGTTGCTCGCCTTTGTAACCTTCCAGATGATTTAATGTATGCTCGGTAATTTCCCTTTCTCCTGCAATACCGTACAGGGGTTGATAGCGTGTATCTTCAGCATGCGAAATATCAGAGAGGTAATTAAAATACTTCTCCATTTCTTCAAAATGGCCAATATGGTTCAATGACGTTAATACATAGTGCGAATCCCTTAACCAGCAATATCTATAATCCCAGTTTCGGGTACTGCCCGGCGATTCTGGTAAACTAGTGGTACTTGCTGCTATAATTGCACCGGTATCTTCATATTGATGGATTTTCAGCACCAAGGCTGATCGGATTACAAAAGGTTGGTAAAAACCCGCTATTGACGAGTGTTTAATCCATAATCGCCAATAGGCAATGGTTTCCCGCAAAAAATTTTCGGCGGTACTTACCACGGGAGCCTCTAAATTTTGGCCATAAGTCATAACGAGGTACTTGGCCTCATTAAGTACAAATGCTTTTTCGTCAAAAATATAAGTAAGTGATACATTGGTACTTAAGCGGATATTTTCATCACAACCCAGATAATCAATATGATTACTGCCCCTACTCGACTTCATTTTACCTTTCCCATAATCGCACACCGGCTCACATTTGATAGTAATGCGCGGGTTCCCCTCCAAAGGTTCGATCTTTCTGATGAACATTAACGGTTTAAAATAGCGATCGTACAGGTGAAAACGTGGTGCAAAATCCGTAATCCGGTATTTCCCGTCTTCAGCGGTAATTTCCGTCCTTAAAACATTGGTATTTTCAATATAATATTGATTAGAGGTAAATTCACCCTGAGGTAAAATCGAAAACTCTCCTCCCTTTTTCTCATCCAATAAACTGCCAAATACAAAAGGGCTATCGAAACGTGGCCAGCAAAGCCAAGATATATCAGTGTTTTTATTTACGTGTGCAATGAAAGCGCAATTTCCTATAATTCCTGTTTGATAAAGGTGCTGTTCGGCCATAGACTATAATTTTGTTTATTTACTAACAAGCCGATCGGAAAAATGTTAGGGAGAAATGTCAAAAAGCCGTTAAAACGATTAAGAACTTATTTTTTGAAAAGCAGGGTTCTGTACATTTCGGTGGCGATAGTCCCTGCTACCGCTGCAAGTCCTTGCTTCATTGTGGGCTTTTTGCTATCAGGTTTATTTAGCAAAGACTTCCGAAGTTTCAAAGGGGCCATAACGCCGGAGAACTTCTGAAGTCTGATGATACGCTATAAATCCGCGTTAGGGATTGTAAGGGTTTAGTACCGATCCTTCATCGGTACCGGAGCAAAGCGCAGCCCTGAAAAGCCCGACCCTTTCCCGATTCACCGGGATTAGGGTAACGCCCAAATCAGTTTGCAATCTTCAGCTTCCAGTTTGCAGTTTTCAGTTGGTAGTTTCTTAAAACGGCTTATTTTTAAAACCTTAGCGGTCTGATAAAAGATTCTTCTCCGAAGGAGTTCCTTTGGAACACTACACCCAGAATGATAGTCGGGCAATAAAAAAGCCAGCCACGAAAAATCGCGACTGGCCTAGTTAATGAATAATGATTATCTTAAATTACTGTTCCACTAGGTACAACAGCACCTTTTTTAATTACCACGATACCATCCTTAACGGCATAAAGCTCAAAGTCTCCGTCTTCCAAATGATCGCCGCCATTAATTTTAACATCATTTCCTATACGGCAATTTTTATCAATAATAGCGTTGTTGATGTGACAGCGATCTCCGATACCAATTAATGAATTCCCTTTATTGGTTTCTTCCTGAATTTCTTCAAGCGTCTGGTACCGGTCGCTCCCCATAATATAGGCATTGGTAATTACTGTATCCTGTCCGATTCTAGACCTGATCCCTAAAACAGCATGCTCTACTCTGCTGGCCTGAACAATACAGCCTTCAGCGATAATGGTTTTATCCAAAGTGGTACCCGAAATTTTTGAAGGAGGCAACATTCGTGCCCTGGTGAAAATAGCATGGTTGCTATCGAACATATTAAATTTAGGAATTTCATCCGTTAGACCTAAATTGGCTTCAAAGAAAGATGAAATATTTCCAATATCGGTCCAATAACCTTCATACTGAAAGCTTAAAACCCTGCTCTGAGAAATTGCTCTGGGCAAAATCTCTTTACCAAAATCCTTTTCTTCTTCGTTCTCATTTAAGATATTGATCAGGTACTCGCGGTTGAAAACGTAAATACCCATTGAAGCTAAGAAATTACGTCCTTCGCCCTGCATTTCAGCACCAGTATCCGAAACCCATTCTTCTAAACCAGTTTTAGGTTTTTCGATGAAAGAAGTGATCATGTTTTCATCATCGGCCTTTAAAATACCAAAATCTGTTGCATCTTTTGCCGTTACCGGAATAGTAGCAATGGTAATTTCTGCATTGGCTTCGATATGTTTTTCGATCATATCCTTAAAGTCCATCTGGTACAGTTGATCGCCGGATAAAATCAAAATGTAATCGAATTCGTGCGAAACAATGTGATGCATACACTGACGAACAGCATCTGCTGTACCCTGGAACCAACCTGAGTTTTGTACAGTTTGTTCAGCCGCCAAAATATCAACAAAGGCCGTACTAAAATGGCTAAAGTGATATGTGTTTTTAATGTGTTTGTTTAGGGATGCTGAATTAAACTGGGTTAACACAAACATTCGATGAATTCCAGAATTTAAGCAATTCGAAATCGGAATATCTACCAATCGGTATTTACCAGCAATTGGAACTGCCGGTTTAGAACGTGTTTGTGTTAGCGGCGATAATCTAGAGCCCTGGCCACCGCCAAGGATAACGCCTAAAACTTTGTCAGTCATGTTTAAGCTTATTTTAATATTTGGTATAATTCTATATAATTTAATGCTGCGTTATCCCACGAATGGTCTATCTTCATCATTGTTTTTCTCACTGCTTTAAAAGCCTTTTTATCGTTATATAACTCAACAGCACGGTTAATGGCATGAGTAACATCCCAAATACTCGTTTGATCGTGGCAAATCCCAAAACCTCCGTCGCCTATATCAATTACCGTATCCTTCAATCCACCAATCCGGCGCACAATAGGAACAGTTCCATACCTTAACGCATAAAGCTGATTTAAACCACAAGGTTCCACTCTCGATGGCATGATCAGAAAATCTGCACCAGCATACATTTCGTGCGAAACCTGCTCATTATAACCAATGTAAGCATTGTATTTACCAGTAAAAATGTCTTTCAGCTGATTTAACCGGCCTTCCACCCAGTTATCGCCTGATCCTAAAACCAGGATATTGATGTTGTCGCCATGCTGTTGCAAAGCTGTGTAAAAAATATCTGGCAATAAATCGGCACCTTTTTCATCAACCAATCTACCGATAAAAGTAAATAGTGGTTTAGACGGATCTAATTGAAAAACATCACAGAGGGCTGTTTTGTTTGCCAGTTTACCAGTTTCAACTGTTTTTAAATTGTAACCTTTGCCCAGCATCGGGTCCGTTTCCGGATTCCAAACCTCACTATCGATTCCATTTAATATTCCTACCGATTTCCAGCGCTCTTGTCTTAACAAACTTTCTAATCCACGGGCATTGTTCATCATCTCATCCAGGTAACTTGGCGAAACCGTAGTTACCTTCCAGGCACATTTAATGGCCGATGCTAAAGGGTTAATGGCATCTTCCCAACCTAGTAAACCACCTTTCCACAAATCGAATGCAGGTATATAATATAATTTTTCCCAGCCAAACTGACCTTGGTATTGCGCATTGTGAATGGTTAAAACCGTCGGGACACCGCTAATTGCTTTATATTTTACGCAATTTGAAACCATAAACGGAATTAAGCCTGTATGGTGGTCGTGGCAATGAAGCACATCCGGGCGGTGCTCCCATTGTACAATCCAATCAAGTGTAGCAATCTGGAAAGCCACAAATCTTTCTGTATCGTCGCTATAACCATATACATTTGGGCGGTCGGTTAAGCCCTGAATATGGATCACGTATAAATCAAAGCCTAATTTATTGGTTTTTTCTTTTAAAATGCGGTACTGAAAGTGGTGATTACCGTAGTTTGCCCATGCATCGTAAGTTACTTCAAATTCGCTTTCGCGAATGAATTTAGTATCGTATGCAGGAACAACCACCTTGGCAATGTGGCCTAATTTATTTTGATATTTTGGTAAGGCCCCTACTACATCGGCTAAACCACCAACCTTTGCAACTGGGTAACACTCGGCGCTTATATGTATAATTTCCATCAAATATTTGGTGTAGATAACCTAAGTAAGTTACTAATTGTTTTGAGTTTTGCAAATAATGAAAATTATATTTTTAGTTGATTGTTTTAAGTTTTTATTAAGCATAATTAGCTCATATCGGCGGGAGAATGATGCCTATGGTTTCCCGCTGATTTTGTAGATACCTGCAGCGTTTTTTATGAGAAAGTGAATATTCAGTTCTTTGTGGCGGCCTACAGCCCTGCTTTCCGCTACAAGTTCTTCGCTGCGCTCCGGGCTTTCGCTTCAATCAGGCTTAGAAACACAGGGGCTCCTTCTACTAAACGCAAAAAAACCGCTTAAATCCATAAGCGGTTTTTAACAACAAAACAAATATATTTTTGGTTTAAAAATATCTTAGTACTCTTCGGCGATAATTTCGTAAAAATCGCGGATTGGCTGAAACTGCGGGTGTAATGATACTACATCTCCAAAAACCAATAAAGCCGGGGCAGTTATTCTTTTATCTTCAACAATTTCAGCAATCGTATCAACAATACCAACTGCAATTTTTTCTTCTGGTGTAGAACCATTTTGAATTACCGCTACTGGCAAAAGGTTTTTATTTTCTGCCTGAAATATAGCAGCAATTTCTTTTACTTTTTCAATTCCGTTTAAAACAACAATAGTTGCTTTCGTTTTTGCTGCGATGTATAAATCTTCAGAGATTTCACCCTTTGAGTTTGTTCCGGTTACTGCCCAAAAACTTTCACTCAAATCTTTATAAATCATCGGGATCTTTTGCAAACTTGGCGCACCGGTTGCACTCGAAATACCCGGAATAATTTCGGTGGGGATACTGTACGATTCTGCAGCATCTATTTCTTCGTATCCTTTTGCAAAGAAAAACGGATCGCCGCTTTTTAAACGTACCACGTGACCGTAGTTTAAAGCGTAATCAACAATCAATTTGTTAACTGCATCCTGAGAAAACGATTCATCATCTGAACGTTTGCCCACATAAACTTTCGGTATACCATCTGGCGCATGACACAATAAAGCCTCGTTCACATTTGCATCATATAAAACAACATCAGCTGTCTTTAATGCTTTAACACCTTTTAAACTAAATAAATCCGGGTCGCCAGGACCTGCACCTATTAAAGTAATTCTTGGTTCAATGTTCGCTTTTTCTACTTTATTCAAAATCATAACAGATAATTTAAGCTCGTTATACGTTTGTTAATAATACAAATATATAAAGTCTATGGGAATTGTAGTAATTTATTTTAAAATAATTTTATTTAGCTTTTTAGTGGGTGTTGATTTAAGGGATCTGGGCTTTAATGAGAGACTTATCCTATAGGGAACGTATATGTTTTTAAATCACCAACATGGAATTGGTTGTCATTCCGAACGCAGTGAAGAATCTTAATAGTGAAACATAGGATCTATTAAAAGGTCCTTCGACTCCGCTCTCCACAGGAGTCCTTCGGACAGGATGACAAATTGAACGAATAATTTCATGTATCGCCACCACAAACACTAACCACTAATCTTAGCGAGACGCTAAGACCAGTAATTTCCATTTTATCACAGCATCAGGTTTTACTTACAATCAACCTCCTGAAAAATAAACTTCCCAGCCTCGAAATTAATGGGTTTATCTTTAACAAAATAAGATCTGCCAAGTGTGGTTTCTATTTGTCCCACTCCCATAATTAGTTTTCCATCTTTCTTTAAAAATGCCAATGGGTTGGTGTAAACTTTTACGGTATCCTCGCCAGTTTTAAAACGGTAATCTACCAGTAAGGTATCGCCGTTAAATTTTCCGTTTATGGTACCGTTGTTATGCGGTTTCTCGGCATAATTAACCAATAAAGAACCTGTAACTTTACCAGAGGCCAGTATTTTCACATTCATGGCAGCGCTGTCTTTTTCAAAACCTGCTGCATAACAGTTCTCATTAACCACAGAATCGGTTTTAGTTTTAGCGCCAGCTGTTTTATTATTTTGGGTACAGGCATAAGCAAAAGGGATTGCAGCCAAAGCAAGGTAAAGGATGTTTCTTTTCATGGTAATTGTAATTTATTGTTTTATAATCAATATACAAATACGATGATTATTTTCCATCATTTCCATAATGCGAATTTACATCAGTATACTATTTTCGGGTGTTAGTACTGGAGGCAGATCAGTTTCATCAAGCATATCCCTCATATCGATTTCTATTGTCCGCGAGATATTGGTAATTGGCACATCATTGGCACTTCCTTCAAAAGGATTTGTAGAACTTTCGCCCACAATATCCAAAGAGTTAAAAACCCAGGTGAGTAAAATCGCAAATGGAACGTTTAACCAAATGGAATAACCTTCAATCAAAGTACCATTGCCCAATTTGTTAAATTCGTTTAATAGACCATAGGGCACCAAAAACACAAACAGGTTTAACATAATAGTGGCTATTGATGAAAAATGGCGTGGATAAGGAAAATTTTTAATTCTTTCGGCTTTACCCTGATTATCGTAAAAACTGGTAATAGAATTTTGCAACGACTGTAATTGTAAATCGGACAAGTTTCCGGCAGTTGCTAACTTATTAATGTGGCTCGATTGCAAAGCCATTAATTGGGTGGCTTTATTCTTCTTACTTAAAATGTACTTCAATTCATCTGTCGAAAGATATTCCGATAAGCTATCTTCTAACTTATCAGTTTTTTCGGAAACATGGTACAATCTGGCGTACTCAATATTACGGGGATCGTTTGCGTTTTCCCAGGCTCTCGGCTCTCTTAACTGAAACCGTAAGGCTGTTAACCAGGCAAAATGGCGGTAAAAAATGATCTGAACATCTGCTTTTTTATCTTGTGATGCTAAGTAATCGCGCACCATCACCCCGAAAGCACGGCTTGCATTGATAATCCCGCCGTAAATCTGCCTGGCTTCCCAAAGTCGCGAATAACTGGCATTGTTTTTAAAACTGATGATAAAGGAAACAGCGGTACCTAAAAGTGCTACCGGAACCCATGAAATGGAGAGAAAGGTGAATTTACAAAAATGATAAAGTACGGTAGGGATAATGGCAAGAATGGTTAAACGGTAAATATCTCGTCGGGTCCATACAATAAATTCGAAAAAGGTATATTTCTTTCCAGCGTGCATAGTTTTTGGTTTATTCGGAAAATTAGCTGAGTGATTTGAACTAAGGTATAAAAAATTTAAAGCGCCTATATTTAAAAACGTTTAAAAAAAATCACCAAACGAAAAACGGGGCTACCCTATCTGGCGCCCCGCTGAAATTGCTTTCACTTTAGATTAAAAACCTAAAGTCTTCATTATTATATTTGGTTGTGGTTCTCTACTGTAAGATTTTCAGGATTGTATGATTTCAGGATCAATAAACTGAAATAAAGACCTTATCGTTTCACCATTTTCATCATCAATTTTTCCACCATTAAGGAATTAAGAAGATTAAGATTTTCTATATTCCTTGAAGCTTTCGCTATTGGTCATTGATCAATTTCCATCCTCCATTATCTATTTTATTCTACTGCTGCCCTGAACATTAAAGCGCCAACCGTTAAATTTGTGCGCGTATCGACTAAAATGGCTGAACCATTTGCCCGGTTATCATCGTATAAATCGAAAGCTAAAGCATCAGCGGTTTTAATAATCACTCGACCTATATCATTCAATTTAAATTCGTCAGCAGCATGTTTTTCAAGTGTATTGATGTCAACTTTATGCAGAATCTCGCTGATTTTACAACGCGTGATTTTACTATTGTGCTGAATATTGTACATGATGGAAGTATCCAGCGCACGGCCATCCATCCAACAAAGGTCTGCTTCAATCAGCTTCGATTCCTGCGGCAATGCCGAAGCATTAACAATGGTATCGCCACGGCTAATATCTACATCATCTTTTAAGTGAATAATAACTGACTGGCCAGCGTGAGCTGCATCGGGTGCTTGATCAAAAAATTCAATTTTCTCGACAGTAGAACTCGCACCACTAGGTAATACAGTAACTTTATCATTTAAATTAAAAGTACCACTTAGTACCCTCCCGGCATAACCACGATAATCGTGCAATTCTTCAGTTTGCGGACGTATTACCCACTGTACCGGCATACGGGCTAATTGCGATTTATCTAAATTGTCGGTATCAACCTTCTCTAAGAAATGTAACAAGCTCTCTCCTTCATACCAATCCATGTTACCTGAATTTTGCACAATGTTATCGCCTTTTAAGGCACTAACCGGAATATAGGTTACATCAGCAAGTTTTAATTGCTGCGCCAAAACTTTGTATTTCTCTATGATGGCACTATAAACGGTTTCGCTATAGTCGACCATATCCATTTTGTTGATACAAACCACTACATGTTTAATACCCAATAAGGAAACGATATACGAGTGACGGATGGTCTGTTCTACCACGCCGTTACGGGCATCGATTAAGATAATGGCCAGGTTGGCTGTAGAAGCGCCTGTAACCATGTTTCTTGTATATTGAATATGGCCAGGTGTATCGGCGATAATAAATTTGCGTTTTTCGGTCTGAAAGTATTTATAAGCTACATCAATGGTAATACCTTGCTCGCGCTCCGCCCTTAAACCATCGGTTAAAATGGCTAAATCTATTGTTCCATCATCATTTTTGCGGTTAGAGCTCTGTAAAGCTTCTAATTGATCGGCTAAAATAGAATCTGTATCGTATAACAAACGGCCGATTAAGGTACTTTTACCATCATCTACACTGCCTGCTGTGAAAAATTTTAATATGTTCATTTTAATTTTAGTATTAAGATATAAGTATCAAGTATTAAGACTTAAATGCGCCTTAAAAACTTTCATACTAATTAGTGTATCAATGTCTAGTATCTGTATTAAAGCTCATTGCCAACTTGCTACCTGATACTTACGACTGAATACTCTTTAAAAATATCCTCCCTTTTTTCTGTCTTCCATTGCGGCTTCAGAAACTTTATCATCCATACGGGCACCGCGCTCTGAAATTTTAGAAGCGCTGATTTCAGAAATAATATCATCAATCAAAGTCGCATCCGATTCTACCGCGGCAGTACAAGACATATCGCCCACGGTACGGAAACGAACCTGTTTACGTTCTACCACATCTTCATCATCCATATTTAAAAATGGTGAAGCAGCCATCAGCTGTCCATTTCTGGTAATGCAATCGCGTTCATGCGAGAAATAAATACTTGGCAGATCTATTTTCTCTCTGCGGATATAATTCCAAACATCTAATTCTGTCCAGTTACTGATCGGGAATACGCGGATATTTTCTCCTTTGTGGATTTTACCGTTGTAAATATTCCAAAGTTCAGGACGTTGGCGTTTTGGATCCCATTGGCCAAATTCATCACGAACAGAGAAAATACGTTCTTTAGCCCTTGCTTTTTCTTCATCTCTACGCGCACCACCGATACAGGCATCAAACTGGTATTTTGCAATGGTATCAAGCAAGGTTACGGTCTGCAAAGCATTTCTACTGGCATTTTTACCGGTTTGCTCCACAACTTTCCCCTGATCTATTGATTCTTGCACTGAACCGATGATTAATTTTTCGCCAATTCGCTCCACCATCTGATCGCGGTAAGTGATGGTTTCTTCAAAATTATGGCCTGTATCAATATGGACTAAAGGAAAAGGAAATTTCCCAGGACGGAAAGCTTTTTCTGCCAAACGAACTAAAGTAATTGAATCTTTTCCACCCGAAAATAATAAGGCTGGTTTTTCAAACTGACCTGCTACTTCACGTAAAATGTGAATGGCCTCGGCCTCTAGTTCATCTAAATAATCAAAGTTATATGTACTCATTATCAAATGTTGTCTTTGCTGTTGTTATTGTTGTTAAAAATGTTTGGAAGGTTTGAATGTTGGGATGTTCCAACATTTCATTGAATAAGAAATATAAACCTTCTACCTTTTAGCCTTCCGCCTTATACCTTAAGTAGCGTGCAAACCGCATTCTTTTTTACTCTGGTCTTCCCACCACCATCTTCCGGCCCTAAAATCTTCGCCTGGTTGTACTGCTCTTGTACATGGGGCGCATCCTATACTCGGGAAACCCTTATCGTGCAGGGTATTGTAAACAATGTTGTTTTCTTTAATGTAGGTTTTCACATCATCTAAAGTCCAATCGAATATGGGATGGAATTTAATCAACTGGTTACCTTCGTCCCATTCTAAATCGTGCATATCCTCACGGTTAGCACTTTGATCGGCCCTGATTCCTGTTACCCATATCTCATTACCTTTTAATGCCCTTTTTAAAGGTTCGATTTTACGGATGTAACAGCACTCTTTCCTATTCTCTACCGACTCGTAAAAGCTGCTCGGGCCTTTTGTATTTACCATATCCTGTAACAGCTCATTTTGTGGATAATAGGCGTGAATGGGTTTGTTATAAATTTCCAGGGTTCGGTTCCAAACGTAATAAGTTTCTGGGAACAAACGTCCGGTTTCTAAAGTAAAAACCTTGATCGGAATATTATTTGAAAAAATTAAATGCGTAATCGCCTGATCTTCCCAGCCAAAACTGGTCGAAAATATAATACGGTCGGCATATTTATCAGCCAAAAATTTCAGTTTATCAATTGTAGTTAAACCTGCCAGTGCTGCTTTTATCTCCTCTAGGTTCTCCATTACTAAATTAATTTTAAAATAAACATAATTACACTGCGTAAGCTTACAATCATTACAATAATCCCCACGGCAACCATAATGGTTTTTGCAGATATTTTGTTCGATACTTTTGCGGCAATTGGTGATGCGATTGCACTACCGATAATCAAGCCCACAACAGCTTCCCAGTGTTTGCCACCTAACATGGTAAAAAAGGTAAGCGAACTTAAGGTGGCGATAAAAAAGCGGCTGATTTTTACCGTACCCAAAGAAAACAATGGATGCCTGCCACCTGCAATTAAGCTTGATAATACGATTGAACCCCAGCCACCACCAAAGGCAGCATCGATAAAACCACCAACAAAGCCCAATAAACCAATTTTTTTAATTTTTTGATCAGCTTTTTTTCTTTTTACATTAAAAGCTTTCATTAAAATGACTCCACCTAAAAACAAGGTATAAACCGCCACGATAGGCTTAACATAAGCACTATAATGCTCTAATGAAGAAAGGATATAGGCACCTAAAACTGCTCCGATTATGGCAGGAAGGATTAAAATTTTGAATAATTTCCAGTTTACGTTACCCATACGGTAATGCATCCAGCCTGCAATCCCATTGCTCATTACCTCAGAAATGTGAATGGCCATACTTGCCGATGCTGGTGGTAAACCCATCGCTAATGAGAACGACGCAGTAGTAACACCATAAGACATGCCAATTGCACCATCAATTAATGCGAACACAAATCCCGCGCCTAAGAACCAATAGAATAGTGGATCTATATGGATTAAAAAAGCCTGAAATTCTGGTTCGGTATTCCACAAAGAAAACCCGATAGCACCAATTAGTAAAACTGAGGCCGCCCAGATTAGCCATTTAATATTTTGTTCGGCAAAACTTTTTTTAGGGTTAATTAAACTTTGGGTAACCTTATTCAGTTTTTTAACCTTTGCAGAAAAATCGCCATTTAAAGTTTGGCGCAAAGCGCTCATGTTCTGCAAGGTTTCATCCAGTTCCGCAGGTAAACCTTCGTTTAAAATCTGCTTTAAACGTTTGGCTATGGTTGGCGATTTGCCGTTTGTAGAAATGGCAATCTTTAAATCACCTTTTTGAACAATCGATCCCAGATAGAAATCGCACAGTTCAGGCTTATCTGCCACATTGATCAAGAGGCCACGCTCATGCGTCACCTTTCTGATCTCTTCATTTAAAATATTGTTATTGGTTGCCGCGAAAACGATGTCAATGTCATTCAGATCATCTACATCGAAGCATTTCTGTTTAACTTTTATCAGCGGATAATTTGCGATAAGCGCATAAACTTCTGGTGATATCAACTCTGCAACAATCGTAATGGTGGCACTATGGCTATTATTTACGATCGCAGTTAATTTCTCGAGCCCAATATTTCCTGCACCAATTAATAATGTACGCAGCTTATTCAGCTTTACAAAAACTGGAAAGAGCTGGTTACCTTTTTCTTCTTCAGAAAAAGATGCTGCATTATCAGGTTGGTTAGGCAATACTTGCATATTGTTTAATTAATTTCTTAAATGATGGATGTAATGATACAACTTCTCCAAAAATTAATAAAGCAGGTGCCTTAATATTTTCTTGTTGCACTAAACCTTCTATGGTTTCAACCACGCCAACAACCAATCTTTCATCTTCTGCCGATCCGTTCTGAACCACTGCGGTTGGTAAATGGTGTTTACCTGCGGCTTTAAAAATCTCCACAATTTTAGGTAATTTTTTAAGTCCCATCAGTACCACAACAGTTGCATTCGAATGTGCAGCCTGGTAAATATCTGCCGAAACTTCTCCAGAAGTGGTTGTTCCGGTAATTACCCAAAAGCTTTCGCTCATGCCGCGGTGTGTAACCGGAATCTGTTGCAAACCTGGTACACCGATAGAACTCGAAATACCCGGAATTACACTTACCGGAATGCTGTATGAAGCTGCGTAATCCAACTCTTCATATCCTCTGCCAAAAACGAACGGATCGCCACCTTTTAAACGCACTACGTGACCGTAGTTTAAAGCATAATCGATCATTAATTTATTGATGGTATCCTGAGGATAAGAATGCTCACCTGAACGTTTTCCTACATAAACTTTAATGGCTTCTGCCGGAGCATGTTCCAATAAAGCTTCGTTGGTTAATGCATCGTACAAAACCACATCAGCAGTTTGCAAAGCTTTAACTCCTTTCAATGTCAATAAATCAGGATCTCCAGGACCTGCACCTAAAAGGGTTATTTTTGATTCTTTATTTTGATTAACCATGTTCTTTTTAATTATTGAATTTTGAATGACTAGATGAAGAGTTGTTTGGCGCGTGGCGTTTAACGTCTACGGTTCTCAAATCTCATTTCTATTGTCTCAAATCTCATTTCGCCAATACCGCCCTTTTTTCCTTAATCTGATTTAAGAATTGATTTGCTTCTTCAAAATATTTCTGAGCAAACTCAGCAGTCGGTTCATTTTTATTGATCTGTAAAACCAGGTCAGAGAAATTGGTCGATAAATTAAATTCTCCAGTTTCTACGTAATGGTTATCAAATTCGCGGATCACACCTACCTGTGTGCTGCTGTTTACGCCTTTATCTAACAGTAACGATTTTGCAGCGCTTACAAAAGTGCTGTAAGTATGATAAATGGCATCGGCATAAGCACCTTTATCTAAGTTTTGCTTTGCCCAATCAAATTTTTCATCGGCTTCTAATAACAGAGTAGCCACTAAATCGATCACTACCCCGGCACACTCGCCAACACCAATTGCCGTAACAAATTCTTCTACATGCCCCCAATCTACAAATTCTTCTGTTTTAAGATTGGTTAAATCGGCCAATGGTTTTAGCAACTGATAAAAATGATCTTTACCTTTTCTATCATAATATTGGTGAAAGTTCTCATCCTCCAGGTTATTGGCTTTAAAATCATTTAAAATGAAGTGTAAAACACTTGTTGCTCTTTTAGAAGGCACTTTAATTACGCGTTCTGCTACTCTACCCACACCATTACCTACAGTACCACCGCCTAACATCACTTGAACTGCCGGAACAACTTTTCCTTCAGCTTTTACCGAACTTCCGTGGAAACCAATCTCAGCCAAACCATGCTGACCGCAGGAGTTCATACATCCACTGATTTTGATCTTGATGTTTTTCTCGTAGATAAACTCAGGGAAATCGGTATAAATTACCTCTTCTAAAACTTCGGCCAAGGTCATTGAGTTCGAAATACCCAAATTACAGGTATCGGTACCAGGACAAGTGGTAATATCGGCTAAACTATCAAAACCTGCCGTAGTAAAGCCAATTTTATTTAAGGCCGAATATAAAGAAGGCAATGCTTCTTTGCGTACAAATTTTAACAGCAAGCCTTGGTTTTGGGTAATCCTGATTTCATCAGCCACATATAACCTGACGGCATCAACAAAAGCTCTTGCTTTATCTGTTTTGATATCACCTACCTGAACTTTTACATAAACGCCATAAAACCCAGCTTGTTTCTGCTCAATTACGTTAGTGGCTAACCAATGTTTGTAATGGGCTTCGTTTAATATTTCTACCGCAGGATATTCTTGCGCTAAAGGCAAAGTTGGCTGAGGTACAGTATTAATATCTATTTTAAAGGTTTTTACTTTGTTGGCAATACGCTCTTCGGCAACCAAACGTAAAACTTCTTCTAAACCTAGTTTTTGAACCAGGTATTTTAAACGTGCTTTGTTACGGTTGGTACGTTCGCCATAACGATCGAATACGCGAAGAACAGATTCTGTAAACGGAATCAATTGATCTTCAGGCAAGAATTCGTGTACCGCATTGGCCAAAAATGGCTGTGCACCTAAACCACCTGCAAACAAAACTTTAAATCCGCGCTCGCCATTTTCGTTAATTTTAGGAATAAAACCTAAATCGTGAATGTAGCTAAAGGCAGTATCTCTATCGCTCGAAGAAAATGAAATTTTAATCTTTCTTCCCATTTCCTGACAGATCGGGTTACGCAAAAAGTACGCAAATACCGCTTGCGCATAAGGCGAAACATCAAAAGGTTCATCAGCATCTATTCCAGAATTTGGAGATGCCGTTACATTACGTACCGTATTTCCACAAGCCTCGCGAAGCGTAATGTCATCCTGCTCTAATTTAGCCCAAAGCTCTGGAGTACGGTCTAAACTCACATAGTGAATCTGAATGTCCTGACGGGTGGTTAGGTGTAAGTTCCCACTTCCATACTCATCAGCAATATCTGCAATGCGCAACAACTGCTTAAAAGTTACCTTACCAAAAGGCAATTTAATACGCACCATTTGTACGCCAGGTTGTCTTTGACCGTAAACACCGCGTGCTAAACGGAGGCTTCTAAACTTTTCGTCGTGGATCGTTCCATCTCTAAAAGCTTTAATCTTATTCTCTAAATCGATAATGTCCTGCTCGACAATCGGATTTTCGAGTTCTGTTCTGAAACTTTGCATATGTGTTGTTAGCTTTATTCAAAAAATGCTTCCCTATTACCGAGAAGCATTCCATATTTTATACTTAAAATTATCTGTAGGCTCCTATTACTGCGTTTTACAACAACATATTATCTGCATAGCGATTAATTTGTTAGGTATAAAATTGAAATTCATATGCCAAATATATAAAGTATATAGGAATAGTCGTAATTTATTATGAAAAAATTTACGATATCCTGTTAAAACCATGTAAGGTCGTCATTTCTAGCGGAGTGTAACGCAGTCGAAAACCATGAAGTGCTCAGCCAAGCTAAATCTGCAATGTTAAATCACTTAATCAAACGGGACTAAAAACCGTCAATTGATAACTGGCAACCGAAAGTTGCCAACTGAAGAATAAAAACGGCTAAACTGCTAACTAAAGACTGCGAATTGAAAACTGCTAACTGATTTGGGCGTTCCCAAGCTACGCAAGGGTCGGGCTTTGCAGGGCTGCGCTTCGCTTCGGTACCGATGAAAAATCGGTACTGAACCCTTACAATCCCTAACGCGGAAGCAAGACCTCGCAGGTTTCGAAAACCTGCGAGGTCTGCCCCCGATTATGCTACTCTCTCTGTTAAATAAACCCGATTGAAGTGAACATTCCGATCCTTTATCGGAATAAAACGGAAAGCGGGACTGAAAACCACTATGAAAAACTGAACTTTCATTTCCCCCCAAAAAAAAATCCCAAACTCAATAAAATGAATTTTAGGATTAATATTTTAAAATCTGCCACGTGTTAGACATATCTTCATAGATGCTGAAACAAGTTCAGCATGACGGATTGGGCCACGTGAAAATAAATATTATAAATTAACGATACCGATTTTCAGATTATCCTCTCTACCAATTACATCAGCAATGCTGGTTTCGGTTAAAACCTTAAGGGTAGCATCTCTAACATCGATAAAGGCGCTTCTGATTCCGCATGTTTTTTCGTCTACACATTCATCACATTTGTGGTAAAAGTTTAAACTTGCACAGGGAACCATGGCAATAGGCCCATCCGTTACACGCATTACGTGTACCAATAAAATCTCTTCAGGTTTTTTGTTTAAGCTATAGCCGCCGCCTGCACCTTTTTTACTGTATAAAAAACCAGCGTTACGAAGATCGAGCAGAATTTGCTCCAGGAATTTTTTCGGGATATGCTCCTCCTCTGCAATTTTCGAAATCTGCATTGGTGGTTTATCTAAATTTTTACCAAGCGCAACAAGCGCTTTAATGGCATACTTTGTTTTTTTGGATAGCATATTCGCACAAAGCTAATAAAAGAAAGTAAATTATAAAATACGCAACAGGAAGTTGATTTTAATTCAACATACTATGATATTTATAAATATAATGCATAATAACGATAATGCTTTAATCAAAGCAGCGTAAAAATAACCACGACACAAAACAGAACAACATTTATCGGCGTTTAAAATCTATTTTTACCTACACGCTGAATTACAGATTTCAATAATGAAAAGAAAACTCAATCTATTGCCGCTCATCATAGTTGCAATCATATTTTTTGCCCTTAACGCTTATGTTTTATCGGGCCTGGGTACCATTAATCAATCTACCTGGCTCAGTCCTATTTTCTGGGTCGTTATTGTAGGGTTGACATTTGCGCTGTTATATGCAATTCAGCAAATGCGGATTCAAGGCATGAACCGGTTTTTTCAGATCATCAGTCATGCTTTTTTAATCATCTTTACCGCAGAAGTCGTGTTCGCTTTTTTCCTCCTGCTCGGCGATATTTACCGCTTGCTGTTAGGTTTGTCGACTAATTTCCAGCCCAAAGGTTTCCATATTTTAGGCCGTAGCAATTACTGGGTCGATTTTGCATTTGTGATGTTCTGTTTAACCGTTGCCTTATTTGCTTATGGCATTACCCAAGGAAAATATGCCTACCGCGTAATTAAACATACTTTGTATTTTGATGATCTGCCTGCAAGTTTTGATGGTTTTACCCTAACGCAGATCTCGGATGTACATGCCGGAAGTTTTACCAACCCTAAAGCGGTACAAAAAGGCATCGATATGATTAATGCCCAAAAGAGCGATCTATTTGTTTTTACCGGAGATTTGGTGAACAATGCTTCTTCGGAGATTGTGCCTTATATCGGCCATTTCTCACAGATTAAAGCCCCTTTCGGACAGTTTTCTGTTTTAGGGAATCACGATTATGGCGATTACATCAAATGGCCAAGCGAAGCCGATAAAATACAGAATCTGAATCAGTTAAAAGCTTACCATAAAGAACTTGGTTTTAAGCTATTATTGGATGAACATGTAGAATTGCATAAAAACGGCGCGAAAATAATACTCGCCGGAATAGAAAACTGGGGAATCGGTTTTGGAGAACGTGGAGACTTAAACAAAGCCTTGCAAAACACTAATGTCGATGATTTTAAAATCCTGTTATCGCACGATCCTTCGCATTGGGATGCGCAGGTAAAAAATTATCCTTCAAAAATCCAACTTTCATTGGCAGGTCATACGCATGGTATGCAGTTTGGTATCGAAGCTTTTGGCATTAAATGGAGTCCGGTGAAATACCGTTATAAACATTGGGCGGGTATTAAAACCGAAAATGGAAGATACCTTAATGTAAACAGAGGCTTCGGTTTCCTTGGTTTTTCAGGCCGGATTGGGATCTGGCCAGAAATTACGGTGATAGAATTGAAGAGGAAGTAAACAGCAAATGCCCCGAATTGGGGCATTTTTGGTTAATGGGTCGTCATTCTCGCGCAGGCGGGAATCTTAATGCAAGCTACAAGTCCAGCTATAGCATTAAGATTCCCAATCGAGTTGGGAATAACGAACCGCTTAATAATTAAGCGTATACGTTAAATTATACGTACGGCCACGGCCTGCATAATAAAATGTTTCTGGTCTGGCTAATGCCGCATACAAAATTGCCGAACGCTGACTCCAAATTGTTTGGTAATTTTTGTTCAACAGGTTTTGTACACCAAATGATAAACTTCCGGTAAATAATTTCACGGAGCCCAATAAATCAACAGTAGTGAAACCTTTTAGCTCATTTTGCACCACAACATTTCCAATTGTAGCATAACCTTTCGAATCAAATGAGTGAAAAGCCTGTGCCTTTATTCCAAAAACTTTTCCATTATACCCCAGATAACCCGCAATTTTTGATGGACTTGCAACAGTTACATCCTGTAATGACCAGGTACCATCAGCATTTTGTTTCTGTGTTTTAATGTACAAACCATTTACACCAGCTTCGAAACCATTTTTCAGGTTTAGTGATAATGAACCTTCAACACCTAAATTCCTTACATTTTCATCAAAAACTTCGATGTTGAATGTGCTATTGGTTTTTACATTTTTATCAGATAAGGCATAAAAACCAGCTACCTGTGCATTAAATACACCTGTGCGGTAACGGTAACCTGCTTCGTACTGCTCTGTTTTGATACCTGTTAAAGGAGAACTTCCAACATTGATCGAGTTGCCTAAATTATAGTTGGTGCCTACCAGGGTATAAGTGCCCTGTCCGTAATATTTTGCCGGATCTGCCAAGTTAAACCCTTGCGAGAAATTAAGCCAGGCTTGTTGAGCTGCGTTGATTTTAAATACCAAACCACCGTTTAATAGGTTAACATCATAATGGTTTTCACCGCCAGCAATAGCCGTAGCAGTTCTGCCTACACCATAAGCCAAAGGTACAGCAGCAGCGGTGCCTACAAAATCGCCAACTTTAACAAACATACGTTGCTGACGCACACCTCCCGACAGGCTTAAGAAGTCGGTTACTTTAACCTGTGCCTGCAAAAAACCTGATAAACCATTTACCCTGAAATTAGGGTAACGGGCAATAGTGGCGATTGTGTTATTGTTTAAACCGCCAGACGCAAAGGCCTTTGTTCTATCAAACAGGGCTTGCTGTGCATTAAAATTTTCGTTATCTGCATCAATACCATAAGTAAGGTTCAATCTGTTCCAGTCTTTGTTCAATACCAATTTTAAAGCGCTGTAGTTTGTATTTTGGATGGATGAACCACTGTAAAGTCGCTGTGGTATTGCCGCTTGGCCTGGGAATGGGTGAAAGCTAAATTGTTCGTTTCTTACCGCTGCCTGTACATAAAGTGTTTGCCCACCCAGGATATCGCTAGCCTGATAATTGGCATTTATATTGGCTCTGCTGGTTTTTGGATCAACATCTGAGGAGTAGCCGTTTCTCATTTCTAAAAGTGCTGGATTTGATAATAATCCACCATAATTTGCACCCAGGAAAAGGTCTTTATCGCCACGGTAACCCGAATTGTAATATTGACCATTCACCGATAGTTTTTGATATTCAGTCAATTTAAATTCGGTACTTGCGAAAAAATCGAACGATTGGTTATATTGTAAATCGGTTTGTGTAATATCGGTAAAAATCTGTTTTCCATCTGCGCCATAAGCTGCATTGTTTTTTTGGAAAGCAATGCCAATGCGTCCGTTCCAATCTTTGCTCCCACCAGAAATAGCTTGTGCTACACGTACATCATGATCACTTTTTTCTTTTAAACCGCTGCGTACACCAACTTGTGTAGTGAAACTTGGCTGACTGTCCTGTCCTTTTTTAGTAATGATGTTGATAATCCCCCCTGTTGCACCACCACCATAAACTGCACTTGCTCCAGATAAAACCTCAATACGCTCGATGTTGAAAGGATCTATCGATTCAAACTGACGGCTTACACCACGGGTACTGTTTAATGATACACCATCAATCATTACTAATGCATCTCTGCCACGCTGGTTTTGTCCGTAGTTGGTACGTCCTTCCGGACCGGCATCTAAACTTGGAATTAATTGTGCCAAGGTTTGCTTAAGTGGAATCCCTGCCCTGGCCTGTTCCTGAATTTTAGCACCATCTACCACCCAAACGGTACCCGGTATTTCACTGATTTTAGTCGGTTTGCGTGACGATACCACGACCACTTCCTGCATGTTTGATGTAGGACTTAAGTTAAGGGTTAAGTTAACTGTTTGATTTTTAGCCAAACTCACTTTTTGTAATATGGTGGTATAACCTACATAACTCACCTGTAATTTGTAAGATCCTTCAGTTAGTTTCAGCTCGAAACTACCGTCGGCACCTGTTGTAGCTGAGGCATCTTTACCTTCAACTTTAATATTTGCTCCTGCAAGCGGTGCCGTTTCCCCAATTACCTTTCCGGTAACGGTTTGTGCTTTACCGTTTAAGATAAATCCACAGATTAAGATTGCAATTAAGTATAGATTTTTCATTAATGATTATTATTTTTTTGCGCAAAGCAATCATTTATTTAGATCAAATCCAAATAAATAAATTAAAATTTTATAAGCGATTCTCCTAAAACGTTTAAGCAACCCTACATAACAGACTTATCAACAGAATGTTAAAAATATTTAAAATATTATTTTTAATCAATCTAAATAAAAATATACCTTAGCAATCAAAATTATTGCCCGAAGCACACGCTTTTTTTAAGCGCTAATATTCCATTAATAATGAAAATTTAGACCTGTAACGCCCCTATAATTATTGCCTTAAAACCTAACCTTTTGAAAAATTAAAAAACTAATGTTAACATCAGACCTCGAAAAACATGAACTTATTGATTTCCTTACGGAAAGTCCGACGAAGGAAATCTTTCACCACGAAAATGAAGCAGAGTACCTGCATGCAATAGGAAAAGTTACCCAGGCGGTAAAAAAATTCCTCAACACCAATCAACAGCCTTTTAGTGGGATATCGCCGTCGAAATTAAGGCCGCTGTTTGATTCGATCGAATTTGAAAAAACGCACGACAATTACGATGCTTTGCTTAAAGAAGTTGAACAGCTTTACACCAGTCATGCGGTTGCCTTTCACCACCCAGCTTACATTGCACACTTAAACTGTCCGATTGTGATTCCCGCAGTAGCTGCCGAGGTCATGATTTCGGCCATCAACTCGTCAATCGATACCTGGGACCAAAGTGCAGGCGGTACACTAATCGAGCAAAAGCTGATCGAATGGACCTGCGACCAGATCGGTTACAACAAAAAAGCGGATGGTATTTTTACCAGCGGGGGCACCCAGAGCAATTTAATGGGGCTTTTATTGGCCCGCGATCATTATTCCATCACGGCACTAAACCACAACATTAAAGTAGATGGATTGCCCCAAGAAGCAGCTCGTTTCAGGATTTTTGTTTCTGAAAAAGCGCACTTCAGTATTCAGAAAAATGCTTCCCTTTTAGGTTTAGGCGAAAAATCGGTAATCAAGATCAAAACCGACCGCAGCTTTAGGATGAATACCGTTTTATTGGAAGACGCCATTAAACGGGAAATTAATCAGGGCAACATTCCTATTGCCATTGTAGGCACAGCAGGAACTACCGATTTCGGAAATGTTGATCCACTGAAAGAACTTGCTTCTATCTGCAAAAAATACAACACCTGGTTTCACATCGATGCCGCTTATGGCTGTGGCTTACTGCTAACAGATAAGTACCGCAGTTTGTTGAATGGGATCGAACTGGCCCATTCGGTTACGGTTGATTACCATAAATCTTTCTTCCAGCCGGTAAGCAGCAGCGGTTTCCTGGTGCGCGATAAAAACTTTTTCAACCTGATTACGCACCATGCCGATTATTTAAATCCAAAAGATCATGATGAGGATGGTTTACCCAATCAGGTAAACAAGTCGATACAAACCACCCGGCGCTTTGATGCTTTAAAACTCTGGTTTACACTAAGGATGATGGGCAGGAACAAATTGGGTGGTTATTTTGACACCATTATCGAAACCGCAGCCAAAATTGCTGATCTGTTACATTCAGATAGTGATTTTGAGCTAATGAACGAATCAGATATCAGTGCATTGGTTTTCCGTTACCGACCAAAAAACGTGCGCTTAGATGTTTGTGCCATGAACCAGTACATCAAAAAAGCGATGTTTAATCAAGGGAAGGCATTGGTTGCCGGCACCAAGATTAACCAGCAATTCTACCTCAAATTTACCCTACTTAACCCGCTTACTACCATCAGCGATATTGAAAACATTATTAAAATCATTAAAAAACATGGAAACGAATACTTTAGACTCAATCAGGCTTCAGCAGATTTCAGAAGAAACTAACTTTAATGCACTCCTAAATAGTTATTGCAGAGAATTTAACAACTGGAGCCGTTATATAGGCATACCTAAATATGATGAGTCTTTAGCAAACTATTTGACTACCACTACCGATCGCCTGCACATCCGGTTCGATTTTACGGCCATTGGTTTCGAAGTATATGCACCTTTAAAATTTTATGCAGACAGTGGCAGGCACGTATTTAATTTTCCGATAATCGAACGTGATGTTGCTACAGATGTCATCAGCCCGATCAGCATTTACAGGTTTATGGAATTGGCCATCCAGTTCAGTGCTGAAGAATTTCCTGATGTTGATGCTAATCTGGTAAAGCAACGTTTAGCCAACAGTGTGGAAAATCTTGAAGCATTTTTATCGTTCTTCAAACAGAATGGCAGGCCTGCAAATTTTGCTAAAATGAATTTTATTGAGGCAGAGCAATCCTTGTTTTTAGGTCACAATGCACATCCACTTCCAAAAGGGAGATCTGGCTTTAACAGTAAAAAAGAGCTTTTTAAATATTCACCAGAAACACAGGGGCGTTTCCAGCTGGCCTATTTCCTGATCTCTGCAGAAAATATTGTGGAGAAAAACGCGGAAGGTTTTGACATGACTGATCTTTTCAGAATTGAATTGCTAGATAGCGATCATGATGAAATCATTCATTTACTGGATCAACATCCAGACCATAAAGTGGTGCCCATGCACCCCTGGGAGGCCGAATACCTGCTTAGCCTCCCTACAGTAAAAGCGATGCAGGAAGAAAAGCTTCTATTCTATCTTGGGCATTTTGGAGAATTCTATACACCAACATCTTCAGTAAGGACGGTTTACAATGCATCGAGCGATTGGATGCTTAAATTTTCGTTACACGTAAAAATAACCAACTCGCAAAGGGTTAACCTGGTTAGAGAGCTTCACCGTGGCTATGATGTAAGTAAACTTTTAAAAACCGAATACGGCAAAGCGGCCAAAGCCGAGTTCCCTGAAATTGAATTCATTACCGACCCTGCATTTATCACCGTAAATTATAAAGGCGAAACCATTGATGGTTTCAACATCAGTATCAGGCATAATCCTTTTAAGGGAGAAGGAGCCGAAAAAAATGTAACGCTTTTGGCAGCGCTTTGTCAGGATGCTTTACTGGGCCAAAAACCAAGAATTGTAAACATCATTGAAGAAGCAGCGATCAGCAAAAACAAAACGGTTGCTCATACAGCTGTAAATTGGTTTAAACAATACCTGCACCTTTGTGTTACACCGATTGTTGGGCTTTACAACAATTTTGGGATGGCTTTTGAGTTCCATCAGCAAAATGTGATGGTAGAACTGGGTAAAGATTATTATCCTGCCAAACTTTATTTCAGGGATAATCAGGGCTTTTTCTTTAGTGATGCCAAAGCCGAGGTATTGGAAAAAGCATCTCCTGGTATTGCTGCAGAAAGTGGTTCGATTGTACCGAACGAATACATTATCCCTAAGCTCACTTATTATCTGCTCATCAATAATATATTAGGTGTGGTAAATGCCATTGCAAGCAACAATCTCACCGATGAAAAAACCTTGATCGATCTCGTTTACCTGGAGTTTAAACAATTCGAAAACACCGATACTACAGGTTTAGTCGATTATATCATCAACCGTCGCAGCTGGGAGGTAAAAGGTAACCTGTTAACCAACCTCTGCAATATCGACGAGGCCAGTGCCCCAATTGATAATCCAGCTATTTACCGTGAGTTTCCGAATCCTTTATCTAAATATTTCTTCTCTGAAAATCTGATTAAGCCAAAAACCAAGGAGGTGCTCTACAGCAGGTTTTTCCCTAAAGAAAATGTAACAATCAATATCCGGCCGTTTAATATCGACCGCGATCTGGAAATGGTTCACGATTGGTTTAACCAGGAACATGCAAAACCGATCTGGAAGATGGATGGACCGATCAGAGGTTTAGAACTATTCTATAGAACTTTATTGCCAAACGATTCATCGCACAGCTTTATTGGCGAGATAAATGGCGAACCCACCTTTACCATAGAGCCTTACTGGCCTATGCGCGATGGTGTAGGTGCATGCTACGAAGCTTTAACGACCGATTATGGTGCACATTTACTGATTGCGCCAACAGATAAAGATAAAAAATTCAGTTTCGAAACTGGTCAGGCATTAATGGATTTCATTTTCGAACAACCTGAAGTAGGTAAATGTATTGGTGAAGCAGCTGTTGAAAGCCGTGCGATGCACATTTTTGTAACCAGATTGGGCTTCAAATTGGAGAAAGTGATCCAGATGCCTTACAAAATGGCCAATCTTACCTTTTGTCACCGCAATTGGTATTGGGAAAAATTCCCTGAGGCGAAGGCATACGCCATGGCTAAATCATCAGAATTTGAAACGGAGGAAATTTAAATGCAGAATCAAAAAATATACGACATTGTAGGAATCGGTATAGGCCCGTTCAATCTGGGTTTAGCTGCATTGTGTGCCCCTATCAGTAGCTTAACGACTTTATTTTTGGATCAGGCGAGCGAATTTAACTGGCACCCTGGCATGATGTTGAGCGATGCCACTTTACAGGTTCCATTTATGGCCGATCTGGTAACCATGGCCGATCCAACCAGTCCATACAGCTTTTTAAACTATCTTAAACAAACAGATCGCCTGTATAAATTCTATATCAGAGAAGATTTTTTTGTATTACGTAAGGAATATAATGCTTATTGTAAATGGACGATTAATCACCTGCAAAACTGCCATTTCGGACAGAAAGTAACCCGTGTAAATTACGTTGATGGTGTTTATCAGGTAGAAAAAGTCGATCAATCAAGCGGAATCAGCGAGACCATTTTCACTAAAAAAATAGTACTCGGAACGGGAACTGCACCAAAAGTACCTAATTTTATTAGGCCGGCTGAGCATAAGAATGCCATACATTCTTCAGCATATTTAAGGTTTAAATCTACGCTGCTGAAGCAAAAAACCGTAACGATAATTGGCTCAGGACAAAGTGCTGCAGAGATTTTTTACGATTTATTGCCTGAAACCGAAAATGGATTGAAATTAAAATGGTTTACCCGACCTGATCGCTTTTTCCCGATGGAGTATTCGAAATTAACACTGGAGCTCACCTCACCCGAATATGTAGACCACTTTTATAACCTGAGTGATGCCAAACGTAAACAGCTTTTAGGAAAACAAAATTCGCTGTTTAAAGGCATAAACTTCGAACTGATTAACCAGATTTTTGATAAACTGTACGAATTGAGTGTTGATGGCGAAAAGGTAAATGCAGAATTGATGCCTAACTGTCAACTGAACAATTTAACAGTAAACACCGACGGCAAATATCAGCTCGATTTTTATCATACTGAAAGCGAAAAGGATTTTGCGGTTGAAACAGACTGTGTGGTATTGGCGACTGGCTACAAATATAACGAGCCAAGCTTCTTATCAGGAATAAACGATCGCATCATACGCAATGCCGACGGACTTTTTCAGGTACACCGCAACTATGCTATTGATGTAAACGGAAACGAAATTTTTGTTCAAAATGTAGAACTGCACACCCACGGTTTCGTAACACCTGATTTGGGCATGGGTGCCTATCGCAATGCATCCATTATCAATGCCATTTTAGGCTTCGAAATTTACAAGATAGAAAAACGCATTGCTTTTCAGCAGTTTAGCGTACCAGATGAAATACAGGAAAATGAATTGTCTAACGCCGAACTGCAATTATCTGAAGATTAAATTAATTCAGGTCTGTCACGTTGAGCCTGTCGAAACGCTTAAAAAAGATTTAATCTGTCCTTCGAAAGGCTCTCCGTAGGAGTCCTATGGACAGGATGACAATCAATTATAAACTACTGGTTGGTCGGGATTTGTAATCCCGATCATAGAAAGCCAGATTTGAAATCCGGGGCACGAAAAGTCCAGATTACAAATCTGGACTAATACAAAAAATTATATACCATGAACTACAACAATTTCAATCACATAAGCCCCTTAAATAAAGAAATCTGGGATAAAGTAAACCGCAATTATATTGCAAAATCGATCGTAGAGTTGATGCACGAAAAATTAGCTGAACCAACGCTGATCAATACAGATAAACAAGGAAATTCTGATTTTCGTCTTGCCACAGATGCTGAAGGCATTTATTATACCTTTTCGGGGCAGCAACGTGCTTTAGATTATCTACATATAGATAAACAGAGCATCAAAAAATTTGTAAATGGTGACAGTGTAGCCGTAAACAACGCTCCTGCCTTTTACACCGAACTGCAACAAACTTTTGGCATTAAACCATTTACTTTGGCTCATTTTGTTGAAGAAACCCTAAATACCTTATACGCCGATGCTTACATTCATCAAAAAGGCAGATTAACCGCTGATGAATTAGCCAATGCTGATTACCAAACCATCGAGCATCAAATGGATGGGCATCCCTGGGCCACCATTAACAAAGGACGGATCGGCTTTAACCATAGCGATCAAGGCAAATACGCGCCAGAAGCTGCTCAAAAAACGCAATTGGCTTGGTTAGCGGTACATAAAACAAGAGCAGAATTTAAAAGTATCGAAAGTATTTCTTCATTTTCTTTTTATAATGAAGAACTCAGCTTAAAGCAGGTTCACGATTTTAATCAGGTATTAATTCAACAGCAGTTACAGCCTGAAGATTATTTCTTTATCCCTGTGCACGAATGGCAGTGGAACAATAAAATCGTATTACAACTGGCACACGATATTGCGCATAATTTAATCGTGCCTGTCGGTTTAGGCAATGATGAATACATGTGCCAAAACAGTATACGTACCTTCTTTAACGTAAGTGAGCCTAAAAAACATTATGTAAAAACGGCTATTTCTATTTTAAACACCTCCATTTTCAGGGGACTTTCACCTAAAAAGCTGGCTATTGCACCAAAAGTAACCCAGTGGGCAAAAGACATGCTTCAGGGCGATGAGTATTTAAAACAGACCCGTGTGGTGCTTTTGGGTGAAGTGGCTACTGTAGCCTATACCCATCCACAATACAGTAAAATACCGGATTCTCCATATCAATATCAGGAATTTTTAGGGGCGATTTGGCGTGAGAGTGCCGAAAATTATTTGCTGGAAGGCGAAAACATCATGACCATGGCGAGTCTGCTTTATGTAGATGACAATGGGAAAAGCATGGTTGAGGCTTTGATAGAAAAATCTGGCCTGGATGCAGAAAGCTGGTTAAATGCCTATCTGTCTGCATATTTAAAACCTGTCTTAAGGATTTTTTACAAACATGCTTTTTTCTTTAGTCCGCATGGCGAAAACACCATTTTGGTAATGAAAAACGGCGTACCAGAGCGCATTATTATTAAAGATTTTGTTGAAGAAATTGTATTAACAGAAGAATCGAAAGCGAAATTACCAAATGATCTGGTAGATGTTTTAAGGGAGATTGATGATGAATTAGCCCCTTTATTTATCCTCTCAGGGATATTCGATGCGGTATTTAGATACCTCAGTAACATTTTTCATAGTTATGTTGGCTTGGATGAAAAACAGTTCTGGCGTCAGGTAGCAGATGTAATTTTAGAATTTCAACAGGAAAACCTAGAATTGGCTCCGAAATTCGAAAAATTTGACCTGTTTGTGCCCGAATTTATCAGGGTATGCATTAATCGGGTAAGGTTGTTAACCCATGGTTATAGCGAAAGCACTGATGTTCCGGTTCCTGAATTGATTGGAACGTTAGTTAACCCTGCAGCAGAGGCTTTGAAGAAGATATGCTGGCGTAATGTGAAGTCAGATGTTTTTATCTGAATTTCGTAAATCAAAATGTTTACTAAAGTTAATTCGTTTCAGTGTCAGATGGTAACATCTGACACCACGAAAGATAAATCGTCATTGCGAGGCACGAAGCAATCTTACAACGATATCGCTACTAGCGGCCGCATTAAGATTGCTTCGTCGGCTGAAAAAGCCTTCTCGCAATGACGATCTAATCATTTTAAACTATAAAAATAGTTTATATTGATAAAATCATTATCTTGCTTTATAAATCTTTAGCATGAAAACATTAGTATTTATCTTTTTATCAACACTTTTATTAGAAACCCCAACGATTGAAAAAGATCGTGATCGATGGAAGCCTTATTATACGGATACTGCTCCAGCAAAAACAGCTGATAACTGGTTTCTTCCTTTTGATGTAGCTAACCGTAAGAAAATAAACAACATTAAAATCATCAGCATTTTTGGCGATCATAGAGATAGTTATGTTAAAGGTCACATCCACACGGCTATTGATATTAATCCTGCACAACCTAAAGCGAAACTGGTTAATGTTTATGCCATGGCCAATGGAATAGTATGCTCTGTCCATTTAGGTGAAAACCAACGTACAGTTGTGCTAAAACATAAATTACCAAATGGTTTAACCATGTTTACCACCTATAAACACCTAAAAGAAGTTTATGTAAGCAATGGCCAGAATGTTGACCAAAACACCAAACTGGCCAGGTTATTTACGCCTCAGGAAAGTAAAAAATATGGGGGCGATTACCATCATCTTCATTTAGAGATCAGAAAAAAATTTGATGATTATGGCTGTGCAAGCTGGCTAACTTTTAATAATAAACAACTGAACGAACGGTTTTATAACCCTCAGGTATTTATAAAAGAACATATCAAATAGCGTTGTAAAATAAAAAACGCGCATTTCCGAATACTTCGAAAATGCGCTACGAGACAATTAAAATAAGTGGTTATAAATATTGTTAGCGTCAGAACAGAAATATCTGACGCAGCATTTAAATCTTAATACGTAAATTTAGGTTTCCCATTATCGCAGGTTACCCCTTTCGGTTGTATCACCAATGCACAATCAGAATACACACCGTATTTTTGATTATAATCAGCTTGTAGTTTGGTAAATTGTTCAACCTTTTTCAGAAAAGTGCTTTCATCTATTTTTACAGAATAAGCAATGTAACCTGATGCGCCTCCGCAAGCTTTAGATCCAATGGCGGTGAATTTCCATTCGCCGGCATTTTCACAGGTAAACTGCTGGGCTGATTTTTCAATGTCTTTATAAAGTCTATCCAACTCTGACGAATCAACATTTCGCATAGAATCTTCTCGGTCTTTACACGCCCACATCAAACTTATAATCAGTACAATTGAAGTTAAAATAAATAGCGTCCGTTTCATCGTTTGTTAATTTAATCTAAAACGGGAATTAAAATAAAAACGCTACATTCCTTAAGAATTCTTAAGACCTATGAGGTTTATCGGCAACATGCTTAGGAAACCTCATAGGTCAGGGAAGCTTTACAGTTAGTTTACCGGTGGAAAATTATAAGGTTTCCATGCACGAAGCACGCTCAGTTCTTTCTGTGTTTCTTCGCTTATGCCTACACCCCAGGTATTAAAAAATGGGGCTAAATTTCTTTTTACCACATTAGAATACGTTTTAACCCATAAATCGCGTTTTTGCTGATCGTTTAACCTGCCTATACTTGGTCCGATTTTTTGATATTCTTTAAAAAACGCTTTAAAACTTTCCCATCCAAAACCTTCCTGCATCTGGCGGAACATGATCAGGCCTAAAAAGGCATCACCCTTCCATTTTTCATAACTCGCACCTTCGGCAAAATATTTTTTCATCATCTTTTGCGTATTTGCACTTGATACGCCGGTATGCGAATCGTCCCGTCCGCCCATTAACCTATCGAACATATAAATTGAAAAGAAGTTATTGCTCACTTCGGTAGTGCCACCAAAAACCCAGTTCAGATTTTGCATGTTGTGACCAATTTCGTGGAAAAAGCCCCAATTTGCACCTCCCTTACTTGGTTTCATCAGCAACTCAGGGTTGGCCATAATTTCGTTAGAGAGCATCTTTCTGGATGGTGAATGGTGAATCATGATCGGATAACCGCTATGCATGTATCCTCCGCCAATATGCTCATCGGGCACCATCCGTTGAGCCCTATAAAACGGCGCTGGCATATTTGCCAGATCTAATTCTCCAAGTACAACTAAATCCCATAGTTTTAATACTTCATCAGGATTTTTGATGGTTTGCAATACACTATCAGGCAAAGTTAAAATCACATTTTCAGTGGCCATCTCGCCCCAAGGTGCTTTATTGTTTTTTAATTGGTTCTCCCAATCACTTTGCGTGCTTTTGCCCAGCACAAAAAGTGGAGCTGCAACAGCATGGCTAATTTTGAAATCAATTTTTCTACTTTCGGCCTTAGGTTTAATATTAATGTAGATCAGTCCACCGAAAGGCGACGCTAATCTGTTTTTACCAATTACCAATTGCTGTTTCTTGGTTATAATCGGCATCCTGCGCCAATCTTCCTTGCCTGCTACCCAATAGTTTAAGCGATCGCTATGTGCACCGATCTGAACTTCAAGCTCGTTTACATTGGTGTTTTTAGGTACATCAACTTCTATATACTCGCCAGCTTTTGCATATAAACCTGTACTGTACATGGTAGCATTATCGTAACCAGAGTAGCCTAGGGTTGACACGATAGACACTAAACTATCGGCCATTTTTTTATGTTCGATGCTTACCGTTTTACTTATAAACTGAAAACCAGTCTTTACAGTACCTGGAAAGACATCAGCTGATGGTTGTGCTTTGATATTCTTATAATCGGTGCTTTTTAAAGTTTCATCACTCCATTTCGCAATGGCTTTTCTAAATGCCGTGTCGCTTTTGGAAAGCGTGTGTTGTGGTGTAATGACAATTGTTGCGGGATCTTTAGCTACATCTTGGGCAAAGGTGCTTAAGCATGCTGCTACTAATGCAAGGGATAATAGTGATTTCATTTGTGTTTGGTTTGTTGTTCTTTAAGAATTATACTTTTTTTAAGCGGAAAACCTTCGTTTCGTGAGCAGTTACTTCACCATTCCACTTGTTATTTTTGCCAATTACTTTATGTTGCCATAAATCTTTGATCTCGTATTTACCAGTCAGGCCTAATTCGGCAAAGTTTATTTTTGCATTTTGGGCAGCTGTCGATTTATTTAAAATTGCTATGGCGAAATCTCCATTGGCTAAAGGACGGACAAAAACATCCCAGATATCAGTTTTGATTTTTCTTTCGGCCTGTTTGCCCAAAACATCCTGGTTTAATGCAATTACTTCTTCGTTTGTAAAAATGGTTTTTGCTTCATTATCCATTTTACGGATATCGCAACTCGCATATAATGGCGAATTAAGCATACTGTATAAACTCATTTGGCTTTGATATTCAGCTTGGGTACAACCTTTGCCATTAAAGGCCGATGATGGGCCTTTTGTGCCATGTAAACCCGCAACCAACATATCTCCATCGTTCCATTTACCTGGGCCAGAAAAACTTGCCAATCCTGCTGTTTTATCTACCACATTGTAAATGCCTACTCCTCCCTTACCTTCTACATCATTCCATTTATCTCTGATATCGTAAGTGGTACGCCAGCTCTGTCCGCCAACCTGTGCACCCCAGTTCCAAGGTTCGCGTGGACCCCACTCGCAGATTCCCAATACAATTTCTCTACCCGATTTGCGTAGCGCCTGAGCTATTTTACCATAACGGGCTTTAGCAGTTTCAACATCTTCTGGGGCATTGCAATAGTCGTATTTTAAATAATCTATTCCCCATGAAGCAAAAGTTTTAGCATCCTGATCTTCGAAATTTAAACTTGCAGTGTAACCACCACAGGTTAAAGGAGCAGCATCAGAATAGATACCCAATTTCATCCCTTTGTTATGCAGGTAATCGGCCAGGGCTTTAATGCCTGAAGGAAATTTCTTAGGATCGGCAATGATTTTGTTTTTATTATCGCGGCCGCCTTGCCAACAATCATCTAAAAAAATATACTGATAGCCTGCTTTCACCATCCCACTGGTAACCATTGCATCGGCCATTTCTTTAATATCTTTTTCGTTCGGATTTTCGGACATGATGTTCCAGCTCATCCAGCCCATTGGTGGTGTAGCAGCTAATTTTGATTCCTGTGCAAAGCTGATTTGAGCAAACAACAACAAGCTAAAGCAGATTTTGATAAGTTTCATTTTATTTTGGTTAGGTAATGTTAGTTTGATTACAAAAAAACGGTCGTCATTCTCACGAAGGTGAGAATCTTAATGCTTTTGGTTTAAGATTCCCAATACGGTTGGGAATGACGAACCGCCTATATTTTCATCCAATATTTTTTTAATAACCTTTGACAGCTTATTTAATCGGTTTGATATAATAGCTGTACTGGTAATCTTTAAATGGAATCTGGTACTGAATTAACGGCATAGATCCCCAACTATCAATCCCCTGAACACCTAGTTGTTGCATATCCATGTGTACATAAATCTGGTTACGTTTTACCAGTTCGCCAGAGTGATATTGTTTTTTCTCGGCCTCCGGATCTAAATCTTCCACCGAATATGGCAATGCATTAAAACTCAATAACTGATCGGCAAATTCGAAACGTAAGCCCTTACCTGCTTTATTGGTAAAAGTTACCCAACGTACATCGGTTTTATTACCACTTTCCTGTGGACGTGCATAAGGAAAATACTGATCTGCAACCGTTGATTTATAAGTACCGATTAATGAAGCCGTTTTTCTATCTACATAATTTTCGCCCGGCCCACGACCATACCATTGGATATTGCTGTAATCATTTTTTAGCTGCAGATCGTTACCGATACGCATTAAACTTTTGTAGTTGCCCTTTACGGCTTTAAATTGGGTTTCAACTTTAACCGTACCATCAGGTAAAACTTCAAACTTCTGTGTGGTTTCTGCATCTCCATTTAATAAGGAAGATGTAATGGTAACTTTAGCAGTTAAGTTATCAGCACTTACAACAGTTTTCTTTATAATTGTTCTATTTTCATCATAAACATTGCGCCACATACGCAATTTGGTGTTTAAGCCTGCACCAATATCATTATCAGTTGGCGCACGGTAAAAGCCTGGTTGAGGACCTTTCGCCAAAACCTCTTGTCCATTAATGAGATAACTGCTTAATAGACCTTTTGTTAAATCAAAACTTACAGAAAAGTTATTTCCACTTACCGTAATTTTTTCTGGCGTTTTATCAACCTTTAAAGATTTCTTGTTACTGCTATAAACATTGGCCTTTGGCGTCCCGGCCAGTGCAATCTGCTCGTAGGCAATTTCATACCCTTTTTCTAAAAAGGGTTCAGCTGTTTTTAAGCGGTAGCGAACGTTTAAGAAATATTCTTTACCTGCCGCATAATTCGTTTTAAATGGTAAGCTTAACAGCTGCGTTTGACGTGCACCAACGTTCAGGTTACTTACCACTCCACTCTGAATCACTTTTCCATCTTCTACCAATTCCCAGTTTAACTGTACATTGCTGATATCTTTAAAGAAATAGCTGTTGTTTACATTAATCTGGTTGGTACCGTTAAAAGTAGTTTTGATATATTGATGCACTTTTTTTAATTCTACTGCCATTGGTGTCATGCCACGATAGGCGGTAACCACACCTTTTACGCAGAAATCGTTATCGCTAAAGTTTTCGTCAACCGGACCACTTAGCGGAAAATCACCACCATAAGCCATAATGCGTTTACCGTTTTTAACGGTATCGATCGCTTGGTCTATCCACTCCCAAACAAAACCGCCCTGTAGTTTAGGATTGTTCTCTATGGCATCCCAATATTCTTTAAAATTACCCAGACTGTTACCCATAATATGCGCATACTCACTCATAATAAACGGCCGCGTTTCTTTATCCTGTTTCGAATAGCGCGGCAGATAGTTTGGCGAAGGGTATTGCGGAACAATCATATCGGTATTGAAATCACTCTCAGCCCTTTCGTACTGCACCGGGCGGAAATCTTTTCCTTTAAGCCATTGATAAGCCTCGTAAAAGTTAACACCGTTACCCGCTTCATTACCTAAGGACCAGGTAATGACCGATGCATGGTTTTTATCACGCTCGTACATCCTGGTAATGCGCTCAAGATGAGGAATACGCCATTGTTTATCATTGGCAAAAGTAGTTTCCAAACTATAATAACGGCCGTGTGATTCGATATTGGCTTCGTCGATTACGTACAACCCATATTCATCGCAAAGTTCCATCCAATAAGGATCTGGTGGATAATGAGAATGACGAACTGCATTTACATTCAGTTTCTTCATCATTTCCATATCTTTCTCCATATCAGCATGGGTTAAAGTATGTCCCTGTGTGGCATTGTGTTCGTGTCTGTTCACACCTTTTAGGAATACACGTTTACCATTAACCAATAAATCGCTTCCTTTAATTTCTACCGAACGGAAACCCACGCGTTGTGGAATTACTTCGATTATTTTATTGTTTTTGTCTTTTAAAGTGATGTAAAGCGTATATAAATAGGGAATTTCTGCCGACCAGTTTTTCACATTACTGATCTGTGCTTTAAAAGAAAGATCGGTTTTATAATTCCCCAGCACTTTTTGGATTGTGGTGGCATCTTTCCAAACGTTATTTCCTTTGGCATCAACTAAATCAAGTGCTACATAAAAACTATCTGGGCGGCTATGGTTAGTGCGCTGATCTATTTTATAATTTTCAACCGCTAAGTCTACATTTAGCAATCCGTTGGTATAAGTGGCATCTAGATTCCCTACAACTTTAAAATCGCGGATAGCTAATTTTGGCGTGGAGTATAAATAAACCTCACGCTCTATTCCGGATATGCGCCACATATCCTGGCATTCTAAATAGCTGCCATCACTCCATCTGTAAACCTGGAGCGCTACGGTATTTTCTCCTGACTTAACATATTTGGTAATATCAAATTCTGCAGCCAGTTTACTATCTTCACTATACCCTACTTTTTTACCATTTACCCAGATATAAAAAGCAGATTTAACAGCGCCTAAGCTGATAAACACCTGTCTACCGCTCCAGTTAGCCGGAATATTGATCTTCTTCCGGTACGAACCTACCGGATTATTATCGGCAGGAATATCGAATGGGGGATTCATTTTCGCACCGGTGAGTTGCCGGCCAGCAAACTCATACGGTTGGTTTACATAAATTGGGGTACCATAACCATTCACTTCCCAGTTGGCAGGTACTTTAAAATTATCCCAGCCTTTATCATCAAAATCGACCTTATAGAAATCTGTAGGTCTTTTACGTGGATCTTTTACCCAGTTAAACTTCCAGGTACCATTTAATGATAAAAAATATGCTGATTTTTCTTTGGCTCTTTTAGTTGCTAAATCTTGGTTTTCGAAAGCAAAAGCCGATGCCCGCATAGGCAAACGGTTTACCGAAACCACTTCGGGCGTTTGCAGTTCGGAGGGCAGATCTTGTGCACTGATTTGCCCGGTGATAAATAATGATGTAAATAAAATGGCTAATTTTCGCTTCATTCTGTGTGTATGATTTTGGTTTGCTGCTCCAAATTACTGATGATTAACTGATAATAATGAAATTGTTTTAGCGCAAACGTTTGAGTTTTAAATATGTTACGGAGGAGAGAAATTTATAAGGATAAACTGATGTCTTAGTATGCATTGCAAACACCTAAAACAGAAAAAACCCTTTGCCACCTCAGGCGGAAAGGGTTTTACTAACTGAACTACTACTATTTTAAAAATTCTATTTCAAAGTTGCTGAGGTAAGTTTTACCATCAAAACCGAAATCAGATAGGATATTTATTTTCATCCAATACAAAGTAAGTGCAGAAACATCACTAACTGTAGATGGAATTGATAAGGATGATGTTACAGGCTCAGGTGTTGTACCTGGAGGGTACGAAGCCCCTAAATTCGCCCAGCTATACAAACCTGAAAGTGCCATGTTATAACCACCGGGAGCCTTGTTATAGAAACTGCCCTCTGCTCCTTCATCCATTGGCCAAAAACCAGTCAGATTTGCATAATTAGTATGCTTCGTAATATCTTTCAAGCCCAAATTGCTTTTAATAGTTGCCTCACTTAAAACGGTATTAAAATATGCTAAATTAGCACCATAAAAAGATGTAGGTGTATCATTATCACCAGTTCTATGGCCTACTCTAAATCCTTCTGTTGTGCTTAAACTTTTTCTGCCAGTAATATTTAACGCAGTTGCGTTTTGACGTTTATCATCTATATACATAATTAAGTTCCGCGTTGTTGAATTGATGTACTCCACCGTCATGGTTAAGGTATGCCAATCTGTTCCTGGAGAATCTGTCGATGTTACATCTTGCTTTCCACCACCTCCATTTAAAGTTCCTCCAGTAGTAATTACCCACTTGCCACCAGGATAAAGTGCCCATTGCCAACCTGTAATTGCCTGGCCACTTAGATTAGTACTCTTACTAAAAAAGCTCGAGTAGCCACTTGGAACTGAATTAAATTTCACATCCATCTGTACTGTAAAGCTTTTTGTTTCGCCAGCATCGTAAAGATTATTGTCATTAGTTAAGGTAGCTCTGCCAGTAGCATTGTTGAATAAAACTGGATTAAAACCTGTTTTCTTTAGTTCATAAGCTTTAAAAGCAGAATTATAAACTAATGTAAAACCATTAGTTGGATTGGCGCTACTGCCACCATGATTGCTGGTTATGATCACAAGCCAATCTTCATTTGAATAATTTTTTCTGGCTTTTAAAGCCGTCATAATATTACCAACATATTCATCAGCTTTTATTATTGCATTTTTGTAATTCGCATTAGTGGCTAGGTATCCCCCGTTAGCGCCTGCGGCTTCTACTTCCCTTAAATTAACAGCAATTGTGCCCAAACCTGATTGGCTATTTAAGATGCTTATCGTACTGTCTTTAACTGCTTGGTCGGTGGTTACAACAGGAGAAAAATCAGCATTACGCATGTAATTGCGCAAGTTAGCCCAAGGCGTAACTAAGGCTGTTTTTACCGCTTTGTACTGCGTTACATAATCAAAAACATTACGGTAAGATACAATTTGCGCGTGATCATCTCCATTTGGATCTGCAACCCGTTCGAAATTATCTCCACTGATTTGATGTTTTGAAAAACCCGTGCCAGTTAACAAAGATACCCAACCTGCAGCATCAGATGCTGTTTTTAAGGTATTATAGCTGTACTTTGAGTTTTTTTGTAGTTGTGTAATATTAGTGGGTGCTACGGTTTGTAGCTCAGTTCCTGTTAACCCATCAATACTGATAATTAACACCTTACGCTGCAAACCTGTGGCCCTTTTTAGATCTTCGTATACTGGCGGTGGATTATCGTACTTTTTACAGCCAGAATAAATTAAGACGCTTAGAAGCCCAAATGAAAGGACTTTAAAAATTTTATTATCTAATTTCATGATCTCTTAAATTATGGCTTAATTAAATTCATTTCAGCAAATACCACATAAGGATTAGTGGTATATCCGTTTTTAACAATTACTTTGAAAAATTTGGCATTTACATTTCCATTAGGGAAAATATATTCGAACCTGTTGGCTGTATTAGGCAAAGTAGTGGTACCAATGCTGGTGTAATTAATATTATCTCTACTGCTAAAAATTTCTATGTCTTTAGCATCCCCAGCCCTATTGGTACCAGCTCTACCATTAAAATACATACCCTTAATTGCAATATTAGCACCCGCATTAAATATGAAGGTAAAAGGAAATGATTGTGCGGGTGTTGGGCTTGAATACTGAGAATGGTAGTAGGTAGTTAAATTATTATCTACCAAAGCAGCGGTTGATCCCTCTTGCGCAGGAGAACTTGCTGACACAACAGTGGTAGTATAAGTAATAGTACCTGTTCCTCCAGTTTTATTTAAAGGATTATAAGTCCAAAGCTGTTTTGTTAATAAAGGATATTTATTAGACATTTTAACAGCTACAGCATCACTATAATTAATACCCCAGGCATCAAAAAATGGAGCTAAATCGGTTTGGGCATAGTCAGATAATTTTTCATACACAAAATTATGCATGGTAATATCGCTAGAGTTTAAACGTGCTGCATGCCTGGCTTCCGAATACAAATAGGTCATGGCTCCATAACCATATTTCTCAAAAATCTGAACAAAAGGTGTCATCCTTTTAAACGGATCATTCATTGCTCCATCGGTATCGAAATTTTTTGTACCTGTACCAGATGCATAGGTTATGGCCTGAGGAAAACCACTTGAAACTGCAGGATGCAAAATATTATAATTGGCGCCAATTCTGTTAGCCACTTTAAAGTTGAACAGGTTATTGGTGGTTTCGCCTAAGGTACTCCAACTCCATACCCTACCTTGTTGGCAATTATGTCCGAATTCGTGATAGGAACCCCACATCCCGTTACTGGTAGTAATGTTTGTTAGACTTGTAAAACCTTTAAACCACTCACTATCGTTCAAACCCACAAAAGGGAAACCACTGTGGCCGTAACCTACTGATAATTGAATATCCAAGATCCCTCTCCACGGCCCCTGCGGGCTTTTATCTCTTGCATCTACTGCATTATCTGATAAACCCATCCAGGCGTTGTAATCCAAATCAAATACGTCGTTCCATTTGCCCAAAGCAACTGTTGGATTCGTATAGGGTTCGGCTGACGAAAATGTAGCGATAATTTTATCTCTCGGCACCAAGAAAATTACCCTTTTGCTACGTAGCTCCAACCAAGGTACCTGCGAAGCTTTCACCTTATTTACCCAGTCTGCATCTACGGTTTGGCCAAGAATAAAATCAGGAGAAACACAAGCATTGGTAATGGTAAATTCAACAGGATTTGGATAAGCTCTGCCTGCCCGGATATAAATGGTACCGCCATATAAATTACGTACATAGTTAGCACCAGCATATAACTGTTGGCGCATATAAATTACCGGATCTCTTAACAATGGCGATTTTCCTGAAAGATTATCGGTATGGCCACCAACCTGAACAGTTAAACCTTCGATACCTGCCGGAACTTCTATTTTAACCAGTTCACCTGGAGCAGCGTAATAACCAGTGCTGTACTGCGGCTCTGGAGCTACTGAAATGCGTAGATTCTCAGCAGTTTGATCGGTAAAATTTAAATCTAAGGTAAATTTAGCATTTTGTACACGCGGCTCTGACTGATCTACCAAACCTGGAAATACCCTAGCCTTAGCATACATAGACTTATCGATCACCTTCATGTTGGTATCAATCTTGCCTTCAGCAACATTCTGAGAATCGTCAGGGTAACCATCCGGAATGTTGTAACCGTATTTTTTACAAGCTGTTACGCCTAACACTAAGGCAACGGCGCATAATATTGTGAAATGATTGAGTTTCATATTTCTAATATTTAATTAGTTTGTTTGCAAAGTAACTGAAGGGTTATAAAATTTACCCATTAAACTCCATTGCGCTGGTACGGCAATATTCATCCAATTATAGATTAATACGGGAATATCAACACCATTAGGTACAGCTTTAAAAGCTGCTTCGGATATTGAAGGAGACAGATTTGGAGAAATATCAGCAAAATTAGTCCAATTAGGTGTTCCTACTAAATTCATTTGAGGTGCTTTGCCAGTCACATCATTTATTACACTTCCAACACCTTCGTTACCTCTAAAATAGGCTATTAAATTATTGTAATATGGATCTGTTATTGGCGTTAAAGGCGTTTTTTTACTTGCCGCTATAATATCTGCATTCGGAATAGCTATATTGTAAACTGCAAATTCGGTAATAAAACAATCCACATTAGTATATTTTCCAAACTGTAAAGGCGCTGTGGTATTTAAATTTCCACTACCTGCAGTTAAGGCTAAATTAGCGGTTTGCGCAGCTATACCATCAACAAACATACTGGCCGTATGGGTAGTACCATTGTTAAAAAACCTTACCGCAACAGAGTGCCACTTTCCATCATCTATCTTTTGTGATGTTGGCCCTTTTGTTTGGCTGTTACCAGTAGTCCCGGTGAAACTCGCGTTAAAAGTAATAATGCCACCGTCGTCTTTTATAAAGGCCCAACCCGGTACGCCTCCGGTTATTCCACTAGTAAGGCCTCTTTTTTGGAGAATAGCACAGTAACCTGAATTCCCGGCACTTCCATCCCAGCGGATGTTAAAACGTATGGTAGCCTCGACATTTGTACCTAAATTTAAAAAATTAGGATCGCTTTGTACTGCACCATTGGTTGCGTTAAACTTTGCACCGATTCCGGCATATGGAAGATTACTTACATCAGGTTTTGTTACAGGGTTCGGTTTAAATTTAGGATTGTAAAAAGCCACAAAAGTATTACGGGAATCGTCGGCATAGATATTTGAGCCTGCACCACCACCCGAAGTAGGACCACCGCCTTTATTAGATGCTATTACCACTAACCAGTTTTCCTGAGCATAAGTCTTTCTCGCCCTTAAGGCTGCTAAGATTTCTCCAACATAGCTATCTAATGTATTAATAGCTGTAGTATATGCTGCTGTAGACGCAGTATATCCATTAGCTGCTCCAGCCGTTTCTGCGCTGTGAAATTGTGCTACCAATAGTGATGGATTGCTTGAGGTTAACTCAGTAATAACTGCAGTTTTAACTGCAGCATCATCAGACAGGGTTTGTTTAACGGTTGCATCAGTCGCTAGGTTATCGTTAAATGCAGCTGTTGCACCGAAAGAAACCGTTCTCGCACTGGGTATAGTTGATTTAATTCCGCTAAATAATGTTGGAGTTGGCTGCAAATTTAAGCCTGTGAAAGCCTCTGTGGTAACATTATGTTTAGTATAATCTACGCCAGTAAGCATGGTAGTCCAGGATGCTGCGTTGGTGATCACATTTCTCTGGTAATCGGCTACTCCATCATAAGAATAAATCGAATTTGTAGTAATTTGTGTCAGGTTGCTCGGTGCCAGGCTGCTAACAACCGAACCCTTTACCCCATCCAATATAATGTACAACACTTTTTTAGCATTGGTACCTAAACCAAGCGTATCATTTCTGAATGATTTAGGAAGTACACTATCAAAATTTTTATTGCAGGCCGATTGGAGTAGAACAAAGCCCAAAACGAGTGCAGTACCTATAGTTTTTACATTAAAAACTGATATTATATTTTTTTTCATATCTGTGTAATTAAAGTGTACAGTTAATTAGAAATGATTAATCTAAGTACGTTATGTGGCAATATGGAATTAAACCTGATGATATCACCTACCAAAATCACCTGCGAACCATTTGATATTGGTGTTTCAATCATGTCACTTATCCTACCCTGAAAACCTCCTGTATTGTTATAGCCCACAGCCAACTGGCCATTAGGTTCCAATATCATAAAGCCTTGGCGCAAGTAATCACCATATTTATTGAATGAGCCTGCAACTATTATTTTACCATTATTAAGTTGGCCAGCGAAAGTAGCTATACCGCCAGTAATAGAAGCACCGATAAATGTACTTACTAATGATCCGTTTGAATTTAGTAAAGCAATGCCAGAAGAAGCTTTTCCATTAAAAGTGGTAAAATTACCACTCACCACAATTTTATCGGTAGTGCTATTGTACCTTATCGAATAAATGTCTCCATCAGCACCAGCACCTGCACTAAAGCTCTGATCTACAGAACCATCTAAGTTTAATCGAACAATCCTGTTAGCCGTTACCCCGTTAAAAGTGGTAAAACCACCTACTAAAATAAGTTTACCATCACTCTGCATCGTGGCGTCGGAAATACCACCGTTTCCTGCAGCAGCACTTTGACGTGTGTTTTTATTATAATGAAATGTAGAATCCATAGATCCATCTGCATTTACACGCACAATCTGTTTCATCCGGGTTACATCGTAAACTTTCTCATCATAACTAGAATTTGGATAATACATCCTTTTAAAGTTCTGAAAACTACCTACAATATAAATCTGCTCTCCAAAGACAAAGGTTTTTCTCACCAAACCGTCTACCCCTGCATTAAATGCAGCAACAGTATCACCATTTTTCCAGGTTTCTCCAGGTTTAGGGTTAACAATTGGCACTAGTGAATTACCAAGAGCATCTTTATCTGCAGTTTTAATGGTATCTAAAGTACCATTGGCATTTAATCTAGTGATATTATTTAGTGTTTGTCGGTTTAAACGCCAAGAATTAAAAGAAGAAAAACTACCTGCGATAATAAATTTGCCATTCTGTGAACCGCTAGATATTCTATTAATCGAAGTAATAATTCCAATTCCTCCCATTACCCCTTTTCCAAAATTAATATCTGAGGTAATGTATGTACCATCTGCATCTATTTGAGCTATACCCCCATTAGGTGATAGCAGTGTACCTCTTTGTTCAAAACTTGTAAATCCTCCTCCTAACCAAAACCTCCCAGAAGGTAGTTTTTCGATATCAAAAACTGTTGTTATACCCGCAGCAGCAACATTGCCAGCTCCGTTTATTATTTTAAAAGTGGGGTCTACAGCTACTTTTCCTCCAACCTTAACAATTGGTCCAAAAAAGCTTTGACCTTGAGAAGTAATCCAAACACTTCCGGTACTCGCCGTTAGTGGAACCTTGAATTGAATGGTACTATCAGTATAATTTAGCACTTCTGCTTCGATCTCATTTACATACAGCTTAAAATTATCTTTATATTTCATTAAGCCTTTAACCTGAAGATTTAAAGTTGTTCCAGCATTTACGATATCAGGATCGGTAGTTTTAGAAATAAAAGTAATCCCTAAAACCTGTTTCCCACCAGCGTATGGATCATCGGCCAGTCCCTTACTTTTTTCGCAAGAAACCATTAGGCTAGCAAGGCTAATCACCACTGCTACCAATAAGCCTGTTCTATATTTTATGTTTGTTAACATGTATCTGTTAATTTATATTAATAAATAATTAGCTATGGTGTAGGGGGTAAAATGCCAGCTGCAACTACTTGATCTATAAACGTATCGGTATTAAAACCAAGGTTATGTTTAATTTTTGTTAATACATGCAATACACCATTTGTAGTCTGTATATCTGAAGTAGCAATAGGATTATTCTGCAAGGCTACTTGTGGATTAGATAAGTCTGGGATATAAGCTAAAAATAACTGACGATAACCGGCATAACTAACCCCACCTGCATCGCTAAAAATTGCACCGACATTCATGATACGCCCTCCATAAGAAGTATAATTTTGCCCTGGATAAGCAAGATACGAAAGCGTATCTCTTTGTGGATAATCCTTTAACAAGTTAGCACCTTTAAAAATATACTGAGAAAGCGTGTTTCTCCATACTTCTGGTTTAATCTGGCTGAGTTTCGATACCGTATCCTTACCATTACTTCTTAAATACTCGTTAAGTCTTTTAATACTTTTGAAAACAGAACCACTAGGCGGCGCAAAAAAAGTTATCGTTTCCTTGTCCAATACGTCATTCATTCCAGCTAAGTTGATCACTGTTAACGTACTATCAAAGAATGGTTGTTTTGCCTTCATATACTGTAACACACTTCCATTGTATTTTGGATCGTGTACGCCAGTATCGAAATAGTATTTTTTGCAACTCGCAAACATGAGCAGAGTACCGATCAATACCAGTAAAAATGCTTTATTTTTGTTTTGTATTTTCATCGTCTTAATTCCAAAAGTTATTACCTACTAAATATGGATTAGCAGAACGCTCAGTGCTACTAATGATTAAAGGCCAGGTCCATGCGCCATTGTTAAAATTACCAACACTGATTACTGCTTTCGAATACTCTGTGTTTACAGCTCTTTTTGTACGTACCAGATCAAAAAAGAATTGTCCTTCGCCAATTAATTCTCTGCAGCGTTCCTTATAAATGTCATTTTTCAATTCTTCACCACTGGTGGTAAATGCCGGTGCCGCTGCTGCTGCTCTTACCTGATTAGCATAGGTACGTGCTGTAGCATCATCAGCAAGTTCTGCTGCAGCTTCTGCAGCGAGTAACAACACGTCTGGTAGTCGAAAAATCACCGCACTATCATCACTGTTTATACTCAAACTTGCACCAGATCCAGTTGCATATACATTAATGTATTTCTTAAACTGGAAAGTATTATTATCAGCATTATAGTTTTCAAACCATACGGATACCCTGGCATCAGGTGTACCAGCAGGAAAAAGTTTGTTGATGTAATCTTTATCATAGGCCATAAAACTGGTGGTTTTAGTTATACCACCACGAATAGGAAAATGAGAAAAGAAATAAGAATAATTGGAAAAGGTTGAGAATGTTTCACCATAATTATAATCCTGCAAAACACCAAATAAGTTTTCGCTAGAGCGGCCTTTAAAAATCCTTTGTGTATTTTCTACGGTAATTGGCAACAATGAATAATTTTTATAGCTAGCCATCTCTTCTCCCAGTGTTAAAACCGATTTATAATATCCAGTTTTATCTCCTGTATCCCAGGCTGCTGCCCACATGTTTAAATGCATTAACAGCGCAACTGCACTGGCTTTTGTAGGTCTCAATCCAATTAACGATGCATCGGTATAAGCTTCTGGAAGATCATTTTTTGCAGCATTCATATCTGCAATACACTTTTTCATTACTTCTACCTGTGGCGTACGTGGTAGGGCTTTGCTGTTATAAGGTTCTGTGTAGTAAATGGCATCGCCAAATAATTTACAAATAAACATGTAACTTAAATTACGTGTAAATACCGCTTCCGCCTTGTATCTTTTTCTGTCTGCATCTGATAAGGCAGAAGAAGGAACATTATCTACTTCGTAGTACAATATATTGCTTGCCGCAATAATATCGTACCAGGCTTTCCAATCCATAATGGCTCTTAACCTACCATCGTATGTTGTTGAGCCAGTTATTGCAGGTTTTAAATTATTAGCAATTAAATTGTTAAATACATTATTTCCGTTATTATCAATGGTACCAACAACTTTTACAAAGTTCCCTCTCACATCAAGTGCAGGCATTATTACACTAAAACCTATTTTATCTCTTAATCGAGAATAAATTCCGTTAGTAAAACCTTCAACATCATTTCTGGTCTGCCAAAAATTGTTTCCAGATAGCGCATCAATTGGTTCAACATTAAGAAACTTCTTACATCCAGGCGCTACGATAAATAGTAAGGTAGCAACCAGTAAATATTTTATATTTTTCGCTTTCATCATTTCCGATTTAAAATTCAATATTTAAGCCCAATGCAAATTGTTTTGAGGCAGGATAACCTCCTGAATCGTCTCTACCCAATGCAGTTACGTTTTCTGGGTTGGGTCCTCTGTAACGCGTAATAAAACCTAGGTTAGAAGCCGTAGCGTTAATGCTTACCCTGTTCATACCAAAGCGTTGCGTAAACTTTTGATTAAACATATAGTATACTTTTACCGAGTTTAATTTAAAGTACGATCCATCTTCCTGGAACAAGGTTTGGTTGTACCTGAATGGACTTAACAATTGCGCTCTAACAAAATCCAATGGGTTACCATAAGTAGCCATATCGCCAGGTGCTGCCCAGTAACTGTACTCCGATAACGGCACCAGATTGCCCAAAAGATTTGGATTGCCAAAACGTGCAAATTGCGATGCCAAACTGTTGTTTAAAATATCTCTTTGTAAGGTAAATGAAGTGTTAACCTCTAAACTCCAGTTTTTGTATTGAACTAATGTGAAAAACCCTCCAGTAATTTGAGGTTGTGAATTTCCTGCAATAACCCTATCGAACTCGTTTAAAACATAGTTACCATCTAAATCGGTAAATACTGGATCGCCTGCCCTGAAATAGTTCAAAAGACCGTTTGAACCAATACGATAAGGCAAACCAGTAAGTGGATCTACAGGAACCTGAGCATTTGTACTGTAAACACCTTTTGTATTATACAAATAGTTAGACAAAGAGTTAATACCCAAACGGTAATAAATATCTTGTCCTAAATCTGTATCAAAACGAATTTTCTCCCTTAACCCATCAGGTAAGGCCGCAAGTATCTCTCGGTTAATCGCTAAGTTTGCACTTAAGGTCAATTTAAAAGGACTAGTTGCATTTAATGGTCTACTGGTAACCTGAAACTCCCAGCCGTAATTAACGTTACTAATTTCTGTAGAAGCAATTTGATTAAATGAATTAGCTGTAGAAAGTGCTTTTTCCTGGAAAATATTATCAGTCTGTTTATAATATGCATCCATAGCTAAGGTGAATTTACCGTTAAAAATACCGATATCAAAACCTGCATTGTAAGTGGTAGCCTTAGTTGGTTCTAAACTTAAATTTGGCAAGAAATCTAAGTTGGATATTACCGTGTTGCTATTATTGTAGCGGTTACCGCCAGAATATTTACCATAGGCCTGATAAATATTACCATTAGGTGTAATGTTAGAACCATAACTTAAACGGAAATCACCATAATCTAACCATTTTGGAGTTCCTAAAAATTCTTCCCTGTCAAAATTCCATTTAACTGCAATGGCCGGATTTTTCTTGTAACCTGCATTCGGCCCATTAGTAGAAAGTCCATCCACACGATAGTTTAAATCGATTACATATTTTTGCTTATAGTTATAAGAGAATGCACCAGCAAAGGCTATTGTTCTTAAATCTGTGTAACCAATTGTTCCACCTTTTGACGTTAAATAATCTGTCATGTTGGTTAACGGTCCTCTCAACTGATCATTTACTACCCTATCGTTTAATATTGCATCCGATTTAAAGAATGATGCTCTTAACTCTGAGAACGCAAACACAGAAAAGTTATGCGCATCTTCACCAGCTTCTTTTAATGAGTATACATAGGTAAGTTGGTTACGGTTATACAAGGTAGTGGCCCGATCGTTATAGGTATAATATTCTGCCTGATTCGAATTTAGTGCCGCCGGAGAAAAATTATCTTTCGTGCTCGATTTTGCGGTATAATTTAAATACGAACCTAATTTCAGATTTGGTACAATCTCATACTCTGCATTTAACTGTGCTGAAGTATTTAATACCTTATTATCATTATCCGTAGTTAATGCCCCTAGGACTGAATTAACTGAAGAGTAGAGCGAGGGCGCAGGCAGCAAGGAGGATGAACTTCCTCCGGACGCCACTCCCGAATTCTGGAGTCCGTTACCACTGCCGGTTTGTTGTTTCTGTATGGAGTTATTCAACTGCCCCTCTAGCTTAAACTTTCGGCTTGGTGCATAACTCATATTCATATTCAAATTATAACGAGAATATCCGGTATTTTCTTGAATACCCTTTTCATCGTAAGCTCCTAATGCAACCTTGTAGTTAAACTTCACATCTCCCCCAGAAATATTTAAATTATGGGTTTGGTTAAAAGTTTGACGATAAAAATAAGACTGCCAATCTGTAGAGTTATTATAATAAGCATTTAAACTATCAGATAAAAATGGAGTAGAATTGATTAAATCGATAGCATGATTTAATGTGGTATCGTAACGCAAAATCTGATCGATTCTTAACAAGCGCTCGCCCTTACCACCAATTACCGAACGCAATTGAGGAACAGTTGACATAAATGCCGAACCATTATAACGTACTACTGGTACTTTCGAGTTACCTCGCTTCGTGGTAATTAAAATTACACCATAAGCACCTCTAGATCCATATAGCGCTGTAGCTGCTGCATCTTTTAAAACTGTAATATCTTCAATATCCTCTGGTGGAATTTGTGAGGCTGGCGAAACACCGGGGCCTGCTTGTTGAAAGCCATAAGAATAATCGGTATTATCATCAACAGGTACCCCATCTATTACAAATAATGGAGAGGTTGGTGTTAAAAATGAACCATTTCCTGAACCAGAAACGTTAATATTCGAAATACCACGGATGGTTACATTACCCCTAAAACCAGGAGCACCAGTATTATTCTGGATGTTTAAACCCGCTACCTTACCTTGCAGTAACGACATTACATCGCCAGCTGGCTGACCCTGAATATCCTTACCAGATATGGTTACCGCAGAGCCGGTCATTAACGTTTTTGTTTTGGTTTGGTAACCGGCTGTAACCGTTACCTCTTTTAAGGTTTTGTTATCAGTACCCAAAGTAACCGAAATATTGGTTCGGTTGTTTACTTTTATTGTAGTAGACTCGTAACCCACATAACTAAATGTTAAAGAAGCGTTACCAGCTACGGTTACCCTAAATTTACCATTATTGTCTGTAATACCTAATGAACTGCCTCCACTGGTAACACTAACTCCGGGTATTGTTTCTTTTGACTTTGATGAACCATCTATAACTATCCCGGTTACAACAATACGTTGCTGGGCAATAGCTAAATTTTGGAAACCAAAAATCAATAAAATAACTATGGTGTAAAAATACTTCATCGGAAATATGTTTTGTTTTAGTTTATACTGTTCCATTAATCATTATCAAATTTTGGTTTGTCCCGCTTAAACCAGAAAGTTACCTCCCAGTCTCCCTTTTCATAAATATTAAAATTGAATGCTAAGAAGCATTGTTGAAGCACGTTACCAAAAGCCTGTCTGTTAAATCTGAAAACTATTCGGGCCTGATCTCCAGAAAGTGTAGTGTATTTGGTTGGGTATGCACTTAACGGTATAGGGTATGCAACATCATACTTCACCTTGGTGGCGTCTTTAATCATGTTAAATCCATGCACGAGATTTGCCCAATCGGTAGCGGCAAACTTATCTGGATTGATCGGATTGGATAGCGTATCTACAAACTTGAATGTAATACTATTACCGTTACCCGCTTTTTTAAATAATACCTGAATATCACTTCCGGTACTTAAAGGCTGACCACGTTCGCCCGTAATATTTACACTGGTAGGATTCACAGAAACCGAAGTGCCCTGACCTGTAACAGGATCTAGATTAGATGGCTCGTAAGGTCGTTCGCGTAGTGGGCGCAGACGAAAATTCTGATAATACTTTCTTCCGCCTGAATTCGACATTTCGACATCGAAAACATAACCAGAATCTGGTTGTGCTTTTATCATGTTAGAATTTGCCGCGGCCCACATTAAAAATTCTCCAGAATGTGGTCTTACCTCAAATAATGGATGGTTTTCTATCACTCTTTTCGCATTGATCTCATTTAGCGATTTCTCTGTACCATTGTAAGCCGTTTTCCAAACTAACACCGGGTAATTATTGGTTAGTTCTGGTGCCGGCTCGCCAGTAAAAGTGCGCATGTTTACAATCTTAAAATCCAACGGCCTGCTCGAATTTCCGTATTGGAAATTATTGGCAAACAAGGAATTTCTACCAAGAACAGGTTGATATAAGTATTGTATGTACTGAGAATCGTTGGCTATGGATAAACGCTCTTCGGGTAAATTCTTTTTGCATGACGATAAGACTATGCCACCAATCAATATGGTTAAGAATATTCGTAATAGATTTATATTATTTTTCATCATCACTTTTTAATTGTTCAATCTGTAGGTGAATTCATCAAAACCAAAGTTGTGTATTGGTGTGAGTATATTGATAATGGCATTATTGGTTTTAACATTAACTGCGTTGGTTGTAGTGGTTACCCAATAGGTTGTAAAAATAGAACCATAAGTATCGCTAAAATTCAATGTTGCTGGCCCACCGCCTATATAACCTGCAGAACTCAGTTTCACATATTTAATGTGCATCTGGTAGTCGATTACAATGTTTTTCAATAACATGCCATCTACATTGTTGATGTACGCATCGGTAGTTCTATCTCCTCTAATGATGTATTTGCAAAGCATATAGCCCAATTCGTTGGGATCTGCATTTGATAAATAAACTGGTGCTTTCCCCTGGTTTTTACGTACCATGTTTAAATACTTCTCAGCGGCCTCAAAATTTTTGTTCACTGGTGCAAAAAGTGTTACTTTTTGGTTCGTTAGGGAATCCTTTAGGAAAGGGTAACGGTCTAAAACCAATAGCAAAGAATCGAATGTACCTTTAGGCTGTGCCCTTAAGTAATCCATTGCCGAACCATTAAAAGTTTGCTGTGTATTTACATAATCGTGATAAGGCGAATCATCTTTTTTGCAGGCGGTAAAGCACAAGCAAATAAGCCCTAAGAGAAAAAATGTAATTCTATTATATGATAAATTTTTCATTTTATAACTAGTTAGGTAGGTTATTGCCAATATGGATTTTGAGTAATTGATGAGTTTGCATTAATTACATCTTGTGATACCGGCCAGTAAATACCACCAGCATTTTCAAACTGTTTAAAGGTCATTGGAGTACCGTTTTTAGTGGCAAAAACAGTTTGAGGGTTTTTAATTCTGTTATATCTGATAATATCATACCATCTCCAACCTTCACCCATTAACTCTCTCCTACGCTCCTGAAAAATTGCGGCAACTAAATCTGGGGTAGCAGTTGTAAAACTGAAACCCCTCAATGCACATGCCCTATTCAGTGCGGTAAGTGCTTCGTCTCTTAAACCTAAAACAGCAAGGGCCTCGGCTCTTAATAAAGTAATTTCTTCCATCCTGCTAAACACCATCGATGAACTGAATAAGGTTACATTACCTGATGTATTAGATGGATAAATAACTTTTACTTTATTAAAAATCGGGCGCTCCGATTCAAACCCATAGAAATAATTGGTTCTGTATAAGTTCGTTACAGGATCTACGCCAAAACGAAGATCAAACGGAGTGGTAAAGGCACGAATAATGGTGTCCTTTGATACAAACATCTCTGGCTGTGTTTTTGGAATAAATGGAAAAGCTAAGGTTAGTTGCTCCAAGTGCCCGTTAGCGGTTGATAAACCGTTACCCGCCTCAAAAGGAAAACCAACCATTAAGTTTGCCCTTTTATAGGCAAATGGGCTGTAGTTATTCTGATTTTCGGTTAGCGCATTCATATCAATATAATCTAATGGATTTGCACCATCAACAAAATATTGGGTTGATTGATTATCTAAAACGAATTTCGAATAGGTGGCTGCATCGATATAATTACCCTGCCATGCGGCGATATGCGCTAAAAGGATATATGCAGATAATCGGGTAAAAACAATACCGTTCCATGATGGCCAGTTAGCTCCATAATATAAACCCGGCATAATGGGATCGGTACCACCATACCTAAAAGGTACCACCTTAGCCGCGGCCAATAACTCATTGGTTGCAAATGCTAAAACTTTTTGTTGCGGCGTTCTGCTTAGTTTTATAAACTCACCATCGTGAGAGGAAGTAAGTAAAGGCACATCGCCCCAAATTCTACTCATGTAAAAGTAAGCAAAGGCTCTTAACATTCTGGCTTGAGCTACATCTACATCAAGATTCAGTTGTGTATAACGAGGATCTAATTGTTTAATCTCTTTAGCACGCTCTACAAAAAGACTTGCAGAATTTATCGCTGCATAAAACCTTCTCCAGTTGGTAATCCTATTAATTACCGGGTAAGAAGCATTAAGCTGCCCATTTACAATAGCTTTTAAATCTGCACGTGTAGTAATGGTAAAATCGCCTTGTCTTAAATCTCCCATTAACCAATGTCCGTTATCGGCAACGGTTGCCGAACGAAGCAAGCCGTAAACAGATAAAAGGTTGGCTTTTGCGTCTTCTAAGGTTTTCCAATTGGTTTCTTCTGTAGATAATCTTGTAGATTGTACATCATCTATCTTTTTACAAGAAAAGTTACCCAAGCCGATCAGTAATACAAAAATTGCGACAGCAGTTTTGCAAAACCTATTTTCTTTATTCATTATATAATTCATGTTAATTGTATAATTATTTTATAAATCCAATTTAAAGCCCAATACAAATGTTCTTGGGATGGTTAAATTGGCACCATCATAATATCCATTGTAGTTCACCAACTCAGGATCTACACCAGAAAATTTAGTAACGGTAAACAGGTTCATAGCTGTTGCATATAAATATGCCCTTTTAACCGTTTTTCCTGATTGTTTGAAGATTACTGTTTTACCAAAATCGTAACCAAGTGTTACCGACCTTAGTTTAAGGTATGATGCATCTTCTAAGAATAAATCCTGATCTGCACGGTAAGCATCAACATCACTCCATGGGTTATAAATTGGATATGTTTTCTCGTTATCGAATATCTGCCAGGAAGAAACCTCTTTTACCGAGTTGATATCGTTACCAGCTTCGCGGTTGATAAAACCATAGCGGGTAGCTTCGTATTGGTTAATGGCTTTTTGTCCAAGTGCAAATATAAAGTTGAAATTCAGGTCGAAACTTTTATAAGCGATTGTATTGTTCCATCCACCTACAAATTTCGGCAACCTATCTCCAGTTAAAACCTTATCCTTGCTATCTATGCGGTTGTCGCCGTTATAGTCTACCCAATTTGGATCTCCAGCTTTCATCGGGATACCATTAAAAGTCCTACCAGCTGGCACCTCTGTATTGGTATTATAAATACCATTATTGGTATATAACCAATAACTTCCAACAGGTTTACCAACAGCTAATTTGTTATCTCCACTAATTACCTCTGTTAAACCATTTGGTAATGCCTTAACTTCATTCTTGTTATAGTTGATATTTAAGGTAGTATTCCAGTTTAACCCTTTTGGTTGGCTAATAATCACACCATTCAACATTAATTCTAAACCTTTATTATTAATGTCCAATCCTGATTGGTAGTTAACACTATAACCTGTTTCGAAAGGAACCGGAACGCCAATAATATTGTTATTATCGTTGCGGTTATAAGCCGAGATAGCTGCATTGATTCTATTTTTCAAGAAAGATGCATCTAAAGTAATATTGGTACGATCAGAAAAAGGTAAGGTGATACCATATCCAATAAACCCGCTCTCATATGGTCTGTTAATTCCTAACCTTCCACCATACCCAGGAATAGTTGGTTCTTCAAACCAGCCATTTTCTGAACGGTACTGAGGACCAGCAGCATACCTGTCATCAAGAAAAATTCTCAGGTTTCTACCCCATCCAGCACTAAGATTAAGGTTATCAAAAAAAGTATTGTTCTTTAAAAACTGTTCTTTTAAATTAAATGTAGCATTGAAAGCTGGCGTAGTTACCCATCTGCTATCAGGCTGGCCATTCGATGCTCCATCTCTTCTTAGCAATGCATTTATATTTAACAAGTTTTTATAGCTATACTTGGCAGAGCCATAGAAAGACATTAAATTATTTCTTTCCTTATCTATATACCTGAAAACATAAAACTCACCTCTGGCTAAAGTATTCAGGTAATCTTCGTTATAGGCTCCATTAATAAACTCCCGACCATCAACAAAGTTTAGTTTTACATAATCGTTAGGACCATTGTAGGCTCTGGCATAATTATATTTATAGGTATCGCCCTGAAAGCTCTCTCCTATTTCGAAATCAACAGTATTCGCTTTGTTAATTTCATATTTATAAGAAACGGTATTACTTTGCAATAAACGTTGGCTATAACCGAAATAGTTTGATACATAACTTACACCATCCATTAAGGTAGAAGGTGTAAAATAATCCCTAACCCCTTCATTGTAGTCAAAAATCAAACTAGATGAAATAATAAACTTGTTAACCCTGGCGCTTAATATCAAATTCCCATTTAAAATGGTATTGCGGTTATTGTCTACATTTTTATCATTCTCATTTAGGAAACTTCCATAAATAGAAGAATTAGGAGATAAAGGACTAGTTAAATCGGGGATATACCTTGTTTCTGCAAAACGATCGCGTAAACTTTTATTTCTGGTCCGATCTAAACGGGCAGCATTTACACTACTCGAAACAGTAAGCCATTTAAATGGCGCCATATTAATACCAAAAAATAAATTGTACTTATTGATATTGGTATCATCAGCACTACCCGCATTTTGGGTACCCGAACCAAAAAATCTAAAGTTTGCACGATCACCACCACCTGTAATACCTAAATCAGCAGAAAAGGTTGGTGTATTCTGATAGTATAAATCATTCCAGTTTGATGGCCCATAATATGCAGTATTAGTCGAATCTCTTAAATAAGATGCATAACCTGCATAATTTTCGGCAGAGGCATATTTCTGATAAAAAGGTTTACGGAAATTATTTTCATAAACACCATTAACAGTATTTACTTTTGGCGCGGTTACAAACCCAAAATAGGCATTTGCACTTATATCTCTAAGTCCGGCTGCTCTCGCATTTTTCGTAGTAATATAAATAGCACCATTTGCTGCATTTGGCCCAAGTTTAGCCAATTCAAACGGATCTTTAATTACAGAGATAGACTGTATATTATCTATACTGATCTGTGAAAGTAAATTAGTAGCAGGGCCAATCCTGTTAAAATCGTATTTCTGTACATCAAAAGCAAAAGGATTATCCTGAACCAATGGAACACCATTTAGGTACACTGCCGGTTGCAGTGCATAAATATCCTTTTTAGTAAACAATACACCTGATGCACCCTGCACAATAATACTTTGCTCAGTTCCAGGTTCGCCGTTTGGTTCCTGTACATAAACTCCAGCCAAATTACCTTTAACAATTTGCTGTAATGATAAATTCGGAACAGGTGTTGAGGAACGGATGTTAATCGTATCGCGTACCGTTTTAAATTTCTGTAATGCTCTAACCATTTGGCCAATTGTATCGGTTTTAATGGAATAAGCGGACGAATCTTTTTTAGCTTTTGTTGTATCTTGTTGAAAAACAAAATAACTGCCATTAGCCGTTTTAAGCCATGCCCCATGGGCATGTAAAGATTGTAATCCAAAAACAGATAAAAACAAGGCAATACAAACGCTTGTATAAATTTTAGCCATTTTATTAGTTTAATTAAAAGTTTAAGTGTTTAAAGAAGAAACTCGATTTGGTAAAATACAGTTAAGAAATTGTCCCTATTTGAGATTTTGGGCAAAGCAATGCCTGAAGACAAAAAGTAAAATTTTTGATCATGGAATGTGGTTTAAGATTGATTAATATTAATTCTTAATGCAACCTAATCGTGCATCAGAATGATTAGTTTTTGTTTGCTTGTTTGTTATATACCTTGGTTAGAGGTTCTTTGGTTATTTTACTTATTATTTGTTTTCTTGCTAGTTGACAAGATTCTTTACGCTCGTAATACTAAAATAAAATATCGGCTAGTTATGATTTGTTAATGCAAGGTATATATTAAGAAAGTTGTTTTTTATTTTTTCTTAACGCAAACGTTTGCTTAAAAAATGCGTAATAAGCTAAGCCATAAATGGCTATACACATTGAACGGCGGTATTAATCAACTAATTTTTGTTTTTTTTATAAACGATATTCTAATAATCAATAACTGTTAAGGAAAAAGCTTTAAATGATAGTTTGATAGGTTACTGAAATTAGGCTTAAAGAATCATATTCAGCCTCGCTTGTGCCCAGAAATGCTATATCATTTTTATAAATTTTGTAATTCTAAAAAGACATTGCGCAAATTAAGCGCAAACGTTTGTTTTTTTACACAAAACAAGCTCCAACACTCCGTTAGGCAGTTTTTTCTTTAAAAGCAATTAAATAAGGTATACTATTTTAAGTAATTTCTGTTCTTAATTATCAAATAAATCAAACATCAACATAATAACCAACTTTTTAAAAAAGCTGCTGTCTATAACCTTGAAAAACAATTAATAATCCATTTTACCAGCTGTTTTTTGTAGAAGCACACTAATTGATTTCATAAATCAAGCTTTCTCTTAGCTGCAGCATTCGTTTCAGCAAAAAATATATTTAGTAATATTTCTAAGTAGGAGATTTTATTAAGTAAGCCCGTTCTCTTCTAAAACACGCTTCAATACAGCTTCAGATGCAGCCTCACAAAAGTCGATTCCGGAATAATCGGGGTTATAACCACCAATGTACGGAACGGCCATAATATAGATTCTTTCATTCACTTGTCCCGCTTCATTAACCACTTGAAAATGATCGTTGATGGTGATACCAGGTACAGTTAAAAAGTAAGTATTGCCTTTTCTTATCACTAAATCATTATGCTTCATTTCTGCTTTTCCGATCTTAGCAGACTGGAATTGCAACATGGCCGGACTAACTGTTCCATTTTTGATTAAACTTTTAAATGGAAAATCATCGAAAGAAAGATGTGGCTGACCAACACAATCGATAAAGGTGTCGAAGTGAACGGTTATCTTTTGATCATCTACCTTATAATGATAATCTGCACCGCCTGTTTTTAAGGGTTCAACTTCAGCATCATCTCCAACTGCAACAATGCTCAACACACCAGCCTCATGAAGTGCCAATAATTCTCTGCACGAACTTTGGGGTACAAATGCAATTACAATAGAAATTAAGGGCATCAATACCTTTTGGAGCCGCTCCATATCTTCGGCAGAAAGGTACTTAGCAGGATAATTCATGGCAAAACTTAAAACAGCCAGGGCCTCTTTCCAATAAATAGATTTCCGCTTTTCTATTGATTTTTCGGCCTCCTCGTATTCTTTCTTAAAAAGGTCGAAAGGTTCTATTTTTTCTCTAAATGCCATCATGCCCCCCACAAACTCCTCGAGGTTCATTTCTTTAATCTGCTTATAAAAAACAGGATCTTTTTCAATGAACATTTCTTTGAAATTCTTTTCAAATACAAAATCCAAGGGTAAAAACCCTCCGTTCTTAGCTATACTCGCCTGAATTTCGGCTTTGCTGAGCGTTTCTTCCTTTCCTAAATGCGAATCTTCCAGATGAAATCGGATAGCAGGTAATAAACCACTACGCGAATGCATTACAATTTTAAATCCCTTGCTTTCTAAATCATAAGCGTAGGTTCCATCTTCATTATCTGTAAACTTTCCGTTTTGCCTTGCCAGCGTTCTTAAGGCATCAATCGCCGTTAACGATGAACCCATAATGCCAACAGCGTGGTCAAGTTTTAACGATATTTTTTTAGGTGGGTATGGAGAATCGAAATAATCAGGAATCCTGCCCTCATATTTTTTAGGCCAATTGTGCCCGGTACAGATAATAACCTGATCGAAATAAAGTTTATCATGATTTTGAACACATATGGCTACTTTATTGTCATCAATAATATCTTCTACAATGCAATTTAAGTGGACATTGGTTTTGATTCCTTTTTTAGCCGCAGCTTTTTTCAGGAGATTAAACTGAGCAGATAAGTATTCACCAAAAAATAGCCTGGGCAATACTTTGTATTCGTCAAATTTCTCTTCGCTGATGTTAAACTTTTTTAAAACCGCTTTAGGCGCAATTTTTATCCAATCTTCTATAGAATTAAAAATGATCGGAATTTCGTTGTCTGATACATTGGTTATATGTTCTACATTAGCCCCTTCGGCACTATAAGGCATACCTGCTCCCAAATAATTTTTGCGTTCGAAGATGTCTATTTCAAAGTTGGTGGCTTTAGCTTCAGTTAATCTCTTGTACATGAAAAGACCGCTAGGCCCACCGCCTATAATAGCGATTTTCTTTTTTGCTTTTTTAACATCCATTTATCGCTACCTTTATTTGTGCACCTTCATATAATCTTAAAAAGGTGAAATTGTTTTGCCTTTTTACCACAGAAACACGGAATAATTGTCCTGGTTGTCTTCCTGAGGGTTAATTTATCATATAAGAATTAATATAAGCGATGAGGAATCGTCATTGCGAAGCCAATTTTTCATTGGATGAAGCAATCTTAATGCGGTCGCTATAACACATATATGTCTATAAATTAAAGATTCTTCACTGCGTTCAGAATGACAGCAGAAAGAACTTCGGCATCTAGCTTTGTGTTCTCTGCGCCCTCTCTTTGTGTTCTCCGCGGTTAAAAGAAGATAGAAAATCACAAACCAATTATGATTGTAGCTGTTAAAAGAAAAGGCAATTAAATATGGACGAACAGCAACCTAAACTATACATGCTTTTATTGGGATCGAAAGCACCAAAAAGAAATGTAGAACAGCACGATTATTTCTTTGGCATTGCCCATTCGCTTAAAGCGCTTGTTCCCGAAATTAAAGCTTTTTGGCCCGAAGCTGGAACCAGTATACATATAGATGGCTGGCGGGAAGTGAATAAGGTCGATAATTATGAAATCAACATTAAATTAAGAGAGAACCATACTACCCTTCCTGCTAATAAACTATTTTTCATTAACCTTGGTGGCTACCAATCGAACCAACTATACGAACAACATTATATTGTTTTATCTGTACATGATGAAAGGGCCAAGGCTATACAGGAGGCGAAGAAAACGGTATTCTTTAAAACCAATTCGATAAAAGGCGCAAATGCCCACATCGATGAAAAGTATGGTGTTGATGTTGATGATATTTATAAAATTGAAGATATTTTAAGCGAAGAATCGAAACAAAAATACCATATCGAAATAAAAACATCTTCAGGCGATCTACCTGAAGATGAAATTCATTTGGGTTATTTTAAACTAGATAAACTTTAATAGCATTATTTTTTCGATAGTTTTTTTAACCACGCCACTACGTCAGCCGCTGCTTTATCATTTTCGAAACCCATTTCTTTTGGTAAACGTCCATTAACATATTCATCATACAACCATGGGTCGGCAATGGCAATTGCTGTTCCTTTACCATATTTAGCCGAAGCAATAACTGTTGCATTAGCTGCATTTTTCAAAACAGGTTTTGCACCATTCTTGGTCTCAATAGCGCAAACATCTTTCATAAATATTTTTTGTGCCGTTTTAAATACAGGATTTTTTTTGGTAGAAATGGCACCATCTTCAAAATGTTTATCATCAATAACATGGTTTTGCATCTCATTGCTAAAGTGCATACCAAATACATTGGCTAGCTTATTAAAGTGTGGCAACTCCACGTTTGCGCTATCGTTAGCAAACATTACCAATATGCCTCCTTGTTTTACCCATGTAGAAATTTCTGTAATATCTGCTGCCTGTATATAATTTGGTTTTGGATTTTCTTTTGGTCGATCAGGATCTACAATTAGATATACATCAGTTCCTTTTAGCTTGGCTGCAGTAGGGGCTGTTTCTAAAGAATCTAACTTAAAGCCTTGTTTCTTAAAGATGTTTCCTAAAATAAAGAAGTTCCCATAATCGCTTTTGCCCCATAAATAATGAAAACGCTCTACCTCTCCAGCTTTATTTTTTCGGGTTTCGCGATTAAAAAAATAATCTAAAGTAACGGTTTGTGCACTCGCCAGAACAGATGAGCAGATTAAAATAGAAAGGGTGAAAACTCTAAAAAACATTTTCATAAAATATATCGGGTTAAATTGTAAATATCAATAACCCAAAAGTATAAAATTTAACCATAATGAAATTGCTACAATCAATCTCGATAGGCATAATTAACTATAAAATTTATTCAACGTAAAGCTAAATTGATTTACCACAACAAAAAAAATACCGTGCCTCCCTTAAAATCAATATAACAGGTTTAGAGCCAATGCAGGTAATCTTGCTCTCCATCATTCTTTTTCTTGTTTACTTTAAGGCGCTTTTTGTACAAAGCCACTAAAAAGAAAGCAATTATCAGAAAGGTAGCACCTATCTGCGCAATACTTTCTAAATCGAGATCGAACATATCGTTTGTTTTGTAGGTTTAACTATTAATTTACCCTTACCTGTTCTCCTTTCGCCGTTATGGCCACCGGGCTACTCGCCATAAATCCCTGAGGGATCTTAGGCGCTATCCAGGTAGATTTGGGCGGCAAAAACTTACCCTTTTCTGCTGTATTAATAAATGCATCCGCTGTCATCGGAAAAAGAGAAAAACCAATTGACGTTTCATCGTGATTCAGCGCTTCAAGAAATTGAGACCATTTGCAATCCGGAAAGCAGACTAGTCTTTCGTCTTCCTTTGGTTTATTGATACCCAGCACGGCCGACAGGATTTTATTTTGTAAAATCACCGTATCTGGCACTTCTGACAGTGCAGTAGAAGCTTTATTTAAATCCAGTTGGTACCATTCGCCTTTAAAAAAAAGGCCTAACCTGTTCTTCTGATCAGGTTTATAAGCTTTGTTATTGGGAATTTTTGAGATATAATAATAAGCTTTCAGTTTTTCCATCAGCAGCGAATAAGAAATATCTACACCTGAAACCATTCTGTGAAAGGCACCTATCGAAATTACATCGGCAGAAACAAATAGCGAACTGATCTGCTGAGCTGTATTTTTCTGCAACGAACAGGCAGCTTCCAAACGATGATGACCATCTGCAAGGTAAACCGCATGAAGTTTCATAAACGCTTCTACAAATTTTTCAATAACATCTTCCTCCAATACCTGATAAAGGAAATGCCCCATTTGCGACCATTCACTTACCAAAGGTTTACGCGTACGCACCACAAAATCGATAAGCGCATCTAAAGTTTTATCTTTTTTATGGACCAATAAAATTGGTGATTTTTGCGTTGCTTTATTTTTAAGATCTATTTTAAGTGATTCTACTTTCGACGATACCGTTTCTTCGTGCCTTTTAATTGCGTTTACCGGTGTTTGAGAGAGATCGGTAGCTGCCCAAATCCCCCGCATTATACCAAATTCGCTACGGAACTCGTAAACATAAATAGCAGGCCGATCATCCAAAGGACATCCGAATAGATTAAGCAGGTCTTCAAACGAAAGCTGCTCATTTTTATGCACCTTACCGTTTACCTGATCAGAAATCATCAGATCAAAGATGTCTTTACCCGGCTGTAATGCCTTTAATGGAGAGATTTTTATCATCGTTTAACGGATTATTCGAGTTCAAGAACTGTTTTATCACTGTATATTTTTTCAAAGCTGGCCATTGCATTTACCAATACTTCAACGCTCGATAATGGAAGCGCATTGTAAAGTGAAGCCCTAAATCCACCAACTGTTCTATAGCCTTTTATGCCTACAATTCCCTGGTCTGCTGCAAATTTTAAAAACCCGGTCTCTACCTCTTTGTTAATGGCTAAGAAAGTAACGTTCATTCGAGAACGATGCTCAACATCGGCCGTACCATAAAAAAGCGGATTACGGTCTATTTCGGCGTATAATAATTTTGCCTTTTCTATATTTCTTTGTTCTATTCCAGTAACACCACCCTGATCTTTCAGCCACAATAAATTAAGCATGGCCACATAAATAGAAAAAACCGGTGGTGTATTGTACATGCTCATATTATCGCGGAATACCCGATAATCCAACATTGATGGGATTTCTTTTTTGGCCTGGTTAAGGAATTCATTTTTAGCAATGACCAAGGTCATCCCAGCTGGCCCCATATTCTTTTGCGCTCCTGCATAAATAAGATCAAAATCAGTGATGTTAATTTTTCTGGAAAAAATATCTGATGACATATCGCATATAAACGGTGCACTGGCAGTAGGGAAATCAAATATTTCTGTTCCCTCAATCGTATTATTTGAAGTACAATGCAGGTATGCAGCTTGCTTATCGTTATTAAACTCAGCTGGAATATAAGCATAATCTTTATCTTTCGAAGAAGCCACGATCTCTACTTCGCCAAACAATTTGGCCTCTTTAATGGCTTTTTGCGCAAAATATCCTGTATCAAGATAAGCAGCTTTTTTTCCTTCACTCAAAAAATTCATCGGAACCATAGCAAATTGTGTACTGGCCCCACCCTGTAAAAAAAGCACCGAATACTGATCTGGAACAGACAATAACTCGCGCACCAAAAGCTGGGTTTTAAGTACTACATCTTCAAATTCTGGCGATCGATGAGAAACCTCTAAAATAGATAAACCCATCCCTCCCCAATTGATTACGGCCTGAGCAGCTTGCTCCATTACAGATGACGGCAATATGCATGGGCCGGCACCGAAATTGTGTTTTTTATGCATGAGAAAAATAATATTCGGTTAAATTAATTACAGCGTAAAGATCAGTAGTTAAGCAAATTATACCGCAACAACTTATTTTTTTGGTAAAAATTATTTTTTATCAAAGCCTAAACATCCTAAAAATTTGGTTTGGCATATCAGGAAAATAAGCTGACAGAATATAATTTTTATTTCCACTCCATAATTTCTACTATTATTGTAATATATACACTAAGTACATTTTTAAATAACGACAATAAATATTATAAATATACCTTATTTTAACTATTTTTAGCCTTTACAAAAGCGAACAAAAAAGAAAAAATTGTACACTAAGTATTCACATGCAACCTCAAAAAGTTGATCAGACTGATATAGAAATTCTAAATCTTTTACAACGTGATGGATTATTAACCTATAAAGAAGTTTCGGGAAAGCTTAGAAAAAGCATGACCCACATTGTAGATCGCATTAAAAAACTGCGGTCAAACGGCTACATCAAATCAACAGTTGCCATTGTAGACATCGATAAACTGAGGTCGCATTTTATAGCCTTTCCGCACATTCAGCTTACCACACATTCGGAAGATATTGTAAGGGCATTTAAGGCCGAAATGGAAAAATACCCAGAAGTGATGGAATGTTATCACCTTACCGGGCATTTCGATTTTATGCTTAAAGTGGCCATGCCCGATATGGTTTCTTACAACAATTTCCTCAGGGATAATATAGGTGCATTGGCTTACGTAGGAAATATCCAGAGCTTTTTGGTGCTTAATCAATCTAAAGCCGAAACCGCGTATGCTTTGTAGACTGGTTAACCGGTTAATTGTTGAAATCGGTTCATCGATTCCAAATTAGCGGCTTAATCCTCAATATCCAATTTGAAGTGATCTAATAAACCCGAAAGGTTAGCAGGTGAAAATCTGGCTTTTTTCATGTTGTTCAACGCGGGGTCGAAAGAAAAATTCCTTGCGGTGCGGAAATCAGTTTTTTCCAGAATTGTGCGGTTAAAAGAGGTTGCCGTGAGGTCGCAATGATTAAAAACAGCTGAAGATAAATCGGCCGATTCAAAATCGACTTCCTTTAGCAAGCAGTTAATAAAATTCGTTTTCCTGAGCTTGGTACCATAAAAAACAGAATAATCTAAAATGCATCCCTTAAAACAAAAGGAGAACATAAATTTATTGCAGGTAGAAAAATCAATACCCAGTATTTTACAGTCTGTGAATGTAATGTTACTAAAACCTGTACCTGTTACCTGAGTGAGCGAGAAATTACAGTGGCTAAATTCACAGTCAACAAAATCGTTATGGCTTAAGTCACTTTTAGAAAAATCGCACCTTATAAATTCACACTTAATAAACTCTCGCTTTTGCAGCTGTTTACCCGCGTAATTGATATCGGTAAAAGTTTTATTTTGATGAACGGTTGTTTCGCTGGGTTCTAGCATAAAAATTATAGTTTGACAACTGTGGCAGGAAAAGATATTGCAGCTTAAAGTTTAATGAGCGTTTCTAAAATCTGTTGCTTTTTCTTGTCACTGATATCATAAACCCCCAGGTTATCCGAATACCATAATCCATCGGCAACAAGCATCACAATCAGGTGTTTTATGCCCTGCTCGCTATCATCACCATGACCAATGTGCGTACTAAACCATTCACCCCAGCCTTTACGGTACGCTGGATTGATGAGAATAACCTGAGTAATAATTTTCATCGTTCTTCTATAAAACAGGTCGTTACTTTTACCAATAATAAAGCGCAGGAAAGCCAAACTTCCCACCTCCTTACCCGACGACTTTTTTTCTTCTACAATCCACTCAGTAAGCTCGACCAAACTTTGGTTCATCAATTCTTTTAGCAGATCTTCTTTGTTACGGAAATGGTGGATAATCCCCCCCTTGCTCAAACCCGTTTTATCGGCAATTGCCTGAAACGTAACACGATGCCAATCTGATGCGCCGATTTCTGCCGCTGCTGCTAAAATAAGTTGTTTGCTTACCTCAGGCTCTTTTTTTCTTTTATAGGGGTTTTCCATACAACAAAGATACCGAACGTTTGGTTTGTTTACAAATTATTATTACGTTTGCATAGACAAAAGATCAGCTTCAGCTATGGATTGATCTTGAAAATCCATTAACTATTCCTAAAAATATGTCCAGATACGTCACCATCATCTCTACCATTATCGAAAATGCAAACGATAAGAGTCTTGTTGCCCTGGCCATTGCAGGCTTGGATGGCGTTTCTGAATGGTCTATCGATCTGGACGACATTGACAAAGTAATACGGATTGTTTCAGTGTGGGATATCAGTACAGCATGTTGCGAAAAATTGGCGCTGTTTGGGATAAAAGCATCGGTAATGCAGATTTTTGATGATCGTTATCACCTGATGTAGTGCGCTAAACCTGTCAGATGGTAACATCTGACAACACGAAAAAACAGTCAACTGGAAATTGCCAATTGCTAACTGTTTATCCCCATGGCGTACAGGATAATATTTACGCCGAACTTGGTATTGTCTTCAGCTAAAAAACGTTTGTTCCTGAAATCGTAATCCCATTCGCAACCATAATCTTTATTGCTATAAAGCACTCCTATCCTATTGTTAATGGTAATTGCTTTCAGGTAATCGTGCACAAGATCATCGCCCCAGCCGTTTAACTCGAAAGAAGTGGTTGGTGGTCCCTTCTCAAACTTAAAGAAAGAACTATAAATACCATGGTTATTAGGGATTTTCTTCAAAGCCTGAGGGCCAAAAAGGTTGCTCATTTGTGTTTCGAACGAACGGGCAAATAAACCATCAATATCATGATTGCAATCATCTACAAAAACGAAACCTCCGTTATGCACATAGGTTTTAAAATTTACTGCTTCTTGCTGACTAAATTGAACCAGTTTGTGCCCGCTTAAATAACAGAAAGGATATTTAAATAAATCGCGGCTGCTCAGCTCTACAATTTTCTCTTCTTCATCCAACGGAATGGTTGTATACTCGAGAAGAGAATTTAAGAGGTTAGAAGGCATGCGTTGATCGGTATCCCAATCGCCTGAATTATATTTTAACCTCGCAAATGTAAATTTAGCTCTCTGCATCACCCTAAAATTACCTTCATTTTTTATTATTCTGCTTTTTTATCTTAATTATCATGTAAATTTTTTGATATTCTTTTCTATAAGGCTAAAACTATCTATCAATATGCCCTATATTGAAGCACAATATCGTTATACTAAAAAATCAACCGTTTTGGAGCGTTCAGAAAGCAACCTAAAAATATTGATCGATAAGATCTCCCTTTTAAAAAGCGAAATACAAAAAGTAATTGTGGGTCAGGATGTGATCATTGAAGAAATGCTGATCGCTTTAATGGCTGGCGGACATTGTTTACTGGAAGGTGTACCGGGTTTGGCAAAAACTTTAATGGTAAGAACAATGTCTCAGGCTTTAGATCTTTCTTTTAGAAGAATCCAGTTTACACCCGACTTAATGCCTACCGATATTGTGGGCACCGAAATATTGGAAGAAGACCACGTAACGGGAAAACGTTTTTTTAAATTTAACAAAGGTCCTTTGTTTGCCAATATTATCCTGGCAGATGAGGTGAACAGAACGCCCCCAAAAACCCAATCGGCACTATTAGAGGCCATGCAGGAATTTGAAGTAACCTACGGTGGACAAACTTATCCTTTAGATCGGCCATTTTTTATTCTGGCTACGCAAAACCCGATTGAACAGGCCGGAACTTACCCCCTGCCTGAAGCACAGTTAGACCGTTTTCTTTTGTACATCAAAATCGGTTACCCAACGGCAGCCGAAGAAACTCAGATTTTAAGCAGTACAACGGGCAGTAAAAAAGCGGTGGTCAACCCGATTATCGGTGCAGAAGAAATCAAAGAACTGCAGGCCATTACCCGCGAAGTAAGCATCAGCGATGATTTAATTACTTATGTAAGCGAAATCATCCGCGCTACCCGACCTGATACCACCACTGTAAATTTTGTAAAAGAATGGGTGCGTTGGGGTGCAGGCCCAAGGGCCGGACAGGCACTGATTTTAACAGCAAAAGCAAGAGCCTTATTTAAAGGCAGGTATGCTGTAATAATGGAGGATTTACAGGCCATGGCTTATCCGGTACTTCGCCATCGGGTATTGATGAATTTTAAGGCAGAAGCCGAAAATGTTTCATCCGATAAAGTTACAGAAGAACTGATTAAAGCCATTTCGAAACCAAAAGCCAATATTTAATGAGTAAATTGCTCGATCCAAAAGTATTGATGGCCATTAAAGACCTTTCATTATCGGCTAAAATGACGATTGATGGTTTTATGAACGGCATTAATAAAAGTACCGTAAAGGGACCGGGATTGGAGTTTAGCCAATACAGAAGTTATCAACCCGGCGATGATTTACGATCGCTCGACTGGAAAATGTTTGCCCGCTCCGACCGTTATTATATCCGCGAATCGGAAGTGGAAACGAATATTGCCGTTCGCATATTAATAGATGCCAGTGCCTCGATGAACCATAGTGATGGCGATTTTACCAAAATAGATTATGCAAAATATCTTAGTGCATCTTTAGCTTACCTCGCCAATTTACAGGGCGATGCCATTGGTTTATATGTACTGAAAAATTCAGGGATTTTTTCCATGACCCCAAAGCAGGATTACCAGCATTTGGCCCGGTTGTTTTACCAGTTGGAGCAGATCAATCCCAATGGAGCATTCACCAAACCCATTCATTATAAAGAATTGTTTGCCGGAGCCCAAAAACGCGAATTGCTGATTTTCATCACCGATCTTTATCAAAAAGAAGATGAAATAATCAAGTTATTGGATACATTGAATACTTTAAGACACGAGATCGTGGTTTTTCATGTGTTATCAAGAAATGAACTGAATCTTGATTTTAAAGGTTACAGCACTTTCGAAGACCTGGAAACAGGAGAAACCATTCAGATTGATCAAACCAAAGCGAGGGCCAATTATCAAAACAAGCTTAATGCTTACCTGGAAGAAACCAGGACAAAGCTGCTTGATAGAAGGATTTTTTACCGGACAATTACAACCGATGAACCTTTAGACCAGGCATTGAGGGATTTTTTAAAACAAAGAAGTAAACTTAGAATTTAAGCCGTGCATTTTTTATACCCCATAGGTTTACTGGCGCTTGCAGGCTTAATTATCCCGCTCATTATACACCTGTGGAATGTTAAGCAGGGCAAAACGGTTAAGATTGGCAGCATTGCCTTGCTGGGCGAAAGTTCGAGGGCAAGTTCGAAAAGCTTTAAAATTAACGATTGGCTTTTATTGGTTTTACGCTGCTTACTTTTGGCACTACTGACATTTCTTCTGGCACAACCTTACCTTAAAAAAATAATCTCGGGAAAAAATAAAGCCGGATGGATTTTGGTTGATAAAACTATTTTCCAAAAGGTTTTCAATTCTAATAAAAAAACGATAGATTCATTACTGAAAAAGGGTTACGAAATTCACGATTTTAATGTGGGTTTTAAACCATTAACCTTAAAAGACACCGTTCTTAATGAAACAAAACAGGGCGATACTTTAAGCTATACAGCCTTACTGAGTGCAGCTAATCAATTTGTTCCTCCTGGAACTGAAGTTTATTTTTTTGCCGATCGGCACTTAAACCGTTTTGGTAACGAACTGCCAACTGTTAGTTATGAACTGAAATACATTCCGCTAAACCAACCCGATACGCTTAGCAGCTGGATTGCCGGATATGCAGGAAAGAAATATGAAGCAAAGTCCAATCCCTCAGGCACGACTTATCAGGCTTTAAATTCGGCAGACGAATCGTCAATAAACGTCGCCATACACGAAACTTCAGGTATTTCAGACAGTAAATACCTCATTGCAGCCTTAAAAGCCATTGAAAGTTTCACCAAACGGAAAATTATCATCAATGCAGCTGCAGAAAAAGCAAGCATTGGTTTTTGGTTATCTGATAATCCGGTTTCATCAGATTTCAAATCATCAATTGCACCGGGTGGAGCATTATTTCAATACGAAAACGGGAAAGTAGTTGCTATACCATCTACGATTAACATTTATGGTCGTCATATTAAATTGAGTAAAAGAATTGCCTCAACCAGCCAAGCCGAAAAAATATGGACTGATGGTTTTGGAAATGCAGTATTGACAAATGAAAAGGCTAATTCCTTACATATCTTTCACTTTTACAGCCGTTTTAACCCGCAATGGAACGAACTTGTTTGGGATGGCTTATTTGTAAAAGCGTTGATGCCGATTGTGATCAGAGCGGAAAACTCAATAGACTTCGGTTTCGAAGACAATCCTGCCGATCAGCGGAGCTTATCAGTTCAGCAAAAAGAAGTTATCGTGATTACCAAAGCAGAATCTACACAAAATACTCAAAATGAAGAACTTGCAACTTTATTCTGGATAACTACCCTTTTGATTTTTGTTACCGAACGTATTTTATCATTCAGAAAAAAACCGAATTATGTTAAAAGCTGAAGGAAAAAATTGGATCAGTAACCTAAGGAAAAAGTGGATTAGCTTTTATCTGATTAGCATTATTGCAATTGCTTTGGCCATTGCTTTGGTTTTATCGGTTATTGGCATTTACCTGCTGCATTTTTCTCCATGGCTTTTTACAATTGTTTTTCCTGTTATTCTGGTCATCTTCTTATTCATAAAACCCATTTGGAAAACCACCGAACAGGATGTTTCGCGTTTTGTAAACAACCAATACCCCGAACTGGAAGAGAGCGCCGATCTCCTGCTGCAAAATCAAGATGAATTGTCTATGCTGCAACAATTGCAGCGCAACAAAATCGAAAATATAATCCCCAGCCTATCGCAGCCAAAAGAACCAGCCAAGAAATTATATTTCGGCTTGATTACCCTTCTTGTAGGATTGCTCATCAGCATTGGTATTAGCCAAATCTCTTTGAATAAAAGTGAACCTTTAAATTTTCACGAAAAAGCAAGTCAAATTCCGGCAATCAAAGAAAATATTCCCGCAGAAATTTCCGATTTCAGCGCTATCATCATTCCACCTGCCTACACTCAAAAAGCTGAGCGCAAACAAAAACAGTTGACAATCGCTGCCGAAACTGGTGCCAAAATAAACTGGAAAATCGAAACGAACATTGGTGTTAAAAAACTGAAAATCATCTTTAACGATAACGAAATTGTCCCGCTAAAAGCCTTAAATGCATCGCATACGCAATGGACATATAGCAAAACCGTCAACAAATCAGGCTTTTATCAACTGGATCTGGACGGTAAAAAATCAGACCTCTACCAGATCGAGATCATTCCTGATTTACCCGTTACGATTAAGATTACAAAACCCAAACAGCACACCACTATTGATATCGGTCAGCCGCAAAAGATCGATCTGAACGTATCACTTACAGACGATTACGGCATCAACGATGCCTATATATCGGCAACCATGGCCAGTGGTAAAGGCGAAGGTGTGAGTTTCACAGAGAAAAAACTATCGTTTAATACCGGGTTTGATAACAAAAAGAACCTCACGCTAGGTAAACTGATTGACTTAAAAAGCCTTGGCATGAAACCAGGTGATGAACTCTACTTTTTCATCAAAGCGATGGATAACCATGGTCAATCGAGCCGTTCAGATGTTTATTTTGTTTCGATTGTAGATACTGCCGAATTAATGAGTTTGGCGGGGATGACCAATGGCGTTAACCTGGTTCCGGAATATTTCAGGAGTGAAAGGCAGATCATTATCGATACAGAGAAATTATTGAAAGAACAATCGACATTGCCTCCTGCAACTTTTAAAACCAGAAGCAACGATCTGGGTATCGATCAAAAGTTATTGAGATTACGTTACGGACAGTTTTTGGGCGAAGAGAACGAAACTGAAATCGGCGGTGATCATGACGACCACGATGAACATGCGGAACATAAGCGTGAGGGCGAAAAGTTCGGTGATGTGACTGGCATTATGGACAAATATGCCCATAAACATGATATCGCTGAAGATGCTACCTTTTTCGAACCGGAAATGAAGGCGCAATTAAAGGCCGTTTTAACTGAAATGTGGAATGCCGAACTTCGTTTGAGAACCTATAAACCCCAGGAAGCATTACCTTACGAATATAAAGCGCTGAGGTTACTGAAAGATCTGCAGCAAAAATCGCGGGCTTATGTAGCCAAAACCACCGTAAAAACGGCAGCATTAAAACCTGAGAAACGTTTAACCGGGGAACTGGATAAGATTACACAGCCGGTTCAGAAAATGTCGTTTGAGCAAAAAGAAAAAAGAACTGCCTTTTTAAAAGCGGCGCTCGCCTTACTGGAGAGCAGAAAAACAGGGAAAAAGTTCATCGAACAAGATCAATTCTTACTTGGCGAAACTGAGAAATACATGATCGGAGCCGCAGCCGATCATCCATCGATCTATTTAAATGCCTTAAGCAGTTTAAGAAAATTAAGCACAGGCAATAAACTGATAATGAGGGATATTGACCTGGTTCAACAGGCTATCCAAAAAATGATTAATAACGAAGCAGCAAAACCGCAGACACAAAGCGCTGGCCCAGCTTCTGCATTGTATCAAAACTATTTTAACAACCTCAACAAAACCGGCAAATAGATATGGAATTTAAATACATCGCTATTCTGGTTGGCTTGGTTTTATTGGCATTTTTGCTCTACAAAGAGGTAAACCGGACAAATCGAGCTAGATTAATATGGCGAATTTTAGCGAATATCATTGCCGTGGGCTGTTTTATGCTGTTAATTGTACCGATCAGATACAAAACACATGTAAAACAAAATGCAGATGAAGTTATTTTACTCACCGACGGCACAAACCCTGATTCTGTTGCAAAACTAAAAGGGAAAAAATATGCATTTCCATCAGTAAATTTAAAAAATACGAAGGCCACAACCCTTTCCGATCTCTCCTATTTCTTAAAATCGAATCCCAATATTCAAAAACTGAATGTCTACGGTTATGGTTTAAGTGCAGCTGAACTGAAGAACCTCAAAGGATACCAGATCACTTTTCATCCTTCCGCAAATCCTGGCGGGATTATTTCTGCCAACTGGCCAGCCAAATTAAAAACCAGTGAGCCGCTTCAGGTTCAGGGAACTTATCAAAACTCAGGGAGCGAAACAGTTAAACTCCTGCTCAAAGGTTTGGGCAAAACAGTAGATTCGATCGCTATCGAGGCAAAATCGAATAAATCTTTTTCATTTAAAACGAATCCCAAACAAACAGGAAAAGCCATTTACGAATTAATTGCACTACAAAAAAACGATACCCTGGCCAAAGAACCTGTGCCGGTTCTGGTTAGCGATCAGACACCGATGAAAGTGCTGATTTTAGCCTCTTTTCCTGACTTTGAATATAAATTTTTAAAAAACTGGTTATATGAAAATCAATATCCATTGGCTTTCAGAAGTCAGATCAGTAAAAACAAATTTGCTTTCGATTTCCTTAACATAGACAGCATAAACCTTAATCAGATCAATACGTCATCCTTAAAAAAATTCGACATCCTGATCATTGATGAAGAAGAATTAGCCGCTATTAGCCCAAATGAAAGGTCATCAATAAATTTTGCGGTTAATAACGGAATGGGATTATTGATCAGGGTTGCAAATAGCAAAGCTTTGACAACACTCAGTGGTAAATTTGTCCGTTTCGAATCTCCTGTTTTAAAAGGCAAAGCATTAAATTTAATTATGATAGAAGATCATCACAAATTTAATCCGTTACCACTAGAACAAACTGTATTTTTAAGGGCCAACCAAACTGATCAGCCCATCATTTCCGATGCCAGCGATAAAACAGTGGTCAACAGCAGCATCAGTGGTTATGGCAAAGTATTGGTCTCTACACTTTCCGCCACCTATAATTGGCTACTTTCAGGGCAAAAAACTGATTATGCAACCTATTGGTCTAAACTTTTGGCCCATGCAGCAAGGAAAAGAAACAATATTCAGTCTGTAAACATCATTCCTCAATTCCCTGTTGTGCACCAAAAAATGAGGATTATTACAGATCTGGCAGCATCAGATAAGGTACCAGTATTAAAAATAGATAGTATTTTACTCAGTCCGCGACAAAATATGGAGCTTCCTTTCCAATGGGATGCTTTATACTGGCCTCAAAAATCAGGCTGGACTAATTTAAAAGTAAATCAAGCCATTGAGCCAGTGTATATCTACAAAAAAACAGATTGGGAAGCACTCAAAAACCAACAAAAGCTTGATGAAACCCATCAGTTTATCAAAAACCTGAAGACTACTGAAGCCAAAAACAAATTAACAGATACCATTGTAGAGGAAGAAGTATCACTCTGGTGGTTCTTTGGAGGGTTTCTGCTTGCAGCTAGCTTTTTATGGTACGAATCGAGGATATTGGCCGTTAAATAAGCCGCGCGATTGCTGTCATTCTGAGCGCAGTGAAGAATCCTCCTCCAATGAAACAGTGCAATCTGATAAAGATTCTTCACTGCGTTCAGAATGACAAATCTTAATAAACCATCGTATAACTATTTCTGCACTCGTTTGGAAACGAGCGCAAGCATTAGGAGTTCTAACAAAAAATCTCTTACTATAGATTTCTCCATTCCGCTACTGATGAAAAATCAGCAACGTCAGTCGAAATGACGAAATTAGCTTTGCTAAAAACATCTTTTCACAAAAAATACCTCCTTTTTCAGCATTGAAACTAAAATGTTATAATCAATTTCCAGTTTTAGCCTCACAATTGGCTATATTGAGAACGTAAACTAACTAAATTCAACCAATTGAAAAGAAAAGACTTCCTCTACTTATCCGGAATGGGTATGGGTGCCCTACTCCTTCCCGACCTTTCTGCATTCGGAACTCCTATAGACCCTTTACAGGCCTTAGATGGAGTAGATGTAAAAATTAAAAAGGAACTGGCTGATGTTGCACTAAATGCGGCAAAATCGAAAGGTGCAACATATGCTGATATCCGCATCGGGCGTTATTTAAACCAGTTTGTTGCCACCCGCGAAAAACGTGTTCAAGGCGTAGCCAATACCGAATCGTATGGTGTAGGTATTCGTGTTTTAGCCAATGGCTGCTGGGGTTTTGCTGCCACAAACAATGTAACCAAAGATGCCATTGCCAAAGCAGCCGAACAAGCGGTTGCCGTTGCAAAAGCCAATGCCAAAATACAGGGCGAACCGGTTCAACTGGCTCCGCAAAAAGGTTACGGCGAGGTAAGCTGGAAAACACCGATCGAAATTAATGCCTTCGAAGTTCCGGTAAAGGAGAAAGTAGACCTGCTTCTGAATGTCAACGACGTGGCCATGCAGAATGGAGCCAATTTTGTAAATTCCGTTATTTTCGCGGTTAATGAGCAAAAATACTTCGCATCTACTGACGGTTCTTACATCGATCAGGATGTTCACCGCATTTACCCAACTTTTAACGTAACCAAAGTTGATCGCGAATCGGGTAAATTTAAAACACGTAATGCACTAAGTGCGCCTTCTGGAAAGGGTTATGAATACATGCATGCCCGCCCTGAAGATAAGGTTACTGGTGTTGTAACCCGCTATAAAGGCCGTTACGATATGCTGGAAGATGTTAAAGAAGCAGCCCGCGTAGCAACAGAAAAAGTAAAGGCAAAATCGGTTGAGCCAGGTAAATACGATCTGGTTTTAGATCCTTCACACCTTTGGCTAACCATCCATGAATCTGTTGGTCACCCAACAGAATTAGACCGTGTTTTAGGCTACGAAGCCAATTATGCAGGCACCAGCTTCCTTACCTTAGATAAATGGGAATCAAAAAATTTCAAATTTGGCAGTGATAAAGTAAATATTGTAGCCGATAAAACCCAGGTAGGTTCGTTAGGTGCTGTTGGCTACGATGATGAGGGCGTAAAATGCAAAAAATGGGATCTGATCAAGAATGGAATACTCACAAGCTACCAGGCCATACGCGATCAGGCACACATTATCGGCTTAACCGAATCAAATGGTTGCTGTTATTCGCAGGGCTGGGATGATGTTCAGTTTCAGCGGATGCCAAATGTTTCGCTGCAGCCAGGAAAAGAAAAACTGAGTGTTGATGATATGATCAAAAATGTTGAAAAAGGCATTTACATTATTGGCGACGGAAGTTTTTCTATCGATCAGCAACGTTACAATTTTCAGTTCGGCGGACAGATATTCTACGAAATTAAGGATGGTAAAATTGCAGGCATGCTTAACGATGTGGCCTACCAGGCCAATACGCAAGAGTTCTGGAATTCGTGTAATGCCATTTGCGATGAAAGTGATTACCGTTTAGGTGGTTCGTTTAATGATGGAAAAGGACAGCCTTCTCAAAGCAGTGCCGTATCGCATGGCAGTGCCACTACCCGTTTTAATGGAGTTAATGTTATCAATACAGCAAGAAAAATATAATTATGGCCATATTAAGTAAAGAAGAAGCCCAGGCGATATTAAAAAAAGTAATCGGTTATTCGAAAGCCGATTTCTGTGAAGTAGGTTTAAACGGTTCTGATGGCGGGAATATCCGTTATGCCCGCAATGCGGTTTCTACTGCAGGGCAGATCAGTACCATGAGCTTAGGCGTAAGCTCCACTTTTGGTAAAAAAACTGGTTCGGCAACGATAAATGAATTTGATGATGCTTCCTTACAAAAGGTCGTAAAAAGAGCAGAAGAACTGGCCATGCTGGCACCAGAAAATCCTGAGTTTATGCCTCCTTTAGGCCCACAGACTTTTCCAGAATCGAATACATACAATGCTAAAACTGCCGCCATGACTCCTGATACCAGGGCAGAAATGGTGGGAAAAAGTTTAAGTGTATCAAAAGCAGCTGGTTTAGATGCGGCCGGTTTCTTAGAAAACTCAACCCGTTTTAACGCGATCATGAACTCTAAAGGTTTGTTCGCCTACAATAAAGGTACCGATGTTTCTTTCTCAGTAACTGTTAGAAACAAGCAAGGAACAGGATCAGGTTACGTTGAGCAAGGCTTTAATGATCTCGACAAAATGGATACCCTGGCACTTAGCAAAATTGCAGCAAGCAAAGCCAATGGTTCTGCAGGTGCAAAGGCCATAGAACCGGGAAAATATACTGTTATTTTAGAACCACTTGCAGCCAGCGATATTATCGGCAATATGTTTAGGGGTTTTGATGCCAGAAGTGCTGACGAAGGCCGGAGCTTTATGAGCAAAAAGGGTGGTGGTACACGTTTAGGGGAGCAATTGTTCTCAGAAAACGTAAATATCTACTCTGATCCAATGAATGCTGAAATCCCGTCTGCTACGTTCACGGGCGAAGGTTTACCAGTAAAAAGAACGCAATGGGTTGAAAAAGGGGTAGTTAAAAACCTGTCTTATTCAAGATATTGGGCTGCACAAAAGAATGTTCAGCCGCTTCCTTTTAGTCGTAGCATGGTCATCGAAGGCGGAACACAATCGTTGGAAGATCTGATCAAAAGTACTGAAAAAGGCATATTGGTTACCCGTTTCTGGTATATCCGTTCAGTAGATCCGCAAACGTTATTACTCACCGGATTAACACGTGACGGTACTTTTTACATCGAAAATGGCGAAATTAAATTCCCGATCAAGAATTTCAGGTTCAATGAAAGCCCGGTAATTATGCTCAACAATGTTGAAGCTTTGGGTAAACCGGTGAGAACAGGAAGCGGATTGATCCCACCAATGAAAATCCGCGATTTTACGTTTACTTCACTATCGGATGCGATTTAAGGAAATAACTCCATAACAAGCTCCGTCATTGCGAGAAGGAACGACGAAGCAATCTTACAACGATCGCTACCAGCGTGCGCATTAAGATTGCTTCGTGCCTCGCAATGACGACTGTAGTACGATAACGACCTTTTATTTTTAATAAAAATCAAAAAATTGAGAAGAAGAGATTTTTTATACATGACAGGTGTTGGCCTTGGTACCAGCATGATGCCCAATATACCTGCCTTTGGCAAAATTATTTCTGTTGAAGAATCTTTAACGCCTGTTGATATTGCCCTAAAGAAAAAAATGGCCGATGTTGCCCTCAATACTGCAAAAAGCAAAGGCGCAACTTATGCCGATGTACGCATTGGACGGTATTTAAATCAGGTAGTGGCTACTAGAGAAACCAGGGTAGAAAACATCTCTAATTCCGAATCTTATGGTTTAGGTGTTCGTGTTATCGCCAATGGAAGCTGGGGTTTTGCCGCTACCAACAACATGGACAATGCCAGCATCGCCAAAGCTGCAGAAACTGCCGTAGCCATTGCCAAAGGAAATTCTAAACTCATGGAAGAACCTGTTCAATTGGCGGCACAAAAAGGATATGGGGAGGTAAGCTGGAAAACACCAATCGAAATTAATGCCTTTGAGGTACCCATTGCCGACAAAGTTGACCTGCTTTTAAAGGTAAATAGTGAGGCCATGAAAGGCGGTGCAAAATACATCAGTTCCAATCTGTTTATGATCAATGAACAGAAATATTTTGCATCAACCGATGGTTCTTATATCGATCAGGATATCCATAGGATATGGCCAACCTTTACCCTAACTAAAACAGATGCGGCCAGTGGTAAGTTCGAAACCAGAAATGCCTTAAGTGCACCAATGGGTATGGGTTTTGAATACCTTAAGCCAAAAGACGAAGAAAAAATTAAAGGTGGCCCTGTAACACTTTACAAAAAACGATACGATATTTTGGAGGATGTACGCGAAGCAGCTGTACATGTTGATGAAAAACTAAAGGCCAAACCTATTGCCCCTGGCAAATACGACCTGGTTTTAGATCCTTCTCACCTATTCCTAACCATCCACGAATCTGTTGGTCACCCGACAGAGTTAGACCGCGTTTTAGGTTATGAGGCGAATTATGCAGGAACTAGTTTCTTAACGCTGGATAAATGGGAAAGCAAAAAATTCAACTTCGGGAGTAAAGAGGTAAACATCGTTGGCGATAAACTGGAAGTGGGTTCATTAGGCGCCGTGGGTTATGATGATGAAGGCGTAAAATGTGGCCAATGGGATATTATTAAAGATGGAATTTTAGTGAATTACCAGACCATAAGAGATCAGGCACATATTTTAGGTTTGAAAGAATCGCAGGGTTGTTGCTATGCCGATAGCTGGGATAGTATTCAGTTCCAAAGAATGCCAAACGTTTCATTAGCACCTGGAAATGCTGCTTTAAGTGCGGCAGATATGGTTAAAAATGTAGAGAAAGGCATTTACATGTTTGGCCGTAACTCTTATTCTATCGATCAACAACGTTATAACTTCCAGTTTAGCGCGCAGTTGGCCTACGAAATTAAGGAAGGCAAAATTGTAGGTATGTTTAAGGATGCTGCTTACCAAGCCAATACACAAGAATTCTGGAACTCCTGTGTACAACGCTGCGATAAAAACGACTACAGGTTGGGTGGGACATTTTCGGATGGAAAAGGTCAGCCGGGGCAAGCAAGTGCCGTTTCCCACGGAAGTGCCACTACCCGTTTCAACGGAGTTAATGTGATTAATACGGGAAGGAAATTGGGGTAATTAAAACTGCCGGTACTCGTTACCGGCAATTTTATTATAAGATAGTTTGAGAAGAAAGATAGCATAATCTACATCTTCAGTATGATGAACATAAAAGCTTATCCATCCCGATTTTTTAAATACATGATGTTGTTCTACCCTTCCGTAGAGCATTAACTCTGCTTTAACTTTCTGCGTAAAAAGAATGTCCAATAGGCCATTACTATGAATGTGCGCAAATTCTCGCTGGTTATGGTTGAACTGTGAACCGCCAAATTTATGCAGACTTAGAGAAGTATTTTTCCATTTTAAAACTTCGTTTTCTATTTTGTCAATTTGATCCAGCCTTTCGGGTTTTGTGATCAACATCCACATTTTCAATAAGCTATCAAATACCAGTGCGAGCAATGGTATTGATTTAAGAAAATCCAATCTCTTCACCACAAATGAAAACATGACTAATTCTTTTCGCTAAGTTCTTTAATATGATGCATTACGCGTAAATGTACATTTCTGGTAATACTTTCTGCCCATAAATCATAATACCAAATTGGGAATACCTTTAAGCTATACCAGCTGTTCCCAACAAGAGTGGTGGTTCCATCACCATTATCTTTCAATAAAAACTGACCTCTTTCAATATCAATATGTCCCATAATTTCAGGATCTTTAGGCTGCCCGGTAATATCGAATGTTAAATTCTTGTTGACATCAAAAGTTACAATCTTTTCATCAAAAACATATCCATTGCTAAAAATACATTTTCTTCCTGCACCTTTTTTATAAGCGGTAACAGTAGTTTGCATGGGGCTAGGCATTCCCGCTTTGAAAAGCCAATAGGTATCTGCTTGTTTGATCTTCTCAAACGCAACAACATTCTTCCAAATTTTTTCTGGTGCTGCTTTGACTATCATTTCATCACTTACCATGTTTCTATAATGATGATCAGAGATGGAATCAACGGTAAAAATCACGAGTAATATGGAAACGATACTTACATTTAAAGTTTGGTTATTTTTCCTGAACATTGTTTTACCAATAAATGCCCCAGTGATTACAAAAGCAAAAATGAGTGGCGAAACAATAATTAAACAAATTGTTCCCTCTCCCAAAAAAATGTAGCTTAAAAGAATAGCAAGGAGACCATTTAAAATTGAATACCAGATGAGCAATTTACTTTTCAGGTTCAGATTTCTCCAAAACCAGGCGCTGATTACCCCCATCAAAAAAGGTAAAATAACAAATTCTGAAAACACTAAAATACCATCCTTTTCACTATGAAGCCAATTATTTAACCAGATAATGATTAAGACGATTACATTTGAGATAATGATCCCTTGAAGTAATTTTGATTGGAGAAACGTTTTCATATTATTTATGTTTGATCAAAAGTAAAATATATTTTTAAACTTTCAAAAATTATTGAAAATAAAATTATTAAATTTAAAAACAAAAGGGCATTCTATCCAGAAATGCCCCTTTTTCTAACCAAATATAAACCTGTTAAGAACCAGGAGTTTCTTTATACATCTTTGATGATGTTAATTATGTAAATGATAGTAGCTGTACTCCTCCCAATGTACCGTTAATATAAACGGTATAAATTTTCCCGGCCTCGAACTCAGCGGTACTTAAAGCATTGTTTATCAAATAAATAAATACCTTAGTCGTATTATCTTTAATCACTAAACTTAGGTGAATTAATTAGCGTAATAACCTAAACTAGTGGTGGTGATTAGTTAGGCCGTTCCTGATACCCCGGCAACTTATTGACTGAAATACATGACCACCATAATATTCTATCAAAAGGCCCCGGGGTACCAGGATTTTTAAATAAGAATATCTGAATGAAAACCTTTAGCAAGTGAACCGTATATTAGCTTATATTAGCGGCAACAGCAGTTATACTGATCTGAATAATTGATCAGGGAATATGGCTGAGGTTGTCTGCGGAGTTTCATATTGAACGTAAATTTGCTAGTGAGTTATTTTATTTTTTTTGTAAAAGTATAAACTTCGTTTAATTTAAACAAGTATTCCTATAGATTTTATAGACTTTATTTCTAACAAACTGGTTTACAGTGAAAATAATTTATAATTATTGTTTTAGGCAGGGCGGTTGTCATTCTGAACGCATTTAAGAATCTTTAATTATTAAGAATACCGAAGTCAACTGTAAGATCCTTCGTTGCACTCAGGATGACAAATTGAGAATACGATTGGGTTTATCATCAATCTGTCGCCGCTCTCCATTTTTACCACAGAGGTCACAGAGAGAAAAACGCGGAGCGCATGGAGCCTTTTCATTCCATCATTCATTTTACATTTCCCATCCTTTACCGTAAAAGACACTGAGGTAAGGCGCAAAGCTGCAGTCATTCTGAACGCAGTGAAGAATCTTTTATTTAAAAAAGTTAACTACTAAAAGATCCTTCGCTCTACTCAGGACGACATATTAAAAAGCTATAGATCAACGTATTAACCAACAGAATAAAAATTAAATATTACAAATCCACAAAAAAACTACTATTTCTATAGAAATTATAGTAATTAATTTTTACTTTTGCTGAGTCTTCTTCAAAAAGTGAATCTAAAACTGCTTGAAAAGATCATATAGTCATGTGGCCGAGTGGTTAGGTAAAGGTCTGCAAAACCTAGTACGGCGGTTCGATTCCGTCCATGACGTCTAATACTTATCAAGAAAGACGTAGGGAATGGCCCTTTGATGTCTTAGCAACCTATTGATTAACAAGGTGCTAATTCCTTCTGCAATGGCAGAAAAGATGAGTTTGAAAGCAGATCCCTTCACTGTTTTCGGCGAACGATCAATGGCTATCCCTTCCAAAAATTGGTAACCTAAATTTAATAATATGTCAGTTTATTTTGATTATCCATCCATCAGGGATTTTTTCGAGATCCACGGAAATACTTCCTGCGAAAAATTAGATGATTATGAACATTGTAAGACAGAATCAGATCGGCTTTATAATGAACAACTTAATGAGATCAATGGAGAAATTCCACATGATCAACCCAAAACCGACACCTAAATTATTCGAACCTTTAGTTTAAACGCTCCTTTAAATAACAAGCCTAAAATGTATTCAACACCACCCAGACTACCCATTTTACTCAAAACCTTATTCACTATAGTTTTAACCTTTTTCCTCTTTTCACCCCAAATATGGGCACAATCGAAAGATCCATCCCCTATCAGTTTTCCTACGCCTAAAAATATAGATCGCATGTTATTTTATCTTCAGCGTGATCCGAATACCAACACCCTGATCTATGCACTAAACCTGAAAGAAAATGGCAGCATTAATGCTAATGCGCCTATTCAGGTTTATTGGATCCGCTATGGTGAAAAAGGACAGAAAAAAGATCTGGGCTATATCCAAAGAAAGTTTGCATATGGTATCGACACGAAGGAATTGGGGGCAGACAAGTATGAATTTCGATTTGTATCACATAAAAAATTACCATTTTACCTGCAAAAGTATAGTGATAAAAGCTATCGCGTTTCGGTAACCCTAAACAACCGGACCATCAGGGTTACTCGATTGTTTATCAGGATACAAGGTGGCAGTTTCTGGCTTCCGAATGTAAAATATGCGGAAGTGGAAGGCACAGAAGAATCGACAGGCAAACCAGTAGTGGAACGGATAAGTGTGAAGTAAACTTATTCTTCATTACCTTTAGTTAATTGTAATAAGGTCCTTCGACTCCGCTACCATTGACGTTATTTTACAAATCATTATTAATTAATATTTTAGCCGCTATCGCATTTCCATCCAGCTAGGCCATAGCGCGGTATCCCCGTTCTACTTAAATCGGCCTAACAAATTTTTGGGAATCCACAGGCCAAGCCCATGCAGAAACTTCAATACAAAAATTTTCAGCCGACACTTTTGTTTCTTTTGGTGCCAAAAGAAAAAGGCCTGTCCGGCCAGGACGAATAAACACCCCGTCCTGCGGACACCCCTCTAAAAGAGGGGAATTATATACCGCCTGATATTTCAACGTCATTTATTTTGATCATTATGAAATAAATTACCCTCTCAGGATGACAACCTTATGAGACTTTTCTTATGGTAAAAAACAAAGATGGTCTGTGAGACACAGACCATGGATTCACCTCGTTTATGATACAGTTGATTATTTCGGCTCTTTTTTATTGTCTACTGCGGTACTAAATGTTTTGTCAAACTCGCCCTTTATCCATTGTACTTTTCCGGATGACTGCATAGCTGGTGCAATGATGTAATTTCCGGTTTCAGTATCAAGGATAACGACAAGATTGTTGGGATTTACTTCGGTGCGGTACCTTCCACCGGTTTGATCTTGTCCGTTTTTAAAACTGATGGCCGTAAACATTAAGCCTGCGCCCAAAAACCCTAGCACAAGGGATTTTGTGTCTAATGTGATTTTCATATCCTTAAGATTTATTTGTGTGTAAAATCAAGATAAGATTTTTTCACAAAAAACACAGGTCATAAGCTCATTCTATCAGAAATATTTCAATTGATTTTCACTTGATTAGAAAACCAGGTTTCCATCATGGATCAGTGATTTAACAGGCGATACCCTTGATACGGCTTCTGCAGCGCAACTGGCATCAACAAGCACCAGATTGGCTTTATCGCCTGTGTTAGGCCATTGTCTATTTCCTTTATCATCTAAGGGAAGAATATTACCTGTAGCCAGTTTCAAGATCCTTGAAAGTTCAAATTCTGTACGATAGCCATAAATTTGAGCAGCTATATTGGCCTTTTGCAAAATGCTTCCAGTGCCAAAGGTATTCCAATGGTCAACAATACAATCATTACCCGCTACCACTTCTACACCATACTTGTACAGAGCAGGGATGGGCATTGGGTTACCAGAAAGCGGAATGGTTGAAGCTATTCCCATTTTTGCAGCGCCAAGTTTTTCAGCAATTTCTTCGGTTTTGGCTTTATCGAGATACCGCAATGCAAAAGCATGGCTCACATAGGTTTTTCCTTTCAGCGATGGGTTTTCCATTACTTTATCAATCAGGTATTCGATTGTTTTCAAACCAGATTCGCCCGACTCGTGAAGATGGATATCAATCCCCTTTCCATGATCTAGCGCCAACTGTACCACAAAATCCATGTGTTTTTCAATACCGCCATCAATTGAAGTTGGATCAAGGCCACCAATAAAGTCTATATCCATTTTGGCTGCTTCTTTCAGCAGTTCCGCAGATTTAGTGTAATAGATGCCATGCTGGGGGAAAGCCACCAACTCTGCCCGAAAAGATTTCTTTTTATGCAATAATGCGGTTTCGAGATGCTTCAGCGAGTCTAACCCAGAGGTAGGATCGATATTTACATGGGACCTTGCATAACTTGTTCCGTAAGATTGAAGTAACTCAATTAATTTTTCACTACGTGGTATAGAAGTTTTTAACAGCTCAGGAATGATCTGTTGTTCGAAAGCAATCATATCCTTTACAGATCTGTTCTTCTTCAAATGCGCCTGCCACGGCAATCCATAATAGGTTTTATCCAGATGGATGTGCATATCCCTGAAAGCCGGGAGCATTAACAACCCCTTTGCATCGATTGCTTTTGCATTAGGATTATTAGGAAGAACACGCTTCACCTTACCGTCTTCAATCTCAATAATGAAAAGTTCGGTTTTCGTTTTGATTACCTCATCCTGATCATATTCGAATCCCGTTTCGAGCCTAACATTTTTTAAGGTCAAAGTTTTTTCTGAGAAACGGGTTATATTTTCATCTGCAATGGCCTGTTCTGCTGACAGTAAACAAGTGCTTGCAAGCAACATAGATGAGCTTTTAATAAAGTCTTTTCTTGAGATGGAATTTGGGTTTATCATAACAGGATTCTTTATTACAAAAATAACCTTCTGTTATGTTTATGAATAGTAGGATTTATATTAAAAATTGTACCATTTATAACTATCCATACTTATTTATCGAATTTACAGCTCATATCTTGCTCAATTCATAACTGTTCGCGAAATGCACGTGGGGTAATTCGGGTTTGATTTTTAAAGAATTTAGAGAAATAAGCGACGTCATAAAACCCAAGATCGAAGGCAATCGCTTTAATGGGTCTTTCGGTCGTTAATAAAATCCGTTTTGCTTCGAGTATTAAACGTTCGTGAATGAGTGCAGTGGCTGATACATGAAAATGTTTTTTGCAGAGCATATTCAGATAGTTTCCCGAAATATTTAACTGATCGGCATAAAATCCAACAAGTTTTTCCTTCTTGTAATGCATATCGATCAGCGAGCGGTATTTAAAAAGCATCGGTTTGGTTTGGTAAACCGTTTGGTTATTGAATAGCGTTTCAGCCTCTTCACTAATCATCAGCGCAATAAGCCTGATCCTGGCATTGATAATTTCCCAAATTATGGCAGGCTTTGCGAGTTCGGATCTGATGCTCCGAAATTCGTACAGGATTTTTCCGTAAGCGTCGGCACTTAAATTTATTACCGGGTAATTTTGGTATAAGATTAATGAAAAGCGTAAAGAATTGGCCAGCGTTTCGAATATGCCCCTACTGATCATAAGTTGATGGGCATGGGTTTCTTCACCGAGCTCCCATTTATGGATCTGCTCAGGAAACAATAAGTGCAACTGCCCACAGGTAACCTGGTGATCTACAAAATCGATGGTGTGTAGACCGCTACCCTGCTCAAAAAGCATAAAAAGGAAAAAATCATGTTTATGTGGTTTTTCTATATGCCTTTTTCCAATTATTTCATGATACAGCAAGTTATTTCCCGAATCTTGCTCGGGCCAGAATTCACTGATATCGAGTGTAGGAAAATTTGCAATCACATCCATCGGCGAAAAATACCATTTTTGTATAGAAGTTACGAAAAAAGAAGATGGAAAGTGAATGAAGGAGTATTATTACGCAGGTTTTATGGAGATGAAGGATCATGATTTAATTTTATATCCTGTAGCTTCGGCAAAATCATGATGGTTTCATATCGGATAAAATTGATTCATCGAACTTACTTTGATATCTTTCCGGCTGAAGAACCAGGATTGTAAATAAAAATGCAACCTTTGTAAATAAAAACCTGACACCATGCATCTTAGCCGAAATCTCCTCTTCGAGAAACGCAAATACTTGTTTGGATCGATAATACTTTTGTTTATCGCTGCAATCTGTGTAGCTTTCAGTATGGCTGGCAGTAACGACTTTGATATCTCCAGAAGGGAAGTTTTGCTGCGCCGGATCGGGCATGAACTACTTCTACAGTCAGGCGACAGTATATCGAGGGTTCTTCCCATAAAAAAGATCGCTGAAAATGAATACCAGATCGCGTTTGAGAATGAACTGACTTTTCAACCCGACTCCCTGGTGAATACCACTCAGCGTTTGTTTACCAAAGATCCGCTCACAAGTGATTATGTTGTTAATGTACTAAACTGTGGCAATGCCAGTGTAGCTTATGGATATGCCATATCCAAAAACAAAAAAGATGACATTGTAACCTGCAGAGGAAGAAAACAGCCTAAGGCATGTTACATGATCAACATTAAGTTCAAACCAACGGGCATAAATACAGCCAAAAATAGATATCTTCTGGCTGGCCTGCCACTTTTAGCCTTCGTTGGATTTATTTTTTTGAGCGCTGTTAAGCGGCGAAAAACTTTACCTAAAGGGGAGTATACTGGCCTATTCACTTTGGGCTCGGTATTGTTCGATGCGAAAAATCGGAAGCTTACAATAAATGGAAAAACAATAGAACTAACCGGAACGGAAACCCGTGTATTGCTCATTTTCGCATTGTCACCCAATGAAACTATAGACAGAAGCCGGTTACAAAAAGAGATATGGGAAGATGAAGGTGTTATTGTGGGCCGAAGCTTGGATATGTTCATATCAAAACTTAGAAAAAAGCTTGAAGATGATCCGAATATCAACATTGTCGTTATAAGGGGTAAAGGATATAAGCTTGAAATTAGCGTTTAAAAGATCTCTCCATTCCGTTGCACTCCAGTCGAGATGACGACCCTTATATTGGAACCTGTCAAAGGACTGTTTAAATATCTAGTAAGACGTTTCGACAACCCCTTAAACAAGAGTCTATCCTTTTAAATTTAAATTCTATCTGATGCTCTTGTACTAACTGTTATTCTTGTCTGAATAAGTCCAGCCATAAATCCAATCAAGCTGTTGAATTTGTTTACCAATAAAGAACCCAATTAAGCAGTCGCGGAACCATGCTGCTATCGGGTTAGTTTTTGTTTTAGTATCGCCTAATTTTCTAGCACTTTTTATCACTTTTTCTACCCTGGGCTGGCGTTTGGATTGGAAAATCTGAAATACAGTTCTATAGTCTTCATGTAATTTTAACAGCTCCGCAATTACAACAGTATCTTCTAATGCCAGTGATGCTCCTTGGCCAATATGTGGAGAAATACCATGTGCAGCGTCTCCAATAAGACAGACCCTGCCTTTATACCAATGCGAAAGTTTGGGTACATCATAAATAGGGTAGGCAATAATCTCGTGGCTGTTTCTGATTATTTTGGAGAATAAAGGATCATCATTTTTATGGACATTTATTAAATGGTCCTGAATTTCAGTTTTTAATGTTTTCTCTATTTCCTGTGGCTTTGGCTGCTGCGCTCTAAAATAATTATTGAACCACCAGACTTCCCCTTTATCAGAAACCGAATAGGCAAAAAATCCCCTTTCTCCAAAAGCCATTCGTATGGTATCCAGGGGTGCTGAAAGTTCGGGTATCTTGGCATAACCACCGGTAGAGATAAGCTTTGTGTATTTGATTGCAGAAACTTCCGGAAACAACTGGTTTCTAACTTCAGAAAACATTCCATCACAGCCGATCATAATATCACCAGTCGCCATAGTTCCATCAGCAAAATACGCTGTTACCTGGTCATTTGTTTCATCATAACGGACAAATTTCTTATCATATCCTATTTTTATGCCAGCGTCAGCAGCTGCTATCTGGGCATATTTATTAAGATTTGCCCGTTTTAACTGCAATGTTTCTACACCGTATTGCTTTTTCTGATAAGCTGTACCCAGTTCTGCTATCTGTTTTCCTTTGGAATTGAAAAATCTCATTGCGCCAGGCGTATAGTCATCTTTGAGCATCCTCAAATCAATAAATTCTTTCAATACATTCAAGCCATTGGGGGTAAGTCCCAAAAAGGCTCCCTCTTTTGTATTGTCTTCTGATCTCGATTCAAATATTTCAGCATTAAAGCCTATTTTTTTCAGTTGTAAAGCCAGTATTGGTCCTGCAACACCTGCACCAATTATTATTGCTTTTTTATTCATTGTTTTTCTCTTTTATTTTTAATCCTGGTATCAGTAAAAAGTTTAGTGTAAAAAATATCGCCACCCTCACATAGTTTAAATTGCGCCATTGTGCTGCTTTTTCTTGCAGGAATATATTAACAGTATCGCTATAGGGTATTCGCTGGAACTCCATGATAGTTGGCGCGAAATACATTAATGTCCATGCCCTGACTGCAATATGTCCGATAAGAACCAATGCAATCATCCTTCTGCGTTTCTTTATCTTCCAGTTAAAAATTAAAGCTGCAACAAATATTATTTCATGTATCCCATGTACAATTATCCAGAACACTTTAAAATCCAAGCCATAGGGTTTTTGAAAAAAGATTAAGGAGGAAGGCGGGGCTGCTGTCCACGCAGGAACCATTAGCGCAGTTTCCCACACCTGAGCGCCGTTCATTATAAAGTAAGCACAGATGGAATAAAATAACCATTGGGTGGATTTCGAATATTGTTGTGTATTTTCCATGTTTAAAATTATCGTTGCTAAATGTGTTCGGCTTTACCTTCTCCTCTTTTATTTATATCATACAGCACAGCATTTACGGAGTAATAAATAGGCCCATCTCCCAATTGATTAATTTCAATTGTTTTGTTGGCATATACTTATGTTTCCATTTTATCATTTGGGGTAGTCATTAGGCCAGTGATTTTTTTCTAACTTCGATTTTTGTATATTCCATACATACCTTATGATGCAAAATTATCGCACGATCAAAAGATAAGCTTGTAAAAAAAGGAGTTAAACTGATATATTAGGGAGCAATGGGATTTGAATTAAGAAATGATAAAAAGACATTCAAAACGGTCTTTGATGAAAATGACTTTAATAATCACGGTTTTAAAGAAGATGCCTTTAAAATAAATATCCCTTTTGGACGTTTGACGGCAAAACAGTGGCTTTTTGATGGTATCAAGATTATATATTCCGAAACCGAGCTGGATAAACCAACCGAACTGGATTGGAGAGGAGATACGGAATTGGTAACCATGCACTTTAATTTGCAGGGAAGAACTTCAATAAAACAGGATGGGATGAGCAATTCTTTTGAGTTGAACGGGAATCAGCATAATTTATTCTATGGCACCAGTGCTGAAGGTAAAATGAAGTTTGATGAGTTGCGGATGAAATCATTTATGATTCAATTTGCAAAGGATTCTTTTTTAACGATGTCAAAAGATGGGAATGATTCCCTTAAGCAGTTTGCGGAGAAAATAGTTTCGGGAACACCTATAGCTTTTTCAAATGCTAATCTAAATATTGATCTACCCTTACAGACCTGTATTAATTCAATTTTGAACTGTGATTATACAAGTGGGTTAAAGCGGTTGTTTCTTCTTTCGAAAACGATTGAACTACTTGTTTTGCAAGCCGAATCGTTTAATAACTTTCAAAATTCAAAATCTGAATACATAAAACATGATTACGACAAAGAACGGATTGTATTTGCCCGTGATTATTTGGTTAAAAACATTGAATCGCCACCAACGCTGGTAGAATTGGCAAAAATAGTGGGGATAAATGAATATAAACTCAAGCGGGGATTTAAAGAAATGTTTAATCAGACGGCTTTTTCTTATTTATCCGACTTACGTTTGGATCTTGCAAAAAATGATCTGCTCGAAGGTAAAAAACAAGCTACCGAAATCGCTTTTGAACTGGGCTACTGTTCATTGCAGCATTTTAGTAGTGCATTCAAGAGAAAGTTCGCTATCCCTCCAAGCCGGGTGAGACGTTAAAGACAAAGAACTACCAGATAAAAATGTTCTAAATAAAATAGGCTGTTAAATTCCAAAAAACCATATGGCAAATGGCCTAATTTAGCCAGCAGTCTATTGCGCTCGTCTTCAAATTAAAGCTAAGGCCGCACCTATCGCAAATTTTGCTATAAAGCGGTAAATTGATAGGTTTTATTTTTACTGGTTTTAAACTTAGTCTCGTAACCTCCGGTATTTTTTTTGGAGCTGGCCTTTGCTCCATTTATCCTTATTGGCAGATCTGTCTGCAAAATACATTCGTTTCCATTTATTGATTTTATTGACCCGGCCTGCAACTTCATATTTTTCCAGGTAATCGCTATCTCAAATCCTCCCCGGGCTTTAAGGCCTTTTATTTCACCTTCATTCCAGGCTTTTGGTAATGCTGGCAATAACTGGATAAAGCCAAGGTGACTCTGCATCAGCATTTCAGCCATTCCGGCAGTACCGGCAAAATTGCCATCAATCTGAAAGGGCGGATGTGCATCAAAAAAATTCGGATAGGTACCACCGCCCTTAACACTGCCTCCAGTGGTTTCAACATAGTTTAACAATTGCCGGATCAGGCTATAAGCATGGTCTCCATCCTGTAGTCTTGCCCACCAATTAATCTTCCAGCCTTTACTCCAGCCGGTACCATCGTCTCCCCGTATTTCAAGGGATTTTCGTGCTGCCGCAAAATACCCTGGTGTTAAGGGTGAGATCTCGCTGCCTGGATATAAACCAAAAAGGTGAGAAACATGCCTGTGATGGATATCTGTTTCAGTAAAATCCTTATACCACTCCTGGATCTGTCCTTTACTTCCGATCTTTAGCGGATAGAGTTTCTTTTGTTTTGAAATCAGTAAATCATGGAAAGTATGATCAGTACCTATAACATTTGCAGCGTCAATCACGTTTGCAAAAAGATCCCTGATGATGGACATATCCATTGTGGTTGCTACAGACACCGACTGTTGATTTCCTGCCATGTCTTTAAACTTATTTTCAGGAGAGGTTGCAGGCGCTGTAACCAGATAACCATCCTTGTCTTCAACCAGCCAGTCTAATGTAAAAAGTGCAGCTTCCTTCATCACGGGGTAGGCTTTTTCTGCAAGGAATTTCTTATCTCCTGTGTACCGGTAATGTTCATACAAATGCTGGCAAAGCCAGTTTCCACCCATTGCCCAGTTTGCCCAAGAGGGATCGCCGGCACCTTTGTCTCCTACAGGATTGCTTAAAGCCCACAAATCTGAATTGTGGTGTGCAACCCAACCGTTTGCGTTGTAAAATTCCCTTGCAGTTACCTTTCCTGTTTTTGACAAACTTTGTATCCAGTTCAAAAGCGGCATATGCATTTCTGAAAGATTGGTTATTTCTGCAGGCCAGTAATTCATCTCGGTATTGATATTAATGGTATAATTTGATCTCCATGGTGCCAGCAGCTCCTTGTTCCAGATTCCCTGAAGATTAGCCGGCGGTCCGCCCGGGCGGGATGAGGACATCAGCAGGTATCTTCCATATTGAAAATATAACGTTTCCAGGCCTGGATCATAAATTCCAGAAGCATACCCCTTCAACCTTTCATTAGAGGGCAGATTAGCATTAGGATTATTAACCAAAGTATCTTTAACATGGAAAGACACCCGATCAAAATATTTTTTAAAATCGGCAACATGTGCATTAAAAACATTTAGATAAGTCTTTTTGGAGGCTTTATCAATCAAATCGGAAACCAGTTTTTTTTCATCTTTCCCCTCTTTATCCGGACATTTATCAAAGCCATTATAGCTTGTCGCCGCAGCTACATATAACCAGACTTCTGTAGCACCAGATATGAGCAAATGATCGTTTTGCGTATTCACACTTCCATCTTTGCTTATTGCTTTTATCCGATATTGAAACCGCATCCCGTTGCATCGGCCCGTATCTCCGTAAATAAGCGGCTCTACACCTTTAGGATTAGACGGATTTACATTGACCGGTGCCTTGCCGCTTACAATTAGTTCGTTATTAAGCTGCGTGGATAACCGGTAATTAAGCAAGCTATTTACAGCTACCGTAAATTTGAGTTTACCAACCTGATTTGCCCTGATTCTGACTACCATTATGTTATCTGGGGCAGAAGTAAAAATCTCCCGCGTATATTCTACACCATTAACAGTAAACTGCGTAGTAGACAGTCCGTTTGTCAGATTCAAATCCCGGTAATAATTATCGGCTTTCGAGCTTCCAAAATCGTGTTTGATCATTATATCGCCCATTGGCAAATAGAACGTTGAATACAGTCCCTGCATTTTTTTTGAAAGCTGGTTTGCCTGTGTATAATCTTCATTTTTCAATAATGCTTCGCGCAATATGGGAAGGTAATTTTTAGCTTCGGGGTTTACACCCTTTTTTACGGGGCCACCGCTCCACAATGTGCTTTCATTAAGCTGCAAAAGTTCTTGTTCTATTCCTCCAAAAACCATGGCCCCGATTCTTCCATTCCCAACCGGTAAAGCCTCTACCCATTTCTCTGCCGGTTTGTTATACCACAATTTTAAACTATTGTTATGTTGAGAAAAACCATAGAGAGAGAAAAAAGACAAAAAGCAGGTCAATAAATACTTCATATTGTGATTAAATTAATTCACGGCCATTATCAGGACTGGCCAAGTTGATTTTAAATGTATTTAAAAATCTGTTTTGATGGATGAACGGAATTTCTTCGTTCTCATCAAAGCAGATAAAGATTCTATTGATTTAACCAGACCCTTCCATCCAGTTTCCAGCTATCAGGTGGCGCAATGGCCAGCCAGCTCAGGATCTGGCGTGTAAGATCTGTTGTTTTAGGAACCAGTAAGGCCAAATCGCCTGTGGGAGGCGGACAGATGATATCATTTAAAGTATCCCACTGTAAAGTAGTACCGGTACCAACGGAAATATAAAAATCGTTCTTGGCTGGGCTTTCATCTTTAATAATTAGGCCACTGCCATCATTTGCCGGCCAGTAACCAATTAGGCGGTTCCAGTACGGGTGCGATTGATTGACCCTTGTATCGCAGGAAAATTGGAAAATCACAGCATCCGGTAGTGCCGCTTTCCAGATGCGGATATCACTAAGGTAACCATCAAAAGGATTATTAAGATCAACGGGAATGAGGCCCATTTGTAAGGGTGCGGAGTTATTCATTGTTCCGAAATTGTCTGGCAATATTTTCTCTGCCACATATTTGCCATCGCGGAAATAGCGGATTACTCTTTTAAAATCGCGGTTCAGAACCACAACAGCAAGACTATGCCAATTTCCATCGATAAGATTCGTTGGATCGTCGGCCGCTTGATGATCCTGGCCGGGTGTTCCCATAAAAAACCGCCATTTATCCGACTCCCAACCAAATGCCCATCCGTTTCCGACCTTTTTGGTCTTATCAAATCTTTTAGAGAAAAATACCGGCCATTCATATCGATAACTGGTACCGCGAATATTTTTTTTGACCTTTAATTCGATCGTAAAAGATATGGTATCTCCGAAATTATAAATGTTATTGTTGTTCTTGACTTCAGCCCGGACCGAGGTCGCCGGAGTTGCAGCTGAACTGGCGGGATTGGAATACAAGCGCAAAAATTTACCCGTATACTTATTACCGGTGAACGGTTTATCAACCAGATACGGCTTATAACTGATGTTGGCTATAACTGTAAATGTATTGGCTTTAGGATAGCTAAAAATGGTTTTGTCATCCTGCTCAACCGGGATTACTGCTTGTCCGCCGTGATTGGAAGTCAGCACGATCAGCCAATCCTCTTTTACATAGTTCTTTCTGGATTTCAATGCCATGAGGATTTCTCCAAGATATTGATCAAACTGTAAAATGGCACTTTTATAAGCCGGAAAAGAATTGTCGTACCCAAATTGGATTCCCGCTGCATTAACCGCTCCAAACTGCCCTACTATCAGAGCAGAGGCATCGTTTCCAAGTTCAGAAATAATTGCGGTTTTAACTTCTGCATCAGTACTGTAGGATTGACTGATATCGGCACCTGTAGTTAATTTATCTTTAAACAATGCCGAGGCAGCAAATGCGGCTGTTCTTGTATCTGGTTTTATAGATTTAACCCGCTGGAAGATTTCCGGATACTGATCCAGTTTATTTCCGGTAAAAGAATCGTCAATAATTTTATGTTTTGCTTTATTAACACCCGTAAGTAAATCTGCCCAGCCATTGCCATTATTTGACAGACTATCGCTTAGCGAATTCCACGAATAGGTCGCATTTTTAGTCAATGCAGTAATATTAGGAGCCTGCGCATCCCGTACCGACCAGCCTCTTGCCCCATCCACAATCAGGTATAAAACTTTCCTGCTTTTTGCTACCGCTGATGTCGAATCGCTGTACTCCTTTGAAGGCAGCAGCTTATCAAATCCACTATTGCATGATAATACCACAATACCCAGGGTAAAAAGTGCTATCATGCCTGTTATCAATCTATAATTCTTCATTTTCTTAACTATTAAAAGATTTTCAGGTCTATTTTTCAAATACTAAGCGGGTAATATTGTTTGCTCCCGTACCATCGATCTGGCTAAAAGATCCGATAAGCATAACAGCCATCTGCCCGGTTGAATTGGTTGTTTCATAAAGATCATTCACATATCCCTTGATGCTTCCGATCGCATTGTACCCCCTAGCCAGATCTCCCGTAGGTGTTAACACCATAAAGCCTGATCGCCTGATTCCATTATAAGTGGAAAAGACACCGCTCACTACGATCATACCGTTTGAGAGTTGTTTGGCAAAATTGGCACCGCCATCAGCAGAGAACCCTTTTGCTACAAATGACTGATCGATGGAACCATCTTCATCAAGCAAGGCGATTCCTTTGGCTGGAACGCCGTTGTAGCTGGTAAAAGAACCAGTAATTAAATACTTCCGGTTAAGCGGATTGTAGGTTATCGAACCTATGGACTGATCTGCGCCTGTACCGGAGTTAAAAACGGGATCTACTGTTCCATTTAAATTCAACCGGACGATGCGCCCGGCAGGAAGCTCATCAAACTTATTGAAAGATCCAACCACAATCAGCTTTCCGTCAGCCTGCATATAGGAGCTGGATACAAACCCGTTTCCGGCAGGCAAGCCCATATTATTTGTACTATTGAACCTGAACGTTTTGTCCAGTGATCCATCGGCATTGAAACGGACAACCTGAGGGGTCTCCACACTGTCGATAACAATACTATCGGCATAAAGGGTGACGCCAGAGATTACGACAGGCTTCCTGGAAATATCATATCGTTTGCTGATATAATATTTGAAATTACCGGTTGCTGTTAATTTATTCTGGTAATTATAAATTTTTCCAATGGTAGAATTAGTCCCTCCATTAAAAGCAGGAACGGCCTTTTTCTTTCCTGTAGCCGGAATGCCCGGAGCCAAGCTATGGTTGGTACTATAGGTGTCTACAAGCACCGAATCTATTTCGCCACTGGCGCTAAGCTGGGTAATATTGTTAATATTTGTCAAAATGGATCTTCCGCCGTTAAAGTAAAAGCCCGAAAAACTGCCTGCGGTTATATATTTATCCCCCAGGGGAGCAATGCCGTACAATGAGCCGTCTGCGCCGCCCGAACGGAAAGAAATATCGGCACCCCCATTTTTAAATGCGCGTACAATGCGGTTTACCGGAGTGATGATGCCTTTGCCATCATAATCGGTAAATGCGCCAAGAAAAATAAAGCGGTCATCTGTTAATGGGTAATAAGCAAAAATGTCTCTGTTTGCGCCACCGCTAACCCTAAACTCCGGATCGATACTAATCTTTCCACCGACCTTAAACCTTGGTCCAAAAAACACCTGATCGTTTATAGATAGGGTAGCAACGCCCGTACTGGCATCTTCAGGCACTTTGACGGTAATGCCCGTTGCCGTAATACTGAGTATTTCAGCCTTCTGCCCATTGAAGGAAAATACAGCCAGGTCTTTATACGGCAATAAACCTGTTGCCGCAAATGTAACCGTACTTCCGCCAGTTGCTTCCTGAGGCACAGGAGCCGTGCTGAGACTGAGACTAATCCCCAAGGGTTGCTTTCCACCCTCATAGGGATTTTCATAAACTTCACTTTTCTTACAGGCCGTAATAAAAAGTATGGTTAAAAAAGCCAGTGTTAAACTGATATATTTTGAATTCATTATCTTAATTTTAAATAATCCGCTTTATAAAATTTGAATATCCTCATCATTTACCGGCATAAACATCATAAACAAATCCGTAATCAAATCCGAAAATATGATTGGTATTCAATGTATGTACCACACCATTAAGCGGTTTAATATCTGATGATGAAATATCGGCACTAACCCAGCTATCAGTAGGTTTATTGAGATCTGTGATATAACCGATCGTAAGATGCCTGTAACCTGCATATTTGATCCCGTTGATGTCTTCAAATATCACCCCGATGTTAAAAATCACATTGTTATAAGAATAATAGTTCTGTCCGGGATAAACCGATTTAAGATTGATATCCAGCTGGTAATAATCTTTCATGCTGTTTGCACCTTTGAACATATACATCATCAGGTACTTACGCCAGATCTGTGGCTGAATGTCAGTCAGCACTTTAAGCGTGTCTTTACCGGTTTGGTAGAGGTAGTTATTGACATTTTTTAAAGCCGACCTGACCGACAGATCTGTTGGTGCAAAAAATGTCAGCTCATCCTGCTGAAACTCCTTTTCAAGACCAGCAATTTTTATAATCTGTGCAATTGTATCGAACTGCAGAGGCTTTGACTGCAAGTATTGAAGCATAGTCCCTTTGAAATTGGGATCAGATTTACCACCGTCAAAATAATATTTATCTTTTTTACAGGAAGCCAATAATAACAGGATCAAAGAAAATAATCCCAGCCCCCATCTTATTTTTTTAAAATAATTTCTCATATCGCTTAGCATTTATTATTGCCAGTACTCGTTTAATTTCATGTATGGATTGTTGTATAGTGCGGAAACGTCTATCGGCCAGGTCCATCCGCCCCTGGCAAACTGATCAGCTGAAAGCGGATTGAGTGTCCATTGCGGGTTTAAGATCCGTCCGGTCCTGATCAGGTCGAAATACAGGTGTCCTTCACCCATCAGTTCCTTACAGCGCTCATTGAAGATTGCATTTTTCAGGTCTTGTCCACCAATTCCTACATACTCAGGTGCCACGGCCCTGCGTCTTATCATATTCAGCATTTTTATTGCTTCTGCATCCTGTCCGCCCAGCTCTGCAAGCGCTTCAGCCCTGAGCAAAATTGCTTCGGCGAATCTAAAAATGATCAGGCCCCATTCCGGGCTACTCTGGTTAGATGCCAGGTTGCCTTTAAATTTGAGCAGTTGAAAATTCCCATCCTGGCTGAACATACTGTTGTCAAACCAAAGATCCTTACGCTTATCTGCTATACCTGCCGGATACAAACGCAGCAGGTAATCTGCCCTAAAATAAGCGTGGCTTGAGCTGTTGTCTGTTCCGCTATTTTTATTCGGATATCTAAGCATCATCTCTCCAAAAAAAGCTCGAAAATTAGGTGCAGACTCATAATTTATACTTTGGTTGAATTCAAAGATCCCTTCATTGCTCCTGCCTTTCATTACCTCACTAAAGTTATCAAGGGGAAGTAACTGGTATACGTTGCTGCCTATTAATTCACTGCCCAAATCTGCTGTCTGCTGATAATATTTCAACTTATTACCACTATCAAAGCCTGCATTCCACATATTCATATTCATCAGCAGATCAAGTGCCGCCCCTTTCGTTGCCCTAACAGCCCTTAATGCCGGATCAGGGTAAACCAATGGTAAATCATCCAGGTTTGCCTTAAGATCAGCGATACATTGGTTGATCACAGATACGGCTTTTTCCCTGGGCAACGGGGCCTGCTGATAGGCTTTTGTATAATATGGCACATCGCCGTATAGCCTGACCATGAAAAAATAAGTCAGGCAGCGCAGAAACACAGCCTCTGCCTGATACCTTTTCTTATCATCACCTGAGAGGCCGGGAACGCCATTATTAACCCGTTCGTAAAGGATGTTGGCTCCCTGTATAACAGAATAAAACTCATACCACTTGGTGATTGAGTCAAAGCCAAGCCCGTTCCAGGCCTGGGTAGATGACAGTACACCTGTATTTGTTTTAAGGTTATTCGCAGCAAACTGCGTATAAACCAGGCGGATATTTTTTTCCGCTACAGAATTGGAATTATTTAAAATAGTAGGCAGGATGTATCCTGAACGCAGTTCGCCTGTAGCGGGAATAAAAGAAGTGCTGGTAAACTTGTTTCTCAGGTTTGCGTATTGATCACTGGTAAATGATTCGACATCAGACCGCGACTGCCAAAAGACATTACCGCTTAATTTATCCAGGGGCTTTACATCCAGAAATTTCTTGCAGGCAGAATTTGAGATGCAAACTGCGAGAAGTAGTATATAAAAGGAGTGTGTTTTCATTTTCTTTGGATTGTAGGTTAAATCATTAAAATTCTACATTGACACCCAGGTTATAGGTGCGGGAAACGGGGTAGCCTGCAGAAGAATCATAACCTAAAGCGGTAACATTCTCCGGATTTGGCCCTGAATATGAAGAAAAAGTAACCACATTATTTGCCGAGAGGTAAACCCTGGCCATATTAAGTCCCATTCTCTTTGCAAGTTGTTTTCCCAGGGTATAACCAAAGGTTACGTTGTTCAACTTGAAATAACTGCCATCTTCCTGGAAAAGTGACTGGTTAGACCTGAAAGGGTTAATTATGCCCGATCGGGTATAGTCAAACGGATTTGGATAAGCCGCCGCTGCGCCTGAGGAACCATAGTAATTGACATCCGAAAGTGGTAAGTATACACTCGATCCAAAAGGATTGCTAACCAACCTTAACCTGGAGGCTAATGCATCGTTGATGATATCTCTTTTTAAGGTAAATGAACCATTCACATTCAGGGAAAAGTTTTTGTAGGACAGATAGGTATTTAATCCCCCGGTTACAATTGGCTGGGAATTACCCAACACCATCCGGTCTTTGTTCGTTAATACATAATCTCCGTCTAAATCTTGCCAGATCGGGTCTCCGGCCCTAAAAAATGCAGTAGAGTTGTTATCTGTGCGGTACAAAAGCCCTGTGGCAGGGTCAACAGGAACCGCAGTATTGCTGCCATAAACCCCCTGATTGTTCAACAGAAAATTGGACAGGGTATTCCGGCCAACTCGCAATACGGTTGCCGGGTTGTTCTTTGTCGGATCTCCATCAATCACGATTTGGTTTATATTACCAGGCAGGCGGGTTAACACATCATGGTTTATGGCACCATTTACAGAAATACTCCAATTTACAGGACTATTTTTAGGTAGAGGCCGCAGCACCACTGACAGCTCATAACCATAATCGATCAGGCCGGCATCATTACTGGATACCTGTCCAAAACCGGTCATACTCGAAAGTGCCATGTCGCGTTTGAGGTTGGTTACTTTTTTATAGTAAGCATCGAACATAAATTCTATTTTACTATCGAAGAAGCCCATATCTACACCAAAATTATACGTAGTATTGGTCGACGGCTGTAAAACACTATTGGGTAAACTGCCATAATTTATACCGATACGGGGAACACCTACATAATTGCCGTTTGGTGCATAGGTTCCGTACAGGGAATAGATATTTCCGGTAGGCTGGATATTCCTGCCCCAGCTCATGCGGATATCACCGGATGACAACCATTTGGAGTTAGCCAAAAAGTTTTCTCTGTTAAAATTCCATCTAAATCCAATAGAAGGATTTTTAGCAAAAGGATTATCAAAACCAGAAACAGATGACGCATCAAGCCGGTAGGTAAGATCGAGTACATACTTTTTCTTATAATCGTAAGAAAAAGCACTGGCGAAAGATACCACATGTTCGTTTTTATAATTTCCGAGCACTCCTCCTCCCCTGGAAGCGAAACTACTTGCACCCAACGGCCCCTGAAACTGATCATTGGGTGTACGCTGCTGTATAATAAACGACGCCTGATAATCTTTGAGGTAAACCTCGCCAAACGAGTTTACAAAGAAATTATGCGTACCGTCTTTGAAACTCTTAGCATAAGTGAACCCGCTCCTGTTATACAAGGTCGAATTCCGTTCGTTATAGGAATAAATACCTGAGTACAAATAATTGGCAGCAGCTGGTGTAAATGTTTCTTCTGTTCCTACCGCATAATCATAACTACCGCTTGAAGAAACCCTAAAGCCAGGAAACACCATAAAGTTCACATCAACATTGGAGCGCAGGTTTTTGGCAACATTGTCATTTTTGACGGTCAGCGCCGATAGTACCCCGCTAGTTGTCTGAAATAATGATGGCCCCGGAAGCAAGGAGGAGACCGAAGCATTGGTTGCTACGCCTGTTTGAAAAAGCCCCTGTCCATCGCCTTTATTCTTTTTTCCCAAACCACCGGCAAGATTTATAAATACACCAAACTTATCATTTGGCTTATAGTTCATATTTGTGGTTAGGTTGTAGCGTTTATACCCTGTATTTTCTATAATTCCCTTTTCTCCATAATATCCAAAGTTGGTTTTGTAATTGAATTTATCATTACCTCCATCGATGTTCAGGTTCTGCGTGGTATTATAGGTTGTGCGGTAAAATACCGCCTGCCAGTCTGTAGAATTGTTATAATATGGATTTAAACTGTCTGCCAGGATGGGTGTAGTGGAAATTTTCATCACATCTACATAATTCCCCATGGTTAAAATTTCATTGATCTTGGCGTCCCGTTCAGATTTGCCACCAAGGGTTTCGCGGAGTTTTGGACTTTTGTTAACGAAAAAATTAGCGGTATAGCGGATTCTTGGCACTTTAGAATTACCACGCCTTGTGGTAATCAGGATAACACCGAAAGCGCCCCTTGAACCATAAAGTGAGGTAGCCTGAGCATCTTTAAGCACTTCAATACTACCAATATCCTCAGGAGGGATTAACGAGAGCGGGCTAACGCCAGGCCCTGCAGAATTGAAACCATATTCGAAATTTGCATCAGCCTCAACCGGTACGCCATCTATTACATAAAGCGGAGAAGTGGGCGTTAAAAACGAACTGGTTCCCGAACCCGAAATATCAATTCCGGATACACCGCGTATTGCTACAGATCCACGATAACCGGGCGCCCCGGTATTTACCTGTATATTAAGGCCGGGAACTTTACCCTGTAGCAGCTGCTCTGCATTGGAGACAGGAATATCCTGGATTTCTTTTCCGCTAATCACATAGGAAGATCCCGTACTGGTTTCTTTTAACCGTTTCTGATAACCCCGAACAACCACCTCTTCCATATCAGAAGAACTTGCGCCTAAGGTTATGTTCAACAAAGTCTGTCCGGATTTAACTTTAACCCGGTTCTCGTTATAGCCGATATACCTAAAAATAAGGGTTGATTCTGGAGCTACTGCAATGGTGTATCTACCATCACGATCTGTAAAAGAAGTTGGTTTTGGCGGCTTACCGTCCAATAAAATTGTTACATCTGGTATACCCTGTCTGGTTTCCCTGTCCATAACAGTTCCTTTAACAATTACTTTTTGCACCTGTGCTGCCAGGTAGCCCGGAACCAACAGGCCAGCTATAAAAACCGCGAGCAATAATATTCTCTTTGTCATTTGTATCATATTAAGCCTACACATTAATATTCGTCCTGAAACCTTGGCGTGTCATTGCGGAAATGAAAATCTATTTCCCAATCCCCTTCGCGGAAGATGCTGAAATTAAATTTCAGCTTTCCAGTTTCCCTTATCCCATTAAACCCGATCCGGCTATAACTAAACTCTACCATGGCCCTGGAACCATCACCATTGGTATATTTGGTTGGAAGTTTAACCAGGGGAATAGGGTAAGCCACATCATACCGTACATAATCACCCGTTTTTTGCATATTAAAGCCGTGTATCAGTTCGGCCCATTTCGTATCTCTAAAAGCATCTACATTCATCGGGTTTTTATTTTTGTCCAGAAACTTAAAGGTTAAAGAATTGCCGTTACCCGTTCTTTTAAAATAGATGTAAACATCTTTATTATCGTTAGAAAGTGCTTTCCTGGTATTTTGGCCGATCATCCCACTTAGTTCAGAAGGTAGTATAGAATCTTTTGGCAGACTTGAAATCACGTCCATGTTGGTAGGCTCATAGGGCATTTCCCTAAGTGGATTAAGTAACAGATCCTTAATGGTTTTCTCTCCTCCGGAATTGGAAACTTTGACATCAAAAAGATAGCCACCGGGATTAGTAGAACCCTGATATGCAGGCACCAACGCATTGGTTGCGCTCTGCCAGAGAATCAGATCACCCGATTTTCTCAGTTCCCACAGGGGGTGGTCCTCTTTTTTTCTTTTATCGAGAATTTGCTGCAGACTGGTTTCTTTGCCATCATAAGCGGTAGACCATACCCAGACCGGCTGCATTTTTGTGAGGTTATCGGCAGGGGTACCATCTGCTTTTCTGACGTTCAGCAGCTGAAAAGTTAAGGGTAAACTTGAATTATCGTAGTTAAAAATATTGGTTATTACAGTTGTACGCCCCAATACCGGCGAAAAAGTTTTCGTGGTATAATCTACTTTTTCGCTGAAATAATCGACATCAGCCGGGATATCCAGCCATTTTTTACAACCCGTGGCTGTACTTATTATAACTGCTGCAAAAGCAAGATATATATATATTGTTCTAAATTTCATATCGGTATAGTTTAGTTGACCCGTTTGATGACAAAATTGTTCACCTGTATGTCTTTGGTTTCATGAAAAAACCGCATCACATGATTACCAGCCTTTAAGTGAAATACAGGGCTCTCGACCAACTGCCATACCCACCAGCCTTTATTGTTTGGAAAAGTCAGGGATCCTGTTACGTCTTTGTAATCAAATTCAATGTGAAACTTTAAAGGCGTTGAAGCATTGCCGTTACCGAGCCTTGAAGTAATTTTATAATCTCCTTCTACCGGTACATTTACAGAGTAAACTGTCCATTCGCCGGCAACTGTCCATCCCAGGGAATAACTGGCTGTATAAGTACCAGCGGCATCGGTATACATCTGACCAAGGCTCCCGAATGCGACATCAATATCCACATATTCAGCTGGCCTGTAATTGCCTCCATTTTTAGTTAAGTCATCGTGATAGGCAATACCTTCTCCTCCCAGGTCATAGTCTTCCGCTTCGATCAACACGGTTTCGCCGACCACCGAGGGCAGAATAAAAGGTCCATTGTAACCTGCTGGTCTGAATGTACTTTTATCATAGGGTTCGGCCTTAGGCTTGGTATATTCGCCGAATCCAAAGGGATGAGTAGTTTCCAGTACGTGCACAATACCGTTGGAGGTACGGATGTTAATTGCATCAGCAGTTGCTAAAACCCAGTCTTTAACGAAATTGCTTTTTTTGGTAAAGAAATATTTAATTACCGCTGGCCCACCACCCTTGTATCCACTCGCATTAGCAGTGGCCAGTTTACCATTCATGGGATAAGCATACCTAACGGCCTTAAGCATTTTTCCATCAGTCTGTGTCAGCGAATCTGCTGTATAACTTCCCCTGATTACATACCTGCAGATCATACTGTCGAGCGACTCCTCTGCCATATCTTTAAGGTAAACAGGAGCTTTTCCCCGTAATTTCCTGGTGGTATTCAGTTTATCGACTACCTGTTGAAAGCTCTGATTGGTAACTGCAAATAAGGTTACATTGTTGTTCCTTAGCGTATCGGTTAATTTTAGACGATCGATTACAAATAAGAGCGAATCAAACATCCCTTTCTTACTTTTCAAATAATCGTATGTAGTTCCCGGAAAGGCTACTGTACTGTTGATGTAATTATAATCACCTTTATCCTTTGAACAGCCAGCAACAAGCATTGATCCCAGCAGGAGCACGCCCATATATTTAGATATCATTTGTATACGTTTCATAACCATAAATTATCTGTTCCAATACGTCGTTTGAGTTAATAATGAATTCTGGGTAAGCAGAGATTTTGCTATGGGCCAATAAATACCCCCGTTTTGAATGAGCGCATTAAACGCAGGATCGTTATTTTTGATTTTTTTGTATCTGATCAGGTCGTACCATCTCCATCCCTCTCCCATCAGTTCTTTTCTCCGCTCGAGGAATATGGCATCGATCAGGCTCCCATCTTTAGTCTGATCAAATGCGAGAAGGCCACGATTGATCCGTCTTGCATTTAATAGATCGATTGCACCGGAAACATCGCCGAGCACTGCTTTGGCTTCGGCAAGTAAGAGCGCAACTTCTTCTGGTCGGGTAAAAACAAGAGAACTTGCATATTGGGTCATCGAGCCGTCAGACCCGGCACCGTTTATGGTATTTAAAGGCGGATTATTATCACGGATGATAAATACCTTGGTAAAAACAGGAAAAGGTCTGTCAAAAACACCAAAATAACGGTCGGAAGTTGGTGTAGAGGTAATCTTATCGATACCAAACCGCGCATCGTTTTCCTGGCTGAATATGGATAGGATCGAATCTTTGGGAACGTAAATTGCTGGTAAGCTTTTGTTGATGACATAAGGGGCAGCAAGCGTAAGCTCTTCCATAAAACCTGAAGTACCACTCTCTGCGTTTAGAAACATATGGCTAAATCCGGCAATAATATTATATTGATTATTACCAAATTCACCCCTAAACATCTGTCTGGTCTGATCTACATTCATAAAGAACATCCTTTCATTTCCCATCTCTGCAAGGCCCATATTATCCAATACCCATTTAGCCCATTTGGCTGACTCTGCATATTTACCCTGCCAGGCATATACATGCGCCAGAACAGCATAAACTGTATGCTTTTTAGCCATCTCTTCCTCAATAGTATAGTAGGGAGTCCGGGTCTGCTCGGGTTGGTTCTTGTTGTAGGCTACGGGTAAATCTGGTGCCGAAAGCAACAGCTCTGATTCAGCAAAAGCAAGTATTTTCTGTTGGTTTTCTCTGGGTTTGTTTTCAAATTGTCCGTCATGCGAACTGATGATGAAAGGTACATCTCCCCAGATCCTGACCATGTAGAAATACATGAAAGCCCTGAGAAATCTTGCATGGGCTACATCTAGTTTAAGATCCTGCGGTAAATAGCGTTTATCCGACTCAACGATTCCCGGTGCCCTTTCAAGAAATATATTGGCTGCATTGATTACAGCATAAAATCTTCTCCAGTTTGACAAGGCCTGTACGACCGGAAAAGTCGCCTGAAGATTATTGTCTGCTATAGACTTCATATCCAAACGGTTAGCACTCCTAAAATCACCCCCGGCTCCGTTTACAGCCCTAAGATCGCCATAAAGCCAGTGCCTGTCATTGTCACACAACGCTGCTCTGGCCAGTCCGTATGCACCCATCAGGCCTGCACGGGCATCCTCAACTGTCCTGTACATATTGGCCTCGCCAACCAATCTGCTCGATTGAACATCAAGCATCTTTTTACAGGCACTGAATATCGTTAAGGTGGCAATCAATACGATTAAAATGCGAATTTTCATTTCTTTAATTTTAAGTCTTTATTAGTTCCAGTTGCTATAATTCCATTTTCACTCCAAGTGTAAAGGTTCTTGGAATAGGCAGTCCGTAGCCAGTATCGTAGCCTGCATAGTCTGTCAGTTCGGGATCTCGTCCTGTATAAGGGGTAAGGGTGAATAGGTTATTGGCCGTAGCATAAACATATAACCTGTCAATTTTCGAGCGTTTACGTTTCAGCAGGTCTTTCAGGTCATAGCCTACAGATACAGCGCGTAGTTTCAGGAAAGCTGCGTTTTCGAGAAAAAGATTTTGATCGCTTCGGTAGGGTACTGCGCTACTCCAGGGATTGTAAACCGGGTATTTGTTATAATCACCGCGTTTTTCCCAAAATGTAACTTCTTTGACCGAATTTATATCGTTGGCACTTTCCTGATTGATGAAATCGAATCTTTTTGCCATGTCCTGATTGATGATATTCCGACCAAGATTATAATAAAGGTTCAGCCCAAGTGTCCAGTTACCGTATTTAAAATCATTGTTAAACCCACCCGATACTAATGGAAGAGAATGTCCTGTTAGTATGCGGTCAGCATCATCAATGGTATAATCGCCATTGCGATCGTTCCATATGGCATCGCCAGCCTTAAGCGGAATCCCTTGAAAATTAAGGGGCAGGCCGGTTTTAGGATTTACAGGAACTTCGGCATCGCTCTTGTAAATGCCGCCGTTATCCAGCAGCCAATATTGATCTACAGCCTTTCCCACCTGTAGCAATCGGTTTCCCACTACAAGTTCACGAAGTCCACCCGGTAATGATTTTAGTCTGTTTCTGTTATAATTGATATTTAATGATGAATTCCATTGAAGTTTTTTGGAATTGGGGAATATATTGGCGTTGATGCTAGCATCAATCCCAGAATTGTTGATATTCATTCCTGCCTGGTAAGATTGCGTATAACCATATTCTGCAAAGGCAGGCACACCGATCAGCTGATCTTTATCTGATCTGCTGTATACATCGGCAGCAATCATTAACCTATTGTCCCAAAAACCAATGTTTCCTCCAATATCGATCTGTTCGCTGTAAGCCCATGGAATGTTATATCCAACCCATCCTGAACTATAAGGCCTGTTTAGCGTTGCTACACCAGAGTATGTTCCTACACGGGGTTCGCCGGTATAACCGATATCCACCGTATATTGAGGGCCTGCGGCATAACGATCGTCCAGTTGCACCCTGCCTATACGGCCATAACTTGCGTGTAATTTCAGTTCAGATATTTTGCTGCCCTGAAGTGACAGATCATTCTTCAGGTTCCATCCGGCAGAAACCACCGGCGAAAAGAACCAGCGGCTTGTAGGCTGAGCTGCTGAAGAACCGTCTGTTCTAAGCATTAGTGATAGACTGTATTTATCTTTAAAACTATAAGTACCTTTTCCATAAAAGGATATCAAGTTGTTTTGAATATTATCCAAAAACCTGTACATCAATGTATTAAGAAATCCGGTATTGGGGTTATACGAAAAGAAAGCGGTAAGCGGATTTTTAGGATCATTAAGTAAATTGATCTTAATGTAATCACTGGAACCTCTGTAAGCATACCCATAGTTGTAATGGTAAGTATCCCACTGCAATGTCTGGCCTGCCTGTAAATCAAGCTTATGAACGTTATTCCAATCAAATGAATAGCTTATTGTATTTTCTGCCGTCAGGCGCTGGTTATATCCGAAGTAGTTGGATACATAACTATTCGTTTCAAGCAGTGTACTGGGATAAAATATATCGCGATAACCTTCATTATAGTCGGCCGAAAACCTGGAAGTGATATTTAGTTTACCAAAACTGAAATCAAATTCTGTATAACCGTCAAAAATATTGGTTTTGTTCTTATCAAATGATTTATCATATTCACTTAAGTAGTTGGCATAGAAATCTTTGTTCGGCGAAATTGGATTGGTTAAATTCGGGAGATACCTTTCTTCAGCAAAACGGTCACGCTGGTACCTGTTTCTATCGCGTACCAATTGGCTGCCATTAATTGAAGTGGTTATATTTAACCAGGACAGGGGTTTCATACTAATTACAAAGCCAATGCTATAACGGCTCAGTCCGGTTCCGTCTGCCACCCCGTTATTCCTCTGATTTCCCAGTGATGCCCGAAAATTAGTTTTATCAGAGCCTCCGGCAAGACTTGCATTTGCCGAATATATTAAGGCATTTTTATAATATAGATCCGTCCAGTTGGCTGGCCCGTAATAAATGCTGTACAGAGAATCGCGCAGATAAGCCGGAGTATTCTGTTTTTGCTCTTCGGTTGCATATTGGCTATAAAACGGTTTTCTGAAATTACTCTCGGATGCTCCGTTGAGGGTGCTAACGCCATCACGTGTTGCCAGACCAATATAGGAGTTGAAGCTAATGGTCTTCTTCGCCTGCGGTTTTTTAGAACGGATAAGAATAAGGCCATTCGCTGCCCTTGGGCCATATCTGGCTACCTCGCTCAGGTCTTTAATCACTTCTATAGATTCGATATTCTCTGGATCAACTCCGGCAAGCAGATTAGTAGCTGGACCGATGCGGTTGTAATCATATTGTTGAATATCGTAAGCAAAAGGATGATCCTTGGAAATCAATGGTACGCCATCCAAGACGATCAAAGGTTGCGATGAAGAAATATCTTTCGCCGAAAAGAGTGGAACAGGTGTGCCATGTATAAAAATATGCTGTTCTGTTCCAGGTTCACCGCTTGGTTCCTGAATAGTTACCCCGGCAGCCTGTCCTTTTAAATATTGTTGTAGGGAAACCCCGGGAAATGAAGATATCCGGGCAGATTTCACCACACTCTTATTTAGTCCCCCAATATTGGCTACCTTCTTTTGGAGCGAATCTTTAGCGGAAATATGAGCTGAGCTCCTCTGGATTACTGTGGTATCCTGTCTGATCCACCCATAATGGTTAATCCCCATTGCAGACACTGAAACTGAAGAAATGCAAAGGCATAAAAAAAATACAAAACGCATAATAAATGTGTTATAAGTGCAATTGATTCAAATGAATGTTCCTTTAATGGAACAGTTGGGGCCGATCAGAAAATCTTGGGAAGAAGCCACATCGATTTTAAAATTACAGTTCAAAACGCCGATGGATTTCTACCTGAACCAGAAAACATTTAAACGTCACAAAGACGTTTAAAAACCCAAAAACGGGGTTTCTAAGGTATAAAAGCTTCATAAAATTTAGTTTATAGTTGGTTAGTTTATGTTAAGACACAATGCAGTATAACTTATACTCTCCTGATCCAGTTATTTCTGAAAATTTATTCCTGTCTAATATTTCAGGATGAATATGTGCTCAGTTATGGCTTCACATATTGTACTTTGGTTAGCGGAGAAGGGGAAATTAACATAAAGGGACATCCTCATCCGGGATATCCCTTTGCTAACTAAATACTAACCTGATAAATGGGTTTATTTTCTTTTGAACATCTTTCCAAAGATCCGATCAGATCATAATATGATTTATTATGATCGTTAATCTATTAATTAAATGGAATTTTGATAACGTTAAAAGAATAAGGTTTTAAAGTGATGTTGAGTTTTTTGCCTTTTAGGTTGATTATACTTTTTTGTGGGCTTACCGCTTCAGGATTTTCGAAAGAGTTGAGTTGATTTAGGTTACTGTTCGCTATTTCCTCATTGGTGGCCTTACTTTTTAGTTTCATTTTTCCTTCCAGGTCGAAATCAATATTCTGTGCCTGATCGGAGTTGTTGGCAATTTTAATGATCAGTTCTTTTTTTGCCTGATCGGTTACCGCAGAAGCATAAAGGCCATCCTGGCCGATAATATTCTTTTCATCAAGCGTAACCGAAACCACATCGGTCCCTTTATTTGTAGAAAACTGTTTCTGTACATAATAATCAGGTGTTCCGTACGATTTTAGGTTATCTACCCAGATCATATCGGGTGCCCATTGCCAGGCATCGATATGGGCAAAAAGCGGCGCATATGAAGCCATCTGTACCACATCGGCATTGCGCTCCAAACCGGTCATCAACGAAGCTGAAGCTAAAGCACTTTGCCAGTTGTTGCGGTTGCTTCCAACTATACTATTGTCTGCGTGGACCGCATATTCGCCAACAAAAACCTTCGATCCGTTTCTCGGGTAGTTATCGTAACGGCCGGCATTTTTTAAAAACCAATCAGCAGGGCGGTAATAGTGCTCATCGATAAAATCGGCATTATTGTTTCTTAAAGTAGTATTCAATAAGTCAAAACGGTCGCCATCCGGACCGGTGCCAGAGCTGTAGATCAGCTTAAAATCGGGATATTTGGCTTTTATGGCCTTGGTGAAAATCGCTAGCCTTTCCAGGTACTGTGGGCCCCAGTTTTCGTTTCCAACCCCCATCATTTTTAAATTGAAAGGTTTTGGATGACCAAGATCTGCCCTCATTTTCCCCCACTTGGTATTTACATCGCCATTGGCAAATTCGATCAGGTCCAGCGCATCCTGAATATAAGGATCGAGTTCATCAAGTGAAGCTACTTCTGCCGAATTATACTGACAGGCCATGCCGCAGTTTAATATCGGAAGGGCATCAGAGCCTATATCTTCTGCCAGTTGGAAATATTCAAAAAAACCCAAACCAAAACTCTGGTAATAATCAGGTGCGGGGCGGTGTGCAAATTCAATATTCCAGCGGTTCATCAACAGTTGCCTGTTTTCGATCGGGCCGATGGTTTTTTTCCACTGATAACGGTTGGCCAGGTCGGTGCCTTCTACAATGCAGCCACCAGGGAAACGGATAAAACCGGGTTTCATATCGGCCAGTAACTGTACCATATCGGCCCTTAATCCCTGCGGACGGTTTTTCCAGGTGTCGCCTGGGAATAGAGAAATCATATCCAGATCGATATTTCCTTTTCCCTGAAACACAATTGAAAATCTGGCTTTTGGATCGGTTTCTGTCGCGGTAAAACTTGCTGATTGCTTTTTCCAGTCGCTACCGGCTTGATCAGGTATTAAACTTCCCTGTCCGATAATTTTATTGTTCGCATCTTTTAGTAATAGCACGAGTTTAATACCTGGCTTCGATTGACGGTACATCACTGAAAAATCGTAACGGAGGCCCTTTTTTACGCCCATGCCTTTAAAACCTTCGTTTACGAGTTCAAAATCGCCGGTTTGTTTTTTCACCTGTAAATATCGGGGATTGGCGGTGTTCACCTCTTTTCGGTTTACCACCAATATCTCGCCTTCCTGTGGTTTTTTGGGTTGGAAAGTCCAGCCCATCAGCGGTTTTGTAAATTCGAAAGAGCGGTTTTTGATCAGTTCGGCATAAATGCCACCATCGGCGCCAAAGTTGATGTCTTCAAAAAAAACGCCCCACATGTTAGGCTGTACCTTGGCAATGGAATGGTCTGTTTTAACTTTGATCACTTTTGCAGTTTGTGCCTGTACTTCGGAAGTGTATCCGATTGCAATCGCTGTATAAGCCATGCATGCAGAAAACACACTTTTTACAGGGTAATTTAATTTCATAGGGTTTAATTTGTAAGGGTATATACCATAATAAATATCGCCGCAACATTTGTTTGTTCGGGGATAGTTTTGTTATATTTTATAGACATACAAATCTCTATTTAATACTCTGTAGACTCCATTTTATCAACATGAAAATCCAATTTATACTTTCATAACTCACCGTTTCTATCCCTGTGGCAAAAAATATAATTTTGCAAAGGACTACTTCGGAGAGCCTGTCGAAACGACTTAGACGGTGTTATGGCAGGTTCTTCAAGGCTATCAATGACAGATCTCTTAAGAAAGGTCGTCATTGCGAGGAACGAAGATAACCGAACGACAGTAAGCTCATGAATGCCTTTAAAAACAACTGCAAAAATGAATAATCTTAAAGCACTCGCTACTAGCGATAGTTGTAAGATTGCTTCGTCGGCTGAAAAAGCCTTCTCGCAATGACGATTCCACACGACCTAAATGCACTAAAAATCCTCATGTCATTTATATTGATTTTTACACAATAAATCATCCCTCGAATGAGAATCTTATATTTTATGATACAGCCTCCTCAGTCTGTTCCAATCAGACCTGATAGATTAGTAAGTATATCTGAAATAATCGATATCAACATACCCCGAGTCGCTATCGTTATTATAGTTGTACAAACCGATACGGTCGCCCCTATAACTCCCCCAGCTTAACTGGTATGGTGCACCAAAGGCGATAAACTGCAGCCCATCAGTACTATAGTAATATTGGCTTAACCCATCCAGGCCCCAGGTAGATTTTAGCCAAAGTATATTGCCTTTAATCTCAGGCCCGGTAGAAATAATCTTTTTTAAATTCAGTTCGAGCACCTTTTTACCATTTTTTTGGGTCACACCAAATGCAGCGTACAAGGGAGATCCAAAATGGGTTAAGCCACACTTTTGGCCGTTACTCATTCCGCTGAGATCGAGTTTAACGACTGATTCATTTTTAACTGTACGCATAGAACGTTGCGTAACGGTATTTCCGGCCTTAAGTAAATTGTCTTTCTCCAGTGGACTGAAAGCCCTTAACCTTAACCAGCCCTTCCTTTCTTTTAGCGATATTTTTTCTATGCGCGGCTGATAGTTCCACTCCCATTGGGGCTGAATCTTGCCCTTATTAAATTCATCGCTTGATTGCGGCAGAATTTTATTTGAAGATTGAACGGGCTTTTTATCAGCCCATACCATAGTGCCAATGGTATCGATACCTACTTTACCAAGGATAGGCCAGCCATCAACCCAGTTAACGGGTAAGAGACTCATATTCCGGCCAGACCAGTCTCCCGAACCGTGGTGGGTTAGAAAATACCATTTCCCGCCAGGAGCCTCTACGATACCGCCCTGGTTGGGTTCGTGAAAATCCTTTTGTGCATGCCCGATCTGTTTCGCGGGTCCGTATGGCCCTGCTATGGTTTTCGCCTTCCTGATCATCACTACCCGCCCATCATCCTTTACCTCACTAAAAAAGTGGTAGTACATACCGTTGATTTTATAGAGTTTACTTGCCTCGCTCCCTTTTGATTGATAGATTACCTGATCTGATCCGGTAATAATTTCTTTTCCATCAGCAGTTAGTTTAAACAGGTGTATCTTATAGCCGTCTGCGAAATTTGTTCCAACCAGGTAACCCTGGCCATTATCGTCCCAAAAGGGACAGCAGTCATCCCAGCCTTTTGCGGCCAAAACCTTCACCAAGGGTGCCCAAGGCCCATTTATACTTTTAGCGGAGGTCATGAAATATCCATCATCCGGTGTGCCGAAATAAATCCAGAATTTCCCTAAGTGATGCCTGATGGCCCCTGCCCAGATCCCTCTTCCGTAACTGTCCATTCGCTCCCATCCGAGTTTCTCAGAAATCTGTATAAGATCATTTACCGCATGGCCGGCTATCGTCCAGTTTACCAGATCTTTTGAATGGAGAATGACCACCCCTGGAGAAAATTGAAAAGTAGAAGAAATGGCATAATAATCAGCTCCAACCCTGATACAATCAATATCGCTATAATCACCAGGCAGCAAGGGGTTTCTATAAGTTCCATCTCCCATATCTCCCCATTTATCCCATGCTCCCCATTTTACTTTTTCAAGCCCATCCTGGGCAAAAACACCTAGTGAAACCAGCATTATAATTATCCAAAAATTCAGTGTTCTTAATAGCGCGCTCATTTTAACCTAATGCATGTAGCTTATTGACAATAAATACCAATTGATATACTCCGTGAGCACATAAAAAGCTTCAACTAGAATTTAATAGCAATACTTTTCCCTTTATATTCAACCGATCGGGTATTTGTTTTGGCGCCGGTTTTATTAGCATTCAAAGTGATCAGCTCAACATTGAAGTTTCTCTTTGCCAACATTCCGGTATAACTTCCTTTTCGATCGGAAATATTTAATGTCCTTGATTTTTGATCCCATTTCAACACAATGGTAGTATAAGCCCCTTTTTCATAGTTATAATTATCATTTTCATCCTCATAAAGTGTAAAATTTCCATTTGCACCTTCATAAACCCGAATATCAAGATTCTCCCATTTTTTCTCAGTAGAATACTGCACATCAGGACCGAATGGAATGATAGCGCCAGTCTTCATATATAATGGAATGATGTCAACAGGAGCATCTGTTTCAACCGTCTGCCCTCCTACGCTATACTCATTCGTCCAAAAGTTATACCAGCCACTTCCTTTAGGTAAATAAACCGGAGATTTCCTTATCTGATATTTCGTTACCGGCGCAACCAGGATCGAGCGGCCAAACATATATTCAGTGCCGATTTCATGCGTACGTTGGTCGGCGATAAAATCCATAATCAATGGGCGCATAAAGGTTCCGTTATTTTCGCTTACATCCCATGATGTACCATATATGTAAGGCAACAACTTATAACGCAGTTTTATGGATTTCTCCTGAGCATCAAAACACCATGAACCACGTTCACCGAAATTCCAGATCTCCCGTGGCAGGTCGGTTCCATGAGAACGCATCATTGGACTAAAAGCCCCGAATTGCATCCAGCGAACATATAATTCCTGAAATTCAGGATTTTTATTCCCACCATTATTTCGCCAGCGCCCGGCAAAAAAGCCACCGATATCGCTATTCCAGTTAGGGATTCCCATCAAGGTATAGTTTAAAGCCGCCGGTACCTGCTTTTGAAGCATCTCCCAGCTCGATGTAACATCTCCGCTCCAGGTGTTGGATCCAAAACGCTGCTGGCCGATGAAGCCTGATCTGGTAAGGATCACCACACGCTTGTCATGATTTGAAGCACGCTGATTAGTTGCAATCCCTTTATTGTGCATCAGACTGAACCCGTTTTTTACACTTCTGTAGCTACCTAAATGGGTAGGGAGGTCAAAATCAGATTCTTTAACGTTTATGTGATCAGGTTCTGTTGAATCAAGCCACCACCCATCGTTACCAATATAGCTGAATATTCCCTTATTGAGGTATTTCCAATAAATATCAAGTGCTTTTGGATTGAATACATCATAAGGTCTTGCGCCACTTTTCGGGGGCCAGGTATCAAAATTAATGATCATATTCTTACTGTCGAACTCCTTGCGCTGAGGTGTTTTCGGACCAAAGCCCGGCCATGTTACAATCAGGAGCTTCGCATTCAAACTATGAATCTCATCAACCCATTTTTTTGGATCTGGAAAATGGTCTTTATCAAAGGTTTGTGAATTCCAGGCGCTATCCGTTTTATTATATTCCGGCCAATAGCGCCAATCCTGAATGATTACATCCAGTGGAACTTTCAAGTCCCGGTACTTTTTAACCACATTCAGACTTTCATCCTGTGTATGATAACGTTCTTTGCTCTGAAAGAATCCATAAGCCCATAGCGGAAGCATTGGAGCTTTACCGGTTAGTCCACGCAGTTCTGAAATTACGCCATCCGTATTGGAACCAAACATGAAATAATAATCAGCACAGTGACCCAGGCTTTCAAAAGATAGTTCGTCAGGTTTATCCTCAAACTTAGAGATCGAGTAATTGTCCCAGAATACCGCATACCCCTTTACAGAAAGAAAATATGGCGAATAAGTTGACATATTTTCATTTTTCATCAGATGTGAGGAATTGCGCCGGTTAAATTTATTATCCATGATCTGACCTACACCGTATATGGCTTCATCTTTATCCAGCGAAAAAGCATTTCTGACCTTGAATGATGGGGTTCCGGCATCATTTACAGGCGAAAACAGTGTGCCTCCATCCTTATCCTGAAGGAGTTCCTTGCCAGAAGCATCGTAGAAGTAAACCCCTCCAGTTTCCACATTTACCTCTACCTGAATTTTACTGCTTTTTACCACCAGATTCTGCCCTTTTTTTGCATACCTCACAGCTACTTTACTAGGTGCCGCCACAACTGAAAGACTGGTTTTAGGATAAGGTTTGCCAATGGGTGTTTTGTAAACCCTTACCGTATTTTCTGTATAGAACTCAACTGAGATATCCATTTGCCGGGCTGCAAACTTCAGCCCTTGTGCTGTCTTTTGTATGGGTTGTGCCCATCCGTTCATGGTGAGCAAAAATGCAAAAAGCATAAACACACCACCGGCTTTGTTGTAAAATTTCATAAGCATCATAAGTTTTTATTTGATCATAGCAAACATACTGCTGAGCGGTGATGTTAAGACAACAACCATGTTGCAAAAAGTATCAATGGCGTTGATTTTTCACCTTGCGGGCATACTCCGAAGGCCTGCAGCCATACTGTTCAAAAAAACATTTACCCAGGTAGCTTGAGCTGCTGAATCCCACCCTTTCAGTGATCTCTGAAATATTGAGTTTGCCTTCTAAAATTAATTGCGTCGCTTTTTCCAGGCGAACATTGCGGATGAACAGTGATGGCGATTTATCAAGGAGTGTGATGAGTTTCCGGTAAAGTCCGGTACGGTCCATATTAAGATCACGGCTGAGCTGCTCGACTGAATAATCTGTAACCTCAATATTCATTTCTACGAGCTTCATCGCCTTTTCTAAAAATTCAGATTCGGCCTGGTTGAGACCGGTTTTGGATTCTGAAGCATTACTATGCTCCTCAGCTGTTGCAGGGAGGTTTTCTTTTTCGGCGAGAAGAACATTTTGTTGATCAATTAAGTTACGGATCCTGAGTAATAAAAGCTCTTCCCGATGCTTGCGTTCCAATGATTTTCTGGTGTGAGAAATATAAGCAAATATTGCTGCCGATATCAAGACTGAAGCCAATACTCCGAAACAGATAATTGCGGGCAATGTCTGCCACCAGGGTGCATTAATGGTTAGATCAATTTCAGAAATTGGCCCATTCCATTCTTTATTGTTGTTAGCAGCCATCACCCTTAGCTTATAATTACCGTGAGGCAGATTGGTATATGATATTTCGAGAACACCATGCCCATTTACGCCATCTTCCCTGCGACTGAAGGTTTCACGCCAGGACTTGTCTATCCCCATCAACTGATATCGATAAAAGGTTTGGGATGGATTCTGATAGTTAAGCGCTGAAAACTGAAAAGTGAGAAAGTTTTGATCATAATCAAGCTGTATCTGCTTAACATACGGCGCACTATTGATTAAAATTACACGATCACCGTAACTTTTGCCCGGCTCAACCTTTTCTCCCCTTAAGAACAGATTAGTAAAAACAGGCTTAAACGGCAGCTTACGTTGCAAAAGGCGACTGGGTTTCAAAATGCTGAATCCATTTATTCCTCCAAAATAAAGGTCACCACTCAAACTTTCGTAAACGGCCTGATTTGTATATTCACCGTCTAATGTGCCAGCATTCGAATCGAAACTGGTAAAGTGAACATTTCCACTGCTTGAATCAATCTGAAGCTTATTAATGCCATAACTGGTGGTGATCCAGATGTTGTTATGGCGGTCTTGTAATATCGCCTGTATAAAATTGTTTGACAGCCCATCCTTAGTATAAAACACATGCTGTTCTCCGGAAGGTTTAAATAATTTTAGTCCGTCTCCAGTTCCTATCCATTTCCAGCCTCTCGAATCAGTAAGTTCTGCAGTATGGTCTATGTTATAATCCATCAACGTTTGAGGATATTCCAATTTACGACGTACTGGTGAGGGGATCGAAAAAACATCAACTTTCTCAAGTGCATTACCATTACTTAAAGCGGCTTTGTAACGATAAAAGCCCGATTTACATTTCAGGTAAATGTTGCCCGATGCGTCCTCAGCAAATGTTTTCACGATGATATCGCCCAGTAAGGCACCTGAAAAATACGATGCGCCGATATGCTTAAAAATATATCTCTCTGGATGATCGTAAAGGATTCCTTGATTTACGGTCCCCAACCAGAATCCGCCCTGCTTATCATAAAGCAGTGTACTGATCTCTGTATTAAGTTTACTTCCGTCGGTTTTGTTTAGCAGCGGCCAATATCGTTTTTCGTTACTAAAACAATCAATTATCCAAATCCCCTTGGCGCAACTGATAGATGCTTTACCTTTTGCATCCACCACTAAGGTATTTAAGGTATATGCTGTCTCAAGGATTTTTCTCCAGGCCTGTTTTTGAAGATCAAAGAAAAAGAATCCGCCGTGGGTCCCATTTCTCAACTGATAAAAACCATTGCGCCCTTTGACCACTAGGGAAGTACTGCCAAACCTAGCGTAATGCGTATCCGGATATGCAGCTGCACTGTACAACTTACGTTTCGAATTCAGATCGTAACAGATTACCTTTCCTGTACTGTAGAAAAGATGCAGCTTTTCTTCATCAGCGCTCACATCCTGAAGTCTCCCCTGATTCTGCGAGAGATCGAATTCTTGAGTATGATCGCTAAGCACAAGTTTATCACCAATTAGCAACCACAGCCGTTGCTTTGTATCCATGAAGAAATTATCTATTGGCTTAGGGAAACCTATCTTTTTGAAATAGCCCGCTAAATCTTGTGTATACTTCTCCTTGCGCAGATCAACCCGCAAAAGTTCCTTATAGTCCTTTATCCAAAGTATGGAATCGCCACTCAGATAAATCCTGTAAAAACCATCGTATGTTTTTAACGGATATTTTCGCTGCGAATCCCGGTGAATATACTTAAACCCCGCCCCATCATAGATATTGATATTACCGGTTGTTTTGAAAACCATACGTCCGTCGGGTAACTGAAGCATGTAACGAACCTGGTTGTCACTCAGTCCGTGAAGAACATTAAGTGGTGTAAATACAAATTCTTGTGATTTTGCACAAGAGAACAAGAAAAGAAAGATGGAAATAAGGAAGATTGTTCGCTTCATTCTGGCTTCAGAGTTCTCATAAAATATCGGTGCAATTATGAACAGATTTAGTTGAAGATGAGGCTGCCACTTCAATACTGGCAACAGCATCTTTTATTTACACATTTGGTTACACGAATTTCGCAAAATAATCGATTTAAGCAATCGATTGCGCAAAAATATTTTAGTTAACGCTACTCATGTCGAAATTGAACAAATAGTCTCCCAATTAGCTTTTGGTTATCCCAACCAACAGGCCACTACAGTTCTAAGATATGCGAATCCCGAAAATGCCCTTAAAAAATCTGGGCTTACTTAAATTTCCTGAATTTTGTTTGTATGCCAAACCGCAGGGTATTCCGAAGTGGATTATAGCCCGATCCTACCAGGTATGAAAAATCAAGGGAAAGGCTACTGTAATGAACACCAAGGCCGAGGGTGAAATAAGAAGTATTTGCCTTCTCAGGGTGCTGATACAAGTAGCCGGCTCTGAGGTACAGCGTCTCTTTGAAGCTCATTTCTGCGCCCGTTGATATGCCAACCTCTTTTAATTCTTCGCGAAAGCCTCCGGGGGCGTCACTAAAAGAGCCTAAAATCCCAGATGGTACCGAACGGTCAGGATCCCGTCCCTTTACGATATTCCCATCCGGACCGTAAACCGGCTGCGTTGGAGCCATCAGTTTATTAAAATCAAGCAATAAGGTAAGCTTGTTCTGCCCTTCGCCTATTTTAAGCGCAGATCCTAACTTCATATTGGCAGGAAGGAAGTAAGACTGGGCGGTATTGCGATAGGTCATTTTTGTGCCGATATTGGACAGGTTAAGGCCAAAGCTTAAAACCGCAGGAGTGCCTGCCAGCGTTATTTCCGATTTCTGAAAAGCAGAAATATCTACAGCCAGGGCTTTCCCCGAGCCCCTGTTTCCATTAACTGTTCCTCCGCCGAAAAGATTACTGCTGATATACCTTACATTTCCGCCGAGAGCGAAATCCGGACCAAGCCTGAGCGAATAGCCAAGATCGAATGCAGCTTCACTGGGACTATAAACGCCGAGATTCTGAAAATTTTCGTCGCTGAAATTAATATCCCCCATAGAAAAATACCTAATGGATGCAGATACTGTATTCCGCTGGTTCACCCTATAGTAGCCACTAAGATATGAAATACTCATATCAGGGGCTAGCTGCTTGAGCCAAGGGCTATAAGAGCAGGAGATACCGAAATCTCCCTCTGTGAGAAATGCCAACGCAGATGTATTCATCACAGTAGAATTGGCATCAGGATCAAGGGCAACGCCGGCATTTCCCATCGCTCCTGACCTTGGCTGTGGCGTAATCAACAGGAATGGTACCGCAGTGTAAATATTGTTCCTCACGCTGGCATCTGTCTGGATGCCGTTTATGGACTGCGCAGATACTGTTTGATGCAAAAGAATCAGAATTAATAAAGTCCACTTTTTCGTAGACACCTTGTTTGATCGTATTTTCATAGTGTTAGATATATAAATGTGGATCGATTGCACATTAAGTTTTGATGAGCGTTTATTATCGTTAAAGCATTTTTTACTGAATTACCTTTACCAAACCGGTTTTAACAGGTAAGTTAAGATACCACTGGCCATACTTAAAACAGGAAGGACATTAATTAAAAACGCCCTTCCTGAACGGATATAAATTAAAATCAAAGACTAATTGATAAGCACTTTGCCTGCATACTGTTTATTGAGAAGCAAAATATAAAGCCCCGCAGACACCTGTCGCTGCAACTGCACTTCTATATTACCAGAATTGTTAAGCGCAGATTTTGAATACACGGTGCGTCCGGTTAAATCTACTAACTTCACTTCCACATCCTTCTTTAACAGGTTTGCAGTTGTGGTAATATTAAACCTGTTGTTTGTTACCGGGTTTGGATAAATTACCGTACTGCTGGCTAAATTAATGCTGGATTCTTTTGGTGCTGCAATGGCCAACTGGTTATTTGTACCGGTAGGCAAAGTGCCATAAATCAAGTCTCCCCTGTAGTAAACACACACATGGTTATTTTCAGCAAAACTACCAGGTTGGTAAGAATGGTCATTTAACTGATTAAACGCTGACCAGTCTGACTTGGCAATCCGGTACTGAATGTTTCCTGTTCCACTTAAGGGATGTAGTTTACCAGCACTCGAATCTACTTTCAGTTCCAGGTATGCACCACCATTAGTGACTATTGATGGACTTATAGCCACAAACTGCCCCTGGATTTTAGACGCTCCCAAATTGGCATAGTCTGCCCAGAAGTTCAGGCTTGCTGCACTTTCAGGGGTAAAGAAATACCTGATGGAAATATCTTTGTAATCTACTGGAGTATTGCCTGTGTTCTCTAGCTTTAAATAGGTACTGATTGTGCTGCTTCCAGCATTTTTACCCTCTGTAAGTACTTTAAGGCTTTTGGTTTCCGTTATCAACGCTGGCTCATCTCCCCATATCAGGGTTCCGTTACGGTATAAAGTAATTTTGCTATTGTCGGCGTAGGTAGAACCTGTACGATAAGAAAAGTCGTTATTTTCGGTTAAGTTTGCCCAGTTTGAGTTGGCAAGGCCCGATTCGATAATGCCCGAACTGCCCCCAGCGCTAAGTGTTCCTGCGGTAGCATCAAAGCTGTATTCGATATAGCCATATGCATCGTTCCTTGGCTGAGGTAACGCAACATATTTGGTTTTAACCTTGCTGTTGCCTATCTGCGCATAATCTATCCAAGTATTAATGCCTGCAAAATTTTCTGCTGTAAGCCAGTACCGGGCTGTAAGCATGCTGTAACTGGTTGAAGTGGTATCCTCATTTACGATCTTTAACTTTGGCCTGATTACATTGTTCGATTGCTGTCCGTTGTCACCATCAGCCGATAAAACCTTTAAATTTAAAGGCAGTATAGTTAGGTTTTGAGTAGCACTGGCAGCATTGTATGTTTCATTTCCGGGCTGACTGGCTGTAAATACTGTGGTTCCGGCTTTTAAGATTCGCGCCACGCCATTTGTAACCGTAGCTACGCTTTCGTCAGAACTGCTAAAACTTACAGGAATACCAGAAGAAGCGGAAGCCTCAAGGGTAAAATCTGCATCGCCAAGAACTTTCGGCGCAATGGCAGCGAAGTTTATGGTCTGTACATTTTTAACGGTCAATACCTGTGATACAGGGGTTGCAGCCATGTACTGGGCATTTCCGGCCTGTGAAGCTGTGATTGTTGTAGTACCCGCAGTTAGAATGTGAAGTTGTCCATTCACTATTGTTGCAACATTAGGGTCTGAGCTGCTATAGCTTACGGTTAAACCCGAGCTTGCTGTTGCGCCTGCATCAAAATCAGCTTCACCAACCGTTTTTTGAGCCAGGGCGTTAAACGTGATGGTTTGACTAAGCACTGCGTTCAGCATCTTTATTTCCGTTGCCGTCAGTGCTTTGCTGTAGATCCTGAAATCATCCAGGGTTCCATTTAACATAGGGTCAGGCCATTGAGACTTGCCAAGATAGTTCAGGGTAGTATTTCCCAAACTTAAAGGCTTTAATGTCATCGCGTTGTTGCGCCCAACTTCCGTCCCATTAATATACATAATAGCCTCATTACCTGATTGCGTTACGGCAATATGTGTCCATACACCCGTTGCAATGGCAATATTACTGTTTAAAATCAGCTCTCCACCACCGGCTTTAATGGCATAACGAGGGTTCCCGGCGCTGCTTTTCGGTGTAAGGAACATATAATTCGTAGTTCCTGTACCAAAGTCAAAAATACGTGCCCAGTTAGATATACCATCCATTTTAACCCAGGTGGCAATAGTAAAATCATTTAAGGTGCTTACTACAGATGTAGGAAGCGTCGCATAACCATTGGCCGTGCCATCAAAACGAAGTCCATTGTTAATCTTTCCCGCAGTCCAGGTTGCTGCGGTTTTCAGTGTACCTGTACGGCTACCCCAAACATCTGTAGCGGTTATGCCATTGGCTTCGTCAAAAGGCCAGTAACTGTATTTACTTACAGATGGCTTTGCACTGATCTCTGCACTGTTGGGATTTTCAATTATACCATCTATTGTTGCGATTGTATAATAATAGGTAACACCATTGGTTAAACCCGTATCTAAATATTCTGAACCTTTGATGGTTGCAACGGTTGCATAAGGGCCACCCGGTGTTTCAGAACGTTTGATACGATACGAATAATTAGCGTTTATAACCGAGTCCCATTGAAGGATGATTTGAGCATCACCAGGGGCAGCGATCAAGCCACCTACAATATTGCTTGAAATCTTTAAAGAAAGAGCGGCTGTATCTGCTCCGGCACCGTTTGAAGCGGTTAACGTAACTGGGAAAAGCCCAAATTCGGCCGGCATTCCAGATATTACACCTGTAGTGGCATTTACACTCAATCCGGCAGGAAGACCAGAAGCATTAAAGCTGGTCGGTGATTTGATAGCTGTAATTGTATAAGAAAAATTCTTGCCAATGATTGCAGTATCAGTTAATGCACTGGTGATGGTTACACCTATAGTACGATCGTCAAGCAATACCACGTCATTACCAGTTCCACCTCTGTACGTAACACGAAAATTGTAACCGCCTGCCGAAATAAGAGATAATTCAGGCAGATCTTTGAAAGTACCATTTATAGGTAAGGTTCCGGTATTGTTAACGATGGTATATGAAGTTCCAGAAGGAAGTACTCCCGCAATCGGAATTAACACAAGTTTCGGACTGTTTAACAAAATAACACTTGTTGCTGTAATTTTATCGCCAGTGCCATTTCCCAGGTTAATTTCTGCAGTGTAAGTGGCATCAGCCTTCATGGTAAGTGCTCCTACTTTAAGCGTACCGATCGCTGACGCTCCAGGTTCCAATATCGCACCTGGTCCGCTTCCGGTTCCAATGGTAGCCGATGATTGAATTACTCCCGTGCCTGCCAAAGTACCTTCTTGTACAATTATCGGGCTGTTGAAAACTCCACTGGCTGCATCATTAGCTATTAATAGTCTTCCCTTTTTTACAGTAGTGGTTCCGTTGTAGAGCTGGTTACCGTACATTCGCAAAGTACCTGTACCTACTTTTTCAACCGTCAGATTACCACCAAGAGCGTCAATGGTTCCTCCATAGTCGCAATATGTATTTAGTGCGCCAATGCTGATAACCGGCGAATTACTCCCGGCGGTACGAATATAACCACGTCCCCTAAGGGCTCCAAAATGGATCGTTCCGGTTTTAAAACTTAGATTCTGGCAATCAGGCGCATTGGCATCAAGTAACCAGTCTGCCTTTGCACTTCCAGATTCGGGGACCATGAAGCGAATCCGCTGGGCCCCGCTTCTAAATATCGAGGTAAAGGTACCGGTATACTCGCTATTATCTCCATACAAATTCAAACCGGCATAGTAATTTCCATCATGCGCTATGTTACCAGAACCTAATAGTTTTCCGTAAAGGTTTATTGCAGCGTAATCTTCATACAAACTACTCCTGGTTCCGGGCAACACTTCTATGTCGTTATATAACGATAGTCCCGCATCGGGCGGAGCCTGTAGCAGCCCTCCGTTCATTATGATCTTGCCTGTGCCCAATGGCCCTGCTGTAGGATGGCTGGGCGTTCCGGTTCCGTAGCCCGATGCAATTACCTTACCACTAATAATCGTCGTATTTCCTGAATAAGTATTATTGTTTCCTTTAATATAAAAATTTCCCCAAGAGTTCATCCTTAAAGAACCCGTACCGCTTATTATCCCATTCAAAACAACGCCGCCACCTGTACTCACACTTACCTGATCAGTCAATTGTAAAGCAGTCGTAAATGTCTGAATTCCTGACGAGTTGTTAACCAGGTCGTTTTTCAGTGTTAACCCATTCCCTGCAATAGTATAGGAATTCGCATCAGGTGCAAATTGAATCCTTGAGGCTACCAGACCGGTTAGGTCATTCGTTAGTAACGAATCCGTAGTCGAGCCAAACGTTAATATGGCCGGATTCGCAGGAAGCATATTTCCCGTCCAGTTAGCGGCCAGGTTCAATGAATCGGTAAGTGGTGTTGGGCTCCATATTGCCGAATTCGCACCCGGTGAGCCAAAGGCTTCTAACGAATTAGCACTTTCCTTTGTAGCCCCTAATGACGAAAGTACATAGAAGTATGGATTGCCACTGGTAACATTTGTGTCGGTATAGCTCGTCGTACTTACCGTTGCGACCGTAGTATACGGACCACCACTTACAGTACCTCGTTTTACTTTATACGAAGAAGCACCGTTGGCAGCATCCCATAGAAGATTGATCCGGTCGCTTTGATTGGTTATTACAGGGCGCCCCGGAATACCTGGAGGAACGTTAGCAAAAACTACGTTCGAATTAGCACTTTCCATATCACCTGTAAATGCCGTAATCACATAATAGTTATTTACTTCAGGTACAGGAGCAGGATCTGTAAAACTGTTGAGGGTAATAGCTGCCTGAATAGTGCTATATGGGCCTCCTGCTGCTAATGAACGTTTTACCGAATAACCGGTAGCGGTCGCTGAAGCTGGCCAGCTCAGTTTGATCTGTGTATTATTAACAACTGATGCCACAACAGAAGTGATCGCTGCAGGAGCCTGGTTATTGAGCACTTTCAGGATCAAAGTTGCAGTGCCGCTGCCTATGGCATTGGTAGCTGTTAGTGTTACTTCGCTTTGTCCTAATCCGGTAGGCGTGCCGGAAATAATACCGGTAGCCGCATTCAGGCTAAGCCCTGCAGGCAAACCGCTGGTACTATAAGCAGTAGGACTGGCACTGGCACTGATGTTATAACTGAAAGGTTGGCCAATGGTAGTTGTGGCAGTGGTAGCACTGCTAATTACCGGAGATCCCGCCGGTGCAGATTGGCTATAGCCTACATTACTGAACGTGGTTGTATTATGTAACGATGTATTATTAGAGATGGTGTAAAAACCGAGGTACAACTCTGCCGGGAAACCGGTTGCTGAATACCAGCAACTAAGATTCGTCCAGTTAACGCCATCCTGCGAGTGGTAAGCAAATATGCGGGTGTTTACACGTTCAATTTTTAACCACCACGGGGCTTTCGGCTGTCCATGCCTTCCTACACCGCCATTTGCCCCGAGCGCAAGATCCCAAAAACGGGAACCGGGCGCTAATGATTCGCGAAACATAACACCCGAGCTTCCGGTAGTAAGCGACATATTTTCAATTTTTATTACAAGGCCAGCATCACCACTAATTTTTTTAAAGTTGAAAGTGAAGGCATTACTGGTGGAATTTCCGGCGCCCTTAAGGGTCCAGATTCCATTATTGAAGGATGCGCTGCCTGCGAGTCCGGGGTTACCGATGTCAATATTGGTCAGGTTACTTACTGGCTGCACATGCTCGGAAGGATAAAATACAGGGGGCAAACTAACCGCAGTAGAAGTATCGGATGATTTTAGATATAAGAACTCCCCTTGGGTACCACCCAAAGCGGCCCGCATCCTATCGGTTTGAGGAGTAGGTATTCCCTTACGCCTGTTATATGCGTTATGAATAATATTGGTCATCCCCCATGGTCTTCCTCCAGGCTTAATTCCCCAGTTGGTCCAATAACTGGCATAGCCCCCAAAAGGGATATAAGTCATGGTATCCCCATCAAAAGCAAATTTATGATACAGCTCAGCGATAGCCAATACCCGGTTGTTTAACTCGGAAAACATATCAACCCTTTGCTTCCAGGCAACTTCTGCACCCCATACCAGGGCAGTAGCCTGCACTCCCCAGTGATCATCGCGGCCTGTATCACCTGTTTCGCCATTGGGCAACGAGTTACGCATGCCTCCGCCGGCATCCATCCTGTACACTTCAAGCGCCTGGTTAAACCGGGTTACATCATTACAGAAAATCGATGCTGCGAGGGCTGTTTTTAGCTGAATAGCACCTTTGTTCTGGTCGCGTAATGGATTAGGTACAAAGGATGTCGGAAATAAGATATTAGCGAAATAGTTTTCAACATGCTGAGTATTGGCTGCGGTCCAGCCGGGAAACGTATAACGGAGTATTTCAGCCGCTACGCCCCAATCCTGGGCATGGTCGCCAATGTCCAGATTATTTTCAATACCGCCCCAATAGGTATTGGTAACTGCCCAGGCATCCAGCATGTTGGTTGCTTTTCGGGCATAGGCACTATCCGCAGTAAAAACATACATAAAGGTCAGATTGCGGATAGCAACCATATCGTTTATCCACGCATTGTTATTCAAGTGCGGGGCACGGCTTACCGTAGCATATGGCCCTGCCATCACGTAGTTCAACTTAGACTTGCCGTCATTTTTAAATGCATTGTAAGCCGATAACCATGGTTCCTGGGTAATGTTGGCTTTTAACTGATTCAGGTCAGCCTGGTTTAAAGCGATACCCGGGTGGACTAAGGTCTGAACCTGGGCTTTTGATTGCTGAGCGCCGATAAATGTCAGAACGGCAAAAAAGAAAAAAAACAGGTTCTTTTTTGCCATCAGTTTTAGCTGATAAAGTAAAAGTTTTTTCATAAGGATGTAATTTAGTTGGTTATAGATCAGATTTTTGAGCGCTGATTTCCATAAGGACACATGATATTAACTTTGATACTTAGGTATTTAAAAAATATTTTTAGAAATAACTATAATTAGTGTTCTAAAGTATTCTATTTGTGACGCGTGATGGCTTTGTATTTATTATTCGACGAATGTGTATTAAATAACATACAACACGTACGACAAAGCATAAAACTATGATAGCTGCACTTACTGTCGCCAGAATATACCATTGCAGTTTTACATTATAATACCGCACAACCATGTTATGCCTCGGTAACAGCGCACTATTTTTAATGCAGCATATTCTATATATGGTAAATCGGGCGCGTTATTTCCGTATGGAAATGCTTGCTTACAGAACAAGCCTATTGCTGAGGCTTATGTCAGGACACAATAAAAAAGGGATGCAGTGTCATGAACTGCATCCCTTTTACTTAATCTTAAAGGTTTATTCGCCTTTTTTCATTTTGTCGAGCGTAACCTGGTATTTCGCTTTATTTTCGGCTGCAACCAGGTCTACCGCTTTCTGCTGCATGGCAATCGCCTGGTCCTTTTTGCCCAGCTTATACAGCAGGTTGGCATAGGTGTCGAGGTAGGCAGGCTCCTTGGCTTGGGTCTCATCCACGCTGCGTTTACTCCAGCTCAACGCCTCAGTAATACAGTCAGTATCTTTACAGTTTTCAAAAACCGCCCATGCAAAGAAATTCAACCTATCAGCGGTTACTTCGGCACCGTATTTTTTCATATAACTTAGTAAGGCCGGCTGAAATTTATCCCATTTTTTGTCGGCATGGAAAACCTGAATCTTTATCAGTTCGGTAGCCTTGCTGATGTCTACTGTTGGGTATTTCGCCTGTACGGCGGCAACCAGTGAATCTACATTAGCATTGGGCTTTCGAAGTCCGGGATAAATGTTTTCCTCCAGAACAACGGCGCTCAGGATTTCATTTGATTTTCCTTTTCCCAGAACGGCATCTGCTTTTTCAGGATCTTTTAGCATCAGTTCAAATCCCTTGCTTTGGCTGCTTTTGGTGTATTTCCTCACAAACTCCAGGTTCTCTTTGGTATACAGGTCTTTTTGTGTAGCGATGTAAGCACTGGCAAACTTTTCGGAGTTTTCCTCATCATAGGCGGCCTCGGCACTAATTGCCAACTGTTTCAGGGTCTCAGGAGCAGCATTTCCAGACTCGCTTTTTTTCAGTAGCGTGTAATATTGGGTTTCCGGATTCAGCGCCATCTTCGCTTTGGCGATAAATTCATCTGCCTCACCGCCACCCACAATACGGTGTACAAGATTGCCCTGCGGAGAAAAGATCAGAAAAGTAGGATAGGCATTTATCTTGAACGCTTTGCTCATCGATTGGGCATCTGCATACCAGCTTTTAACTTCTTCGCTGTCATTTTTGGTCTGGTCGAACTGTACCTTAACATTTACAAAGTTTTTGTTGAAGAATTCACCGACCTTTTCCTGCGGAAAAATGGTACTGGCCATGTATTTGCAAGGCCCGCACCAGGTTGTAAAGCAGTCTACCAAAAGGTATTTGTTCTCTTTTTTAGCTTTATCTTTTACCTCCTGCCAGGAAAGTCCATGTTCAAAATGTGTGCCTTTAACCTGAGCCGTACCAATAAAAGGCAGCAACAGGAATATTAAAAATAATTTTTTCATACAGTTTGTTTTCTATGAGTTTCTTTGGGTGATTACATTTTAACGGGACAATTCTATCATGGTTGAAAGTTGCCTAACGGCAACCTCATTTGGCCAAAGTAATCCCAGCTCCTTGAAACGTATTTTACCATTGCCATCAATAATAAACTTTGCGGGGATTCCTGAAACGCCAAATGACGATACTGCAGGGTTCTTTTTTGTAACGGAATCTTTAGTATCCATATACAATGGTAAATCCAGGTTATGCGTTAACAAATAGTTCACCGCATCAGGCTTGGGGTTTGGAACCGTTTCCCAAGTGTGTATAAACAAAAATTTCACCGTCGGGTCGTTTTTATATTTATTAACCATCATTTGCATTGCCGGCAGTGATTTCTTACAGGGTCCACACCAGGTTGCCCAAAAATCAAGAACAATGGTTTTTCCTTTAAAGTCTGACAAGGATACTTCTTTACCATTTATGTCTTTGACTTTAAATTCAGGTGCCTGCTCCGACATCATTTTGGCTGCTATTTCTGCTTTATATTTGTCGTTAAACTGCTTGGTTAAAGTAGCCAGGTAAGCATTTGAATCTTTCCCCGGATGCTCACTTATATAGGCTTTTTTCAGTTCATTCTTAAAGTCATCATCGGCCAAGCCTAACAAAACTGCTTTCTCCAGTTCAGGAAGCGCTTCCTGGTACCTGCCGGTTTTGCTCATCAAATAATAATACTGTGCAGTCAATCCTGCATTTTTTTTGTTAGCCTGCTCATAACACTCTTTTATAGCAGCGAAAGCTTTCTCATGATCGCCCAGTTTATCCGCCACCTGACTATATAGCTGTAATAAATACAACCGCTCTTCTTTTGCGTTTGTTGAGTTGTTTAATTCTTGCTTAACCAAAGTTTCAGCTGCTTTCAAATCATAAGTCATTAAACCGGTAGTAACATTTTCAACATACATAATTCTTGCAGTTTCCTGAATCTGGTTAAAATAATATAAAGCCTTCTCAGAATTTTTTGCTACTATAAAATTATCTACGAGTATAGCTCTGTATTGGTCAAAGCTTTCGTTTGGATGGGCTTTGACAAGGCGATTAACAATGGCTTCTTTCTTTGAAAGATCAATAAATAGCTTCATAGAATCGAGACTTGCTTTATAAGCCGGTTGTGCCTGCTGGGTAAACGCAGACTTTCCTATAGCCAGGATTGCAATGAGCAGGACTATTTTTTTCATGATCGTATATGTTAAATAATTAATATAATTCAATTGGGTTGTTTATAGGTTTTGTCTGGCAGGAGCAATTTGTATAATTTCACCAAAGCCGGTAAATTTCTTGGTATAGGTACCATTACTAAATTCCCCCTGACCATTGATACTGAAATAATAAACTTCACCCGCTGCACCATTATTAACGCCGATCACCAATTGTTTACTGGTGCTACGCAACATTTCAATGTCTTTAATTACGTATCCTGATGGAAAAGTGTAAATCAAACGTGCGGCGTTTGCAAGCATATCGTACAAATAAACCTTGTTGCCAACAGTGTAGTAAAGTTGTTTTAAAATTGATGAGGTTGCGAAGTTAGTTGCGCTTCCTATTTCCGGACTGTTCGTCATTTTTTGGTTAACGCCAGGGAAACTGTTGTCTGAGTCGCCTGTTAACGACATCAGGTAACGACCATTATTGTCTTCCATAATGTAATACCACTCAATACCTTCCTGGGATAACGTAGTTACGCCACGATCATAGGCAATCATTTTCTTACCTACATTTGCCATATCGAAAGGTCTCGATGGTGTTGCAGGCGATTGCTCAAGGACTCTAGACAAAATTCCCATCTGCATAAAACTCATCGTTGCATTATTGTAAAAATAGGTCGTGTTAAAATTGCCTGGGAAAACGCCTGGGAATAAATCATAATTGCCGGGGATGCGTTGTGATAAGGGTTTCAGATTTTCAGAATTTGTTCCCGAAACACCAACATACAGACTACCATCAGCAACAATATACTGTTCAAATTTTGAGGTATTCATGATAAATGCCGGTGCAGTTTTAAATGGAAGCGGTGTTGCCAATCCTGGAAGTATCGAACTTCTATCACCAAGTTCTAACCAATCGTTCATGTTAAAGCGATACACATTTTGATCAGTGAAATAATAAAAGAAACCACCTTTTCCAAAATTGTATAAGGCCAAGGGTTTTCCCGGATAGGTTTTATTGTTGGCCACCTCCATAGGGTTATCAAAAATCACGTCATCCGTCCGGATCAAAGAAGCTTTACCCTTTCCATCCCTGCTGTTGAGCACATACCAGCCATCCGGGTAAACACCATTTACTGTGATGGTATAACGCTTCAGCGTGTAAATACCATTTTTATTACTCGTTACTCTGTAAATTATGGAATAAGTGCCTGGACTTAAGGTTACTTTAATGCGTAAATTTTTAGTTTTGGCAATCGTTGTCGAATCAATTGTCCAGCTATATGTAAATGAATCACCTTCGGGCATTGTTTGGGCCAATGTTGGTGTAATGATCAGCGAATCCAGTTGTGGAACCGTGAAAGCGGTTATAGCATCTGTAATCTTAATGTCGTTGATTTGATCATATTTAAACGATTGATTGTCTTTTTTGCAGGCAGCAAATGCCAGCATAATTAGAATAAAAACTGGGCTGAGCTTTAAAAAGTATTTTAAATGCATAATATTTTAAATTAAGGGAACGATATCTGTTGACCGTTCTCATCTAACAATGGACCATTTGCAGCCTCATAAGCGGCCAGTGCATTCCTTAGGGTAACCGGAAAGTTCAGTAAACCATCAGAACCAATCTTATCGTAAGAAAAATCGGTTATACCCAATGTCTTCACCATAAACTTGTATTTTACGGCACTGAATTCTCCAAAATCCGCCTGGAGATAGATCCAATAAGCAGGCTCAATATATTGGCTGGTTACATCTACCTTCAGATACCTGAAGTTTTCTTCTGTACCAAGATTGATGATCGTAGCAGGTGTCTGTCCTAAAGTACCCAAAATAAAGTCTTTAGTTTCTGCGGGCTCCAGCACAATTCTGTACACATTTTTGGCCATTCCGGCAGAATTGAGCAATATTAACGGATAATTAAATTTCGATACTCCTGCTGGAATGGTAAATTCTTTCAGCTCAAAATCTACGCCTGCAGTCGCGGTTGTTCCCTGAGCTGTTTTGAGTAGTACCGTGCGCGGTTTATCGGTTAACTTACCTGTGATGCGCATTGGTATAAATAAGGTGTCTCTTTGCTTTTGAGTCGCTTGCAGCGCAAATGAGTAGCTTCTTACTGCAGTGGTATGCAAAAGTTCGTAAGTGTAGGCAAAGAAACTGATGCCATCCTTTCCCTGATAGGTTTCGACTGCTTCTTTCTTGCAGGAAAAAAGACAGGTTACTATCAATATATATGATAAGTATTTCATAATACGAGTTTGATTAGTTTCCATAATTCGGATTAAATTGAAGTTCAGCATCTGGAATTGGGAGTTTGTAGTCCGCTGGGGTCATGTTGATGTTGCGGAATTGCATTCTTAGTGCTTTAATGCGCTTATAGTAAAAAAACAACTGGCCTTCTGCATAAAATTCCTTCTGGTATTCCTTGGTGATTGCAGCTGTAAGATCGGTGGCTGTGAGCGTTGTTGCCAGATTGGAAAGCCCCCTGTTTTGGCGCACCGTATTTAAATACCCAACGCCTGCAGCTGGTGTTTCTGCAGTTTCAGCCAGGATGTAGTACATTTCTGAAAGACGTATACCCGGTACATACTGATCTAATAAATTATCGGTAATTGTAGTGGTAGCGGTTGAGGCTTGCCAGAACTTAGATGGGAACAAGCCTCCTCCATCCTGCTCTAAACGGTAAACGAACCTGATGTCTGTACCACCACCGGATGAAGTTTCGTACAGCGTAGCAAAATTAGCAGGAGTACGCGTAAGGGTTTGATCTACAGCACCTCTAAATCTGAAGTAACGCTGTACAGTTGGCAATATATCCCTAACCCTGATCATGAATACCTGCTCATTGAAATATAGGCGGTCGCGTACCACCAATCCTGAGCTAATGGCACTTGCCGCAGCTTGAGTTACGAACGTATATTTACCCGAACTGATTACTACATTTGCAGCGGCAGCAGCACCAGCTTTATCCCCACTGTATAATCTTATTCTTGCTTCCAGTGCTTTTACGCCGTAGTAATTTAACTTATTCCGTCTGCTCCTCAAATCGCTGGTTACAATCGGGTCAACCGCTAGCAACAGATCTGCAGCCTCTTTCAGATCGGCTAAAGCAAATTTGACCAAGTCAGCAGTTGTAGCAGGTATAATTGCGTTTTCGTTTACATCTTTTTTATAAGGGATGGCTTTTAAATTAGCACCCGCAGTATATTCAGGACCGAACATCCGTAATAAATCAAAATGTATAAACGCCCTTAAAGCTAAGGCTTCACCGCGCAGCTGTGCATATGAATTATTGCTTAGTACAGAACGGTTTATTTCCGTATTTGCAATTATTTTATTTGCTGCAGCAATTGCACTGTAACTCGAAGACCAGATGGCATTGGTGTATCCTACTACTTCCGTTGAAGCATAGTTTAGGAGTTGTGTTTGTTGCAGCGAAACACCTGCACTGGTATTGAGTGTTGAATAATTTTGTGCCAGGGCAGAAACGAAGCCCATAGAAAGGTTATCTCCGTAAAGATTGCTACCAGCCAATTGGCCGTATACGCCTGATAAAGCCTGTTGAAAACCAACTTCTGAAGTAAACAGCTGTTCTTCAGATAGACTCGTTTTGGGCTGTACATCCAAAAATTTCTTACAACCGGAAAACACCGCACCTATTGCCAGAATTCCTATAATTAATATTGTTCTTTTCATTGGGATATGAATTTATCTTTTGAATTTAAAATCTTGCACTTAAGCCGAATGTATATTCTCTGGCAAAAGGATTATCTGTACCACGTTCAATTTCAATGGAACTAAAGGTGCCCAGGTTGTTCGTAGTGGCACTAACACTAAGGTTTTGCAAGCCTAATTTTTTTACCAATGCGGTTTTAAATTGATAACTCAAATTAATTGAGCTGAGCTGAATGTTATTATCGCGTTGAACGAAGCGTGAAGTAAGCTTTGTTGGTGTCGGGAAGGTGGTAATCCTGCGGTATGGGCTCAAACTTCCAGGTCCCGTCCAACCTAGGTCGTACGCTCTTCGGTCTACGTTGTTGCGTGCATCAACGGCCTCTACCCGGTTTAATAACGTACTATTATACAGATCAGCACCATAATTATAATTGAAGCTAAAATTTAAGGCAAAACCTGCATATAGGAAGTTTGAATTGATGGCACCTGTCCACTTGGGGCGGGTATCACCAACATAGGTCTTGTCATTAACGTCCCACACAAAAGTTGGGGTACCATCTGCTTTCAGGTAAACTTCCTGGCCGGTAACGGGATCAATGCCTAGCGACCTTACCGCATAAATAGCCGTGGTCGACTGACCTTCAATGAACTGTGCATTTTCGGAAGTCTGATTGGCGTTATTTGTATTTAATGCGGCATTGAAGGCTTTAAGTTTACCAGAAAGTTCTTTCAATACAGATTTGTTAGTGGCGGCGTTTACAGAAACATTCCACTTTAAGCCTTTGCGAGGTTCAGACAGTATAGTATAACCGAGGTCAAATTGCAATCCCCTATTTTGAATTTTACCTAAATTTTCGGTATATGAAGGGAAACCGGTACTAGGTGCCAGCGAAACTGTAGTTAACGCATTCTGAGTTACTTCATTATAAAATTCTGCATTAAAAGTCAAACGGTTGTCCAGAAATGATGAAGCAATACCAATGTTCGACTTCAGTACTTGCTGCCAGCTCAGATTGGGATTGCCAAGTGCACCGGGAAAAGCTCCTACCTCGCCGAAATAACCGGTGGACGTACCCAGATTGTACCTGAATTGTGCGGCGTAAGGATCTTGTACAGATGTACCTGTAGAACCGTAACTACCGCGAATCCTCAACAAGTTAATTATTCTGCTATCCTTAAGGAATTGTTCATTATGTATGTTCCATCCTAAACCTGCAGACCAAAAATTACCAAATTTATTATTCTCTCCATAAGCAGAAGAGCCATCTCTTGTATAAGTAAAATCGGTAAAATACCGGTTATCATAAGAGTAGTTTGCACTTCCTGTATAAGAAAGATTGTTAATTGTACTTTCAGTTCCGGTAGGCCTGCTGTTCAAATATTGTGCAGCAAACAAGATATTGTCCAGACGATCGAATGGGAAACCCTGCGTAGATACATTATATGAATTTAAGCTTGTACTGGCCAGCCTGAATCCTGCATATACAGTAATACCATGTTTTCCAAAATTCTTGTTGTAGTTCACAGAGCCTGTTCCGTCCATGGTAAAGGCATCACTGTTATCTTTCGAATAGGTACCTCGTGCACTTAAATCTGCGATTCCATTGAAACGGCTATCTAATGCGGAATAGAAATTATCTATTGTTCCGTTCACTTTTGTGATTCCAAGTGCGCCATTGAACCATAGTGATTTACTAAAGTCGTAACGTACAGTGGTATTGTTTCTTAAATTAAAGTTCTTATTTCTGTTGTTAATGGTGTTATAATTAATATCCATTAACGGGTTTAAGACCACAGAACTTCCTACACCGAAGCCCAAATCGATGTTTTCCAAGTACTTGTTTACATTACCGTTTTCATCGTAAGGTTTCCAGTACGGATTCAGATCCAGGTACTGACTAAATTCCCCATAAGGCGAATCATTAGAAATGACCTGAGTTGCAATCGTATTGTTTTGGAACGTTAATTTATTGGTTTTATAACTCAGCGTAAAACTTCCCGAATAATTTTTCCTGTCCTGTTCCTTCATTACGCCCTGTAAAAAATTCCCACTAAAAGTAAGGTTGAAAGTTAGAGACTGGTCGCCCCCACGTAATGAAAGGTTGGTTCTGTTGTTGATTCCTGTTTGAACAGGAATAGATTTCCAGTCTGTATTAACACCGCTCACCACTGCTTTATATCGTTCGGCATTAATGGCTTGCCCTCTATAACTGTTGAGAAAACCGACACGACGTTCGAAATCCAATTTTTCTTCCGCATTCAGCATATGGTAAACGGAAAGATCAGGAGATGATAAAGTGAAGTTATTGGTAATGGAAACTTCTACTTTTCCTCTCGGAGGAAGAATTGTTGTAACGACCATCACACCGTTACCGCCACGAGAGCCATACATTGCAGTGGCCGAAGCATCCTTTAATAAAGTTACCGAGGCAATCTGATTCATGTCCAGGTCTACAATTGCCTGTAAAGAAACCTGAAATCCGTCAAGAATGAATAATGGCGTATTTGGGTTGCCAACAAGCTCCGAACCCAGGGTTGGATAAGACGTTTGCCCACGCATGGTCACTTCCGGAAGCGCGTTGATATTCCCGCCTATCTTGTTATTGGGGATCATTCTGAAAGATGGATCAAGGGCAGCAATGCCGGCAAAGATATTTACGGGACTCACCGCCTTAAGCTCGGCAGCAGTTATGGTTTTGGCAGCTCCGGTGTAGGTACTTACCTTCCGGTCAACCATCCCTGTAATTACCATCTCATTTAGCGTAACCTGATTCTCCTCCATGTAAATGGTATAATTCGAATTAGGTGAGATGGGTACATCAACGGTTTTATAACCTACAAATCTGAACTCCAAAGAGGTTGCACCTGCTGATATACTGATAGTAAATTTTCCATTTTTATCCGTCTGAACGGTAGACTTTGTTCCCTTGATCGACACTGTAACACCCGGGATGGGCTTGCGTTCTTTGGCATCGCCTACAAAACCGGAAATGATTTCCTGCCTGGCCAGCTCACTTGCTTTGATGACCACAGTTTTGTTACGGATAACAAAATCCAGGTTTTGCGCTGCAAAAATCTGGTTAAGTACAGCAGACAATTCTACATCTTTAACATTGATGGTTACTGGCGACGAATTTTCCAACAAATTGTCCGTATAAAAAAAATTGTAACCCGTCTGTTGGTTAAGTTCTTTGAAGACAGATCGGAGTGAAGCATTCGACTTGGTTAAGGTCACTTTTTGGGCAAAGCTCGACGCACTCACCTGCAAAAAGCACGCTATTATAATTACGATGGTTAAGCGCATAGTTAGCAATAATTTAAGGTACAGCCGTTTAGGCATACCAAATTTCCTTGAATTTTGATACATTAGTAGTCGGTTTGGTTAAGCAGCCTCTTTTGCGTTGGACCGTACAGAGGACTGCGGTTATTAGTTTGATTTTTAATTGAATGTTCCAAACTTTTGCCAGGTCCTGATGGCTAATCAGGGCCTGGTTTCGTTCAACATGTCTTGAGTTAGTGTAATCTTTTCTTCATTTGGTTGGTTTAAGGTTAGTATTCTATTAATAGTTTAGTTTGTTTATTTTGATACATACACGGTTCGTCCTTTTACATCGAAATGGGCTTCCCCTGTTGACTCGACGATTTCAAGTACTTTTGACAGTTTATCAAATCTTGACACTTTGCCGCTGAAACGCTGGGTGGTTTTTTCACCAACGTAAACAACCTCCAAATTATACCATCGACTGATCATTTTCATGATTGTTTCAATGTGCTCACTTTCGACTACAAATTCATTGTTTTTCCAGGCAACAGCCAGATCGGTATCCGTTTCAATAATCTTTATTTTACCAGCGGATAACCTTGCTTGTTGCCCTGGTCTTAGCAATTTGTAGTTACCCGATGCTGAGAGCTTCACGCTTCCTTCCAGCAAGGTGGTTTTTTCTATTTCATCATCAGCATAACTGCTGATGTTAAAATGAGTTCCCAATACTTCTACTTCCTGCCGGTCTGTCTTTACAATAAATGGATGTTGCTTATCCTTAGCCACTTCAAAATATCCTTCACCACTAAGGGTAACTACCCGTTTTCCGTTTTCAATGAGGGAGGTGGTATAGGTGAGGCTGGAAGCGGCATTTAAATATACAAGCGATCCGTCGGGCAACCGCACCTGATAGGTTTCGCCACGGGCGGTAGACAAGGTATTGGATGCATTGGGATCCGAAACCTTTTCACTAACTCGATACACCAGTTTGCCATCGCCTGATTTAGTGATGACTATTCCTGATTCCCTTCCTATTTCGCCTTTGGATGCATTGGCTAAACTAATTTTCCTTCCATTTGCCAGAGTAAGTGTAGCGCCAAAATCCCCTGGTTTGATATCATGTACAGTTGTTACAGGGACAGTGGCAACCTTTTCGGATTGGTTATTAAAGAAATAAACACCGATGTATACTACGGCCAAAACGGCAGCAACAGCAGCGATTTGTAACCAAAGTTTAAGTGTTTTATTTTTACCTTCAGGTACGGCTTGTGCTGATTCATGTATCTGAACAAACAGATCCCGGTCTACCTTAGCCAGTACCCCGGCAATGGCAGGATCGGTTTCATAACGTTCGTCCTCAATTTCTAAAACGCCGATAATGAGATCTTTCAACACTTCCTGATCTTCATCAAGCTGAAAATACCTCATCAGACGCTGTGTTTCTTCAAGACTACAGCTATTATTAAGGTATTTTTTGAAGAGAATATGGAGTTGATCGGATGGCTTCAAGGTTCAATTTTTACAGCTAATACGGAGCTAAGCAAAAATATCCTTAGTCGGTTAATAAAAAATTAACAATTAATTTCCAAAATTAACGATCACCATCAAAAGCCTTTGAATAAAATACCTAAAACGATCGAAATGGTAAGTGTTGGAGAATCCCTAAAATACGTTTTAAGAAACCTATTGGCTTGCAGCATGTGGCTACTGATGGTTTTGGCACTAATGCCCATAATCTCCTCTACTTCTTTATAAGATTTACCCTCTAATTTACAGAGTGTAAATACCATTTTACGCTGAGGGGGCATCAGATTTATGGCGTTCTGCAATTTTTGGGCATCTTCTTTACTCAGCATATCTTCTTCAACATGAAGATAAAGCTCTGAACTTGAAGCAACTATTTTAGTCAGTAAACGTTTGTCTTTTGCCACTTTCCGAAAATAATCATGCACCAGGTTTTCCGCTATACGAAAGAGATATGATTTAAATGACTTTTCGGGATCAATCTGTGTCCGCACTTCCCATATTTTAAAAAAAAGCTCCTGCAGCATTTCTTTTACCAGGTCGTCAGATTTGAGAAGTTTGAATAAATTTCCGGCAATCCGGAATTTATAGTTATTGTATAGTATTTCAAATGCACGCTCATCACCGTTTTTCAATTGAAGCAATAAAGACTTTTCATCCGTGTGATTAATGTTGACCATTCGTCCGACAAATATACATTAACTTAAAAATACAAGGTAATAATAATTTCGGGGAAACGCCATTGGCATATATTTCAATGAATACTTACAGGATATTTATTTGCCAGGGTTTTGGTGATTAATGTTTTATCATAAGACAAATCCTATAGAAAGGTCGTCATTGCGAGGAACAAAGATAACCGAACGAAGCGAGCTCATGAATGCCTTTAAAAACAACTGCAAAAATGAATAATCTTAATGCGCACGCTGGTAGCGATCGTTGTAAGATTGCTTCGTCGGCTGAAAAAGCCTTCTCGCAATGACGATTCTTCGCAGCCTATCACTGCAAAAAAAACGTCTCTCTCATCTATTTTGATTTTTATAAAATAAATTACCCCCTCTTCGTAGGAGTCCTTTGGAAAGGATGACAAATCTATATTTAAGATACAACCTCTTACACTATTTTAATTGCTTCTCGTCAATCTTTGACAGAGAAAGACTGCTTAACTTCCTAACGGCTTTGCTCTGAATCTTGATTGTTTTAATAGCACTATCCGGAAAAAAGATATCTGTCATCACAGTTAATCCGTTATCAGCAAAAAGTTCTATAGATGCTACATCCAGGATCAAGCTAATATTGATTTTCTTATCGGCCAGTAACCTGGGCGCACTATGTTTTTTTGCAAATCCTTTTTCAAATGATGTTTCGCCAGATAGTGTCCGGTCGATAAAGTAACTGTTGTTCTTTTTGTCGTAGCCTATAATCAGCTTTTGTCCTTTAACGTTCGATAATATAATATTGAAGTCGCTGGTATTTTCAAGGCTAAGATCGAGTTTGAACTTTCCATCCAGAGCTTTGGCATATGCAGAAAGGTCAATCTCCTTATCAATAATAACAGGTCCTTTCTTATAAACAGGCTTTAATGATGGCGAAATTTCCTTTACAGGTAATGAACGAAGATAATAATCTCCATCTACACTTGCGAGCGATAAATCTCTGGCAATTGTTGTAGCGCCGCGCCAGGCCTTGGTAGGCACCTGGTTGGCATACTGCCAGTTGTTCATCCAACCAAGGAATATCTTCCTGTCGCCAGTGTTAGACCAGGTAACCCCTGCATAATTATCGGTTCCATAATCCACCCATTTCTCTTTTGTAGAATTTGGCACGAATTTATTCCCATCAAAGTTTCCTGTAAAGTATTGGGTTGCAGAACCTCCGTTAGGGCCTCCGGGATTGATGCTTACTAAAAGCACCCATACCGTTTTACCATTGCTTTTGAGTGGAAATAGATCCGGGCATTCCCAAACCCCACCATGGGCGCCCAGGTTGGCTCCAAAATCACTTTCGCGTTTCCAGGCTTTAAGATCTGGAGCGGAATAGAAAGTTATCCTGTCCTTTGTTGCTAAAGTCATGATCCATTTTTTGCCTTGCTCATACCACATTACCTTGGGATCCCTGAAATCACTTATCCCGGGGTTTGGAAGCACAGGGTTACCCTTATATTTAGTCCACGTTTTACCTTCATCATTACTATAAGCAATACTCTGGTATTGGTGCAGACCAGTCTTGGCCTCTTCGATTTTCTGGTTATGATGCGTAAATATTGCAACCATAGCATTTTTGCCAAATCCTGCGGTATTGTCTTTATCAATTACGATACTTCCAGAAAAAATAGTGCCCAGGCTATCTGGATAAAGTGCTATGGGCTTTTCCTCCCAGTTAAAGAAATCTTGGGTTGTCGCATGTCCCCAGTGCATAGGTCCCCAGGTTGTACCTCCGGGATGATACTGAAAGAAAAGATGGTAAACGCCATTATAATACACCATTCCGTTAGGATCATTCATCCAATGTGCCTTTGGTGAGAAATGGAAAGCTGGCCTGTATTTTTCGCCTCCTGTAGATTGAGCTTTAGAACCGACAGAAAATAGGCAAAAAAGCAAAAAGAATATCGATCTTATAGATTTGTTTTTCATGTTGTATTTTTAAAATTTAACAAATATCCAGGGAAGGCTCCCTGGACATTAGAAATATTACCATCCGTTGTTTTGTTTATATACCCCGCTACTAAAGTTAATCTGATTTAATGGAATTGGGAAATATTCATCCCTTCCTGCCGTAAACCGGGCATCTGCGAGATGGGCAACCCTTGATTTTTCGACTGTAAAATAAGCGTTCATAGTCTGCGCAGCAATCCCCCACCTCACCAAATCAAAAAAGTGATAACCTTCTGTGGCGAACTCAAGTCTTCTTTCAAATCTTAGGGCCTGCCTTGCAAAATCCTGGGTCCAGGTGCAATTTACCCCTGGTTGATAAAGCTGAACGTTATAGTTTGAAGTCGGGTTTCCAGCTGCATTTTTCAGTAGGTTACGACTTAGGTTTGCACGGTTTCTAACCTGATTGATCAGCGGAACAGCTTCCAATGGCCGCCCCAGCTCTATCAACACTTCTGCTTTCCAAAGCAGCACATCTGAGTAGCGGATGATCTGCCAGTTTTTCGAACTTCCGATAAATGGTGGAACTTTCTGAAAAGAAGCGTCATCTGGAAGTACTGCTTCTTTCATACTGGCAAACGCATCGTAAATAGCCGGTGCTCTTGACCAGGAGCGCTGGAATACAAATGTTGGCTTATATTTAAAAGGTGCACCTGGCTTGGCCACAGTATGATCAAGTCGTGGATCGAATGAACTGCTCTGAAAGTCGAGAGAAGCCGCCGCATCTGTATTGTTGTAGGTGGAAAAAAGAGGCAATCCGTCGGTTCCTGTTTTAAAAGCATTGATCAGGTCATGGCTGGGCACATTAAAACCGCAGCATCCATATTCCTGGTTCATCGGATAGTTAAGCGCATGCCCATAATCCAGCCTCCCCTTTGGTGTACCATCATCTTTTGAATACTGGATAGCAAAAACAGATTCCAGGCCGTTATCAGAAGCAGATAAAAAGTTGCTGGCATAATCCGTACTCAGGCTGAATTTGCCCGATGCGATGATCTCATCACATAATGTATTTATTTCGTTTAATTTAGCAGCATCAATACCGCTCACCGCGTTATTTTCGCTTTGGGTATAGGCCTGGTACAATAGCACTTTGGCTAAATAAGCTTTCGCAGTATTTTTGTTTACCCTGCCCTTATCGTTCTGATCTGTCGGTAGCGCTGTAACGGCCGCTCTGAAATCATCTGCAATCTTCGTCCAAAGCGCATCATTACTCAAGGCCTTGTTGGAAATGGACGGATAGTCGGCCTTTGCCATATTCTCATCGATAAAGGGAACGTATTTGAAAAGAATCTTTAGCAGAAAATAAAAATGTCCTCTTAAAAAGCGAAGTTCTCCCTGGCGTTGAACCTTGTTTGGATAGTCTGTGGCAGGCATGGCATTAACTCTTCTCAACGCATCATTAGCTCGACCGACACCAACATACAGTCTGAACCAAAGCTGGTCGATGAGTGCATTATCAGGTCTGTTAAGGGAAAATGTCTCAAACAAATGGAACTCTGAAAGGTCTCCAGGCCCATCCCCTCCTTTATAGGTGTCTCCTCCACGAACGCTTCCATACGGCCACATACTGGAATATGGAGAAGTATAGTGATCATTTCCAAGTGCAGAATAAGCTGCAATGACCATTTTATCAATATTCTCCGGAGTATTCAGATCATCGCCGGAAACCACGCCCTGTGCTGGCTCATCAAGTGCTTTTTCGCATGAGAAGAATAGGGTAGCGAAGAATGCCAGTGTATATATTAATTTTTTCATCTTTTGATATATCTAATTTTACAATGTAATATTTACCCCAAGGGTACCAACAACTGGCACAGGAAATCCATAATTGGGAATCTCAGGATCAGTACCGGTAAAAGATTTACTCTTTATGGTAAACAGGTTACTGCCCTGAACGAATATCCTGAAGTTCTGTATTTTCATATTCAGTGCCTTTTTAAGGTTATAACCAACCTGCAGGTTGCGCAGCTTGAGGTAAGATCCGTTTTCAATAAAATAAGTAGAGAACCTTCCTTCATTATTGCGGTCTACAAGCGTGAGCGCTGGAATGGTAGAGCCTGGATTTGAAGGACTCCAGGCATCAAGCGTCCTGCTGCCCCAGTTCGTACCTGTCCAAAGCGAAGAAAAATCGGTATAGGTTTTAAAGTCGTTCACCACATCTACATTGATGGCCTGTAGGAAAACACTCATATCGAAGTTCTTATAGCTAAGGGAAACATTCAATCCATAGGCGAACTTAGGGCTATTGTCGCCTATAAAGTCGCGGTCCAGATCGTTAATCACTCCATCATTGTTTATATCCTTATATTTAATCCTACCCAATCCTTTTCCAGGCTGACTGGCATAAGCATCCACTTCTGCCTGTGAAGTAAAGAGGCCATCTGCAACATATCCAAAGTAGGAGTTTATGGGCCTTCCGAGCACGTTTTTGTCGGTGCCATTGCCGGGATAGGAAGCCAGTACATCTTTAGGCAGATAGGTCACCTTGTTCCTGTAGAGTGAAAAGTTACCCGTCAGGCTGAAGCTAAAATCATCACCAATCTTATCTTCATACGTAAGAATCGCATCAAGCCCTTTGTTCTGAAGCGAAGCCCCATTACTGTAGCTGTTCCCCCCATCTCCAAGCACCGCCAGGTAAGCGGGACTGATTAGGATATCTGAGGTTTTCTTAATAAAATAATCAACAGAACCGGTAAGCTTATTGTTCCATAAACCAAAGTCTAAACCAAAATTCGATTCTCTTAGCGATTCCCATTTCAGGTTGTCGTTGCCCTGTTGGATAAGGGTAAAACCAGAGGGCAGCTGACCCGTGCCTGCGCCTGTGATATCATATGCAGTACCTTTATCAAAGTCCCATGTCGGGTCAATCCCATAAATAGCAGCGTATAGCGAGCGTGTGGCATTGTTGGGGATTTCCTGGTTTCCAGACCGGCCCCAGCCGTACCTAAGCTTCAGATCAGAAAACAGACCCAGATTCTTTATAAACTTTTCTTCACTCATTCTCCAACCAAGTGAGAAAGCTGGGAAAGTACCGTACCGGTTATCTTTACCAAAACGCGAAGAGCCATCTCTTCTTAAAGTTACAGAGGCGATATAACGGTCGTTGTAACTATAGTTAACCTTACCGAAATAAGACAACAGTTTGTTTCCTGCTCCACTTCCCCCGTTGAGGGTATTTGAGCTACCTGCATTAAGGTAGGCATAATCAATATTTTCTATCGCAAGCCCTTGTCTGCTTGCAGAAAACTCCTGACTGATGTTCTTTATGTATTCCTGACCGGCAAGTATTTCCAGGTTATGTTTATCCTTGGTAACCTTATAGTTAAGGGTATTCTGCCAGATGATATTACCCTGATAGGTCTGTGCATTGCTAACCTGATTTGCTGGATCTGCCAAAAAACCTGAAACATATGATTTCTTTAACAGGCGCTGATAGCTACCGTTATAATCTACACCAAAATTTGTCCTGAAGTTTAGTCCAGGAAAGATCTGGTAATCTGCATATGCATTTCCAAAGAGCCTATAAAAATTGTAAGTATTCTGCTTATTGTCTTCTATTAGCCTAACTGGGTTCTGTCTATCCGTCATTCCTGCAGCAGGACCTCCCCAGCCTCCGCTTGTGGTATGTACCGGCACAATGGGCTGCTGTACGAGCGAGGCAAAAAGGATATCGCTTGTCGGGATCTGGGCATTCTTAATGTAGCTTGCTGAAAAATTCTCCCCAATCTTTAACTTACCGTCCAGATAATTGTAATCAGAATTGAATCTTGCCGTATATTTCCGGCTTCTTGACTCTTTTACGATACCCTTATTATCATAATAACCCACCGAAAAAAGACTGTTTCCCTTTTCACCGCCATTGGAAAGGGCTGCGTCATAGGACTGGATAATCGAATTTTGTGCAATCTCATCAAACCAGTAGGTATCTGCGGGCTTCATGGTCTTTGCCGCATCGATGTACTCCGGAAAGATCACACGGTTAAGCACCGGATTGTTAAAGTTATTGTTCCAGTCGTACTGATAGATCTGGTTATTATTGGGGTTGGCTTTATCGTTTACCGCCGCCTGCCAATAGGCACGGCCTCTTTGCTCGGCATTAAGCGTTTTAAGTTTGGTGGCATAATTCTGAATGGATGTAGAGGCATTGAAGTCGATCTTTGAATAGCCTTTTTTGGCTTTTTTTGTAGTGATGATGATTACCCCATTCGCTGCACGTGAGCCATAAATAGTAGCCGAAGAGGCATCTTTAAGCACCTGAATAGATTCAATGTCGTTCTGGTTTAACTGTTCCAACCCGTTTTTGGTTGGCACGCCATCGATTACATAAAGCGGGTCGTTATTGCCCAGGGTTCCAATACCGCGGATTCTTACTGTTGCCTGACCGGTTGGAGAACCGTCGGTGGTAATCAGTACCCCTGGTACCCTTCCCTGAAGAGACTTTACAGCATTACCAGAAGGGATATCCCTGATCTTTGAAACATCAACCACATTGACTGCTCCGGTAATGTCTTTCTTGCGTTCCTTCTGATAACCTGTTACCACGACCTCGTTGAGCTTATTGATCGCGATGTCGAGTTTGACCTTAAGATTGGCTGATTCTGCGGTTATGGGAATGGTTAATGGTTCAGCTCCAATATAAATGAACCTAAGCGACTGACCGGCAGAAGCTTCAATTTTAAAACTACCATTAGCATCTGTGGTTACCGTTTTTTGGGTACCTACGATCACTATGGTTACAGCCTCCAGAGGGATGGACTCATTGTCAGTGACAACGCCACTGATTACCCTGGTCTGGCCAAATGCCAGGCCCATTACCATACAGGCAAAAAGCCAGGTAAGGAAAATTTTTCTCATAAAAATTCAGATTTGGTTAGTATTTATTAATGTTCAGTTAAAATATTTCGTCAATAAACTTTTTGTATTCTTCAATCTCATATTCCGGACAGCCCCCCTTTTTGGTAGCGATAAAAGCACCCATTCCGATCGCATTTTTTATAATGGTTTTTGGTGCCAGCCCCAATTGATGATTGGCAATGAAGGCTGCCAGAAATGAATCTCCACTCCCGATGGTATCGTTAACCTTCACCTCAGATCCCCAGGCATGGAAGGATTGATCCATTTTATAATAGGAAGCTCCAAATTCGCCTTTGGTTACGATTACCTCTGGAACACTGAAGCGTTCCTGTATAAAACGGACCTGCTCTCTCTCATTTATGAACCTTCCCCCGAAAAGAATCTGGGCCATGTGTAGCTCCGACTCGTTAAATTTTATGATATCTGCCCGTTCCATCAGATTTGCCAATAGGCTCTTATCAAAAAAAGGAGGGCGAAGATTGATGTCAAACACCTTTATCGCATCGCTTTCCAGGAATTTGAACAGCGTTTCTCTGGAAAGCGTATTTCTGGAGGCCAGGCTTCCGTATACAAAATATGTGGATGATATCAGTGCGCTATCGATAATGGACTGATGATCTATAAAATCCCATGCCACGGGAAACACGATTTCATAAGAAACCTCATTTTTGCTGCCCACGCGGGCAATTACTTCACTGGTAGGATGGATCGTATCGCGTTGAAGGAGGCTTTTATTAATTTGCCAACCATCAAGCAAACGTTCCAGTTTCACTCCGTTTTCATCATCTCCGATTCTACTGATGATACTACTGGACAGGCCAAGCTTATTGAGGTGATAGGCAACATTTAGCGGTGCACCACCTGGCATGCGCCCATCAGGCAGCACATCCCATAATATTTCGCCAAAGCATATAGCAGGTGTGATCATATTCTTGTCTTTCTTTTTATTTAGTGCATTACAATTCCGGTCTCTATCTGCTCCAGAGATTTCCCCTTTGTCTCAGGCATCATCTTCCAAACGAACACCAGCTGCAATACCATCATGGCACAGAAAAAGAAAAATATGTTTGCACCTCCAAATGACTCTGCCAGATAGGGAAAGCAGAATGCAATCAGTGCTGCCATTACCCAATGGGTAGAACTTCCGAGTGTTTGCCCCTTTGCCCTGACCTGATTTGGGAAAATCTCTGAAATGAATACCCAGATAACCGCCCCTTGCGAAAAAGCAAAAAAAGCAATAAAGAGCATTACATAAATCGGGATCTCAAACCCGCCGGACGAACCGCTAAGAAATGCAACTGCTACAAGCCCAAGAGAAATAATCAATCCGAAAGAGCCGATCAGCATCAGTGTTTTTCTACCAACTTTATCTATAATATTGATCGCAAGAAGCGTAAATATAAAATTGACCATTCCGATACCAACAGTTGATAAAAGTGAAGAATGCGCACCAAGCCCTGCCATTTCAAAAATTCTTGGTGCATAATAGATAATGGCATTTATGCCAGATACCTGATTGAAGAAAGCAAACAGCACGGCCAGGATAATAGGCTTGTTGTACTTTCCTGAAAAAAGTCCATCTGAAGATTTATCCCGCTGCATATCCTTTCCGGATTTCTGTATAGCGGCAAGCTCTTCATCACAGTTTAACGGATTTATAATGCGCAGGATTTCCAATGCTTTATCGTATGCACCACGCTTAAGTATAAGCCATCTTGGACTTTCAGGAATAAAGTAGATTAGCACAAGGAATATTATAGATGGAAATGCCTGAACACCAAGCATCCATCTCCAGGATGCCTCTCCTCCCTGGCTTAGCAAATAGTTTGAAAGATAGGAGATCAATATTCCCAGTACCACATTGAACTGGAAAAGCCCAACAAGCCGGCCCCTTCTATGTGCCGGAGACACCTCTGAAATATAAATGGGTGCAGTAACGGAAGATATCCCCACACCTAAACCACCTAAAAAGCGGAATGCTAAAAAGATATACCAATTATCTGCCAGTGCGGTACCAAGTGAGGAAAGTAAGTATGCCGCAGCGACGAAATAAAGTGTATTTTTTCTTCCGAAATAATCAGAGGGGCGGGATCCTACCAGAGAGCCGATTACCGTACCGATAAGTGCAATAGATATGGTAAGTCCATGCGAAAATGCTGAGAGGTTCCAAAACTGTTGAATGGATTTTTCAGCACCTGATATAACGGCTGTATCGAATCCAAACAGAAAGCCGCCTAGGGCTACGACCATGGACCAAGCCAGGACGGAATGTTTTTTCATAAGGGTTTATTTATTGGTTGAGGATTGCAAGTTGGTCAAAAACAGGAAGGGAGGATAACAAATCTGTTCCAAAAAAATACAATCTTGACACATTACCTAAATAACTGATTAACAGATAATTAAAATTTATTATTTTTATCCGATCTGATGTGGTTACACTTTTGAAACATCAACATTAAGGTTTTGATGCATCTGTACCTTTCATCCTCCCACTCGCGGCGGAGCGCCAATTCCTTAAAGTTTCAAATTTGATTATCTTTAGAATTATTTTCTTACAAACAGGATCCTAACCAGATACAAGAGGTGCCAGGCACTGCCCTTATTAAAATGATAAATATGACCGCAAGACTTCACTTCCTTCATAGGATACTTATACTGGTCATCCTAACGGCTATTCTTTGTGGCTGTAGCGACAAGAAAAAGGAAGCAAAATATGTTATCGGATTTTCACAATGCGTTGGCTCGGATTTGTGGCGGAAAACCATGCTGGAAGAGATGAAAATGGAACTTTCGTTGCATCCGGGTGCCACATTGGTATATAGGGATGCAAACAACAGCAATAGCAAACAAATCTCACAGGTAGGGGAACTATTAAAAATGAATATTGACCTGTTGATTATATCTCCTAACGAGGCCAGGCCGCTCACTCCAATCGTTGAACAAGCTTATAATAGTGGCATTCCTGTGGTCATTATCGATAGGAAAACATCATCTTCGGCTTATACCGCTTATGTGGGTGCAGACAATTATCAGATTGGCAAGATGGCCGGGCAGTATGTATCCGGTCTGCTTAAAGGGAAAGGAAATATTATGGAAATCATGGGACTTCCCGGCTCCTCTCCCACAATAGAGCGCCAGAGAGGATTCGCCGAAGGGCTCCAAAAATCCGCTAATATTAGAATCTCGAATCAGATCTATGGCGATTGGTTAAAATCGCACGCTATTGATGAACTGCTGAAAATGAAGGAGGCATTGCGTAGCACAGACCTAATTTTTGCACACAATGACCAGATGGCTTCAGCAGCCAGAGAAGCGCTGGATAAACTCGGAATAAAAAAGAAGGTGACCATTATTGGAATAGATGCACTACCCGGGCAAGGGGGTGGCCTCCAGATGATTGATGGCAAAGTGATAGATGCCAGCATGCTCTATCCAACGGGAGGCAAAGAGGCGATTTCCACAGCATTCCGTATCCTTGGAAAAGAATCCATCCTCAAAGAAAATATCCTTCAGTCTGTGGTCATAGATTCATCAAATGTTCAGCTCATGAAACTGCAGTGGAGCAAATTTAGCAGCCAGCAGAGAGATATCGAACGGCAGCAATCACTCCTGGCTGAACAACGTTCTTTGTTTGACAACCAACAGCTTACATTAAACATCACCGTAGTAACCCTGGTGCTCTCTGTGGTTTTCGGGGGACTGGCTTTTTTCTCCCTACTGGAAAACAGGAAAATCAACAAAAACCTGGAGGCGAATAACCTGGAAATCCTTAACCAGCGTAATAAGCTTATTGAGATGTCTGAAAAGGCTAAAGAGGCGACGGAGGCCAAACTGAACTTCTTCACCAATATATCTCATGAATTCCGCACCCCTCTTACCCTGATACTCTCTCCCCTGGAAGATCTGCTTAATAACGAAAAAATCAACGCCCTTGCAGGAAAAAACCTAAAACTGATCAATAAAAATGTTTTTCGCCTGCTGCGCCTGATCAACCAGCTCATTGAGTACAGGAAAATTGAGTATGGTAAGATGCGCATAAGATCGACATCGAACAATATTATAGATTTCATTGCAGACATCATTGAGACCTTTCAGCTCGCTGCAAAAAAACAGAACATAGACCTCAGACTCTTCACTAAAGAATCGGATATAACAGTATGGTTTGACGTGAACATGTTCGACAAGGTAATCTTCAACCTGATATCTAACGCACTAAAATTTACGCCAGCCAATGGAACAGTTCACATTACAGTGAGTAAAGACGATGCTCATATCTCTATTAAAGTGGAGGACAATGGACCTGGAATGGATCGGGAAGAAATCCTCCATATATTTGAACATTTTTATCAAGCAGACTCGAATGCTAGAAAAGGATCTGGATTGGGCCTTTCTCTTTCGAAAGAACTGATGAATCTTTTACATGGCGACCTAACGGTAGAAAGCCGGAAATGGCAGGGTACTATCTTTACCGTTACCCTACCCCTTGGGTCAGCACACCTTCGGGAAGAAGAGAAGCACACCCAACAAGCGGAAAGAGAAGAGCTTTATGAAAATGCAAAAATCTATACGAGCGAACTAGAGCATCTGAAGAGAGAAAAGAACCATGATTTGTTGCGTGAACTAAAAGAACGGTCGGTATTGATAATAGAAGACAATGCAGACCTGCTGCATTATCTGGCTGAGAAACTTGATGAGGAATACGAGGTATTTATTGCAAATACCGGAGAAAGCGGGATCACATCTGCCTACGAACAGGTACCAGATCTGATCATCTGCGATGTGGTACTGCCAGATCTTTCAGGGAAGAAAATTACAGAGAAACTCAAATCCGACATCCGTACATCCCATATCCCCATCATCCTGCTCACCGCACAGGGCAGTGTAGAACAGCAGATCAATGGTTTCGAGAGTATGGCAGATGCCTATATCGTTAAACCTTTCAATTATGAGTATTTACTGGCTACTGTGCGGAACCTGATGAAAAACAGACTCCTGCTAAAGTCTCATTACACAAGCGACATCAGCTCTGGAAACAGGCAACCTATTTCAAAAAGCCTGGATAAAAAATTTGTAAATGATTTTTCAGGTCTCGTAGAGCAGAACCTAAGCAATGAAAACTTCAGTGTAGAAGAGATCAGTAAAGCCCTGGGGGTTTCGAGGGTGCAGCTATACAGAAAAGTAAAGGCCTTACTCGATTGCAGTGTAACCGACTACATCATAAACAGAAGGCTAAAAAAGGCAAAATTTCTATTGATCAATGAAAGGTATACAATCGCAGAAATCACCTACATGGTCGGATTCTCCTCACCAAATTACTTTTCGACGGTATTCAAGTCGAAATATGGCATGAGGCCGAGTGAGTTTAAGAGAAACCAATCTCCAACGCAATAGCTAAAGTAGAAAAATGGGTTCCATTTTACCTTCAGACTTAGCGCCTGTTTAAATTTTATTATAAATTATTAGTATGTCAGTCTGTCCAAAGGACTCCTGTGGAGAACGTAGTCGAAGACCCGTTTTTCGATATATTAAAAGCAATCAACTACGCTCAGATAAACCGTTAGTTCCAGATCGAACATAAACTGAAAATACTGCCTTCATTTTACCGTCCAATACGGCGAATCTGTTCTGGCGGTTAAAAGATACTCCTCAATTTTCTTTACAATATCAGGATGGGCAGCAGCCACATCATTGGTTTCGCCAATATCCGTTTTAAGGTCGTAAAGTTCGAGTTTATGGTGTCTTTTCACCCCTTTCCACCGACCATAACGCACCCCCTGCTCAAAGCCCAATTCGAAAAATTCCCAATATAGAAAGCGGTCGGTTTTAACCTTGCCGCCCTTAATAACCGGGTATATACTAGTGCCGTCTGTACGGAATCCAGTAGTTTTACCGGCAATCTCTCCAAAAGTTGGCATAATATCAGGGAAATACCCTGGTACCTCACTTGTTTTCGGCGCATTTTTAATAAAGGGCGCCCATGCGATAAATGGAATTCTGATCCCTCCATCATACATATCCCTTTTGTATCCTTTAAGTTTACCGTTCGAATCAAAGAATTCAGATACCGCTTTAAGCTGACTGGTCGGCTCCGACCTTGGGCCGTTATCTGATGCAAAAAACACAATCGTATTCTCAGACAGGCCACTTTTGATCAGGTAATCTTTTATTTTACCTACCGACTGGTCTAAATAGTACACCATGGCCGCATACGTCTTCATATCTTCAGGCCAGTTTTTATTCTTGTAGACGGCTTGATCAGGAACATCCAGCGGTGAATGCGGATTATTAAAGTTCAACATTAAAAAGAAAGGCTTTTTGTTATCTTTTTGGGTTTCCAGATAAGCCAGTGCTTCGTCTGTACAGATATTGGTTTCATAATAGCCCTTTTTTGCATTCGTATTAGGTTCAACTGTTACGAGTTTTCCATTAATATAACGGTGATCAGGCCAATAGGTGCTTGCGTAAGTTGAGGGAATATTGATCAGCCATCCCGAAAATTTATCGAAGCCCCTTTGTAAAGGTGTAGCGAGCGAATCATATCCATCCACATGCCATTTTCCAACCAGCGAAGTATGATAACCAGCATCCTGCATCAGGTTTCCTATAGTATAATCGTCCTTGGTAAGATTGGCCCGGTACACTACATTTTTCCCTTTTTTCCCTGCAAGCCCTCCTTGTTCGGTTGCATTGCCCCTAATTGTAGCATGCCCCGTGTTGAGGCCTGTAAGGATGGATCCCCGTGATGGCGAACATACTGGTGCACCGGCATAAAAATCGGTAAAGCGTGTTCCTTCATTGGCCAGCTTATCGATGTTGGGCGTGAGGATCTGTTTTTGCCCGTAAACACCAACATCTCCATAACCCAGGTCATCGGCCAAAATAAAAACAATATTGGGCTTTTGCCCAGCTTTTCGCTGGGCAAATATAACACCGCTATAAAGGAGCGAAAAACCGATGATGATTAAACTTCTTTTGATCATTTTATTGAATTGAAATCTTATTCTTCGCATAATATACTAGTTATAGCCCGGATTTTGAGTATAAAGACCGGGTGCAGTTTGAATTTCTGCCGCAGGCACCGGATAAATGACATAGTTCGGCACAATTTCATTAATTTTCGTGATCGCATCGGCTACTCTCCAGGCATTCATCTGCGAGACGGCCAGGCCTTCGCGCACAAGGTCGTTCCAGCGGAGCCCTTCGCCTAAAAACTCCCTTTGCCGCTCCTGCATTAAGGTCTGAATATTTACATTCGATAATGTACCTATGCCAGCCCTGGTCCTCACCCTGTTCACAGCCACGTCTACATCACTTTGAGCGCCTGCTGCACCATGAAGGATACATTCGGCTTTCATGAGCAATATATCGGTATAACGCAGTACGATAAAATTAATCGGCCAATCTTTACCCGACAGGCCTTTTTTGGCCACATCGATGTATTTTTTGATAAAAGGACCAGCCGTATAGGTAGTCGCTACATTGAAAGGATATCGCACATCGGTGCCGCTTACCGTATTGGTGGTGTAAGAACTCACTAAACTTTTAGAAACCGGAAAAGTACTGGCTCCATAACCATTTCCAAAACTATTGGAAATCCCATTACTGGTCCAATAAGCTACAGGCACCAAATGGGAAGGAAAACCTGCTCCGTTTAAACTCGAAGCAAACTGTACATCAAACACCACTTCACTATTATTTTCGTTGTTGTAAGAAAATATCGATGCATAATTGGAGGCAAAACTATAGGGACTCCCGGTAAGCACCGCATCGAACAAAGCGGCAGCCTTATCATATTCATTGCTGTTAAGGCCAGGTCCGTTTATACCATATGTTGGGCCCGATTTGGTGAGATAAACCAATCCCAGCAACCCTTTTGCAGCATAGGAAGTTGGTCTTCCAAGATCAATTCTGGTAAAAGCTGTAGGCAGATTGGCTGCTGCATACTGCAGATCGGATTCGATCAGTGCATAAACATCAGCTACCGGACTACGTGGAATGCTTGCGACTTCCGCAGCGCTCTTTACCGTAGATATTAATGGCACCTGGCCAAAAGTCCGCACCAGGGAAAAATAATAAAATGCCCTTAAGAAACGGACTTCTGCAGCATACCTTGTCGCATTTGCGGCAGTAAGCACACTTCCATTGGTTTCTAATGCTGCCAGAACAGTATTCGCATTGTAAATACCATTGAAATTGGCTTTCCAGGCAGTAGTGATAAATCCTGTTGTGGTAATACTCGGCGTAAAATTATTGATCCCGTCCCAATCACGGTTACCATCCGAAGTCGCATTTAAGTTGTCGCTACGCATTTCACCAAGCCATAATGCCTGACTGGGATAATTGCTCAACTGGGAATACACCCCATTTACAGCCTGAAGAAAGTCGTTATTATTGGTAAAAAAATTCGCTGTAGCCAAACTCGACTCTGGTGTTTGATTTAATTGTTTTTCGCAACTGCCAAACAGCAGTATTGCGGAGAACAGGGTTAAGTATATTTTCGTTTTCATCTAATTCTGTTAAAAGCCAATGTTTATTCCAATTGAAGCTGTTTTACTTAATGGTGCCGAACCGTAATCGCCTGATATTGCATAGCTGGCATCTCCACTTACGTTCGTATTCTGCGCTTCTGGATTCGCTCCCCCTTTATATTTATCATGAGAGAAATAGTTTTCGAGTGCTACGAATATTCGTGCCGAAGAAATACCAGGGGCTTTGATCAATCCCTTCAGGTTATAGCCCAAAGTAATGTTCTGCACCCGAAAGAAATCGCTGGAGTAAAACCAATCAGAGGTAACATTTGGGTAAGTATAAGTTGCGCCCAGTTTACCCCTTGGTGCATCCGGATTGGGATCTGCTGCAGTCCAGCGGTCTCTCCATACCCCAAGAACATTTGCAGTTGTACTTCCAGAAAAGTCGATTGCACGGCCCAGATAAGAAAGTATCGAACCTCCACGCTGGCCATACAGCTGTATACCAAGATCAAAATTCCCATATTTAAAATTGTTCGTCCAACCCCAGGTATATTTGGGAGAAGGCTGTCCGCCAACTACCCTGTCGGCTGCACTGATTTTTCCATCGCCATTGGTATCGACGTATTTCGCATCGCCAACTTTCTGTCCGGATACTTTTGCCACAGCCGGATTGGCAATATCAGCAGCCGTTAAAATTCCATCGGTTTTAGTGATGTAATAGCTAAAAGCAGGGAGTCCTTCCCTCAGCAGATATGGTGCATTGCTACCGCTATAAGCAGAAGCAATTTCGATATCGGCATGTGTTGGGCCAAGATCGGTTATGATATTTTTGTTAAAGGCAATATTGGCACTCATTGTCCAGGTGAAATTGGCTGTTTTAACGTTTACCGTATTCAGTCCGAACTCCAGTCCTTTGTTCACCACGGCACCTATATTTTGTAAACTTGTACTGAAACCACTTGCAGATAGTACCGGCAGGTTTAACAAAAGATCGCTATTCTTTTTATGATAGGCATCGAAGGTGAAATTGATTCTGTTGGCCAAAAGACTGAGGTCTAAACCAAGATCATAGGTGTTGGATGTTTCCCATTTCAGCGCTTTGTTGGCAAGGCCAGAAACCACCTGCCCTGTAGCAGTTGTTGGTGAATTGCCACCAAATACGTAATTCGAATTTACCAGGGTGCTTATGGCGTTATAGTCGCCAATATTATTGTTGCCCGATTTACCCCAGCTTAATCTTAGTTTTAACTCACTAATGGCCTTAACATCTCTAAGAAAAGACTCTTCTGAAACTTTCCATCCGGCAGATACCGAAGGAAAGGTTCCCCAGCGGTTTTCAGATCCAAATTTAGAAGAGGCATCTCTTCTGATGGTACCAGACAAAAGGTATCTATCCTTAAAAGCATACTGTAATCTGCTGTAATAAGAGAATAAGGTGTTATTAGCTGCAGTTGAAGTTCCTGTAGTGGTTACCCCTGCAGCGTTGGCAATGGCGTTACTTAAGGTTTTGATGATATCGTTGGCAAAACCTCCGGCCGTTGCAAGGCTTACCCCTTCGGTATGTACTATGTTGTATGACACTCCCGCAATGGCAGAAATCTTGTGGACACCAGCAATTGTTGTAGTGTAATTAAGGGTATTTTCGTTAAGAAAGTTTTGTTTCTTGGTTACCGCATAAGAGCCGGTTGAGTAAAGACCTGGATTAGTTAACAAGGCCGATGCTGCACCAACGGTTACCTGATCGGATGTATATTTTGAAGTATTTCGATCAACGTTATCATAATTTACACTCGACCTTACTGAAAGGCCTTTAATTATTTGATAATCTGCATATATAGAAGCCAATAATCTTGAAGTTTTTACCTTGTTTATTGCGGTTTCCAAATAGGCATACGGACTAATTAACCTTGGGCTCGCCCAGGTATAGGTACTGTTTCCGTAAGCGCCAGAATTTAAGCCTGCTGAACTTTCAACTACCGGCACCATCTGTAAAGCGTTCATGAGCTGGTTATCCTTACCCTCCCCCGGAGGTGCATTATTAACAGAATAAGATGGCGCAAGGTTGATTCCGAATTTAAGCTTCTTACTCGCATTGGCCTCCACATTGGCCCTTAAACCATAGTTTTTAAAATTGGAATTAATCAAAGTTCCGTTTTGGTTAAGTATGTTACCTGAAATAAAGTAGGTTACATTTTCTGCCCCTCCGCTTGCTGAAACCTCATAATTCTGATAAGGTGCATTGGTAAAGATAGCATCCTGCCAATCTACATAATCAAGTCCGGGGTGGCCAGGTTGTGCCCATCTCGGATCGGTCATAAAAGAGGTGTTAATGGTACCTGGAGCAAGGCCTAAAATAGCGGCTCTTTCAGCATTGGTTTGGGCAGCCGTTCTACCTGTACCTGAGGCTACCCATGCAGTGTTGGCCAGTTCTGCTGCCTGGGCAACCCACTCATCAGCACTCAGCATATCGATTTTTCTGGCTACCGAACTAACACCTGCATTCGCATTCACGCTAATTCTTGGTTTGCCCGCAACACCTTTTTTGGTTGTGATAATTACTACCCCATTTGCCGCACGCGAACCGTAAATGGCGCCCGCAGCGGCATCTTTTAATACCTGAACACTCTCGATATCGTTTGGATTAAGGTTATCTAGTGGACTGTTTGAAATACCTCCGGAGGCATTCTGACTGGCTACATCCAAAGGAAAGCCATCCAATACGTAAAGAGGTTCATTACCTGCCGTTATTGAGCCAGCCCCACGTACCTGGATACTTAAACCAGCTCCTGGCGTGCTACTTTGCTGCCTTACCTGAACGCCGGCCATCTGGCCGATAAGCGCCTGCTCAACTCTTGATATCGGCTTTTCTTCTACTGCTTTTGCATTAAAAGTGGCTACTGAGCCTAATACATCACTTTTTCTTTGCGTACCGTACCCTACCACAAGTACTTCTTCGAGCTTACTTTGATCAGGATCAAGTTTTATAGAGAGCGGCTGGCCTTTGTAAACCACTTCCTGTGTTTTATAACCTACATAGCTAAAAACCAAAGTAGGCTGATTTAGCTCGGTAACCAATTGAAATTCGCCGTCTGGATTGGTTGATACCACCTGAGCAGTTCCTTTAATCCTAACACTAACGCCAGGTAGAGGAAGGTTCTTTTCATCGGTTACTTTTCCTTTAATTGTAACAGTCCGCAAGCGTAGACCTTCACTATTTGAAATCTTAAAAGAACCACTAGGAATATTATATGCTGTCAAATTTGCCACAAGGGCTACCTTTGAATGAGAGAGGGGGTTAATATTTTCTCCTTCGCCGCGTCTTTTTGCCCTGGCCTGCAGAACGGAGGAAATCAGAAGAATTCCTGTCAGGCAGAGTAATAAAAGTATTTTTGACAAAGATGTACTATGCGAGTCCTTCCAGGACTTTCCGCTTATTTTCATAATTTATATTGTTTTATGCCAATCATGAAACTGCAACAAGCTTTGGGAATATGAAAAATTCCCGTGCAGAATTCATAATTTTGACATGATCATTGAATAAACTGACCGGATGCAACGCCAATTGATCTCCGGCAATGGTCGAAATCTGGGGAGAATGCATTTCTGCATTTCCCCTTATTTATATTCAGTAACTATCTTATTTTGCAAACTCCTTTCTATACCTTTGGGTATTGTGTTTTATAATTGATTTTAGATTATCCATTGAACATTTTCGCTTCCAATTCCAGTTAGCCACTTCTTTATTTAATGCCATATTATGTTAAGATTATACAGAGGTCATAACTTTAGCGGATCTACTTAGGTTTGATTATTTCCCTTCCACATGGTCATTAAAAAAAATAAAAACTCGGAAAAGACTAAAACTAGAGGTTCAACAACAGCAACCAAAGTTATTGTAGGATGTATCAGAGATCAGAATAAGGGGATAAGTAACTGTTTTGGATATCATAATATATTAAATCTATAGTACTAGTAGACAAAATTATATTATCTTAACATCCCCTACAAACATTTAACAAATTTTACGACTTTGATAATTTTTCAACTTCCGGCAACGATGGCATAACAATTTATACGCGCAAAAATTATTCTATTCATAAAACTAGCTGTTGTTGTATATAAGCACTTGCTTTTTCAGCTAATTGTTCAACAATCCAAATTAAAGTGCTGTAACTGCCATAACCCGATGGCCTCTTTACTAATAAGCGTAAATTATCGCTAATACATTTATATGGCTTTATAAAAAATAAACGGCAAACTCCGACAGATATATTTGAATTTCTTAATTTTGTTAAATGAAAGAGAAGGTAACAAGAGCAATTTCAAAGTTTAACAATGAGCTGAAACTGCAAGGTTTTAAAGCATTTCAAATAGAAGAAGACACTACTGATACCCGTACCTATAGCCGAAAGGAGTTCTATAAAATTTGCTTAACGACTGGAAAAAGCAGGATTCACTATTCAGATAAAACTTACGAGCAGGAAGGAACGATTCTCTTTTTTGGAAATCCGCATATCCCTTACTCCTGGGAAACGATTTCTACAACTTATGTAGGCTATACCATTCTTTTTTCGGAAGAATTCTTTAAAAATTCCGAACGGTCTGAAAGCCTGCAACAATCTTCTTTTTTTAAAATCGGCGGAACACCGGTTTTGAAAATAACCGAAGCGCAACGAACATTCCTCAATACCATTTTTCAGAAAATGATTACTGAACAAGAAAGTGATTATGTATTTAAAGATGAGTTGATTCGCAATTACATCAGCCTGATTATCCACGAATCGCTAAAGATGGAACCTTCGGAAGGTTCCGAGAAAAACAAAAATGCCTCCTCAAGATTAACTTCCGTTTTTCTGGAGTTGCTGGAAAGACAATTTCCGATTGAAACTACTGCAAATTCGCTTCAGCTGAGAACTGCACAACAGTATGCACAGCATCTGAATGTACATATCAATTACCTTAATCGTGCAGTAAAAGAAGTAACCGGAAGATCAACAACTACCCATATTACCGAGCGAATTCTCACAGAAGCAAAAGCACTTTTGCAACACACCGACTGGAGCATTTCAGAAATCGCCTACGCGTTAGGATTCGACTATCCCACCTACTTCAACAATTTCTTCAAAAAAGTTACTGGAACCAATCCTACTGCATTTCGTTTAGCAGAAGTTTGATTTTCTTAATCATTGGTTTGATAATCGTTACTATCTTGCCTAAGGGCGGGGCTAACTTTGTACTTGGTAATCAAATCCAAATACGATGTCAGATGCAAACCATATTCCTAGTTTTTTGCCATCTCAAAAAGATATTTTTGAGCGGCTTTTGGCTAGTGAAACCATACTTCCCACCGATCCTCAAATAGGCAGATTGAGGGAAGAAGCATTCGCTGTGAAAGAATTGCTTATTCAGATGAATAATTCCTCAAATCCTGAGGAAATCTCAGAAATACTGAGCAGAATTTTAAACAAAGAAATTCAGGATGTAACCGTCTTCACGCCGATATACATCAATTACGGCAAACACATCAACATTGGTAAAAACGTATTCATCAATTTCGACTGCACCTTCCTGGCATTGGGCGGAATAACCATTGAAGATGATGTTCTAATTGGCCCGAAAGTCAGCCTCATTACCGAAAATCATCCATTAAATCCTCAGGAGCGAAACGGACTGATAGGCAAGCCCATTCACATCAAAAAAAATGCGTGGATTGGCGCCAGTGCTACTATTTTACCAGGTGTAACCATTGGCGAAAATGCTGTAATTGCAGCAGGAGCGGTAGTTTCAAAAGATGTTCCTGACAATACAGTTGTGGGTGGAATTCCGGCAAAGTTCATTAAAACTATTCAACCTTAAGATGATTAAAGATGAAAATGAAAGCTATAATTCTGGTTCTGATGATTGCTATGCAACTTAACGCCTGTTCCAAGGATGAAAATCCTGAACAAGCGGAAACCCGGGATACGTCATCAGATACAAATACAACCAAAATGAAAATTACAATCGGCTCATCAGTTTTTACAGCAGTATTATATAACAACCCAAGTGCAACGGCATTTAAAGCCCGGCTGCCACTTACTATAAATATGACTGAGCTAAATGGCAATGAAAAATACTACGATTTTCCCAGCCTGCTGCCTACAAATGCTATAGTTGGAGGTAATATAAAGGTTGGTGACCTAATGCTTTACGGAAACAATGTTTTGGTGCTTTTTTATAAAAATTTCAACACCTCATACAGTTATACAAAACTTGGATATGTTGACAATCCTACCGGGCTTGCCCAGGCATTGGGTGCCGGAAATGTGATCGTAAAATTTGAAAACAATTAGAATAAAATGAAAAGTAGCTATAAATCCACTTTGTTATGGATATCTGTCTCACTGACAGCACTATCGTGCAACAATCAAAATAAAGAAAATATGAAAAATGATAAAAGCGCACTAACAGAAATTTTCCCTAAGGGAGAAAAAGGCTCGAGCGCGACCTTTACTGGGAGTGCTTATCCTACCAGCCTGGTTGCTTCAGATAGCATTTACAATACATTAGTTGGCAATGTATATTTCGAACCCGGTGCCAGAAGCCATTGGCACAGTCACCCTGCAGGCCAAATCCTCATTATTACCGACGGAGTGGGCTATCATCAAATCGAAGGGCAGCCTGTTGAAATCATCAAAAAAGGAAGTGTCGTAAAATGCCCACCAAATGTAAGGCATTGGCACGGAGCGAGTGCTGATGTGGGCTTGCAACAGCTGTACATCGTTCCAAACACAGAAAAAGGCATTGTAAACTGGAACGAAGCCGTAACAGATGAACAATATTCAATTAAAAAAAATAAATCAAAATAAAATGAGAAAAGTATTAGCAATCGCTGTACTGTTTCTGGTAACAGGACAATTATTTGCACAAAAAGTAAAATCAAATTCAGAAAAAATGAATACATCAAAAGAACATTATACATTCCAGCTCAGCGATAAAGTAACTCGTCAAAAAGTTAGCTTCAAAAACCGATATGGCATTACATTAAGCGGAGATTTATACCTTCCAAAAAATACAGGAACCGAAAAATTATCGGCATTGGCAATCGGCGGACCTTTTGGAGCAGTAAAACAACAATCATCAGGACTGTATGCCAATCAAATGGCAGAAAGAGGCTTTGCTGCTTTGGCATTTGATCCTTCTTACACCGGTGAAAGTGGTGGCGAACCAAGAAATGTAGCTTCACCGGAAATCAACACCGAAGATTTCAGTGCCGCAGTTGACTTTCTGGGATTACAGAAAAATGTAGACAGAAACAAAATCGGCATCATTGGGATTTGTGGATTTGGAGGTTTTGCGTTGAATGCAACTGCGATTGACAAACGTGTGAAAGCTGTTGCCACCACAAGTTTGTACGATATGACCAGAGTAATGTCGAGGGGATACAATGATGTTGTGACGCCTGAGCAAAGAACCAAAACGTTGGAAAATTTAAGCGAGCAACGCTGGAAGGATGCCGAAGCCGGAAAACCTGCAGATGGTCCGAGAAATTTACCGGAAACATTGAAAGGCGATGAACCACAATTTGTAAAAGAGTATTTCGACTATTATAGAACGCCACGTGGTTTCCAAGTCAATTCAGTTAATTCAAACGGGGCCTGGCTGATTACCAATCCAATTTCATTTATGAATATGCCAATTTTAAGTTATGTGAAAGAAATTTCGCCAAGACCAATGCTAATGATTGCAGGAGAAAATGCACATTCAAGATATTTCAGTGAAGATATTTTCAAAATTGCGAATGAACCGAAAGAATTGATTATTATTCCAAATGCAGTTCACGTAGATTTGTATGATAAAGTAGATGTAATCCCTTTTGACAAATTGGATAGTTTCTTTAAAAAAAATTTAAAGTAATGAATGGCTAAAATACTTGTTACAGGTTCTGCAGATGGGCTTGGAAAATTGGCAGCGACGCAATTAATAGCAATGGGTCATCAGGTGGTTTTGCACACAAGAAATGCGCAAAGGGCAGATGAAACTGCCAAAAAAGTAAAAGGTGCTTATTCACTAAGAAATTGTCAATTATTAAGCTTGAAAATTTTAAAGACTTTGCACAGTATGAGCAAAAAATCGTCGTGTATTTGCAATATGCAACCATTTAAAATCAACCAAAAAAATACCCTTCAAACCCCTGAGGGGTATTGACTCCATAGGCTATGCTAACAATATAATTTAGGTTTACGGCGACAAATTAATTTTTAGCTAATGGTTGTATCCCCTAATTACTCCGATTTTGGATTTTTAGGAAATAGGGAGCGGTTAAATTTCACTATCTCCTCATGCGAGGGCTGAGTAGTACGTTCAGCGAATAGTTTAATCACAGAATCCCTAATTTGAGCAGCAACTTCCCTCACGCCATCATTGAGTGCCTGTTTCAGATCCACTGCATTTAATTCTGTACAATAGGCCGGAGTTCCTGGCTGATGCCTCCATGAACTTTCCAAATTACCAGCATCAACCACATCAAAGCCTGCTTGATTGATAAGTCCGGATATAATTTCTTTTGCTTTTGGATCATCTCCTGATATAGCCATTGCTATACGCCCGGGTGCACCTTTAGGTGTCCCCCCAGACGCAAGGCTTTCTGCAAGCAGATTATTGAATGCTTTAATGACAGGGCGCCCTATTTGTTCAGCAACCCACACGCTCTCCGCTTTACCTTTTTTGATTTCCTCGACATCAGCATCGCGGAATGGATAGTAGTTGGACGTATCCACTAGAATGGTATCTGGTGGCATTTCGTCAAATAAAGTTTTTGACAGGCCAGGAATAGCTATGGTCGGCACTGATAGTATGACCACATCTTTACCTTTAACAAGATCCTCCAAGGGCGAAGGTAATGCACCTAATTCATTTGCCCGCTTTTCCAGTTCAGCAAATTCAGCCGAATTGGTTACGAAAACCTGATGTCCTGCTGCAACCATTTTTTTTGCGATTGTACCTCCAATAGCACCTGTACCTATTATTCCTATTTTCATATTCAGTATCATTAATATTTGTCTTTATAAATGTGCTATTAGATTATGGCAACCTTTCCTTGAAGTCTTTTCATATCATATTGATTAGTAGATAAAAAATTCAATTGTTTCATTAGTCCTTATCAATCAGCCTATTCCAAATAATTATTGCAAAGTTACCATATTTTACTTTCCTTTGTATAGTACTTTCCCAAAGGAAAGTACTTTTGTTCAAAGGATGAGACTATGGCTAAGAAAAAAGAACACTGTGACTGTTTGAATACTGTGAAGCCGGTAAGGGACGCGCTTGATGTAATCAGTGGCAAATGGAAACTGCCCATCATTATTTCAGTGGGTGTTGGTAATGACCGTTTTACAGACATACAGGAAAGCATTCCAGGGATAACCCCTAAAGTCCTGGCTAAAGAACTCAAGGACCTGGAACAGCATAAACTATTAAAGCGTACCGTTTTAGATGGCTACCCCGTCAAAATCCTGTACACCCTGCAACCTTATGCAGATACCTTAACACCGATAATATACTCCCTAAAAGATTGGGGAATCAACCACAGGAAAGTAATCACAAAAGAGTAATGCACTTAACTGTTGTTCGCAGCAGTTAAGTAAATCATATCAAAATACCTTCAAAAGTGTTCAACACGATTCCGCAGCTCTGCTCCTTTCCAGTACAGCATATATGGCAAAACAGATTTTGCAACCGTTCTGCAAGAATTGTCCTTTTTTTTTGTGAAGCACTGAAGTAAAAGAGCATAATATAGGTCAAACGTAGAAACGTTTCATTATTGCCTACTTTTGTATCACAATAGCTGTTAACAATTGACTGAACTTTGTCATCATCAAATATTAAAGAATAATATAATGGCAAAAACAATTTTTATAACTGGCGCATCACGCGGATTCGGCAGGATCTGGACAGAAGCATTTTTACAACGTGGCGATAATGTTGTTGCGGCTGTGCGCAACCCGGAAACATTGGCTGAACTCGCAAAGGAATTCCCTTCGAATCTATTGGTCTTAGAACTTGATGTAACCGATAGAGAGTTGAGTTTTGAATCGATCGAAATTGCAAAAAAACACTTTGGACGCATCGACGTCTTAATCAATAACGCGGGCTACGGACATATTGGAGCTGTAGAAGAGCTAAGCGAGCAAGAGGTAAGGTCACAATTTGAAACGAATGTACTGGGTTCATTGTGGACCATACAAGCGGTTGTTCCTATTATGCGCGAACAGAAATCGGGGCACATCATTCAGCTTTCAAGTGCGCTGGGACTAAATACGGTATCATTAATGGGGCTTTACAGTGCATCGAAATTCGCAATCGAAGGCCTTACAGAAACATTGGCCGGCGAAGTGAGTGATTTTGGCATTAAGGTAACCATACTGGAACCGGCTGGTTTCTCCACAGATTTTTTTGGTACCAATTCGCTTGCCTTAAGTGCAACAGTAAATGCTTACGATAAGATGAGAAAAGATTTTTATGAGCATGCCGGAGAGCAAGATTCCGGCAATCCTATTGCAACTATCGGAGCGGTTCTAAAATTGGTGGATACAGAAAATCCGCCATTGAGGTTGCTACTGGGTAAGACTGCTTACCCTTGGATAAAATATACTTACGAAGAGCGCCTGAAAACATGGGAATCATGGCAGGATGTTTCTGTGGCAGCCCATGGCTAATGGAAGTTTAACTTTACAGGATCCGGATTTGCTGGATTCTGTTTTTATCACTGCTGAAAAATGGATCACTTTAAAAAAATAAGCGAGCTGCATGAAGCGCTTGGCGTTAACCCTCCGGAGCATCCGCTTTTTAGTGTGGCATATGGTGAGCGGGGCACCTGTGACGGAAATAATATACTCGAATTTTCTTCGGAATTTTACATCATAGGATTTAAGAAGCTGAAATCGGGCAGCATGCAATATGGGAAAACAAAATATGACCACGACCGTGGCTCGATGTCTTTTGTAAAGCCCCACCAGAAAGTTGCCTTTAAAAATGTCGAACTGGAAGAGAAAGGTTTTCTGATTATTATCCATGAAGACTTTTTACCCGGAAATATCCTTTACCACGAAATTAAGAAATACGGCTATTTCGATTATGAGGTGAATGAGGCTTTGCATCTCTCTCCTGCAGAGGAGGAAATCATCTGGAATTTGTATTTCAGCATTGATAAAGAATATCACAATAATACAGACGAACTTAGCAAGGCCATCATTGTTAGTCATCTTGACGCCATGCTCAAATATGCACAGCGCTTTTATAAAAGACAGTTTATCAATCGTACACAATTATCCGGCTCAACGGTAACAAAGTTTAACGAATTACTTGCAACTAATTTTGAAGAGCGGAAAACGAAAGATATTGGACTTCCCAGTGTATCTCTAATGGCAGAAAAGCTGCATATATCTCCGCGCTATTTAACCGATCTGCTAAAGGAAGAGACAGGAAAAACGGCATTAGAGCTAATCCATCTTTTCCTGATTGGTAAAGCTAAAAATCTATTGGCCGAAGGCGAATTGAATGTATCGGAGATTTCGCATTTACTTGGTTTTGAAAACACGACCTATTTTTCCCGGCTGTTTAAAAAAGAAGTGGGAACATCACCCACTCAATTTAAAGACCACTTTCTAAATTAATAGCAACGTTGATAAGGTAGCGTTCTTAAAGTTATAATTAATTACCCCCCTTTGAACAAGTCGCGGTTGAGGGACTTGCAACAAGGGACTCTAAACATTGTTAGAGATACTGAATCTTAAATTATAGGCTTTTCACCAAAATCATCAAGGTTAAGTAAACTATACAATCATTTAAAAAAAAATTTGTATTATTGAACACCGTTCAATATATTTGTATCCTCAATTAAAATGAGAAGTTGCAAATGAAAAAGTTATTTCCTTAATCCGGTTATATCTTTACAAATTATTTTATCCATGGGCATTACAGAAAGAAAGCAAAGAGAGAAGCAAGAAATGAGACAGCGCATATTAAATGGTGCCAGAAAAGTATTTCTTCAGAATGGCTATGAGCAGACCAGTATGCGCAACATCGCCAGTGAAATCAGTTATAGTGCAGGGGTGATTTATTTCCATTTTAAGGATAAAGGTGAGATCTTTCAGGAGCTCCATAAAGAGGGCTTTAGCCTACTTCTTAGACAACTTCGGGTGCTTGATTCGGTTATAGATCCATTTGAACGCCTGAAAGCCTCTGGACGTGCATTCATCCAGTTTGCCCAGGAGAATAAAGATTATTATAACTTGATGTTCCTGGTGGAAGAACCATTAAAAAATTCAGAAGAAAGCGGTTTCCAGATTGCAAAAGAAGCAATAAGGTACCTACATGACTTGGTCTTAGAATGCCAACAGGCTGGCCGCTTTAAAGACATGGATCCAGAGTATCTTACATTCATGATCCTATCTGCTACCCATGGCATCTGCGCTCTTTTCTGTAAGGACAGAACTATGAGTTTCGAACACAAGACCAACAAGGAACTTATGGAGAATGGTTATGCATGTTTTGTTTCACTACTTGAGAAGGGCTAACCTTTTTTTTAATATTTTACTGAACACTGTTTAATTTTATTACAATGATTAATTACATTCGAAATCTGCCTACTATTTACAGACTGACCGTCTTACAGCTCTCAGTCATCTTACTCCCATTGGGGCTAAATGCCCAAAATCGTTTGGACGACTATATCGCACAGGGGCTAGCGTCAAATCAGAGCATCAAGGAGCAAAACTTCCTTTTGCAAAAGAACATCTATGCCCTTCAAGAGGCAAAAAGCATGTTCCTGCCCAGCGTAACTTTTTCTACAACTTACACAAAAGCCGACGGAGGCAGAACAATTGATTTTCCTACAGGTGATCTTTTTAACGCCGCCTACTCCACGTTGAACCAGCTCACAGGAAGTAACTCTTTTCCCCAGCTCGAGAACCAGAGCATACTGCTTAATCCCGATAACTTCTACGATGCCAAGTTCCGCACCAGTCTTCCCATCCTAAATGCCGAACTCGTATATAACAAGCGGATCAAAGCACAACAGGTAGACTTGCAAAAAGCGGAAATACAGATGTATAAACGTGAACTGGTCAAAGAAATTAAAACGGCATATTACAACTATCTTAAAGCCACTAATGCAATAAGGATTTATCAATCCTTTCTGAAACTGCTCGAAGAAGGTGAAAGGGTAAACCGGAAACTCTTTGAGAACAACAAAATCAACCGTACGGCTGTGATCCGCAGCCAGAACGAGGTATCAAAAATAAACGCATCACTTACCGCTGCTCAAAAAACAGAAGAATCTGCCCGTTATTATTTCAATTTTCTTTTGAACAGGCCATTAACGGATCCCATTCTGGTCGACGATGTTCCATTGCTGCCCGCCCAGGATAATTTATTGCTTAATGATGTGAATGGCCGCGAGGAACTGGCGAAGCTTGAGATTGCCAAAGGAATAAATAAAAACCTTACCGGCCTTGCCAAATCTTATCTCATACCTAAAGTTGGTACTTCCCTCGATCTGGGTTCTCAGTCCTTTGACTGGAAGTTTAACCAGAAAAGCAGATATTATCTATTGGGCGTTTCATTGGAATGGAACCTGTTTTCCTCAGGAAGAAACAGTTATAAGATAAAACAGGCTATTGCCAGTGAACAGGCTGTGTCGGCGCAGACCAATCATGTAACCCAGCAACTACTTACCGAACTGAATGTGCGCAGGGCAAACCTGCAAAGTGCTTCAGCTCAGTACCGGGCGGCCCAATCACAACTAAAAACCAGTCAGACCTATTATAATGACATGACCAAGCTCTATAAAGAGGGAATGGCCATTTATATAGAACTACTTGATGCCCAGAACCAATGGGTAGATGCCCAACTTCAATCCAACATTGCCCTATTCGACACCTGGATATCCCTTACCGCTATCGAACGTGCCAACGCCAGTTTCAACATACAATAAATATCATGAAGAAGACACAACTCACACTTATTGCGCTTACATCACTATTGTTTGCCTGCAAAGAAAAACCGAAAAGTATAAATCCCCTTGGCCAGCCAGATATCATTTCTGTAAAAGTTGCGCCCCTTTCCTCTTTTGGGGTAACAAACTCCATACAGGTTACTGGACTGGTAGGCACTGAAAATGAAGCGAATTATTCCTTCAAAATTGGTGGGGTAATCAGCAGCATCCTGGTAGATGAGGGACAATTTTTTAAAAAGGGGCAATTGCTGGCCACCTTGAACACCACCGAGATTGCAGCCGGTCTGGCCCAAGCGAATCTTGGTGTAGATAAGGCCGCTCGTGACTATGCCAGGGCGGTAAACCTTTACAAAGACAGCGTATTTACGCTGGAACAATTGCAGAACACCAAAACGGCATTGGATGTTGCAAAAAAAACAAGTGAGGCAACCGCCTTCAATCAGCGTTATGCCAGGATCTATGCTGCCTCTGATGGTTTTGTAACCAAAAAGGTTGCCAGTGTAGGGGAAGTGATTGGTGGCGGAATGCCGGTGCTGATGACGGGCTCAACCCAAAAAAGTGATAGCTACCTGTTAAAGGTTGGGGTAACCGACCTGGAGTGGGCAGGAATCAGTGCAGGGCAACGGGCGGTTGTTTATCTTGATGGATATCCCGAACAGCCATTCCAGGCAACTGTATTGCGTAAACTTCAATCGGCAGATGCCGCTATCGGATCTTTTCAGGTAGAGCTGAAGCTTCAGTTGGGCAATCTGAAACCTGCAATTGGCATGTTTGGGAAGGCGGCAATCGAAACCAATGCTTCAGAAAACAGGACTGTGATCCCATTTAGTGCCCTTGTAGAGGCAGATGGAGAGACAGGTTACATCTTTACCCCTAAGGATGCAAACAGCGTTAGAAAAGTGCCTGTAACCATCCTGAAGTTTGACAATAAAAATGTTTACCTAAAAGATAAACTGGAAGGAATAGATCGCATAGTTATTTCTAATAGCGCCTACCTCAACGAACAGTCCACCGTAAAAATTATCAAATAAAAACCACGAGATGAAAATTACAAATTTTGCTGTAAAGAACTACCAGTTTACCCTGATCATATTTGTGCTTGTGGCAGTGGTGGGACTGCTTACGCTCTTTTCCATGCCCCGCTCGGAGGATCCTACTACCCACCCTCCGCAATATCTGGTAACGGTAATCTACCCTGGCACCAGTCCGAAGGACATGGAAGAACAGGTGGTAAAGCCCATAGAAAATAAGATCTATGGCCTGGAGAACATTGATAAGATCCTGACCACGGTTGAAGATGGCGTAGCAGCGATACAGATCAAGTTCAAGTATGGGGTTGATGTGGATAACAAATACCAGGAAATATCAACGGAAATCAATGCGTTGAAAAACGGTGAACTTCCAAAGGACATTTATCAGATCAAAACCGAAAAAATTGCCTCATCAGATGTAAAGATTATTCAGGTTGCACTGATTTCAAACACCGCTTCGTCCAAAATATTGCGCGACAATGCAGACAAATTGAAGACCCAGCTGGAAAAGATCACCAATCTGAGGGAGGTAAAGTATACCGGGATGCCAGAGCAGGAAATCCGTATCGACATGCAACTCGATAAACTGGCCCAGCTAAAAATACCATTGAACCTGGTTATAGGCAGTCTGCAAAGTGAGGCGGCCGACATTCCAGGAGGAAGTATAAATATAGACAGTAAGGTCTTTAATGTAAAAACCAGTGGCAAGTTTAAAAATGTTGAAGATGTGGCCAATACGATCATTTATAATTCCAACGGAAAAATAATATACCTGAAGGATGTGGCCCACGTTAGCTATATGGACGGCACCATTAACCACATTACCAGAATCAATGGACAACGCTGTATATTGGTTACCTCTTCGATGAAGAACAACGTGGATATCAGTCAGGTTAAGAAGGAGTACACTCCGGTATTGGAACAATTTTCCCAAACCTTACCACAAAACATTAAAATGGTCAAAAATTTTGACCAGGCAGACATGGTATCAAAGCGGCTGGGACACCTGGGCTTTGATTTTGGATTGGCCATACTATTAGTAGTGGTTACCCTATTGCCTTTGGGCTTCAGGCCATCGCTGATCGTGATGATTTCCATTCCACTCTCACTGGCCCTGGGTCTTATTGCAATGAACCTTTTAGGCTTCTCACTCAACCAGCTCAGTATTGTTGGGCTTGTGGTAGCATTGGGGCTATTGGTTGATGATAGTATCGTTGTTGTAGAGAATATAGAAAGGTGGTTAAGGGAAGGCCATTCCAGAAAGGATGCCATTTTAAAGGGCACCAAGCAGATTGGGGCAGCTGTTGTAGGCTGTACCGCAACGCTTGTGATTGCATTTTTACCATTGGCTTTTCTGCCTGATATGGCCGGAGAATTTATCCGAAGCCTGCCTATGGCTATTATTACCAGTGTACTGGCTTCTATGATCGTAGCGCTTACACTCGTGCCTTTTATCGGCAGCAAAATCCTGAAAACCCATACCCATGGAGAAGGAAATTATTTCTTAAAAAAATTGCAGGGCTTTTTAACCTGGTCGTATCGTGGTATTATGCCATTGGCGCTAAAGTGGCCAAAGGTAACCATTAGTATTTCCATTGCATTAAGCGTATTGGCCTTTTTACTCTTCCCACTGGCAGGGTTTAAACTTTTTCCAACCTCAGAAAAGCCAATGTTTCTGATCAATATTAAAATGCCGCTACAGGCAAATATCCCAGAAAGCGATAAAGCTGCAAAGCTGGTGGAAATGGAACTGAAAAAGCATAAGGAAATCGTTTACTACACCTCAAATGTAGGAAAAGGTAATCCACAGATCTATTACAACGTGCACCAGCAGGATATAAAACCGGATTTTGCTCAGATTTTTGTGCAATTGGAAGAAGAGACAAGCCCAAATGACAAAACTGAACTGATTAAAACGCTTAGAAACAAATTCACTGATTTCCCCTATGCAAAAATAGAGGTGAAGGATTTTGAACAGGGTACACCGATAGAGGCGAATATTGTGGTCAGGGTTTTTGGAGAGAATCAGGATACCCTGCGATCGCTCTCGTTCAAAGTGGAGGAGCTGTTACGTAAACATCCAGGTACTTTTTTCATCAACAATGAACTCAATGCCTATAAGTCAGATGTAAAGATCAAGATCGATAAGGCAAAGGCGCGGACATTGGGCGTACTGACCAGCGACATTGACAAGGTGATCAGGTTGGCTGTTGCCGGACTAACTGTTGGGGATTACATTGATGACAGGGGTGATTCGAGGAATGTTGTAATCACCATTCCACGTAATAAGTTTTCAAATCTAAATGCATTAAAGAACCTTTATGTGAACAATATCCAGGGTGCACCAATTCAGATCGATCAGATTGCAACCATTGGGCTGGAAACCTCTCCAACTGCAATTAATCATTTCAATAAATCACGGTTTGCAAAGGTTACCTCCCTCACCAAGGATAATGTTTTGGCAAATGATATCCTCAAGGATATTGTGCCCGAACTCAACAAATTAAAAATGCCCAAAGGCTATTATTATAAACTGTCTGGGGAGGCTGAATCGGAAGGTGATGCGCTTGGCGGAAATTTCCTTTCAGTGATCATCCTGAGTACATTCCTGTTTATCGCTGTGCTGCTGCTACAATTTAAGACATTTAAGGGGATCATTATCGTTTTATCAATTATTCCTTTGGGCGTTTTGGGTGGGGTGATATTTCTGCTGATGACAGGAAATCCGATGTCGCTGGTATCGATCATCGGTTTCATTGGTTTATCGGGCATACAGGTAAAGAATTCGTTGTTACTGGTTGATTTTACCAACCAATTGCGGGAAGATGGAAAAAGCATAGATGAGGCGATCCATATTGCCGGGGAAACCAGGTTCCTTCCTGTTGTACTTACTTCTATTACAGCCATTTGCGGTCTCATCCCGATTGCCATGAATCCCAATCCGCAGATAGCGCCACTTGCCATTGTATTGATTGGGGGGCTGATCAGCTCTACTATATTATCAAGGATTGTTACCCCGGTAATGTACAAGCTTATACCTCCACAATTGCACGAAAAGATATGATATGTCAAAATAGATGGGAAGACTTGTTTCTGGAATTGAGACTGTTCTTGATTAACCTGATTAACCGCATACTTAAAAATTAAAAGATGAAAATTAAAAACGTTACCGTATTTGGATCTGGCGTACTGGGTGCGCAGATTGCCTTTCAGACCGCTTACCATGGCTATAATGTGACTTTGTTCGATATCAACGAAGAACTATTGGCGAATGCAAAGCTGAAGTTCGAGCAGTTTAAAAAATCGTATCAGCAGGATTTGAACGCGAAACCTGCCGATTTGGATATTGCAGTCTCAACCATAAACTTTACAACAGATGTGGCGGCATCCGTAAAAGATGCCGATCTCACGATTGAAGCGATTCCGGAAAACATTCAGATAAAAAAAGATTTTTATTCCAGACTGGGTGCTTTGGCTCCGGAGAAAACAATTTTCTGCACCAACACTTCTACATTGTTGCCAAGCCAATTTGCGGCTGAAACAGGCAGGCCTGAACGGTTTTTGGCTTTGCACTTCGCCACTAATCTGCTAAAGAATAACTTGGCGGAAATTATGGGACATCCCAGTACAGATCCCGAAATTTTTGAGCAGATAGTTCAATTCACTAAATCGATCGGGATGATATCCATACCAATCTATAAAGAACAGCCCGGCTACATCACGAACTCGCTTTTATTGCCTTTATTGATAGCTGGGTTCGACCTCTACCGAAATGGTGTTGCCGATGTGGCCTCTATTGACAAGACCTGGATGAAAAGCCTGGGGGTTGATCTGGGGCCAATGGCTATGTTAGACTTTGTTGGAATGAATACAGCCTACAATGTAGTGAGCTCAATTGCAGAGTCAAGTGGAGACGAGGTCTGGAAGCAAAGACAGGGCTTTATGAAAGAGAACTTCATTGATCAAAATAAACTCGGTATTTCTACAGGAGAAGGTTTTTATACTTATCCAAACCCAGCTTATCAAAACGCTGATTTCCTGAAATAGAAAATAAAGGTTAGAAGTACCCTGTAAAACGAATTAAAGCATTACCCACATAAATTTTACTAAAGATGAAAGAATACATATTAATCACTGGAGCATCATCCGGAATTGGCTACGAAATGGCCAATCAATTGGCAGCACAAAAAAAGAACCTGATTTTGGTTGCCCGTACAGAGAACAAATTACAGCAAATGCAATCAGAACTAATAAACAAGTCTGGCATTCTGGCTCAATATTTCGCTACAGATCTTTCTGATGTGAATGCAGCTAAAAACCTTTACCAAAAGGTGAAAGATGAAAACCTATTGGTGACCCATCTGGTAAATAATGCTGGTGTTGGCAATTATGGCAATTTTACTGAAACGCCATTGGAAGAAGAATTGAGTATGATTCAATTAAATATTTCCAGTTTGGTTGTATTGACTAAACTTTTTGCACAAGATATGGTCAGCCGCAAATCTGGCCGGATTATGAACATAGCATCGGTGGTCGCATTTTTACCGATGCCTTATTTTTCTGTGTATTCTGCCACCAAGGCTTTCGTAAAGGCATTTAGTGAAACACTCGCTGCCGAATTGGAAGGTACCGGAGTTACCGTTTCGTCTCTTTATCCTGGTACTGTGGATACCGGATTTACCACACCTGAGATGCAAACTACCAACCTTCATAAAACCAAGCCGATGACTCCCAAAGAAGTGGCAATACAGGGTGTAAAGCATCTGTTAGAAGGAAATGGAAAAAAAGTAGTTGGTTTTCAAAACTGGTTTAACGCTAAACTTCCCAATTTTGTTCCTGATGGAATTATGATGAAGATTAAAAAGGGGCTGGCAAGTCAGAGATGAAAATAGTTCAGTTAGTGTTGTCGAATATCCTTATGAAATTTATATGATATGTTAAATCGAAGTACGATAATAGATGCCGCTATACAGCTTTTTTCACATTTTGGAATTGAAAAAACTCCCCTTAAAGATATAGCCAAATCGTTAAGGGTGAGTATTCCATCTCTATATTTGTATTTTAAAAACAAAGACGAGCTGGTGATCTGTGTTTTAGAAAAAATAATGAATGAAGAACGTATTTTGATCAAAAAGCAGTGTATACGGTATAAGTCGCTATCCAATTTTATCGATGAATTGGTTGAAATAAAGCGTTTAACTTTTGAAAAGCATAGTCGGCTATACCATTCCCCGGATTACTTAAGAAGGATAGGGTTTTTAGACAACCTGGGTTTATTAAGAATGGTATGCGTGACTGAAAATGTAAATTTAGTTTCAAAATCTGTCTTTGCGAGAGATGACAATAGCTCCCATATATTTAAGGAGGTGTTCATCCGGTTCTTAAGGGAACTCGATATGATATTTCTGAACGATGCTGCCACAAGAGCGAGATTTCACGGATATGGCATTGCGAAAAGAAATGACATCTCTCATCTCATAAGTCAAAAAGCTCGATCTTTTCTATCTGAAATATTGGATAAAAATATCATAGTTCAATATCAAAATTAATGTCCATTTTTAAGCATTCAAACCCAACTTGAGGGAAGACTTAGGCTTTTTCCTCCTTTTTCCCAACCAGATCAGAAACCCTGAAATCGGAAGGGAAGCACAGATCAAAGAGGCAAAAAAAGCCAATAGCTGTGTACCCATACCATATATTCTACCTGTATGCATCGGAAGATTTGAATTTCTCCATTTCATGCCCAGCGTTTTCTGTGAATGCGGTAAAACGTCGATTATTTTTCCGGTCCTACCATCATAAAAATAATAACTAACACCCCGCCAGCCATCCTTATTGCTCTCAATACTAACAAATGAGGTCGAAACCTTATTGGTTTCAGTCGGGATGCCGATTCCGATCTGCGACCAGTCGCCATTTAGTTTTTTTACCAGGTCATAATGGATGAGGTCAATCTTGTTTAATGTCGAATCACTAACATTAATTGTAGGCAATGTCCTCGCAAAACCGACCTTCCCCTTGTCTCCCAAAAGTTTATAAATCCCGGTTTCCCACCATTTAAAAGACCATACCAAACCTGTAATGGCAATAAGCATTGCCACCGGCAGAACATAAAACCCCAATGAATTATGCAGATCATAATTTACCCGTTTCCATTTTGCATTCCATTTGATTGTAATACTTTTTTTAAACTGCTTGTAGTTTTTTGGCAGCCAAAGGATAAAACCGCTGATGAGCATCACAAGAAATAGAAGAATGCAGGAACCTACTATAAGACTTCCGATAGGTTTTACCAATAACAACTGTCTGTGCAGCTGCTCAACGATATTGAAAAATTCGTAACGCACATCAATTATCCCCAGGACCTTTCCTGTGTACTGATCCACATAAATATCATTTAAATACTCAAATTGGCTAAAGTACCAAAGGTTGATCTTTTCCTTTTTATTAACCTTAAAACCAGAAAACACATAGCTTTTGTTGTCTGCTGAAATCTTCACATTTGAAAGGACTTTACCAGGGCCAACCGCTTGTTGTGCATTGACAAGCAATTCAGAAACCGGCTTCGGCCGGCCGGTTTTCTGAACATAAACAATATCCCGGTGGACGGTATCAAATATCTCCCCATTGAATACATAAATGCATCCCGTGATGGATACAATCAGTACAACAACTCCCGTTATCAGCCCTATCCAAAGATGGAGCCAGCCAGTAATCTTTTTGAATTTACTTTTGGCCATTAAAATGAATATCCAACCGTTAGCATATAGTTCTCTGGCTGCCCCGGAAATAACCGTAGATAATCGTATCCGCCCACCCAGTGTTTTTTATTTCCTATGTTATTTGCATTTAGCTGAAGCTGGAGTTTGCCGATATTATAGAACAGCCCGGCATTAAGAAGCGTGAATGATGGTAAGGTAATCTGATCTTCAGGCGAGAACTTCGCATCATAGTTCAGGTTTCTTTTATCCACATAATTTATCCCTAATGCTATACCAAAACCTTTGGCTGCACCATCAATAAAGTTATAGCGCGTCCACAGATTCGCTGTGTTTTTTGGTGCGTTCGGCTTTTGAATCCCAATCTCTCCCGTTGTACCGCTTTCAAGTATCTTCGCCCTGTTGTATGAATACGATGCAATTACATTCCAGTTCGGCATAATTTTTCCAACGACATCAACTTCGACCCCTCTAGATTGCTCATCCCCTATCTGCCTTAGTACATCAATTACGCCTGGTGTTGCATACAGCGCTCCGGTCTGTTTGATCTGATACACGGCGGCGGTAATGCTTAGTTGATCCCTGAGCCAGCTGGTTTTTGCACCAAATTCGATCATATTGCTTTTCAAGGGATCAAATGGCCCACCTGCATTTGGGTTCGATATGGTGGCGGAGGTCTGAGGATTGTATCCTTCAACGTAGCTTCCATAAAAGTTGATATTTGAATTAATGGCATAAACAGCGCCTAATCGTGGCAACCAGGCATGAGAATTTGCTTTCGCTTCGGTTTGAGTTTTATAATTGGCAAAATCAGTATAATATTCATAACGCACTCCAAGTAAAACCTGCAGCCCGCCAATTTTTAACTGATCCTGAATATACCCTGAGTTAAGATAATAATATGCTGGGGCCACTACAGATTGAGCAAAGAAAAGTTTGCTATCATCCTGCATTCTCTGGGATGAAAGCGGGTCGTTAAGATTGAAGTGCGGAACATTGGGTACTGGGTTTCCTGCAGCATCAAGGAGATACCTGCTCTTATTGGCGACCACATAGGTCGAGATAGAACCGTTGTTCGCTGCATTTCTATAACCACTTGCTGTCATCTGCGAACCGCCTACAGGCGTTTTTTCACTCCCAAAATCATAACCTGCTACGATCTTATGTGATATCGGCCCGGTTGTAGGCGTGTAGTTGATATACCCGGAGAAGTTATCGATAAAACGCTTGCGTTTTCTAATTTGGACATTCATCCCAGCAAGATTATTGATCACAGCTCCATTCCCATCAACACCATAAGAATTGGAAGTACGGTGCTCGTTAAGATCCTCCGAATATCCTGTTTTTAGATATGAAGCGTTCAGGCTCAATACATCGCTGATCTTATGGGTAATGGAGATCGTTGCATTATAGGTTAGTTCGTTCAGGTAATCGTTTGTAGTGTTCAGGGATAGCGACTGAGGAGTCGAATTTAAATCGAAGCTACCAAAAATCGGCTGCCCCCTGTCAAGCCTGCTTTTCGAATCGGTATATACCAGATCAAAGTTTATCCTCGTTTTTTCGGATGGAACGAAGGTAAGCGAAGGGGCTATAACAAAGTTTCTATCAAACATTAAATCCCTGAAAGTTTCTGCATTTTCATAGCCAAGGTTTAATCGGTAAAGCAAGGTACTGTCTTTTGATGCGGGGCCGGTAAAATCGGCAAGCCCGCGGAATGTATTGAAACTTCCCATAGTCATACTAATGGATCTTCTGGTTTCATCAAGCGGCTTTTTGGTTACCCGGTTTACCACACCACCTGGACTTGCATTTCCAAAAAGTGCAGAAGACGGACCTTTTAGCACTTCAACCCTTTCCAGATAATTGGCGAGCGACTGTTTCCAGAAACCTGTACTTGTTCTTAGTCCGTTCAGCAACTGGGTATTGCTCTGTCCATTTACACGAAAGCCACGGATGGTTAAGTCATCATAAAAACTGAACTGATTTACCCCGCTAAAGTTTTTCACTACCTCACCAACGCGCATCAGGCCCTGATCGGCAATCAATTCCTTACTGGCATAGGAAACAGATTGAGGAATATCTTTGAGTTCATTTTCAATCTTACCAATAAAGGTCGCCTTGGTTTTATAGGCTTTTTCTTTACGCCCGGTAATTTCTACCTGCTGAAGATCCGAATTTGATTCAGCCAGAACAACATTTTCATCTGTATCCTCACTGATTTCGATCGTTTTGACTGATTGTCTAAAACCAATGAAATTGAAATGTAAAATTAGCTTGCCCTGGCTCACTTGCAACCTGTAATAACCTTTGTTATTTGTTGAGGTAGTTAATTTTGTATTCTCAACACTGATGGTAGCACCGGGAAGTGGGTTTCCCTGACCATCACGTACATATCCCTGCAGTTTTGCGGTCTGTTGCGCAGAAGCATTGTATGAGAGAAACAAAAAGAAAAAAAGACATAGCGCCGAATGGATAAAGGTTATCTTCATAAAACAAGGATTAAACATTATTTAGACTTATTAAAAATAAAGTCGCAAACATAATATTTTTTTATCTACTTTCTAAATAAAAGAGCAGAATACAGATTCAGGGACAGTCCTACTAACCATATACCTAACATTGGTACCGGAACAGCAATATTAGCCAACTATACTGGTGCATCAGGAGATATTTTATCGGCCAAAGTACAAGTGCTAATGTTGCCAGGATTAACAAAGCAGGCCGGGGTTTCTTTAATGGTAGTAAAGTAAACAGTGGCGCCGATTTAGCTAAAGCATTTGATGTAAGCGGAGAAGTAAAAGATTTTGAACCGGGTGATATTTTTAATTATCTCCGTTGATAAGGATAGAGCTGTTGAAAAATAAACTGGGCTTACGATAATTTAGTGGCTGGAGTTTATGCTACCAAACCTAGAGTTTTATTAACTGAAGAGAACATCGATTCGGAACTTTTAGATAAAGTGCCAATGGGAGTAATCGATGTCATCGCTATCAATGACAGATTCTAAAAAATCGGCGTCATCTCGACCGGAGCAACGTGTAGTGTTCCAAAGGAACTCCTTCAGAGGAAAGATCTTTGGACAATATTAAAAGATCTCTCTACTACGGTCGAGATGACGATTCATTGTAAACCTGTCATCCAGCTCCTTTGCTTTTGGCTAAATACTAGCTACCAAGGTCTGTTTAGAGGGGGGCGATTAAAAGAGGCAATATGCTGGTAACCTTATCACAGAGCAGTGTTAATTCTTTACCAGCTGTATCTTCCCAGTAGCTAAAATGAAAGGTCTTTATCAATAACCCGCCCTGCCACCTATTCTAGTGTCCTCCCAGAGCATTTAACCTTTTTCCCTCAGCTATCACCGCCCTGTTTATTTCATTTACCCTCTTGATATCCATTTTTTCAACCGCGCGGTCATAGGTCAGCAATCCGTTAACCTCATGCTCCACATCGGTTGTCTGGGTGTAAACCGCTACACTAAGGCCTTTGTACTTCATCAGCTGTTCAACCTGGCTCATCAGCAGTACATACCTATCCGTCAACGCAGCACTGGTGGGTTCATAGGCATATGCATTGTTTTCCACAGGCCACATGTGCCCCCTAACAAAAAGCCCCACACCGCCGAACTCTCCCAAAGATGCCGCCCTTTTATCGTCCGGCCTGGAGGCATCATAAGGGCCTATATAAATATGGGTATCCACAAAGTCTCCATTACCTGGATCACCGGCCGCTTTCTGATAACCGGGATTGTTGTTAAATCCCGAATTTCCATTTACCAGTCTTGAGGGATCGTAATTTTTTACCCAGTCCGTAATCGCCGGCACATCAAAAGCACCCCAGTTCTCATTAAAGGGTACCCAGGCAATAATTGAGGGTGAGTTGTAATGTTCATCCATTACCGCCTTGAGCTCCTTACGAAAAATGGAGCGTACTTTTGCGGTATCCTCATTCTGGTACCAGATTGCGGGCATGTCCTGCCAAAGCAGCACACCCAGTTTATCTGCCCAATAGTAAAAACGTTTCGGCTCGGTTTTCATATGTTTGCGGATGAGGTTGAAACCTGCCTTTTTTGTAAATTCCAGATCAGATTTCAGCGCCTCCTCTGTGGGAGCGGTTAGAATTCCATCTGGCCAATAGCCCTGATCGAGAAGACCAACCTGCATGATGAACTTTCCGTTCAACAGCGGACGCATCATACCAGACACCTTGCCCAACCTGATATCGCGCATACCGAAGTAGCTCTTTACCTCATCAACGGTTTCACCGTTCTGATCCTTGAGCGTGATTTTAAGATCATAAAGAAAAGGTTCATCGGGAGACCATAACTTTGGATTTGGGATTGGCAGATAAAAAGTCTTTCCATTATTTCCCTGCGCCTGGGATACGATCTTATTGCCATCAAGTGCTACCGCGGATATGGCGGAGGAATTTGCATCGACAGTTACCTTGAGCCTGTTATTTTCCAGATCGGGCAATAGCCTGATATTTTTGATGTGAGCTGCGCCCAACGGTTCAAGCCATACGCTCTGCCAGATACCCGAGCTGAAAGTATAATCTCCCCGTGGTCCATTTTTGCCCGAAGGCATTCTGCCATCATTGGAATCGTGAGCGGCAACAATTAGCTCATTACTTCCAGATTTTAGCAATGGGGTAATATCCAGCGAAAAGGCATCATAGCCACCCGCATGAGACCCTGCCTTTTTTCCGTTAACGAAAACAGTTGCATCATGATCAACAGCCTCAAAATTGATTAAAATATTTTTACCCTTCCAGTTCTGTGGGATTTCGAAACGCCTGCGGTACCACATGTTAACCTCCTGATTGCGCTCAATACCCGAGATCACCGATTCAGGGCAGTATGGAACAAGTATCTGTTCAGGTTTTCCAGCAAATGCAATCGGCATTTTTGGATTGAGTGCATTAAGTTTATTTTTTCCACCGATATAATCCCATTTGCCGTTTAACGACTTCCATTCTCCGCGTACCATCTGGGGCCGGGGATAATCGGGAAAAGGATTTTGGGCCGCTATTGCCTGCTCAGTCCATTTAGTAGGTAGTTTTGCTGTCTGGGCGCAAACATTTTCACCATATACCTGCAATAGTATTATCAGGAATAGGATTGGTAAACCTATATTTTTCATATTATCTGGAGATTAAGGATCTTTGGTTCTACGACACTAATATATTATTTTTCATCCATCTAAAACGATTTATTAAATAAAAACACCACAACAAGTATCGTTTTGTAATGAAACTTTTTTTGAGTGGATTAAAAAGTTCATTCTACCTGAAGCCACGGCCATAACGTAAAAAGAATAGTAAATCACGACCTTCCTTTAGGAACTGGTTGCATAGCGTTAATCACTTCAGGGGATATCGATATGATCAGGGAAACGCACAATCACAACGAGAAATTGGCAGTTATCTGATTGGAATAATTTTCCGTTCGCGTGGAATTTTTCTGGAACGGGATTATTTATTTAAGCCAGGAAATCTGATATTATTTGTTCAGGCTCCTGAGCGTCGTCCTAATGTATTTCCCTGCCGGACTAAGCATTTCTGGCTTCCATTTTCCTTTTGGAGATGCACCAGGCATTAACAGTGCAGTTGTTTCTTTTTTATCGGTAATATTCCAGTTTGCCCAGCTCAATTTGTTTTTCTCCATCCAAGAAAACCATTTATCGGTTTTACTGGTATCGAATATACCATCGCCATTAGCCTCGCCCACACCCCACTCTGTTACAAAAATGGGCAGACCAGCAGAAATTGCATTATCAGCCCGCCTCATTAAAACTTCCTGATGGCTTGGTTCAGACGCATAAAAATGAAAAGAATAAGCAATGTTGCTGAATCCCTTGATTGGATCTTTGGCAACCACGTCTATATCCTGGTCCCAATGCGGGCTACCAACAACAATTACATTTTCAGCATCGTATTTCCTGATCTCGGCAATTACCTGCACCGCATAATCCTTAACGGTTTGCCATGCTATTTTTTCTGGCTCATTAAATATCTCATAAATAATATTCGGTTTCCCGACGTACCTTTTGGCCATTTTTGCAAAGAATATTTTTGATTGATCCAAATGTTCATCTGCATGGTGATCGTGCCAGTCAATCACCACATACAGATTCTTCTTAATGGCCGCATCGATCGTTTCGGTTATGAGCTTTTCCTGTCCAAGGGGATCCTGCAGATAACCATTATCTGGCTGAACCGCCATAGACACACGCAATAAATTGATATTAAAATCAGATTTAAGCCAGTTTACAACATCTTGGTTATAATACTTTTTGCCTCCCCAGATGCTCCACGACAAACTTACACCACGCAGCTGTGGTTCAATATTTTTTCGGTTCAAGATTTTCCCACCAACAACTTTTAAGGCGCCATTCCGTTCAACCCAGTTTACGTTTTGCGCAAGGGCAATAATGGTAGAAAAGGCAAAAGCTGAAAGTAACATAACTCTTTTCATAAGGAAATTTATTTAATAAGGCACATTGACGGTGTTTTATCGACAAAAAGTATAAAACCATCGTCTAGACTATTCTTGTGGCTACCCTGGAGGCAATTTTGCACAGAGACCCTTTTTGACCTGCAATAAGCTAAAAAAATACCATATCCCAACTAAATAAAATTTAAAATAATCATTTAACATTGGGAAACAGCGCCCCTGATCTATAGTTAAGTGTTTCATGGTTCTTAAGATAATGGCACAAAGAACTCTTGTCCAAATCAACCCGCCATAATGTCCATTTTCACCTATCCGGTGGTACCTCTTTTAACCCTAAATTTGAAAAACGATTGATAAACTTCGATAATTTAAAAATATGAAACTTAAAAATCTAGTACTGGCAATATGCCTCATCATGGCCGCTCAATTGGTGAGAGCACAGCAAAAAGTAACCGATCTGGTAAAAGAATGGGAACGCTCTAAAGCTTATACCCAGGCATATATTAATATCATGCCGGAAAGTAGTTATGCCTTAAAGCCCACACCTGAGATGCGCTCTTTCGCTGAGCAGCTCTTACACCTTGCAGATGCAAACTTTGGCCTGGCTTCGGCAGCTATGGGCATAAAAAGTCCTTATTCTGTTGGTCAGCTCGAAAAAAGCAGCGATAAATCGAAAGCTAATGTAAGCAAGCTGATTGCTGCCAGTTATGACTTTATCATCGATAGTCTTAAAAAAATGTCAGACACCCAATTGGAGAGAAGCATACAAATGCTTGGAAAGTTCGAAATGACAACAGGAATAGCAATAATTAAGGTTTTGGAGCATCAGGCACATCACAGGGGACAAACTACCGTTTACTTACGCCTGGCAGGCATTAAGCCTCCCCAGGAACAGCTTTTTTAATTAAATTAATTATTATGGAAACAACAAATTTTACGACTACCATACTGGTAGATCAGACACCAAAAGAAGTTTTTGACGCGGTAATAGATCCGAGAAAATGGTGGTCGGGAGAATTCAAGGGCGCGACATGGGCGCTGCTCATCCAGCAAAGTCTTTACCAGCTAATCACTACCGGCAAAACCGAAAAACCTGTATTAGTTTAGGCCTGCTTTTGATAAAAATCAGGATTTCAGCATAGGTCTAATTGCCGACAAGCCTGCACGAACCGGCAATAAAAATTTAAAAACACACATAACAACATAGTAATCAACATGTTAAACATAAAAAACCGGAGTAAAAACTTCTAAAAGTGATTACTCCGGTAAGTATGTCAGGCCGAAATGCTATGAATCAAAATCTATAGCCTTACCGATTCCATTCCCTCCTACATCATCTTCTTAAAGCCCTCCCATTGCACCTTCCAGGTTCCGTCTTTAGGGAAGCCAGGATTTGTGGTATTATTTCCGTCCCAGCCAGCACACATTAAAGCCACAGCGGTAAGTAAACCTCCGTTTCCAGGCAAATAAATGCGAAGACGATCATCCTGGTAGTTATGACCGTTAATCAGGTAAGTATTGGTTTGTACGGGCATTAGCAAGGCATCAATCGCTTTGTCGGGCATGCCTAAGCGTGTGGCTGTCATGGCTGTCATCGGGAAATCCCATCCCCAGGTATCATTCCAGCTCCAGTCTTTCCAAACCAGATCAAAGGTTTTACGCATGGTTGCTTTATCCAATAACTTTGTTTCCGGCAACATACCAAATGCCCCTAATACAGAAGGGTGATCGGTTTTATATTCGGGATTGGTGTAAGAATCAGGTGCACTTTCTGCAGCCAGATACACGCCATTTTGTATCGGCAGGGGTGATAATTTAGCCATCACATCATCCCATTTTGGGTTTCGTGGCAAACCTAAACGCAAACGCCATTCCTGAGCGGTTTTCAATCCCCATTCCCAATAAGCCAGCTCATAAGTGGGGTTAAAGGTTGTTTCGGCCTTAAAACGTTCTTGTGCAGGAATTAGCCCGGGTCCGAGTACATAACATCCTTTTGCAGCGTCGAAATGGGCAAATGAAGCCATAAAATCGGCTGTTTTAAATACAAGGTCTTTGTATTTTTGCAATACTTTTTCATCTGTCTGTGCACGGTATTCCAGTTCGGCGAAGGTAATGAAATGTGGCTGTTGCCAGATCAACATGGCACCGATTGATGATGGACTTTCGTTCCCTTTATTGTCGGTCATTTTCTGCCAGCGTAAGCCATCAAATCCTTGTATCTGTGCAATTTTTTTGGCTTTATTGGCCACTGTGAAATACCAATCGGTGCTTCGGTTTAACAATTCAGGCCTGCCCCATAATGCAAAATGGACCCCATGCCACCAATGCATTTCGAGGTGCGGTTTGCCAAACCAGCTGTTGTAGGTTAAACCAGTTTCTTGTGGGGGGAAATCGCCCGAACATTGTATTTTGGTGAGGTATTCGGAAAGGATAATCCTGCGTTCGAGTTCAAATGCACGTTTATCAGTACTTCCACTAAAATCTACCGCAGCACCACTCATCCAAAAGGCTTTCCACTGCTCCTGGCTATTTTCTAGGCTCAATGCAAAAGAAGGAACAGCCTGTGTGCTTCGCTGCTGCGAAAAAAGACAACTGAAGCTGAACTGTTGACTAAATTTATTGGGTGTAATGGTAAAATAATGTGCCTGTTTCTCCGTCAACTGAGCCTTACCCTTCCACGAAAAGGAAGTATAATAAACCGCAGAATCGATCTGGCGCTTAATTACCCCACCATCGGCACTTTGTGCTACCAACTGTGAATGATGCTTGCTGCTGTTGCTCCAATTATTACCTACATCTGCCCATTCGCCAGTAGCTACGGGGTACCTAACCCTGATTTTTAATCTTCCAGCTGCAATTAAAGGCGACGAAACCGATGCACTGATCAGGTCAAGATCCTGATGCCCAACCGTAGTTACCTCAACAGGAATCCCTTCTAAGGTAAAGCTACTCTTAATTTCACCCGTCCAGGGGTTTAAGTTTTGGTTAATGTTTTTGATATCGTTGGCTTTGGCCAGCTGTCCGTTCTTTTTAATCAGATCGAAACCAATATTCCCCAATTGTAAACGGTGTACATTCTGGCGAAAATAATTAGTAGCCTCTTTAGCTCTAAGTGGTGTATTTAACTGTACGGTATAGGGTACTTTGCGGCCGTATTGATCGTAATATTTATAGGCTTCGGTGATGTTAAACTTACCTTCATTTTTGTACGATCCCCATCCCCATTGCGATTGGGCACCAAGTGGAACGCCTTTCGCATAGCGATCAGGAAAACTTTGCAGTCCTGTAGCATCAACCGTAAAGGCAAAGCGACCATTGCCTACCGATAAGGAAGATAGGGAGTCTATTTTTTTTACGATAACGGTATGCCGTGTTACCAATGCCTCCCGATCAATCTGTGCAAAAACAGTATTGCAGATGAAAAGCATTACAAAAAGCATCAAGCACTTAAATTGGTTTTTGATTCTACACATACCGCTTATTTTACTAAATCATTTAAATATTGCTCTAGGTTGCTATAGCCATTTACATTAATTTTCTGCGCATCCATAGCATCTGTCGGGTTTAAGCGTTTTGATTTTTCCCAAGCATCTGGAATCCCGTCTTGGTCTGCATCCTTTACGCTTAATTTAACCAGCTTAGCCTCTGGTTGTCCGCCGGCATCGGCCTCGGTTTTAAATATAGCACCTTTTGTGCCGATACTTTTTAAATAGCCCATAATACGGAGGTCTACTGCATCTCTTTTTAATGAAGAACCCGCTTCTGCCAAAACTGTTTGATAAGCCTTTGCTGCCGTGCTTATTTTAACGCTGCTTTTTGGCAGAAGCGAAGGTTCTTTGAGAAGCGTGGCTGTTTCCTTGATAAAGTCTTCATCAGTAATGAGACGGCCATTTAGTTTTCCGTCCTTATTGAGGTCGGTATAATTATCCCGGTGGTAAACATGATCTGTTTTGCTGAACATGCTTAAAAAACTATCGGTAGAACTTGGTCCGGAGATAAAATAATTAGCCACGAGATCCTGATAATGATCAGCGCTCGAATGTCCACCTACAAAACCACTTTTACCCCAGTTGTACACCACATTGTTTATAAATTCGATTTTGGCCTTTGCTTTGGGATTACGGCTCTGGTTTCCCGCAAACAGACAATGATGCATCGTTACGTATTCTGGCACTTCTAAAAGAGCGCCAAAACGTTGTGGATCGATACTTTCGGCAACCACACAATATTGTAGCGTTACATTTTTACTTTTTTTGATGTGCAGGTTATCCCAACGCCCCCATTCGATTGAAACATGGTCGAATATAATATCGTTCAGGTCATCGGCAACTACGGTACAAGAACCTTTAGACATGTTAATGCTGCCCCTAAAGCGGATGTAACGCACAATGGTCGAATCTTTAAAAGAAACACTATTTCCGTAAATGGTGATTCCTTCTTTTGGAGCGGTTTGGCCTGCAATAGTGATTCTTGGTGATACGGCAATTTTGCCACCTATTTTGATGACACCTGAAACATCAAACACAACCGTTCTGCCCGGTTTACTTACCGCATCCCTAAAAGAGCCAGCACCGGTATCATTCAGGTTGGTTACATGGTACACCGTGCCTCCTCGACCGCCAATGGCAAAACGGCCAAAGCCCTCCGCACCAGGAAAAGCCAGTTGCTGCGCTTGGGCAATATGCGCCGTTAAGCCTAAAAACAATATACATACTAAACTTTTAAAATATTTTTTCACACTATGGTTGATCATCAATTGATCGGGTTTCTTTCTATTTAACATTTGGTAGATTTTAATTGCTATTATATAATAGGATGATGTAGGATTTTATTTTAATTTGAAAGGCAGGTACCAGTTTTCCTTATTGGCCAGGCGTGAGCGTACCAAAGCGGCCGATGCGCCATCGCCTGCGGCTTCAAACTTGGCTGCGATTTTATCGGCCAGATAATTGGGATCGGTAGCCTGCCTGCGCAAAGCGATGCGCAACAAATCTTGCCAGCGATAACCTTCGAATGCGGTCTCTAAGGCTTCTTCCTGCATAATCCGGTCTTCTACTTCTAAAACTGTACTGGCTACGGTGATTGGGTAATCCTGGTTTACAGCACGCCCCCTGATGCCCGAATTACGGTACCAGTTGCCCCTGATGGTTCCTCCATCGCCATTAAAATCAAAAGGATAGCTATCAGGTACGCCATTATATAATGCTTTGGTACCAAAAGCAGCTTTAATCCCACTGTTTACCAAAGCACCAGCCAAAACCCGTCGATCTAACCGGTTGGCCGCCTCTGCATAACGCAGATGTAAAACAGCAGCACGGTAAATCACCCAAACCCCTGTTTTATCAAAAGGCGTACTCAAGCTATAATTTTGCGAATATTTTAATACCTCAGGCTCAATGCCATTCACCAAACGGTAAGACATATCCAAGCCTCTTCTATCGGTTAAACTTCCATCTGTACGTATTTGGTTGTTCCAGTTGCGGATTGATAAGCTGGATGGTTTCACCAGATAATCGCCTGATTTAGAAAACAGTGCAAACAATGGATTACCAGGCGAAAAGTTGCTGCTAAAAGGCAATGTCCACATCCGTTCCCAGTTGGCAATACGATCGGCCAATGGTGCAGAAAAAATCTTGGTCCATGGATTGAGTACAGCCGTGGTTTTTAAAGAGTGATCCTGTGAGTTGTCGTCACCTACGCGATAGGTATCGTACAAATCGATCTGCTGGTCGCTGCCGGTACTCGAATTGGTACCTGTTTCCATCACATCTTTATAATAACCTGCAGCCTTTAGGTAGTTCCCTTTCCAAAGGTTCAGGTCGCCTAAAAATGAGCGGCGCTGGATAAAAAATTTAAAAACACCATCTTTAACGGTATACACATCCATTGGCAAAATGAGCGTTGGACTGGCAGCTGAAGTATTCTGATTTAAATATTCTCTTGGCGTGGCTTCTGTTTCAGCGATCAAACGGCTTAACAGATCTTCAAAAGCGAGTTTAGGAAACTTGCTTTCATCCTGCAGGTCGGCAATGGTGGTTAAGGCATCGGTTACGTAAGGAACAGTGCCATAATGGATGCCCAGTTGCAGGTATAACCAACTGCGCAGAAACAGGATATCGGTATAACGCTGGTAATACTGGGTATTATCCAACAGCTTTTTCTCCCGCATGATGTTGAAGTTCTTCAGGGCATCATTACAGTTGATAATTACTTCGTAAAAAGGCTTCGGATCGGCATAAGGATTATCGGCTGCAACGGTCTGCGTGCCCAGCTGTTTTAAATAGTTGTTGGCATTGGAGGTTACATCCAGCAAATCGCCACGCAACTCGTTCAAGAGCATGTATTTATCGGCCAGCTTAACAAATTTACCATAAATGCCCAGCACGGCTGCATCGGCATCGTACACATTTCTATAGGTTTGCGAAGCTTCTAAGGCATCTTCTGGCTCAATATCGAATGCCTTTTTGCAGGACAAGATGCTGCTCAATACCAGCACGAACAATAAACAGCTGGCAATGGTGATATATAAATTCTTATTCATCTCAATATTTTTCTTTAAAGGTTACAAACCGATTCTAACACCCAGGAACATCGATCTAAAGCTGGGTTCTAAACCTATATCTACACCTCTGGCAAATACGCTGTTTCCGGCACTAAACTCAGGGTCGTAACCCAGATAATTAGTTGCGGTAAATACATTATTGGCGATGGCATAAACGGTTGCCGAACGGATAAAATTGGCTTTTATAGGCACATTGTAGCTTAATGATACCGTTCTTAGTTTCAGGTATGAACCGTCTTCGATCCAACGGTCGGAAAAGCGGCTATTGCGCGATGGGTCGGCCCAGGATGCACGCGGCACATCGGTTACCTGCCCATCAACACGCCAACGGTTTACCGCCGCAAGACTTTGGTTGTTGTAACCGTTCATGCTTTCTAAAATGGCACGTGTACTATTATATATTTCGTTGCCATAACTAAAAGTGAAAAGCGCATCTAACGACCAGCGTTTGTAGCTTAGTTTATTGCTGTAAGCGCCAACAAAATCAGGATTTGGATTGCCGATCACCTGGCGATCACGCTCATCAATAACTTTATCTCCATTCAGGTCTGCAAATTTCATATCTCCACCCTGAAAAGGAATAAAAGCACCATCGGTTGTTTTATTGCTCAGGCCTGAAGAAACAGCTTCAGCATCTGACGCATATACTCCATTACTTTTATAACCATAGAAAAAATTAGCCGCATCGCCGATCTGAGTGATAATCGTAGCACCGCTATATTGTGTAAGTAACTGATCATTACCACCCAACTGGCTAATTTTGTTCCTATTTAAGCTATAGGTAAGGCCCATATCCCATTTCAGATCGGTCTGGTTTATCAATCTGCCGTTTATGGAAAGTTCCAGCCCCCTATTGGTCATGGTACCGCCATTACTTAGGGCATAGCTGAAACCTGTTGCCGTTAGCAGTGGTTCGTAAATCAGCATATCGCTAATCTTGTTCCGGTAAAGGTCTAGGCTGATGTTTAATCTTTCCTTCAAAAAGGAAGCATCCACTCCAATATTTAATTTGGCATTACGCTCCCATTTTAGGGCAGTATTGCCAATATTTCCCCTAACCAATCCTTGTCTGCCTAAAAAATTTTGCGATACATAGTACGATTTGGCGGTATAATTGCCAATATCATCATTACCGGTTAAGCCATAACTGGCCCGCAGTTTCAGGCTTTCTATAAAGTTGTTATTAGCCATAAAACTTTCTGATGAGATCAGCCAGGAAGCTGCAACAGACGGCATCAAAGCCATTTTTACGCCATTAAAGTTCATCACATCCGGTATATCTTTGCCAAAACGCGAAGAAGCATCGGCGGCAATATTGAACGATATGAAGTACTTGTTGTAAGCTTCGTAATTCACATTAAAATAGTTGTTCAACCAGTTCCACTTGCCTAAAGATCCGCCTACTATACGTAGCGTACTTTGTGCACCGCCCAGCGTTACGAAATCATCACTGGCCGTATTAAAACTAGCACCGTTATCTACTTCGGCACTGCTGTGCTGCAACCTGAAACCCAGGTTTGCGCTTAATTTACTTACCTCATTTAAATCCTTGTTGTATGATACCCAGGTATCGGTATTTACAGTAAACAAACGCTGTACACCTGCTGCTGCCTTATTATATCCAACTGCAGTGGGCAATAAAACCGGGGCAATACCCAACATGGGCGTAAAATAATTTTCGCGTACTTTATCATAAGTAATACCAACGAGTGTATTGGCTTTGAAAGCTTTATTAAAATCATAATTAAAACCAACAGAACCTGAAAAACGGTAACTGCGGTTAAGTGCCTGGATGTTTTTAATCGCTGCGCTGGGGTTACTTGTACCAAATATATCGGTATCGGCAAGGTTTGGCGATTGAACACCAGTTTCCGACAGCTCAAAAGGAGAAAGAAAAGGTGCTTTAACCAAGGCCAGGTATAGTGGATTGGTGGCATAAGCCTGTCCCTGATCTCTTAAGTTCTGCTCGCTACGGGTAAAGGCGAGGTTAACCTGCGATTTTAATTTAGCCGAAAGATTCAGATTGGCATTAAAACGGGTTTGGTAACGGGTTAAATTGGTACTATCAGTTAAACCATCGTTGTTTAGATAACCTAAAGATAGAGCATAAGTAGCAATATCATCGCCTCCGGTTACTTTCAGGTAATAATTCTGACTGATGCCACTGCTCATTACCTGATCCTGCCAGTTGGTATTCTGGTGATAATTGTAATAATCTGGATTCGGATTATCGTTCATATAAGGTTCTGCTTTAATCAGCGCATCGGTCATGCCCGGTTTGGTTTTAAGCAGATCAGACAAGAAAATGCGGTAATTATCGGCTTCCATTACAGGTAACCGACTTACTGTACCATTATAACCTCCGTATGCTGAAAAATCCAATCTCGTGGCTACATCTTTAGCCCGGCCTGTGGTAATCATTAATACTCCGTTGGCACCTTTGGTTCCATATATCGATGCACCATCTTTAATGAGGGTAATATTGTCAATATCTTTAAGGTCGATATTGGCTAAGCGGTTATTCTGATGACCAGCAATAATGGAGCTTCCATACGTATTTACATCATAAATTACGCCATCAACCACTATTAGGGGTTGGTTAGCCGCATATAAAGAATTATACCCTCGCAGGTAAAGATCAGCGCCAATATCTGGCGTGCCTGATCTTCTAAGCGCCTCTAATCCGGCAATTTTTCCCTGCAAATAAGAATCTGGCGTTTCGTTGCTTCGCTCCCAGCTTCCGTTCAGGTTTACTGTGCTAACCGAGAAAGGTGTGCGGTTCTTTAAAGCAGCGCCAAATGGCAATACTGCAGCATCATATACCGAAGCGTAACGTTCTTCGAACAAGGCAATTTTGCTGATCGTTTTACGTCCCTTCAATGCTTCTTCTTTAGATTGGTAACCTTGGCCCGAAATCACCAGTACGGCATTGTAATTGGGTACACCGATTTTAAAATTTCCCTTTTCATCTGTAAGTGCAGCAGCATAACCTGCTACCGAAACACTGATACCCGGCAATGGCTTTTTGCTCGATGCGCCGATTACCACACCGCTCACCTGCGGTCCGATGGGCCTTTTAAATTTGATTACCGTGGTGCTTACCGAATCTTTTTCCTGAGCCAACAAAGAGTTGTTCAGTGCAAAGAACAATAAACACGGTAAAATTCCTTTGATAACCGTTTTTGTATAGTTGTACATAAATTCTTTAAGGGCTTAGTTAACTGGTTTTAGTTTGATATAATCTAAAGAAAGGGCAGTTGGTGCCGTACTCGATGCGGCTAAAGATGAAGCCAGAAAAGTATACAGCGTTCCATAAGTATCAGCAGTATAAGTACCTAAATAGACATCTTTATAGGCATCGCGGTAAGCATCACTGCCCTGCGCCAAACCAATTATGGATGGCACGGAACGGTAACCTACAGTTGCCAGCGGGAAAAGTACGCTACCAAAACTTCTGCTGGTATTAAAATCCACTTTCATACTGATTGGCGCCACCAGGATGTCGTTTATCGCCCTCCAATACACTTCGTACTTTACTGAATGAACGGTCGATTTGTAGCGATAGTAGTAAAGTGGGCTCGGACTAGAAGTAATACTTCCTGTTTGCAGATCGGTGAAACGTTTACCTTGTGGATCGTTTTTAATCCGCGCCAGTGGGTTGGCAGGTACACGTAACGAATCGGGCATTTCACCCTGAATGATAACCGTTGGGATTTTATTCTCCATCAGTTTGTAACCAATGCTATTTACCACATAGGCAATACCATTGCTTAACAAACGGGTTTCTACAATTGCACTTTTATCTAAGTGGATTTTCACCCCGGTAACGGTAGTCATCGAATCGGGTAATTCATTTAATCCATATACCTTATTTACAACAAGATCTCTCACTACACTCCACTTGGTTAAGGTATCGGCATAAAGCGCATTGGCATGTTTGTTATAGGCAGCCAGTTTATTTTGCTCGGCGGTAAAAGCGGTATTATTTAAAATGATATACGTCATCAAACTATCTTCGCTGCTGATATTGGAAATGCGTTGAAAATACCTGTTCCTGATTACTTTAAAGGTTGTACCTTCCTGGTAAACGCCTTTAGTTGTCACCGGATCTTTATACAGCAAAACACCTTTGCTCGTATCTACCTCTTCCTGCTCCTGGCTTTTGATGAAATCTTTCTGTAAACTGGCAGTACCAAGACTCTGCAAAAACTCCCAGGCATTGGCTTTGGGCATTGATGCGGCATTTATGGTATGCAAAACGCCATTTTTCACGTAAACATCAGCCTGACTAATATTTGCTTCTTCGAAGGTAGTTTTGGTGAAAATGGTATTCTTGCCATTCAGCATCCTGATGACCATAGAAGGTTTCGGTGATGTGGTGAAATAGCTCTGATTGGCAATATAGTTCCCCACAAGACGCTTTAATGCAGCTGTATCGTTTACTACTATGGCGTCGATACTTTTCAATGCTTCATTACTGGGTGCCCATACGGTAAAAGATTTAGACGATTTCAGTACAGCATCGTAACCTGTTTTTACCACATAAGAAGTAAAAGTACTCAGGTTGGCATCGTTACTGATCTGCTCAAAAAGGGTCCGGTCTAATCTTTCGATATTAATCTCGGTATGGTCTTTCCATGCATCCTTACAGCCAGCAAAGGCCAAACAGGTACATAGAAATAGCAAAACAAAATATCTTGGTTTAAAATCAATCATCATTTTGGTATATTTTTTATTTAAGTCACTCCTAAATAAGAGGCGATGTTATTAACTGCACGCTTTTTTTACCACAGATGCACACAGATAAACACAGATTTTCAATACTGGATCTGTGTCTATCCTTTTTATCTGTGGTTAGTTATTAATTATGGCCTTAGTATTTTAGATCCATCAACATTGTATTTCCAGTATTGCTGGTCGTCGTTAACCGGAATAATATGGATCATATCGACATTGTTGGTGGCCTGCGAGCCGTTTATGGCTTTTAAACGCAACCAATAACGGCCTGTTTGTGGTAAATCTGCAATGCCCATTAACTTTCCAATCTGTGCGCCTGCCGTGCTCGCCATATAGGTTTTAAAACCTACAGCCTCTTCTGCATCGGCATCAATCACCGTTACCCCATTTACTACTTTATTTATCCCAGGGCGTTTTACAGTAAAGTTTAAGATGCGCGAATTGGATAAAGGAGCCCTATCGGTAGTACCATCCAAACCGATACTCGCCTGCACCTCGGTAGTGGTATTCGATTCGGCCTGTGCATAAATACATACCCAGATTTTATATTTCCCTTTAATCAGCAGCGGTGTTCTAAACTCTACCCATTCCGAAGTATTTGACGTTCCTCCAGTAGCCAGCGGGATAACCAAAATATCTTTGTTGTACGAGTTGGTCGAGGTTCCGGCACTGCCGTATCTATAAATCAGCGATTTGGTTGGGTCTTTTCCCTCTTCCCTACCTGAGAATTTAATTTCGGTTAAAGCCGCAGCCTCATCACCCGTAAAGAAATAATTGCTCTTCTTATAATACTGTGTATTCTTCAACATTTCGGGAAAAGCACAAACATCAAAATCTACCCTGAATGGTGCGCGTACTTTAATATCGAAATGTGCAGAAGCCTGATGTACTACACCATTACTGGCCGTAACATCACTTTTATCGCGAAGGAGTGAAAAACCAGGTTCGTAAACACCATTAAAGGTATCATCGTTCATCAACACGGTTTCGCCAGAAAGCTTTGAGGTTAAAACCTCCAAAGGTGCTAAAGTATTGTGCGCACTGGCGGTAATAATATCAGCTAAATATTTGGCACCATATAAAATATGATAGTTTAAAAAAAGCTGTAAACCATCTGTTGGCTGTGTTACATTTCCCGTAGCCGAATATTTAGCTTTTAAAGCCGCATAATTGTTAATGCCTGCGGCTGCGAGGGTGGCATTACTTTCGGGAATTACCGTCAAAAATTTCTGCTTTTCATCTGGATTATTGGCAGGAAGGATGTTCAGTTTATCATAAAGGCCACTTTCCCGTAGCGCTTCGGTAAAAATCGAATAATCAGGATTTGCGGCAACGGTTTGCGCAACGGTTAAAGTAGCAGGGGTTAATACATGATCGATACTGTGGATCAAACCATTTCCTACTGAAATATTAGGCTGGATTACACTTGCCTGCCTGTTGATACGGATTTTTGTTACCCCCGAAATCAGCTCGGAAGAAGTGGTTAAATATTGACCATACATCGTTAAATCGAATAGCTTACCATCAGTAAACCTCGATGTGGGTATAGAATCTTCAAGTAGATGCAAACGGATAAAACTCTTCCAATCCGCAGCGGAAATATCGGCTACCGCACTTTTCCCCTTAGTTTGCAAATAGGCTTTAATGGCATCGTTTGTTGGTGCAAAAAGTGTGTAAGATCCATAAGCATTCAAAAAAGAAGCGGTTTCGGAGATTTCGAGAATCTTTGACAATTCTGAAAACTGCTCAGGGTGATTTGTTAAATATTGGGTCATATTTACCACATTTGATGTTCCCTGTACTACCGAGTCTTTACGGCAAGCCCAAAGACACATAAATAAACTGCATAATCCCAGCAGCACTATTTTAACATTCTGTTTCATAGCTTTATTTTTTTGGTTAGCAATTATTGATAAAATGGATTTTGAACAAGCGCCTTGTTTGTTTGTAACTCATACGAATAGATCGGGAAATAATGACTTCTGTGATCGCGGTATTTATTGATTACCGTTTGCTGTTTACTTGGTTGGGCACTGGCAGAAACAATATCGATCAGGAGTTTTTCGTTTGCGTAGTTGCCTCTTTTGGCATTGCGCAGAATATCGTACCAGCGTTTGCCTTCGAAAGCAAATTCGCGTGCCCGTTCTTCAAATACATATTGCGAAACATTGGCCGTTAGTGCAGGATCAGGTATTTCGATAAATTTATCAGCTACAAAAGTTTGTGCATTGCGGGCTGCCCTGATTTGACCAACCAATTCAATGGCCTGGGTTCCATTAGCACTGTTGCCAGGTGCCAGCCAGGTTAGCGCTTCGGCTTTCATTAATAAAACATCCGAATAACGATAGGCAAACCAATGGGTGAAAGAAGTAGCTGCCGTTCTGAAATTGGTAAACTTGCAGATGGCAGAATTGGCTTCGAACATCGAGGTACCATTTCCGCGGATATCTTTATTGCTCAGGTTAGCCAGATCTGTTCCGAACAATCCACCTTCTGCAATCCAATCGGCTGCCCTAAACTCTCTTCCGGTTATGCCGAACATGGGTGCAAAGGGATTGAGCTTTTGGTTATCAAACTGAAACTCAAAAATGCCTTCCACCGAATTCCCGTTAAGGTATACCGTATTGTAAAAATCGGTTTGTTGTGTTCCATTTGGCAATAATCTGTATTTACCGGATTCGATTACTTTATTGCAGGCATCGATACTTTTTTGATATTCCTCATTCCATAAATAAGCATCGGCCAATGCGGTGTAAGCAGAGAATTTAGTCATTCTGCCCCGATCTTCGGCCATACTGCCATAGGTTACCTGTCCGTTTTCGCTGCCAAACAACAAATCTTTAATCACCTGCAGGTACACTTCCTGTTGGGTGTTTTTGGCAATAGCGCCAATCTGCGAGTCGTTATAAGTAGGTTCGAGTTTAAGTGGCACTTCGCCAAACGAGCGCAGCAGATAGAAATACATTAATCCGCGTAAAGCATGGGCTTCAGCTAAATAACCATTTAAAGCCGTTTGTGTTAAAGTTTTATCCCTATTGATTACCTCAGGCGCAAATTTGATTACCGTATTGCAATAATTGATGGTTTTGTAAATGGCCTCCCAGTTTACCAGCGTGTTGGTAGAGGCAATCTGGGTACGCATAATATCATATTCATCCCTCAGCAATCCACTCAGTTTCGATTCGTCATCATCAGAAGAGATTTCTAAACCGGGCACCACCATATCGGCACGGAGCTCGCCCCAAATAAAAAGATACTTGGCCAATGGTATATTGCTTCCGCCTAAAAGCGAGGCATAACAGCCCATCACCGCAGCATCAAGCTGTTCTTTGGTTTGCCAGTATTCATCGCGGATTAAACCATCCTGAGGTTTTAAATCCAGCCATTTTTTGCACGAAGTTCCAAAAACACTCAGCAGTGTAACGAAAACCAGTAGCGTATATTTAATTTTTCTGTTCATGGTTAATCATTTAGAGTCCAAGGGTTAAGCCCATTGTAAAGGTTTTGGAGGGTGGTGTAAGCGAACCATCAGCTGCATAAGAAAAAGGATTACTGCTCCCTACCGAGGTTACATCAGGATCTTGTCCGGTATATTTCGTCCAGGTATATAAATTTTGTCCGGTTACATAAATGCTGGCACTTTTTACACCGACCCTTTTCAGCATATTCTGGGTAAAGTTGTAGCGTACAGTAACCGAGCTTAAACGGATAAAGGAGGCATCTTCTACATAGCGATCTGAGCCTAACCAATTGTAACCTACGCCGTATAAGGCACGTGGCATATCGGTCACATCGCCAGGGTTTCTCCAGCGCCTTAAAACTGCAGTACTTTGGTTGTTAACACCATACATATTGGTGGTGGTAATTTTAGCGGTGTTTACGATATCGTAACCATAGCGATAACTAAAAAATGCCTGTACTTTCAGGTTGCCATTAAAGATTACGCTTGGCCCAAAACCACCGGTAAATTTTGGCACCGAATTGCCGAGGTAAACCATATCTTTTTCATCAATATTTCCATCGTGGTTAATGTCTTCATACATCGCATCACCCGGTTGGAATACATAATCAACTGTGGGGTAATTGTAACGCATGTAAATGGTCTGACCGTTTGGTCCAATAATTTCTTTCCCGTTCTGATCTCTGGCAATGGTCGCATCAGCATCTTTATACACCCCTTTGTACTTAAAGCCATAATACGAGCCAAATGGATTACCAATAATCAGGAAAGATTTATAAGATCCCTGCGCCGGAAGTCCTACGGAGCTTTCTCTTGGATAGAACTCTGAAATGGATTGGATGGAATTAATATTCCTCGAAATATTGAAATCAAAGTTTATAATCCATTTTTTAGTTTTAACAGGCGTAGTATTGATGCCGATTTCCCAACCATTGTTGTTCATGGTACCAATGTTCATGTCAATGGCATTGTAACCGGTAGTAGCAGCAATCCTCAGGTCATTGTAAAACATGTTTTTAGTGGTGTTCTGATAAATCTCTGCGTCGATTTTAACACGACTATCGAACAGCCATAAATTGAAACCCAGGTTCTTACCTACTACAGTTTCCCATTTTAACCTGGAAAGTTCGATGTTTGAGGGATAAACTGCTGCACGACCGGCATACGACCATGAAAATGGCGTATAATTGTTAAAATAAGCATAGTTGCTCCCTGGTGCTTTTCCACTCGCACCATAACTTAAGCGTAAACTTAAATCGTCAATGAATTTGAGGTTTTTCATAAATGGTTCACCCGAAATTCTCCATCGGGTAGAAATCCCCGGAAAAAGACCAAAACGGTTATCTGGCGAGAACTTGGAGTTACCATCTACCCTGCCATTCATGTTGATAATGTAGCGGTCTAAAAATTCATATTGTGCCTGCAACAACACCCCAACACTTCTGGATTGCGCCTGACTGGAGTTTAAGCCCAAACCAGATCCATTGGTAATGGATGGATTGGATGGGTCTTGAAATTCAGAAGAAGCCGTATTTGCTGTGGCAACTGTATAAGAGGCCGATTTGGTATCGTTGGTTTGAAAAGAAATCAAACCCTGAAGATTATGCTTTTCGCTTAAATGCGGACGGTAAATCAGGTTAATTTTCGACTGAATGTTGTACGAATCCCCATCGGCATCAGAAGCCCGGTTTACGGTTGGTTCCGTACTTGGTTGCCCGGTGGCAATTTGAGGTAAAAAGGTTTTGGATTTGGTATTGTTAATGTCAAACTGAACATCTACCGTAGAAAATAAAACCGGAGAAATATCGTATTGAAGATTAAATTTTGGTGTAATACGCTCGCCTATTAAATGGCTTGCACCTTCATTTGCCATGGCCAAAGGATTATAGGTTGCACTATAACGACCCTGGATATTGGAAATTGGCGAGAAATATGCTGAAGTTTTATTTCCATATTCATCATACTCATAATCAGACATATTCGGCATTTTATTGATCGCCGTGCTACGCAAAGATTTATCATAGTTAAGGTTGTTATCCACATGTGTATAGGTTACATCTGTCCTGAACCTCAGCTTGCTCGATACGATATAATCCAAATTAATCTTAGCCGTAATCCTAGATAAATCGGTTCCCAAAGTAGTTCCGGTTTGACCTAAATAACCAACCGATGCATAATAACGCGCTTTTTCACCACCACCACTCATCGAAACGTTGTGATCTTGTGTATAACCATTGCGGGTAATCAGTTTTACCCAATCGGTGTTGTTGCTATAGTTGTAGTAATAATAGGCATCAGACGGGTCGTACTGAAAGGCCTTATTTTGTCCATTATTGCCTAAAAAGTCGAGGGGTAAACCTGTAGCATTCATTACCGCTTCTGGAATAAGCATTGAGTATTGATCGCCCGTTAAAAAAGGAATGGGATTAGGCTGCTGCGCCATCGAACCCTTAAAATTGTACGATACCACAGGCCTTCCCCTTTCGCCACGTTTGGTATTGATCAGGAGTACGCCGTTGGCCGCCCTCGACCCCCAAACTGCAGTTGAGGCTGCATCTTTTAAAACGGTGATATCTTTAATATCCGATGGTGCAATATTTAAAAGTTGTGCATAACCCTGCTCATCGGCAGTTCCGAAATTAAAATCAGAAGGGATTTCCGTTTCATAAGGCATACCATCAAGTACAATAAGCGGCTCGGCAGAACCGTTGATGGATGAAGTACCACGTATCCTGATCGACATTCCTGCCCCCGGATCTCCTGAAGTCGTACCAAAATCTACTCCAGATAAACGTCCGGCCAAAGCCTGATCGATTGAAGTTACCGCCAACTCTTCTAAAGCTTTACCGCTAACGGTTGCTGATGCAATAGTAGAGTTACGTTCTGCTATGTTTAAGCCTGTTCCGTTATTCACCATTTTTTTGGCGGTTAACACCACTTCCTGCAAACTGTTCGAGCTTGGCTCTAACGTTACATTTATGGTTGTGCGGTTACCAATCACACCTGCATTATGGCTGTTATAGCCAATAAATGAAACCACCAACTGATTTTTGGTATTGGTTACCCTTAGGGCGAAATTCCCGTTGATATCAGTACTTACCCCGGTAATGGTTCTTTTATTCTGATCTACCTCAATAACCGAGGCACCTATAATTTCGAGTTTGTCTTTTTTATCGGTTACTTTTCCACGCACGGTAACGGGCTGCTGTGCACGGAGGGTTCCTGAATATCCCATGATTGTTAAAATCATAACAGATAGACAGAAAATTCTATATAGAAATATTTTCATCTTATATAATCTAGTTTTATCTGTAAGTGTTACTTATTGTAATTGAGATAATTGGAAATGGAATGGATAAGGGTACGGTTAGAGAGTTGGTTACTCGAACTGAAATTTACCTGCGTAGTGCGCCCCGCCCGATCGGTGATGATCAGGTTGCTTGGCTGATTCAAGATATTCAGCAAAGTATTGTCTCCAGACTCTGTTTGCAACAGGGTTAAGTAGTTATCGGCTTTTTTCCCGTCCACTGCTACTGATTCGCCATTGATGATGTGGTAAAGGATAAATTTTCTTACCATATCTTTCTGCGCCTCAGATGTAGGTGCCGCTGTAGGTAAAGCACCGGTAGCTTTTGTTCCAGGTAATAAACCATCTTTAATGGCTTGTGTAATGGCAGCATTATCGGGTACCAATAGGGTATATTTATTATCAATGCCTGTATTCATACCTGAAATGGCTTTGGTTGTAGCATTGTAGAGTGAAGAGGTAGAAACAAACCAGTAGAAAGACGAAAAGCGTGTAGGATCGCTGGTGGCCAGATTTTGCAGGTGCTGACCTACATTTTTATCGGTAAAAGCCAATGGTGCATCAACATAATATACAATGCCGTTTATCGAAGTTGCATCAGTTTTTGTAATGTTAATATCGGTACCGGTATCAACTGTTCCACTGGTCTGGATTTTTCCATTGCGGTAGCGAACATAATCACCACTCTGACTTTCAACAATACCTGAACCGCTCAAACTGCTTAATTCGCCAGTTGGCGTAAGCAAAACACCTGTTTTAAATAAACGGAAAGCATTATCACGGTAAATCTGGTTATGCGAATAACTTGCTGTTGGCGAAGTACGATAGCCCCATGCGGTAGTTGTAGTACCAATACTGCCCTCGTTATAGCGGTAACCTGCTGCTGTTACCACGGCATCGGGCATTACCAATAAGGTTTGCCTTACGCCTGGCTGCGTGGTGTATATTTTAACACCTGAGCCTCCATCAGCATAGGCCAATAAAGTAAGATTGGTCGTCGGATCAAGATAAGGTACACCATAAACTGTTCTGAATACATTTGAGCTGTGCGCCTGGTTTACCCCATAAAAAACGGCATTGCTCAAAATCTGTTTATCCACGGCATTATCTAGGCTCAGCGTGGTGGTTTCGAGCAGGTAATTTTGACCTTGGGCAAATTTACTTGGCCATAAAGCTATTGGCCACATGTGCGAATTGATAAAATCGATTACGATGCTTGGTGGAGTACTTTTAAAGAAAGAATTACCATACTTGGCCAATATTTTTTTTCGGTAAGCCCTAAAAGCCTCGTTGGTTGGCGCCATGATGGTCCAGCTTGATTTTTGAGACTCGTTTGCCAGATAGCTGTTTACCCCAGGTTGCTGATAATTCTCATTATTGATGGAATAAGCTAATAAACCGTTATAACCTTTTACATATACCGAATCGGAACTGCCCGTAGCTACAAAGTTGCGGTGGGTTTGGTATGCATTAGAGACATAAAATTTTAGCGAATCGAGCAGTGCTTTAAACTCGCTGTAATTGGCATTCGTAGTGATATATTGGTCGATGCTTTTTAAAGGTAAAGTAACACGGTCTACTTCATGGATCATGCCATTTTCGGCACTGATATCCATATTTACCACTGCTGCTGCTGCCACATTAAACCCATTATAGGTAGAACCTGGATAAAATACGTTATAATCGCCGGCACTCATACCACCAGTGGACATAAATGCAGTGGTAAAATAAGGGATGTATTTATTATTGTTATCGCCATCTACATAGGCTGAAGTATTTACGCCTCTAACCGATTGTACATTGCGGTTGGTGGCGATAACTTTTGCCCGCACCCCATCACCTTTTTGTTGCACCCAGTCATAATAAGCAGTTTTTCTTTTAAAGGCAAAACCAACACCCGTTTCTGCCCCGCCTGCCATTTGGTAGTTACTCAACTGGTCTTCGCGGTAAGCATTGTAAACCAACGCGTATTTTACAATTGAGGTAGCCATCGAATCGCTGATCTCAGCAGTACCTTTAATATTCTGATCTTTAAAAAAACGTTCGAAAGCTGCATCATTCGGTGCAAAGAAAGTCCACCAGCCTGTTTTGCTTAAAATATCTTTATAACCCGCTTTGTCAATTACCGCGGTTAAGTGTTTAAAATTGCCCCTTGCTTCTAGTTGTTGGTAAATGGGGTCTCCCAAACCTGCTGGGCGCTCATAAAATGCATCAAATTCTTTTTTCTGGCATCCTGATAAAACGGCCAGAAAAAACAGAAAACAACACGAACTTGTAAAAAGTCTGGTCATAAATTATTTGGTTAGTACAGGTTTAGTAAGCAGTGGCGGAAGAGAAAAATTGAATACAGCAAAGCGCTTGCAAAATAAAATCGATTTTTATTTCTGCGCTAAACACAGGATATTGTAAATGGATATCCTTCTAATAAAATTCAATGTAAATCTTTAAGCTATCGGCTTACTTGTTCAGTTATATATTTGGTTATTCAATACAAATCTATCTCAAACCGCTAAAATGGGTTTTCAGAAATTGACGAATTGCTTTCGTTATTTGGTAAAAAGAGTGGTTTTGGAGATTTTTATAGCTGATTTGGCAGGTTACCGTGGAGTAAAACAATAATTATTAAATCTGCGGGGTTCTTCTTAATCTGCAGGAAAAAACATAAACCTTGCTGCTTTTTGGTTCCCGCTGATTTCGCAGATCAACACAGAGGGAAGTCAATCATAATTCTTAGGAAATGACCTTAAATCTGCGGGGGAAATTTAAGTCTTGCTCCGTAATTAAGTTAAGGGATAAATTGCGAAAAGATGTCACCCCGAGGGATAATTTATTTAAAAATCAATATAATGACAGAGGCTTTTTTGCAGTGATAGGCTGCGAAGAATCGTCATTGCGAGAAGGCTTTTTCAGCCGACGAAGCAATCTTACAACGATCGCTACTAGCGTGCGCATTAAGATTGCTTCGTGCCTCGCAATGACGACCTTTCTATAGGAATCTCAAGAAGTCTTCGACTATGCTCTCCACAGGAGTCCTTTGGACAGACTGACGATCGCGGTACTTAACTTAATGACATTGACCGTTTTTGTTCCCGTTGATTTCGCATACCAACACAGGGGGAAGACAATTTAATCTGCGTATATCATCTTAAATCTGCGGGAGAAAACCAGAATTAGTTTCAATCTAGCTATTCACCATTGTTTTTAGATAAGCAGATGGCGAAACACTATATTTCTCCTTAAAGCAGGTACTGAAATAAGGCAAACTGTTAAAACCGGATAAATAACCCGCTTCTGAAACGGTGCACTTGCCCGAATCTAACAATTGTTTACTGCGTTTAAGGCGCATGTCGCGTACAAACTCCACCGGACTCAATGAGGTCAAACTCTTTAGCTTTTTATAGAAAGTTGTTCTGCCCATACCAATTGCTGCCGCAACCTCATCAATATTAAAGTCAGATTGGATCATCCCCTCTTCCACAATTTTGATGATCTCTTTCAAAAAGGTTTCGTCTTTTGAAGTAATTACAATTTCGTCGGGTTGAAGGGATACAATACGCTGCTCTTGTTTATTGGAGAGTTGCTCGAAGAGTTTTTTCCTCGAACGGATCAAATTATCAATTGCCGCAGAAAGGAAATCAGTATTAAAAGGTTTGGTTAAATAAATATCTGCACCATATTTTAAGCCTTCAATCCGACTTTCGATAGACGATTTAGCGGTGAGTAAAATTACGGGAATGTGGCTGGTAGCAGCATCATTTTTTAACTGATCGAGCATTTGGATCCCATCCATTTTAGGCATCATTACGTCGCTGATAATCAAGTCGGGCAGTATGGCCAAAGCCATTTCAAAACCTTCAGCGCCGTCGCCAGCTGTACTAACGCGATAATGATCTTTAAAACTAAGCTCCAGAAAGTTTCGAAGGTCAGGGTTATCCTCTACAATTAACAATTGCGGGTGTTGGCCATTGGTATTCGAATTGATTGGTGACACCTGGTTTCCCATAGGCACGCTTAAACTTAACGGTTCTTCCAGGCTGCTCTTTTCAGTAAAGCTCACTTCCGAAGCATCGAAATGGGCATATCCAGATTTTAGCTGCAGGGTAAAAATCATGCCACCACTGCTGTGCTGTTCGGCCCACAGCTTGCCATGGTGACTTAAAGCCAATCCACGGGCCAGTGCCAAACCAATTCCCGTCCCCTTCAAATTGGTATCTGCGGTAATACTTTCTTCGTGATAGATTTCAAATATTTCCTCCAGTTTATCTGTTGAAATACCTTTGCCCTCATCAATAATGTGAATCAGTATGCCGCCGGTTTCTTCTTCTGTTTTAATCTCGATCCAGATTTTTCGATGAGGTGGTGTAAATTTAAATGCGTTGGAGAGCAGATTATAAAGAATAATTTCAATCTTTTCTCCATCTACCCATGCCAAAACCGGTTGCTTATCGGCAAAAACATCGAATTTAATCTGCTTTTCGTCGGCCATGGCAAAAAAATGATTGGCCACCTCCGTTGATAAAGCCACCAAATCAATTTCAGCAACATTAAGCTGCATCTTTCCGTTCTGCAGTTTTCTAAAATCAAGTAGCTGATTGGTAAACCTGATCATCCGGTTTGCATTTCGGTGGATCACATTTATAAATTCCCTTCCCCTGTCTGATAACTTTTCGTTACGTGATATTTCTTCTAATGGATTTACGATCAGGGTAAGTGGCGTTCTGAGTTCGTGCGAGATATTGGTAAAAAAAGAAAGTTTAACCTCCGTTAATTTCTGTTCTACCAAAACTTTATTGCGCAACCTGATCATGGTTACAATAATCCGCCTTGCTAAAACAGCGATAACAATAGCCAGCAAAAAATAAACCAGATAAGCCGGCCAGCTCAAATAAAAAGGTGGATGGACAATGATTTCTAACGTTTTTTCGGGCAGGGTTAAAAAAAGATCATCATTTGTAGCCTTCACTTTAAAGGTATAGGTACCCGGCGGAATGTTAGTATAGGTTGCCCTTCGCAGGTCGTTTACCTGGTGCCAGGTTTTATCGAAACCTTCGAGTTTATAGGCATAGGTTATTTTGTTGGAAACACGATAATCGAGCACCGTGTAATCAATACTGATTACATTCTGATCGTAGTTGAGCACTAGCGACTTGGTTTCGTTTATGGTAAATTTTAAAGGAGAATCCTTATCTCCGGGATCAATATCCTTATAATACAGTTGAATTTTGGTCAGCGCCATTTTCGCTGAAGTACGCTGATCGGCAATTTTTGAAGGATTGAATTTGATATAACCATCAGTAAGACCAAAATAAAGCTGCCCATTGTTTGCCGTAAAACAGGTAGCCTCAGAAAAACCAACTTTTGGCAATCCGTCGAAAGAATCGTAGTTTTTGAATGTTTTATGCTTTGGGTTAAACCTGGATAAACCGCGTTCGGTTGCAATCCAAATGTTACCTTCTTTATCGCCACTCATGCTGAGCAGCACATCATTCGCCAGGCCATTTTGTGTGGTAAACACCTCAAAGCGCAATACATCAGGATTGTTCGGATCGGCAATTACTTTATTTAATCCACCACCAAAAGTAGCAATCCAGATTCCCCCAGCTTTATCTTTGTAAATATACTGTACGCTATTATTCCCTAAACTTGCATGGTCTCCGCGGATTTTACGGTAAGCTAAAAACCGGTAACCATTGGCAACAGGCTTGTTCGGATCAAAGCGCAGCAAACCATTGCTTGTTCCAATCCAGATCCTGCCACTGTTGTCTTCTAATAAATATCGGATAACCTTCGCCCAGCCAAATGGATAATTATGAAAAGCATTGTAAAAATTCTTAAAACCTTCTTTGCCATCGATATTGCTCAATAAGTTAATGCCACCGCCCAATGTGCCCACCCAAATGCGCCCTCTCGAATCTTCAATAACCGAATATACCAGATCGCTGCTCAAACTGTTTACATCCGTTGGGTTGTTTCTAAAATTCTTAAGTGTATAAAGAGTCCGTCTTTGATCGGTTGGTGTGGCTTTAAACAGGCCATCTCCTTTTGTCCCCAACCAAACATTGCCCTTGCTATCTTCTATAATGCTGTAAACGGTACCAATCTGTTTATTTCCGCTTCCAAAAACATCAACTTCTTTTTCATTCTCATAAACCCGAATGCGGCCGTCTTTACTGCAAACCCATAAGCGCCCTTTCTGATCGTGCATCATGGCCCTTACTTCATTTTCTGAGCGGTTTTTGGGGTTGTTGGCCAAGCGGTGGTAATTAAATTTATCAGTAAGAGAAACCACCTTATTAATCCCACCATCGCGTGCACTCATCCAAAGGGTACCCATACGGTCTACATATAAACTCGTAATGATATTGGAAAACTTTTGGTCTGAAGAGCCAGGCTGATCATAAAAATAATCAATCTCATCGCGTTGTGGATTATAGTAGCCAAAACCACCACCTTTCATGCTTACCCACAATATCCCGTTTGCATCGGCAACTACGCTATAATCGCGGCTCGAGAAATTGAAATCTCTTTTTTGGCTGAAATATTTATATTGTTGTGTTTTAGGATCGTACTTTATAATTCCATTTTCCTGTGGCTCAATCCAGATTAATCCTGAATGGTCTTCGTTGAGGGATAGATAATTTTCTTTGCTTCCAGATTGGCTTACTTTAAAACTGATGGGATCAACCGTGAGCATTCCCTTCCCCATGGTGGAGATATAAATCAGACCCGCTTTTGAATAACAAGTGGAATTAAATGCAGTTCCCTTACTAATCTGTTTAACCTGAAAAGATTGCGTCCTTAGGTCGTAGATTAATAAATTTCCATCACCAGTACCAAAATAAAGCGATTCTTTGCTCTGCGCAACACAGTTAACCGCAAAAGAAGAAAGCATTTTTTCTATAGGTGCAGAAAACCTGAGCACTTGATAGTTACCATTGTTATTCCGTTGTAGACAGTTCAATCCGCCTTCGGTGCCTACCCAGATCCTTTGCTTTTCATCCCGGTACCTGAATTTCACAGCGTTTCCTTTAATTTGTTTGCCAGGCTTCTGCTCTTTAGCAAACTGTATGATGCCGTGTTGCCCTTTAAAGTTATTTGCAGCATACAAAAGCCCTTGATTTTCAGTTAGCAACCAAACACCATTTTTAGTATCAGGCACCATATGGTCGATAATTACCTGGTCTTTAAAAAATGCTTTAAAAGGGCCATCAGAAACGGGTAAAAATTGTTCGGTACGCTTATCAAATCGATAAATCTTAAAATCGTAGGTTTTTACCCACAGGTAGCCGGATTTATCTTCTACGATTTCTCTTATTTTATTGGTTCGCAGGTTAGAATTATCGCCAGGTCTGCTTTTGTAAACCACAAAATTTGTCCCGTCGAAACGGTTTAGACCATCAAAAGTACCAAACCACATAAAACCATCGCGGTCTTGGGTAATGCAGAGCACGCCATCATGCGAAAGCCCATCTTCGGTAGAATAATGCGCGATATTGCTTTTCAATTGTGAAAAAGCAGAAAAGAAAGGCAAGCAAATCGTTATGATCGGCAATATTATTTTTTTCGATATCCAGCTTTTATAACACATTATTAAAAAACTAACGAACCAGGGTTACAGCCATTAAACCAATAATTACATCATTACAAAGTGCAGATAAGGTAAGCTTAGCCAGTGTTTTGTTAGGATCAAGCTTTAGGCCCAGCGCTGTTGCTGCACCTCCATTTATGTCTTTTCCGTTCCAGCTATCGCCATCTTGTGCGGTTACGATTTTACCCGTTTTGAGGTGTACACGTACAGGCCGTTCTGCACCGGTATCGAAAGCAAAACCATCGGTGAAAAGATCCTGCTCAATTGGCCACCAATTTTCGGGATTACGTAAGGGCAGTTTTTGGGTAGATCCATCGGTATACTGAACCGTAATTTCGCCGTTATCCATTCTGCTTTGCATGGGGTTGGTTGTTCCGGCCAAAAGGAAAAACACACCGCTTGCTTTACCAGAGAGTGGAATTTCTACCTTTCGGGGAAAATTGTCCCACTGAGCGGTGTAAATGATATTCTTTGAAGTGCTATCTGACGGTGTTTTAAAAACCACGCCAGAAGCCAATGAAAATTCACCTTTATTGCCTGCCAGTTTACGTAAGCCCATATCATTAATTTCGGGTTTTAATTTGGGGTGCGTCCAATCGCCAATGCCTTGCCAGGCCAGCTGTAAGGTCGTGGTTTGTGGCCGTGGTGACAGGTATTTATGGTTAAAAATCTGACCGACCTGATCGTTAAAATAAGTCGATAAATCTTGTGTTTCGAGCTTTTTACTTGTCCATTCTTTAGCAGTTAAATCTAAAATTTGATCTGGCTTTTTCACCACCTCCATCAGTTTGAAACAAACCGGAAACCAATAGGTAAACTGACCATTTGTAACCTGGACAAAGAAGGTACGGTCGCCTGGTTCGCCCTGAAGATTTGCACTAAGTGTACTTTCACTTGTATTTACATTGTTAAGCACCTGCTGGGGATCGAATATTTTAACAATTTTAGCTTTACCAAAATCGACTTCCATTTTCGAACCAGTAGTATAGGCTGCACCAATTTTAGGTTGATTTAAAGTTTCACTTCCCCAAATCAATTCAACCAGATAATCTTTTGCAACTGCACTTTCAATCTCGATTTCGGGTAAGCCAATTGCGTCGGCTACACTTTTCCATTTTACTGCTTTTCCATTGATCTTAACCGATTTTAATTGATTGCTCCTGGCTTTAATACGCATTTTAAGTCCTAGCCTAATGGCAAATCTCGGCAATAGCTCATAGGTATCAACCGATGCTTTCCGTTTAAAAGAAAATGAAAGATCAGGAATGTTTAGGGCTGCGTGATCCCATTCTTGAGGTAAGCCTGGTCTGATGAGCAAAGTTTTATTCAGCGCATCAGGCACAATGCCAAAAAGCCCTTCAACCAGTGTTCTGGAGTTAATGCCTACAGGATCACCAAAATCGCGGTATGATTCCCCTAAAATGGCATCATAGCGGGAAACCTGGGCGAAATTACCCGCACTTCCACCAATATACATGCTGGCCAATAGTTCACTTTTCCAAAGTTTGAAGGCTTCTTCAGTCCTGCCAGCTTGCCAGTTGGCCAGTGCCGTGTGGGTAACTTCAGCTAAAACCACATTGTTTAACGACCACTCGTAAGGCATCCAGTTTGTGGTTGATAGGGTATAATAACCTTTATCTTCGAGTCCTTTTGCCCTTACCGGGATGTGTGGGATATTAGTATCAACATACCTTAAACTCTGCCAGGCCTGAAAAGCATCCGGAACCTCCGAATCTATACTGTGATAAACCGTCCATAAACCCGCAGCCGGATGCAATTGCTGTAGACCTAAAGCATCTTTATATTCTGCATACCAGCCTTTTTCTGGCATCCAGAGTTGGGTATTCATGGCTTTTAATATTTTGTTGGCCTCTTTTTGATAAATACCCGGATCTTCATTAATCAAACGGGCAAGTTTAGCGGCAATTAAATTCGCGCGGTAGTTATAAGCTGAGCTATGTGTTCCGCTTCCGCCACTATATTGCAATGCATCGCTTGCCCAAATAGCTGCATAGGCATCATAAAGGCCGTTATCATCTGCATCAAAAACTCTTTTCTCCCAAGCCAGGTGCCGCTTAATTACTGGCCACATTTCTTTCACATAAGTTAAATCGCCAGTCCAGTTGAAATGCCAGAGCAGTTGATCGATGTACACTAGGTTCATATCGTAATGGTGTGGTCTGATCGATTTTCCATCCGGTTCACGACTAATGTAACCATTGCTGAACATTGCAGTCCCCATGGCCTCTTTTGATCGTGAAAGATTAAAAGCAGTATCGGCCAAAACAGGACCACTCTCGGGATTGAGCACCTGCGATTTGGCGTAGGCATCAAAATGTGTTCGTGCCCGATCGTGCCAAGCTAGCGGATCGGCAGTATAAGGTCCACGCCAACCGGGCAAGCGCATCCGCCAGCCTATGGCACCGTGCATATAAGATGGCGCTTCCCAAATCCCATCCGAAGCCATGGCCAAAGCACCACCAATGGTATTGAAAAAAGGATCTGGCGTATCAACCTGTACCCGATCGGCCAAAACTTTACGTTTCTTTTCTGATTCTTTAAATTGGGTAGCACTATCCCATGTTTTAGGTGCGTTATCTTTTTCAGGATTTTGGATCAATACATAGAAATCTTTACCATTTTCTACGCGCATTTTTCCGGTAACTACTGGATTTTGTTGTGTTTTAGATTGATCTAAGTTTAATGGGGAGGATAGATCGGCTGCATCAGCAATCCTGATTTCGGCAGGGAAAATTCCGCTTATTTTTTTGATTTTAGCATATTGGAGCTCGAAACTGTTTTTTGTAACCGTAAATAAATTATCCTTGCAATTTTGTTTCTCGAGATAAAAAGAAGATTCGGGATCTACCCCCATATCGCCACTCCGGCTAAACTTTTTATCACTTGCTCCACCGAAAACCCAAAGCAGTTCTATTCCTTTTTTCACATTTTCGAAACGGGCTTTTAACACCGTTCCATCGCTATTGCTCAATGCAAGAAGCGTTAAATGAAGCGTCCCATCTCCCAGCAATGGATCTTTTATCGTGTAAATCATCGATCCTGGACGATACCTGGCGGTAATATCTGTTGCCTTAATCAGCCATTTGCTATTTTTGCCATCAAGTAGGCCAAACTGCAGGTTACCGCCCATAGCTGGCATATACAAAGCAAATTCAGGCAGATCGCCAGCCTCGACCCGAAATGCTGTATTGGTTCCATATAAGGCTCTGGTAAACCTTCTTGTACCGTTATGGATAACAAAGTCTCTTCCCTCCGGACGGTAACGTAAACTTGCATCTTCATTGTGCCAGGTTCCTGATTTTAAGGTTGGCGGATAAAGTTCTTGTCCAAAAAGTGTAGTCACCGATAAACCCAGGCAGTAGCATAAACTGTAAAATCTTTTCATTTTTTCGAAACGGCTAAGGATTTACACTTACTGAATTACTTACTTTCAATGCGCTTTGGTCTGCAGCTGTAATATTCACCCGATCAAAAGTCCAGTTTTGCCCAAAATCGATCGTTCCGGCGGTAGCTGCTTCTATTTTCAGGTTGGAGAGGTTAAAGTTTTTCAATATGGTTTCTGAAAAACCAATGGCATTGATTGCCTTTTTAGCACCGGTAGCGGTAACATTAAACACATTGATGTTTTGTATTTTAGGAATACCCTTGCTCGCTGGGTCTACATGGGTTAAAAGTTTGGTCCAATGTGCGGGGATAGAATCTGGATTATATCCCGCTGGTAAAGTAGAATAACTGTAAGAAGGATTCCAGTTTGGATTTACCTGAATCACATTGCCCACCCCATGCATGGTAATGTTACCGAAATACACATCTTCTACCGTACCTCCCCTTGTTTTGGCCGATTTAATATTAATTGCGTTACCCGTTCCATAGCCTACCAGGTCGGTGGCCCACACATGGCGGATACTGCCTGATGTTTCGCTACCCAAAGTAAGTAAGCCTGCGCCTTTACGCGCCACACAATTGCGGATTACCACGTATTCGGTTGGTCGGTTTACCCTTAGGCCATCCCAATCGCGACCGGCTTTAAGGCAGAAATTATCATCATTACAATCGATATCGCAATTTTCAATCAGCGTCCATAACGAAGAATCAACGTCAATTCCATCAGTACTCGGGCCGCTACCATCTACATTATTTCGAATGGTAATGTGATCTACCGTTACATAAGAAGAGTACAAAATCTGTACGGTCCAAAATCCAGCCTGTTGCACATGAATATCTTTGATCACCACATCCTTTGCCGATTCAACCAGTATCGTTCTTGGACGTTTGGCATCGTAATCTACAATCCACCTTAGCCCTTTCGGGTCATATTCTTTTCTTAAATTCCAGTAATATTCCCAGAATGGTTTGCCCTGGGCATTAATGAGCCCTTTGCCTGAAATTGAAGCTTTATCTTGTTTTAGAATGTTGATTAGCGCCGCTGGCCATTTCATTTCGATGCCGGCCACACGTGTATCAATTTCAGGATAATCTTTAATATTCTGGCTACCCAAAATTTCAACACCTTCATCAATTTTTAGGTTTACGCCTTTTTTAATAAAAATTGATCCCGTAAGGTATTTGCCCGCTTCAAAAGAAACGATGCCCCCACCTTTCGCTGCGCAATCGTCAATGGCCTTTTGAATGGCATTTGTAGCCAAAGTTTTACCATCATTTATCGCTCCGTATTTATTTACAAGGTAATTATTCTGCTTAAAACTGAATTTCCTCGCACCCACCTTGCTTACCCAATCTGGCGTTTTGGGCTGGGCAAAAACGGTAATACTAACGAGCATAAAGGCTACCAGCATAAAAGAATGGATGCTTTTCATAAATTCCGGAATATATTTGGTTATACGTTATAGCAAGCGTTATACAGCTGCTGGTTTATTTCCGGTTAATATATAAAAGGTGGCGCGCCCAACCATCCTGCTGTATCCTGCATAAAGACCTCTAACGATGTTGCTCGTTTGTGTTTCTATTCTTTCTTCTAAACAAGGATGAATAATTTCCGCAGTCGGAGAGGTGTATTGTAAAAAATGAATCTTTATCAGATTACTTTAGAACTAAAAATTTGGCAAGATTCGGAGAAAGTAGTTTTAGACATCTTATAAACAGCGATTTAAAGCATAAAAAAACCGGAAAGAATGTTTCGAAAAACTATCTTTCTGGCTTGGTACCCTAATTCAACTTCACGTCAATACAACTTTTACAAGATTTGAAAATGTTATCGTATATAGAATAAAGTTTAACGCCATTTCCTGAATCCTTTGGAGATATCTTAAAATCGACGTATTTGATAAAAAGTCGGTAATGAACCTAAAAAATCGTGATTAAATTATTGGATCTCCATATCTTATGCGGCTGGTTTGCACACTTGTTTGAACCAGCCACATAGTGGTATATCGAAATGACCAGCCAGAAAACAAACGTCGTCTTGTTTTTTTTAAGTAGCTTTTTTATCTTCGGTTACCAAACAGATCAGTATGCCGCTCTTCATTAACCATGTCACCTTACAGGGTTTCCCCGAACGGGCAAACTTTGTTCATATTATTGTCGGCCAACTCGTTCCTGCGACTAAAATTGACATAATATACACCCCTAAAATAACCTAAAACCATGTCAGACAGAAGACGCTTTATTAAGGGTATGTCCCTTCTCGGGCTGGGAACGCTATTACGCCCTGCCACTATTTTTAGTTTTCCAGTAGCCCTACCACGAAAAAGGGAAAGGGTTGCCGCAGCTACAGTGATTGCTGTTGTCCAATTTGCGATTAGTGCCTCCAAGCTTTTCAAGGGAAACAGTTCAAGTAATGGGCTTCTGGCCCTGCAGATCAAAATGCTGGAGAATATCAGCCGGCAGCTCGATGTGATCAAGGAAAGTATTGATGTAGTATCTGGAAAAGTTGATGAAGTGATCGAGCTAGTTGGTCAGCTTCCTGCTGAGGTATCACAGGAAATCAAGAGCAACAGTATCCAGGGCTACATTGGCCAGTTTCAGAGTTACATGGATTTTTATAAAAGAGTTGAATACAATCCAAAGCGTTTTGTGGAAATAGAGGCCGATATCGATCAGCTTCGGGGAAATATAAACAGGAAAGTTAACCAGCTCATGCTTTATGACAATTACCTCAACCTGCCCCTGATCGCGGCAGCCATGTATATTGAACACAACTGCATGGTCTTTTTAAAACATTCACCCGAAAAAATCAGTTCGGTCATGAAAACCTACCGGGATTTTTTCAATAAAGTACTATATGGTAAGGGGCAGGCTAACCTGACCGACAAAATTGCACAGATCCGAAAAGAGCGCAAGGCTTTCTTAGACCGTGCGGCCGTGCAGTCACTTTACCAGGGCCGGGAATATCACTGGGACTACGGCTGGTGGTATATGAGGACCGGTTTTTACTCCTATTCACTCACTGCTGACCAGCAAACCGATAACGATAAAATAAGTGAACTCGTTGCCCTTGGCCTGATCGAGCCTTCGGAGCGCATACAAACGGTAAAATCAAACATAGTCACCCGTAACGGCGATAAGGGCAACAGGGTCATTTATAACTCAATGACTCCCCAAGGAGCCATGATTGGCCCCCAGCCTGTTTCGGGCATGCCAACTGTTGCAGCACTTACCGCCCAAATCGAAGGGGAACGAACTGCTATCGAAGGTGGGATAAAGCTAAGCACACTCAGGCTTTATTCAGCAGTAAGCTGTAGTTTCTCCGCGAACCGTGCATTGAATTTCTGTAACCAATTTTAGCGTCCAGCACATGAAAAAATATATTTTAGCGGTATTACTCTATTCATCGTCTATAGGAGTATCCTATGCACAGGAAACCCCGGACATTGATTTCGCGGAATCCTCTGGTGCGCTAACCATTGATCTAGATAAAATGCCTGCAAGCCCTGGGAAGGTTTTTTTCGGTGGGTTCTTTGACCTGATCATGGCTGGCAAACAGAAAGACTTGGTTACCAAATATGAAAAGACAATTAAGCCCTTTCTTTCAAGGCTATCCCGGTCAATGAATGCTAATAATGGGCAATTGCTCAAAATTAGGTTGTATCAGGATGAATTTGGCAATGCCTATTTACCCGAATATTTCGTTTTACCCTGCGGTGTAGGTATGGATCCGGTTGATGCTTACTCGGAGTACCTTAATACCCCAGCCCTCTCTGAAGATATTTCAACTACGGCCAGGGATATCAGTTATTATCTATGGGTGTACAAATCGGAATCTGGGCTATCTATCGGCTGGATCCCCAGGGAACTTAACACCAGGCTTTTCCGCTCTGCTAACCTCATGGCAATGGCAAAAGTGAAGGGCGATAACCGGGTTTACCATCCTTTGCAGGCGGCTTTCCCAAACTACCTTTCAAGGGCCAATTACTGGAAGCAGCAAGTGAAAGATTATGAGCAGCAACTCAATGCAGCCCAGCGACTTAATGGATCCAGGCAACTCAGCCAGCGTTTTTCAGATCTCCAGCTTGAACATGCCGGCCTGGTAGAAAAGTATGAGCAGATGCAAAACCGCCTAGCCAATAACAGCTCTTTTCTTTCAACAACCGAACTGATTTTATCGGTTATATCTGATCTCAACAACGTATATCAGCAAACCAGTGTCAGTACAGGTTCAGCTAAAGAGAACATCAGTTATGATCCCGCACTGATCAGGCAACGGAGTGCTATACTGGAGCGCGAAATCAAAAGCTCCAAAAAACAGCTTGATGAGAAATCCAACCATTTGGAGGAGGTCGACCAGTCACTCAAAAAGCTAACTAAAGGACTTTTCTAACAATAAGTAAATTTAAAATGGAATCTTACGATGCTTGCCCATCAATACTTATTTTACGAAATATCAGAACGGCAATATTGAGCAAAAACGATTGATAATTGGTTCGATCTATCCAGAAAGATGTCGAATTTTTGAAAATGATTGTCGAAACACCCGAATCAACTCTGCAGCGCTTCTTATCTATCAGATTAACAAAGGTCTACGAAACAAAAAAGCCGGATTTAGATCTAAATTAGAACTAAATCCGGCTCGGTACCCAGCGCCGGAGTCGAACCGGCACGGTTTCCCACAGGTGTTTGAGACCAGCGCGTCTACCAATTCCGCCAGCTGGGCATTTGCTTATTCAGCGGGATGCAAATGTATAAATTAAGCACTTAATTCGCAAATTTTATTTGCTTCTTTTTATGTCTGATCTGATTTACCAAAACCTTCATCGTTCAACAGATTACCTAATAACAACTGGTTCAATTGTTTAACTTCTTTTTTACTCATTTTCAGATCCATTGGCAGATAAACTAAATTTTGCAGTATTAGCTCATTTGAGGTTATTGGCGACAAACTGGCGAAACCTATCTTAATTAAACTAGAGGCTTTTGACGTGGCATCGAATCCTTTTTCTCTTAATTTATCGAGTAACAGTGATGGGTTGGCCGCTACTACCGGAATTACCCAGTGTGTATGCCTTAGGTTTGCTGCACCAATAATATTTCGCGAATCAACATTCAATAATAACTGGTTTGCCAGTAGCTTTCTCTTATGAATACGAGATTGATCAAAATTACTCACTCTACGCTGCAACATACACAAATTAGCATAACATGGCCTGTATCTGATTTTCTCCATTACATCTGCACCGGAAAAACCTCTTGTAAAGCCAGTAATAAGCGTATCGAAGTCTTTGCCAAATTGCTTACAAAGCCAATAAGCTATGGTAAATGGCCATCTTGCGACAAGCATGTTAATCAGGACAGCATTAATTATTTTTTTGAAGTATCGATTACCTTTTTGCACCGGCAGCCTATTGTTCAATATTTTTACCGCTGCAAGTAATTGCTCGTTTCTAATATGAAGTATCGCACCGCTTAAGGCTGTATTTGTCTTAATTAGTCCAAAACTGAACAATACCACGTCCGATTTTAAATCCCCTTCATAAATTCCATCATAAGCTTGTGCACAATCTTCTATTACGATCAGATTATGCAATTTGGCAATATTAAGCAATGGTTCGGTATCCATTATGGCGCCAAATAAATGGGTAATGAGCAGCAGCTTTGTTTTGGGCGTAATAGCGGCCGCTATCTGCCCTGCAGATATACCTAATGTATTTTTATCTATAGTTAATGGTACAACTTTTAGATGATAGGCAGCAATGATTGCAAACATATCAGGGATGTTAATATCTGCAACCAGTATTTCGTCACCAGGTTCAAGATTTAGAGCTTCTAATACGAGATGTAAACCTGTACGAACAGAAAGACAGGGCAACTGCCCTTTAGGAAACTGAGGTTGTTCTTTTTTAAAACCGCAAGCACTACCAATACAGTATAATGCTCCCTTAAAAAGTTCGGTAAAACGGATATCTAACCTACCTCTGGCGATCATTTGTTAAGCGCATAATACTAAGGTAAGCAATTTGTGTAATGGCCAATTAGTTTAGCGCTCTTTCATCTTTCAATTTGCGATCGACTACAAAGGGCATAAATGGCAAAAGTGATGCTAAAAAGATCAGAACGGCTTTACCAAACTTCCATTTTTGTTCTTGCCAAGCTAAAACTAAGGTAGCGGCATATAACACAAATAATAATCCGTGTGCCCATCCTGTATATTTTACATACAAAGGAAGATCTGCAAAATATTTTAACGGCATCGCTACAAATAATAAAAGCAAATAGGATATGCCTTCCGCTACGGCTACTTTGCGAAAAATTGAAAGGGAACTATTCATTGATCTGATTGTTTGCTCCGAAAGTAAAACAAAGCTTTTGCCTATCAAAAACTAAAAAATGATTTTACAATCGGGTGTTGGAATAAGGTTGAAGATGGAAGGTTTAGGGCTTAACCGCAAAGAGCACAGAGTGAAGGCGCAAAGCACACGAAGTTAGTCTTCTACTCCGATCAGACTGACAATCTCGAACTTTTATCTTCGGACCTCCGACTCCCCGACTTCAAAGTTCTTCCATCTATTTCGGCAAGCGCTCCCTGATCCGATCAACGTATTTCTGTCTGTAAAAATTATCCTTAATCAAAGGCAGTAGTGCATCGGATGCTATTGGATTGCTATCAAAACGGCCTATTAGATCATTCAGTTCGTTAGCCAGGTCTTTTTCTATGGCATCAACATCTCGTTTTACCTGCGCTAGCTTTTCGGCATCCGGCTCAAATTCCAGATCCATTAAGGCCTCATTTACATCCATCATTTCCATTAAAAAAGATTGCGGAAGTTGATAACCTTCGTCTGTTTCTACAATCCCTTTTAATTCCAGCACATATTTTAAGCGTTTTTTAGCATTGCTCAGTATCTGGTAAGCCTTGTTGTTCAAAGTTGATAGATCAAGCACTTCTTGCTGCTTCTCTTCGCTTTCATTGGCATAAAAATCAGGATGAAACTGCTTGCTAAATGCATAAAATTTTGTTTTAACTGCATTTTGATCTGGATTAAACTGGATCGGTAACCCGTAAAAATCGAAATAATTACTATCTGTTGTTGCTGCGCTCATGGTGCATATTAAATTAAAAAGCCGCAGATGTTCAGATTGATTCGTCAAATCTGCGCATCTGCGGCAATTATATAAATTTGGTTTTACTTACCGAAGGATTTTAAAATATCATTACCAAAAGCAAACACCATTAAACAGATCAAGATTACAAAACCCACAATTTGCGCCTTCTCCAGCACTTTTTCGCTTACCGGCTTACGTTGTACCATCTCAATTAAAAGAAACACTACGTGGCCTCCATCTAAGCCCGGAATAGGCAATAAATTCATAAATGCCAATGCCATCGAAATTAATCCTGTTAAAGTCCAGAATTTAACCCAGTCGAAAGTACTGCCATACACCTTTGCAATCCCAATCGGGCTGCTGATATTACGGGCACTTAATTTACCGGTAATCATTTTACCAATGCCTTTTGCATTATCTACAAAAGTGCTCCATGCCATGCTTGCACCAACTGGTAACGACTCTATAAAGCCAAAATCTACATGTGCAGTTTCAGGCATTTTTAAATTAGGGATAATCCCAATCGTTCCATCTTTGCTTACTTTAAGATCAAACTTCACTTCTTTGCCTTTGCGTAGGGCATTAATAGTAATTGGTTTTAATTTGTTTTTAGAAACCTCTTCTTTAAACTGATCGAAGAAAGTAATCTGTTTTCCGTTAACCGATAAAATACTATCGCCCGGTTTAATCCCTGCAGCATAAGCTGGATATACGGGTTTCTCGAACTTTCTGCCAAACAGCTTATCAAAAAAAGATGGTTTATCTGCTTTTTCATCAGGCGCACTTACCTTGTCTACACTTTCCATCGTATATCTGGGTGAGATAAAATTCTCTTTATCGTTTTTCGATATTTTATTTAAAATAATATCCGGAACAGAAATGTAAAGTGTTTTATTCTCCCTTAAAATGGTCAACTGGGCTCCATCAAACAATACTTTGCTCGATATAGCATCTTCAAAACGGATTAACTTGTTGCCGTTGATGGCTAAAATTTTATCTCCGTTTTTTAAACCGATTTCTTTACCGATTGTACCTACAGAAATACCATCGTTCAGTTTGCTGTTAATGGTATAATTTTGCCCCACGTTGAAGGTTAACATCCAGAAGATAAAAATACCGACAATCACGTTTACGATAATACCACCAAGCATTACGATTAAACGTTGCCAGGCTGGTTTAGAACGGAATTCCCATGGCTGAGCAGGTTGAGCCATTTGCTCAGTATCCATACTCTCATCAATCATTCCGGCAATTTTTACATAACCACCAAGTGGCAACCATCCCACTCCATATTCAACATCACCTCTTTTAAAACTAAAAAGCTTGAAACCCCAGGCATCAAAAAATAAATAAAACTTTTCTACTTTAATACCAAATGCCCTAGCTGCCAAGAAATGCCCTAATTCGTGTAATATTACCAATAAAGACAATCCGAGCAGCAGCTGCCCCGCCATAATCAATCCATTCATATTCTCTTATAAAATTTTTATGTTAGATGTTAAACTATACTTTTTGTTACTAATTCGCCGGCTAAGATACGGCTATGTTTGTCAGTTTCTAAATAATCGCTCAATTGTGGTTTTTCAACAAAACTGATTTCTTCCATACACTGTTCAATAACCTCGCTCATCTGCAGAAAACCGATTTTATCCCTCAAAAATGCTTCAACAACAATTTCATTCGCAGCATTTAAAATGCAAGGCATATTCCCGCCTTTTCGTAAAGAAGTGAATGCCAGGTCTAAATTCCTGAATGTTTCCATGTCGGCTTTTTGAAAGCTAAAGTTTGGATAATCTAGGAAGTTAAAACGTTTAAAATTGTTTTTTAGCCTGTCGGGATAATTTAAAGCATACTGAATAGGCAGTTTCATGTCCGGAACACCCATTTGTGCTTTCATAGATCCATCGGTAAACTGAACAATTGAATGAATGATAGATTGAGGGTGAACAATTACGTCAATCTGATCTACATCAAGGTTAAACAACCATTTTGCTTCAATTACCTCCAGGCCCTTATTCATTAGGGATGCAGAATCGATCGTGATTTTTGCGCCCATCACCCAGTTGGGATGTTTTAAAGCCTGTTCTTTCTTTACTGTAGATAAAAAATCTTTTGTTTTGCCTAAGAATGGTCCGCCGGAAGCTGTTAAATAAATTTTTTCGATTTCATTTTGCTCCTCGCCTACCAAGCATTGAAATATTGCTGAATGCTCTGAATCGACCGGTAAAATTTTAACCTGGTGTTCCGTTGCCAGTTGTGTAATCAATTCGCCGGCTACCACCAAGGTTTCTTTGTTGGCCAAAGCAATATTTTTTCCAGCCTTAATCGCAGCAATAGTAGGCTTTAATCCCACGGAGCCCATTAATGCCGTTAATACCACATCGCTATCATCATAGGCCGCAACTTCTGACAATGCGGCTTCACCTGCCAAAACTTTAATATTTAGCGCAGACAAAGCAGTTTTAACTTCGCCGTACTTGCTTTCATCACAGATTACAACAATGGCTGGCTCAAATTCCTTCGCCTGTTGAATAAGTAATGCTGAATTCTTTAAGGCCGATAATACAACAACTTTAAATGTATCGGGATGATCCCTTACCACTTCTAGTGCTTGTGTACCTATACTTCCTGTAGAACCTAATATGGTTATTCGTTTCAAATCGTTTTTAATATCGTAACGCTTAAGGTTAAATTAAGCATTTTATCTAATTATTTATTTGTCCACCCATTTGTCACCCTTACAGCATCTGTTGAGTTGATCGTCATCTCGACTGGAGTGAAGCGAAATGGAGAGATCTATCTATACAGATTTCTCGACTGCGTTGCACTTCGCTCCAATGCCGTGGTTCGTGTCTCCACGAACTACTTTTCCTCATTTCGTTTCGTGAGGACACGAACCGAGGAAGATTAGTTAAACAATATACCGCTCCAACCCATCCGCCAATTTCCGATCATTACTCAAGCGTGGCACTTTATTCTGTCCGCCTAACTTCCCTTCACTTTTCATGTAGTTAACAAAAGCATCTTTTTGCAAAGTACGTATAATCAATGGCTGAAGGATGTTTCCTTCAATCAGGTCAAAGTAATAAATATTTTTCTTTTGCAAAGCCTCATCAACCTTTTTGCTAAAAGTAGCCATATCCTTTGGTGCAGACGAAAATTCTACAAACCACTCATGATAAGGCAATTGACCGGCTTCCGGATTAACCTGAGGCGCAACTGTAAATTCTGTAATTTCTACCTGTTCTTCATTGGCCACACTCAAAATTGCCTGTTCTACCTCTTCTCCTATTACATGTTCACCAAAGGCAGATATAAAATGTTTTATCCGTCCGGTTACCACAATTTTGTAAGGATTTTTCGAAACAAACTTCACCGTATCACCTATGCTGTAACCCCATAAACCTGCATTGGTATTTAAAATTAACGCATAGTTGGTATCTAATTCAACCTCACTAAGCGATAACCGTGTTGGATTATCGTTGTAATATTCATCAGCTGGAACAAATTCGTAAAAAATCCCCGCATCGGCCAGTAACAATAGTCCTTTATCTTTTTGCGAATCCTGATAGGCAATAAAGCCCTCCGAAGCTGGGTAAGTTTCTATAGCATCAATTTTCTTCCCGATGCTTTGTTCAATTTTTGCCCGATAAGGCTCAAAATTTACACCGCCATAAATAAACAGGCTAAAATTCCTGAATATTTCGGCGATTTTCTTCCCTCCCGATTTTTCAGATAGTTTATCGAAATACATCTGTACCCAAGGTGGGATACCAGAAATCAAGGTCATATTTTCATTAATGGTTTCCTCAACAATGGCATCAATTTTTTGCTCCCAATCTTCGATAATATTGGTTTCGTAAGAAGGCAATCGGTTCTTTTGCAGGTAAGCAGGCACATGGTGTGCCACAATGCCCGATAAACGCCCAACATTGATTCCATGTTTTACACTCAAAACCGGGCTCCCTTGCAAAAAAATCATCTTTCCGTTTACAAAATCAGCCTTACCTGTTTCATTAATATAAGTTAAAATGGCATTACGGGCAGCTTTGACGTGCTCAGGCATCGATTCTTTCGATAGCGGAATATATTTTACACCCGAAGTGGTACCTGATGTTTTGGCGAAGTAAAGTGGCTTACCTTTCCAAAGTACATCGGCTTCGCCTGCCACTACACGATCTACATAGGGTTTTAATCCTTCGTAATCTTGAACGGGAACATGTTTTTTAAAATCAGTATAGGTTTTAATCTCAGCGAAATGATGATCTTTTCCAAATGCAGTATTTTTTGCCTCGTCAATTAACTTTTTCAGGATATTATGCTGAGCATTTACGGCATTATTTTTCCATTTGTTAATCTGCCAAACTGCAAATGCTGCAAAGGGTTTACTTAATGCTGCTTTTAATCCCATACTAAACTGAATTTTGAATGATTGAGTGATTGAATATAAATTCTACCCTAAACGATATTATGCAAAATATCTGGATGCTCATCGCCTTTATATTCGCTCGAAATTTTGCGATATGCAACAGTTAGTGCTACACTCGAAAGCGGAACGATAATAAATGAACTTAAAATATTTACAATGAAAGCGATTAATGGCCATTGCAGGTAGTTTAGCAACAGGTAGATTAAATACCCTCCGCCTAAAACCACCAATAACAATAAAATCTTAGTGAAATTTCCTTTAGTCGTAGCCAAACTTAATTTAATCGAATCGAATGGTGTTGCCCCTTTATCGATAATAAAAAACGGAAAAAATGAAATTCTTAGCCAGGTAATGAAAATAGCAATGATGCCTACGGATATCGCTACATTTTTTACAATTGAGACATTAATCCCAGTATAAATAAAAGGAAAAGCAACGAGGATTACAACCAGATAAACACCAAGGATACAACCCACAAAATAAAGTGTAGCTACCAAGAACCTGATAATCTGCTGCCTGGTTGGAAGGGTATCTACAATTTTCACATCGTTTTCTTCATCGTCCATTAAATGAAAAATGTATTTAAACAGCGAAAGATTAATAGTAAAATAAAGCAGCACAAAAATAATCACCATGATTACACTCAAGGCCTTGCTTACATCTTTAATAAAAAAGGCCATTAAACTCGATGCGCTTGCGGTGATAAACATCAAAAAACATAATGTAGCAATCGAGAAATAGTGTTTCTTGGTAATGCTCCACGCCTTTTGAATTACATCATTAACGGCGAACGTACTTTCTTTTAAATAATTTATCATTGTTGTTTGAATACCACTCGTTTAAATAAATCCTGTATAAATCCTAAACCATAAGCGGTTAATTGGATAAACGAAGATATAATGCTCAAAAATGCAACTTTTAACGATTTATTTACAGACCATGAATGAAAAAATATCAACATAAAGTAAATCAATAAGAAGAAGTTACAAACATATGCCAATGGAGGATATATAAAGTTACACAAAATGGTGAAACCAAAACCCAATGTAAACAACGCTGGAAAAAAATGTACAAGTTTTAATTCTTTTGGGAAATGTTTGTAAATATTGATTCTTGCCCTGCCAAAAAAGTGTAACTGCTTATAAAACTGACTAAAGCTTGTCCTGCGTTTATGGTAAACTTTTGCATCCGGAATCAACCCGATTTTAAAACCGTTTTCGTGAATGCGGATACTATACTCGATATCTTCGCCCAATCGGGTTAAGATAAAACCACCTACCTTCTCCCAGGCCTGACGGGAAACACCCATGTTAAAACTGCGTGGGTGAAATTGGCCTACGTGCTGTTTGTTTCCGCGGATTCCACCAGTGGTGAAAGGCGATGTCATGGCATAACTAATTGCTTTTTGTACAGGTGTGAAACTATCGTGCGCGGCATCCGGACCGCCATAGGCATCTAAATGATGTTCATACAAATAGTTTTTAACCGTTTCGAGGTAATTTGCAGGAATTAAACAATCTGAATCGAAAATAACAAAGTAATCGCCTGTAGCTCTTTCGAAACCAAAATTACGTGCAAAACCCTGTCCTGCATTTTCTTTAAAGTAATATTTGATATCCAGTTTATCTGCATAAGAAGCAACAATTGCTTTTGCATCGTTTTTCGAACCATCTTCAATAACCAAAACTTCAAACTGCAAATAAGTCTGTTTAGTTAGGGTGTTTAATAGTTCGTCAATTTCTTGAGGACGATTGTAAAGTGGAATGATGATGGAGAAAAACATGTTTACTAGAGGTAAAAGGTGAAAGGTAAAAGGTTGAGGGTTTGGGCGCATAAACCTTACGCCTTAAACCTTTTACCTTATACCCTCTTCTCGATTAAATATTGGTTTCTTTCTGGTGCATTGCGTGATAAAAGCTCGGCAATAAACCCTGCAAGGAACATCTGCGAACCAACAACAATGGCAACCAGCGATAAATAAAACAATGGTTGATCGGTTACATCGCGGTAAGCTAAGCCCTGCCATATCAAATATTTCTTTTCGAATAATATGTAAAGTGCCATAATTATACCTATAAAGAAGCTTAAAACACCTAACGAACCAAAAAAGTGCATGGGGCGTTTGCCGAATTTACCTACAAAGAAAATTGAGAGTAAATCTAAAAAGCCGTTTATAAACCTACTGAAGCCGAATTTTGTTGTGCCATATTTGCGGGCACGGTGTTCTACCACCTGCTCGGATATTTTACTAAATCCGGCCCATTTTGCAATTACCGGGATGTAGCGATGCATTTCGCCGTAAACTTCGATGGTTTTGATCACATCGCTACGGTAAGCTTTTAAGCCACAGTTAAAATCGTTCAGCTCTATACCGCTCATTTTACGGGTAGCGGCGTTGAATAATTTAGTTGGGATAGTTTTCGTAATCGGATCGTAACGTTTCTTCTTCCAGCCGGAAATAATATCAAGTTTTTCTTCTTTAATGCGGCGGTACAATTCAGGAATTTCATCCGGACTATCCTGCAGATCGGCATCCATGGTAATGACCACATCGCCCTGAGTAGCTTCGAAACCAACATTTAAGGCTGCAGATTTACCGTAGTTCCTTCTAAACTTAATGCCTTTAATGGCAGGGTTTTGAAATCTTAATTCTTCAATCACCTCCCACGATCTATCGGTACTACCATCATCAACCAAAATAATTTCGTAGCTGAAATTATTGTCGATCATCACTTTATCAATCCATGCCGTTAATTCTGGCAAAGATTCATCTTCATTAAATAAGGGTACTACAACTGATATATCCATTTTTGAGTATTATCGTCATTGCGAGAAGGAACGACGAAGCAATCTATTATAAGATTGCCACACCCCTGCGCATTTCCCACGCTTCGTTCGCAATGACGCATTATTAAAAACGTGCAAATTTCATCAAATTAAATGATAAAACCTGCACGTTCAAAATTTTATAAAAGAAATTAACCTTCCTTTGGAAACGAATCGAATGTAACTGGTTGTTTTTTCTTTAAGATAGCTGAGAGGATTAAAGAAAGTACCCCATACAGTGCAAGTGAAACTCCAAAGCTTGTAAAGATGTTTTTAAAAGTAGGTTCAAGCTTCTCTTGCATATTTCCACCTTTAGCTATCGCCTCATCAATTTGCTCGCTAGCCATTCCGAATTTTTCCATCATAGCTCTCTGTGCCTCTTCGATAGCAGCAGCAGCTCTTTGTGGAAGATCTGGATCGATAAATTTCATTAGTATCACATTATAAAGCGTTGCAGTTAAGGCTAAAATAAGGGAGATGATTAAATAAGCTTTAAAGGCCTCTCCAAATGTCCAAAACCCGCCTATTTCTTTACGGATGTTTATTCCCACCACTACTAACAGTACGATGAATAAAACAAATATACCTATCTGGGCCGCAAAACTGGTGTAAATTAATACAGGGTCTATGAAATGCAAGGTTAACGATACGATTATCGAAACCGCAGCGAGCATTAATCCATTTTTAATAGCTAATTTGGAAATAAGAGCACTCTTGTCCATAATTTTAAGTTTTAGTTTAATTATTAATTGTTGTAATTAATATATAAGTAGCAGAATCGAACGATTTGTTACTGCTATACTGAATTATTTCTTTAGTTGTTTCTGCACTTCCCTCAACATCGAGGAAAAAAGTCATAAATGGAACAAACAATTCTTGCATTTCTTCACTGATATTTAAATTTGCAGCTGTTTTACAAATCTCTTCTACACTGGTTTCTGCTAATTGTTGGTTACTGATCAGCTCTTCGTAAATCTCAAATTCATCCTGAAACTCATCGTCTTCTACCAATAAAAATTCTTTAAGGAAATCGCCCAATTCAGGATCTAAATCTTCATCCTTACACTCTTTAATGTAAAGCAGAAGGTTTAACAATTCTGTTCCTCTATCTATGGTTTCTTCTTCGATATTCGCCCATTCATCACTTTCTAAATAGTCGTCTTCCAGTTTCTGTACGTCACTGCTAAAGAAATTCACCATTAATAAATCGAAAAATACTTCGCGTAATTCTTCAAATTTCGGGTGAGAATCGAAAACGGCATCGAAAGCAGTCGCTTTATCTAAAAAGTTAACATCAAGCTCAAAAGCAGCTAATAATTCTGTTTCAAAACCGTCTACATTGGTAGCTGAAACCTCAGCATACTTGTTAATGGCTGCACTTAGTGCTTTTTTTACTCTATTATCCATGATTAAGATTTTTAGGATTTTAGGATGATAAGATTGTATGACCTGAACAACAAAATTGTAATTTCTTGCTTTAGTCTTTAAGTTCTTATAGCCTGTTAATTTATCAATTTTTTTTTTGAACTAATACCTTTAAGAAATGGTTAAGAACCCCATGCCTTCAACCTTAATTCTCCCAGTACTGATTATTATTATAAACCAAAGTTACTTTTCCGGTAAGTTCGGCACCCAATAATGGACTGTTTGCCGATTTTGAATGGTTATTTGCAGCATTGTATAACCATTTTTCTGCCGTATTAAAAATGGTAAAGTTGGCTTCAATACCTTCTTCGATTACCGGAACAGTTAAATTTAATAATTTACGTGGATTAATGGCCAATTTCTCTGCAATTAAAGCGATATCCAATCCAGCCTTTAATAATAGTGGCAACACGGTTTGTAAAGCGATGATGCCGTAGTGCGCAATTTCGAACTCTACATTTTTAAATTCGATTTCTTCGGGACGGTGCTGAGAAGTAATGGCATCAATGGTTCCGTCTTTTAAGCCAGCAATTAGCGCCTTTACATCTGCTTTTCCACGCAATGGTGGCTTAACCTTATAGTTGCTGTCAAAATCGCTTAAAAGGTCTTCTGTAAACACCAGGTGATGTGCGGTTACATCGCACGAAACCTGAACGCCATCTTTTTTTGCTTTACGAATCAAAGCCACAGCCCCGGCAGTTGAAATATTGCTGATGTGAATTTTGGTTTCATTATAAGATGCCAGAAAAATATCGCGGGCAATATGCATTTCTTCAGCCAATGCGGGTAAACCTTTCATGCCCAACAGCACAGAATTTTTGCTCTCGTTAATCTGCGATTTGCCAGCTATGGATTTATTTTCGGGATAAACCATTAATAGGGCATCGAAACCTTTTGCATATTGTAATGCACGGCTCATAAAACCATCGTCTTGTAAGGCTTTATCGCCATCTGAAAAAGCTACCGCACCTGCCTGCTGCATATCGAACAGTTCGGCAAGCTCTTTTGCCTCACGGTTCTGACTTATCGCACCAACTGGCAACACATCAACCAAATTGTTTTTAGCCCTATTGATAATGTATTCTACCTGAGATTTTGACTGCACAACCGGACTGGTTTGCGGCAATAAAGCTAAGCCTGTAAAACCTCCAGCTTTTGCCGTTGCTGTTAATGTTTGAATATCTTCCTTGGTTTCGAAACCCGGATCGCCAGCTACACAGTTTAGATCGAAAAAACCCGGCGTTAAGAAAGCACCCTGAGCATCAAAAACAGTTTCGTTTTTATCGGCAGTTAATTTACCTATGTTTTTAATTTTGCCATTTTCTACCCGGACATCGCATTGTTGATTATTGAATTTACTTTGCGGATCGGCAATGGCTACATTTTTAACCAGGAGATTCATATTGTTTTTTTTGTGTTGTTAAAAAATCGGATGAGCAAAATTTCTGCTGCAATAAAAATCAGCGACAAAATTAGACAAAGTTTCCATAAAGTCTGCCCGATTTTATTAGTGCCGGCAATTAATTTAACGGCATCTTTATCGGTATCGAATATTTTCATATTGCCTTTGTCAGCCAACTGATTGAGTGCTGTTTTGTCTAAATAATGCATATCAGATTCTGTTCTGCCATTGTTGAAACTATAAACAGCAAGTAGCGAATCTGCAAGTTTCAGGTTATAAAAGCCTGCATTTTTTATCTGATCGGCAATGTAAATCAGCGTTTTCCCATTTGCCTGACGGATTTCAGGAATTGCCTCAAAACCATCAGCAGTAATTTTTAAGCTTTGGTTTTTACCTAGCGTAATCTTTTTACCCGCCAAGGCATTATCATTGCCGAGGTTGTAATATAAAGGCGTTTCATTCCCTCCACTCAATGCCAAACGATAAATCAGCGGCACGAACACCGGATGATGGGCTAAATTCCCGTCACTTGTATTAAGCCCTGAAGCAGATAAATACACCTGCCCGTTACCTACGCCATACTTAGAGAAAAAAGGTTTTCTGCCAGGCAATAACATAATATCTTCTTTATTAGAGGTATTTTTCTCTACGAAAGAATAATAACGGGAAGCTGTTGGAAGATCTAGATTTTTGGGAATTTCCTCAAAAACAGTCTTGAAAATGGGGTTTTGCAGATCAATCTGGTCAACCTTAGAGGCGGTAGTATTTAACGTTTGAATGGCAGGAAGCGACAATCCGCTTAAAAATGAGTTATAAGTTTGAATATTGGCATCTAAATCAGGAAAAAGCACCACCGTACCACCTGCATTCAGGTAGGTTTTTAGTTGTTGTGCCAATCCTGTTGATGGATTTTTCAAACCGTTCAGCACAATCAGGCCGTAACTGGCAAAATTGCTATAATTCACATTGCTTTCGGCATTCTCGGTGAGTTGATAATAACGATCGGCAGCAAACAGTGCTTTAATGTAATTGCCCGTATTGGCTCCATTAATACTCAGAACAGGAAAACTTTCGTCTACCTTAAAGCTAAAGGAAAGTGTATCATCAAAGGTTACCGGAAAATCTTTAATAGTGATTATACCTTTTTGCCATCCTGCGTTCAGTCCAGAGAAATTCAGGGTATCTTTAACCGTTTTACCTGCAGGAATGGTTACGGCACCCAATCCCTTTTGTTGGTTGTTGATGCTAAGTTTTAGAGGAATGTTCTTTGCTTCCTCCTCTGAGTAATTTTTCAACTGTACAACCAAACGCTCATTTGCTCCCGGCTGATGATTTGGCGAAAGTGCCCAAACGCTATCTATGGCAACATTCGGAAGCGTATTGGCATTCAGTTTCAAAAATGAATATTGAATATCTGCTTTTGTATCGAGTTTATTGGTGGTGGAGATATTTTTTTGAAAATCGGAAATCAGAAAGCTATACTTATTTGCGGAACCCGTTAAAACATTCCCCTGCCGGTTGAGTATCTGTTGGAGATTACGGTTTGCTGCCGAGATTTTAACATCATCCAATGCTTTTAAAAACGCTTCCTCGTTTAACAATCGTTGGTGTTTTCCTTCAAAATTATTGGTCAACAGTTGAAAACGATCGTTCATTCCAAAACCTTTTACCAGTTCTTTTGCCCTCCGCTTGGCTTCATCAAGCAGGTTACCATCTTTATTAATGGCTTCCATGCTGTAAGAATTATCGATATAAATGCTCACTGCATTGTTTAAACCAGTTGCTTTTTGATTGTGCGCCGGAATATAAGGCTGGGCAAATGCCAGCACCAAAAAGATGATTGCCAAAATCCGCGACAACAGAATAAGCAGGTTTTTAAGTTTTTCTTTGGAAGAATTTTGTTGTTCTACTTCTTTTAAAAGCTGAACATTAGAAAAATAAACCTTCTTAAACTTCCTGAAATTGAATAAATGAATGATAACCGGGATGGCAACCGATATTAGTGCGAAAAGAAAGCCCGGATAAAGGAAATTCATTAAAAACCAAAGATAGAAAAATTATGGAAAGTGGCGAATTACTATTGTAATAAAGTCGTTTTAATAACTGAAACCCGGAAATTCGATATTTACAATTTTCCAGCCACCGTTATGCAATGCGAAATACAGTTTAAAAGGTCCGCTTACAATTTTCGACTGTTTTTGAACAACATCTCTATAACCTGCAACGCCTTCAACAAAGCCCATACCCTTATCATCGTTCAAAAGCTCGAAATTAACATCGATAATATCGTATCTGCCACCAACATATTCATCAGACCGACCGAAAACACCTTTTAACCGACCAATAATAACATCCTTACCAATAACTTTATTACCTGGGAGAATAAAAAAATCATTCAGTTCGTTTGTAATGGCCTTCGATTGTTTAAACCAGGCGTTTATAAATCTAATGGCACTATTTACGATATCAGCCTGATGGTTAAATGTGGGATTGTTCTGCATTGTATCTTTCAAAAAATTAATCGACCGACCATGGCCAGTCGATTAAAAACTTGGCAAAGTTAACTATTCTTTAGCCTTTCTCTAATTTCAGCAAGAGAATAATCAATCAATAACTTTCCATCTCTGAAAACTTCTTTCAATTCGCCCTTTGCTTCTTCTTCCCAGCTACATTGATCTTTCAGCTCGTATTCGCCTTCTGCATTTTTAAAAATCTGTAGTAAACCTTTTGCTGATTTCTTGGTTCCATCATCGGTAATCGGATCTTTAAATATTTCGCGACCGATGCCATCTACTTCTCCATAAGTGGCTTTCATCGCAAAACCAAAAGTATCGCGTGTATTGTATTGATAGGTGAATGAACCGATGCCAAAAACAACATTGGTAGAAGCAAAACCTTTAGCTTTTAGCCGCTCACAGATCTGTGTAGCCCTTTCGGTAGTAATGCTATCTCCATAAATAGCACCAATTTGCGGTACCAGTTCTTTAAACCCTTTGGTGTTGGTTTTTCCACCGAAAACATCCCAAAGCAGCTCAATTACACCCTTTTTCTCATTTTCGTTTTTGCCATTTGGATTTCCACAGATAATATCAACCGGGTCTCCCGAATCTGGCCTAATTACCACTTTACCTGGGCGGGCGATAATATCTTCTTTTAACACAGGTAGGTATTCGGTCAGCACTTTCCATAAATCCCAGGTATCGGAAACGATAGATACAATTCCTTTCGGGTAAACTTCTAAAATCAAACGTTTAAAGGTTTCGAGTTCTCCGGTATTGGTTCCCATACACATTACAGAGTGTTCTGTTGCAGCTACTGACCCACCAATTAACTCTTTATCTGAATCTGCATTGTAATACTCTTCTAAGAAATCGATGGCTGGAATGGTATCTGTTCCTGTAAAACTCAATAAATGCCCGGCTGCCGAAGTTACCGCAGCTTCTATTCCACCCATGCCACGCATAGAAAAATCGTGCCCCTGCCAATCTACAAATTCTGGAACTGAAGAGGTTTCTGCCGCATACTGATCCAAAATGGTGCGGTATTGTTTAGCTATGGTAGCAGAATTGCATGGCAACCACACCACCGCTGATAGTAAGGTTTCGAAATAATTGGTCAGCCAGAAAAATTCAGACTTTGTATTGTACATGGTAAACATGGGTACACGCAAAGGCACTTCAGCACCTTCTGGTAATGATTTAAAAACCATTGGAATATAGCCCAGATCGTGTAAATCAGCTATATGCTGTATGCCTACCAAATTTTCTCCCAGGTAATTATTGATCCTGCGCGCGTATTTCTTTAAAATTTCTTCTTTTGGCTGTTTAAAGAAATTCTGGTTAAAATCTTCAATGATGTATTTTTTGATAAAATACTGCAAGCCAAAAAGCACCACATGATTTACGTTTTCTAGCCTGCTTTTTCTTGGCGTCCAGTTAGAATAAACCAATGTAGTATTTTCTGGGTATTGCCTGCGGTGATCTACTTTGTATCCGTCGGTTAATAATAATGGGTTCATCGTTTTTATATTTATAGTTAAGTGTTATTTCTTCCTTTTTCGTTTGGATACAGGCTTTGCAAAGTATCGCTTTGCCAAAAATCTTTGGTTTCGATATTCAAACAGGTTAATTTTCCGGTAAATGCAGCACCTGTATCGATATTCCAAACATTACAGCCTTGCATGGGTACATCAATATTGTAGTAAAGCGTTGGGGTGTGGCCAATATAAATTTCATTGTAGAGTAATAAACGTTTCGGGTAAATTGCTGAATCTTTTTTAATTCTGTTATCCATAGTTAGGGCCATTTCCCAAAGTGTTCTATCCCATGAATAATTGGAAGAATAACGTTCTTTTTCGGGGCCGTGCATGGAAGAAAAACCGGCGTGGATAAAGAGGTTGTTATGCTCATCCACGTAGTAATCTTTCATGCGTTCAAAGAAATTTAGATGCTTTTGCCTTACTTGATCAGCTATATTTTTATAACTTTCGATGGTTAATTTACCACCGTGAACAAACCAAACATCGTCTACAATACCTTTTTCTAACCAATCGATACACCAGGCATCGTGATTTCCTTTGATAAAAACACATTGCTGGTTTTCTTCCAATTGCATCAGGTAATTGATTACCTGTGCCGATTCACTCCATCCATCCACATAGTCGCCAAGAAAAATCAGTTTGTCATCTTTTGTTACTTCTGCACGCTCGAATAGCTGAACTAAACCTTTTAATCCCCCGTGTATATCACCTATTACTAATGTTCTGCCCATATTAAAACGTTATATATTCAGCTGGCACAACATCTGTAAGCCACACATTGTTAGCTGATAAATAAAATTTATAGCCTGCCCTGTGCATCTCTCCACTATTAATGGTAAGGATAATCGGCTTTCCTCTCCTGCCACCTACTTTATTGGCCGTTTCTCTATCGGCACTTAAATGCACATGCTGTCTGCTCATCTTTTGCAATCCCTGCGATTTAATATCCAACAGGAACTTTTCAACTGTACCATGATAGAGATATTCTAGTGGTTCTGCTTCATCAAGGTTTAGCTCTATTGAAATGGAATGCCCCTGGCTTGCCCTTATTTTAGTTTTATCATCATTGAAAGCAAACCTCTTTTTGTCGTTGTTTTCAACGATGAATTCGAGCTTTTCAAAATCTATTCTCTTATCATAGAGGTCGAATTTGGCAATCAGTTCATTTACATCTGCCCAACCGTTTTCGTCAAGTTCTAAGCCTATGGTTTCTGGCGAATGTCTTAAAATATAGCTGAGTAGTTTACTTATGCCTTTTGTTATTTTATTGTCCATGACTTCAATGTTATTACCCTAATTTCTCTTTGTAGAGCTGATAATTTTCATCGTCGAAACAAACGAAGATTACCTTCTCTATCTTTTCTTTTTCAGCAAAATTATTTACCGTGGCAATGGCAATATCTGCTGCTTTATCTTTAGGGAAGTGATAAATCCCTGTGCTGATGTTGGGAAATGCTATAATCTTAACATCATTTTCAACCGCTAAGGTTAAACTGTTACGGTAGCAATCTGCAAGCAAAACATTTTTTTCTTCACTATCACCATTCCATACAGGTCCAACCGTATGGATCACATATTTTGCTGGTAAATTCCCTGCCGTGGTAATTACCGCATTTCCGGTTTTGCAATTCCCTTGTTTATTCCTGATGGCTACGCAAGCTTCTAAAATGGCTTTACCACCTTTTCTATGAATGGCACCATCTACCCCTCCGCCACCAAGCAAAGAACTGTTTGCTGCATTAACGATTGCATCGGCTTTAACTTCTGTTATATCGGCTTTGATTAGTTCTAAAATCATTTTTCAAATTCGTTACTTAATGATTGGTCTTAACATTAAGATCGGGTAGCTCATCCCTAACTTCCATCAATGCAAAACCTAATAGGTTTAAACCTTTCCAATTTCTGGGAATGATCGCATTTGAATTATCTTCTGGCAAACCAATCCCCCAAATTGCATCAACCGGACTGGCTTCAACCAAGATTTTACTTTTGGTTTGTAGAAGGAAAGATTTCAAATCTTCATTTTGAGAAAACTTAAGCAAGTTTCCCTGTTTTACAATTTCATATTTATGAGCATCCCACTTTGTTGTATCAAAGTTTCTGATCTGTCGCCCTAGGTCTTTTACATCTTTGGGAGATTTTTTCGCTAATATTTTTTCGAAAACCTGTTGATCATTAAACAATAAAGCCTTTTTTGCCATCATATAATGTTCAGCTGTTTGATAGATGATGTCATTTTCAATAAAAGGAGATGGCCACCATTGGCTTAAACAAGCTTTAGAAAGCGTTCCATTTTTCGGAGCCTGATGTCCCCAAAAAAATAGAAATTCATTACTTTCTTTTATATCTGCAACATTATATTTCTGCTTTTTCATAAACACCGCATTCATTTTTTCGCAGAGTTCTTCAATTTCATTATTTTTAACAATTGTATTAAGCCATTTTTCAGGAATAGATTCAAAACCATAAATTAAACCTGCCAAACCACCTGTAATTGCCCCAGTTGTATCAGTATCATCACCAAGATTAACTGCTTTTAGAACGGCATCCTCATAAGTTTCGGTACTGAGGATACACCATAAGCTAGCTTCGAGACTGTGCAACACATAACCAGAAGAATAAATCTCGCTCTCCGGAACCGTAGAGATATCATTTATCAAAACCCTTTTAAATAATTCAATTTCCTTTTGTTCAAAATCATTATCAGCGATAAATTTTTTGAGTTTAATCTGCATTTTAAGATACGCTTCACTTTTATCCTTTTCCTTTAAAAGCTCCAAGCCATAAACGATATGGATAAAGCAAGCAAAAACCGACCGAAAGTGCGCATGGGTAATGGATGAAACTTCTTTTACCAGCTGAAAAACATGCTGCAAGTCGTTTTTATCTTGAAGATAAAATAACAGAGGTAGAATTCTCATTAAAGATCCATTTCCATTATCCATTTCTGATGCTCCACCACATAAAACCGGATCAGCACCATGTTTTATCATTTTAATGGCTTCAGCTGTTGCTATACCGATGTCGAAAACCTTTCCATGAGGGGTCCAAATCTCGGCATTAAACCATTGAAGAAATTTCTGAGCAATATTATCTAAATTATAGCCGCTACACAGGCTTTCGGCTAAACAAAACGTAAGAGAGCTATCATCACTCCATGTACCTGACGGCTGATTATGAACACCATACGCCTGCATATCCTTTACCGGAAATCTTTTCAAAAAATCCCTTTTCTTAAATTCTACGGGCACTCCCAGTGCATCGCCAACCACCAGGCCGAATATTGAACTATGGATAACTGTGGTTTTCATTTGTTTTAGATTTTAAATTGCAATAAACTATCGTTTATTTAAAATATCAGCCAGTTTTATCTGTGTTACCCCTTCATGATCAACTTCCTTGATCGAATCGGTAGTAAAGATCTGTTCGAAATATTTGCCCAACTCGTCAAAACCTTTGCTAAATATGCCATGACTAATCGCTAAATAAAGTTTTCCAGCATTTTTAGCCTTTAGTGCTTCTGCCAAGCCAATAAATGTACCACCACCGTCACAGATATCATCCACAATTAAACAATCAGCACCAGCTAAATCTTCGGCATATACTTTAAATCCTGAAAGTTTACCTGTTTTTACATCCCGGCTTTTTGAACACTCCACCACTTCTGCACCACCTAAAAACTCAGATACTTTATAAATTTTCTTTAAAGCTCCACCGTCAGGGGATATGAGTTTTACATCAGTTCCAATGTTTGCAATTACCTGTTTTATAAATTCGTGATTGGAAACTGTCACACAGTTGTTGAGCAAGGCTGGTGTTACTTCGCTATGCGGATCAAAAACGGTAACACTTGCCAATGCCATGGTATTAATGATATCGGCATAAACTTTCACCGATAAAGGCTCACCAGGAATCATTACCCGATCTTGCCTTGCAGCAGGAAAATATGGTATAAAAAGTTCGATTTCTTTTACACCCATTCTTCTCAAGGCATCAACCGTAATACAGATCATACCTAAATCATTGAAGGAATTTATTCTTTGCGTAATGGTAACCGGAGCAGCAACATCAAAATTGGTCGAAATTTTAATGTGTGGTTCGCCACCCGCAAATAAGAAAGATTTGTATTCGATTAAGTTATTTTCGCCTAGCGGAGTAAAACTTGGATTAAGATTCAACATATATTTGCGTATTATTTACACAAATATAAAAATCATTTTTAGAATGCAAAGGATAATTTGTGTTTATTTTACGCAAACCTAATATCAAATTGGAAATTTTCTTTCAAAAGCTGGTTATATTTTGCCTTATCGAAGGTAAAAAGTTTGCCTGGCCTGCCGCTAGCACCAATTTTAACCACTTTATCGGTTTCTGTAACAATTCCAAAACTTAGAATTTTTTTTCTGAAGTTTCGTCGGTCTATGTCTCTTTCTAAAATGGAGCAGTACAGATTTTCAAGATCAGAAAAGAGGAATTCCTGATCTAACAGATCAAAACCGATCGGCTGGTAAGTGAGTTTGCTTTTTAAACGCTGATGTGCGAGATTAACCATTTCATTATGATCGTAGCCCAATTGCGGAATCCCGGTTACAGGAAACCATTTCGCATCCTTAGCATCGGTATCGGCTTTTAATACAAAATTTTTAGGATTAACCAGGGCAAAATAAGCAACAGAAATTACCCTGAAGCGTTCGTCGCGATTGACATCATCACCAAAAGTACCCAGTTGCTCGAGGTAATTTACGTTTATACCAGCCTCTTCTTTAAGTTCTCGCTCAACTGCCATAAGCAAAGGCTCGTCGTTTAAAATAAATCCACCTGGCAAAACCCATTTATCGGCCAGTTTACCAAATCGCTGCTGAACAGCCAACACATAAAGTGTTCCCTTTTCGTAGCCAAAAACAATGGCATCAACAGCAATTTTAATATTTTGATCGATCATCCTTTAATTTGTGTTAAAACAACACAAAGTTAATCGTTTTTAACCAAGAAGATCGATACTCTCGATTAAATTCTACCTGAACTTCTTCATCGCAGCCCAAAGTTTTTCGTCCATACCATAAACGTCAGGTCTATATTCAATCTTATCATTTTGCGACCAGGCAGTAATGTAGGTAATAATTAATGGGACATTTTTCTTTGGGGCAAACCAAGCTGGTTTTAATTGAAATGCTTTGGTTGTATCGGCCTTTTGTGCCATACGTTTTTTATACCATTTTACATGTGTACTATCTATCGGTGGCAAATCTACTTCTGCCCTAAGCTTATCATAAGTGTAAGAATCTTTAACCAAGAGTTCGGCAAATTCTAATGGCTTTTCAATGCGTACACAGCCATGACTTATAGCTCGGTTGGTGAGGTTAAACCCGTTCTTGTTGTTGGTATCGTGCAGATAAATACTCGAGCTATTATCGAAGATGAATTTAAACTTTCCTAAAGCGTTTCCACCGCCAGATCCCTGTTTAAATTTAAAGGGTAATTTATCACGCGAATACCTATTCCAATTGATGGTATCAGGCTCACCAATTAGCTTGTCTTTATAGTAAACTTTAATGTTGCTGTTCGATAAATAATATGGATCTTTTCTGGCCATCCAATAGATCTCACTTTGGGCAATGCTGACCGGAATATTCCAGATCGGATTGGCCTGAATGGAATTGATTTTACTGAACAATAAAGGTGTCTCATGGTTCTTCGGTTTATCATCCAGGTTGCCCGATTTCGCAAAGGCTTTTAACTTCTCTTCATAACCGTTTTCACGCCTCCCGCCAACGCAAACTTTCATTGTAATTACGGTATCTTGTTTATCCAGCCAGGTTAACCTAAAATCAGGGATATTTACCTGCACATAATTGTCTCCTGTCTCTGGCATTTTCCAACGGAACCGCTCCATATTTAGTAGTAAAATCCGTTTCTCATCCTCTGCATCTGTATTCAAATATGCAGTCTGCAAAGCTTTATATTGAGCCGATTTGGGCTGAACAGATCTGAGTGTATCCAACAGGTTCACACTATTCAAAAGATTGGTCATCCCAACACTGTCCGGACGTTTAACTTTAATGTAGTAGCGCGAAAATATATTGCGGGGATTTACCACCCCAAATTTTAAATAGTTTGTATAATTTAAATAGGCATTGGCCGATAGTAATTCTAGTTTCGCTATAACCGGATAACTTTCTTCTACCTTTTTAAACTTGTTTGCCGTTAATTCATCCAATAAGCTTTTAATCTCATCTCCTTTAAAAATCTTCGGATTGAAGCCATGAGCCCTACTTTCGTTTAAATAGCTTACCAGCGAATCTAAATTTCCATTAATATAAAATCGGGTAACGAGCACAGGCTGACGATGATTACCGGCATAATAACCTTTGATTGTTTTCGGATTTACAAATTTGTCTGAAAGACTATCCAAAGTCTTTACAAAAATGCTATCATAAGCTACAGTATCGAAATCTTTATAAATTTTATTCTTAAAATGTTCAGATAACACCTTACCTATCTCCGGAGGGCTCTTAAACCATCCACAGGCAGAAACAAACAAAATAAGGGGGAAAATTAGAAAGCGAAACTTTTTCAACACGTAAAATTTTAGTACAAAATAAGGGTTATTGGCAATAAAAACAGCATAATGGCAAATTAAGTGCCATTATTTTTTGTTTTACCATTTCAAACGCTATATTTGCCAGCGCTTATCAGCTAAAGCATTGATACTGGCAGAAATAATTTATGAATTTAATTTTGAACCATCACTTACATTTACACCATCGCCGATAGGCGATATGATATGTTTGTTTTGTACTTCAAAACTTTTTTCCGTAAAATAATTTCTTGTTCACTCTATATTCAATACTTTGAAAACACTTAAAATCGCTATCCAGAAGTCGGGTAGGTTAAACGAAAAATCTGTAGAAATACTTAAAAACTGTGGTTTATCTTTCGAAAACTACAAAAGCTCACTCATCTCAACCGTTACCAATTTTCCTTTAGAAATTCTTTTCCTCCGGGATGATGATATTCCTGAATACGTACAGGATGGCATTGCCGATTTGGGTATAGTTGGAGAAAACGTAATTGTAGAAACCAAAGCCGAAGTAGATTATCTACAAAAATTAGGCTTCGGAAAATGCACCTTAAAAATTGCTGTTCAGGCCACCAGTAATATCCAAAAACTGGAAGAGTTAAACGGCAAAGCGATTGCTACTTCTTACCCGGTAATCCTCGAAAAATTCTTACAGGAAAAAGGCATAAAATCTGATATCAGAACCATTTCAGGATCGGTAGAAATTGGTCCGGGCTTAGGCTTAAGTGATGCTATTTTTGATATCGTATCAACAGGTGGAACACTAAAAAGCAACGGACTAAAACCCTTCGCTGATGTGATGCAATCTGAAGCCGTTTTAATCGGCAACAAATCGATAGCTGATAATCCTGAAGTTGCAGAATTGCTTCAACGCATCCGCTCTGTACTTAGCGCAAAATCTAACAAATACGTGGTACTAAACGTATCAAAAGATAACCTTCAAAAAGTAGTCGATTTATTGCCGGGTGTTAAAAGCCCAACGGTCGTTCCGCTCTTCGAACCAAACTGGGTTGCTGTTCACTCTGTAATTGCCGAGGAAGATTTCTGGGATAAAATAAACAGTTTAAAAGCAGCAGGTGCTGAAGGCATTTTGGTAATGCCAATCGAGAAAATAATCAAGTAAAATCGTTTAAATTCATATTAACTATTAGTTAATTTAAAATTATAAAACATTGAAAATCTACAATTATACAGATTTATCTAAATCAAAAATTGAAGAACTTTGTTCGAGACAGATTGAAGACGATAAACTGGTCGAAGAACGCGTAACCGACATCATCAGCACCGTAAAAAAAGATGGCGACCAAGCACTTTTTAACTTTGCAAAAGCATTTGATAAAGTTGATTTAGAGAAGCTGTTTTTGGGTAGTGAAGAATTAAAAGCGATTGCATCTACCATTCCCGCAGAAGCAAAAAAAGCGATTGATACAGCTTACCAAAACATCAAAATTTTTCACCAGTCGCAGTTAAAAACTGAAGATAAAATCGAAACGATGCCAGGCGTTGTGTGCTGGCGCGAATCGAGGGCAATTGAAAAAGTGGGACTTTATATCCCAGGAGGAACAGCCGTTTTACCGAGTACTTTTTTAATGCTTGCCACTCCCGCCATCATCGCAGGTTGCAAAGAAATCGTGGTGTGTTCTCCTCCGCAAAGTGATGGCAAAACCAATTGTTATCTGGCCTACTGTTCGGTGCTGTTGGGCATCGAAAAAATATTCCTGGTTGGGGGCGCACAAGCTGTTGCAGCAATGGCTTTCGGAACGGAAAGTGTACCACAGGTATATAAGATTTTTGGTCCTGGTAACCGTTATGTAACTACAGCAAAAACAATGGTTCAAAATAAAGTGGCTATCGATATGCCTGCCGGACCATCAGAGGTATTGGTCATCGCTGATGATACTGCCAATCCGTCATTTATTGCTGCAGATCTACTCGCGCAGGCGGAACATGGAGCTGATAGTCAGGCTATTTTAGTGGCTACTTCAAATCAGATCATTGCTGATACGTTAAAAGAAATTGAAAATCAACTTGCTATCCTTCCACGCAAGGAGATAGCGGCTAAAGCAATAGCCAATTCTTATGCAGTTTTTGCTGAAAACCTGGATGAGGCGATGCAATTTTCAAATGAATATGCGCCAGAGCACCTAATATTGGCTACCGTACATTTCCAAAGCCTTATTCCATCGATTATCAATGCTGGATCGGTGTTTTTAGGCAACTTTACACCAGAAAGTGTTGGCGATTATGCCTCTGGAACGAATCATACTTTACCAACCAGTGGTTTTGCTAAGGCTTATTCGGGCGTATCAACTGATGCTTTTCTGAAAAAGATCACTTTTCAGCATTTATCGGCTGATGGATTAAATAACATTGGCAATACGGTTGAAATCCTTGCAGAAGCCGAGGGATTACATGCGCATAAGAACGCAGTAAGTATTAGATTGAACTTTGAGTCCGAGGTCGGAAGTCCAAAGTCCGAAGATGAAACGGCATAAAATAAAACTAAGGGAAAAACAATCAGTGTAATCACTTAATCTGTGCAATCAAACCGCAGGAAACCAACAAACCATTAAAATGGACATTAACGATTTAGTAAGAGAAAATATAAAAAACCTTCGCCCCTACTCTACCGCTAGGGATGAATTTAAAGGTCAGGCATCAGTTTTTTTAGATGCAAATGAAAACAGTTATGGTTCGCCACTTCCGGCAAATTACAACCGTTATCCTGATCCATTGCAGCTTGATCTGAAAGATGCAATCAGTAAAATAAAAGGTGTGCCAATCGAGAATACTTTTTTAGGTAACGGCAGCGATGAAGCGATAGATTTATTGTTCCGTGCTTTTTGTAATCCTGGAAAAGACAACGTAATTGTGCTGCCACCAACCTATGGAATGTACGAGGTTTCGGCCAACATAAACGATGTAGAAATACGCAAAGTTAGCCTACTTCCGAACTTCCAATTGGATATGGAAAAGATCGCAGAAACGATCGATAAAAACACAAAATTAATCTTCATTTGTTCGCCAAATAATCCGACTGGAAATTCGATAAATCGCGAAGATATTGAAACAATTTTAGCCAATTTTAATGGCATCGTTGTAGTTGATGAAGCGTACATTAATTACGCCCGTCAGAAGACCTTTATTCAGGAGCTAACCGAATACGGAAACCTGGTGGTTCTACAAACTTTTTCGAAAGCTTGGGGGCTTGCCGCTTTACGTTTAGGCATGGCTTTTTCTTCGACAAAAGTGATCGATGTTTTAAACAAAATTAAGCCACCTTATAACATCAATCAGGCTACGCAGGACTTAGCTTTTGAAGCACTAAAAAACATCGCCCAGGTGAACGATTGGATTAAAGAATCTGTGGCAGAAAGAGACCGTTTAAGCAAGGCGTTAAATGCATTAAATATTGTTAAAAAAGTCTATCCTTCTGATGCTAATTTTATCCTGACGGAAGTTACCGATGCCTTAAAAATTTACGATACTTTGGTTGATCAGGGTATCATTGTACGCGACCGTTCTAAAGTAACTTTGTGCGAAGGATGTTTAAGGATTACAGTAGGTACAAAAGAAGAAAACGACAAACTATTAACTGTTCTAGAAAATTTTTAAGATGAAAAAAGTATTGTTTATAGACCGTGATGGGACATTAAATATTGAGCCTGATGACGAACAGGTAGATAGTTTTGCAAAGCTTAAATTTTATCCACGCTCATTATATTATTTATCTAAAATTGCTGCCGAACTGGATTACGAGTTGGTGATGGTTACCAATCAGGATGGCTTGGGAACGCCTTCAAATTCTGAAGAAAATTTCTGGCCGATCCACAATTTTATGTTGGATACTTTTGAAGGCGAAGGCGTTCATTTTAGCGAGGTTGTAATTGATAGAACTTTTGCGAAAGACAATGCACCTACCCGCAAACCTGGTACTGCATTATTAACCAAATATTTTAGCGAAGATTACGATCTGAAAAATTCTTTCGTGATCGGAGACCGATTAAATGATGTGGTTTTAGCCAAAAATTTGGGTGCTAAGGCGATATTTCTTCGCCAGAATGATGCATTGGGGTCGACTGAAGCACTTGACAAACACGAAACTTTGTTGGATGTGATTATTCTGGAAACCAAGAAATGGGAAGATATCTATAACTTGCTTAAAGCAGGAAGCAGAAAAATTCACCATGAGCGCAAAACCAACGAAACTGACATTACCATTAACCTTGACCTTGACGGAACAGGAAAAGCCAAAATCGAAACAGGCTTGAACTTCTTCGATCACATGCTTGATCAGATTGCCAGACATGGAAGTGTAGATTTAGAGGTAATTGCTAAAGGCGATTTACATATTGATGAGCACCACACCATAGAAGATACTGGCATTGCACTTGGAGAAGCCTTTGCTAAAGGATTAGGCAATAAACTAGGCATTGAAAGGTATGGTTTTTGCTTGCCAATGGACGATTGCCTGGCACAGGTAGCCATTGATTTTGGAGGAAGAAACTGGATTGTTTGGGATGCTGAGTTTAAACGCGAAAAAGTTGGCGATATGCCTACAGAGATGTTTTACCATTTCTTTAAATCGTTCAGCGATGCTGCGAAATGCAATTTAAACGTAAAAGCAGAAGGCGATAACGAGCACCATAAAATTGAAGCTATTTTTAAAGCATTTGCAAAAGCAATTAAAATGGCAATCAAACGTGATGCAGAGAAAATGGTATTGCCGAGTACTAAGGGGCTATTGTAAGAAAGGTGGAAGGCTGAAAGGTTTAAGGCGGAGGGTTTTGACGCCCATCCACTGTTAATAAACCCGATAGAACGGAATAGCCCGCAGCGCAGTGAGGACTATAAGCGATAGCGGGACTACAGCCTCCATGAAAAACTGACATTCATTTTCAAAACAAGAAAAAAATATAATGCAAATTGTATGAACGATAATAATTCGAAGTCCCCTTCAAGGGATTTAGGGGTTGGAATAGTAAATTACGGAGCAGGCAACATCTTCTCCCTTACCGCAGCATTAGATCGCTTAAATGTGACTTACGGTATGGTAAACACCGAAAACGACCTTGAAAAATATAGCCACATCATCATTCCTGGTGTTGGCCATGCGGGTGCCGCCATGGAAAAATTAAAGAGAACGGGCTTGGTTGAAGCCATAAAAAAACTAACAAAACCTGTGCTTGGCATCTGTGTGGGCATGCAGCTCATTACAGAACATTCGGAAGAGGGCGATGCAGCGCTTTTAAATATCGTTCCGGTTAAAACCAAAAAATTCGATAAGTCGCTGAATATCAAAATACCACACATGGGATGGAATGCGGTTAGTCCGAAAAACAATTCGCTATTTGAAGGTGTTGAAGATAATACACAATTTTACTTTGTGCATTCGTACTTTATTGAATATAACCCTACTTTTGACATCGCATCTGCTGATTATGGTTTAAAGTTTTCGGCAGCAGTGCAAAAAGATAATTTTTACGGCGTTCAATTTCACCCCGAAAAATCGGGAAAAGCCGGCGAACTAGTATTAAAAAATTTTTCAAACTTAAGCTTATAAAATGTACATAATACCTGCTATTGATATTTTGGATGGAAAAGTTGTCCGTCTTCGTGAAGGCGATTACAACCAAAAAACGGAATATGACGTTTCTATCCCCGAAATGATAGAAAAATACCGTTCAAATGGTACAGATTTCATCCATATTATTGATTTAAATGGAGCCAAAGGCGATTTTGGCAATCAAAAAGCACTTTTCGAGATCATCAAAAAAACCGAAATGAAAGTGCAGTATGGTGGCGGAATCAGAACAATTGAGCAGGTGACCAATTTGCTTGATGCCGGCATCCATCGTGTAATTGTAGGTACACAGGCCATTACCAACCCTGATTTCTTACCTCAATTAAGCGAAGCTTTTGCTAAAAAAGACGATTACGCTAACCGCATAGTAATTGCAATCGACGTTTTGGATGAGGTAATTAAATATTCTGGCTGGATGGAAAGCTCGCCGATTAAACTGATGGATTACGTTGACAAATGTCTTTCACTGGGCTTTTTCCGTTTCTTATGTACCGATATTAGCAAAGATGGAAAATTAGGTGGCGCAGCAATCGATTTATACCAAAAACTGCTTGAACACTCACCTATGATCAAACTGATTGCGTCAGGTGGTGTAAGTTCAATGCAGGATATTTATGATCTGGCCAAGTACCCAATTAGAAGTGTAGTGGTTGGAAAAGCGATTTATGAAGACCGCATTACCATCGAAGAAATTAAAGAGTGGAATTTGAAAGCGTTGAGCTCAATTTAAAATACTTGGAATCTAAAACATTATTTTCGTTGGATTAATCATACTCATAGCCGGAATTGCAATGTTTATATGGGGAGTTCATATGTTTGCATACAGAGGTGACTTCACGGAATTAATGTCCGTTACAGGTGAATATTCCTTATTATTATGCATCCCGACTTTTCTAATTGGAATTGTTTTAACGATAATAGGTTTAGTAAAAAGATAAATTTTATAATACTCGTCATTGCGAGGTACGAAGCAATCTTCATGCTTTAGCTATCGTTGTAGGATTGCTTCGTACCTCGCAATGACGAAACCCCAAACAAATGTTAAGTAAAAGAATAATCCCTTGTTTAGATGTTAAAGACGGCCGTACGGTAAAAGGTGTAAACTTTGTTGATTTACGCGATGCGGGTGACCCTGTTGAACTGGCCGCTCAATACGCACAACAAGGTGCCGATGAATTGGTTTTCCTTGATATTACGGCTACTCACGAGCGTCGTAAAACGATGATTGAAATGGTTAAATCAGTTGCTCGTCAATTAAATATTCCTTTTACCATTGGTGGTGGAATAACAGAAATTGCGGATGCGGAAGCGTTATTAAATGCAGGGGCAGATAAAATCAGCATCAATTCTGCAGCTGTCCGAAATCCAAAGCTAATTGAAGATCTGGCTAAAACCTTTGGAGTGCAGTTTGTGGTTTTGGCAGTCGACACCAAATATGTAAACGGTAAAAATATGGTCCACTTAAATGGAGGAAGACTAATTACCGAACTGGAAACCGAAAACTGGATTAAACAGGCAGAAGATTTAGGTGCAGGAGAGATTTTGTTAACTTCGATGGACCACGATGGCACCAAAGCAGGTTTTGATTGTGGGTTGCTCAGTAAAGTAAACCAAATGATCAATATCCCGATTATAGCATCAGGTGGAGCGGGTAGTATGGCGCATTTTACCGAGGTTTTTCAAAAGGCCAATGTTGATGCCGCACTGGCAGCTTCGGTATTTCATTATGGCGAAATTTTAATCCCTGATCTAAAACAAGAATTAAAAAGAAATCGTATTCCAGTAAGGATCTAATTGCGATCAATGATGAATTTGTACAATTTAACATATTCAGAAATTTTAGATGCATTAAAAAAATGGATGCTGTATGTGAGATTGTAGTAGAAAAAGAAGCTTTTATTCCTGAAGCAAACCTTATCCTTTGCAGATTTAAAGGAGAAAGATTTAACCTAAAATACGATTTAAATTATGGCCCAGATATAGAAGCAATAGGAAATATTAACAAATCTGACTTAGAAATAATACTGCAGTTAATTTTACAACATCATCACTCTGCAAATAACAATACAATTAAATGACAATCGATATATCAACCCTTGATTGGGATAAAACAGCTGGCTTACTTCCAGTAATCATTCAGGATTATAAAACTTTAGAGGTTTTAATGCTGGGTTATATGAATGCTGAAGCACTCGAGAAAACGCAGGCCGAAGGCAAGGTAACTTTCTTTTCGCGCTCAAAAAACCGCCTTTGGACAAAAGGTGAAACCAGCAATAACTTTTTGTTCGTTAAAGAACTTTTTGTAGACTGTGATAACGACACCATTCTAATCAAAGCGGATGCCGTTGGTCCAACCTGCCATACCGGTAGCCGTAGCTGTTTTAAAACAGATTTTAACCAGAACTTTATTTTCGAACTCGAAAACATCATTAATGATCGATATGAAAACCCGGTTGAGGGTTCTTACATCAACAAAATGCGTAGCAAGGGATTAAATAAGATTGCTCAAAAAGTTGGTGAAGAAGGTGTAGAAACGGTAATCGCAGCACTTGCCGAATCGGAAGAAGAACTCATTGGAGAAGCATCGGATCTTGTTTTTCACCTATTGTTTTTATTGAAAGAAAAAGGTTTATCGATTCAGGATATAGCGAAGAATTTAGAGAAAAGACATCAATAAGGTTTGAGGTAAAAGGCGTAAGGTTTAAGGTGCTATATGCCTAACCCTACACACTAAACCCTAAACCATAAAACTCAAGAAATGCTCAAACACCTACAAACCCTTCCCGGACACCAAAACCCTGTTTATGCGCTCGCCAATTCGGATGAGGATGGTATATTTTTTAGTGCAGGAAACGATAAGGGCGTTGTAGAATGGTCGTTAAATACGATGGCTTTTGTAAAGGTTAAAATGCCGGTACAGAGCTCGGTATATTGTTTACACTATTACAATCAACAACTATTTATCGGTGAACGCAGTGGTGCGTTTAGCGTTTATGATTTTAATGATCAGAAAGTAATTGCAAGGATCAATGCACATACCAAACCCATTTTCAATATACAAACGGTAAAAGGCAAAAATGAGCTTTTAACTACGGGCGAGGACGGAACGGTTGCGGTTTGGTCGTTAGTAGAGTTTACAGAGATTTACCGTTTTCAGGTAGCTTACGATACGGTTAGGGCTATTGCAATTGCACCTAACGAAAGTGAAGTTGCCTTTGGTTGCAAGGATCACCTAATCAGGATTTATAACCTGGCTGATTATAGCCTCAAACAATCTCTGGAAGGGCATTCATTACCTGTTACCTCTTTGGCATATCATCCAACAGGTAAATACTTAATTTCGGGAAGCAGGGATGCGCAATTAAAAATATGGGATCTGCCAAATTATGAGCTTAGGGAAACGGTTCCGGCACATATGTTTACTGTTTACGATATTGCCTTTCACCCTAGCCTGCCTTATTTCGCTACGAGCAGTCAGGATAAAAGCATTAAACTCTGGGATACAGAGAACTTCAAATTATATAAAATTTTAAGCTTAGAGAAAGCAGGCATGGGCCATACCCATTCGATAAATAAAATTATATGGAGCCATGATGGTAAATACCTCATTTCTACAGGTGATGATCGGCAGGTGATGGTTTGGGAGATGGAATAATTTAAGATTTATTTTTGTTGAGTGTTATCGTCACACTGACCTGTAGCGCAGCTAAGCTATTTTTTATTCGTATAAAACGGATTGATATCTTGAAGTTGATTTCTCATTTTAAAATATACTTTTTTCCAGAAGGGCATTCTAGTCACAACAACATCTCCCATAATTTCATCGCTAAGACATAGCTCAAGATTCAGGTTTTTATTGTCAGCTAAATCTACCAACGAATTCAAACGCTTATAGCCAATGTAAGTTATAGTTAAAGTACAGTTCTTAGCATTAAAATCTGAAGGTAATTTAATTTCAAAATTTCCTTTTTGATCGGTAGAAGCAAAAGCCACCCGGTTGTTTACCATAACAGATACTGAAGGAAGTGGCTGCTTGTCATCTTTATCTACCACCCTGCCTTTTATTGTCTTTAAGGTATCGCCTAAAATTTCTGCTTTCTCTTCAAAAGGAGTGTTCTTGCGGTATCGATCTGTTTGATTAAAAGGTGTTTTGACTACTTTGGCGTCACTTAACTTCGGAACACTCAAAAAAGCCAGTAGAGATGCTGCAATCAGGTTTGGTTTAAATCTATTGAGTCGATAATTCTCTTTCACACTGATTAAACGATCGAGCTGCTCTGGCTTAAATTTACCGCAACTTTTGCCCTGATTCTCTGTAAACCAACTACGCAATTCGCGATCTGAGAAATTGGTAAAATCAACAACTGATTTTTGACACGAATTGCAGAATTTTCCCGTATTATTATCGATCATCTCGCTCCATTCCTCATGACAAGGATTGGAAATCTGGATCTTAAAATTTGTGCTCATAAAATTCAATTAACAAATTATCTAAAGATATTTATAACACCGCTCACAATTTGCCTGGTTACAGTTGTTTTTATCGAGATACCACCAAGTCTTCCAACCAATTGTTCGCTTAGCTTATCAACAACTATCTTGTTTGTAAAATCCATCTGCATTGCATGTTGTAAAATAATAGAGATCTCTTTTTCCTCTCCTAAAAGAAATAAACTCTTTTTAGTCTCAAATGCGTTTGAAGTAAAAATCAATTCGGCGATAGTCCTGTTTTTTGGTTTTTTAATTTTAATATAGAATGAGCCATCGGCGGCCGTTTCAGCATAAATATTTTGATCTTTTAATTCGATGTTTATATGATTTAAGCCAATTCCATCCTGATCATACACTCTTCCCATTATAAAGGTATATTCTCCTTTTACATCATCCAAAACTTGGCTTTGTTGGATTTTATATTCAGTTTCCAATGGCCTTACGTATTTCGCATAAGTGAATTTAGGAATACTTAAAAATGCAAAAATTGAAGCTGCGATTAAACTGGGTTTAAAAATTTTGAAAAATGTCGCGGTTTTGCCACCTATATAACGATCAAGCTGCTCTGGCTTAAATCTTCCACAACTCACCACTTGATTTTGGTTAAACCACTGTTTTAGCGCTGCATCAGTAAAATGAGTAAAATCTACAACCAATTTTTGACAGGAGCCACAAAATTTTCCATTTGTCTGCGGTTCCATCCCTTCCCACGCTGCATGGCAAGGATTTGAGATTTGAATTTTAAATTTAGATGGCATAAAAAATGTATCTTTTATATTATGATACATTTTCTGCTACTATTCCACAAAACGTTTAATAATTCTCAGCTTGTGCGAATATTTACCCAATTCCTTATTAAAAATCCCTTGATCATCAATCGGATCAATTTTTACTTTGGCTGAGGAATGGATAATTTCATTTGGACTGAGCATAATACCTACGTGAGTAATTCTGCCCTCGTCGTTATCAAAAAAAGCAACGTCACCAGCCTTGCATTCAGCTAAAAAACCAACCAGTTCACCCTGTTCGGCCTGTTGTGAGGCATCGCGGTTTAACTTAATGCCTAACATTTTAAATACGGTTTGTACAAAACCAGAGCAATCCAAGCCAAACAAATTCCTTCCACCCCATAAGTACGGGATATTTTGAAAAAACATTGCCGTTTCGGTAACTTTACCAACAAAATCCACAGCACTATTGTCGTAAGCTTCGAAATTCAGTTTAAATTTTTCCTCGCCGGCATAACAAAATCCATCTTTTAAAAAAGGAAGGTTGCTTGCCGGACTTAAATGATATGAACTTCCATCGGCTGCTGTTAGCACATTACTGAAACTTAATGGGGCAAGCAGTTTACAATCGTGCATTTCTGCAAACTGGCTTTGGGTAATCGGGGCCAATTGTCTGAAATCCATCCAGCCTTCATAACCATCATAGCCATTTTGAATAAGCCACCAACGTCCCTCCTTCTGAATAATTTCTACATGATCGCCGAATAAAAGTTGCGAAACAATTTCTGCTTTATCTGATGCATCAGCTCTTAAGGACGCTACAGCAACCCTACAAATACCGTATTGATTTTCCATTTAAATATGCTCGTGAAACTATTGTAAAACTAATAAAATACATCCATTGCCTAACATTTTACACACAAATTTGTTATTTTTATGATGATCACCCTTTAAATATGCTCGCCATGAATTTTAAAAAAATATTAATTGCCGTTGATAACAGTACCTGCTCAGAAAAAGCGGCAAAAGCCGGTTACGACATGGCTGAAAAATTTGGAGCAGAAGTAGCATTGGTTAACATTATCGAGCCTATTCCGGCCAACGTAAATCCCGATTTAACTTTGGCACCAGTATTTTTAGAAACATATGACAATAGCGAAGAAAACAGCCATATTTTGCTCAAAGAAATGGAGACGAAATATAGCAAAGGTGCAAAAACTACTTATTTAAGTGTTGTTGATACCGCAGCGCATGGTATTATCCAACAATCAGACGAGTGGGGATCTGATTTAATTGTTATTGGTACCTATGGACGTACGGGCTTGTACCATTTTTTAATGGGCAGCGTTGCAGAACACGTGGCGAGAAAATCTGCTTGTCCGGTTTTGATTATTCCTAATAAATGTGATGTAGATTAGTTCATTGGTTCAATAGCCATTAGTTCATTGGTAATTGCAAACTCTTAACTGAAAACGGAATACAGAAAACTGGGTTTACTACTCATTACTTCATTGGCAACTACAAACAGCCAAAAAAAAAGTCCCACTTTAAGCGGGACTTTTTTGTAAATATCTAATAAAGGCTTATCCTTCTTGGTGTAACCAAGCTTTCTTCGCTAATAATTCTTCTTCGGTTTCGCGGATGTCTTCGTCATCTACGCAACAATCAACCGGGCAAACTGCCGCACATTGAGGCTCATCATGAAACCCCTTACACTCTGTACACTTATCGGACACAATGTAATAAACTTCATCCGAAACTGCTTCTTGAGCTGCATCAGCTTCAATTTGTTGATTACCAAAATCAATGATACCATTTAAATTTGTACCATCAGAAAAACGCCATGCAGTACCGGCATCGTAAATTGCGTTATTAGGACATTCTGGTTCGCAAGCCCCACAATTTATACACTCATCTGTTATTTTAATCGCCATGTTTTCGTCTAATTCTTTTGCTTAGTTTACCTTTGCGCTGCAAATATAAGATATAATCACTTAATAATAATTCTAAATATGTCAGCATTAACTCAAGAAAAAGTAATAATCGCGTTCAACAAACTAGGTAAATTGCTTACAAACCCTACTGACATACTAGGAAATGCATTTTATACCGCTGAAAGCACTAATGCATGGTTTACTGCAGAAAACATAAAAAAATCGATTTTATCTTTTGCTGAGATGTTAAATGAGGGTGATTTGGCCATTTGGTTCAAATCGGTTAAGTTTAGTACCACTCCAAAAAAGGTGGGTTTAATCCTGGCAGGGAATATCCCATTGGTGGGTTTACACGATGTTTTAAGTGTATTAGCCACTGGTAATATTGCTTTAATCAAACTTTCTTCGGCTGATGATAAATTAATTAAAGCCGTAATTGCAGAACTCGTTAAAATAGAACCTGCTTTTGAGGATAAAATAGAATATGTAGAGCGCTTAAAAGATTTTGATGCTGTTATTGCAACCGGAAGCAACAATTCATCTCGCTATTTCGACTATTATTTCAGTAAAGTGCCTAACATTATCAGAAAAAACAGGAACAGTGTTGCAGTTTTAGATGGTTCTGAAAGTTTCGAGGATATCCAGAAGCTAGGTGCCGATATTTTCGATTATTTTGGCTTAGGTTGTAGAAATGTATCTAAAATTTATTTTCCAAAAGGATATGATATTGCAAATTTTTACGAAGGCGTAGAAAGTTTTCAACCTATTATCAATCATTTTAAATACAATAACAATTACGATTACAATAAATCTATCTATCTGGTTAATGCTGCTAAACACTTCGACAATGGTTTCTTGTTATTAAAAGAAGATGAGGGCCTGACATCGCCTTTGGCTGTTCTTTTTTATGAAGAATACGAGCAACTGCAAGCGCTTGAAGATAAACTGAAAAACCAATCAGAAAACATTCAATGTGTGATTAGCAAATCGCCTTTAAGTTTAAACACTTTCGGTTTTGGCCAAAGCCAGCACCCCAAACTTTGGGACTATGCAGATAATGTAAATACCATTGAGTTTTTGAATGGGTTAAATTAATATTGGTGAGTGACTTTGCCCATTGATGGCGTTTAGATTTTAAATTTATTTAATATTGTATAAATCTAAACCAGTAAATGCACGCGCTATCAAAAGCTTTATTCTTTCTTTATATTTTTTTGTTTGCAAATTTAGCAAAAGCACAACTTTGCAGTGGTACTTTCGGACAACCACTCATTAGTCAGACTTTTGGACAGGGAAATAGTACAGATAATTGGTATGGCCCATTGTCGCAATATGCACCAGGTGCTTCAACATTTACAGAATTTATTGGTCCACCAGGACCGAGCAATTCTGCTTTAAGGCCGAATCAATCCGGATTGGTTAAAACACCTGCAACACCAGGTAATCCCTTCCCCATTTATTGGCAGCCACATGCTGATCATACCGGAGATCCCAATGGTTTGATGCTTCTGATTGATGGGATTGCCACACCAACCGTATTTTTCGAGCAACAAATGGAGAATTTGTGCCCAAATACTATTTTACGCTTGTCCATCTGGGTATTAAATTCAAATTCGCCGGCTGCCAATGCCCAAACCCCAAACATGGTCTTGCGCATCACCGATCCTAATGGTAATGTATTAAATGAGAAATCTACTGGAAGTGTTCCCGCAGACCTCACCTGGCATCAATATTTCGTAGATTTCACCAATGGCAGCAGCTCAACCGTAACCTTACAACTAGTTAACAGAACACCAACAAATAGCGGAAACGATTTTGCTTTGGATGATATTACAGTACAAGCTTGTGGTCCAGCTATCGTCCCATTTTTCAACACGAATGCCTCTTTATTAAATATGTGCGAAGGCAATACCAACAATTTCATTTTAGATGCAAATATTACTGCAGGATATACAAACGCAGTTTATCAATGGCAGGAAAATACCGGTAGCGGCTGGGCTGACATTGCTGGCAAAACAATGAAACAAACTGCTATAGATTTTTCCAATCGCATAGCTGGCACTTATCAATATCGGTTAATTACGGCTATGAATGGTAATATTGACAGAACTTATTGTAGGGCGATATCAGAGCCTATAAAGGTTACTGTAAACCCATTGCCAACAGCCACGGCTGAGAATTTTGGACCGGTTTGCATTGGTAATACCATTCAACTAAATGCATCTGGGGGAATAAGTTATAAGTGGTATGGTCCAGATGGCCAATTTCTTTCTGCAGAGCGAAACCCAACTATTGCCAATGCAACTAAAGCGATGGAAGGCACTTATACTGTTCAGGTGACTGCTAATGGATGTACATCGCCAGCAACAACAACCGTTGAGGTTTTAGCGCCAATAATTCCAATAACCAATATCCAAACTGCAACCATTTGTGGAGGTAAATCGGTTCAATTAGAAGCATCGGGTGGCTCTACCTATCTTTGGCGCCCATCAAAAGGTTTGTCAGATCCTCAAATCGCTAACCCAATCGCCTCACCAACTGAAACCACGATATATACTGTTCAGGTTTCAGACGGAAGATGTTCAGCCGAAGCAGAAATTACAATCAATGTGAATAAAAACGTAACGGCCGATGCAGGTGCAGATCAAACGATCGTTACCGGACAATCAGCAATTTTAAACGGTAAAGTAAGTGGAGATGATTTTACCTATTTCTGGACACCATCAGATTATCTTGATGACCCCACCAAACTCAATCCCATTGCTACACCAACTGAAGACATTACCTATACTTTACATACCAGCTCAAATTTGGGCTGTAACAGTATCATTGATGAGGTTTTCATTAAGGTTTATCCAAAAGTTATAATCCCCAATACCTTTACGCCAAATGGTGATAATGTAAACGATAGCTGGAATATTCCATCTATTACATCTTTTCCCAATTCAATTGTAAAAGTAACCAACCGATATGGCCAGCTTGTTTACCAGAGCAACGGAACTTTTAAAGCCTGGGATGGAAAAATGAACGGGAAAGATCTTCCACCAGCAGTATATTATTACAGCATTTATTTAAACAAAGATTTTAAAACCTATACCGGCTGGGTAATGCTAATGAGATAAAAAGGGCTTCTTACTTTCGCTTATCATTTGGAAATGCTATTTTTGGACACAATGTATATCGTTAAAGTTAAAGGCATAGCCAAAATTCCAGATTACGTACAGTTAAGAGATGACAAGTTTACACTTTTAGCTTATTTTAGGGTTGATAGGCCTGATAAGTCGTTGGAAAAACTAGGACTTGGAGATAAGCAAGAATACATTATGGAAATGGTTAAAGATTTGCCTTTCGGGCAGATTGCAAAATTAGAAATATAATATGGCAGGCAACTCAGTAATTCATTTAAGCAATGTTGATGTTTTTCAACAGAAACATCTAGTCCTCTCAAACGTAAATTTACACATCGAAAAGGATGAATTTGTCTTCCTGATCGGTCAAACAGGTTCGGGTAAGAGCAGTTTGCTTAAAATATTATATGGCGACTTACATATTGGTAATGGCGAAGGCAATATTGCTGGTTTCGACCTTAAAAACCTAAAAGAAAGTCAGGTACCGTTTTTACGCCGTAAATTGGGTGTGGTTTTTCAGGATTTCCAATTGCTTACCGATAGAACAATAGAAAAAAACCTTGAATTTGTGCTTAAGGCAACAGGCTGGAAGGATGAAAAACTAATCAACGAACGCGTTAAAGATGTTTTAGACAAAGTTGGTTTGCGTTCGAAAATCAAAAAAATGCCACACGAAATTTCTGGTGGCGAGCAGCAGCGTATTGTTATTGCAAGAGCTTTGTTAAATGATCCGGAGATTATTCTTGCTGATGAGCCTACAGGGAATTTAGATCCGGAAACATCAGAAGAAATTGTAACTCTTTTAAAACAAATTAGCCAGGCCGGAACTGCGGTTTTAATGGCAACACACGATTACCATATTATCCGTACTTTCCCTTCGCGCATTATTAAATGTGAGAATGGAATTGTGCACGAAGATGCACAAATCGTATAAAAAATTCTGACATCCGTCAGCTAATCAGCCAATCTGTTCAGATAAATACAAATAAATCTGACAGCTTGGCTGATTTCCGTTTATGGCAAAATAGTTGAGATCAACACAAAAAAATTCAGCCCAGTATTATGTTTAATAAGAAGAAAAATAACGATAAAGAAGAAAATATAATGAATCCTGAAAATACATCAGAAAATACTGCTGAGAATGTAGAGAATACTGATGCTCCTATCGCTGAAGCTGAGCAGGCACCTGAATTATCTGCTGAAGAAAAATTGCAAGCGGAAGTTCAACAACTTAACGACAAATATTTACGTTTATACGCTGAGTTCGATAATTATAAACGTCGTACACAAAAAGAACGCGTAGAATTACTGCAAACGGCTGGTAAAGATGTAATTGTTTCACTTTTACCTGTTTTAGATGATTTCGACCGTGCATTAAAAGCAATGGAAACGGCTGCTGATGTTGCCCCGGTTAAAGAAGGCATTTTATTGGTAAGCACAAAGCTAAAAAACACTTTAGCACAAAAAGGATTGAAAGATGTAGAAAGCATCAGTCAGCCTTTCAATACCGATTTCCACGAAGCAATTACCAATATACCTGCTCCCAGCGATGATCTTAAAGGGAAAGTGATAGACGAAGTTGAAAAAGGTTATACCTTAAATGATAATGTAATCCGCTTTGCTAAAGTTGTAGTTGGAGCGTAAAAAATAATTATTGAATGATTGAATTTTGAATGATTGAATTAACATTCTCTCATTTCATCACCCAATCATTTAATCATTTTATAAAGAAGATGAGTAAAAGAGATTATTACGACGTATTAGGCGTAACTAGGGGCGCAGCCGCTGATGAGATAAAGAAAGCTTATCGTAAGATGGCGATTAAATATCATCCAGATAAAAATCCAGGAGATAAAGCTGCTGAAGATAAATTTAAGGAAGCTGCCGAAGCTTACGAAGTTTTAAGCAGTCCCGATAAAAAACAACGTTATGATCAATACGGTCATGCGGGTGTTGGGGGCGCAAGTGGCGGTGGTTACGGCGGTGGCGGCATGAACATGGACGATATTTTTAGTAATTTCGGCGATGTATTTGGCGGTCACAATCCTTTCGAAAGCTTTTTTGGAGGTGGTGGCGGTCAGCAACGTGGTGGCCGTCGTGTAGCCAAAGGCTCTAACCTACGTATAAAAGTTAAATTAACACTAGAGGAAATTGCACATGGTGCAGAAAAGAAAATCAAGGTTAATAAACTAATTGTTTGTAAAACCTGCGATGGCTCTGGTGCGAAAGATAAATCATCGGTAAGTACCTGTGGTACCTGCGGTGGTAGCGGCCAGGTGCGTAGAGTAACCAATACAATTTTAGGCCAGATGCAAACAGCATCTACCTGCCCTACTTGTAATGGTAGCGGTCAGCAAATTACCTCAAAATGTACAGTTTGTCATGGAGACGGTGTTGTACGTGGCGAAGAAACCATTACCATCAATATTCCTGCTGGTGTAAGTGAAGGTATGCAGTTAAGCATGAGTGGAAAAGGAAATGCTGCACCTAATGGCGGTATCCCAGGCGATTTAATTATCTTAATTGAAGAAACGCCACACGAAACCTTAAAACGCGAAGGCAACAATATCGTTTACGATTTACATTTAAGCTTCGTTGATGCTGCTTTAGGGATGAGCATTGAAGTACCAACCATTGATGGTAAAGCAAAAATCAAAATCGATCCGGGTACACAAAGCGGAAAATTATTACGCTTAAAAGGTAAAGGTTTACCAGAAGTGAATTCTTACCATAGAGGTGATGAGATTATCCACATCAATATCTGGACACCAAAAGCTTTAAGTAGCGACGAACGCAATGCTTTAGAGAAATTACGTGAATCGCCAAACTTTAAGCCTCAACCGGGTAAAAATGATAAGAGTTTCTTCGAAAGAATGAAAGAATACTTCGAGTAATTAATTAAATATAAATTGAAAAACCGATGTCGCAAGCATCGGTTTTTTTGTTTCATTAGTCAACAAAATTGTTATAGGCCGATCTCATATTATCCTGATTTCTAGCTAATTCCTCGATATTATATTCTGTTAATTTACCAGAAGCAGATGCATCGCGCATCATCTTCCTTGCTGCAATTAAATAATCATTTAACTGATCGTTAAAATTTTTAAAATAACTGTCCTTGCCAGGAAATTTACCTGCATCCGGCGCAGCCATAGCTACATGTTTATGATGCTGGTCTTCTAGTGCCTGATAAGCAGATTTAGCTTTTGCCTCTATCATTTTATAATTTTTATTACCGGCCAATAATTTAGTAAATTCGGCTACTTTACTCCTGTCATCTTTCAAGGCAAAAATATATTCTTTTAGTGGGTGGGTTTTTAAAATTACACGTTCTGCATCATCGCCAATTATATTTAATTTAGCCAAAACCTGCTCATCATAAGCATAATATTTTTTGCCCATGCTATAAATAGAATCTACTAAAGCTTTTCCTTTAACCCCTTTGTCATCCTTCCAATCTTCTGCCTGGATATACTCATCTAAAGATTTATATGTTTCTTTAATTTTATCAAGTACGCCTGTCATGGATACTACGTTTTCCTTAAAAAATTTTTGATCATCACTGCTTAAAGCACTTGGGGGAGTGTCTGGCTTCATTTTACCACTATTGATTGTGCTCATAGAAAATGGGGTGATTAAACCAATAAAAGCGAAATTGTCATTTGGGTTTCCCAAACCTTTTTCGATTTTAATAATGTTACCTTCTATACGCTTAATATAATCATTGTTTTTATCCGTAAAGCTTACCACTACATTGTTGTACTCAATAATCTCATTTACGTCTTTTTCATCGGATTCAGCGTAGCTTGTTTTAGCATTACTGTCTTTTTTACCATCATTTTTGCATGCTGTAACCGACAATACAAGTGCAAGGGCAGTTAATTTTAAGAGTGTTTTCATAGTTTTTATTCTTTTCATAAATCTGATCTTCCATCACAGCAATTTTTAAACCAAAAAGGTGTATCGGATAAATGTTTGTTTAATGGCGCTCAACAACTTGGTTATTTGCTTAAATATTGACCTCTTTAGGGGTTACAATTTCAATAACAAGGTATTAATAATAAATATGGAGGAAATTAATAACGCTTTTAAAAAGAATCCTATCGCCTGGACGATATTTACATGTTATTGTATCGGTTGGATTTCTCCAATCCTGATAACTATATTTTTCGCCGCTCCAACAGAAAATTTGCAGAATAAAAAAGACCACCATTCTCCTTTTACTAGCTTTTTAACACTTTCAATTTTTTACTTGTTAATGATGTTGACATTGGGTTTTCTAAGCAGGAAAAGTAACATTTATTTAAAACTATCGGGTTATATCGGTATCTCATTAATTATTTTCAGTGTAATCTATAACGGATAATAAACCTTTCCATTTATAGTCTGTTTTCTATATATGAAATGGAAAATTGGTTGCTCAGGCTTCTATTATCGCGAATGGAAAGAGATTTTCTATCCAAAAGGTTTGGCACAAAAAGATTGGTTCAAATATTATTGCGAGCATTTTAACACAATAGAGATCAATTCTACCTTTTATAAAATGCCAACTCAAAAATCGTTCGATAAGTGGTATAATGAAAGTCCGGCTGATTTTTTATTTACGATTAAGGCGCCCCGGCTGATTACACATTATAAACAGTTCAATGAATGCAAGCAACTCATAAACGATTTTTACGAGGCCATTCAAATTGGGTTAAAAGAGAAATTGGGATGTGTACTGTTTCAGTTTCCACCAAAATTTGATTATAGTGTGGAACGGTTAAACCTATTGATCGAAAATTTAAGACCTGATTTTAAAAATGTGGTAGAGTTTCGTCACATCAGTTGGTTTGATGAAGAAATTTATAAAAACCTCGCTGAAAACAACATTATATTTAGCGGTCAAAGCTATCCTTCTGCTCTACCTGATGATGCAATTCAGAATACAGAGACTGTGTATTACCGTTTTCATGGGAAGCCCATATTGTATAAATCAGAATATGAAATAAATGCAATTACGGGCTTCAAAAATCAGCTTAAAGATGATGTTAACGACGTTTTTGTTTATTTTAACAATACCTGGGGAGTTGGAGCATTGCATAATGCAAAACAATTGCAGGATTTTGTGAAATAGGCTTTGAGAAGCGTTCAGTGCAGTCAGATGTTACCATCTGACTGGGTCGATTATATGGCGAATGAATACTGCTGAATGATTTTTGCCGTGTCGGATGGTAACATCCGACACCACGAGAAAACAAAATAAACCTGATAGCAATGGTATTTCGCACTACTACGCTTAATTTAGCACTCACAATAACGAAATTTATGGATAGCAGATCTACAGTTACCAAAGAACCACTGCAAAGCTTTCCAAAACACAAAAACATAAACTATGCGCATTGCAGTTATCGATCTGGGTACGAATACCTTCCACTTGCTTATTGCTGAAACAGCAGGAAACCAGCCTGAAATTTTATACAAAACCAATGTGCCTGTTAAATTGGGTGAAGGAAGAATTAACGACAATATTATCATTCCGGCAGCCTTTGAAAGAGGCGTGAACTGCCTTGAAACGTTTGGCCATACAATTGCTGAATATCAGGTTATGGAGGTAAGGGCTACCGCTACTTCGGCGGTTAGAAGCGCAGAAAACGGGAAAGATTTTGTTGATGCTGTAAAAGAAAGAACCGGAATAAGCATCGAAACGATTAGCGGCGATGAAGAGGCTGAATTAATTTACCAAGGTGTAAAACTGAGTGGAGCAATTACAGAGATATCTTTGATTATGGATATCGGGGGTGGCAGTGTAGAATTTATCCTGTGTGATCCCGAAAAGCTGATCTGGAAAAAAAGTTATAACATTGGGGCGGCACGTTTAATGCAACAATTCTTCAAATCAGATCCTATAGCCAATGAGGAGAAAAATGCCATTTTATTTCACATTCAAAATCAACTGGCCGATCTTTTCGAAATCTGTGAAAAATACCGCCCTGAAATTTTAATCGGATCTGCTGGAGCCTTCGAAACATTTGCCGAGCTCATTATTAGAAAAAGCAAGTTAAAAGCAGATATTAACGCAGCCAAAACTTTTGCATTCAATTTCGACGACTACATTGCAACTTCGATCAAATTACTTAATGCCACGCATAAAGAACGTGCCGAAATGCCCGGTATGATCCCTTTACGGGTAGATATGATTGTGATTGCTGCTTTAATTACAAACTATGTTTTAGGGCGATGTAAAATAAACCGCTTAACGCTTTCTACCTATGATTTAAAGATGGGTGTTTTGGCCAGCCTAATATAAAAAATGATCCATACTGGTATGGATCATTGAGCGTTTAGCTTATATTAATTTAGGTTATTTCTTCTTTGGTGCAATCATTATCTTCCCCATAATCATGGGTTCAGCTTTTTTGAGTTTAAGGTTATTTTGTTTTTCCTTAGAAAAATCGAGGGTTAAAACTGCTCCATATCTCATGCTTTCAACCATTAACTTGTTATTGTTAACGTCAAACCTGTCGTCTAAGGTAATTTCGTAACGCCCATTTTTATCAGTGATGGAGAAAAATTTAGTATCAGCAATGACTAATCTTATTCCAACCGCGGGTTTATGATCTGCGCCAATAACATAGCCATATATTTTTTTTGGCACTATAGGTTTCGTATCGTTGATTCTGTTGTTTATGCTTTTTGCAATTTCAATTGGCACTTTAAAGCCTGTCGCTCTGGCGTCCACTACAAAAACACTCACCCCTATAGCTAGTACGCCCAAATATCTCATCCAATTCCTATTTGTTGTTGGCACAATTGACAAGTGGTAGTTAAGCTGATTTAATTGGGTTTTGCTTAGACGGCCACATACAGAAGAACTGGCGCCGGCCAATACGCTGATAATTTCGGTATTGGTATAACCTGAGAAATCAATTACGTTTTTGCTACAGGCTTTACAGAAATTAAAGCCCTCTCCTTTATCCATTTCATCCCAGTTCTGCAAACATGGCTCGGCTATGGTAACTTCGTTAATTCTCGTTTTCATCGTGGTTGTTTTTAGAGATGATGAAACTTTCAGGAGAATTCCACAAGAGGTTTTAAATAAACTTCAACAGTTCATTATATAGCTTTTCTGTTGGCAAGCCCATCACGTTAGTATAGGAGCCTTCTATGCGCTCTACCACTACAATACCCCACCAATCTTGCACGCCGTAACTCCCAGCCTTATCAAATGGCTTATAATTATCAATGTAGAAATCAATTTCCTCAGCTGTAACAGATTTACAGTAAACTTCTGTCCTATCGTAAAACGAATGAATTTTATCGCCTTTCACAAGTGTTACACCTGTAAAAACTTCATGCCTGCTTCCAGATAGCTTTTTTAACATTTCTCGAGCATGCGCCCTATCTTCAGGTTTACCTAAAATTTCTCCGTTTAAGGCTACAATGGTATCAGCTGTAATCACTATTTCACCATTAGCAGTAAAAGCCCTAGCCTTCTGTTCTGAAATGTAAACGGCAATTTCTGCGGGACTTAAATCCGATGGGTAGCTTTCATCTACATCTTTTAGTTCCACTTTAAAATTTAAGCCCATGAGCGTTAAAAGCTCTTGTCTACGTGGCGATTTAGATGCTAAAATAATGGGAGGGAAATTGGCAGGCATATTTTATTTTTCTGCTAAAATAAGAAAAGCGACATAAAGCCGCTTTTCTTATTTGATATTTTACCAAGATTAGTTATTTCCACCACCTTGTCTACGTTTTTCCATTTCAGCACGTTGCTCTTTTTGCCATGCTTCGTAAGTTTTTTTCTGATCGTCTGTTAATACTGCAGTTACTTTTGCATCATTATCAGCACGCATTTTTTGCATTTTCTCTCTCATTGCATCTCTATCGCCACCACCTTGCATTTCTTCACGCATTTTTTTCATGGTTTCTGCCTGCTCAGTAAAAACAGTGGTTAACTTTGTTTTTTGATCATCAGATAACTTTAATTTTTCGTCTAACTGTTTTACGCGTTCTTCAGGCTTCATCATCATTCTGCCTTGTCCACCACCTTGCTGCGCGTTAGCGAAACCAGCTATACCTAGCATTAATCCGCAAATCATCATTAATTTTTTCATGTTGTTTTTGGTTGAAAATTGAGCATGTTGGAGTGCAAAAAAAAATAAAAGTTTAACGCGCCGTATGTAACTTAGCTGTTGCAAAAATTCGTTATCCTATTATTTTGTCATTCTAAACGTAGGGAGGGAAAAATCTTTTATAACTAGAAAGATCCTGAAACAAGTTCAGGAAGACGGCTCTTGGTAGCTGTCGATTTGTTCAGAAAGACAATCCGCTTAGAGACTTTCTACCAATGAACGAATGACTAATGAACTATTGAACCAATTTACATACCCGAATCGGCAGCATTTGGATTTTCATCGTGCCATCTGCCCTGAACTTTCATTACTTTTTCGATAATATCGCGGACAGCGGTTTTGCCTCCATTATAAGGAGAAATGAATGTAGATATCGCTTTTATTTCTGCTACGGCATCGGCCGGGCAAGTTGGAAGCCCTACGAGTTTCATTACTTTTAAATCAGGAATATCGTCGCCCATGTAAAGCACTTCTTCTGCAGCAATGTTTTTATCTTGGAGGTATTGATTAAAAATGGCCACCTTATCTCCTGTACCGAGGAAAACATCGGTTACACCCAGATTGAAAAAACGCTTTCCCATGGCAATACCATCTCCACCGGATATAATACAGATGTTATATCCTTTTTTAACCGCCAACTGCATGGCATAGCCATCTTTAATGTTAAAAGTGCGCAACGACTGACCATTATCAGTAACCTGAACTGATCCATCGGTAAGCACACCATCTACATCAAAAATGAAAGTGGTGATCTCTTTTAGTTTCTCTAAAAACATTCGCGCGTTTGGCGTTTAGGGTTAAGCGCTCGGTGCAGACTCTCGACTAAGGATTCCGAACTCAAGACTAATTACTGATTATCTCTCCACTCGTAAACCCAGGCAGATTGAATTTGCTCTAAATGGCCTTCGCTGCTTTCTTCGCGGGTGCCTTTAAAGTTTGGCAACGCTAAAACCCATTCTAAAAGTTCGGTAAAGCGGATACGGTAGATTTTGGCTTCTGTAAAATCATCACCAAATTTCTCATATAAAGACATTGCAATATCTTCGTAATCGTTCCAGTAAAAAGGTAAAGCAAATTTATCGTTATTCATGTTGTTTTGTTGTTGGTTAATTGTTTGAATTGCTTAATCGGTTAACTGCTTAAATCGGCTAATCGACTCCCGACCGAAGGCTTTGGACTCCAGACTAACTAGTGTCCCATAAAGTCAGACTGATCCGGAATGGTAACTTCGATATCGCCGTTAATTACCACACATTGGCAACCTAAGCGGGAAGTAATTTTCGGACGAACAGCTCTATCGATAAAGTCTTCTTCTTTATCAGAAATCTCTTCGATATTATCCATACCTTTTGTTACGTATACATGGCAGGTACTGCAACCACAAACACCACCACAGTTGTGCTGTAATTCGATTCCGTTATCCAGACAAACATCTAAAACAGATTCGCCGGCTGCTATTGGTAATTCAATAGATTCGTGATCTGCTTCTTCAAAATTTATTTTTAGTTTAAAAATGCTCATAATTATTTTGCAAAAGTAAGAAGCAAAAGCCGTAATTATGCTATTTCAGCGTTAATTTTATGCTATCGCTCAATGTTTGATAAATGTTCTGCAATTCGGGCATATCGGTTAACGTGCTCAAATGCTTATTTAAAGTGCTTTCGTCGGCCCTAACTGCTGGCCCAGTCTGCACATTTTCAGGTATATTGCTCATTACCTTATCGGCGGTTTCGGCAATTAACGGCCTGATGATTTCGAAATCCAAACCGTTCTGACTTAAAATTTTATTTGCCAAAGCGTATAGGTGATTCGGAAAATTGCAGGCAAATACTGCTGCAAGATGTAATACTTTTCTTTTCTCGCCATCTAATTCGTACACCTGACGGCTAATCTTAGTTGCCAGATTGTTTAAAATCGCCAATTGATTTTCATCGTTCGCTTCTATACAAAGCGGGATATTTTCAAATGAAACCGCTTTACCTTTCGAAAAAGTTTGCAAAGGATAAAAAACACCTGCTTTTTTTACCTGCGACGATAAAATATTAATATCGGTAGTTCCAGAGGTATGCACCACCAAACCGCTTACCTTTTTTAATGATCTGGATACGGTTTCTATGGCATCATCCTTTACCGAGATAATATATAAATCAGCATTTTGTTTAACCTCATTTAAATCACTTACGGCCTCAGCTGCTATCAAATCAGCCAATAACTTCGCATGATTAAGATTTGGACTGTACACCTGTACCACATCTTCGCCATTGGCTTTTAATGCTTTTGCTAAGTGTGTGGCAACGTTTCCCGAACCTAATAAAACGATCTTCATGATTTTATGCGGTTTTGGCCTCTTTTCTTCTTCTGAAAATTGAAAGTAAGAAACCAACAACCATTACAATAGTACCTGCCCAATATAAATTGATGAAAGGAAATTCTATTGCTTTAAAAACTACCCAGTCTTTAGCCTGCTGAGGTTTTTCAAAAATCTGAAGCTCCACTTTTTTCTCATCCGGTAATACCCTGGCAAAACGGAATTTCAAATCCAGTTCATCCACCTTGCGGGCGAAATCGAAAGTGTTATTTCCTTTGATCAAGAAAATAGGTTCTGTATTGTAAACTTTACCGGCAGCATTAACCTCTAATGGTAAACCAACAGCGTAATCGCCCTGGCCCAAAACCAAATCCTTTGCAGTAGGTTTTCTATTTAAATCCTTAACGGTAACAATGCCGCTTGAGGTGTGAATGGTATCGCCTACTGAAACCTTAACAATACGCGGTGCTTTATAATTTTCATCATCAGAATGACCTTCGTGATCATCGTGCGATTCTTTTTTAATAGCGGCGCTGGTAATGTGGGTGTAAACATCGTAGGTTAAATAATGCTTGGTATCAGGAGAAGCTATTAAACCCATTTTTTCGTTATCCTGCACATGTGGATGCAAGTTAAAATCTTCTTTAACCTTACCTTCTTTATCTAAAACTTTAAAATTAAGGGTATAAATGGTATTGGGTGCTACCGTGGTATCGGCTACATAGGTTACAGTGTACTTACCCATTTTCTTAGGTTCGTTTTTGTATAACATGATGTTTTCACCTGGTTTTTCTGTTTTCTCGAAATCTTTTACCGGAATAAAATTATTCGCGTTGATGGATAAAGGTTTGTTTGTAGCTGCAGAAATTAATGCGCCTAAGATCAGGAAAGCAAAACCAATGTGTGCAATTGCAGATCCGGCCAATTTTGCCTTGCCACCGAAAGCCTGATATAATACCGCAGCGTTAGAAAGTACGGCAAATAAACAACTGAAGGTGATGAGGATGTACATCGTGTTGGTGTAAATATTAGCCACATATACCAAACCCGCTGTTAACACAATGGAGAAAATAATTGCCGATACCAGACTGCTATAAAATTTGCGTGGATCGGTTCTTTTGTATTTTAAATATTGAGAGAAACCCGAAATCAAAGTAATTAATACCGCGAAAGGTGCTTGCCATTGGTTGTAATATTTTACAGCATCGATAGGAGGCGAAAAGTTTGTCCCAAAGGCTTTGTTAAATACAGGAACTGATGTAGAGAATATGACCTGGATACAAGCAATGGTTACCACTAAAGCGCCAATAAACATCCAAAATTCGCGAGAATAAGTTTCTTCATCCTTGGTGGTAATTGGTAATTCTTTCCATCTTACTACAATGAGCACAATTGCTAAAACAGCGAAAACTACATTGTATAAAATCAAGTGTCCAAACATCCCCATATCAGTAAATGAGTGAACTGATGTATCACCTAAAATTCCGCTTCGGGTTAAAAATGATGCATAAAGCACCAATAAGAAACTTAAGAATACTAAAGCAATTGCAGTAAAATAAGCATGACCTGTATTTTTATAAGCAATCATTACGTGTACGGCACCAATTAGGGTTAGCCATGGAATTAAAGAGGCATTTTCTACAGGATCCCAAGCCCAGAAACCGCCAAAGTTTAGTGCTTCGTACGCCCAAAAAGAACCCATAATAATACCTGTACCCAAAACCATCACCGCAAAAAGTGCCCAGGGCATAGCTGGTTTAATCCATTCTTTATATCTTTTCTGCCACAAAGCCGCAATTCCATACGCAAAAGGTACAATCATACTGGCAAAACCTAAAAATAAGGTTGGTGGATGGATCACCATCCAATAGTTTTGCAACAATGGATTTAATCCTCTGCCATCGGTAATAAATTTTAAATAATTAGCGAAGTTTTCAGGGTTTGCGAAAACTACAGGAGCCATTGATTTCAGATCAAGAGAATCTCTTAATAGAATAAACGGAGAACTTCCGATGCGCTCACCCAAAATCTCTACACCTAAAAGCATTGAAGTCAAAAACACTTGAGAGAAGGCCACAACCGTCATTACAGGGCGCTCCCAGGTTTTAGCTTTCCAGATTAATAAAGTACCTAGAAACGATTGCCAGAAGGCCCAGAGCAAGAAACTTCCTTCCTGCCCTTCCCAAAAAGCAGAGATAATATAATGAATTGGAAGTTGTTTTGAAGAGTGCCAATAAATATAACTGTATTCATTGTAGTGGCCCAGTACCAGGTAGAACAAAATTGCTCCAATACCAATTATACAGCCAAAATTAACCAAGAATCCAATCCGGCCTAAGTTACGCCAAGATTTATCTTCTAAATTTTTATCGCGACTGGCATAAAAGTATGCGATTGTTGAAAGTAATGATGCACTAAACGCCAGCACAATAAAAAACTGCCCGATTTTACCCGGTAGCAGGTTTTCGCCTACAAATTGAATATCCATTAAAATTAGTTATATTTTTTTTCGCCGTACTTACCTACCGTATCAACCTTACCGTCTTTATTAATTTCAACAAGGTTATCGTTATATTTAGATGGGCATTTCATTAAAATTTTCGATGCGTAGAATTTGTCTTTATCCATTTTACCGATAAGCACTAATTTTTCAGATTTTTCGAAATCCTGCGGTTTGGTACCTGCGTAAATTACCTCTCTCACTTCTCCCTTTTCATCTTTCATGTGGAATGAAAAATGGTTAGCATCTTTTACGGCGTCGTAATAAGTACCCATCGATTTTACCCAATAACCCATAACATGCTCTTCTTTCTCAGAAAGGCTTGCCTGTTTAAAATTAGAGTAGGTGTCGGTATTTGCGTTTAAGCTAAATAAAATCCCTACGGAAATTGCGATGGTAATCAATCCAATGATTGCACTTTTCTTCATGGTTATACTTGTTGTAAAAGCTGGCAACAAAGATAGAAAAATCGGCTTAGCCAGCATTCTTTTACATTTTTCTTGTCTTTATATTGACAATTACCTGATTTTTGAAGGAGAAATATTTTTTCTGAAGCCCTATTTATAACCGATCTTAAGGAATATCTTAAATCGTTTAAAAATTTGGGCTGAAATTGTTAAGTTTGACCTGTCAGATAATCATTCCTTTTTTACATCCCACAGTAAAACATAAACCGGATTAACATGAAATTAAAGCAGTTTTATAAGCTTTTGGTATTTATAGTTTTAATACCTTTTTTAAGCTCTTGTTTTGAAGTAATTGAAGAAATTGCTATGAAAAACGATGGGACCGGCGATGTGGTACTCACCATAAACTTAAGCCAGAGCAAAACCAAAGTGGCTTCTGTAATGCTTTTGGATAGCGTACAAGGCTATAAAGTTCCCAGCAAACAAAAAATTCAACAGGAATTAAATGAAGCAGTGGCCTATTTAAGAAAATCGGAAGGAATTTCGAATGTAAAAAGCACGAGCGATTTTAACAATTACATTGCAACCATTAGTTTTTCTTTTAAAGATGTTTCAAATATCAATAACATCACCAAAAACATTCTTGCACAGCAAAAAATTAAGGCCACTAACACCTCCTCGTATAATTATAACAAGGCCACCAAAACCTTTAGCCGAAAATATCAGGCAATAGGTACCGCTAAAACAGAATTCAATAAATTAAAAGCAAAAGACAAGGCAGTTTTTAACGGCGCAACTTACACCAGCATCTATCGTTTCGAATCTCTTGTAACAAGTAGCACCAACCCGGCATCAAATGTATCGAAATCTAAAAAAGCTGTAATGTTAAAAAGTAGCATCATGGATTTAATTAACGGAAAAATTAACGTATCTAATTCTATACAATTATCTAAATAAATGAAGCTGAGTAATTCACGATAGTTTCATCTCCACTGAAAACAATTTATATCTAATGAAAAAAATTCTAATTGCAATCGCTCTTTTCTTATCGTTTAATCTGGCCAAGGCTCAGGATCTAGTTAAGAAAATACCTGCAAATGCCTTCACAGTTGCCACCATTAAGGGCGATAACGTATTTAAATTGATGTTTGTAAAAGATTTTAACGAATCTTTTGTGGGCAAGAAATTATTGACCGAAACTTCAAAATCACTTGATAAAAGTTTTACCAGCATAGAAGATTTCGGCATCAACCTAGAGAAAAACATGTATTACTTTAATCAGTTAAGCGATAGTATTACTTATAACTGTTTTCTTATTCCGATAAAAGATGCCAAAAAATTCGAAAATCTGATTGACAGCAAAGAGAAAAAGTTTACACAACAGGGCGATATCCGTACGATGGTTTTGCCTGATAGCACGAGCATTATTAAATGGAACAACAACATGCTGTATTTTGTAACCGGAAGCATAAAAGGATCTTTCTTTGCTGATTCTGTTAAATCTGCACGTTATGGGATTAAAGATATAAGGTTCCAAAGTGACGATGCAATAGTTGCGGATAGCGCGGCTGTGGCTGTAGACTCTGCTTATGCAACAACAGATGAGCCTATGGTAGAAGCAGTTGATGCCCCGGTTGTTGAAAAAGTAAAAGTTCGGAAAAAATCGACGGCTAAAAAGAATACTAAAAAAACTGTCGGAACGAAAAAAACCGGTAAAAAGAAAACGGCCAAAAAATCTAAAAAAGTTGCTAGAATAGATTCAGATTTTGAAGAAGCAAGAGAATTCGCAGTCGATACTGCCAGCGCCATGACTCCTGTTCATGGTATTGTTGATGAGCAATATGACACCTACCAGCAAGAGCGTTTGGAGCAAGATGCAAAGAAAAAGAGATTGGCTTTTACCTGGATGATCGCCCAGGCAGATCAGATTTTCACTGGCAGTTATGAGTCTATCGAAAACAATAAATCATACACTGCGAGTTTAGATAATAAAGCTATTGCAGAACTTTGGGTATCGAGCCTTCAAGATGTTTACAATTCGATTTCTCCTGAATTTGGTGCTTACGGTAAAGCAGGGTTAATGAAAGGTTATGGCAGTTTAAATGCGAAACTTTTTATGGACGACAAGAGTTTCCGCATCTCTACAGGCTTAGAATTAGCTCAGGAACAGGCAGATGCGTATAAAAAAATTATGAACAGAAAGTTAAACAAAAACTTTTTGAAATATGTAAACAGCGAAAAAGCGCTCGGTTTTATGAGCTATTCGATTGATACCAAAGCTTATCTGGAAGAATTCCCTAAATTAATGAAACAAACCTATGGTTCTTTATTGGGGGGAAAAATGGATGAAGAAATTGATCTAGGTACTGAGCTCTTCAGTCTTTTGCTAGATGAAGAAGCTGTAAGCAAGGTAATTAAAGGCGATGCGTTATTCGTAATTAATGGATTAAACACCAAAGACGTTACTTACACCACTTACGAATATGATGATGATTACAAACAAAAAGAAATTGTTAAAACCAAGAAAGAAACGTTGCCAGATTTCCTTTTCATGTTTTCTTCTGAAGATCACCGATTGATTAACAAACTGATTAAATATGGCGTAAACAAAAATTATGTATCTGTTGAGAACAACATTTATAAAATATTGGAAAAGAAAAGCCCGATTGATATCTACTTTATGATTAAAGATGGTATTGTATTTTTCGGCAACTCGTTAACAGAAATGCAGGGCATTAGCAACAATCAATACAACAGCAATAAATTAAGTAAACTGCATAAACAACTATTGAGCAAAAACAATTTCAGCTTTCTGTTTAATGCCAAAAACCTGGTCGGCAAAGTACCAGATTCGGAAATTGGTGGTGAAGAAACCGCTAAGAAATTTAACAGCACTTTAGAGAAAATGGGCAATGTATACATGAAATCGAACCCGATTAAGGGCAGATTGGTTTCGGCAGACATTAGTGCTGAAATTCCGAACGGACATGAAAATGCATTGAAATATCTGTTTTCTTTAATTGAAAATGCAGCGAAGTAGTTTCGTTGGCGATTATCAGTTGGCAACTTACAGTTAACCATACGCTATGAAGAAATTTTTAAAAATAACAGCAGCAATAGTTTTATTGCTGCTTATTTGTTATTTCGGCTTTTTCAAATACAGACAGATCCGGGCCAATAATGTATCCATCCCTATTTCTACCAATGCTTTACTTAAAATAAATGTAGATGAACTTTACAAAACCATTGCGGTTAGTTATATAAAACACCCAAATCAGTATTCGGGATCAGATAAAAAAGGGATTAAGGAAAAGGTAGACGATTTAAACACCGGATTGAAAATCCCGGCAAACATCTACCTATATAGTTTAAAAGGAAAAGCAAAAACTACTTTTTTTTCGAGCTTCGAAATAGCAGATACGCTTGTATTTAACCATTTTATTCAAAAAAAATCTTCTTTGCCGCTGATTAAAAAAGATAGTAATTTCTTTCAATCCAAAGATTCGACTTTCTTTATTCTATTTAACAAAATAACTGTCGCTTTTGCCTATACGCCACAAAAAGAACAGGTAAAAACTACGCTGGTAGAAATACTGAACCGTAAAAATATGATTAAAGTTGGCGAGAGCCGATTTAAACAACTTGTAAACCTTTCTGATCATATTTCGTTTCAAAATACCGGGAACTTCAGCAAAATTAATTTTACTGATGGAAAAATTAGTTTCAGCAATGAGTTCATAAACCAAATGATCGTGCCTGCGGCTAAACCACAGCACCGGGTTCTAAACCCAGAAAGCACAGTAAGTATGTGGCTAAACGGAAAATTTAAATCCGATTTAATTAAAAAAAATCAGACCGTGAGCCCTTCTCTCCTTTCAAAAGATAGCTTTTTCAGGTTTTACAAAGATTATGTGGATTTTGAATGGACAAACACCATTACACAGGTAGATACTGTTGTAGGTTATGAATATAATGATGATTTTGAAAGGGTTGAAAAAAAAGTACTTCAGGACCGGAAGATTCCTTCTATTTCCATGAATCTGGCTGCCAATGACCAAGAAGTAAGTGATTATCTTAAATCACTAGGTGCATTGGATCAACCTACCGGGAAGATCAGCAGTTCGATGATTCCATTGTACCAGGTTTACTTTAAAGGCAATAGTGGTAGTATTCAATTAAGCACAGTGCAAAGCGCTAAACCCGATTTAAAAAGGATATCATCTGACGATTTCTTTTATTTTAAAGTAGATTTTAAAAAGCTGATTAAACAAACACCAATACCCTTAATTGCAGATAAACTGGGTACTTTTAGTCAATTAGAGATCAAAGCAAAAAGCACAGGAAAAGACAAAATCAAACTTGAATCGGAACTTTTATTTTTAAACAAGGATGCCAACGCCCTCATCCAACTTTTAAAAGTGTTTAAAAATGGTTTCAACAGGTCAATTAATTTTAATTTTTCTGTTGATATTCCGGTAACCAAGTAGAGTATTTTCCGCAGATTCAAGGTGATTTACGCAGATTAACTGTCCATTGTACCTAAACCTGATGGGACGGATGCCGGTCCTTCATCGGCAGGAGGTACAGCAGGGCCAAGCCAGTCCAATGAAATATAACGCTTCATTACTAAAACTAAAAACTATATTCATTATTTGGAGCGCACCGCCTGTACAAAACAAAAAGTTTCTTCCCGTTTTACGCTTTTACGCTTCGCTGCCTCGTACCTCGTTGCTGCAGGGTAACGCTGCAACCGGGGCTAAGCAGGCAAGATAGTGTTTCATTTTTAGGGTTGCAGGGTGCACAGACCCTTGTATCTAAACCTGATGGGACGGATGCCAATTCCTTCAATTGGCAGGAGGTACAGCAGGGGCTAAACCATCCCCATGAAACACAAACCTCTCATTTCCAAAACAATTTTCGTTAAAAATGGTGACCCTTTTGCCTGATACATCACCAAGCATGGATTCGGACTTGCTATCGTAGTAAGATTGCTTCGTACCTCGCAATGACGGCCTGGGTGCAAAAAAAGCCCTGCAGTTTTAAATCCTGCAAGGCTTCATAATAAGATTGCTACATCCCGATAAAGGATCGGATGTAGCAATGACGATTAGTTGATTATGGCCAAACGCCTAAATTCATATAAGAAACCGCAATTTTATCGATTGAATTTACAAAAGCAGCTGTTCTCAATGTTTGAGTTGCCGGTTTGTTCATTAATGTTTCGCGGATTTCGTGGTAAGAATGGATCATGGTGTCTTCTAAACCAGAGTTTACCAATTCCATTTCAGATGCTCCTTTAACAATCATTAAACGATGCTCAGGAAGGATCGTTTTACCGGTTAGGTTTTCTAAAGTATTGATCAGATTGGCATTTGAGTTAGCTGCATACCGGTTCTCCATACGACCGAAAGCCACGTGAGAAAGGTTTTTCAACCACTCGAAATAAGAAACCGTAACACCGCCCGCATTGCAATACATATCAGGAATGATGATACCACCCATTTCGGTAAAAATTGTTTCAGCTTCTGGCGTTGTCGGACCATTGGCACCTTCGGCAATAATTTTTGCCTTGATATTACGGATATTAAGCTCGGTGAACTGGTTTTCTAAAGCTGCAGGAACAATGATATCGCAATCTTGCTCTAAACCTTCCATCGAATTTTTAAAGTCTTTAGCACCAGGGAAACCTAAAATTGAACCAGTATTTTTACGGTGTGCAAAAACCTCATCCACATTTAATCCATTAGGATTGTAAATAGCACCTTCAAATTCGCATAAACCTACAATAGTAGCACCAAATTCTGCCAAGAATTTAGCCGAGTGGTAGCCCACATTACCTAAACCTTGAACGATTACTCTTTTATCGCCTAAACCAGCTTTAAAGCCTATTTTAGCCATATCTTCTGCCACCTCTACACATTCACGTACGGCATAAGCAACACCACGTCCTGTAGCTTCTTTACGGCCACGGATTCCATGTAAAGCAATTGGTTTACCAGTTACACAGCCTAAAGCGTCTAACTGACCAGGATTCATAGTCATATAGGTATCGGCTATCCAGCTCATTTCGCGTTCGCCAGATCCATAATCAGGAGCAGGAACATCGATACCAGGGCCAATAAAATTTTTCTTAATTAATTCTGTAGTATAACGGCGGGTGATGGTTTCTAACTCAGCAACACTGTATTGTTTAGTGTTAATTTTAATACCCCCTTTTGCGCCACCAAATGGAACGTTAACAATAGCGCACTTGTAAGTCATTAAGGCCGCAAGCGCCATAACCTCATCTTCGTTTACCATTTCACTGTAACGGATACCACCCTTGGTAGGGCTCATGTGGTGAGAGTGTTCTACACGCCAAGCATCGATTACTTCAAAACCGTTTCCGCGGCGGATTGGGAATTGGAAACGATACACACTATTACATGTTTTAATCTGGTTCAATAAACCTTCTGGATGATTGGTGAATTGAGCCGCACTGTCAAAGTTCTTACAAACATCTGCAAAGAACTTGTTCTCGTCTGCTAGATTAGCCATTATTTATTTTTTATATTGAATAAGTTTTCGATGCAAAATTGCCTAAAAAAACTGCACATATCCAAATGCAAAAAGACTTAGTGTAAAGCAAACACCATTCTGCTTTAGCCTAAAAACAGCTTTCATGCCCGTTGGAGAAAACTGTCGAAAAACTATACCCAAACACGTTTAAATGCAGATATCTTAGACAACTTACATCATAACAACGACTATTTTTATAGGTTTTCTACAGGCTATTTCGATCTAAAAAAAATTATAAAAAAAATATTCAAAACAGTCTTTTGTTGCGACACTGAACAAATAGAAGCTAAAAAACAGATCAATATTACGAATATTGCAAATGCCTATAAAAACAGGACATAAAAAAAGTGACCAATTGTGTTGATCACCTTCTTAAGTTAATCTAAATCGTCCCGTTGATTTAATTTATAACTAACCAAACTTGATCAATAAATAATCAAGAAACAATACTGTTATGTAGGTATTTTATGTTGCTACTGCGCTGTATTTTTAATTAGGGTCTTTAAAATCAGTAAAAACCTCTTTTACAACTAGATAAATACAAAAAAATAATGAATTTAGTCTTAAGATACAGCCATTTACCAACCATTAAAGCCAAATATGGTTTTAACGAGAATCGTATTTACGCTATTATTTATCAGTTTGGTTTTCTTTTTCGATTTTCTTTAATCTTTTATCGATGGAGAACAGGTAGGCCAACAAACCTACAAGAATAATTACGATACATATTACCACAACATATATCTTTCCATTGCTGCGAAGGCTATCAGCCATTTCTACGCCATTATCCTGCGCAAATAATTGCATAGCGGCCATCATTAATATCAGGGAGAAAAATATCTTCTTCATTTTAGTTATGTTGTTGTTTATTTTCTATATTACGTATTCTGAAACGGATGGTATAAACCCAGTAACCGATTAATATCCAGCCCAAACATGCAGGATAAAATACCATGCGCATGCGGCTATCTAAATCGTAACTGTTAAAACCTGGGTTACCGCCATTGCCTGGGTGTAATGAATCTTTTAAACGGGGTAACACAAAAAGTAATACCACCATCATTGGAAAGGCGAAAATATTGTAAATGGCCGAAATCTTGGCTCTTTTCTGTTCTTCGTCTATCGCATTGCGCAGAATGAGGTAGGCAAAATAGAGCAAAATTGAAATGGCAGCAAAATTCTGTTTAGGATCGAAACTCCAAAACTGCCCCCAGGTATATTTAGCCCAGATAGCACCTGTTACCAAACCTAAAACGCCAAAAACTATCCCAGCGTTTACACTTTCTACAGCTTTAATATCATCGATTTCGCTTTTGCTGCTTAATGACTTTACACTGTAAAAAACAGAGATCGAAAAGAGCACAATCATGGCAAACCACATCGGAACATGGAAATACAGATTACGGATTGTTTCGTTCAAAATAGCTAGATGCGGCACCCCAAGTAATAAACCTGCTATTGCAGTATAAATTACCAAAACCGAACCTAAAATTTTCCACCAAGTTTTATTCATACCTATATAATTATTGAGTTTTGAATGATTGAATTAGTGAATGTTATTCTCTATTCAATCATTCTCTCATTCAATCATTTTTTAATCCCTCCAAAGGTAAGGAAATAACAATAAAGACGTTGCCACCATCAGTACATTCACCACCAGTAGCATCGCTATTTCATCGTAACTATTCTCCCACGGCAAGCCGTCAACGGCATTTTTGGCCAGTTTAATTAACAAGATCAACACCGGAATAATGATTGGGAAGCTTAAAATAGCCATCAACATTCCTCCATTCCCCGCTTTGCTTGCGATTGCCGAAACCATTGTAAATACAGTAGAAAAACTTAAACTCCCTAGTACCACAGCGATGTAATACATCACTAAATCGGGCGGGGTAAAAGAATCGAAAACCAATGTATAAAAACCTAAAGCAATTGTAGTAAGCACCAACATGAGGAGTGTATTGTAAACCGTTTTAGAGATTAAAACCGCAGCTGGACTTGCCAAAATATAACTATACAACTGTTGGCCTTTAGTTTCTTGCAAAAAACTTTTCGATACGCCATTAATTGAAGCAAAAAGCATGATGATCCAAAACAAGGCATTCCATGTTAATTTATCGCCCAAGCTAACAAAAGAGAGGTAACAAGTAAAAATGGTAGAAACCACATAGAGCAACACACCGTTAATGGTATATTTGGAGCGCCACTCTAACAATACTTCCTTGTGAATTAAATATTTAACCTCTTTGGCCAATTGCATAACCACAAAGATACTTTTATTGATAAATATTGCACGCTTAAATTGTTGTATTGTTGTAATTTTGTTTAAAGTTTAGGTGGCAGAAAAAAGTTTTGAACCACAGATGAAGAGGATAAACACAGATGGCATTTTTTCGTAACAGCACAAATGTTCTAAAAATCTAAATTAAGCGCGGAACACAAAAAAATGTCCACAACAATCTGTGTTCATCCGTGAGAATCTGTGGTTAAAGTAATTATGATATGAACTACGCATCAGTTATAGCATCGCCTGTTGGCACAATAACCATCTTAGCTGATGACGAATTTGTACATGTAATTACTTTTGCTGAAAAGGATATTACAGGATTATCAGAAAACGCACTTACGGCAAAGGTAGCCAAGCAGTTAAATGATTATTTTAAAGGCGATTTAAAGACTTTCGATTTCCCGTTGAAGCAAAAAGGGACTGAATTTCAACAGGAGGTCTGGCAGAATTTACTGACTATACCTTTTGGCGAAACCACTTCATATGCCAAATTTTCTGCACACAATCCATTAGCTATACGCGCTATTGCTGCAGCAAATGGAAAAAACAATATTGCCGTTGTAGTACCATGTCATAGGGTAATTGGCAGTAATGGTAAACTTGTAGGCTATGCAGGTGGTTTATGGCGTAAACAATGGCTGCTACAACACGAACGTGAAGTTGCCCAAAAAGGACAAACTGAATTAAAATTTTAAAACCATACTTTTATTTTGCAGATGAATACAGAGCAAGCCGAAACAACTAAAAATTATATAAAAGCCGTCCGTTTAATTAATATTGAAGATAACAAATGTGCTTTTGAAACGGGTAAAATCCCTATCCGTCAGCATATTAATGCCAGTTATTTTTTCGCCCAAACCGATGTATCAACTTTAGAGAAGATCCCTCATCCTGCGCCAAGGCGTCAATACGTAGTTACGCTTAAGGGTAAACTTCGGTTTACAGTAAGCAATGGCGAAACTTTTATTATCGAGCCGGGCATTATACTCATTGCCAATGATACGGCCGGAGAAGGGCACACATGGGAGGTTATAGAAGGTAATGAATGGGAAAGAATCTATATTCCCCTGGAAGATGATATCAACGATTATTTTATCGCAGATACTCAATTTTAAATTCTGCTCCTAAAAATCTTCCTACATTTAAAATAATTTATATTTTTGGAAGATACCAAACGCTCAATGAACTACAATCCTGGCTTACATATTTTATCAGAGTTCTCGTCTGAAAAAACTGAACAACTTTCCTCCTTTCACGATTGTAAAGCACTTTTTAACTGCTTAATTGAGACAAATGGGCTGGAAAAGGTTGGCGAAGTTTATCACGATTTTCCTAATGGGGGTTTTACGGCCATAATCTGTTTGACAGAATCTCACCTGTCTATCCATACATGGCCTGAATTTAAACTGGCAACTTTTGATATTTTTTTATCAAACTATCAAAAAGACAATACCCAAAAGGTTAAAGATATTTATGAAGCTGTACTCCATTTTTTTGAAGGTATAGAAATACAGAAAACTGAAGTGGTTCGCTAATGGAAGTTCCTGCAAAATCATTTTTCAAACTGTCAGAAACCATTGCCTGCTCAATATGTAAGCACAATATTGTACTATACGAGGCAGCAAAGAGCAAATACACCGTTTGCCCTTCATGTTATTCCTATTTGCACATTATTAGCATCACCGAATGCAGGTTGAGTAAGAAATTAGATCAACCAGAAAAAGTTCTTGTACTAAAACTGGGCTCAACGGCAAATATTCATGGTACTGAATTCAAGGTAATTGCCTATCTCGAAAAAAAAGAAGCCAATACCAGCTATGCCTGGCGCGAATATATCTTAACCAGCCCCGATAAAGGTTATGTTACCTTATCCGAATTCGATGGGCATTGGAATTTTATCGCAGGCGAAGATTTTCTTCCTGATTATAAAGCGCCTATATCTTACGGATTAAGCATTGGTTATAAAGATGTTGAATACAAACTTTTTAACAGGTATACACCAATAGTTACAGCCATGCTTGGTGAAGTAGATTGGGATGTAGTTAACGAAAGGATTAAAGCTACCGAATACATCGCACCACCTTTTATGGTTGTAAAGGAGGTTAGTAAAGCAAACAACCAAACCAATTATTATATTGGTGAATACCTCGATGCTGAAGTAATTGCCGATGCATTCAATATTGATAAAAACGACTTACCTAAGCAGATTGGGATTGGTGCAAACCAACCGTCAAAGGCTTTCGATAGGTGGACAGCCTCATTAAAGATAACAGGCGCAGCCATTATCTTAGTGCTGCTTTTCCATTTACTGTTCAATGCAATAAAACCTGAAAAGGAACTAATAAACGATGATTTTTTAATCGTTTATGATACTAAAGGTGGTCCTGATTCTTTCAGGTCATTTATTACGCCGTCTTTTACGCTTGATGATGAATCATCAAATATTGAATTTGAAATTGCCTCGGCAGTTGATAATAACTGGCTGGAAACCACAATTGTACTGGTTAACGAAAGCGATAACAAAACCTGGGAAGTAAGTAAGGGGATCGAATATTATCATGGTAATGAAGATGGCGAAAGCTGGTCGGAAGGTTCTACAAAAGAATCGGTTGTACTATCAGAAATACCTAAAGGAAAATACCATTTAAATGTGTATCCATCATCAGGAGATGTATTTAGGAATAACCTTTACATAAAAGCGGTGAGTAATGTAACCATGTGGGGCAATACGATAACCACTATATTATTACTCTGCATTTTTCCGGCCATCTGCTGGCTTTTAATGCGCGATTATGAAAAAAGAAGATGGAATAACAGCGATTTTTCACCTTTTGTAAATGGAGAATAAATGAATCTGAAACCGATAAAATATTACCTTATTATACTGCTGGCCCTTATAGGTTTTTATGGCTACAGTGGTTTAAAAGGGCGCGCTTACTTCCCAGATAAAGTAGAAAAAAACACAGAATTTAATGGCAATAAAAGTCATTCCGGTCATGTAAATAGATTTTACCATAAATAAAAACATTATGAGTTTAAATGAATTAATTAACATCAAGTACATTATTGCATCATTGGTTTATTCCGTATTGGGCATAATGGTTCTCTTTATAGCTTTTTGGATTATTGAAAAAATGACCCCCGAAAACCTTTGGAAAGAAATACTGGAAAAGCAAAACCTGGCATTAGCAATCGTTTTTGCGGCTTTTATTATTGCAATGGCAATTATTATTAGTTCAGCCATTCATAGTTAGCATGAACAAAAAGCTCCCGGCACTTTTATTAATTTCTGTTTTTGTTGTTGCCACCTGCGGTCTCATTTACGAGCTGATTGCGGGTACACTTGCCAGCTATTTACTTGGCGATTCAGTTACCCAGTTCTCTACAATAATTGGCGTTTACCTTTTTTCTATGGGTATAGGCTCCTGGATATCTAAGTATTTCGAAAAGAATATCCTCTCGTGGTTTATTCAGATCGAAATTTTAGTCGGCTTAGTTGGGGGTTTTAGTTCAACCGTTTTGTTCCTTGTTTTTGAAAGTATTGCTTCATTCAGGATTGTATTATATGGTTTTGTAAGCCTAACAGGTATTCTTGTGGGTTTAGAAATTCCATTGCTGATGCGCATCCTTAAAGACCGCTATGAATTTAAAGATCTGGTTTCGAAGGTTTTTACATTCGACTACATCGGAGCGCTACTGGCCTCACTAATTTTTCCGCTCTTGCTTATCCCCCATTTAGGACTGGTAAAAACAGCGTATATGTTTGGGATGCTGAACGTTGCTGTGGCTTTAATTGTGTGTTTAAGTTTCAAAAAAGAAATCAGGGCTTCCAAATATCTGCAGAGTGCCTCTATGGTAAGCATTATTTTATTGCTCGCAGGTTTCGTTTACGCAGATAAAATCACCAGTTTCTCCGAAAGTCAGACCTATAGCGATACCATTATTTATTCAAAAAGCACACCTTATCAACGAATCATACTGACTAAAAAGAATAAGGTTTTACGGCTTTTTTTAAACGGAAACCTACAGTTTAGCTCTGATGATGAGTATCGATACCATGAAGCACTGGTACATCCTGGCTTGCAGGCATTGCCTTTTGCTAAACATGTGCTCGTAATGGGCGGTGGAGATGGGCTTGCTGTTAGGGAGATTCTAAAATATCCGAATGTAGATTCGGTAACACTGGTAGATTTAGATAAAGGAATGACAAGTCTTTTTCAATCGAACAAGATCCTTTTAGCTTTAAACAAAAACGCACTCTTATCGCCAAAGGTAAAAGTAATTAATGCCGATGCTTTTAGCTGGATCAAAGTGCAGCATAAAAAATTCGATTTCATAGTTATCGATTTTCCGGACCCCTCAAATTATGCCGTTGGTAAACTGTATACTAATGCTTTTTACAACCTGGTTAAGGGCATACTTGCTCCAAAAGGTTTAATGGTTGTCCAATCGACTTCACCTTATGTTGCACCAAAATCTTTTTGGACGGTTAACAAAACCCTCGAAAGCGTGGGTTTAAAAACCATTCCATATCACAATTATGTACCTTCTTTTGGCGAGTGGGGTTACATTATGGCAACCGATCCGGACAATATTTACAAAAAACCTCAGCAATATTTACCTGGCTTAAGATTCGTTTCGAAAGAAAGTTTAGATCTCATGCTCTTTTTCCCAAAAGATATGGCCAAGGTAGAAACTGATGTAAATAAGTTAAACAACCAGATTTTGGTGAAATATTTCGAAGATGAGTGGGCAAACGTTTTATAAAGATGATTTATCGGCATATTTAAAACGGCGTTCTTTTCTCTTGAGAATTGGATTAATAACAGGTGGCATTTTTCTGAACAGCTGTTATAAAAAAATCAGATCAACCAAATACAACATCAAAGGGACTTTACAGGGTCCAAATGCAAAAGCTGGTCATATTTTGCGCGATAAAATAAAATTACCGGCCCCAAGTAACACCAGAAAAATCAAAACACTGATTATCGGCAGCGGAATTTCAGGTTTATCGGCTGGCAGATGGTTAAAAAAGAATGGTGAGACGGATTTTGAAATTCTGGAATTGGAAAATCATACTGGTGGAAATTCTTATTTCGGCACCAATAAGGTATCCGCATATCCATTAGGTGCACATTATATTACCATTGCAAACAATGATGATAACCTACTTATCGATTTTTTGCAGGAAATTAATGTAATTACCCATTTCGAAAAAGAACTCCCCTATTACAACGATTATTTCCTCACTTTTGATCCCGAGGAAAGATTATTGATCAATGGTGGATGGCAGGAAGGTCTGGTACCCGATTTTGGCGTACCAACAACCGATAAAGAACAGATTAAGCGCTTTTTACAAGAGGTAGATCAGTTAAAAAACACCAAAGGAAACGACGGAAAATTTCTGTTCAATATTCCGCTAAACTCTTCATCAAGCGATCCTAGCTACAGAAAACTGGATAAGATTTCTTTCCATTCATACCTCAAAGAAAAGGGATACGATTCTAAATATCTATTGTGGTATTTAAACTATGCCTGCAAAGATGATTATGGGCAAAAGATAGATAAAATATCAGCCTGGGCGGGTTTACACTATTTCGCTTCGCGCAGAGGAAAAGCAGCAAATGCCGAACAGAATGCCATACTAACCTGGCCCGAAGGCAACGGCTGGATCATGAAGGAGCTTGCTAAGCAGCTAAAAGATCATATCAAAACATCAACCCTATGTTATGGTTTAAAATTGATGGCAAATGGCGATATAACGGCTTCCATATTCAATACGCATACCAACACCACTGAGGAAATAATAGCCGAAAAGATCGTTTTATGCACACCACAATTTGTAAACAACCGCTTACTCAAGAACTTTAACCGGAATATTGATTATAGAGCTTTTAACTATTCGCCATGGCTGATCGCTAATATTACCATCAACGAACTACCAGAATCGAAGGGGATAAATCTTTGTTGGGACAATGTGGCCTATAATACGCCCTCTGTTGGTTATGTAAATTCGGCGCAGCAACATTTAAAGCTCTCGGAGGATAAAAAAGTAATTACTTATTACCTGCCGCTGTGCGATTTTGAACCCGCAATTGCACGGCTGGCAGCATATGCCAGGAGCTACGAACAATGGCTTGATATTGTTGTTCCTGAATTGGAGATGATACATCCGGGAATTACAGATGCTATTGAAAATATCGATTTCTGGGTTTGGGGGCACGGAATGATCGCACCTACCACAAATTTTGTTTGGAGTGAAAATTTGAAAAAAGCGAAAGCTCCTATCAATAATAAGATTTTTTTTGCCCATAGTGACCTGAGTGGGGTTTCTATTTTTGAGGAGGCTTTTCACCAGGGTATTAACGCAGCAAAACAGGTTCTAAATGTTGTCTCATAAACAAATCCAGCCCTGGCTTAATACTGCATGGAGTGATGTTATTTTCATTATATCGCCTGCATTTTTTTCTTTATCGCTGGTTTTGCTTTTCCCAGATCAGTTTCAAAACTCATCAGGTATTCCATTGGCTTATTGGGTATTTTTAATTGTTTTTATAGATGTTGCGCATGTTTACAGCACGCTATACCGAACCTATTTTAGTCCAGGTAATTTCAAAAGGCAGTATACATTGCTCATCTCTATTCCATTGGCCTGTTATATTACAGGTGTTATGCTTTACCGGTTCGACGGTTTATGGTTTTGGAGAATATTGGCTTATTGGGCCGTTTACCATTTTATCAGACAGCAATATGGCTTTATGCGTCTGTATTCCCGTAACGAAAATTCAACTAAACTGTTAACTACCATTGATAAAATTGCCATTTATGCCGCAACTTTATATCCTTTGCTTTTTTGGCATTTAAGCAGCGGCCGAAATTTCAATTGGTTTGTAGAAGGAGATTTTTTCACTTTTAAGAATGATATGCTATTGAGATACTCCGGCATGGTGTATATCTTAATCATAACCATTTATATGGCTAAGGAAATTTTATTGATCATTAGCAAAAAATGGATTAACATTCCGCGCAACTTAATCGTAATAGGAACGTTTTTATCCTGGTATTTCGGCATCGTTTATTTTAATGGCGATATGGCCTTTACTACCTTAAATGTAATTTCGCATGGTATTCCATATATGGCGCTTATCTGGTTTTTTGAGAAGAAAAAAATCGGAGATAAAACCGTTAAGAATAAAATCATGGATCTGTGTTTTGGAAAATTCGGGATATTTTATTTCTTATTGATTTTGGTATTATTTGCCTATCTGGAAGAAGGCCTCTGGGATGGTTTGGTATGGAAAGAACATCAATCGGTTTTCAAACCTTTTTCAAGCTTGCCACAGGTTACCAATAGCGAACTATTATCGCTGCTAGTTCCACTTTTAGCCTTGCCACAGGCTACGCATTATGTACTTGATGGCTTTATCTGGAGAGCAAAAAACAAATTCTAAAGCATCTGTCCGTTTATCAGTTTCGTGGAATAAAGGTTGACTACTGGATTACCGAATTGGCAGACGATTATTCTTGTACTGTGGTAGGTAATCCCGGTTATAAATTTGTTCATCATGAGCTGTAATCAGACTATGCTGGAGAAAACTCATGATGAAATTGTAGCCTAATGTAAAGCTAAAGGATGTAAAGAGGCTAAATTAACCTCGCAATTGCACGAAAAAGCTTAAGCTGTAATTTTTTCGCCACGTTTAATACTGAAAAGCATAAATATAACACCTACTAAAAGTACAATCCAGCCCCACTGGAAATGAACAACTTTACCGATAAGTTTATTGGCGAAGCCATATTTGGTATAATTATTTGCCGTAAAATAAACTGCAACTACTGCTAAAACATACCAGATAGCCATTACGAAACTCATGAACCTAAAGGCACCAACTTTTCTGATAAACAGAAACAATACCGAAATGGCGATAATGGCGTAAGTGATCAAAAACAAACGCGCATCTGATTGATACAAATTCCAATTGCCTTTAATTGGCACTTTTAATATTGGGCAGAAACCTGCAATAACACATAACAAAATGCCCAACCAAGCCCTGAATTTATTTAATACTAACATATTTTTGGTTAATCGGTTAACTGTATAAATTGGTTAATAGTTTATGACACAAGTTGATGATTAATAGTTTAATAGCTAACTTGTCTGGCATTTTTTAATGACTAATGACTAATGACTAATGACTAATGACTAATGACTAATGACTAATGACTAATGACTAATGACTAATGACTAATGACTAATGAACTATTGCCCCTCAATAATCCCCATCTTATCTGCAAAGTGGGCACAGTAATCACGTAAATCTTCAACAATCAACGTTTCGTTTGTGGCTTTTAAAAAGCTATCGCCCATGGTTTGCAAAGTTTCGTAGAAGAAACGTTTCATCTCATCAACAGGCATATCCTTTGTCCAAAGATCTATCTTTAAAGTATTTTTATAATTGTGGTCCCAAACCGATAAAAACATCGCCTTTGCAGGCACTTTATCAGCGTTTCCAGCATCTGTGCTCTCCCAAAGTATGTTATCTGGGTTATTGCCTTCATCTAACTCAACGGTTATTTTTATTTCTGCTTTTTTCATTTTCTAATATTGATTACACCGATAAAGAGACTACATAAATTTATCGACTAATTTTTCCGGATGCAAAGATGCTTAATATTAGTTTTACTTCATCGTAGCCTTACACTACTTTTTGTAATATTAACATCAAGATTGCGGCAATGAAGATAAAGATCAATTCTACCACCCAGATCCTTTTAATATCTTTTAATGTGAACCGGAAAATCATATCTGTAATAAAGGTTACAAGAATAAGGCAACCTAAAATCAGGAGATAAAAGCCGCTCATATCCACATGGCGTGGCGCTGTGCTTTTCCCAGAAACTAAATTTACAGCGACTAATCCCAAACCAATGGCGCTAACGATATTTAAAGGCGTAATCCTAAAGTTCATCTGTGTTTATTTATTCGTTTTCAATTGTCAGATGGAGCCTTTGACAATTGAAATAATTATTTAGAAAATTAATAATTATTTCGATTGTGTCGGGTTCATTACTTTTTCTTATCGAATTTTTTACCTTTTTTAAAAGTCTTTACCTGCTTACCAGCCTTTGCTTTAGCTTTTTCTCGTACCTTTTTCTCTATCGCAGCAGCATGCTTTTTCTCATGGAAAGCCCCTTTAAAATCAGGGTCTTCCTTACGTTTCTGCATATCGATCTCCTTCGCAATATGCTGACGCTCCTCGTAAGGCGTTTCATCTATGAAAACACCTTCCGGAATTTCAGCCACTGGAATATATTGGCGGATCAATTTTTCGATCTTGCGGATATAATATTTTTCGGCATCCGTTGCAAAGGTAATCGCATCACCTTTGGCAAAAGCCCTACCGGTACGGCCAATACGGTGTACGTAATCTTCTATAATGATGGGCACATCGAAATTGATCACATGACTTACATCACTTACATCAATACCCCTACTTGCCACATCTGTAGCCACTAGCACCCTGACATTACCTTCTTTGAAACTATTTATGGAGTTAATTCTGGTGTTCTGTCCTTTATTGGCGTGGATTACACGAACATTCTCAGCACCATATCTGCGCTCAATAAAACTGTAAATATTATCGGCAACGGTTTTTGTTTTACAGAAAATGATCAGGCGGTTAAAAGCCTCATCATTCTTCAACAAATGCTGCAATAGGTTAATTTTCGTTTTGAAATTCGGAACGTAATACAAAGTCTGCGTTACGTTTGCTGCAGGAGTTGCTTGCGCAGATGCCTCAATCACAAGTGGATTATTCAAGAAATCCCCTGCAATTTTCTGCACTAAATCGCTCATGGTTGCCGAAAACAATAAATTTTGGCGTTTACGCGGAACGATTTCCAAAATCCGGTGTATTGAGCCAATAAAGCCCATATCCATCATTTTATCGGCTTCATCCAGTACCAAAAATTTTAGGCTCTGTGTATTAATATCACCAGCTAAATATAAATCCAGGAACCTTCCGGGTGTAGCAATCAGGATATCAACCCCTTTTGCAATTTGCTCTTTCTGTGTCTTTGGACCGATTCCGCCAAAAATTACCAATGAACGTAAATCCGTATAAGTAGAAAACAACTTTACCTGCTCGGCAATCTGCATGGCCAGTTCGCGTGTTGGAGATAGAATTAAAGCCCTTGGATTATCGCCCTGAGCATATTTCAATTGCATTAAAATTGGCAAAACAAAAGCAGCGGTTTTTCCTGTACCAGTTTCGGCAATACCGAAAATATCCTGTCCGGATAATACTGGTGCAATTGCTTTTTCCTGTATCGGCGTGGCAACGGTATAACCTGCATCGGCAACTGCATTTAAAATTTGCCTGTTTAACTTAAATTCTTCGAACGATTTTGCCATAGCGCACAAAGATAGTGATTAAGGTTGACGGTTAGAAGGTGTAAGGCAGAAGGTTTCGAATCATTCTAAAATGTAAGACTTCTTTTTATAAGATAGGTGTAAAGCAATTTCAGTAATTCTTCGGTTCCGGCAGCCCTGCCATCCGTTTTATCCCGATGAAAATCGGGATGCCCACTACTATCAGGTTTATTTAACCAAAAACAGTAGCATAAAACTCAATTTCCCCTATCCACAGTATCAAATCTTGATACTTGATACTAACTACTTAACACTAAATTACTACCTTTGAAACCATGAATACTTACCTGATAAAAGCTGCCACAATTGTAAATGAAGGACAAAAAATTGTTGCCGATGTATTGATAAAAGATGGATTGATAGCCAAAATCGGCCAAAATCTATCTGCACCTGATGCGCAAGAAATTAATGCAGAAGGGCAATACCTTTTACCAGGGATGATTGACGATCAGGTACATTTCCGCGAACCAGGTTTAACCCATAAAGCCGATATTTTTACCGAAAGCATGGCCGCTGTAGCCGGAGGTATTACTTCTTTCATGGAAATGCCCAATACTGTACCCAATACCTTAACACAGGATTTATTAGCTGATAAATATGAAATTGCTGCCCAAACTTCGTTAGCGAATTATTCATTTTATATGGGGGCGAGTAACGACAATATTGAAGAGGTTTTAAAAACCGATCCTAAAAATGTTTGCGGAATTAAGGTCTTTATGGGTTCATCAACTGGGAACATGCTGGTGGATAATGAAAAAACCTTAGAAAACATTTTTAGTAAGGCACCGATATTGGTAGCTACCCACTGTGAAGATGAAGCAACCATCCGCCATAATCTGGCCGAATTTAAAACCAAATACGGCGAAGATTTAACGATAGAGATGCATCCTTTAATCCGCAGCGCAGAGGCCTGTTATAAATCATCATCATTGGCGGTCGAACTTGCTAAAACTTATCAAACCCGCTTGCATATCTTACATATTTCTACTGCAAAAGAAATAGCACTATTTGATAATATTACCGCGCTAAAGGATAAAAAAATTACGGCTGAAGCTTGTGTGCACCACCTTTGGTTTAACGATAAAGATTACGCTTTAAAAGGAAATTTCATTAAATGGAACCCTGCGGTAAAAACCGAAGACGATCAAAAAGGCGTGCTTAAAGGCGTCCTTGAAGACTATATTGACGTAATTGCAACAGATCACGCGCCACATACATTAGCAGAAAAGCAGCAACCTTACAGTCAAGCTCCATCTGGTGGACCTCTAGTTCAACATGCATTACCAGCCCTGTTAGAAATGCATTTGCAAGGCAAAATATCTTTAGAGAAAATTGCCGAAAAAACGGCACACAACCTGGCTATCTGTTTTGATATCGAAAAACGTGGTTTCATCCGCGAAGGCTACTGGGCAGATTTAGTGCTGGTAGACCTGAAAGATTCCTGGACAGTAACCAAACTTAATAATTTCTATAAATGTGGTTGGAGTCCATTCGATGGAGATACCTTCCAGGCAAGCATTACCCACACTTTTGTATCAGGCAATTTGGCTTATCAAAATGGCAAATTTACGACCGATCAGATTGGAAAACGCCTAACCTTTGCAAGGTAGATTGTTTAGCTTAACTTATTTGCGACGAAAGAAATAATGAATTCATCTTTGTATTTTCGCTGAAAGCTGTATTACTTGTTATGACTACTTTCAATCCTCCCATCAAAGCAAGAACAACAAAAGAACTCCTTTTAATTGTAGGTGCCCCAGATGAATGGAATGAGATCGCTTTATTAGAGGCCCAATCTGAGCTCGCTTTAAGAAAAGTTAATGAATTAGAAATCAAACAGGCTAAACACTCATCAAAACAAAAAGCCAGATTAGAAGAATTAAAAAGAGCAAAAGAATCGTACTCAGTTTTTGATTTTATTTTTGAGCCTATAACTTTTATCGAAATTATTTTTTCTTGGGAATTAAAAAAAGATGGATACCTTAGAAAAGCAGAACAGCAGCGATGGTTTAGAAAAACACTACTAGTCTTGTTGCTTGCAATATTATTGTTTTTTATAATCTACAAGTGATTTAATGTCATCTAAAAAGTTAGGGCACTCCAAAACGTTTATCATTGCAACAGCAGCCTTTTTAGTTTTTCTGCTTGGATTAAGCGAGAGTTTAACCGAAAAAATTTACTCCAATAATCTTTATCCTATAATTTCTAAACTATTAAGATTTTTAAGCGCCCTGTTCCCTTTTGCAATCGGCGATGTACTCTACATCCTATTAGTTGCTTGTTTATTGTGGTATTTTTTTAAAATCTTCAAAAAGTATCGTGCAAAAGAAATCAATTTAAAACAGGTAGGGATAAAATGCATCAACCTTATTTTGGCACTCTATCTTGTTTTCAAACTAAGTTGGGCCTTAAATTACTCGCGACCAGCAATTGCAAAAAAATTGGGTATAGCTGATGAAAAATATAATACTGCCCAACTGGTAACTTTAGGTAAATACTATCTCATTAAGATTACTTATTTAAAGCTTAAGATAGATAGTATGAACAGCAGACCAAAGCAATATTCGGTTGCAGCTTTGTCTAAAACAGCAACACGAAGCTATCAATTCCAAGCTGAGCAAAATACTGTTTTTAACTATACCATACCAAGCGTAAAAGCATGTTTATTTGCCAATTATGTGGCAAAAAGTGGCATTGAAGGTTATTACAACCCATTAAGTGGGGAAGCCAATATAAATATGAACTTACCTCCTTTCATTTTGCCTTTTACCATTTGCCATGAAATTGCACATCAAACGGGTATTGCCAAAGAAGATGAAGCCAATTTATTAGGTTATATTACAGCCATCAAAAGTGACGATATCAATTTCCAATACGCTGGTTATTATTGTATGTTCCGTAGTATTTTATGGGAAATCAGGATGAAATCGCCTAACGATTACCAAATGATTTTTGATCGTATTGCACCAACAGTATTGGCTGATTTTAAGACGGAAAACCAATTTTGGTTAAAGAATAATTCTGATATGTCGAAATATATGAGTGTAGCTTTTGATCGATTATTGAAACTAAACAACCAGAAAAAGGGAATTGATAGCTATCAGGATATTGTGCTCTGGTTATACAACTATCATAAAAAAGATTTAGAAAAAACCTTATCCCGCAGTTCATCAGAAAGTTGGATTACTAAACATCCCCAACGTAATTAGTCATATCTTCAGTTACAATTATCAACTCACAGTTGTTTATAGAAGACGGCGAACTGCAAACTGAACTACCCGTGAATGGCTTCTCTGTTTCCAAAACTCTGAATCAATTCCCCTTCAAAATCTAACCATTCTTTCCAGCGTTTATCTACATCAACATCGGTACTGTATTTACGTGCAAAATTTAAAAATGTAGTATAATGTCCGGCTTCTGACACCATCAGTTCGTGGTAAAACTTGGCCAGTTCCTGATCTTTTATATTTAACGAAAGTACCCTGAAACGTTCGCAACTCCTGGCTTCAATCATTGCCGCAAACAATAACCGATCAATAAAAGCCATATTCCGGCTTCCGTCTTTTTTGCTAAATTTTACCAAACGACCAACATAATCATCTTTTCGCTCTCGGCTTAAAGTATAACCCCGTTTTTTTATAATTTCAATTACCATCTGGAAATGCTGCATTTCTTCGATGGCAATCGCTGTTAATTCATCTACAAGATCCTGATGCTCGGAATTTTGAGTAATTAAAGTAATGGCATTGGTTGCCGCCTTTTGTTCACACCAGGCATGGTCAGATAAAATTTCTTCTAAATTTGATTCCGCAATATTTGCCCAACGTGGGTCTGTCAATAATTTTAATCCTAACATGTAGTGCTTGTAATTGAGCTGCAAAATTAAGAATATTTAAGATACGTTTAATATTCCCCACACATTTAAAAGATGATGCAGATTTTATATTTCACTCCGTGAAAATCACATTTATATGTGGGAGCAAAAAAAAAGAACTTATTTTGCAGGTAAATGAATACAACTGCTAAGAAATTATTAATTATTGGATTTGTTTGGCCCGAACCCACTTCATCGGCAGCGGGTACAAGGATGATCCAATTGGTTGATTTATTTCTGTCTAAAGGTTATCAGATCACTTTTGCATCCGCAGCATCAAAAAGCGATTTCAGTTATGATTTTAGTAAGACTAGTGTTGTTGAGCAACAAATCAAACTAAACGACGAAAGTTTCAACGTATTTCTGAAGGAATTAAACCCAGAAATCGTGCTGTTCGACCGCTTTATGGTAGAAGAGCAATATGGCTGGCGGGTTCAGCAGGAATGCCCTAATGCACTTAGGATTTTAGATACCGAAGATTTACATTGTCTGAGAAGTGCCCGACAGCAAAGCGACAAAAAAAAACAAGTTTTAGATTTATTTTCAGATACGGCCAAAAGAGAAATTGCTTCAATTTTACGCTGCGATTTATCTATAATGATTTCGGAAGTGGAGATGGATATACTGAAAAATCAATTCAAAATTGATCCTTCACTGATTTATTATTTACCATTTCTCGAAGAAGAAATCGATCAGCAGGTTATCGAAAAATGGATTCCCTTTGAAAATCGGGCAGATTTCGTTTTCATTGGCAATTTCCTTCATGAGCCCAATTGGAATACCGTTCAGGTTTTAAAAACCAAGATCTGGCCAGTACTCAGAAAAAGACTTCCAGGTGCGAATTTGAATATATTTGGATCTTATCCCTCGCAAAAAGTGCTGCAACTAGACAACAAAGGCGAAAAGTTCTTAATTAAAGGAAGAGCTTTAGATGCTAAGGAAACCATTGCTAAACATAGAATATTGCTCGCCCCTATTCAGTTCGGTGCAGGTGTAAAAGGTAAATTTATTGACGCCATGCAAGTAGGTACCCCATCGGTAACCACATCGGTCGGGGCAGAAGCCATGAAAGGCAATTTAGATTGGAACGGTAGCATTGAAGATAATTTAGAGTTATTTATTGATGAAGCCGTAAAGTTATATCAGGATAAAAACTCCTGGCAAATTGCACAACAGAATGGCGTACAGATCATTAACCAAAGGTATTCCGCTAAATATTTTACAGATCAATTCAAACAAGAAGTTGAAAGGCTAGCTTCAGATTTAAGGGCACACCGGCAAAATAACTTTTTCGGACAGCTATTAAATCACCACACAGCACAAAGCACCAAATATATGTCGTTATGGATTGAAGAGAAGAATAGAAAGTAGTCTCTAGCCCTCAGTCAGAAGTCTTTAGTGGGGAGTTGAGTATTTTTAGTCAGAAAGTCGGGAATAGATTCTAGGCTCAAATATTTAATAGTTGTCAGTCTGAACCTGTCGAAGACCTTTATTTGCCGAAACAAAAACAATTGCCCTTCGACAAGCTACCATTGACGTTGGTTTACAAACCACTATTGATCAGAATTTTAATCGCTTTTACATTTCCATCCAGCTAGGCCATAGCAGAGTATCTCCGTTCTACTTAAACCCGGCCTAACAATTTTTTCGGGCCGCACTGTCCTAGCCGCACAACTGCCTTAAAAAGAAAAATTTTCAGCCGGCATTTTTTGTTTCTTTTTGATGCCAAAAAGAAAGAGCCCTTCGGCGGCGGCGAGCCGAGGTAAGCCCTTGGGGTATTGAAAAAGAAAACAATTGTACGTCACTCATATTGATTTTTATGGAATAAATTATCCCTCAGGGTGAGTACATTTTTTGGTATTTTCCTAATCCCCTGATCTGTGTCCCCACAGATCGAAACATTTTCGCACTCAAACAATACGATCTTTGTTAAATAAACCTGATGGTACGGATGCCGATCCTTCAATCGGCAGGAGGGACAGCAGGACTGCTGCAACCGAAGAATTGCAGAACCCTTCATTTCCTCATTATAATTCAAAACAATAAAGAATTAGAAAATGAACTTTAATCTTTACAACATTAAAACATTTCCATCTTAAAACCTTACAACATTATTGTAAATTTGCAGCCATGGCAAAAATATCAATTAACCTTGCTACAGGTTCGTTTCAAAAGGAAGAAATTATAGTTGGAATAGATTTAGGCACAACCAATAGCTTGGTGGCGTTTATCAATCCAGATAAAAATCCGCAGGTAATTAACGATGCAGGTAAAGGAATATTGGTACCATCGGTGGTATATTTTAATGGCCAGAATGAAGCCGTTGTAGGTAACGAGGCTAAAGAATACCTAACCACTGATCCTTCAAACACCATTTTTTCAGTTAAAAGACTACTTGGCCGCTCTTACAAAGATGTAGCCGAACATAAGGATATTTTCTCTTACAAAATTATCGATGATGATAGCGATGCTTTGGTAAAAATCTACGCTGGCGACCGTTTTTACACACCGATCGAATTATCGGGCGAAATTTTGAAGGAGCTTAAGGCAAGGGCAGAACATGCGCTAAAAACTCCCGTTAACAGGGCTGTAATCACTGTTCCGGCATATTTTAACGATAGTCAGCGTCAGGCCACGCGAGATGCCGGAAAACTAGCCGGCTTAGATGTAATGCGTATTGTAAATGAACCTACCGCAGCAAGTTTGGCTTACGGAATTGGTTTAGATCCTTCTCAACAAAAAACAATAGCGGTTTACGACTTAGGCGGTGGAACATTTGATGTTTCTATTCTGCAGATTCAAAATGGAATTTTTGAGGTATTGGCCACAAATGGCAATACTTATTTGGGTGGTGATGATTTCGATAGGGCCATTTTAAACTATTGGTTGGAGAAAAACAACCTTGACGTAGCCGTAGTTGCTCAGGACAATATTTTGATGCAAACCTTACGTCTACAGGCTGAGGCTGCTAAAAAAGAACTATCTACCCAGAACTTATATAACGAGCAAGTTGGTGAAATCTGGTGCACGCTTGATAAACAAACTTTTGAGCAGTTAATTTCAGCGAAGGTTGAAGAAACCATCACTGCTTGTAAAAATGCATTAAAGGATGCAGATCTATCAGCCAGCGATATAGATGAGGTAATTTTAGTGGGTGGTTCTACCCGTACACCTTTTGTAAAACAGGCTGTAGAAAATTTCTTTGGTAAAAAACCACAGGATAATATCAATCCTGATGAGGTAGTAGCACTTGGCGCAGCCATTCAGGCCGATGTTTTGGCAGGAAACCGTTCTGATATCTTGTTGTTAGATGTTACGCCACTTTCTTTGGGCATCGAAACCATGGGTGGTTTAATGGATGTAATTATTGCCCGTAACAGTAAAGTACCTACAAAAGCTGGTCGCCAATACACCACTTCAATAGATGGACAGGTGAATATGAAAATCTCTGTTTATCAGGGTGAGCGCGATTTAGTGAAAGAAAACAGAAAATTGGCTGAGTTCGACTTAAAGGGAATTCCTGCAATGCCTGCGGGTTTGCCGAAAGTAGACATCAATTTTTTACTGAATGCCGATGGAATTTTAACTGTCCAGGCGATAGAGTTACGTTCCGGTGTTAAACAAGAGATCGAAATTACCCCAAGTTATGGTTTAAGCGACGATACAGTAGAAAAAATGCTGCTTGATAGCATAGAACATGCTAAAAGTGATGTGGAGCAACGTATGCTTATTGAAGCAAGAAGCGAAGGCGAACAATTGCTTTATACCGCTGAACGTTTTATCGAAAAACATGCCGAGCATTTAACCGAAGGAGAAATTTCAGATACTAAAGTACATATCGAAGCACTTAAAACGGCTTTAGCTACTCAAGAAAAAGATACCATTTTGAAGAAAGCAGACGAGCTGAATGAATTTACCCGCCCTTTTGCCGAACGGGTAATGGACGCAGCGATTTCTACTGCTATGAAAGGTAAGAAGATAGAGTAGTTTTCAGTTGGCAATTGGCAGTATTCAAACTCGATACGTCATCCTGAATTTATTTCAGGATCTTTCTAAGTATAAGCAGATATGACCTTATGTTCCCTATATGTTCAAATCTGCTTACGATCTTCATTCAGAATTTTTATTTGGAAAGCAATGCCAATGTTTATCGGTTCTGAAAGCCCCGCTTACCGCTTTATCCCGATGAAAAAATCGGGATGCCCGCTATAATCGGGTTTAGCTTAACTTAGGCCAGTATAAAAAACTCAGGTTGTAGGGCGCATTACCAAAGGCAAATAATTATCTTCGGTTAAGGATAAGTGCATGTACCCTGATGTTAACCTATGAAAAATTTAAATCTCAAAAGGATGAGCAAAGTAATAAATAGCGTTTATAATGAACTAATTTCTAAAAAGTTGTAAAAACACACGTCTGTTTCAAAACATCATTACATCTATAAAAGTTAAAGACAATAGCAATTTAGGTCCGCTACTCTATGTTTTTGGTTTCTTCCCATTATTTTTAATTAACCTCACTTTTATCTTTGACCTGAGTTATCTTCAATCAACATTAATTACAATGACGATACTGGTAGTGTTTCTGATATTCTTCTTCAAAAATCTAATAGCTAAACAAGAGGAATATGCCATTGTAGCAGATGAAAATGAGATCACATTTTTAAATTGGGAACTTTTAAGTGGAATGAAATCAAAATGATAAAAACCATTCCTGACGAACCTTTTAGCCGTAATAGGTATAAATTCATGAATATTACTTTACAGAATGGGAAAAACTTCAAGATTGAAACAACCAATTTCGATTATCTCAACCATGAACTCGAAACAATTTTCAAAAATTTAGGCAAACTGACAGAATAAACTTTAAGCACTTTACTTCTTTTCTTACCATACATCAAAAACTACCTTCCGCGTATCTATTAACTTTGTTAAAATTATTTTAACATTATGGAATTAGGTATCGGTATGTTTGGCGATTTGCAGATTAATGCAAAAGGAGAAATTCAACCCGCTCAGCAAAGACTTCAGGAAATTATAGCAGAAATAAAACTAATGGACGAGGTTGGTTTAGATTTCTATGGAATCGGCGAACATCATCGCCCTGATTATGCCGTATCGAGTCCTGAAATTATATTAGCTGCGGCAGCTACGGTTACCAAAAACATTAAATTAAGCAGCGCGGTTTCGGTTTTAAGTTCATCCGATCCGGTTAAATTGTATCAAAATTTTTCCACAATAGATTTAATTTCGAATGGCAGGGCCGAATTAATGGCTGGTCGTGGAAGTTTTATCGAGTCGTTTCCGCTGTTTGGTTATAACCTACAAGATTACGACGAACTTTATGAAGAGAAGTTAGAATTGCTCCTTAAAATAAACAAGGAGCCCAAAATCAGCTGGAAAGGTAAATTCAGACCAGAACTGAATAACCAGGAAATATTACCAAGAGCCGTAAACGACAATTTAAAAATATGGGTAGCCGTTGGTGGAACACCAGAATCAGTAGAACGTGCTGGTAGATTAGGTTTACCTGTAATGTTTGCTATCATTGGTGGTCAGCCGATACAGTTTAAGCCGCTTTTCGACTATTATAAAAGGGTTTACGAAGCTTACGGGCATGACAAGAGTAAATTTGAAGTAGGTGTGCATATGCACGCTTTATTTGGCGAAAACAGTGGTGAAGTTGCAGATTACTACTACCCGCTTTATTCTGCTCAAATGAACAGGATCGGCAAATCACGTGGTTGGGCACCTTATCAACGCAATCAGTTCGATGCTGGCCGAAGCAATAGCGGTGCTTTAATTATTGGCGATGTAAACGAATCGGTAGAGAAGATTTTAGCCATCGAAGAAACTTTTGGCTTAACACGTTTCTCAGCACACATGGATGTAGGGGGTCCATCTCACGCAGCCTTAATGAAATCAATTGAATTATTCGGGAGCAAAATTGCGCCAAAAGTACGCGAGGCTTTAAAGAAATAAATTAAGCCCCATTCTTTTTAGCGAAAATCTGCAAAAAAGAATAAATATAACAGCCTACACAAACGGCGAATAAACTCTCCAAAAGGGCAAAAACGATCATAATTGAGGTAAAAATCAGCGCTGCATTATAAAAATCAAATAGAAATACCGCGGTAATCAAAAGGCAGAATCCAAAGCCTAAGGTTGCCGCGAACTTTTTTGGGGCCAGATCTTTCATTTTCGGCGAAAGTGAAAATGCATTAGATACTTTAACGGCCATAAATTTTAGCAAACTAAATTTACCCGATGTAAATGCCCTTACAGCAAAATCAAACAGCAGGAAAACGATTGCCCAGTAATTTGAAAACACGATACAAGCAATTGCAATAGCAGCAACCATAAAGGCAATAACCCTAACTACATTTTCATTTATTCTTTCTGCTGATATTGGGCAAGATAATTCCATAGGACTAATTTTGTCCTAAATTAGCGATTAATTTAATCAGCCAATCAAAAAGCTACCCACTATAATGTCATTTAATTAGGATTAAGCTCAGAGGTGTATTGTCAATCACAGATAAAAAGAATACACAGAGATAACTCAAATACAAAAATCTGTGTTTATCTGTGCACATCAGTGGTAAAAGACGCCTAACTACATTCTAAAAGAGGTGGTAAAAGCGTTGCCTCAATTCATCACTCTAATTTTTCACCCGTTCTAAAATACATTCCTATATTTAGTAAAGTAAATTACGCACTACCAGATATCGAATGGATAATTCAGAAAAATTAAACCTGCTCTTAATCAAGCTGGAAAACCTATTGCTCAGGCAGCAAGGCTTTGAAGCCGAAATTGAAGCTTTAAGAAACGAGGTTCGTGCGCTGCAATCACCAGGTTCAGTATCAACGCCTCCAACAATAAATCCTGACCCAATCATTACAGCACCAACAAGAAATACAGCTCCAAGCTTTGCCGTACAACATTCGGCTGTACCTCAACCTACTCCTGCGCCAATTCCTGCTCTGGCAAACCAAACGCAACCTAACTTCGCCGAGAGATTTAAACGTGAAAACATGGTTAAATCTGATTTCGAGAAATTTATTGGAGAAAACCTGATTAGCAAGATTGGAATCCTGATCTTAATCATTGGTGTGGCTATTGGCGCTAAATATGCCATTGATCATGATATGATTAGCCCACTTACTAGGATTGTATTGGGTTATGCCGTTGGAGCCGGTTTAATGGCTTTTGCTATAAAACTTAAAGCCAAATACGAAAATTTTTCAGCCGTTTTGGTTAGTGGTGCGATTGCGATTATGTATTTTATCACTTATGCAGCTTACAATTTTTACTCCTTAATTCCACAGGCATTAGCCTTTGCCTTAATGTTTGTATTCACCTCATTTACCGTTGTTGCAGCAATTAAGTATAACAAACAGGTTATCGCCCATATCGGCTTGGTTGGCGCTTATGCCGTGCCTTTTTTACTGAGTGATGGTTCGGGCAAAGTCGGCGTTTTGTTTACCTACATGGCCATTATCAATATTGGCATCCTGGTGCTCAGTTTCAAAAAATACTGGAAGCCTTTATTCTATGCATCCTTTGGTTTAACATGGATCATCTTTTCTGCCTGGCGCTTAGCTTTAAGTAACACAAACAATTACTTTAGCCTCGCACTATTATTTTCTACCCTGTTTTTTCTCATTTTTTACATTACCAACCTAGCCTACAAAGTAAGCAAGAAAGAAGTTTTTGGCTTTAGCGATGTAGTCATCTTACTTTTGAATTCATTTGTATACTACGGAATAGGTTATCTAATATTATCAGACAATAAGAACAGCACTGAATTATTAGGCTTGTTTACGTTGGCAAATGCCGTGATACACTTTGTGGTGAGCTTAATTATTTACAAGAAAAATCTTGCAGATAAAAATCTCTTTTACCTCATTCTAGCAATGGTGATCACCTTTATTACCATGGCTGTTCCTGTTCAGCTAGATGGCGGTTGGGTAACCATTTTCTGGGTTGTAGAGGCCGCTGTACTATTCTACTTAGCACGGATAAAAAAGATTGTTATTTACGAAAAACTTTCCTTCCCATTAATATTTCTGGCTTTTTTTAGTCTGCTGGAAGATTGGATAACTTATTATGACCTCTATAACGGAAATGCAATCGTAATCATACCAATCCTTAACGTGGGCTTTTTAACCGCATGCATATTTATTGCCTGCTTCTTCTGGATGTTCAGCATCAGCAAAAAAGAAAGTGAAGAGCCTGTACAATGGATCTGGATGAGACAGATACTTAGTTATTCCATTCCCGCTATTTTAGTTTTTGTAATCTACATTACCCTTAGGATCGAGATTTCTAAATACTTTAATAACCTCTTCGAACTGAGCAAGATCAACACCACTCCAAAAACCAGATTTTACGATTCAATTAGTGAATACAACTACAATTACAACACCTTAAAAACAGCGTGGATTTATATTTACACCCTATTTTTTGCTTCAGCATTAAGTTATTTGAACATTAAAAAGCTAAAAAATAGCAAACTCGCCATCACTAACCTTATTATTAACATCTGGGTTATCATAGTATTTCTAACTTTCGGACTCTATAAATTAAGTGAACTTAGAGATAGCTATTTGCTTCCTGAAAGTAAATATTTCATTATTGGTTCATTTAATATCGGCATCAGGTATATAGCAATTGCTTTTTTTGCTTTGCTGATTGTACAATGCTACCAGTTGCAACGTTCGGGTCTATTGAAAAAAGATTTGAAGACCATGTTCGATTACTTGCTTTATCTTTCCCTCTTATGGATCATCAGTAGCGAATTGATCAATATTTTAGAACTATCACATTCAGAAGGAAGTTATAAACTGGGATTGAGCATCCTTTGGGGCACATTCTCATTATTCTTAATTAGCATGGGGCTGGCCAAAAACAAAAAACACTTGCGCATTGGGGCAATGGTTTTATTTGGGATAACATTGATCAAACTTTTCTTTTACGATATCTATTCTTTAAGCACAATTTCCAAAACCATAGTTTTTGTGTCGTTGGGTGTATTATTGCTCATCATTTCTTTCCTTTACAATAAATACAAACATTTAATTATTGATGATGCTAAAGTTGAAAATTAACCTATTTACCTTGCTTTTGCTTTGTGTCACTATTGCAAATGCACAAACCAATACTTATAAATTTAAGCGGAGCATAACGGGTGTTAATTCCGTTTGGCATAAAATGGCACTGCCAAATGATTTATATAAAAAAGCAAATGCAGGTTTCGAAGACTTAAGGATTTTTGGCATCAATGGAAAAGATACCCTTGAAGTTCCTTATCTGTTAAAACAGCGTGCCGATAAGGTAACTACAAATGACATTGCATTTAAACAGATTAACCAAAGTACAAACCCAAATGGTTATTATTATACTTTTCAGTCACCAGGAATAAATTTAATCAACCAGATTAATTTGGCTTTTAAACAAGAAAACTTCGATTGGAAGGTTAACCTCGAAGGCAGTAACGATAATAAAGAGTGGTTTTCTCTCTTAACAGACTATCGAATTCTTTCAATCAAGAACAACGATACAGATTACCATTTTACCAAATTGAATTTCCCTGATTCTAAATATCAATATTTTAGGATTGCGGTAAAAAGCCCCGTTCAGCCCGAATTATTGGAAGCAAAAATTTCGAAAACAGATACCGTAAAGGGAACTTATCAAGAGGTTAAGTATCAATCTTTCGATCTTAAAAACGATGTATCCAAAAAGGAAACAATTATCAATGTAACCTTGGCCAATCCCGTTCCGCTATCCAATTTAAGGTTGAATGCACAAAGTGATTTTGATTTTTACCGTTCCATCAAAATTGAATATGCAACAGATGGTTTTAAAACCGACAAAGGCATTCAGTACAATTATGCGAATCTTTATGAAGGTACGATAAGTTCTCTGGAAGAACCTGCATTCAATTTTGCAAATACCATTACATCCAGATTGAAAATTACTATCCAAAATAACGACAATAAGCCGTTACGTCTAAACACATTACAGTTAAAAGGAAACATCTATGAAATTATAGCCCGATTTGACGAACCAAAAGATGAATATGCCTTATATTATGGCAATGAAAAAGCTACAGGTCCGCTTTATGAAATTGAAAAATTTGAAAGTAAAATCCCAAATAATTTAACCAGCGTAAACATTGGAACAGAACAGCGAAATCCTGCCTATTCCATTAAAACAGAAAAACCATTATTTGAAAACAAAGCATGGCTTTGGGTATTAATGGCGGTGATTATTGCACTACTAGGCTGGTTTTCATTTAAAATGTTAAGAAATTAAGATTTATAATTAAAGATGAGTTTTTTAAAAAAGTTATTTCCTTCGAGAGAAGAAAAAAGGCAAGAACCAGAAGTGCTTGCTGAATTTCGCAGTCCATGCTGCCCGATTACAGCAATCGTAGAGCAAGATGAAAGAGTTGCTTACTTTTATCTCTGGGGCGATAAAGACACAAATTTTGGCATTAAAAGCTGTTGGATCAGAAACTTAGCTGCAGCACCTACAAACCTTGAAACGGATCTTATCAAAAAAGGGATATCACCCATGCTTACCAGTTCATTTTGTAGATTTCCAGCGGGGCAACCTCCGTTGAAAAGTGAAGATTTGGAAATCGTGTGGCTCGAAGAGGGGGACGCGGCAGCTTTATTAGCGAAAGAAGAAATTATTGCAATTATACCTTCGTGGTCAGGCAATGGCGACTTTTTCGGCTACGCTAGAGATTGTAAAGATCACGGCGAATTCTGTTGGGAACTTACTGAATCAAATATTTTAATAGATAGGGTTAAAAGTGCCCAAGAATATTGGGCTTTATGGGATAACGAAACAAACCCATTTCAAATAAAACAACCAGAATTATTAAAAAGCTATGAAGAAATTTTAGGAAATAGCAATAAATATTATGCTATTGATGGAAATGAATGGCCACCAAAAGGACTATTTTTAAAAACTGGAGATTTTAATGATGTATTTGTTACGGCTGGCCTTTCTTTGCTTCCAATGCCAGTGGTTGAAATGTATAGCGAAAATCCTAATCAAATAAACAGAATAGAATTGGGCCTGATATTAAAATCAGGCTTAAAGCAATCGGAGTTAGACAAAATAGGAAATTGGATAAGCGGACAGGCAGACATCCCCTGGAAAAGAATTACATGGATGGGCAATGGCCATACTATAACATTTAAAGAATTTAAGAATACCAAAATCACTTCTGTAATTTTAGTTAAGGACTTAAATGTTCTACCTAAATTAGAACTCGATGATTATAGAGGTAGTTCAGTTAATGTTTTGTGGATGATACCCATAACTGAAAATGAAAGAAATCATGTTATTGAAAACGGCAGTGAACAACTTATAGAAAAATTAAATAATATAGGATCTGAAGTTTTTAATATCTATCGTCCAGAAATCATCTTGAATTAACCATGAAGAACATTTTCCAACCCGCAGTAACCAGCGAAATTATTGAAAGAATTAACAGACTTACTCCTACGACCACTCAACTTTGGGGTAAAATGAATGTTGCACAAATGCTGGCACATTGCAATGTAACTTACGAAATGGTTTACGATGACATTCATCCAAAACCGGGGCCAATAATGAGGTTTATCCTGAAAAAACTAGTCAAAAGCAAAGTAGTAAGCGAAAAACCTTATCCTAAAAATAATCAGACTGCCCCTCAATTTATTATTAAGGATGAAAAAGATTTTGAAAAAGAGAAGATGCGTTTAATCGATTACATTAATCAAACCCAACAACTCGGTGAAAATCATTTCGATGGGAAAGAATCACATTCATTTGGGCCCTTAGCAAAAACGGAGTGGAACAATATGTTTTATAAACACCTGGACCACCATTTAACACAATTTGGAGCTTAGCTAGTAGCATAAGAGCAGATTATTGTCCAGATCGCCCCCTTAAATCGTCACTTTTAAACCTTACGCAGGCTAAAAATCTTGCCTAACTTGTGGTAACACAAAAAAATTATATAAAATGGCAAAACCACTTGTAACATGCCTTTGGTTTGACGGACAAGCCGAAGCAGCAGCAAAATACTATTGTACAGTTTTTAAAGATTCCAAAATTACACAAGTAACCCCTATGGTTGTTACTTTCGAATTAAACGGAAATAAATTTATGGGACTTAATGGCGGTCCGCAATTTAAATTCGATGAAGCTATTTCTCTTATGGTAAACTGCGACAGTCAGGAAGAGATAGACTATTACTGGAATACTTTCGTAAATGACGGGGGCACAGAGAGCGTTTGCGGATGGCTGAAGGATAAATTCGGACTTTCATGGCAAATTGTTCCATCAAACATCGGTGAGTTAATGGCAACGCCCGACAGAGCAAAAAGAGTAATGGACGCCGTTATGAAAATGAAAAAGCTTGATATGAAAAAAATGGAAGAGGCATAATTTTTACTTCTACGCCCTTTGAGTTACAAAGAAATTTGCATATCTTGGGTTATATGAAAAGATTAACGATTTTAACCGCGTTAATCATCCCTATATTTCTTTGTACCTCTTGGGGCTTCTTTGCACATCAAAGGATAAACAACCTTGCTGTTTTCACTTTGCCCTCTGATATGATCGGTTTCTATAAAAGGAATATCAAATACATTACCGAACATGCCGTTGACCCAGACAAACGGAGGTATGCTGACACGCTCGAAGCACCACGGCACTACCTCGATGTGGAGAACTATGAGAAAAATATTGATAGTATTCCCGAAAAATGGGATGATGCCTTAGCTAAGTACGGCAAAAAAAAGCTAAACACTGATGGTATTATCCCCTGGCAAATACAGCGTAGTTATTATGGTTTAGTTAAAGCCTTTAAAATGCGTGATTCGGTAAAAATCCTAAAATATTCTGCAGACCTGGGCCATTACATTGGTGATGCTCACGTTCCTTTACATACTACTGCCAACCACAATGGTCAACTCACCAATCAGGTAGGTATACATGCCTTTTGGGAAAGCCGTTTACCCGAATTGTTTTCAACTCAGTACAATTTTGTTGTTGGCAAGGCAGATTATATTGAAAACCCACTACAAGAAATCTGGAAAATACTTAAACACACGCACAGTTTGGTTGATACCGTATTAACTTTCGAAGCTGAACTGAATGCATCATTTCCTTCCGACAAAAAGTATAGCTTTTCTGAAAGGAATAATACTGTACTGAAACAATACGCTATGGCCTATTCAAAAGCTTACCATACTAAAATGAATAACATGGTAGAAAAGCAAATGCGTGCTGCCATATTAAAAACGGGATCATTCTGGTATTCTGCCTGGGTTGATGCGGGTCAGCCAGTGCTTAAAAACCTGATTAAAATAGCGTTATTACCTGATGAGAAAATAGAAAGTGAGGCGGTAGAAAGAAAATATCAAAATGGTTCCCTAATTGGTAGGGAACTATAATTATGCCTTTGTATCCTCTCCTTCAATAATTGCCTCAATCTTTTTAGGTTGAAAACGGCTCCTAACAGCTGCCCAGATGGCGGGAACAAATGTTACCACAGCAATAAAAATGATAACCAGTTCGAAGTTGTTTTTAATTACCGGAATCTGTCCTAATAGATAACCGCCTAACAACAATGCAAATATCCAGGCTACTCCACCAATAATGTTATAATAGGTAAAACGACCGAAAGGCATTTTGGCTATTCCAGCTACAAATGGTGCAATGGTTCTGAAAATTGGCAAAAACCTACTCAACATAATAGCCTTACCACCATGTTTCTCAAAAAATTCGTGAGATTGATGATAATATTTAAGCTTCAAAATCTTATTTTTTTCTTTAAATACACCTGCGCCTAAAACACTCCCGAGTTTATAGTTAACTGTATTTCCTAAAATTGCTGCTACAATTAAAATAATGAGCATGATCCAGATATTTAAACCAGTTTCATGTTCACCTGCAATTAAAGCGCCCATTGCAAAAAGCAACGAATCGCCAGGAAGGAACGGTGTTACCACAAAACCAGTTTCGGCAAAAATAATCAGGAATAAGATGAGGTAAGTCCAGGTACGGTATTCGTTAACAATTTCAGCTAAATGTACGTCGATATGAAGAATAAAATCTATAAGCTGCTGTAGTAGTTCCATTTATCTAATTTTGGGCAAAAGTATGAATATCAAAGGGATTAAATGCTAGTATATTGCAATAAAATTAGTTGGCTGAGATGATTCGATTTTTAAGTTCTCCCTTTTTATCGCCATCAAATAATATAAGGTAAACCCTACCATTATTAATATTAAGAGAATCTAATCGTTGTACCACAGGCGGTGGGTTTGTCGCAGTAGGACTAGTTAATTTAAAGGCAAATTTCATGTTTTTATTAACTTTAACCTTTAAAGTTTTAATCGCTCCATATGCAATTGTAGATTCTACAGGTTTGGCTGTATCTGTGCTATCAGTAATTATAACACTAGAGCCTAGTGTGTAACCAAGGTTTAAAAAAGTTAGTTTAGCTGAATCAAGATCTGGTTTTACATCATCGGTATAAACTTTCAATTTTGCAGGATCACCAGTTTTTTCTTTATAATAAAAAACAGAATAATTTTGTCCAATTTTAAATGTTTGTTCTCCTAATGAAGCCACATCAACACCAGTATTTATATTTCGTGTGGTTATATTATAAGCAGCATCACCTGCAACAACCACATAACTTGTGTTTGTATTGTAAGCAACAGGTGTTCCTATTTGTATTCCATTTAAATAGAAACTTTGCGTAGTATCAGTCGAAGCAGCCTGAAAGAATCGAACTTTAGCATCACCTTCAATTAAATTATCGTTTTTGATGCATGAGCTGATTAAAACGGCAAGTATAAGAAGAAGAAATATTTTAGGAAACAATACTTTGTTTTTCATAATTAATCGCTGATGCTAATAAAACGTAAAGATAGCAGAAAGCATATTAAACTTTGAAATTAATTATCGGTAATGATATGTGCTTCTAAGGTTGCTGCCGTTGTACCACTAAACCAAATGGTATATATCTTTCCTCCTTCTAAAGCTGTACTTTGGATGGTTTTAACATTACCAGAGCCTACTACATTATATCTTAAATTGAATCCAGTATCTACTGTAAAATAGCTTGACGCTTCTTTAAAAGCCAATCCATTTACGAATTGGGTACCGCCTTGTACCATAACATTTATGCCAGTGGCAAAATTTGGCGTCAGATTAATTAGTTTGATTTTAGCTTTATCTGATTCTGTATTACTTAAATTATCTTCATAACTCACTATTTCCATCTCTCCTTTTTTATTGGTAACCAAAAAAGTAGTGTAAGTAATAGATGGTGTAAAGTTTAAAGAGGTATCTGTAGTGGTATTATTTGTGCCGGCATAAGAAACATTTCTATTACCAGAAGGTATTTTTACGTAATCGCTGGTTTCGCCAAAGGCTAAAGAAACAGTGGTTAATTTTTCATTATCTAAATAAACATCTTGATGCACATCGGCCAGTGATGCATTGACCATTTTTACCTTGGCCTGGCCTTTCACTACTTCATCTGGATTGTCCTTTTTACAGGATAATAGGCCTATACTACATAAGACAGCGAGCAAAAGCAGTGATTTCGAGAGGTTGTTATAGATTTTCATTGGTTGTGTTAGTTGGTTATAAACAAAAATGGCTCGGTCAAAAACCAAGCCACTTTGTTAATAAAACTAACAAATTAGTTTTTTTTTTAATAACTATTATTTAGCATCACAGGCATCACCAACATTAAAACATCCTCATTTTCATCATTGGTTTGTGGAATTAAAAGCCCTGCTCTATTTGGTGTCGAAAGCTCTAAAGTAACTTCATCACCACTTAAATTACTCAACATTTCGATTAAAAAGCGTGCATTAAAGCCTATTTCGAGGTCTTCACCATCATACTGGCAGCTTAAACGCTCGTGTGCTTCATTAGCAAAATCTAAATCTTCTGAAGAGATATTCAATTCGCTTCCGCTAATTTTCAGTCTTACCTGATGTGTCGTTTTATTCGCAAAAATTACAACCCTACGAAGTGTATTTAAAAACAAACTTCTGTCGATAATTAGTTTGTTAGGGTTATTGGTTGGAATTACCGCCTCATAATCTGGATAGCGCTCGTCTATTAAACGACACACTAAATTGATATTTTCGAACTTAAAGAAAGCGCTTGTTGCATTATAATCTACTGATACATTAATATCAGTTGAAGGTAAAGCAGCCTTCAAAAGTGTTAAAGCTTTTTTAGGGAGAATAAATGATGTTGCTTTATCTGCTTTGCTATCCATACGACGGTATCTCACCAATTTATGTGCATCGGTAGCTACAAAGGTAATGTGCTGAGGGGATAACTGACAGAATACACCTGTCATAGCCGGGCGCAACTCATCGTTACTTACCGCAAAAATAGTTTTTGTAATGGCTTCAGTTAAAACAGACGCAGGTAAGTTTACAGAAGACGCGTTTTCTACTACTGGAATCTTCGGAAAATCATCACCATTTTCACCACTTAATTTATACTTACCATCTCCGGCACTGATCTCGATCGCAAAAGTACTATCATCGATATTAAATGCGATAGGCTGATCTGGCAATGTTTTAAGCGTATCTAATAAAATTTTAGATGGAACAGCTACTTTACCTTCTTCCTTTGATTCTACAGCCAAAGCAGTTGTCATGCTGGTTTGCAGATCGGTAGCAGAGATAGTTAAGTTTCCATCTTTAATTTCGAAGAGAAAATTTTCTAATATAGGCAAAACCGTACTGCTGCTTGATGCACCATTTACGGTTTGTAAGTGTTTTAATAGAGTTGATGTGGATACAATAAATCTCATGATATTATTTAGTCTTCTTCAAAAATATAAAAATTATTTAGCGTACTTGTATTTGCGGTGATAATGTTGAAAAATCGCAAAGAATATTAACAATAGCAAGGGTGCCACTACATTTATAAATTGCCATTTCGTTTTTTCGAGCTTAATTTTGGCTTTATCCAACAATCTGATTTTTACTTCTTTATTCCGTAGCGCAATTAAGTTGTTGTTATCCGTAAAATAATCAACAATATTGAGCAATAAGGCCTTATTACCAAAAGTACGCTGCGAATAACGGTCGAAACCTAGTGGAAAAGGGGTTCCATTTTGCTCCGATACCTGGTTTTTAAAAATATCGCCATCTCCTATCACAATCATTTTAGCCGGTTTACTTATACTTTCCAGGGTGTAAGGTTGCGTAATGGTAGCTGGTAAAGGGCGCCCGGCAAAAACCGATGGAAAATTACCTTCCAACATTAAACCAACATGCTGTGGTTTACTTTGGAAAGACCGTGGGTCTAACTGTTCGCTCACCATTTGCAAGCTAAACAATTTCGGCACATTATACACTTTATTATAGGGAGATGTAGCTAAAATATACGATTTTTTTACACCTTTAACACCAATAGTATCTACTGTACTTGGAAATTCAGATTTTACACCATCCAGCTTTTTCACAACACTTTCAGCAGTATCGGGCAATAAAATCGGGTAATAGATCCAAGGCACCAGTTGCATCTGGTTCTGCCCGCCTACAACACCCGTAGAAACCGGAATTTCGGCACTGTTTGCCGGATCGGCAATAATATTATAATTAATCCTTGCACCGTACATAAAAAGCATATCATCAAGGTTCAAATTACTGTTAACAGCCATCTGACCACTTTTTCCCCGCAAGCTATCCAATTCGGCATTTACCTGATCAATGCTCCAAAGTACCCTCCCGCCGTTCATTACGAAATAGTTAATTTTGTATTTCTCAGTTTCTGTAAAAGGTTTTTTGGGTTTGGCAATAATCAACATTTTCAATTTATCAAGCCCTGTTTTATCAATGCTATTTAAATCAATACGGCCAACCAGATAACTGCTAGATAGGGTGTGAATGGCATCAGCCAATTGTAAATCAGACAGTTCGCCATTTGATTCCGAGAAGCCAATCCGAGGGTTATCACCCGAAAGTACTTTCTTTAAACTCGAAGTAAAAAGATACTCCAAGTTTTCAATTGAGCGGTTTATATTGTCTTCGTAATTTCCGCGGGTATCTAAATTTTGAAAGAGTTTAATGGGAAATTCCTTTCCTTCGCTTTCCATCATCGCCATCGGAAATACGAGCTTCTGCGTTAATCCACTTTCAGTTTTAACACTTAAACTGGTTGCTTCTATACCGCTCTCGTACAAATTATTGATTACTGTATCTTGATCAGCCTGATTAAGTCCCGCTATCGGATCAACAAAAACCACCTTGACCTCGGTTTTAGCATAGGCTTGATAATCAGATAAAATATCTGACACCGCAGTCTGCAAGCGTTTAAACGCAGGTGGTAACTCTCCCGCTAAAAATACCGTAATGATTACCGGTTTTTTATTTTGCTCCAATAAAGATTTCGTTTTATCACTTAAAGTAAAACGCTTATCGGCAGTAAAATCAAAACGATGAAAAGCGTACTTACCTACGATATTTAAAATAATTAACGTGGCTATAACGATGATAGCATTAAGCCATTTATTCTTCAGCTTCATTATCGTTTCCCTCCTATTATTATTTTGGTGAACAATAAAAACAGCACTGAAAAAGAAATAAAGTAAATTAGATCTCTGGTATCTAAAACACCACGGCTTATCGAAGTATAATGTTGATTAATCCCTAAATTGCTAATGATATGTTCCATACTTTGAAATGCAGCAAGCTGACTGCTGTAATCAAAACCTAAAAAAGCGAATGCACATAAAGCAGCACTGATCACAAAGGCAATCACCTGATTTTTAGTCAATGCAGATGAAAAAATGCCAATGGATGTAAAGGCAGCACCCAATAAAAATAAACCGATATAAGAGCCAATAACTGATCCCGAATCAATATTTCCTTCAGGAAAACCCAGCTTTGAAATGCTATAGTAATAAATTAATGTCGGGATTAGGGCAAATAATACCAGAACCAAACTTGCTAAGTACTTTGCCACAACAATCTGCCAGATTTGGATGGGCCGGGTAATTAAAAGCTCATAGGTTCCCTCTCTCCGCTCTTCAGCAAAAGAACGCATGGTAATGGCTGGAATAAGAAACATGAAAAGATAAGGCACTAAACTGAAAAAAACATCAAGTTCGGCATAACCATAATCAAGCACCGAGGTATCAGGAAAAAACCAGAGTAACAGGCCAGAAACCAATAGAAAAATGCCAATGGTAATATAAGCAACCATCGAACTTAAGAAACTGAATAACTCGCGTTTAAAAACTGCGTACATGTGCTATTAAAACGCCGAAGTTAACCATTTATTCCTGCAAATTTAAAAGGAATTGATTAAATGAATGTATTACCAATCAGTGATACTTAAATTTAAAAAGAGGCCGTATCATAAATTTCGGATTGTCATCCTAAAGGATAATTTATTTTATAAAACCGATACAGATTACAGAGATTTTTTTTTGTGCGGTAAATAAGCTGTGAGGAATCGTCATTGCGAGAAGGCTTTTTCAGCCGACGAAGCAATCTTACAACGATCGCTACTAGCGTGCGCATTAAGATTATTCATTTATGCAGTTGTTTTTAAAGGCATTCATGAGCTCGCTTCGTTCGGTTATCTTCGTTCCTCGCAATGACGACCTTTCTAGGGATTCTGCCAATGGTAGCCTGTCGAAGACTTAGTTGAACAACTTTTATGTGTTTCGACAGGCTCTCCGTAAGAGTCCTTTGGATAACATGACAAAATCTGAGGAGAAATTGTCTTTGTGATACAACCTCTTCTTTATTTCTCGGCTGGTTTAGAAAGAAAAACCTACCCCTACTGAGAAAACTTTATTTTTAAAGGTAATTTCGTCAGAGAGATCTGTATCTGCTATACTGCTTAGTCCCAATCCGTAGCCTGCATGAATATTAAAGCCATTGTTTAATTGGTAACCGGCTAAAAAGTTTAAACCAAAATCCGTCCGTTTAAATTCTGATTCTGCTTCACCAAATTTAATATCTTCTTTTATCGACCCATATTTACCATTTGCGCTTAATGTGTAAGCAAAGTACGGTCCGGCACCTAGAAATACTTTACCAGCGTTTCCTACTTTAAAATTCGCCAATAGGTTTACTGGTAACTCCAAATATTTAAAGTTTAATGTTGCATCTTCAGTAGTTGCAATGTCATTATCCTCAAAGTTAATGTCGCCGTTTGTCAGTTTTGTTCCTTTGTTTATAAAAGTTAAACCAGGTTGAATTGAAATTACATCAGACAGTACAAATTCGGCCGTACCGCCAACATAATAAGATGTTTTTGCATCAAAACTTACCGATGCATTTCCTGAGGAGATGGTCATGTTTGGAAAGGCCACCCCGGCTTTCACGCCAAAAATTACAGGTTTGTTTGATTGAGCTGAAGCTGCAAAGCCTAAACTTGCAACTGTTAATAAAGATAATACTAGTTTTTTCATCTGATTTTTTGAGAGTTGTTTTTGAAAATTATTTTTTAGTTTACGTGCCTTCGCCTATTTGGTAAAAACATACAATGATAAACAAACTAACTTGATAGTTAAAATTATTTTGTAACCGATGCAACTTTAAATAGGTGATAAACAACAAAGCCCCCAATTTCTTGGGGGCTTCTAAATAAATTATGGTTTAATACTATAAACCGAAAGCAAAGGCAGCGCGGATACCTACAAATGATAAGGTAGTGCTGTTTTTCGACCATCCTTCATAGCGTACTCCTAAGTCAATACTTGATTTATCAGATACTGAAAATGAAGCACCTAAAGTTGGAGCGTAAGAAAATGCGGTACCCCCATTATTTTCGGTAAAAATTGCAGCACCTAATTCGCCAGCTCCGTAAAAGTTACCACCAAAATAATATTTAGCACCTGCTTTCAAAGGAATAACTCCTGAATTAGTAGCACCAAGATCTTTCCAAGCCTTTTCTGGAGCTACTGAAATATAACCTGCTGATGCAGTTAAGTTCAATGATTTGGCAACGTTAAATTCACCCATTACTGAACCTCCATAGCCCAAGCTTAGTCCATTTGTATTATCACCAACAGGCAATAAGAAATCTGGTCCAACACTAATTTTGTTAACCGCTCCTTCTGTTTGAGCTGAAGCTGCAAAGCCTAGGCCTGCAACCATTAATAAAGAAAGTAATACTTTTTTCATGTGATTTTTATTTATTGTTCGTTAATTATTTTGCTTTTATAGACAAGCATGATGCCAAAAACGTTACAAACAAAATAAAAAAAGCAAAAATAAACATTTAAAATGCTGATAAACATATAGTTACACGTAACAAATTTTTATTCCAAAAAGTTGTAAACCTTAACTTGCGCTTATATATTGTAGCCTTTGATGAACAAATTGAAGAAAAGGAAAGAATAATCTTACAGTTATTGACTATAGTCCAAAAACATACGCAAATCTGATTCCAACAAAACCTTTGGTATTGGTCTTATTTAAATCAGACAATTCATTTTTACCTGTCCATGCTTCATATCTGATCCCTAAATCGAGTTTATTTTCACCAGATAGCTTAAATTGATTTCCTATACCAGGCGACCAAACAAATACCGTTTTTTGTCCATTATTTAATGGCAATGCTGCCCCTAACTGCCCTTCGGCGTAAAAACTTTCTCCCAGCTGATATTTCAGGCCAGCTTTAACAGGGATATAAGTCAAATCCTGAACCTTAAAAAGCTGGTTTCGCTTACCAAAAAAATTCATAAAACCTCCGTTTAAGGATATGGCAAAATCAGCAGCTATTGGGAAATCGGCTTTTATTGATGCGCCTAAACCTATTCCGGATAAATTAACGAAGTTACCCGATGGCAAACCTATTTCGGCACCCATACCTATATTAGCGCTATTTTGGGCTTTCAACATAACAGGTGTTAAAAATAGAAGGACTATTAAGGCGTTTTTTATTTTTTGGTAAAGCATGAATTAAGCAGTAAGTTTTCTGAAAATAGCTTCTAATGATTGTTGTTTATGTATTTTTTTTAGGCCTTCGAGCGAATCTTTCGCTACGATTTTACCTTTGCTAATGATGATGATGTCATCGCATATGGCTTCAACCTCTTGCATAATGTGGGTGGAAATGACAACCGTTTTAGCTGCACCTAATGTTTTGATCAGCTGCCTGATATCAACCAATTGGTTTGGGTCTAAACCGGAAGTGGGTTCATCTAAAATTAAAACCGCTGGATTATGGATTATCGCCTGGGCCAAACCTACCCTTTGACGATACCCTTTGGATAACGCACCAATTTTTTTATGCTGCTCTGGTGTTAAGCCTACGATTTTGATGACTTCATCTATCCGCGCAGGTAAATTGGTAAGTTTATACGTTTGACCAACAAAATTTAAAAATTCCTTTACGTACATATCAGTATAAAGCGGTGTATTTTCAGGCAGGTAGCCAATATGTTTTTTAGCTTCAAGGGCATCAGAAAGAATGCTTTTACCAAAAATTTCAGCCTCACCAAATGTAGGTTCTAAATAACCGGTAAGCATACGCATGGTTGTAGATTTACCAGCTCCATTAGGCCCAAGAAAACCCAAAATACGACCTGGCCTGGCTTCAAAGCTAATCGAATCAACCGCCCTTTGCTTATCGTAATGTTTAGAAAGATTTTTAACTGAAATACTCATATTATGTTTTTTACCACAGATTTGCACAAATAAACACAGATTTCATAATTGTTAAACCGATCTGTGTTCATCCTTTCCATCTGTGGTTAATTTATATGCACTGAACTTATTTTTTTATTATACCTAAACTTATCCAGTTCTTCTGATGCCTGTGGTAAATTGTCGCTAGATAAAATATCTGCACCATTATTAACCAAATGATAATAAACATTTTTTACCGGACTGGCAATGGCGCTTTTATCAATATTCCCCATGGTGCCTAAAATAGTGGTAATGCCTTTGTTGTGCAGGTATTGGTACAATTCTTTATCCGGGGCAGAAACACCAACAAAAGCTACAATACGGTTATTAGGTATACCCAAGCTATTTAAACGTTTCAATTCTGCTTTCTTTTGAATGGAAGCTGAAATCATGAGTTCGGGTGCCAATTGATGTACCTCCTTAGCCTGGTTGGCCGTATAGGTAATGATTATTGAATTACTTTCTACTTTATACTGTCTTACCTTTTCGATCACTTTGGCATAAGAAACACCCTTTTTCAAATCGATGGTTAATAGAACTTTTCCTTTGCTCCAGCTCAATACACTATCTAAAGTCGGGATTTTAAATTTTGTTTCTTTTCCCTCATCGTCTTTAAGATTAAAAGCCTTCAGTTCTTGATAAGTATAATTGCCAATCGGTCCTTTTCCTGTCGAAGTGCGATCGAGCCGATCATCGTGCATAATCACCATAACCGAATCTTTACTGTAAGCAATGTCGAATTCGATTATTACTGGATTATAGGTGGTAGCATTATCGAAAGTTTCGATACAGTTTTCAGGAAAACCAGGCATTGGGCCACCACGATGAGCACTGATTAATGGAAAACGGTTTTCGGGCGACCATTTTAAGAATTGATATAACTCCGTGGGTGTATTAAACTTAATATATTGATGGCTTTTTTCTTCTGGTTTGCATGAGGTAAAAACTGCAACCACAACCAAAAATAGCAAATGATGGAATTTCATGCTTCAAAAGTAAGGTTAATTGGTTAATTGTTGAAATCTGATAATCGCGCTATCATATCAGTTTACCATTCATACTTTTAAATAATTAACCTTTACGCAAAGCCATTTTTGATGGCAAAAACAGCCAATCCTACCCTGGTTTTAAGTTCGAGTTTTTCGCATAACTGATCGCGATAGCTTTCAACAGTACGTGGACTACAGAACATTTTATCAGCTATTTCCTTATAATTAAGTTCGGTAACAGTGTATTTTAAAAACTCTTTCTCCCGATCTGAAATTTTGATCTCAACATCTTTGGTTTTATTGAGGCTGGAGAAAATGATTTTTGATGCCCAGTCAGGGTAAAAAAATCCGTTGATATTCAATTTTGTGAGCGCGTTTTCGAGCTCTACCGGATGCGCATTTTTTAGCAGGTAGCCTTTAGCACCGTTGCTAACCATTTTAATCACACTTTTCTCTTCACCCTGCATACTCAGGGCCATTACTTTTACCTCTGGATGGTGCGCAGTTACCCAGGTTACGGTTTCAAAACCATCCATAATGGGCATACTAATATCCAAAAGCAAAATATCGGGAATTTTACTGCTGTTTTCGAAGTTTTTAATCAGCTCTTTTCCGTTCTCACAAACATACATCACTTCAAAGGCTGCAAAATTATCTATAATGCCCTGAAGTGCCTTTGCTATCAGGATATGATCATCAACAATAACTATAGTTTTTTTCATGCCGGGCCATTTAAAATAATAGTAAGTGTAGTGCCTAAACCGGGTTTGCTTTCTAAATTAAATTGTCCACCGATAATTTCGGCTCTTTTTTTCATGTTTTTTAATCCTATACCATCAGAAGTGATTTTAGTATAATCAAATCCTACTCCATCATCCTGTATTTTTAATGTTAAAAAAACTTCAGGAGAAGAATTTAACTGAATTTTGATATTGCTGCAATGTGCATGCTTTAAGCTATTTTGAAGAAATTCTTGTGTTATCCTTAATAATACATTCTTTTTTACAAACTCCAGATCTATACTTTCGCAATTGTATTGAAAGATTACCTTACATTTTTTCAAAGCATTGAGGTTGTTCACTTCTTCCTGTATTAAAGTTACAATTTCATTTTCACTTATATTATCGTTCGTTAAGTTTTTCGACAAACTCCTCAAGTCTTGCAACGATGAATTAATGATCTGATAAATCTGCTCAATTCTTTTACTTGCCTGAGGCACTTTGTTTTCGTGCACCAGCTGTTGGGTATAAAGGCTCACCAATGTTAACTTCTGCCCGATATTATCGTGTAGTTCACGGCCAATCTGCTGCATGGTGGCCTGTTGTATTTCTAACTGGGTAGTTAAAAGTTCCTTCTGATGTATTTCGTTGGTAATTTTGATTTCATTCAGATATTCCCTTTTCCGTTCTTTATATTTTTTAATATAGACCACAATGGCGACTACAAAGAGCACGAAAAACAGGTTAAAAAGGATGATGGTAATTAAGAGCTCTGTTTTCCCCATATAAATGAAATTGAGAATAATACATACATTACAATCCCTGATACCAGAAAATAATCGAAATAAATATTCCAAATCTGGATATAAGCCCGCAATAAGGAATAAAACGTAAGAAAAGGTAATGTACCGATATAGAATAAGGTTACGCCTAAATTAATATAAAACATTCTATTTTCATGAAAGTTGAGAATGTTGATTGAGTTTACCTGATTATAATATTCTTTGATAACCAAAAACATTAAGAGTAAACATCCAAAAGTATAGCTAAAGGAAAAATATACTTTACTTTCCTTAAAGAATAATCTGCTGAGTATAAATGAAATTATGTACAACAAAGAGAGTATCACAAATAGTCTTTTATCCTTAAATGATTTTACTGCATAAAGCCAGTAAAAAAAGATAAACTGGAAAGGGATAACGATATAGTTATAATATTTAGTTTTTGAAAAGCTGATATATTCTCCCCCCCATTTCCCAATTACTTCACAGATAAAAATAATGATCAGATAATAGATAAAATACCTCCAATGTTGCCCCTTTAACCGTTTAAAGTAGCAAAACGCAATCAATGCAGCCACTCCTTCAATCCAGAGAAAAATGTCGCTCAGAAATTTCTGGAAGTCGTTCATTTCATTAAGATATTAATAAGTTTCTATTGCTGAATCGGCTGGTGGAATGGTTTGTCCATGGTTTTGAGCCATTACCTCACGCGATTGACTGTCACTACTATCCGAACTCATGGCCATTAAGGTAATGGGTTGCTCTTTTTCTCTTTCTTTTAGCGGAAAAGTAGTACGGTCTAAAGGGTTAAAGTCGTAATCCTGGTAGCTTCCATCGCTGCTCTTCTTCTTTAAAGTAGGGATCATCACAAGTGTATGTTTTTGGGCATAATTTTTCCCTATCGATTTCTCATCCTCAAAACCATTCCATTCGTTGTCTTTTGGATAGGCAGCATAGTAGAAACGGATACCCAATGCACCATCAGCAATGCGCGGATCTACTTTTTTACTAAAAAATTCGATATCAGCGATGAATTTTTTTAGGGTTTTTAAACCGAAAGAAACAGAATGGGCATCGTTTATTCCCAATACTTTATTAATTGCTGCTAAATGGTTGTTGCGGTAATTATCTACCATTTGTTGGATTATTGCCGGATCCATCGTATTTGGACGTCCCCGCCTTTCATTTGTTTTCATAAGATCGATTAGTTTTAGTAACAGATAACATACTAGTACCCCACATAAAAATACGATAGCATAGCTAGGTAGATGTTGCATTTCCATAATTTTTTAGTTTTAATTAAAGTTAACTTTTATTCCCAAATGTGATAAAACTTTTATAGATAACAGATGGGGTTTTCCCCATATTTTATTGTTGTTTTTACCACTTTTTATTTTGTTGCTTTCACCATTGATTTCTAGTGTTTTACCTAAGGTTTTTCTGCGCCAACTGTTTCAACTTTGGATTAGTGTTTAACAACAAAAAACACCAATGGGAATAAGCCGAAAATCCTAAACAGAGTAGGCAAAACTTAAAAAACTTAAACCATGTCAAAAACCTTGAAAAAAGAAGAAAAAGTAGAGTACACAGGAAGATACCTTGTATTACTACCAGAAGGATCCAACACCTCCGATTCTATTAACCAGATCAATTCTATTAGCGGGCTGAACCTAAAAAGCTCTTTAGAATTTGAAAACGAGTTTTTCACAGATAAAGACCTCGCTAAAACTGATGGTATTATACTAGATAAGCTGGGAATCGCTATCGTAAACGAAAAACCAAAAATTGAAAATTCAATCAGCAGTTTAGGCGAAAGTGAAATGATTGTAGAAAAGGAAAGAGTAGTTTATGCTATTGGAATGCTGGATGAAAGTACCCAAAACTATGTTGAGGGCTACAGAGATGCGGTAAACCAAATGACCAATGTATTGGTTGGAAGCGAAACAGAAGATTACAATTATGAAGAGCAAGAATCGGAAGTAGAATCTGTTGGTGCTACCTGGGGATTAAAAGCAACCAATGTTGTGCCAACTAGCTTTTTAAGGTACAACCCTTACAACGGTGCAGGCATTAAAGTAGCCATATTGGATACTGGTTTCGACTTTAACCACCCTGATTTTGCTGGCCGTCCTGTTGTTCATCAAAGTTTTATTAGCGGAGAAAGTACACAGGATGGACATGGCCACGGCACACACTGTACGGGTACTGCCTGTGGTCCTTCTAGTTCGCCATCGGCAACAGAAAGATACGGTATTGCTTATGCAGCCAGTATTTATATCGGAAAAGTTTTAAGCAATGGTGGTTCTGGTGGAGATGGGGGCATTCTTGCCGGCATTAACTGGGCAATTGCCAACCGTTGTGATGTGGTAAGCATGTCGTTAAGAGGCTTTGTAACCGGAGCAGGCTATTCTGCTGTTTTTGAAACCGCTGCTGCCCGTGCTTTAGCACAAGGTACGCTAATTATTGCTGCTGCAGGAAACGATTCGGCAAGACCAGGCACTGTTAGACAGGTAATGCACCCTGCAAATTGCCCATCAATAATGGCTGTGGGTGCTGTAGATGTAAATATGAACGTAGCTGCTTTTTCTAACGGAGGCCTTTACCCAACTTATGGCGCTGTAGACATTGCTGCTCCAGGCGTTAACGTGTATTCTTCTACAAAACTGCCTACCAAGTATGCAAGCTGGAACGGAACCAGTATGGCTACCCCACATGTTGCAGGTATTGCCGCACTATGGGCACAGGCATCGGGCCTGAGGGGAATTAATTTGTGGAGAAAATTAACCTCAACTGCGAAAACGTTACCTTTACCTGGCAGAGATGTAGGTGCAGGATTGGTACAGGCGCCTACAAAAACAAGATTTATAAAATACCCAATTGATAGATTCCCGATTGATAAATTCCCAATTTTAGTTAATCCGAAATTCCCTATCGATCCAATTGGCCCAATTGAAAAAATTATAAGATGAAAACAAAATGGTTAATATCTGTAAAGGATAACACAATGGATTTAGTAGTTAAAGAACTCAAGAAGATCGGTGTTAACGATATCGAGGCTTTAGATTCAATTGGCGTAATCGTAATTGTTCCGGGCAATCATAAAATTGCAGATATCAAAAAAATTGATGGCGTATTAAGTGTTGAAGAGGAAAGGGATATCAGCATTTAAGCCAACAAAAACCTAATCACTCTCTTAATTTTAAAAATCGGTGTGACATTTAGTTGCACCGATTTTTTTTTGCATCCTATATCTAAACATTAATAGTTTCACATTTCCAGCCACCTAAACCTGATCTGATAGCTATCGGATGAAGCGAGCACGAGTGTAACGATTAAAGCGGAAAGCAGGAGCTCCGAAACCAACCAGCAGAACTATTGCTTTCCAAATTATTTTGAACCATATAAGAATTTAAGGACGGATAAGCTGACAGGTAAGACACCTTTCGTCTGTTTCCGACCAGCTAAGACACCTTATAACACCTAAGTTATGTGCAGAAATTCTAAAATCTGCAGTTCCTTTGCCATTGATCAAAAACCTTCAGCCTTATACCTTTAAACCCTCCGCCTTTTTATTATCTTTGCTGCATTATGGCTCAAAAGAATAACGACGAACGATTTAAAAATGTAATATCACACGCTAAAGAATACGGTTTTGTATTCCAGAGCAGCGAAATATATGATGGCTTAAGTGCCGTTTACGATTATGGCCAATTGGGTGCCGAGTTAAAAAACAACATTAAAACCTACTGGTGGAAAGCCATGGTACAAATGCATGAAAACATTGTAGGGATTGATTCTGCAATTTTTATGCATCCTAAGGTTTGGAAAGCCAGCGGACACGTTGATGGTTTTAACGACCCCATGATCGACAACAAGGATTCAAAAAAACGTTACCGTGCCGATCAGTTATTAGAGAATAAAATTGATGAGCTATATTCGGAACTGGCCAATTTCAGTGCAGAAAACAAAGCAAAATTTGAGGCATTTCAACAAGAAATATTGGGTTTAAGTGATGAAGGTCAGGCGAGCTGGGTACCAACGTTTAAAGATGAGGAAACGATTTTAGATCACAGTAAATATCCTTTTGTTGAGGAAGCAAGCTGGAGATTTGTTAAAAAGGGTTTAACGCTTGAAGTAGAAATGAACCTTGCGCTTAAATCTGAAAATTTAGCACAGCTAAAAGACTTAATTGTTGATTACAAAGTAATCTGCCCGATTTCTAAAACTTCTAACTGGACTGATGTGCGCCAGTTTAACCTGATGTTTAGCACACAATTTGGTGCAATGGCTGAAGGAAGCGATGAGGTTTATCTTCGTCCGGAAACAGCACAGGGCATTTTCGTAAACTTTTTAAATGTTCAAAAATCCGGAAGGATGAAAATTCCTTTCGGTATTGCGCAGATTGGTAAGGCTTTCAGAAATGAAGTAATTGCCCGCCAGTTTATTATGCGTATGCGCGAATTTGAGCAAATGGAAATGCAATTTTTTGTTCGCCCGGGTGAAGACAAAAAATGGTTCGAATACTGGAAAGAAGCACGTTTAAAATGGCACAAAGCTTTAGGTACTTCGCCTGAAAAATACCGTTATCATGACCACGTAAAATTAGCACACTATGCCAATGCGGCTACTGATATTGAATTCGAATTTCCATTCGGATTTAAAGAAGTTGAGGGGATCCATAGCCGTACCGATTTCGATTTAACGCAGCACCAGGAGTTTTCTGGCAAGAAAATGCAATATTTCGATAACGATTTAAATGAAGAAGGTAAGCCTTATGGCAACTACGTTCCGTACGTAATCGAAACTTCCATCGGTTTAGACCGTATGTTCTTGTTAACCATGATTAATGCTTTTGAAGAGCAGGATTTAAGCACCGATGATAAGCAGGATAGCCGTACGTTATTGCGTTTACATCCAGCTTTAGCGCCATACAAAGTGGCTGTTTTCCCATTAACCAAAAAAGATGGTTTACCTGAAAAGGCCCGTGAGATTATGGATACCTTGAAATTTGATTTTAACTGTATTTATGAAGAGAAAGATGCTATCGGTAAACGTTATCGCCGCCAGGATGCTGTTGGTACACCTTTCTGTATCACTGTCGATCACCAGAGTTTAGAAGACAACACGGTTACCATCCGCCATCGCGATAGCATGGAGCAGGAACGTGTAGCCATAGCCGATTTAGGGAACATAATAGGATCAGCAGTGAGCTGGAAAACTTTGTTGGCATAATTTTAACCACCTTAGATGCCCTCAGGTGTCTAAGGTAGATTTATAATATTCAGTCGCAGGTTTTAACCCTGCGACTTTTTTGTGTACAAAAAATGAATTTAGCCGAGCATTACCATCAACTTTATACCGAATCAATCACAAAGATAGCTGCCGGAAATTATGAAACAGATCACTTAATCGATTCAGATAATGATCAGCGTTTTGGAATTACCTTGGTAATCAGACCAGACACTGAAACGAAAGGTAAAATACAGCAGTTTTTAACTGAAGCAAAAGCAATTGAACCTGATCAGTATTATTATCAGAATGCTGACATACACATTACCCTGATGTCTATCATTTCCTGTTATGAGGGCTTTGATTTAAAGGATATCAATATTCAGGATTACATTCAGCTCATCCAAGAGGTTTTAACCAGACATAAGCGTTTCAAGATTCAGTTTAAAGGACTTACGGCATCGCCATCCTGCATTTTAATTCAAGGCTTTTTAACCGATACCTTAAACGAAATCAGAGATGATTTGCGGGCTGGCTTTAAAAATTCAGATCTGCAACAGAGTATCGATAAACGTTATGCCATCCAAACCGCCCACGCCACCGTAATCCGTTTCAGATCGGGGTTAATCCATATAAATGCATTGCTTAGTCTTATCGAAAAGTATAGGGATTTTGATTTTGGCACTTTTGAGGTGAAGCAAGTAGAATTGGTTTATAACGATTGGTACCAGCGGGAAAGATTTGTAAAAAAATTGCATCAGTTTTCTTTATCTTAGCATATTAATTAACCCAAACAATTAACGCTCGTGAAAGTACCTTTCAAATTATCGCTATTGGCACTGGTATGCCTTTTAATTACGTCATCTTGTAAAAAAGAAATCGATTACCATCAGGAATGGGATTTATCTACCATGAGTGCTAAAGTTGATGGTGCTTTAGTGCAATGTACGTTAGCTACTGCCCAGGTTTATGATGTAGGTGGAGAAATAAGTGTCCAAATCTCAGGCAACAAAGGAATTAATACCGGCTTTAGTTTGCTGATCGGCGATTTTAAAGGTGTTGGCACCTATAATTTATCGGATAACAATATGGCGATTTACCTTTTGAGTACAGCCGGATTACAAGATGCTTACATAGGCAATACATCAGGAACAATAAAGATAACCAGTTATTTAGCAGACAAATACATTAAGGGTACTTTTGCCTTTAAAGGAGAAAATCAATCTACTTCAACAAGTAAAACCATCAGCGAGGGACAATTTATGATCAGTCTGGTTCCGGTTAAACTGCCCGAAACCAATAACAGCACTAATAATTTAAGTGCAAAAGTAGATGGCACAACAATTGGTTTTACCGGTGAAGCGATATCAATCAACACTCCAATTATTGGGAATTTACTTACCATTGTAACTATAAATGGAGATAAACGAATTATTCTTTCTGTAATAGATTATAAAGGCGCAGGCACATACGATCTGGTAACCGATGGAATTGGATCTTACATGAAAGACCAAACACCTACAGGCTCATTTACGGCTACAAGTGGCACTTTGGTGATTACAAGTGAAGCTGGTGGTAAATTAAAAGGAACATTTTCATTTAAAGCACCCAATGAAAATACGACGATTAATACATCAGTAACGGTAACAGATGGTGTTTTTGACCTACCCTTTAGCAAAAAATAAGAATTAACTTTTTAAAATACAAGCCGTTGGTTTAAAAATCAGCGGCTTTTGCATTTAATAATCCTTTGGTCACAAATAACTTTCAGATTTCATATTCATTTTTCCGGATATTATATTTGTTTAAACAGCAATCGCTTTGATATGAAAATCCCACAGAAGTTTTTTGCCCGTCAACATGAAATCGCGGCCGATTTTTTGAAAGAGCTGGATAAACATTTAGATGATGTGGTATCAGGCAGGGTAACTGAGATGTTTGAAGTAAGGGATTTTGCCGAGCTTATTCATGTTCACCCTACACACTTAAGCAACACCATTAAATCGGCTACAGGCCACTCCCCCTGTTATTTCTTTGAAGAGCGTTTAATGGAAATTTCAAAATCAATGTTACAGAATATAAGTATGCCTATTGCCGAAATTGCAAGAACACTAACTTACGATCCATCTAACTTTACCAAGTTTTTTAAACACTTCTCTGGCCAAACACCCAAACAGTACAGAGAAGCTTATTTCCAGTCTTTGGCCACAAATAAGGAAATTGTCACCATATAAAACTTAAACAGTCACCATTTTTACTTAAGCTGTCACCATTTTTACAGCGGGTTTCCATCTAACTTTGTTTAATAAATTAAAAGAAAATGGAAACACAAAATAAAATCGCCCTGATAACCGGTGGTAGCCGCGGATTAGGAAAAAATGCTGCTTTAAAAATTGCGGCAAAAGGACTTGGTGTAATTGTTACCTATCAATCTAAAAAAGAAGAAGCAGAAGCTACTGTTAATGAAATAAAACAGCTAGGGGTACAAGCTGCCGCAATACAGTTAAATGTAGCCGACACCAAAACTTTCGATGCTTTTTTCGTATCAGTTAAAGCTGTACTGAAATCTGTTTTTAATGCTGAAAAATTCGATTTTCTAATCAATAATGCAGGAATCGGCATTCATTCATCTTTTGCCGAAACTACCGAAGAACAATTTGATACTTTGGTAAACATCCATTTTAAAGGGACTTTCTTTTTAACCCAAAAGGCTTTAACGTTATTAAATGATGGCAGTGGGATTATTAATCTTTCTACTGGTTTGGCACGTTTTGCTACCCCTGGCTACGCAGCTTATGCATCGATGAAAGGTGCTGTGGAAACCCTAACAAGGTATGAGGCCAAAGAACTAGGTGTAAGAGGAATCAGAGTTAACGTTGTTGCTCCAGGCGCCATTGAAACTGATTTTGGAGGTGGTGTAGTGCGCGATAACGAGCAGATAAATGCAGGAATTGCCTCGAATACTGCCTTAGGCCGTGTAGGCTTGCCAGATGATATTGGTGGCGTGGTGGCCTTTTTATGTACGGAAGATGCGAGATGGATTAATGCGCAGCGCATTGAAGCGTCAGGTGGTATGTTTTTGTAAGGCTCAAATTAGTTAACCACCAAGGCACAAAGAACACTAAGGAAAATTAAAAACTTAGGAAGCTTCGTGCCTTTGATAGATTCCTATAGAAAGGTCGTCATCTCGACTGGAGTGCAACGGAATGGAGAGATCTTTGAACCAAATTATTGAAATAAAATTTAAAAATTTTGCTTCGCAGAGCCTTCGGGTTCTCCACTACGGTCGAAATGACGAGCCTTCAAGACCTATCATTTCCTTAAAATCCCGTATCATTGATATTTAAAAATAGATTAACCCTCAACATAACATTAAAAAGCTCCATACCAGTCATGCCGATCAACTCTCGTAATTTCGGCGGTGCCGATCTGGTTTAGAAAACGTTTAGCACTAACCAGGGTTTTACTTTCACGCTCATCAAAGTTAACTGCATCAGGTTTTAAACTATTAATCCTAACCATCCCAGCCGATTGAATAAACTCTCCATCGCCAATATAAATAGCAGTATGTGTTATTCTTCCTCCAGATGTCCCTTTCAATTTTGCCGCGGCAAAAAACAATAAATCGCCAGCTTTTAAATTTTTAAGACACTTAGTGAGGCTAATCGAATCTCCTTCCAAAACAGGTATATCTTCTCCAACCAAAGCTTGTTGCGAGGCATCTCTCGGAATAATGATTCCATTCAGGAAATAGCTTGTTTTCGTAAAACCACTACAATCTACCCCTTTGATAGAGGTGCCACCCCAAAGATAGGGCACGCCAATTAATGTTTTTGCAGTTGTCAAAATAGCTTCCGCATTTGGATTGGTTTTTTTCAGCCAATCCGAAAACAATTTGGCATCAGCTTTTTTAATGTAGCCCGTCCGTTTATCGGGAAAAACAACTTGATAATAAGCTTTTTCTTCGCCAGTTAATACTAAAATATTGCCATTTACTAAATCGGAAACACGTGAGGAGTTCATATCTGCTTTGCTAAAAGCATGACCAAAGTCGGAAGTAAAAATAATCCGTTTTGATTTTTTCCATTCCTCAAAAGCCCTCTTATCCATTAGACTTACAGCGGTAGCATCAGTCCATGACAGGTAACCATCAGGTGTGCGTACCAAATAATAACCGCCTTGTTTCTTTAATACTTGTACAGGTGTGCCCAAAATCATCTGCGTCATCATTTCTGCTGCATTTTGAGGGGCTGCTCTATTGTTACAGACTGAAAGATTGGCTAATCCGTATTCCATCCCAGCTAAATTGTTTGAAGGAAGGAGTGTATTTATTTGAACGAAACCCTTAAAATCTTTACTTTGGTTATTTAGTGCCTCGAGCACTTGCGCCGAGGTACTTTCTGCAAAAACAGTATCTCCTTTAAACTGAATATTAAAATAAACAGACCGTTTATCTGGGGCAAATTCTTGCTTTATCTGATTCGAAACTGTTCTAAATGCTGTCGTATCAACCTGCGCCTTTAAGGAAACCGCAAAATTCAATAAACAGCCTAATATTAATATTCCTTTCATCATCGTTTTCTAAAACTAAAAATACGCATATTCACATTGCCTTGTCAGGTAAAGGCTGTAACTAATTGCTTACGCGATATTATTTTAAAAAACGAGAAATAAAAAAAATTAAAAGACGTTATCCATGAAAATCATCCTATGTTTAAAATACTTCTACCTGCTCTTTTGCTCTTATTTTTTTCCAGCCAGGTTAATGCTCAAAAATGGACTGATGCCGAATTCCGCAAAGCCAATACCGCAGCAAATGCTTCTTATTTAACTAACGAAGAAAAAAATATTGTGATGTATATGAACCTGATCCGCCTAGATGGCGAAAAGTTTTATTATACATTTTTAGAAGACTACATCAATAATTACAATGCTAAAGTGCGGAAGTACAGAAATTACAATGAACTCAGGATTACCAGAAATAATTCTTACTACACTTCTTTGCTTAAACATTTGCGCGGTGTAAAAAACCTGCAGCTATTTTACCCTGATGATAAATTAACGTCATTAAGCAGGAGCCACGCGCAGGATTTAAACAGGAATAATCTAGATACACATGAAAGCAGTAACGGAGATAAATTTTCTAAACGATTATCCCGATACTTCCCCAACAAGGCCATGAGCGAAAATATCGATTTTGGCTACTCTAACAGTTTAGATATTGTTTGCCACTTGTTGTTAGATTGCGGTGTACCTTCCCTCGGCCATCGTTTTAATTTACTCGATCAAAAATACAGGCTCAATACCGTTGGCGTAAGCATACAGCCCCATCCCTCTTATACCTGGTGTGCAGTTATTGATTTTGTTGCACAACCTGCTTATGCTAATAATGAGTAAAATGTATGATTTCTCCACAGCAATTAATTCTCCATATTTTTTGTTTCTGCAAAATTCTATATAAAAAATTACCTTTGCGCCTTAAACTTATATGAGAAAAACCGATTGTTAATATTTCGGCCTAGAAACTTTTAATATTTTATCGTCAATGCGTACAGCAATTTTAGCCGTAATAGATTTTTTTCACCCTCCTTTTAAAAAATTTATTTCCTTACACAATTTTAGGTATCTGGCCACTGGTGGCGGCACTTTGCTTTTAGGGATCTTAAGTTATTATTTTGCTTACTTTTTCATCTTCAAAACCGAAGAAGTAGATTTTGGGGTAATAGTACTTCAGAGAGAAACCGCATCGCTATTGGTCGATTATGCCGTTGCTATTCCAACCAGTTTTTTGCTTAATAAGTATGTAATATTTACGCATAGCGAATTAAAGGGGAGGGTTCAGCTTTTTAGGTTTTTAAACCTTCAATTCATTAACATACTGGCCAATTATGTTTTATTGAAGTTTTTGTTGGAACTTTTAAGAGATTATCCAACTTTAGCGATGCTCTCGAGAATACTGGTATCGGTTTTAATGGCACTTTTCAGTTACCTCTATCAGCACTACTTTACGTTTAGCGTTAAAAAAATCGGGGGTAAAGGGAAGAAAAATCCTTAATTCAATTTAAGTGTTTTTGCCACGGAAACACGGAAGGCACAGAATTAATTATGGCAGATGACAAAAAAACTAAGTTCATCAGTACAGGCCTAAGTACCTAAACGGGATGGAAGCGGTATCCTTTTGCTGTCAGCCTGAGCGGAGTCGAATGGCAGCAAAAGATATAGCGCACAGCCCGACAGCACCTCACCGATGAAATGGTGACTTACCTTTCCTAATGATTAATCCACCATTTTAACCACTCGAAACCTTTATTACTTTCGCCTGTTAATTTATCCAAGCACTTTCTTGATAAGATAAAAACAACATCCTAACTTAGCTGCCGACCAACTTATTTTCAGATTAACCATGAGCCATTTTAATGATTTTAATAATGCGCAGGTAGCAAAATTGCCCAATCATTTAAAGCAATTTATTGTTGCCCAGAATTACGAAAAATACACACCGATCGATCAAGCGGTGTGGCGTTACGTAATGCGTCAGAATTATAGTTATCTTAAAAATGTTGCTTACTACCCTTACATAAAAGGCTTACAACGAGCGGGTTTAAGTATCGAACACATTCCCGACCTGCAAACGATGAACGACAATCTGGGCAAGATTGGCTGGGGCGCTGTAACTGTTGATGGCTTTATTCCGCCAGCTGCTTTTATGGAATATCAGGCCTACCGTGTACTGGTAATTGCAGCCGATATCCGCCAAATTAATCACATTGAATATACACCGGCCCCAGATATTATACACGAAAGCGCTGGCCACGCACCTATTATTGCCGATACGGATTACAATAATTATTTAAGTTATTTTGGCTCAATTGGTGCAAAAGCCATGTTTTCGGCTAAAGATTTTGAACTTTACGAGGCCATTAGGAAACTATCGATTTTGAAGGAAGCCATAGATGCAGATGAGTTTCAGATTGCCAAGGCAGAAAAAGAGCTGCGGTACATCAGCGAAAACATGGGCGAACCTTCTGAAATGGCTTTACTCGGTCGCTTGCACTGGTGGACGGTTGAGTATGGACTGATTGGTACTTTAGAAAACCCAAAAATTTATGGCGCTGGTTTGCTTTCTTCTATTGGTGAAAGTGCAACCTGTATGCAAAATGATGTGGAGAAACTTTGGTATAATATCGATACGATTAATTACGCTTACGATATTACCAAGCCACAGCCGCAGCTTTTTGTAACCGAAACATTCCAAAATCTTATTGATGTTTTGGAAACCTTTGCCAATACCATGGCCTTTAGAAGAGGTGGCACAGAAAGTATTATGAAAGCAATTGCCTGTAAAAATGTAGCCACAGCGGCTTATAGTTCGGGTTTACAGGTAAGCGGTGTATTTACCGATATTGGTGTGGGTACAAAAGATGAGGTAACCTTTATTAAAACAGCCGGTCCTTCTGCATTGGCATTTAAGGGAAAACAATTGAGCGGCCATGGGAAAGATTACCACGCTGATGGTTTTTCATCTCCGGTTGGTCGGTTAAAAGATGCTGCAAAAGCACTGGAAGATTATACCACAGCTGAATTACAGGCTGTAGGGATAATTACAGGTGAAAAAACTGAACTTTTATTTGAAAGCGGCATTAAAGTAATTGGTGTAGTTAAGGACATTATTACCGAAAGCAACAAGCTCCTTTTAATTGCCTTTAAAGACTGTACAGTTACAGAGCGCAATAGGAATATCTTGTTTAAACCCGAATGGGGCATTTATGATATGGCTATAGGCGAAACCATTGTTTCTGTTTTTAATGGAGCTGCCGATAAAGATGCTTACGAAGAGATTACATTAATTAGTAACGAGAAAACGCATCAGATTACTTATGATGATAAGACTTTAAAACTGCACGGTTTATACCAAGCGGTTAGAGAGATTAGGGAAAGTGGCGAAGGTTTGGATAAGCTTGCCGAAATTTTCACGCAACTAAAATCGAACCATAGGCAGGATTGGCTTTGTGCATTGGAAATCCTGGAGATTATCTACCACAAAAAGATTTATCATCTGTTGGAAAAGGAAATCCAGGTTTATCTGGAAATAAAAGCTGGCAGGGAGCTTGATCATACGAAATTGATCAGCGATGGCTTACATGTAATTAAAAACCCGGTAAGCCAGTTGATTGTGGAGGATTGATTTATCTCTTTAATAAGTCAGTCGTCACCCTGTCCCGATGTATCGGGATCAGGGTCTTAATGCAAAATAGATGCTGAAATAAATTTACTTCGTAGCTTTCCGCTTCGCTTCAGGTCAGCATGACGAATTTATCGTTCAAATACCTTAAATTAATTATTAATTCCAATCATCCTTATTATAACGAGGACGACTGACAACCACATTTGCAACATAATGCGTAAATCAAGTGATGTAATCGCTATGCTCTAATCCTTGCAAACATGGTTCTAGTTGACTTACTCTTTTTTTCCTAACTTTGATTTCATCAGGTTCGGAACATTCAATCTTTTAACTTTACAACAATTTTTAACTTTTTTTAATGAACATTATAATTACAGGTGCAAGTAGTGGAATCGGTTTCGAAACGGCTTTAGAGTTTAGCTTACAGAAAGAGAACAAAATTGTAGCCATTGCCCGATCGGCAGATAAACTGCGTAAACTCTTAGAAATTGCTAAAGGCATTAATCCCGACTGTACACTTTTACCAGTAGAATTCGACATTGTAAATGATGATTATGCCGCATTGGTTCCATTTTTAAAGGAACGATTAGGGTCTGTTGACATCTTAATTAACAATGCAGGGGCCTTAATTAATAAACCTTTTTTAGAAACCACAGAAATTGATCTGGGTGAAATGTTACAGAGCAATGTAATCTCACACTTCAGGATGATTCAGCATATTTTGCCTTTAATGCAAAGTGGAAGCCACATTGTAAACATCGGTAGTATGGGTGGTTTTCAAGGGAGTGTTAAATTCCCAGGGCTCTCGGCTTACTCAGCGAGTAAAGCAGCGCTGCACACCTTAACTGAATGTTTGGCGTTCGAATTGGCTGAAACAGGAATCAAGATCAATTGTCTTGCGCTAGGATCGGCACAAACGGAAATGCTTGAGGCTGCTTTCCCTGGTTACCAAAGCCCGGTTATGGCCTTCGAAATGGGGAAATATGTTACAGACTTTGCTAAAACCGGACACAAATTCTTTAATGGAAAGATTTTACCTGTTGCGGTTACCACACCATAATATCCATATTATTTAGTAATTTACGTGCTAAATCGAAAAACTAAAAAACCTATGGAAACAAACTCACCTTTTAAAACAACCGACAATGGAAAAAATGCCGCAATAGTAAGCTACTTTTGGTTTATTGGATGGTTAATTGCCTATTTCGCCATGTATAAAGATAATCAAACAGAATTGAGTAGATATCATTTGAAACAAACGCTTCTTTTCCATCTGGCATCGACCGTTTTGAGCTGGGCTTTAAGCTTATTTTTAATCCCTGTAATTTTTGCAACCGGCTTTTTAGATGCTGTTTATATACTCCGGATTGTTCAGATTGGATTATTCGTATTGTGGATTATCGGATTAATTGCTGCAATACAGGGAGAAAAAAAACCTATTCCATTAATTGGTGAAAGAGCACAAACCATGTTCCCAAGTATTTAATCGAAAACAAATATTTTAATCAGAAGTCCAGACAAGTTGTTTGGACTTTTTTATTTGCACTCATTTTCAACATTTTAATCGACTTTGGATATTTTTTATATCTTTGGTTCCTACATATGAAGAAAATAATAGTCCCGATTGCGTTTTTCATTTTGTCTGCCACGGCAGGAAAAGCCCAAACCATCATACCAGCACAGTACCAGGAGTTAGTTAAAAAGCTCGTTGCCAGCCTCCCTAAAGAGGATAAATCATCAAACAATTCGTCAGCTAAACAATCTGAAAGTTTAATCGACTTTGCCAAAAGCATGTTAGGTATCCCCTATCGTTATGCTACAAGTAACCCTAAGGTTGGTTTCGATTGCTCTGGCTTTGTAAGTTATGTTTTCAGTAATTTTGGTTTTAAGGTTCCACGTTCTTCACGCGAGTTTAGCTATGCGGGTAAAGAAACAAGCTTGGAAAACGCAAAAGTAGGCGATGTATTGATTTTTACAGGCAGTAATTCAAGAATAAGAAGAATCGGTCATGTTGGGATTGTTTATTCAATTGATGAAAACGGGATCAAGTTTATCCATGCCTCTTCGGGTAAAGTACATCAGGTAACCATTACAGATTTTGATGGCCATTATAAGGCCCGTTTCATGAAAATTGTAAGTATTATATAACTTACTTTTTATATTTCCACATTCTTGTTTTACCTTCTGCGAGCCATTCCAGTGTGGTATCCAATCGTTTTTGTTTAGTTGCCTCTGTTTTTGCTTCCTCAAGCCACATCACATACTCCTTTTTATTGGATAAACTAAAATTCTGAAATACAGCTAAGGCCTTAGGATCATCTTTTAATGCTTCAATCAAATATTCGGGAATAATCAGTTCCTTTTGTACTGTCGATTTTGGTTTTGAAGGCAATTTTACATCATCCTCATTTAGTTTAATTGCCTCTTGTATGTAGGCAATCAGGATCTCATCTGAAGGTAAATCTTCCAAAGATGTTATTTTCCCTAACAAACCCATCGCTTCAGAACGTTCTTTAAAAATGCCGTACTCATCTTGCATTAACGATCCCTTCCAAAAACCAAATGCACAATGGTGTTTAAAAGATGCCATATGACAAACCGTACCTTTAAAATCAAAGAATGGCATGCTCCACTTCATTTTCTCTTCAATCCGAGCATCGGCTTTATGAACCAGATTTCTTAAATGATCTAAAATCGGAATCGCGAATTCTGCCGAATTAATAATGTACTGATCTACCTGAACAATTGTATGCATAGCTTAAAAATTACCTTAATAAATTTAAAGTAAAACTACCTTTAAAGCAAGTTCTACCGCTCCGTTGTGAAGAAACTTTTTTGCCAGTTCGTGCAGCTCTCTTTCGCGGTTGGTTATATCTCCTATAGTAGCATCGAGCACTTCTTTTACTTCTGCATGAGTACTGACAAGGTCAATTTCTTCGTCGCTTGGCAAATGTTCAACGTTTCCCAGCATGCCCAGGTCATTTCCTGTTAATACTTTAGAAAAACGGACCGAATGTGGTAAACGGTCTACACCTATGCCCAATTTAGTGAGGGGTTTAGCTACTTTAAATAAATTGTCGTTCGTTACCCTACAGTACCAATCGCCACCTAAACGCGCTACAAGATCGATTTTATGTTGATCAATCCTACCATTTTCATCTAAAATAGCTTCGTTAATATGAATCACTTTTATTTCAGCCAGCACGAGGTTTCCTGCACCATGATGATTACCTAATGAAATCACCTCATTTACAGCACATTCAAACTGTACCGGAGCTTCTGCTACTCTTGGTGGCCTGACCAGATCAGATTTCAACATGGTAAATCCCGCTTTCTCGAACTCGTTTACGCCCTTAGCGTATTCGGTACTAGCCAAACTCATTTGCTGCACCATATCGTAGTTTACAATATTGATGACACATTCTTTAACCTGCAATACATTTTCTAAGCTATGTTTGGTGGTATTATCACGCACCCTCCTCGAGGGGGAAAAAATACAGATCGGCGGATTTGTACTAAACATATTAAAGAAACTGAAGGGGCTTAAATTAATATTCCCTTCTGCATCAATAGTTGAGGCAAAGCAGATCGGTCGCGGAGCGATAGCATATTGCAAATAATTTTGCAGCTCTACGGGAGTTAAATCGGAGGTATTTAAAGTTAGCACAGGTAGTTAAGTTTACTATTTGAAAGGATTAAATGGAGATTAAAACTTAAAAAGGGTCGTCATTTCGAGCGGAGTGAAACGTAGTCGGGAAATCTATCATAGATCTCTCCATTACGCTGCGCTTCAGTCGAGATGACGACTTTCTTTATTAGATTTTATCGTTGATAACATCTAATAGAAAAAAAACCATGAAATGAATTCAGAATTAGAAACACATTATTCAAGCGTGGATGATTAAACAAAAACTTTAAAGAACCTTTTTATTTCTTCAATGCCAAAATCGAAAAATCGGTATCTGCTTTAGTAATCGTATTGGTTAAAGCACCAAGCCCTGTTATTTCCATTTCCACAATATCACCTGGCTGTAACCACTGTACTTTATAATTTGGATCGTTAAGCAAACCAGTCCCGTTTAATTCCAAGAAACAACCCGTACCTACTGTTCCTGAACCAATTACATCGCCTGGAAGAATATCTACACCATAAGCACAACGTTCTATAATTTCAGCAAAAGTCCAGTCCATATCGGCAGCATTTCCTTTCGAAACTTCGATTCCATTTACCCGGCAGGTCATTTTAAGGTCGTAAGCATTACCAACATGTCCTTCTTTAGGCGCAACTTTATATTGCAATAATTCATCAGGCGTTACCAACCATGGGCCAATCACGGTAGAAAAATCTTTTCCTTTCGCAGGTCCCAAATTCAACAACATCTCTTCCATCTGCAAAGTACGTGCACTCATATCGTTCATTACCATGTAACCGGCAATGTATTCATCAGCCTCAGCAGCTTTAATATTTCTACCTTTTTTACCAATAACTATCGCAATCTCTAATTCGAAATCCAGTTTATCAAAATGATCTGGCATACATTCAATTTCGCCAGTACCCTGAATAGCGTTGTGATTGGTGAAATAAAAGATTGGATACTCATCGAATTGAGGGATCATATCAACCTTTCTGTTTCTACGTGCTGCAGCAACATGCTGTCTGAAAGCGTATCCATCGCGACAACTGGTAGGATGCGGAACAGGGGCTAAAATCTCGTAAAAAATTTCTTCCTTAGCGGCTAAACTACCATCTTTTATTTGATCGTCTATCCTTTTTGCTCTTTCCATTAACACTTCACCACCTTGCAAAAACGTACTCATATTATCTGGAAGCAATTTATCGCAACTATTTAAGTTATAAATATGTCCGTTGATAAATATACCAAGATGCTCCCTGTCTTCGGTTTTATAAGATACTAGTTTCATATATGATTTGGTTAAATACGCGGTAAAGCTAAGAAATTAGGCCATTCAAAATAAAACTTAAGCGTTATTATTTTAACACCGTATATTTCTGAAGGTTTGATTTAATTAAAGGAAAATCTTTTGCCTGAAGTGCTTTATAATGTTTTTTGTTGGAGAGTAAACCACCAATTAACATTCCACCCGATACGCCAACAGGTACACCCGCAGCAATAAGCACTACCGACTCGACCAATTTATCGCTTTTTGCGGCCAATACAAAAAATGTTAAGCCTCCGGCAATGGCCAACGGTGCAGCTATCCCTTTACGGTGAATATATAATGCGCTGATACTGTCGGCACTTAATTTTATAGTATCCTTCCGGTTTCTGATAATTGTTAAACCATCATCGGCTGCCGCGTAAAAGGAACCCCTAGTGGCTTTTCCGCTTCGGTCTATAACCCTAATAGTGTACTTGGCATTCTGTTGCGCAAAAGTGGCATAGCTCAAGGCTAAAAAAAATAAGCATGTAAAAATAAATTTCATCGGGATGATCATATAGTAAGTAATTAAAGGTAATTAAAATTTCAACTTTTAAATAAAATACTTACCTTGGTGCCATTAAAACCATGATCTTAAAAGCATTACATATTAATCTAGTAAACGACGCTATTGCGGTCCGTCGCTATAAGATGCTATCCAAGCTGATCATGGCTCAATATTCTCTGTAATATTTACTCCACCTTCTTTTTTAATTGAAACGCATTACCGTTTCGATTGTTAATTCATTAGGATTTTTTCTTTTCTAACCATAACAACATTTTATTATGCCTATTTATCATAAATTGGGGCAGATTCCAGCTAAACGTCACACGGTTTTTCGTAAACCTGATGGAAATCTTTATGCCGAAGAATTGGTATCAACCGAAGGTTTTTCGAGTTTATATTCATTGGTTTATCATTGCCACCCGCCAACTATTGTTAAACATTTGGGCGAAGCATACAGTGTTGAGCCAAAAATTGCGCGCGAAAAACACCTGAAACACACGAGTTTAATCGGTTTCAATATTAAACCAGAAGATGATTTTCTAAAAAGCAGAAAAGCCGTTCTGGTAAATAGCGATCTACACATTGTTTTGGCAGCGCCGAGAAAATCGATGACCGATTACTTCTACAAAAACAGCCAGGCAGACGAGATGATCTTCATACATGAAGGTTCTGGAAAGCTGAAAACAGGATTCGGAGAAATTAAGTTTGCTTATGGCGATTATCTGATCATCCCGAGAGGAACCATTTATCAGATGGAGTTTGATAATGAACAAAACAGGCTGTTCATTGTGGAAAGTTTTAGTCCGTTAAGACCGCCAAAAAGATATTTAAATCAGTTTGGACAGCTAATGGAACACGCACCTTACTGTGAGCGTGATTTAAGATTACCCGAAAACCTGCAAACCTTTGATGAATACGGCGATTTTAAAGTACTGATTAAAAAACAAGGGTTAATTTATCCATATACCTACGGTACACATCCTTTTGATTATGTAGGCTGGGACGGTTATCATTACCCATATGCTTTTTCTATTCATGATTTTGAGCCGATAACAGGCCGTTTGCACCAACCACCTCCGGTTCACCAAACTTTCGAAGGACACAATTTTGTGGTTTGCTCTTTTGTTCCCCGTAAATACGATTATCATCCTGATTCTATCCCTGCGCCTTACAACCATAGCAATGTAGATAGCGACGAAGTACTTTATTATGTGGATGGTGATTTTATGAGCCGCAAAAGTGTGGTTAAAGGGCAGATTACCTTACACCCTGGAGGTATTCCACATGGGCCACACCCCGGTACCGTAGAAAAATCGATCGGAAAAGAAAAAACAGATGAGCTTGCTGTAATGATCGATCCTTTTAAACCTTTAATGCTTACACAGGATGCCCTGGATATCGAGGACGAAAATTATCATAAAAGTTGGCAGATTAACGTAGAGTAAAGCCAGGATGATTAAGATTTCAGGATTATAGGATTTAAACTCTTAAAGTAACATGCACAGTTAACCGATTTTAACAATTAAGCGGTTAGCTATTTAAAAATAACAACAATGGAAACACAAACATTTGCAGAAAAAATATCAAAAGCACCAGATTTTCTGCCTATTAACGGAACAGATTATATCGAATTTTATGTAGGCAATGCTAAACAAGCGGCTCATTACTACAAAACTGCATTTGGATTTCAAAGCCTGGCTTATGCCGGACCTGAAACTGGTGTACGCGATCGTTCATCATATGTATTGCAACAGGGTAAAATCAGATTGATCTTAACAACAGCATTAAAATCAGATCATCCAATAGCAGAGCATGTAAAAAAACATGGCGATGGGGTAAAAGTATTAGCCCTTTGGGTAGACGATGCCTATAGCGCCTTTGAAGAAACCACAAAACGTGGTGCGAAACCCTATTTGGCTCCTCAAACTTTAACTGATGAAAATGGTGAAGTTCGGATGAGCGGTATTTATACTTATGGCGAAACTGTACATATGTTTATTGAACGTAAAAATTATAATGGAACCTTTATGCCGGGTTACCGTGTGTGGGAAAGCGATTACCAACCTGCCGATGCTGGTCTTTTATATATCGATCATTGTGTGGGTAATGTAGGTTGGAACCGCATGAATGAAGCCGTACAATGGTACGAAGATGTAATGGGCTTCGTAAATATCTTATCTTTTGATGATAAGCAGATCAATACTGAATACTCGGCTTTGATGAGTAAGGTAATGAGCAATGGAAATGGCTATTCGAAATTCCCGATTAACGAACCTGCTGAGGGGAAAAAGAAATCGCAGATTGAAGAATACCTGGAATATTATGAGGGCGAAGGCGTTCAGCACATTGCTGTGGCCACTAAAGATATTGTTAAAACAGTTAAAGAACTGAAAGCACGTGGCGTTGAATTTTTAAGTGCACCACCAGAGGCCTATTACGATATGATGCCGCAACGTGTAGGTAAAATTGATGAAGAAATATCTTTATTGGAAAGCCTGGGCATTTTGGTTGATTGTGATGAAGAAGGATATTTGTTGCAGATTTTCACTAAACCGGTTGAAGACCGCCCTACCCTTTTCTTTGAGATTATTCAGCGTAAAGGTGCACAGAGTTTTGGAGCGGGTAACTTTAAAGCATTATTCGAATCGTTAGAGCGTGAGCAGGAATTAAGAGGCAACTTATAATATTATCACTAACTAAACTTAGGGCAATCAGTTATCTGGTTGCCCTTTTTTATTTACTCATTTTTAGGTATGTGTTTAGCGAAAAAAATGATTAAATTTAGTTACACACAAATATTTAAACCTTAATTATTATGAGAACAAAATTAACGCTGGTTTTATTACTGGCTGCATCATTCAGTGGCTTCGCACAAACAAAGGCCGAAATTGTTAAAAACATCAATCAATTACTGGCAAAAGCCATCGGCGGAACCAACATTACTTTGCATAATGGTACGGAAACAGTGTTTACCATTACAGCAAATTCATTTTCAATTGATGAGGAAATGAATTTCGGGGTTTTTACAATGGGAAAAACATTTGCCAGTTCAGATCGTGCCAAAGAAGAAACCAGCACCACGTCTCAAATACAGACTTGGAACGGGTTCAAGGTTAGCCCTGAACAAAAAGACCCAAAAATTAAATCAGTTTATCCGGTTTTTACTAAACGCGATGGAGAACCTGATAACGATAAAAATGGAATTAAATATTATTGTTTAGCTGGTGATGAGGAGAAATTGATAGCAGCATTAACACAGTTGCAGGGACTTTATAAGAAAAAATAGTTAAGTAATATTTAAAATAGCTCGTCATTCCCGCGCAGGTGGGAATCTTAACGCTTATGAAACATCAACATGCATTAAGATTCACAATCAAGTTGGGAATGACGAAACTTTTCTAAACTACAACACTTCCCCCAAATGTTTATAATTCGATTTTATTGTATCCATAACCTCGCTCATTTTTCCACCCAGCATTAACTTGGCCATCGATTCAGTCATACCTTTTATTTGCGTCCATTCTATTTTTGGAGGCATTGCTAAAGCGTTGGGGTTGGTCATGATATTCAATAGAACAGGGCCAGTTTCATTAAATGCATGACTGATTGCTGTTTCCACTTCTTCCGGTTTAGAAACCGTTATTCCTTTAAAACCCATTGCCTGAGCTACCAATGCAAAATCAGGGTTAATCATATCTGTTTCGTTATCCGGTAAGCCATCAACTTCCATTTCTAGCTTAACCATCCCTAAGGCCCTGTTGTTAAAAACAATTAGCTTAACTGGTAGATTATATTGTTTAATGGTTGCCAGATCGCCTAAGAGCATTGATAAACCACCATCGCCACAAAGGGAAATCACCTGTTTTTCGGGATGTGCCAAAGCAGCTCCTATGGCCATTGGCATAGCGTTTGCCATTGAGCCATGGTTAAAAGATCCAAGCATTTTACGTTTGCCCGTTCCATCAATAAATCGTGCCCCCCAAACGCAGCACATTCCCGTATCTACTGTAAAAATGGCATCATCAGCTGCCAAACGGTTTATGGTTTCAGCTACAAATTCGGGTTGGATCTTATTTTCTTCGCCCTGATCGTTTACATAAACCTGTTGTCTTTCTTTAACCTTTTGATAGAACTCGAGTTGGGTTTTTAGAAAATTTTCATCTTTCTTCTCTTCTAAAAGTGGCAATAATGCTTTAACTGAATCAGTTATATTTCCGCATAAACCCATCGTTAGTTTTGCTCTCCTTCCCAGCCGTTCCGGTCTCTCGTCAATCTGAATAATTTTGTTTTTTTCGGGCATAAAATTTACATATGGAAAATCCGTTCCCAACAACAGCACCACATCAGCTTCGTGCATGGCATGGTAACCTGATGGCTGACCTAAAAGACCTGTCATGCCAACTTCGTAAGGATTATCATATTGGATGCCCATTTTACCACGGAATGAAAATCCAACTGGTGCTTTTAATTTAGCCGCAAGTGCTATCACTTCATCATGTGCTTCGGCTGCCCCTATTCCACAGTAGAGCATAATTTTCTTTTGACTGTTCAGTAGCGAAGCCAAACCCTGTAGTTCCAGATCGGAAGGGCGGATGACCGGCTTATTATTAAAAAACTGCATGGAAGTAACACTTTCTATGGCATCCATTTGGGCTACATCGCCAGGCAAGCCAAAAACTGCAACTCCTTTTTTATGAATGGCATGTTGAATGGCCGTTTGAAACATTCTTGGAACTTGTGCCGCAGTAGTGGCTACCTGGTTGTAATAACTGCAATCATCGAATAACTTAATGGTATTGGTTTCCTGAAAAAAATCCATTCCGAATTCGCCTGTTGGGATAGTTGAAGCAATGGCAATTACGGGAACATGAGAACGGTGCGCATCATAAAGCCCATTAATCAAATGCACATGCCCAGGCCCACAACTTCCGGCGCAACAGGCTATTCCATCAAGTTCAGCTTCTGCTGCTGCAGCAAAGGCTCCAACTTCTTCATTGCGAACGTGGATCCATTTGATTTTGCCGTTTCGCCTTACTGCATCGTTAAAATAATTTAAACTGTCTCCAGTAACGGCATAAACTCTTTTTACACCAACTTCAACCAGCATTTCAACTAGTTGTTCTGCCACATTTTTACTCATGAAGGTATTTTTTTAATCAGGATTGTTTATTGTTACTTATAAATAGATGAAGCACTTATATTGTTTTGAATAACAGATAGAAAATAAGCCAATCTGACTTACTGAAGACTTTCATCAGAGCGGTTGTAACAGAAGCATGGCAATATGGAATGGATGAAGTTTCTTCACTAAAACTTCATAATTGAAGTGCACCTTTGATATAACAAAACACGAAGCGATTTCAATTTTGTTAAATTCTAAAAACTCATAATTAGTTTTTTAGTTTTCCGGTTACCCTTATCTGATACCTCATGTATTGCAAAATACATGAGGTTTTTTTTATGCAAACTACTCGGCACTTTCTTTAAGCATCTGATAAAGGTCTGTTGCACCTCCATCAAACTTGGTTCCGTTTACATAAAACGAAGGTGTTCCATTTACCCCACTTCGTACGCCGCTATCAAAATCATCTTCTATTTTGCTTTTGATTTCTTCCGAAGTGCTGTCTTGCTGAAACTGCTCCAGGTCCAGACCAATCGTTTCGGCCAGTTCGTCGAAAAGCTCACCACTTAAACGGTATTGATTTTCGTACAGCGCATCGTGCATTTCCCAAAACTTACCTTGTAAACCTGCTGCTTCTGCAGCAATGGCAGCCGGAAAAGCAAACTCATGGGCATTTGCCAAAGGGAAATGACGAAAGATAAATTTGATCTGATGCCCGAATGTTTCTTCAATTTCCTTCATAATCGGGTAGGCATTACCGCAATATGGGCATTGATAATCGCCAAATTCGACAATGGTTACACTCGCCGAATCATCACCTTGGATGTGGTCTTGATTGTTTACCTCAGGTTTTAAAGTACTCATAGCTTATTTCTTGTTTAATTCCTCCAATGCGTCTAAAATTCCGTCAGCGCCAGGGTTAACAGCTATCGGCGACAAATAACTCCAGGCAATTTTTCCTTCTTTATCTATAACAAAAAGTGCCCTTTTGCTTTCGCCAAGTTCTTCATCGTATACACCATAAGCTTTTGACACTGCGCCTTTTGGTTCAAAATCGGCCAAAAGTGGAAAATGCAGTTTTCTATTTTCTTCAAAAGCGAGGTGGCACCAAACACTATCAACAGAAACACCAAAAATCTGTGCATCATACTTGTTAAAATATTTTAGCATTTCATTATAAAGCGCCATTTGGTCGCTGCATACCGGGCTCCAATCGGCAGGATAAAAAGCCAGGACAACATTTTTACCTTTAAAATCTTTAAGTTTTATTTTCTGATCGGGAGTAGCATTCAATTCGAAATCTGGTGCTGTAGCGCCTTTTTCTAACATATTAAGGAGTTTAAAATTTAAATCATTTAATAAACAACGCTGAATCTGCGTTGTTTGCAACAAATTTTAGCCTAATTTTTGCCTTTTAATTAAGTAAGACTGAAGGACTGGGTAAAACCCATCGTTCATATCGGCATCAATTAAGTCGATTTTATATTGGGCGCATTTTAGCGCAATCTGCTGTCGATACGAGGAAACTGCTGCTGTATAATTTTCCTTTACCTGATTGGTATGTACTTTAATCGTTTCGCCGGTTTCCATATCGATAAACTGGTATGGGCGGTTTTCAAAATTGAAATCAACTTCTTTTGATTTATCTACCACGTTAAAAACCACCACTTCATGTTTGTTGAATTTTAAATGCTGCAAAGCATCAAAAAACCCGTCCGTTTTATCTGTGCTGGTTTGTGTATTAAAAAGATCGCTAAAAACAATTACCAGCGAGCGTTTATGAATTAATTCGGCCACCTGGTGCAAAGCTTCGCTTAAATTAGTTTGTGCATTTAACTTGGGTTTATGTAACAGTTCTTCTAATTGTGTAAACAGATATTTCTGATGTACGGTAGTCGACTTTGCTGGAGAATTCAATAGTATTTCATCTGTAAATAAGCTTAATCCAAAAGCATCACGCTGTTTCTTCAACAGGTACATCAAAGATGCAGCAGCCTGTATCGAGAAAATCAGTTTGTTATTTTTAGGTTCAGGAAAGTACATTGATGAGGACACATCAATCACAAACTGGCAGCGCAAATTGGTTTCTTCCTCGAAACGTTTGCTGTAAAGTTTATCGGTTTTGGCATATAATTTCCAGTCGATATTTTTAACATTATCGCCATTATTATACTGGCGGTGCTCTGCAAACTCGACCGAAAAGCCATGAAATGGGCTTTTATGCAGCCCGGTGATAAAACCTTCTACCACTTGCTGTGCAAGCAATTCTAAATTACCATAGCTTGTTTCGTTTTCGTAGTTTACAGCCTGCATATGGTAAAGCTAATAAAAGATTTATAAAAAATTCTTTATGGATTTAAAATAGTCAATTAGCTAACTGTAAACTGATAATTGCAAGCTGCTAACTGATAAGGGTGTTCCCCTAATCCCGATGAATCGGGAAAGGGGCGGGCTTTCCAGGGCTGCGCTACGCTCCGGTACCGATGAAGGATCGGTACTGAACCCTTACAATCCCTAACGCAAAACCCACCGCTTTAAAGCCCTGGCAAACATGAGCAATTTGATCGCCCGACTATGCTACTATCCTTTGGTAAATAAACCCGATTGCAGTGGTAGCTGCCGGCTTCACGCCGGCACTACAAACGGAAAGCGGGGCCGAAACCCCCAATGAAAAACTGAGCCCTCATTTCCAAAAACAAATAAAATGATTTAAACCAAAAATCCCGAGCTCAATAAATGAATCCGGGATTTATATTTTATAATTACTTAACTTACTTCTTAGCTATTCTAAATAAATGGCCATTATCGGTTACAGAATAAAGCGCTCCGTCTTTTCCTTCTGCCATATCGCGGAAACGTTCGCCTTTACCTTCCAGCAAACGCTCTTCACCAACGATTTTATTATCTTTTATTACCAATCTGATAATATGCGAACCACCCAAACCACCTACAAACAAGTTTCCTTTCCATTCGGCAATACTATTGCTGTTATAAAACGCAATACAGCCCGGCGAAATACTTGGGTTCCAATAATAAATGGGTTGCTCCATGCCATCTTTCTGCTGAATACCATCGCCTACTTTTTTACCACTATATTCTGTTCCGTAGGTAATAATCGGCCAGCCATAATTTTTGCCTGGTTTAATAATATTCACCTCATCACCACCTTTAGGGCCAAATTCGGCTTCCCATAAATCACCGGTTAAAGGATTAATGGCTAAACCATCTGGATTCCGCAATCCATAGGCATAAATTTCTGGTTTTGCATCTGCTTTGCCAGCAAATGGTCCATTCGCCACAGCTTTGCCATTGGTGGTAAGGTGTAAGATTTTACCCAAAGAAGAATTTAAATACTGCGCCTGAATTCTGATATCGTTGCCAGAACGTTCGCCAGTGCTTACAAATAAATTACCATTCTTATCGAAGACAATTCTCGAACCGTACTGAAGCTTACCGCCGTAAGCTGGTGTAGCGCGGTAAATAATAGTTTGGTTCTCTATTGTAGTTTCATTAGCTGCTAATTTACCTTTGGCAATAGCCAGTAACACACCTTTATCTTGTGGCTCTGAATAAGCCCAATAAATCATTCTGTTTTTAGCAAAGTTTGGATCTAAAGTTACATCTAATAAACCGCCCTGGCCAGATGGATCTACCTTGGGTAAACCGGTTATTTTTTTGCTTAATTTCCCATCGGGAGTAAGGATCACCATTGTACCCTGTTTTTGTGTAATTAAAAAACCACCGTTTGGAAGAACTGAAATGGCCCAAGGATTTTCTAACTTTTCATTAATAATCGTAATATCCAGAGGCGTTTTGGTTTTTACTCCTCCAATTCGGGTCTGCCCGGCAAATGCTGGCTTATAATCTGCTGATGGTTCGTTGGTTTCAACAGGATTCTGCGCCGATACAGATGCAATATTTGCACAGTTTAGGGCTAAACCTGCCAATAAAATACCTAAAGTTTTATTGTTAAATAGGTTAATAGACATGATTGTTAGTTTTTTATTAAAGAAACAAAAATAAGTTTGCAATAAAAAACCCAAATCCATCAAATGAACTTGGGTTTTAAATATGTTACAAGCCTTTAGGCTTTGGTTTTTATGCTTTAAGCTTAAACTAGGCTAATTGCTTGTTTAATTTTTCTGCTAATACTGATTTTGGAACAGCACCAACTTGTTTGTCAACAACCTGACCATCTTTAAAGTATAATAAAGCAGGGATGTTGCGGATACCAAACTGCATTGAAATTTGAGGGTTGTTATCAACGTTTACTTTTCCAACTACCGCTTTTCCATCATATTCTTTAGCGATTTCTTCTACTACTGGACCAACCATGCGACAAGGGCCACACCATTCTGCCCAAAAATCTACTAATACGGGTTTATCTGATTTTAATACAAGCTCCTCGAAGTTTGCATCTGTGATTTCTAATGCCATAATTATTTTTTTTATGTTCAAATATATGTATTCAATTGTAATGCCAACCCATCTGTAGTGTCAATTTGACATTATTTTGGTAAAAGCGCAGAGCGGTGGGCGAAGAGCCGGGAGCTTAGGGTATAGCATCAAAGCGAAAATTAGAGCCGCTATGCACTAAACGCTATGCGCTATGCTAATTCAATTTATAGTTTACAACATTAAGCCCGAGTAATTGTTCTAAAAACTTATTGTTTGGATTTATTTTAAGATTTTTGGATGGCATATCCAGCATAATCTCCTTTTCCCGGTCAAAAATAGCGAAGTTAAGTTGGCAGTTTTGTTGCTCAGAGTTTGCCTTATTGTCTGCTAATATGGCTTCAATCTCGCGCATCAGTTGGTCGTTAACCCGCTCAATCGGCACCTGAATAGTTAAACTTTTAGCTAATTTATCCCTCAGTTCAGACATTAAGTTAATTGCGGTGATTTTAAACTCCCAATCTCCAGCTTTACCGAAACGTTCACCAACCCTGCCTCTAATCTGCAAGAAATATCCTTCAGTTAAAAACGATTTAAACTTTAAAAAATCTTCTCCGAACAAGGCCATTTCACTTGCATCGTCATAATCTTCAAAAACAAAAGTACCAAATGGCTTACCCGTTTTGGTAATCCGCTGTGATGCGGTTACCACAAGTCCGCCTACGCAAAGCTCACGGTTTTTCAGCTTTTCGAATTCGGCCAAAACCTCTTCGTTGTTATCGCCCATACGCACCTTATTGATGATACTCAACTGTTTAACGCCATGGGTACAGAATTTATCGAGTTCGAGTTTATAATTATCTAAAGGGTGGCCAGAAAGGAAAATCCCAATGGCATCTTTCTCATACTTTAACCTGTCCATTAATGCCCATTCTGGCGAAACTGGCAAACTTGGTTCTAAAATAAGATCGGCTTTAGAGCCACCGAATAAGGAGGCTTGTGAAGTACTTTCATTGTTCTGAAAATCGTTGGCATATTTGATAATCTTTTCGATGCCATTCATTTTATCGTTCGGACCGATATAAAAATACTGCGCCCTGTGACCTCCAAATGCATCGAAAGCACCGCTATACACAAAACTCTCATAAGCTTTTTTATTTACAATACGGGTGTTGGAACGCTTGGCAAAATCGTACACATTACCATAAGGTCCATTTGCCAATCTTTCTTCAATAATACTTTCTACGGCCTTTTCCCCCACACCTTTCACGGCCGACATACCGAAGCGGACTTCACCTTTGGCATTTACCGAGAATTTGAGATCGGATTCGTTCACATCGGGGCCTAATACTGTAACACTCATCTGGCGGCATTCTTCCATAAAGAAAGCTACCTGTTTAATATCACTCATGTTGTTAGACAGTACCGCAGCCATATATTCGGCAGGGTAATGTGCTTTTAAGTATGCGGTTTGATAGGCAATCCATGCATAACAGGTAGAGTGAGATTTGTTGAAAGCATAGGATGCAAATGCTTCCCAATCTTTCCATATTTTTTCTAAAGTTGTGGCATCATGGCCTTTTTCAGCCGCTTGTTTCACAAACTTTGGTTTCATTTTATCAAGAACGTCTTTCTGTTTCTTACCCATCGCCTTACGCAGCACGTCGGCCTCACCTTTGGTAAATCCGGCCAGTTTTTGCGATAAAAGCATTACCTGCTCCTGGTAAACGGTAATTCCATAGGTTTCTTTCAAATACTCTTCGCAGGCATCTAAATCGTATTTAATTTCTTCTTCGCCATTTTTACGGCGAACAAAACTTGGAATATACTCCATTGGGCCTGGGCGATATAGTGCGTTCATCGCAATTAAATCGTCGAAAACCGTTGGTTTCAGCTCCTTCATGTATTTCTGCATGCCAGGACTCTCGTACTGGAAAATCCCGATGGTTTCACCACGCTGGAAAAGCTCATAGGTTAATACATCATCAATTGGGAAATTATCCGGATCGAGATCAATACCAAACCGTTTTTTAACCAGTTTTACGGTATCTTTTATCAGGGTAAGGGTTTTTAAACCCAAAAAGTCCATCTTTAATAAACCCGCACTTTCTACAACCGAGTTATCAAATTGAGTAACATATAAATCAGAATCTTTTGCAGTAGAAACGGGAACGAAATTGGTAATATCGCTTGGTGTAATAATTACCCCGCAGGCATGAATACCGGTGTTCCGTAAAGAGCCTTCTAAAATCTGTGCCTGTTGAATGGTTTCGGCACTCAAATCTTTTAATGCGCCAAGGTTTTTCAATTCTACTACACGCTCATATTCATCTGGGCGCAAAGCTTCTTTCAATGTTTTCTCATCCAGCGTGAAGATTTTTGCGAGCTTCATATTCGGGATCAGCTTGGCAATCTTATCTGCTTCAAAAAGTGGCAAATCCAATACCCTCGCTGTATCGCGGATAGAAGATTTGGCGGCCATGGTTCCATAAGTGATAATCTGTGCAACCTGACTGGAACCGTATTTGCCAATTACATATTCCATTACACGGCCACGGCCCTCATCGTCAAAATCGATATCAATATCGGGCATGGATACACGATCGGGATTTAAGAAACGCTCAAAAAGGAGATCGTACTTAATGGGATCGATATTCGTGATCCACAAACAATAAGCCACCACCGATCCGGCTGCAGAACCACGGCCAGGCCCTACCGAAACATCCCTGCGACGGGCTTCGGCAATAAAATCCTGTACAATTAGGAAATAACCAGGATAACCGGTTTTTTCAATGGTCTGTAATTCGAAATCTAAACGTTCGATAACCTCAGGGGTTAACACGCCATAACGCTTCTTGGCTCCTTCGTAAGTAAGGTGGCGCAAAAATTTATTTTCCCCACGTTTCCCTCCATCGGCCTCATCTTCCGCCACTAAAAATTCTTCTGGAATATCGAATTTAGGTAAGAGTACTTCGCGGGCAAGTTTATAGATTTCAATCTTATCTACAATTTCTTTAATATTTACAATCGCCTCCGGCAAATCGGCAAAAAGCGATTTCATTTCATCACCAGATTTGAAATAATATTCTTGATTGGGCAAACCATAACGGTAACCGCGACCACGGCCTATTGGTGTGGCCTGTTTTTCGCCATCTTTTACACACAACAAGATATCGTGTGCATTTGCATCCTTCTTGTTAATGTAATAGGTATTATTGGTAGCCACTAATTTAACTTCGTGTTTGCGCGCCAAAGCAATCAACGATTCGTTTACACGGTCTTCATCTTCCTGGTTGTGGCGCATTACCTCCACATAGAAATCATCACCAAACATGTTCTTCCACCAGATCAGCGCTTCTTCAGCCTGGGTTTCGCCCATGTTTAAAATTTTGTTAGAGATCTCTCCGGATAGGTTGCCCGATAAAACAATAATATCATCTTTATACTGTTCAATTACCGCCCTATCGATACGAGGCACGTAATAAAACCCTTTGGTATAAGCGATAGAAGACATTTTAGCTAGATTGTGATAGCCTTTTTTGTTCTTCGCCAACAGCACCATCTGGTAACCGTTATCTTTTGCGGTCCGGTCTAAGTGATTATTACAAACAAAAAATTCTACCCCAACAATCGGTGTCATTACCACTTCCGTAGGGCGCTCGCCTGCCTCAATTGCAGCAGCATTTTTTGCTTCAGCAGCTTTATTATGATTTAAAACATGGTTTACAAAGTGGAAAGCTCCCATCATGTTCGCATGATCGGTCATGGCTACCGCAGGCATTTTTTGTGCTGCCGCAGCTTTTACCAGATCGGGAATACTGATGGTACTTTGTAATACCGAAAATTGAGTATGGTTGTGTAAATGTACAAAGGTTGCTGCAGCAAGTTCCTGTTTGTTTCCTGCAAGTTCCTGTTTCGAAATCCCTCCGCCCTCAGCTTTTTGTAAACGTTTTCGGATTTCATCAGAAGCAGCTTTTAAATTGATGTGTTTTAAACCAACACCTTCAATCGTAGCTGGGTTTACCTCTCTAAAACGAGGAAAATATTCTACATCAACCTGTAGTTCTTCTTTTTTAAAAACTTCTCTTTTTACCAATTCTAAGAAACAACGTGTAGTTGCTTCCACATCGGCAGTTGCGTTGTGGGCTTCGTTAAAAGGAACGCCAAACAAATAAGAATGTAACTCGGTTAAGGTTGGCAGTTTAAACCTTCCGCCCCTACCCCCCGGCAATTGTAAAAGCTGGGCGGTAACTTCGGTACAGGTATCTAACACAGGCATCTCGGCCAAACGGTTAGCCACACCAAAACGGTGAAACTCACAGCCCATAATGTTTACGTCGAAACCAACATTCTGGCCTACAATAAACTTGGCTTTATTTAAAACTTCATTAAACTTGTCCAGCATTTCTTCGAAACCGATACCTTGTTCGGCAGCTAGTTCGGTAGAAATACCATGAATTCTTTCTGCATCATATGGAATATTAAATCCCTCTGGTTTAACCAGATAATCCTGATGTTCAACCAATCTCCCCATCTCATCATGCAATTGCCATGCAATCTGTATACAACGCGGCCAATTATCCGTATCGGTAATGGGTGCATTATAATTACGTGGCAAACCAGTGGTTTCAGTATCAAAAATTAAGTACATATTGTGCGGCAAAGAATTAACCGTTTTAGAATAATAACGGTTCTTCAAAAATAAGGAATTTGACAGGTGGTTTTGTCAGATTTTATCAACAAAATGTGGTGGAAAACAAGAAAATATATTCCATCATTGCGAACTGAAACAAAGCCCTAGGAAGAGGGCGAAGCAATCTTTTTAGCAAAATTTTAATCATTTGAAGAGCAATAACAGTAGTACTTGGGTTAATACAGTCCTGCTTTTTGGTACAAGTCCCGATGAAAAATCGGGAGCTTTTCCCGCCAATCAGGTCTAGATTACAAAAAACACTGCTGAAACTTAAGAAGTCACAGTCAGGGAGCTAATGCAACAAGCTTTTAAAATTCTGTTTGCCATAGGTTTTTCAGCCCAGGATAGTAGCACAATTGGCTCCACCTAAACCCGATCGGAAGCGGTATTCTGATTTAAGCATTGTCTGTTTCGTTTTTTATAGTGTGCTTGCTTGTTTCACAGGTTTCATCGGAAATTAGCAAAGAGCGGGAACTGAACCCGCCTATGAAAAACCGAACTTACATTTCCAAAAAAACAATGATTTTTTTTTTAAAAAATAACCCTAAACTTTACTATGAATCTGAGATTTTTTAATTCACGATAAGATTCTTTACTGCTTTCAGAATAACAGAAAAGGAAACCTAAAAATGATCCTGACTCACCAGATTAAATCGAATTTCTTTGTTTTAGAACTAAAACGGAGTTGTTTCTTATAAAGACTATCCACATTGCTATAAAACCTGAATTTCCATTCTTTCCCATATCGCTGCGCTAAAACATCTTCGGTGATTCGGTTCTTAATTTCTACGCTATCTCTAAGCGCCTCCGAAACCGTACATCCAGCAACTGTTTTAAATCTAAAACCATATTGTTTCGCAATAACCGTTTCAGCATGTTGTTTTTCAAAATCGGGCAAACCATATACGAGCATAATAAGTGTCTTATCGTTATCTACCATCTTTTTCTTTTCCAGATTACAACTAACGATATTGATAAACATGAATATTAAAAAAAGGATTCTCACCATTGTATTTTTCTTTAAGATGCAACACCTTTTTTATTTCCATAAATAGATTAGATAATACCCATGTTAAAAGTGCTTAACATTAATCATTCGATTTTATGATCAAAGTGAAATACTTAAGCCTTTTAAAGTTCATAAAGTTGAAAAGGATAAAGTTTTGAAAAGGATTTTTTAACCTTATATTTATTTCTACCTTCGATTAATATTTAACGATACGCAAACCATTAAAATAAAATATATGAAAGTAACGGTTGTTGGCGCAGGCGCAGTTGGTGCCACTTGTGCAGATAATATTGCCCGCAAAGAATTAGCGAACGAACTTGTCCTGTTAGATATTAAAGAGGGCTTTGCCGAAGGCAAAGCGATCGACATGATGCAAACCGCAACCCTTTTGGGTTTCGACACTAAAATTACCGGCGTAACTGGCGATTACAGTAAAACTGCTGGTTCTGATGTGGTGGTAATTACCTCAGGCTTGCCCCGCAAACCAGGGATGACACGTGAAGAACTGATTGGCATTAATGCTGGTATTGTTAAAGGTGTTGCCGAAAATATTTTAAAATACTCTCCTGAAGCTATCTTCATCGTGATCAGTAACCCAATGGATACGATGACTTATTTAGCCTTAAAATCGTTAGGCCTACCTAAAAACCGTATTATCGGCATGGGCGGAACGTTAGATAGCTCCCGTTTCAAATTTTATTTATCGCAAGCTTTAAATTGCAACCCTAACGATTTACAGGGCTTTGTGATTGGCGGCCACGGCGATACAACCATGATTCCTTTAACCCGCCTAGCTACATACCAAAGTTTACCGGTTAGTAATTTATTGGATAAAGCTACACTTGATAAAGTTGCAGCCGATACCATGGTTGGTGGTGCTACTTTAACAGGCTTAATCGGCACTTCTGCCTGGTATGCTCCAGGTGCCGCAGGTGCTGCATTGGTTGAAGCGATTTTACGTGATGAGAAAAAGCTGTTTACCTGCTGCGTTTCTCTTGAAGGAGAATACGGGCAGGAAGATATATGTTTAGGTGTTCCCGTAATTATCGGCCGTAATGGTTGGGAAAAAATCATCGATTTTAAATTAACCGAAGATGAGCAGGCGGCATTTAATAAAAGCGCCGATGCCGTAAGGAACATGAATAATGTACTGGCAGAAATGAAATTGGTTTAATACGGATTACATCATTAATTTTGCCACGGAAACACAGAAGTACGGAATAGATTTATTACCCTTTAATTCCGTGCCTCCGTGGCATTTTTACACTTAAATAAGTTGTCACCCTGAGGGATAATTTATTATAAAAAATCAAAAATAATGACAGCGTGCTAGGTGCCGGCGAGGAATCGTCCTTGCGAGGAGGCCTTTTCAGCCGACTAAGCAATCTTACAACTATCGCTGGTAGCGAGCGCTTTAAGATTGCTTCGTGCCTCGCAATGACGACTATTCTATTGGAGGGCTGTCAATGGTAGCGTAATCGAAGGGCAGTAGACATAAATAAACAATGAAATCAATTTCAATCCCGCTAAAACTGATAAATTTACAAGATGACGGTTTCCACCTTTTGGTAGAGGTTGTTGTTTTTAAGGAAAAACATTTTGCTGTTTTAGATACCGGTGCCTCGCGAAGTGTGTTCGATAAATCGTTGATTGAGCAACACCTCTCTGAAACGCTTCAGGTATCAGAAGAAATTAATGCAGCCACCCTTTTTACCACCACTACAACTATCCAGGCGACAATCCCTGAGCTAAAAATCGGATCGTTAAAGATCAAAAACTACGAAACCGTGGCTTTCGATCTGCAATCGGTGAGTGATACCTACCAACAGTTTGGTCACCCGCCTATTATGAGTATTATTGGCGGAGATATATTAATGGAATATAAAGCCGTTATTGATTACAAAAAGATGATCCTTAGGCTTTATAGATAATGTAATTTTACTTTATGACTTTAATCATTTTTATTAAACTATTTTAAATGATATTTGAACCCGATGAAAAAGCTAATCACAATCTTTTGTGTCATTTTCTGGGCAGGTTTAATCGGTGGAATTAGTTTTTTAGAAGCTCCATTAAAATTCCAGGCTCCGGGGATTACAATCCCTCTCGGCCTAGGTATCGGGCAATTGGTTTTTCAGGCGCTCAATAAAATAGAGATCGTATTGCTGATTATTATTTTAGCCTGCTCCCTACCCACACCTTTAAAAAACTTTCACAGTATTTTACTTTTCTCAGTTACTATTCTTTTAATGCTAGATACTTTTTGGCTATTGCCAATACTCGATGAAAGGGCAAAACTGGTTTTGGCAGGCAACATACCAGCTAAAAGTTATCATCATATTGTGTACATCATTGCCGACATCATCAAATTCCTATCGTTAATTGTTCTGGGTTTTGTAAGTTTAAAATCACTTCACCATGAAAAAAGATATTCATAATAGAGAAGATATTATCCTTTTAGTGGATACGTTTTATAAAAATGTTGCGCTTAACAAACAGATAGGTCCAATATTTACCGATGTTGCAAAAGTAGACTGGTCTCACCATTTGCCAAAAATGTACGATTTCTGGGAAAGTATCCTTTTCGGAAAAGCAATTTACAAAGGCAACCCCATGCTTACCCATTTTGCCTTAAATGAACAAACACCCCTGCAAACCGAAGCATTTGAAACCTGGAAAAATCTCTTTTTCCAAACTGTCGACGATCTTTTTGTAGGAGAAAATGCAGATCTGATTAAACAAAAAGCACAATCTATTGCCGATTTAATGCATTTTAAAATAAATTCGCCACAATCGAAGATCAAAATTGTTTAGTGAATTTTACTTTGATTTAAGCTGGTTTCTTTATAAATTTAGGTAACCAAACTAAATTAAATTATGAAATTCCTCAAAATCTTACTTGGCATTATTGTCGTATTGGCAATAATTATTATTGTGGGTGGCTTCTTTTTGCCTAAAAGTTATACAGTTAGCAGGTCTACTGTAATTAATGCTCCAGACAGCGTAATTTACAAGAATGTGGCCGACTTTAAAGAATTCTACAAATGGAATCCATGGGCAAAAATGGAACCTTCAGCAAAAACCACATACGCTGGCATCGCGGGCGAGCCTGGTCATTTGTATGAATGGAAAGGTAAGGAAACAGGAAGCGGCTATATGAAGATAAAAAGTGTAGCACCTAACAAACAGGTAGATATCGAATTAAAATTTATTGAGCCTTTCGAAAGTTTAGCGGATACAAAATTCGACATTCAGCCAGAGGGAAGCAGCAATAAAGTAACCTGGACAATGAGTGGTGAAAATAACCTGATCAGTAAATGGATGTGTGTGTTTGTGAGTATGGATAAAATGATCGGGAAAGATTTTGAAGATGGGCTAAAATATTTGAAGGAAAAATCGGAGAAAGGAAGTTAAAACGCTGTATCATCCTGAGCGAAGTCGAAAGATTGCCATGAATACAAAGAAAGCACGGAGTATTATCATTCTGGGCGCAGCGAAGAACCCGACAGCCCTGTGAAGCAAATCTTTTAAAGATGGAAGCCTAAAGCGCAAGAAAAACCTTTGCGGACGCTGTGACATTCCTCCGTTCCCGCTGTGGTTAAAACATAACTGGCCTCTCATTTGAGAGGCTTTTTTATGAATCAATTTCCGATAATTCAAACAATTGTGTCGGCTCTGCGTTAAAAAAGCATTAAAAATCAACTAACCAGCGATTAATATTTTGTAATTCCCCATTTTTTAGATTACTTGCCAGCAAAATGAATTTATTACTTGTAGAAGATGAACCGAGTGTTGTATCTGTAATTTTGAGGGGTTTAACCGATGAGGGATTTACCGTGAGTATAGCGCCTGATGGTTTAATCGGAAAACAGATGGCCATAGAAAATCAGTTCGACCTGATTATTCTCGACATTATGCTACCTGGAATAAATGGTTTGGAACTCTGTAAAATCATTAAAGAACAAAAACCAAATACACCTATTATTATGCTTACGGCTTTGGGTACTACAGAAAATGTAGTAAACGGACTGGATAATGGTGCAGATGATTATTTAATAAAGCCATTTAAATTTGCTGAACTTTTTGCCAGGATCAGAATGCTGTTGAGGCGATATCATGGTGTGGTTTCGCAAGATCAGATTATCTCTATAGCAGACCTCCAGATTAATTTAAGCGCAAAAACGGTAAAGCGTAATCAGCAAGAAATTGTACTCACCGCAACCGAATATCGCTTACTTGAATATATGGCTAAAAACAAGGCCAAAATTTTATCGCGGATAGACATTTTAGAAAACGTTTGGGATATCGACTTTAACCTTGGCACCAATGTGGTTGATGTTTATGTTAATTATCTTCGGAAAAAAATAGATAAAAATGCAGACCAAAAGCTTATTCATACCGCAGTAGGCCTAGGTTATATATTAAAGGAAAAATAAATGGAGATAGCCAAGAAAATCACCTTACTTTTCGCCATTTTATCGGCAATTATTATTTCCTTATTAAGTGGTTTTGTTTGGTATTTTTCTAACGACTTCGCCTTTGAAGATTTTTATAAACGTTTAGAGGCCAGGGTTAATATTGCTGCCCAGATTAAATTATACGAAGACGAAAATAATAAGGTTTACGCTAAAATGCGCAACCAATACCTTGAGCGACTGCCTTCAGAAAAAGAGTATATCATTGAAGCTGGAAAACCAACCAATAAATTGGACCGAGAGCTACCAGCTAGTTTTTATAACCGCATAAATGCCGGATATGTGGCACGCTATCGTGTTGAGAATCACTTTTACGCTGGAAAATTCTTTAAAAATCCACACAAAGGATATATAGTAATTGTTTCTGCAAATGATCCCTTTGGCTTTCGGGAACTAAAAGACCTGCAAAGAATCCTGATTATTGGCTTTTTTCTTTCTGTTGTTTTATCTTTTGTTGTTGGCTGGAAATTTTCTAATTACATGTTAATGCCCTTAAGAAATATAATCAAGAGCGTAAAAAAGATAAAAGCAGAAAATTTGCATTTAAGACTGGATGTAAAAGAAGGCAACGATGAAATGTCGCAGTTGGCCCAAACCTTCAACAATATGCTTAACCGTTTAGAAACTGCCTTCGAAACACAAAATAACTTTATCAGCAATGCTTCGCACGAATTAAGAACACCATTAACCATTATTAGCGGCGAGGTTGAACTGGCGATGAAAACCGTTGAGGATAACCCTAAACAGCACAAAGCCTTATCTAAAATTAAAGACGAGGCAGAAAGATTAGAGCATATCTTAACCAGTTTACTGGGGCTGGCACAATCTGGATTTAATGGAAAAAACCAACCCTGGGAAGAGGTACGGATGGACGAACTGTTATGGGAAATTAAAGAATCAGTTAACCAGGTACATCCCAACAGTAAAATAGAAATCGACTTTACCAAACTTCCTGATGATGATGACTTACTAACCCTACGGGTAAACAAAAATCTGATTAAGCTTGCCATCAGCAATATTGTAAACAATGCCTGTAAATACTCAAATGAGAATCTGGTAAGCATTAGTATCGAAAGCAATGCCAATATGCTCTCAATTGCTGTAACAGATAGAGGAATTGGAATACCGCAAACAGATATACAGCATATATTTGAACCTTTTTACCGTGCATCTAACACCAATGATTTTAAGGGATATGGCGTTGGCTTACCGCTTTCATTGAATATCATCCGTTTACACCGGGGTAGTATTGCTATTAAATCGCAGGAAGGAGTTGGAACTGAGATTAAGGTTTTATTGCCTGTTAAAGGTTGATTGGTTCATTTGTCATTAGTTCATTAGGTTCCTAACTACAGAAAATTGATTATCCTTTAATTTTCTGGACACAGGAACAATTCTCTAACTAAAGCTCTCGCTATAGGCTATTGAACAAATAAACCATTGACCAATGAACTATTGAACTTTACTTCAAATTCTAATCTCATTTTAATCTTACTCTTATTTCGCTATAATAACATCACGCTAAACTTGTATAAATAATTTTTCAATTCATTTAAACAAGATATAGCGATGAAAACAGTATTAGTACCAACCGACTTTAAATTAGAAAGCATTAAAATTATTGATGCACTTGTTCAACATCAAAAAAATGAAACCTTAAACATCATTTTTGTACATGCCTTTAAATTATCGGATTCTATAACCGATATGTTAATGTTGAGTCGCCGCAGCCGCGATTACGAAAATGTTAGCGACGAATTTTATCAGCAGATAAATCAGGCCAAGGCCAAATACCCTAGTCAGATCAATGCCATTGGAATCGAATATTTTTACGGAAGTACAGTAGCCGCTTTCAAAAATTTTATCGAAGCTTTTGATGTAGAGCGCATTGCTTACTTAAAAGAATACGATTTTACACCGATCAATAAATATAGCGTAGACCCTAAAATATTAACAGCACGTGCAGGTTGCGAAGTAATTCAATTAAATACATTAACTGTTCATGCCAGTGAAAATTTAATTGACACAAAAATACACGAAACACAGTTGCAGGAAGCAAACGCTTAATTATCACATTTTAAACTTTATATTATGCTGTTACGAAATAATATTCCGCTCACTTATATATTCGGGAAGATCAAAAAAGAACTCCTGTTTGTTATTGGCTACTCCATAGGCATTGTGGTGTTGTATGAAAACTTTCATGTTACACGCATTTCCATTCCTGTAGCTGTACCAGCGCTACTGGGAACAATCATTTCACTTTTATTGGCGTTCCGGTCTAACCAGGCTTACGATAGATGGTGGGAAGCCAGAATTCTTTGGGGTGCTATTGTTAACGATTCCAGAACCCTGTCGCGCCAGATATTATCTTTTGTAGAAAATCCTTACGGCTTAGATGAGGTTGAGGCATTTAAAGAACGTTTTATAAAAAGGCAGATTGCCTGGTGTTATGCCTTAAGTCAATCGCTAAGAGGTTTTAACCCACGCAAAGGTTTGGAAGAATACCTGTGTGCAGAGGAAATCGCTTTTATTAAAAAACGCAAAAATGTAACTACAACGATATTGGAGTTACATGCTATGGATTTAAAAAAGGCATTGCAAGAAGGCTGGATCAATAAATATCAGCAAATAGAAATCGATAAAACCATTACAGCTTTATGTAACCACATGGGCGGATCGGAAAGAATAAAAAACACGGTTTTTCCGGTTACTTATAGCAAATACATTAACATGTCTATCCATTTATTCATCGTGTTACTGCCTTTTGGCTTAATTGAATACTTTGGTTACATGGAAGTTCCATTAGTGGTTGCCATAGCTGCTTTCTTCCTATTGGTAGAAAAAATGGCGGTGCATCTTCAGGATCCTTTTGAAAATAAACCTACAGACACCCCAACCACAACGATCTGCAGAACCATTGAACGCGATCTTTGTCAGATGTTGGATGATAATAAAATATACGAGGACAAACCTCAAACCGAATTGGCACCTGTAGGGTCATATTACATCCTGTAATAATCATTGCCATAAAATAATCTCATCCATTGAGATGGTTAGTTAATCAAAATGTATTTGTACTGGATAGCACAATCATTTTGAAAGGTTTATAGTGATACAAAGCCACTCATAAACGGGATGGCTTTGTTTTATTGTGAAGTCAGCTGTTACCATCTGACTTATTACAATTAAATTCATCCAAACCAGAAAAATTCAAAATGGTGTAAGATGGTAACATCTTAGACCACGATCCAACAAAAAACCCTCTTCAAGTTTAATCTTGAAGAGGGTTCATTTATTTCGCTATCAGCTTTTTCTTTAAGCTTTCAACTCAATTAAGCATCAATTTTCGCATATTTTGCATTACGCTCAATAAACTCTCTACGTGGAGCAACCTCATCGCCCATTAACATAGAGAAAGTATGATCGCATTCTGCAGCACTTTCAATAGTAGCCTGTAATAAAGTACGTGTAGCTGGGTTTAAAGTAGTATCCCAAAGTTGTTCTGCATTCATCTCACCCAAACCTTTGTAACGTTGAATGTGTACGCTATCTTCTTTACCATTCCCTTTAATGCGTTGTACAGCCGCATCGCGTTGTACATCATTCCAGCAATATTCGAAATCTTTACCTTTTTTAACCTGGTAAAGCGGTGGAGATGCAATGTAAACATAACCGGCTTCGATTAATGCCCTCATATAACGATAGAAGAATGTTAAAATCAAAGTGGTAATGTGAGAACCATCAATATCCGCATCCGTCATAATTACGATTTTGTGGTAACGTAATTTTGTTAAGTTTAATGCTTTATCATCTTCAGGTGTACCAATACTCACCCCAATAGCGGTAAACATGTTTTTGATCTCATCATTCTCATAGATTTTGTGCTCCATCGCTTTTTCTACGTTCAAGATTTTACCTTTTAGCGGTAAAATAGCCTGAATGTTCCGATCACGACCTTGCTTAGCGGTACCACCCGCCGAGTCACCCTCTACCAGATAAATTTCACATTTTTCAGGATCACTGTCTGAGCAATCGGCCAATTTCCCTGGCAAACCAGAACCACCCATTACACTCTTACGTTGAACCATCTCACGCGCCTTACGTGCTGCAGCACGGGCCGTAGCGGCTAAGATCACTTTGTTAACGATCATTTTTGCCTCTTTCGGATTTTCTTCCAAATAAGCACCTAAAGCTTCGCCAACAGCAATATCAACCGCACCCATTACCTCGGTATTACCCAGTTTGGTTTTGGTTTGGCCTTCAAATTGAGGTTCTTGTACCTTAACCGAAACCACAGCTGTTAAACCTTCTCTAAAGTCATCACCAGTGATTTCCATTTTCAGGTTTTTCAATAAGCCAGATTTATCGGCGTAACTTTTCAGCGTACGTGTTAAACCTCTACGGAAACCTGCAATGTGTGTACCTCCTTCGTGTGTGTTGATGTTGTTTACATACGAGTGCACATTTTCTGAGTAACTATCGTTGTACTGAAAAGCCAGCTCAACCGGAACGCCATTTTTAATACCATCAATATAAATCGGTTCTGGTAAAAAAGATGCACGTGTTCCATCCAAAAATGTAACAAACTCTTTTAAGCCACCTTCTGATTCAAAAACTTCTGATAAAAAAGTACCATCGTCCAATTTTTCACGCTCATCGGTTAACGTTAATTTAATTCCTTTATTCAGGAAAGCCAGCTCACGTAAACGACCAGCTAAAGTATCGTATTTATATTCAGTAGTTTGTGTGAAAATGGTAGCATCCGGACTAAAAGTTACGATGGTACCGCGTTTATCGGTTTCACCAACTTCTTTAACATCGTATAAAGGTTTACCGATGTTATATTCCTGCATCCATATTTTACCTTCGCGGTGAACTTCGGCTTTTAAATGTGTAGATAAAGCGTTAACGCAACTTACCCCCACACCGTGCAAACCTCCAGATACTTTATAGGTATCTTTATCAAATTTACCACCCGCGTGTAAAACCGTCATTACGATTTCAAGCGCCGATTTATTTTCTTTTGTATTGATCCCGGTTGGAATACCACGACCATTATCTTCAACCCTGATGGAGTTACCCTCTAAAATTCTAACGTCGATTGTATCAGCATGACCGGCTAAAGCCTCATCAATTGAGTTATCTACAACCTCGTAAACCAAATGGTGTAAACCTTTTACACCAGTATCACCTATATACATTGAAGGGCGCTTACGCACCGCTTCTAAACCTTCTAAAACCTGTATATTATCTGCCGAATAATTTGACTTTAAATCCTGTTCTTCGCTCATATTTTAATTAAAAACAATAAGTATCAAAAATACGGAAATTTTGGCATTTAAACTAATATGTGGATAAATTTTGAGCTGTTAAGAGATTACAGTTAAAGCGATTAAAACAGGTTTAAATCAGGTTTTGGAAAGCAAAACCAGCATTCCAATCCATGCCTCTTCCCGCTTTCCATTATAAGTCCCGCAGAAGAAGCGGGAGCTTTCCATTTCAATCGGGTTTAGGTGGCCACAACCTGCAAATATTATAGGATTATCGCACCAGCCCACCAAACGTTCCAACGGAACGAAAACGCCAATTATTCAATTGGCTACCCACGAAACGCCCCTAAGGGACGCTAAGGATTAAGATTCTAATCCGACCACCCGTTCCAGAGGAATGCCTTATGGGTAGAAACGTTTGGTGTTATGAAATTTGCTATTGCCACCCTTGCAACCCCTAATAGCCACTACCAGCCGTGCCACCTAAACCCGATGGCAGCGGGCATGAAATAAAGCGGACAGCGGGACGAACAACGGTTTGAAATACTGACCTTGCTTTTCAAATCACCAATATCATATTGCGCGGCTAGTGGTAGGCGCTTAGCTTTGAGTAAATTAAACGCTTTACGCACTACGCCAAACTCAAAATCTCTCTTGTGTTGCGATAGAGCTTTCTTTAAATTGGATATAAAAACTAATTTATATAAGTTTGCTAAAATTTATTAAACAAGAATGGAAAGAAGAACCTTTAAAACCTTTGGTTTACTTGCAACAGCAACTTTGATAACTGCTTTCTCTGCATGCCAGAACAAAGACACTAAAACTACTGAAACTAAAAAAACAGAGGGTACTACTGCAGCGGTTTCTCAAACTGAGAAAATTGTGTATGTAAACTCCGACTCGTTACTTACAAAATATGAATACTTCAAAGACCTAAAAGTGAAATTTGAAGGTAAGACCAAAAATGCTCAGGCAGACATGCAAGCTAAAGGTCAGGCTTTTCAAAGAGAAGTTGCACAATACCAACAATCGGCACAAACTTTATCGGCCGATCAACGTAAAAGCACTGAAGAGCGTTTAGCACGTAAACAACAAGAACTACAAACTTACCAACAAAATGCTGGTGGTGCTTTACAGAACGAGCAAGCTGCTGAGAATGAAAAACTTTATGATAAAGTAGCCGATTACTTAAAAGGTTACGCTAAAGAAAAAGGTTATAAAATGGTTTTAACTTACTCAAAAGGTAACAGCGCTATTTTATTTGCCGACGAAAGTTTAGATGTTACTTCAGAAGTAATTAAAGGCTTAAACGCAGAATACAGCAAAAAATAAGCGAATAGCCATTAAAATATAAATGCCCCGTATAAATCGGGGCATTTTTTTTGTGCTGTTTTTATAAAAGATCAAATTAATATGGACAATCAACATCAGGAATATATGCGGATGGCAATTGAGTTATCTGTACAAAATGTAAGCGAAAGCATTGGTGGGCCTTTTGGAGCTGTAGTGGTAAAAGATGGGAAGTTGATTGCTAAATCGGCAAATAAGGTAACCTCTACCAACGATCCAACTGCGCATGCAGAGGTTTCGGCAATCAGGCTGGCCTGTACCGAATTAAATACTTTCGATTTAAGTGGCTGTGTAATTTATACCAGTTGTGAACCTTGTCCGATGTGTTTAGGCGCCATTTATTGGGCAAGAATTGATACGATTTATTATGCAAATACCAAGGCTGATGCCGAACACATTGGTTTTAGTGATAAATTTATCTACGAAGAGCTAGACAAGCCGATGGAAAACAGAAGCCTGCCGGTTATCCAGCTGATGCGCGATGAAGCACTGGCAGCTTTTAAGCTATGGGAAACCTCACCAATGAGGATAGCATACTAAAAAAAAAAGGTGCCGATAATCAGCACCTTTTCTGTTTGGAAATCATTGTTTATTTGCTCGATTCTTTTCCTGCCAGCAAGCCGATCATCGAGTCTATTTCTTTCACCACACCATCATCAGAGCCAGAAAAACCTACTGCTTTAAACCTGATATTACCATCCCCATCAATCACAAATTTGGTTGGGATTCCATCAACTTTATAGGCGCTTACCACATCAAATTTGGAAGGGTCTTTTACGTTTTTGGTATCATACAGCACATTAAAATTGTATTTTTTTGCAGTAATAAAATCAGTTACCAATTTTTCTCTATTCTCTTCTGTTTGCCAAGTATTTACAAACAGGAATACCACATTTGGATTACTGGCGTATTTGTTTAAGGCTTTTTGCATGCCTGGGAAAGAAGACACGCAAGGTCCGCACCAGGTTGCCCAATAATCTAAAATTACGATCTTTCCTTTCAAACTGGCTAGACTTACGGTTTCGCCTTTAAGGTTGGTTAATGAAAACGCAGGAGCTGGAATATTAATCATTTTTTTCACCCATTCTGCGCGCTCTTTTTCTAATGCTGCTTTTTCTAAATTGGCCAGGTAATTTTCATAAGTTCCATCTTTCTTTAGTTTAGTATAAAGCATTTTAAATTCGTTTTTTAGCGAATCATTGCCTTTACCCTCTTTAATTAATTTCTCAGCCTCAGTATAAGCTTTATCATCTTGGCCATCCTTAATTAAATAAGTTACATAACGTGAAGATACATCGGGTGGAACTGTTGCATATAAAGGAATGGCCTTCTCTTGCATAGCTAAAGCCTCTTTAAATTTTCCCTGATGATATAGCAACAGTCCATAAGTATCAGCATACATGCCATAAGCGCCGTCTAAATATTTGAGGTATTCTTCTTTAGTGTTGTAATATTTTGGCATCTCATCATTTCTTGATGCTTCTATCAGTTCTAGCGATTGTTTTGAAAGCTGAGCAGCAAGCTCGATATTCTCTTTTTTCTCAGCAGACGGCCAGGCAAAACTATTGTTATACAAACTCGCCCTGCTCATTTTATCGGTGACCTTCTTGGCGTAATCCTGAAATTTATCCAGATCTTTAGCTTTTATAGCGCTGTTAGCCAACATACTATAAATTGAGTTCAATCTACCTGCATCTACTGTTTTACCTGGGTCAAGTTTAAAGGCGGTAATCATTTCTTCGGCCTTTTGTATTTGTGTGGCAAAATCTTTTGTACCATAAAGTGAATTCATACCATCATTCCAGGCGTAATTCCCTGTAGGGTATTTTTTAATTATGATGGCTTTAACAGAATCTGCCTGAGTTTTTTTCTTTAATAGTGAATAAAGGCTTAAAGCTGTACCTAAATCTTCTTCTTTTGGTTCTTTTAGTTTCGTTAATGCAGAAATATTTTCGTTGATTAGTTTTGTTCCTTTGTCTTTATCTGCTTTGTACTCGAGCGATAGATATTGATTTAGATTTTTCTTTTTCAGCTCGGGTTTTAAAGCAAAAGCTTGTTTATACAGGGAAACGGCCTTTTCAGGATCGATAGTAAGACCCAAATAGTAATTTCCTGCCAATCCGTACAAAAAAGCTTCGTTAAGATAAGCTTCAGCTGGCACTTTCCCTGCTTTAGTGAATTCTAAAACATAACCGGCAGGCGCTTCATCTTTTTTATCACCTACCGAAAAAGCAAGTCCAACTATGGTAACGCTATCCGGAGTAGAAATTTCTCCCTTATAAACTGTTCCGTCTTTAGTGAGTTCAATTTTAGTGCTTTTGGGATTCGATTTTGAAAAAAAAGTATAACTGGTACATTTTACATCAGCCAAATTTTCGAGATTGGTCCCCTTGGGGTCGTAAGTAAATTTAACTGTACTTCCTGCTGCAGGCGTATTAGCAGAAAATTTCACGCCTTGTGCATTTGCTACCCCAGCAGCAAATATGAGTAAGCATAATAATTTTAAGGTTTTCATAATGAAAGGATTAAGTTTCTATCAGGTAACTAAATATATAGTTTATTCTTTATTCTTCAAAGTTATTTTATATTAAATTTTAAGGAATAATTATTGTAGTAATTAAGCATGACCTACGAACAAAAAATAAAGGGTGAATTAGATTTCTGGAGGTTTAAAACCTTGCAGAAACCTTCTCTTTTGAATAAGGTAACCGATAAAGTTCAGAAAAAAATTAATAGTTATATCCCTGATAAGGTTCATAACGCGATCACATCCGCCATTAAACAGATGGTTAAGGCTGTGCTTTTTGGTTCAACATTTACCACATCAAAGCCAATTACCGATTTAACCTTGATGCACCGCGAGGCATTAATTAAGCAAAAAATAGAAAACTATAAAAAAACAGGTGCTGCAGAAGGCGGAATTACAGGTGCAGGAGGTTTTTTAATGAGCCTGGCAGATTTCCCCTTATTGCTGGGCATAAAGATGAAGATGCTTTTTGATATTGCCGCAGTTTACGGATACGATGTTAAAGATTACCGCGAACGTTTATATATTTTACACATCTTCCAGCTGGCCTTTTCAAGCAAAGAAGAAAGCCAGAATGTATTTATGAAAATGCAGGATTGGGATGATAAAGCCCATCAATTACCTACCAATATTGATGAATTTGACTGGCTTACCTTCCAACAGCAATACCGCGATTATATTGATTTAGCCAAACTTGCACAGATGCTTCCATTTGTGGGTGCAGCAGTCGGTGCAGTGGCCAATTATAAACTGATCGAGAAACTGGGCAGAACGGCTATGATAAGTTATAGGATGCGGTATTTTAGTTTGCAGTATGCGGTGATCAGTACGCAAACTGAAAACCGTAAACTAGAAACTGGCAACTAACTAATCCTCCTCTCCGAACATCCCGCCGATCAAATCGTCCGTTTCCCGCCGATCTTTTTTAGTCGGACGGCCAGTACCTCTATCCCGTTTTAGATTTGGCGCATGGAACATCGATTTAAAAGCATGCGTTTCTTCAACGGGCGTTAGATCTTTATACTTTGTTAAGGCTGTTGGCGAATCTGTTCTGTTATACGAAAGTTCTACCACTTCGATAATTTTCTTTTCAATCCCTTTCGATACCTGATAAACTTCACCCACTTTCACAATAGCAGAAGGTTTAATATTCTGCCCTTTGAGTTTCACCCTTCCTGCTTTACAGGCATCGGTGGCCAGGCTCCGTGTTTTAAACAACCTGATCGCCCATAAATATTTATCTATCCTAAGTTTTTCTGTCTCTGTCATAAAATTCAAAAATACATAATTAGGTTAATTCCTATGTTGATTAATTGTAGAAACTGGTTAATCGGTTAGCTGCAGAATGCGCCTAACCGCAGTTAACCTAATTCATAGGAATTTAACAATTAAGCACCCCGTAGGCTCAGTTAACCAATTCGAACGATTAACCAGTTAACCTATCTACAAAACAATTTAAACAATTAACCATTTAATAAGCAAAAATTGATTTATTTTGCGTAAAATTTAAAAACATCATGTATTCAGATTTAAAGAAATTAATTGAAGCCGCTTGGGAGGATAGAACCCTTTTAAAATACAGTAACTATTGCGAAGCCATTGAAGCCGTTATTATGGGCCTTGATAAGGGTGAAATCCGTGTTGCTGAGCCAGTTTTAAACTCTTGGGGCATTAATGAATGGGTAAAGAAAGCCGTAATTTTATATTTTCCGATTCGCGAGATGAAAGAAATTAAAAGTGGTCCTTTCGTTTACCACGATAAAATGGATTTAAAAACCGATTATAAAACAACTGGTGTACGTGTTGTGCCTATGGCAAGTGCACGTTATGGTGCGTTTTTAGCAAAGGGTGTAATCATGATGCCATCGTACGTAAACATTGGCGCTTACGTTGATGAAGGTACTATGGTTGATACCTGGGCAACTGTTGGTTCTTGTGCACAAATTGGTAAACGCGTTCACTTAAGTGGTGGTGTGGGTATTGGTGGTGTTTTAGAGCCTGTACAAGCTGCTCCGGTTATTATCGAAGATGATGCATTTCTAGGCTCAAGGGCAATTGTGGTAGAAGGTGTTAAAGTAGAAAGAGAAGCTGTTTTAGGTGCTAATGTGGTATTAACTGCATCAACTAAAATTATTGATGTTACCGGCCCTACACCAGTAGAATATAAAGGAATTGTTCCTGCACGTTCGGTAGTAATACCAGGAAGCTATACTAAAAAATTCCCTGCAGGCGAATTCCAGGTACCCTGTGCTTTAATTATTGGTAAACGTAAAGAAAGTACAGATAAGAAAACTTCACTTAACGATGCGTTGAGAGAAAATAATGTAGCGGTTTAAGCTGAAAGCACAAAGGTGAAAGCTGAAAGCGAAACTCAAACTCAAAAAGCCGAAAGTACTGAACTTGAGCAATCAAGCTTTAGTCTTTCGGCTTTAAGCTTTTCACTTAAAATTGGATACGATGGCAAGCGCGCTGCCAATAACTTAACAGGATTAGGTAATTACAGCCGGTCTTTAATTGAGCATTTGGCACATCAGTTTCCTCAGCATCAGTATTTGGTGTACGCTCCAAAAGTAAAGTCTGCTAAACAGATTGATGCTTTTCTCGAAAATGAAAACATCGAACTGAAGCTTCCAAAAAACGGGACTTTTTTATGGCGAAGTTTAAATATCCTTAAAGATTTAAATCAAGATGGTTGCCAGATTTATCATGGGCTCAGTCATGAAATTCCATTAGCCATACAACATACCCGGATTAAATCGATCGTTACCATTCATGATTTAATTTTTCTTCGCTTCCCTCAGTATTATAAATTTATAGACCGGAAATTATACGAGTGGAAAAGCAAATCTGCATGTAAACGGGCCAATAAAATTATCGCCATCAGCGAAAAAACAAAAGAAGACATTATTGATTTATACGGGATCAGTTCTGAAAAAATTGAGGTAATTTACCAAAGCTGTGATGACAGTTTCAAAACACCTTTTGCTAAAGAAACCTTAAGCCGCATTAGGGCAACTTATAAACTGCCTGAAAAATACATCCTAAACGTTGGTACCATTGAAGAGCGTAAAAACCTTAAATTAGCTGTTCAGGCTTTAAAAGAGGTTAATGAGGCGTATAAACTGGTGGTAATAGGTAAACAAACGGCTTATTTTAAAACCGTTGAGAAAGAAATAGAAAAGCTCGGCCTTAAAAACAGAATTCTATTCTTAAAAAATATCCCTTTTGCCGATCTGCCCGGTATTTATCAAATGGCAAATGTTTTTGTTTATCCTTCCTTTTACGAAGGTTTCGGCATTCCGATTATCGAAGCCCTCTATTCTGGGGTTCCCGTAGTTGCAGCAACTGGGTCATGCATGGAAGAAGCTGGCGGACCAGGTAGCTTATACATTTCACCTGATGATGCTAACGGACTTGCAAAAGCCATTAATCAAATTCTTGAAAGACCGCAGCTCCAAAAAGAGATGAAGGAGAAAGGACTGGAATTTGTTCAAAAATTCAACGCCCCTATTGTTACGCAACAATTAATGGATTGTTATTTGTCTCTTTAATAGAAACTGCTAAGCCTCCAATTTAAACCTGACTTTCGCGGAAAGCCCGCAATCCGATCCTTATCGGATGAGGACTTGCAGCATTGGCAGGACTAACACTAATAGTACCACAGTCCCTGCTTTTCAAATAAAAAACTTGTTTTCTAGTAAAAAAATAGTGCTTTTAGACGATCTTAAGTAACCCCAGCTACAAAACATAAAAAAAGGGCCGGAATTTATTTAAAAATTCAACAGCCCTCTGATTTTACTCAGCAATTAACGAATTGCTATTTAGGTCTTTTAACCTAACGGCCCAGCTTTATTTAGCAGCAGTAACCGTTGGTGGATATTGCGCCAATATTTCTTTTACGCCTGTATATAAACGTTCTTCTCTTTTGTTAAAGCTATCTAAGTTAAAACCAGATCCCTGTCCGTGCCAGAATAAAATCTTTTTAGCAGGGTCCAAGAAATCGATAATGATTGTACCCTCAATATATTGGTTTACATAGGTTCCGCCGCCGCCCCAGAAAGGGTTTCCCCAGCCGCCACGCCAGCCCCATCCCCAGCCACCGTAGTAACCTGGGCCATAAACATCGGTTTTTTCCCGGGCAACTACCACCAAATTCACCAATAAATCAGGTCGGTCTGATTTGGTAAATCCTTTGGCATTCATTTCAGATTCAACCGCGGCTATTAATCTGCGTTTATCCAGATTGTTAAGCTTAACCCTTGCTATGCCTTTATCGTAAAAATTGTAAGTTTTGTAACCGCTTAAATCAACATTTTTATCATAATCTGATGCGGTGCGGAGTGTTGTACATCCTGCTAATGCCAATACTACTGTAAAAAGCATTAATAATTTTTGTGCTGTTCTCATTTTTGTGCGCTGTTGTGTAAATAACCTGATTAAATATAACGATTTTGACAATCAAAAAAGGAAAATCATTTATATTTTTTACAATCAGATTGTTATCTGTAAAACGATTTCTATTAATTTATGTTTTGCCTTATATCACTCAGACTAAATATTTTACAATTGGATTAAATCGTTGAATCAGTATACGGGCGGGTATTCTATAAGATCTGTTTTACAGCCAGGTGTCAGATAGAAATATTTGACACCACAGGAAATACATATAAAGATTATTTAACTTCCTCTTAATAAATTAACTTTGTAAAATGCTAAGAGACGAGATTAACAAAGCTTTTGAAGTATTAAAATCAGGTGGTGTTATTTTATATCCAACAGACACCATTTGGGGCTTGGGCTGCGATGCAAGCAATGCCGATGCGGTAGATAAATTATTGAAGATAAAAAACCGTCCTGCCGAAAAGAGCCTCATTGTGTTATTGGATGTAGACAGCAAACTGCAAAGTTATGTTGCCGAAATACCTGATGTGGCTTACGATTTAATTGAATATGCTGAAAATCCTTTAACCATTATTTTCTCTGGAGCAAAAAATTTAGCCCAAAATGTAATCAATGCTGACGGAAGTGTGGGGATCAGAATCGTTAAACACGATTTTTGCACACCTTTAATCCAACGCTTTAGGAAACCTATAGTTTCTACCTCGGCAAATTTAAGCGGACAGCCTTCACCAAAATTCTTTGACGATATAGCCCCCGAAATTATTGATGCTGTTGATTATGTGGTAGACTTTGAGCAGGAAAACCGGACCAACAGAAAACCATCAACCATTATGAAACTTTCTCCGGGTGGACAGTTTGAGTTTATTCGCAAGTAATTTTATTACTTTTGTAATTCTTATTGTCATCCTGAGGCACGAAGGATCTGTTTCATAGCTCGCAGATGCTTTCTATCTCGGCGTGACAAAATAACTAACTTGATGCAGCAACACCTACAAAACCCAATATTTAAAACCTTATCCACCATTGCCGATAAGAACAATACCGAAGCATATGTAATCGGAGGCTTTGTTCGCGATTTATTTTTAGAACGCACTTCAAAAGATATTGATGTTGTTGTTGTGGGCAGTGGAATAGAATATGCTGAAGCCGTTGGTAGAAAACTGAACACCAAAGTTGCTGTTTTTAAAAATTTTGGCACAGCAAATATTAAATATCAGGATTTAGAAGTCGAATTTGTAGGCGCCAGAAAAGAATCTTACCGTTCTGATTCACGTAAACCCATTGTTGAAGATGGTACCTTAGAAGATGACCAGCTGCGCAGAGATTTTACCATCAATGCTTTAGCAATCAATTTAAATGCCGATCATTTTGGTGAATTATTAGATCCGTTTGACGGGATTAAAGATTTAGAAAACAAGCTCATCCGTACCCCACTCGACCCGGAAATTACTTTTTCTGACGATCCTTTGCGCATGATGAGGGCGATCCGCTTTGCTTCGCAGCTTAATTTCAACATCGATCCGGTTGCCCTAAATGCCATTAAAACGCAAAAACAGCGTATTACCATTGTATCAAAAGAGCGGATAACAGATGAGATGAATAAAATCATCCTCTCAAAAAAACCTTCTATAGGCTTCAAACATCTTTTTGATACAGGCTTATTGCAGCTCATTTTCCCTCAAATGGCACAGCTTTATGGGGTAGAGATTATTAAAGGAAAAGGTCATAAAGACAATTTTTACCATACACTTGAAGTATTAGATAACATTTGCGCAGACACTGACGATTTATGGTTGCGTTGGGCGGCGATTTTACACGATATTGCCAAACCTGCCACTAAACGTTTTGAAGAAGGCCACGGCTGGACATTCCACGGACATGAAGATAGAGGCGCCAGAATGGTTCCGAAAATATTTGCACAGTTAAAACTGCCTTTAAACGAAAAGATGAAGTATGTGCAAAAATTGGTACAGCTTCATTTACGTCCGATTGTTCTGGCGCAGGAAACCGTTACAGATTCTGCGGTAAGGCGGTTACTTTTTGATGCCGGCGAAGAAATTGAAAGTTTAATGCTGCTTTGCAATGCCGATGTAACGACTAAAAACGAATACAAAAAAACAAAATACCGAAACAACTTTGAGCTGGTTAAACAAAAGCTAAAGGATGTAGAAGAACGCGATAAAATTAGAAACTGGCAGCCTCCTATTTCAGGAAACGATATCATGGAAACTTTCGGTCTTGATGCAGGAAAAGAGGTTGGCTTAATCAAAAATGCCATCCGTGAAGCCATATTAGAGGGCGAGATTACAAACGACTATCACGAAGCATTTAATTTTATGCTAAATCAGGCAAAACAAATGGGATTAAATCCTGTTAATAAATAATTTAATTGCTAAAACACTACAATTAGGCTGTCTTTTATGCCACCTGATATTTGTGGTAATTATAAATTAACTTTATTTTTACGGTTCCAAAACACTATAATGGCTATTTATAAATTTAGAATTACTTTCGAAGATTTTGATGATGTTGTAAGAGAGATCGACATTAAATCAAACCAAACATTTGAAGACCTGCACAAGGCTATTCACAGATCTACGGGTTATAATGCCGAAAAATCTTCCTCTTTTTACGTAAGCACCGATAATTGGTTAAAAGGTGATGAAATTGCTTATTTACCAAGTGAGCGTAAAAAAGACCGTGTAGTTTTAATGGAGAATTCTAAATTAAGTGGTTTTATTGAAGATCCGCATCAAAAGTTTTACTATATCTACAATTTCGATCGCCCTTATGATTTTCATGTAGAGCTGGTAAAAATAATTTTAGATGCCGATCCAAATATCGAATACCCATTTTTAGCTAAAAGCAGTGGTGAGGCACCAAAAATAATGGAGCAAAACAGCCCACAGGCCGTTGATCCAAGAGGTGCAGCAGCGGCGGCAAGCGAATTTGATTTCTTAAATGAAATGAACTTTGTACCAGAAGACACCGACGAATTGGAAGCCATGGGCGAAATGGGGATCAATACCGAAGAGCGGGAGGAAGATGAAGAAAGCGAAGAAGACGAATTCGGCGACGAATTTTCTGATAGTGATAACTTCGAAGATGATAGCCACAAAGACGACTATTAATTCACCATATCATCATGTTGCCCAGAACCTTCGGGATCAGCACTAATTGAACGAATTATTATCCATACAAAGTCAGATGCATACATCTGACTTTTTCTTTTAAAATGTTATGCTTACCGCAGATCAAACTATTAAAAAATCAAAAACCTTAATTTCTATTGTTGGACCCACCGCAATAGGAAAGACGGCTTTGGCGATACAATTGGCACAACATTTTAATACAGAAATCATTTCTGCCGATTCCCGCCAGTTTTTTAAGGAAATGGCCATAGGAACCGCAAAACCTGATGCAGACGAGTTAGCAGCGGCAAAACATCACTTTATTGATTCACATTCGGTTTCACAACTGTTCAGTACCGGCGATTTTGAGATAGAAGGGCTAAATATCCTCGATCAAATTTTTAAAAAACACAATCTGGCCATTATGGTTGGAGGTTCGGGTTTATATGTTAATGCCTTAATTAATGGCTTGGATGAAATGCCAGATATTGATTTAGCCATACGTGAAAGGCTCAATAAACAGTTTGAAGAAGAAGGATTATCAAGTATCCAAAAACAGCTGGCAACATTAGATCCTGAATATTTTGCAAAGGTAGATCAACAAAATCCACAAAGAATGATCAGGGGTTTGGAAGTATTTTTATCAACCGGACAAAAACTTTCGTCAATGCTTTCCGCTACAAAAAAGGAAAGACCATTTAACATTATCAAAATAGGTCTCAATACCGACCGTGCTATCCTTTACGACCGAATTAACCGAAGAGTTGATAAAATGATTGCTGATGGTTTAGTAGAAGAGGTAAAATCGCTAATACCCTTTAAAAAATATAATGCTTTAAACACGGTAGGCTACAGTGAGCTTTTCGACTACCTAGATGGAAAATTATCTCTTGAAGATGCCGTTTCGGCAATCAAACAAAATACGCGTCGCTTTGCCAAACGCCAACTCACCTGGTTTAGAAGAGATGAAGAGATCAATTGGTTTGAACCTATTGAAAAAGAAAGGGTAATCAATTTTATCCATGATAGGCTAAATGAAAAAAGGTCCTAACAGCGTTAGAACCTTTTAAAAATATAAAAATCTTTTTGAATTAATTTGGGAATTTCACGCCTCTGTATTGCGTAATATCAATGTTTGGTACAGTAGAACCGTATTTAGCATTAATGGCATCTATAAATACATTGGCAATTACTGCATTTCCACGCGGCGTTAAGTGAACACCATCTAAAGAGAATGCGCCACCGGTAATAAATGAAGCATTGATACCAACTCCCTGAACATTAATACCTGTTTTAACCTGATTAAAATAAGCATAAGTGTCTGCAATGGCTAAACCTTTGCTTGTGGCTAAAGATTTAATGCTGCTATTGTAGCTATTTACATAATCTTTTAATTTAATTACTTCATCCTTATCTAATACCCATTTATTTTCAATCGGATTCAATGGGTGCAAACCATAAGGAATGCCAGAACCATTTGGTTTTCCAAATATGCCTTCTGATTGAAACGGTAAACGGATTAAATCTTCAGCAGTTGCAGGCCTTACCGCACCTGTTCCTGTTTGAATATAAATAGCTGCCGCTGCAGGATTAATTGCTTTGGCAGCATTTAATAAAGCTGCTACGGTAACTGTATTAAAATAAGGGATTGCAGTTACATCAGGAATAGTACCAACTATACCCTTTTGGCCAGCTGCAGTTAAAACATTTAAAAAATTAGCATATAAAGAAGAAAAAGTAACCTTATCTGTTAAAGCCGTTGTAGGATCGGTAGATACGGTAACTGCACCATTTAAAGCGTAACCCAATACATCATTATTTCCAAGCCAAAGCGAGAAAAAAGTATGATTTCTTCCCTGAATAAACTGAAAATAATTGGTTTTACCTACCTGAGCATCTGGCAACAAACGCTCGAAATAAGGATTTGCAGCACTGAAAGTAAGCGTTGGATCGAAAGCCAGATCAACACGCATTCCAGGTATACCCAAATTTTGGATTTCGCCATTGTATTTGTCTAAATGCTTCGCTGCATCTCTTATAGCCAGTTTATCAACAACAGGAGTTAAAGTTGGGGTACCATTAACCAGTGCTGTTAAAGAAATATAACCTGAGCCATTTGAATGTTCTTCGCTAAAAAACGGAGAGGTAAATGCTCCTCCACCTACTGTGGCCATTTTTGCAGCAATTAAGTTTGGATAAGCAACTTTTTGTCCTTCCAGATATAAACCTCCATCAGCATATCCTGAAGTTAAGGAGTTACCCACAGCAATGTATTTACTAAAATTAGCTTGTCCGGCAGTTGTACCTGCAGGCGTTTCTATTTCGGGTTTACATGCTGCTGCAAAAAGGATGATAGCAGCAACGAAACTATTTAATATATATCTTTTCATTTAAATTTCTCCTACCATTTATAAGTTAATGAAATACCTGGTGCATAAACCAAAGTTTTAAAGGTACCATCCAGGCCCGTTTCAATATTCTTTTGTTTACGCGATTTAACATCTTCAAAAAAGAACGATGCGTTAACTTCAAAATGGCGGGTTGGCGTATAACCTAAACCTGCACTTAAAATGTATCGGTCAGCATCAGGAGCTTCAGGTGTTACGTATCCATCCTGTACTGGAGAAAAGGCATAACCAACACCTGCTCTTAGTGCTAATTTCTCTGAGGCCTGGTGGTTAATACCTAATTTAAACGAAGAACCATCACGATAATTGCGCGCTGATTTTGTATCAACGAGCGCAGGTGTATTGGTAGCATAATCAAAAGACAAATCCTGATAAATATGCCATTGTACCCAACTTGCATCAAAAGCTAAAACTGTACTTTTTGACAATGGAATACCTATACCTAAACTTGTGGTAGCTGGTAAGGGTAATTCGGCGTTAAAGGTATTTCCTGCTGGAAAAGATCCTTCTAATGACTTTGGGACCTCAAATTCTGCTGAACCACCGTCAAGTTTCGTAATTACCTTCGATTTATGTACGAGTGCAAAAGAGATATTGCTTAATGTTTTGATATATAAACCCGCATTCCATCCATAACCTGTTCCGGTACCATCTAAGGTTGCTTTTGCCGAACGACCGTCGGGGAAATTTACAGGAATAGCTCTTTGAAGATTTACATCTCCGTGGTTATAAACAAAACCTGCACCTATACCAATACGATCGGTAATTTTTATACTTAATGTTGGTTGAAAATAGATTGCTTTTAAATTTAATGAGGTTAAAGCATACTTACCAGACCAATTATCGCCCCAATCTACTAAACCGCCAAAAGGCGTATACACACCTAAACCTAACTTCCACTTATTTGATTTCGGCCCCCACACCGCATAAAACTCGAAAGGAGGGGCAATTTTGTTCTTCACATCCTCTGTAACATTCGAACCCGTTTGTTTAAAAGCGGATTTAAATAATAATGGGTTTACACCTGCTGAAACTGAGTTTTTCTCTAAGAAAGTTACTGCACCGGGATTATAAAATACGGAAGCCTCGTCTAAAGCCAATGCAGAACCTGCACCTGCCATACCAATTTGTTTCTGTCCTTGTAAATTAACCTGGAAACCCTGCCCCAAAACCCAAAGTGGGGCAGAAAGTAATGCGCTCAATAAAAATTTTTTCATCTATAAATGGTTATACACAAATATATACTATGCTAACATAGCAAACAAATATTTGTTTGTAAGATTTTGAATAGTCTTACGCTTGAGCGGTTGGCCCGCCGAAGCCCATAGGAAAAGGTGGTTCTTCTTGAGTTTTAATACGCCCGTTTACAGCTTCGAATTTCTGAATATTATCTTCCAACGCTGATAATAAACGTTTTGCGTGTTCTGGAGTTAAGATAATTCTTGATTTAACTTTTGCCTTCGGAATTCCCGGCATTACACGGATAAAATCTAATACAAATTCGGTATTAGAGTGGGTAATGATGGCTAGGTTAGAAAAAATTCCCTCAGCAATTTCTTCTGATAACTCTATATTTAATTGATTCTCGTTTTGTTGTTCTTCCATAATGGCTCAAAAATAAAAAATTCCACTGCTTAAGCGGAATTTAAAACATAATGTTTGAAATAAAATTAAATTTTATGGCGCTTTAAATTTATTTTTCTAAAAAATCTAACTCCGAAATAGCCAATGCTTTTTTATTACCTGCAATAACCATTGCTTTTACTGGTATATATTTTGCCGGAATTCACAATACACCAAGCAGATCATCAACCCTACAAAAAAGCATTTGGCTTCATCTATTATTTGTTTAGCAGCGGTTTTACGCGTTTTAAAATTTCATCAGCAGTAACCGTTGATAAAGATTTTAAGTTGAAATTTTCTAAAGCTTTATTCAATTCCTCTAGTGCTGCTGTATTCTTGTTTTTGGCATAAAGTGCCTGCAGCTGTTTAATTTTCTCGAAATCCTGTCCACCTTCAATCAATTTTTCAAACCTGACCGATGTTAATGGTCCAGGATAAACCTGATAAGTATCGCCAGCGGGCCATGCTGTAAAACGCGTATCGGTTAAAGGATTTTTGGTCCAGCTGTTATAAGCCCAACGCAAATAACCATCCATGTTTTTATTGGCGGTATACCAACCCATCCATACCTGTTCTGCAGGCGAAGAGAAACTGAATGCATTTGGGTAAGGTTCGGTACAGCAAGTATACCAGGTACTGGTTTTACCTTGCTCGTTACGTTTTTGCAACACATCAGCCGGAAATTCCCATTTTGAAGCAATACAATAATTATCGATATCTTTTTCGATTTCTTGATGGTATTCACCAGCTAAAGCGAGTTTCCATTTCGGATCAACACTTTTTAATAGTTTAATTACAGCCTGCATAGCTTTCATCGGGCGCTCATCCATAGCGATATAAGTCTTCTCGAACCAGTTCTTAGCTTTTAAATGTTTGGTGAAATCGGTCAGCATGTTCTTCCAAAAAGCATCGTAACCAGGAGTACCGATGGCTTCTGTAAAAACAGCTTCTTTCTGTGTACTTTCATCCCAATAGGTAAAAGCAATTTTCCACGGCACCATACTATAGCAATTAATACGTTGATTTATGCCAGTGGTCATTACAAAAGCAATGTATCTATCAAATAGGCTATAATCGTAAAGCCAACTGCCATCTTTTTTCTTTATCCATTTGATTAAACTTGGATAATCATCGTAGGTTTGATGCCCCCAGGGTTCGTTTACAATACTTGCTGTAATGGTTTTCTGTCCGGCATTGGCCAACATTGTATAATATGGTTTCATTAATACAAAATGTTCGTCGCTCCATAATTTTACATTATGTGCCCGGGCAATAGCAGCGGGATGCTGCCATAAATCTAAATCATATTTCCACTCACTTGGAGGTGGCAAAGTTTTATCGAGTACCTTGATTTTAATGCGCAAATTGTATTCCTTCTCCCCTTTAATTTTGACTGTTCCAGCGTAACTTCCGGCTTTTACATTCACAGGAACTTTTATACTTAACCAAACTGGTTGTGTATTTTTAGCATTAATGCCGATCGTATTAAGTTTGGTATCGATCAGGTCTGCTACATACGATGAATCAAAATCTGCAGCTTTACGGTAGCCACAGCCATCTCTAAACTCGTCGGTAATTACATATCTAATTATACCTGAAGTAATGTTTTCTTTTTTTATGCTATTACCTTGTTGATCTTTGAGATCAGAAACCTGAATACTGATGTTGGTATGCTTAGCTTTTGTCCAAAGCAACAGCTGGGTATGTACTTTTTCTCCTTTCCAGGCAGCAGTATTCCATGTATTTTGAATTGAAATGGCTGGAGGTACCTCTTTTGCAAACCTGAGGTTACTATTAGCAAAACTAACATTTAAACCTTCAGAGGCATTATTCCACTCCTTATTTATAGCTTCGCTATCTGGCAATTTTGCTTTTTGTAAGGCCAGACTAACATCCTGAGCTGCGCTTGTTAAACCCAAGCCCATGATTAATATCACAGATAAAAACTTCATAAACCTAAGTTAATCAAACCTAACAAAATAAGATTAAGTGATTAAGAAGGTGCCGCTACGCAAACGTTTGACGGACTGTAACAAAATGGATAGATTCTTTCATAAACAAAAAAGCCCTCTGAATAAAAATTCAGAGGGCTTAAAATTACTATTAAAATCTAAGCTTCTACTTCTTCTTGTTTCGAAGCTAATAATTTATCGTATTCTTCTTGCGAACCAACGATGATTCTTTCGTAACCACGTACACCAGTACCTGAAGGGATTAAGTGACCAACGATCACGTTTTCTTTCAAGCCTAACATATTATCGCGTTTACCTGCAATAGCTGCCTCATTTAATACTTTCGTAGTTTCCTGGAACGAAGCCGCAGAAATGAACGATTTAGTACCTAATGATGCACGTGTAATACCTTGTAAGATAGAACTTGCAGTTGCTGGTCTTGCATCCCTAACCGTGATCTGTTTTAAATCTTTACGTTTCAATTGAGAATTTTCGTCTCTTAATCTACGTAATGAAACAATCTGACCTGGTTTGAAATCTGTAGAATCACCTGCATCTTCAACCACTTTCTTGTCGTACATCGCATCATTCTCGTCAGCAAAATCCCAACGGTCAACAGCATTGTTTTCTAAGAAAATAGTATCACCTGGATCCTCAATGTGAACTTTCTGCATCATCTGGTGAACAATTACCTCGAAGTGCTTATCGTTAATTTTCACACCTTGTAAACGGTAAACCTCTTGAATACCATTTACCAGGTATTCTTGAACCGCTGCAGGGCCTTTAATTGATAAGATATCGGCAGGAGAAATTGAACCATCTGACAAAGGCATACCTGCTTTTACAAAGTCGTTATCCTGAACAAGGATGTGTTTCGACAATGGAACCAGGTATTTTTTAACTTCACCATCTTTCGATTCGATTGTGATTTCACGGTTACCACGTTTAACGCCACCTAAAGTTACCACACCATCAATCTCAGTTACTACAGCTGGGTTAGATGGGTTACGCGCTTCAAATAATTCCGTTACACGAGGTAAACCACCTGTAATATCTCGGGTTTTACCAGTTGCACGAGGAATCTTAGCGATAATCTGACCAGTTTGGATAGTTTCACCTTCATCAACTGAAACGTGGGCACCTACCGGAATGTTATAACCTTTAATGAATTCACCTTTCTTATCAACGATCTGAACTGAAGGGTTTTTAGTTTTATCACGTGTATCGATAATTACTTTTTCACGGTGACCAGTTTGCTCATCTGATTCTTCACGGAAGGTTACACCTTCAATAATGGCATCAAATTGTGCTTTACCGGCAAATTCTGATAGAATAACCGCGTTGTACGGATCCCACGAACAGATTTTATCACCTTTAGAAAGTTTATCACCTTCTTTTACGAATAAGAATGCACCGTAAGGAATGTTGTTGGTTACAATGATACGTCCGGTTCCTGGCTCAACAATTTTGAACTCACCTGAACGACCTAATACCACCTGAACTGTTCCTTCTTCTGTTTGTGTATCTACAGTACGGATATTTTCGAATTCGATTACACCATCAAACTTAGCTACGATGTTAGATTCTGCAGCAATGTTTGATGCAGTACCACCCACGTGGAAAGTACGAAGTGTTAACTGTGTACCCGGCTCACCGATAGACTGTGCTGCAATTACACCAACTGCCTCACCTCTTTGAACGCGTTTACCAGATGCTAAGTTACGGCCATAACATAATGCACAAACACCACGTTTAGATTCGCAAGTTAATACTGAACGGATCTCGATACCTTCTAGTGGAGATTCTTCGATCAATTTAGCTACATCTTCGTTAATATCTTCTCCAGCACCCACTAATAAAGTGTTATCCAATGGATTGTACACATCATGTAGTGAAGTACGGCCTAAAATCCTGTCGTACAAAGGCTCAACGATATCTTCCTGATCTTTTAAAGCGGTAGTATACATACCTCTTAAAGTACCACAATCGTTATCGTTAACAATCATATCCTGCGCCACATCATGTAAACGACGGGTTAAGTAACCCGCATCCGCCGTTTTTAACGCCGTATCTGCCAAACCTTTACGTGCACCGTGAGTAGAGATAAAGTACTCTAATACCGATAAACCTTCTTTAAAGTTTGATAAGATCGGGTTTTCGATGATATCGCCACCTGAACCTGATTTTTGAGGTTTTGCCATCAAACCACGCATTCCGCAAAGCTGACGAATCTGCTCTTTAGATCCACGTGCACCTGAATCAAGCATCATGTAAACCGAGTTAAAACCTTGGTTATCTGACGATAACTGAGTCATAACGAATGTAGTTAACCTGTTGTTGATACGGGTCCAGATATCGATAATCTGGTTGTAACGTTCGTTGTTGGTAATGAAACCCATGTTATAGTTGTTTCTTACCTCTTCAACTTCAGCTGCTGCCTGTTCTAATAAAGTATGTTTTTCTACCGGAATGTTTACGTCTTGTAAGTTGAACGATAAACCTCCCTGGAATGCCATACGGAATCCCAACTCTTTGATATCATCTAAGAATTGTGAAGCACGGGCCATACCAGTCATTTTCACTACTTCACCAATAATATCTCTTAAAGATTTTTTGGTTAATAATTCATTGATATAACCAACTTCTTCAGGAACCATTTGGTTGAACAATACCCTACCTACAGTGGTTTCAGTTAATTTATTAACGATAGAACCGTCGGCTTGTTTAACATTTACCCTTACTTTGATAAATGCATGCAAGTCTAATTCTTTCTCGTTATAAGCAATGATAACTTCTTCCGGAGAATAGAAATTCGAATCCTGTCCTTTTACAACTCTGGTTTCATCTGTTCTACGGCCTTTAGTAATATAATAAAGACCCAAAACCATATCCTGTGATGGTACTGTAATTGGCGTACCGTTTGCAGGGTTTAAGATGTTGTGTGCGGCCAACATTAATACTTGGGCTTCCAAAATTGCTGCATTACCTAAAGGTAGGTGGACAGCCATCTGGTCACCATCAAAATCGGCGTTGAACGCAGTACAAACTAGCGGGTGTAACTGGATTGCTTTTCCTTCAATTAATTTTGGCTGGAAAGCCTGAATACCTAGTCTGTGTAGCGTAGGTGCACGGTTTAATAACACCGGGTGACCTTTTAATACATTTTCTAAAATATCCCAAACTAATGGATCTTTTCTATCAACGATTTTCTTAGCAGATTTAACTGTTTTTACTACACCACGCTCAATCATCTTACGAATAATGAATGGTTTGTAAAGCTCAGCAGCCATATCTTTCGGAATACCGCACTCGTGTAATTTAAGGCTAGGCCCTACAACAATTACCGAACGAGCTGAATAATCCACACGTTTACCTAATAAATTCTGACGGAAACGACCTTGTTTACCTTTCAAGATATCTGAAAGTGATTTCAAAGCACGGTTACCTTCAGTTTTTACCGCGTTAACTTTACGTGAGTTATCGAATAACGAATCTACAGCTTCCTGCAACATACGTTTCTCGTTACGTAAAATTACCTCTGGTGCTTTAATCTCGATCAAACGTTTTAAACGGTTGTTACGGATAATTACACGACGGTATAAATCATTTAAATCGGAAGTAGCGAAACGGCCACCTTCTAATGGCACTAACGGACGTAATTCTGGTGGAATAACCGGAACGATTTTAACAATCATCCACTCAGGGCGATTCTCGATACGTGTATTAGCTCCACGGAAAGCTTCAACAACCTGAAGACGTTTTAAAGCCTCATTTTTACGTTGCTGAGAAGTTTCGTTAGCTGCCTGGTGACGTAAATCATAAGATAAAGTATCTAAATCAATACGTTTTAATAAATCTTCTAATGCTTCAGCACCCATTTTGGCGATGAATTTATTAGGATCTTTATCGTCTAAGTATTGGTTTTCTTTAGGTAATTTATCTAAGATATCTAAATATTCTTCTTCCGTTAAGAAGTCCATATAGTTGATACCTTCTTCAGCCATTAAGCCTGATTGAATAACTACGTAACGCTCGTAATAGATAATTAAATCTAATTTTTTAGTAGGTAAACCTAATAAATAACCGATTTTGTTTGGTAAAGAGCGGAAGTACCAGATGTGCGCAACAGGAACCACTAAAGCAATGTGTCCCATACGTTCACGGCGTACTTTTTTCTCCGTTACTTCAACACCACAACGATCGCAAACAATACCTTTATAACGGATACGTTTGTATTTACCGCAATGACATTCGTAATCTTTTACCGGACCAAAAATACGCTCACAGAACAAACCATCACGCTCAGGTTTGTAAGTACGGTAGTTAATGGTTTCTGGTTTCAACACCTCACCGCTTGAACGTTCCAAAATAATTTCTGGAGACGATAAGCTAATCGTGATTGATGTGAAATTGCTTTTTAATTTATTATCCTTTTTGTAAGACATATCTTTTTGTTTTTAGTAGCAAGTACTTAATATCAAGTATCGAGATTGAATTAACCTTCTTGATACTCGATACTTTATACTTAATACTTAGTCTAACGTAATATCTAAACCTAATCCGCGTAACTCATGTACCAATACGTTGAACGATTCTGGTACACCTGGTGTTGGTAGGTTCTCACCTTTAACAATGGCTTCGTAAGTTTTCGCTCTTCCGATTACATCATCCGATTTAACGGTTAAGATCTCCTGAAGAATATTAGCTGCACCGAATGCCTCTAATGCCCAAACCTCCATCTCACCAAAACGCTGACCACCGAATTGGGCTTTACCACCCAATGGTTGTTGTGTAATTAATGAGTATGGTCCGATTGAACGGGCGTGCATCTTATCATCAACCATGTGACCTAATTTCAACATGTAGATAATACCTACAGTTGTAGTCTGATCGAAACGCTCACCTGTTAAACCATTGTATAAGTAGGTTTTTCCTGAAGCAGGAACTCCTGCTTTAGCGATCCATTCTTCCACCTCATCGTGCGTAGCACCATCAAAAATCGGAGTTGCAAATTTAACACCCAATTCTTTACCGGCCCATGCCAATACGGTTTCGTAGATCTGACCAAGGTTCATACGTGAAGGTACACCCAGTGGGTTCAACACGATATCAACCGGAGTACCATCAGCTAAGAAAGGCATATCTTCATCACGTACAATACGCGCAACAATACCTTTGTTACCGTGGCGACCCGCCATTTTATCACCTACTTTTAATTTACGTTTTTTAGCTACATAAACTTTTGCCATCTGTACGATTCCTGAAGGAAGCTCATCACCTACACTGATCGCGAATTTATCGCGTTTGTAAGCACCAAGTTCTTCGTTAACACGGATACCGTAATTGTGAAGCAACATTTTAATCATCTCGTTTTTATCATCATCAGTAGTCCATTTGTTAGGGCTAATGTGATTATAATCAAGCTCAGCTAAAATTTTCTGAGTAAATTTAGCGCCTTTAGCAACTAATAATTCTTTGTAAATGTTAAATACACCTTGAGATGTTTTTCCATTTACGATGGTGAATAATTTGTCAACTAATTCTGCTTTTAATTTCTCAGTGATATTGTTATATCCTTTGTCTAATTTCTCAATTGCCGATTTTTCCTCAGCTTTTGTAGTTTTCTTAGCACGGCTGAATAATTTGGTATCAATTACCACACCTTGGATCGAAGGAGGAGTTTTTAAAGACGCATCTTTAACATCACCTGCTTTATCACCAAAAATTGCACGTAGTAATTTCTCTTCCGGTGAAGGATCTGATTCTCCTTTTGGCGTAATCTTACCAATTAAAATATCACCTTCTTTTACATCAGCACCAATACGGATAATACCGTTTTCATCAAGGTCTTTAGTAGCCTCTTCGGAAACGTTCGGGATATCTGGTGTTAATTCCTCTTCTCCACGTTTAGTATCACGTACTTCTAATTCAAACTCTTCAATATGCAATGAAGTGAAAACGTCATCACGAACAATACGCTCGTTGATTACAATCGCATCCTCAAAGTTGAAACCTTGCCAAGGCATGAATGCCACTTTCAAGTTTCTACCCAATGCCAATTCACCATTCTCAGTTGCATAACCTTCGCAAAGTACTTGTCCTTTAGTAACTTTCTGACCTTTCTTAACGATTGGTTTTAAGTTGATACAAGTATTCTGGTTGGTTTTTTTGAATTTAATTAAACGGTAAGTTTTGCTATCACCTTCAAATGAAACTAAACGATCATCTTCGTTACGCTCATATTTAATGGTGATTTCGTTAGCATCAACATACTCTACAACACCGTCACCTTCTGCATTGATCAAAGTTCTTGAGTCACGTGCAACGCGACCTTCTAAACCTGTACCTACAATTGGTGCTTCAGGACGTAACAATGGTACGGCCTGGCGTTGCATGTTCGATCCCATCAACGCCCTGTTCGCATCATCATGTTCTAAGAACGGGATCAACGAAGCAGCGATTGAAGTAATCTGGTTAGGCGCAACGTCCATTAAGTCTAATTTCTCAGGCTCAATAATCGGGAAGTCACCCTCATAACGCGCTTTAACACGTGGTGTGGTAAAATTACCTTTATCATCATACTCTGCATTGGCCTGAGCGATGGTTTTACCATCTTCATCTTCTGCAGATAAATAAATAACGTCTGAATCTACAACTACTTTACCATCTTCAACACGTTTGTATGGTGTTTCAATGAAACCTAAATTATTGATTTTTGCATGCACACAAAGTGATGAAATCAAACCAATGTTTGGTCCCTCTGGTGTTTCAATAGTACATAAACGACCATAGTGCGTATAGTGAACGTCACGTACCTCGAAACCGGCACGCTCACGTGATAAACCACCTGGGCCTAAAGCCGATAAACGGCGTTTGTGTGTGATCTCTGCCAATGGATTCGTTTGATCCATGAACTGAGATAACTGGTTAGTACCAAAGAACGAGTTGATAACCGATGATAACGTACGGGCGTTAATCAAATCAGTTGGTGTAAACACCTCGTTATCGCGAATATTCATACGCTCACGGATTGTTCTGGCCATACGGGCTAAACCAACACCAAATTGTGCGTACAATTGCTCACCTACCGTACGTACACGACGGTTAGACAAGTGATCGATATCATCTACCTCTTCTTTTGAGTTGATCAATTTGATCAGGTATTTCACAATTGCAATAATATCTGCTTTTGTTAATACTTTAACCTCATCAGGGGTATTCATTTTTAATTTACGGTTGATGCGGTAACGACCAACATCTCCTAAATCGTAACGTTTATCTGAAAAGAATAAACGATCAATGATACCACGGGCTGTTTCCTCATCAGGTGGTTCTGCGTTACGCAAAGCACGATAGATGTTTTCTACAGCTTCTTTTTCTGAGTTTGATGTATCTTTCTGTAATGTATTATATATAATGGTATAATCAGCCTGACTTGCGCCATCTTCTTTAGACAAGATGATGCTTTTTACGCCTGCTTCGATAACCATATCAATGTGTTCGTCTTCTAAAACGGTTTCTCTTTCAAGAATCACTTCATTACGGTCGATAGAAACTACCTCACCTGTATCTTCATCTACAAAATCTTCAACCCATTTTTTCAATACCCTTGCTGCCAGTTTACGACCGATATATTTCTTCAAACCAGATTTACTAACTTTTACTTCGTCAGCAAGATCAAAAAGTTCCAAGATGTCTTTATCAGAATCGTAACCGATAGCACGTAATAAAGTGGTAACCGGGAATTTTTTCTTACGATCGATATAAGCATACATTACGTTATTAACGTCTGTAGCGAACTCGATCCATGAACCTTTGAAAGGAATTACACGTGCAGAATACAATTTGGTTCCATTTGTGTGACGGCTTTGACCGAAGAACACTCCTGGAGAACGGTGTAATTGCGAAACGATAACACGTTCTGCACCGTTGATAACAAACGTACCTTTTGGTGTCATATACGGGATTGTACCTAAGTACACATCCTGGATAATGGTTTCAAAATCTTCATGTTCTACATCATTACAAGAAAGCTTCAGCTTTGCTTTTAATGGAACATTGTAGGTTAATCCACGCTCAATACACTCATGTATATCGTAACGTGGCGGATCAACAAAATAATCAAGAAACTCCAATACGAAGATATTTCTTGAATCTGTTATTGGAAAGTTTTCAGCAAACACTTTAAACAAACCTTCGCTAGAGCGATCGTCTGATGTGGTATCTATCTGGAAAAATTCTCTGAATGATTGCAATTGCACATCCAGAAAATCCGGATAGTCTATAATGTGCTTACTAGTTGCAAAATTTACTCTTTGTTCGACTGTCTTTGCCAATGGACTAAAAGATTTTAGTTTAAGAATAAACTATTTGTTTGGTTTCAGTTTCAACCATTCTCATTAACCAAACAAAATGAGATGTTTATAAACAGGTAAAGACACCGACATTTTCAGTCGGTGTCTAATACATTTTTAGCTTAGCTAAGTTAAGTGATTACTTAATCTCAACTACTGCTCCAGCTTCTTCTAATTGTTTTTTAAGAGCTTCTGCTTCGTCTTTAGTAACACCAGCTTTTAATTCTTTTGGTGCTCCGTCAACTAAGTCTTTTGCTTCTTTCAAACCAAGGCCAGTTAAGTCTTTAACAAGTTTTACAACTGCTAATTTAGCGCCACCAGCTTCTTTTAAGATAACATCAAATGATGTTTTTTCTGCAGCAGCAGCAGGTGCATCACCACCAGCAGCAGGACCAGCAACTACAGCAGCAGCTGCAGGCTCGATACCATACTCGTCTTTTAAGATTTGAGCTAATTCGTTAACTTCTTTAACTGTTAAGTTTACTAATTGCTCAGCAAACGATTTTAAATCTGCCATTTTATTAAGATTTTAAAAATTTACGTAAAAATAATTTTGTTTAATTGCGAACTTAAGGTGTTCGTTAACCTTCTCTTTCTTGTAGAGTTTTAACAATTCCTGCAATTTTGCCTCCGCTTGATTTAAGCGCAGATATAACATTCTTAGCTGGTGATTGTAATAATCCAATGATATCGCCAATAAGCTCTTCTCTCGATTTTAAGCTTACCAAGTTATTCAATTGGTCATCGCCAACGTATACTGATGAATCTATATATGCTGCTTTAAGCACTGGTTTATCAGATGTTCTTCTCAAAGTTTTAATCAACTTCGCCGGAGCGTTTGCTGTTTTTGAGAATAATAATGATGATGAACCTTTAAGGGCTTCGTATATCTCAGAAGCATCGCCATCTAAACCTTCAATCGCTTTGCGGATTAAAGAGTTTTTAGCAACTTTCATGATGATATCACCTTCGAAACATTTGCGGCGGATGTTGTTAATCTGCTCAACAGAAAGGCTAGATGTATCAGCAATATAGAAATTGCCATACTCTTGCATTTGTCCTTGTAGTTCTAAAACTACTTCGTTTTTTTCTTCTCTGTTCATGATTAAATCCCCGCTACTGATTTTGTTTCAATTGCAATTCCAGGACTCATTGTAGAAGACACGTGAATGCTTTTAAAATAAGTTCCTTTAGCAGCAGATGGTTTTAATTTTGAAATTACCTGAATGATTTCAAGTGCATTCTCATAAATTTTATCTGCTGGGAATGATACTTTCCCTATTGAAGCGTGTATAATACCGCTTTTGTCTACTTTAAAATCAATCTTACCTGCTTTAACCTCTGTTACAGCTTTACCAACTTCGTTAGTTACTGTACCAGATTTTGGATTTGGCATTAAGTTCCTTGGACCTAAAACGCGGCCTAATTTACCTACTTTTGCCATACAAGCTGGTGTTGTGATAATAATGTCTACATCGGTCCAACCACCTTCAATTTTAGCCACATATTCGTCTAAACCTACGAAGTCTGCGCCAGCTGCTTTCGCTTCTTCTTCCTTATCAGGAGTTACTAGAGCTAAAACACGTACAGTTTTACCTGTACCGTGTGGTAAAGTAGCAATACCACGTACCATTTGATTCGCTTTACGCGGATCTACACCTAAAGATACATCAATATCAACTGATGCGTCAAATTTAGTGGTAGTGATTTCTTTTACCAAAGCAGCAGCAGCCTGTAAAGTATAAGCTTTACCAGCTTCTATTTTAGCGTGTGCCTTTTTTTGATTTTTAGTTAATTTCGCCACTGTTGTAAACTGTTTTTTAATTAATTGTTCCAGGGTGCGTCACCAGAAACGGTGATTCCCATACTGCGTGCTGTACCAGCAACCATACTCATTGCAGATTCGATTGTAAATGCATTTAAATCAGGCATTTTATCTTCAGCAATAACTTTAATCTGGTCCCAGGTCACCGATCCAACTTTTTTACGGTTAGGCTCAGCAGAACCACTCTGTAATTTAGTAGCATCTTTTAACTGGATAGCTACAGGAGGGGTTTTGATGATGAAATCGAATGACTTATCAGCATAAACAGTAATTACAACTGGCAATACTTTACCTGCTTTATCTTGGGTACGAGCGTTGTACTGTTTGCAAAACTCCATAATATTCACCCCTTTAGCACCTAATGCAGGTCCTACCGGTGGCGATGGATTTGCCGCTCCGCCTTTGATCTGTAATTTGATCATTGCACTGACTTCTTTTGCCATTTTGTGTTTTTTGTTTATTTAAAACTCAATGTTAAATATTGGAAGCATGTAACATTTAAATTCCTTTATGTTCCTATAAAACTAAAAGGACTGCAAAGATATGGATAATCTTGCAGATGCACAATAGATGGAGAGAAATATATTTAATAATAAATAAGGTGTATAAAATATGTTCAATAAATCAGCGATTAAGAAAAACAGTTTCTTCGATTATAAGCCATCAACAGATTGCTTCACTCCACTACAGGGGCCCTTTTTGTTCGCATTGACGGAATAAACCACAAAACTTACATTAATTATTAAGCGATTTAAAAAATCATTTAAAAAGAAAAAACCGCATGAAATAAATTCTGCGGTCTTTTTATATTCTAAAAATAATTTCTTACTCTTTTTCTACTTGCATGTAGTTAAGCTCAAGTGGCGTTTTACGTCCAAAAATCTTAACCATAACTTTCAGTTTTTTCTTCTCTTCGTTTACCTCTTCGATAATACCTGAGAAACCATTGAAAGGTCCGTCCATTACTTTAATGCCTTCGCCAACATAGTAAGGTACATTCATCGTTTCTCCTTGCTCACTCATTTCATCAACCACACCTAAAATACGGTTAACTTCTGCCTGGCGCATTGGGATTGGATTACCAGCTTTATCACCCAGGAAACCAATAACACTATTAATTCCTTTAATGATATGCTCTAATTCTCCATCTAATGTAGCTTCGATTAAAACATAACCAGGATAAAAGTTACGCTCTTTGGCAATTTTTTTACCATCTTTCATTTGGTAATATTTTTCCATTGGTATTAAAACCTGAGGAACCAAATGAGAGAAACCTAAACGGCTGATCTCAGCATCAATGTACTGTTTTACTTTCTTTTCCTTACCGCTAACAGCCCTTACAACGTACCACTTTAGATCGCTCATTAGTAAATATTAATTAGAAAGTGATTTATAAAAAGTATCTAACACAAATGTCGATCCTTTATCCATTGCAAAAATAACCAATGCAATAATTAAAGAAGCCACTAATACAAGAATTGCAGAACTTTGCAGTTCACCCCAAGTAGGCCATGTAACCTTCTGGGTCATTTCATCGTACGATTCTTTTATAAACTCAACTACTTTAGCCATATTTAATTTATTGAATGACAGAATGACTAAATGAGTGAATGATAATATTCGAAAGCTGACTTTCAAATTCAATCATTCACTCATTCAATTACTCAACCATTGTTTTGAGCACGGGAACAAGGATTCGAACCCTGATCAAAGGTTTTGGAGACCTCTATTCTACCGTTGAACTATTCCCGTAATTAGAAAGCAAAGTGCTTAAGCGTGCTCAAACACTTTGCTTTTCTTATTTTTTCTTTATTCCCGATAAATCAGGATTTAAGATTTATTTTAAAATTTCAGTTACCTGACCAGCACCTACTGTTCTACCACCTTCACGGATAGCGAAACGTAGACCTTTTTCCATTGCGATAGCGTTGATCAACTTTACAGTGATTGTAACGTTATCACCTGGCATTACCATCTCAGTACCTTCAGCTAGTGAAATCTCACCAGTAACGTCTGTGGTACGGAAATAGAATTGAGGACGGTATTTGTTGAAGAATGGAGTGTGACGACCACCTTCTGCTTTTGATAATACATAGATCTCAGCTTTGAAATCAGTGTGAGGAGTTACTGAACCTGGTTTACAGATTACCATACCACGACGGATATCAGTTTTCTCAATACCACGTAACAATAAACCTACGTTATCACCAGCTTCACCATAATCTAAGATCTTACGGAACATCTCAACACCAGTTACTGTAGATTTTAAGTTCTCAGCACCCATACCTAAGATTTCAACTGGATCTCCAGAGTTGATTACACCACGCTCGATACGACCAGTTGCTACAGTACCACGACCAGTGATCGAGAATACATCTTCAACAGGCATTAAGAATGGAAGATCAGTTAAACGTGGAGGAATTGGAATGTAGCTATCAACAGCATCCATTAATTCCATAATTTTTGCTACCCATTTAGCATCTCCGTTCAAACCACCTAAAGCAGAACCTTGAATAACAGGAATATCATCACCAGGGAAATCGTAGAACGATAATAATTCACGAACTTCCATTTCTACTAATTCTAATAATTCAGGATCATCAACCATATCCACTTTGTTCATGAATACAACCAATGAAGGTACACCAACCTGACGAGCCAATAAGATGTGCTCACGAGTTTGTGGCATTGGACCATCAGTAGCAGCAACAACGATAATAGCACCATCCATTTGAGCCGCACCTGTAACCATGTTTTTAACATAATCCGCGTGACCTGGACAATCTACGTGTGCGTAGTGACGGTTTGCAGTTGAATACTCAACGTGCGCAGTATTAATTGTAATACCTCTTTCTTTTTCCTCAGGAGCTGAGTCAATTGAATCGAATGAACGTGCCTCAGATAAACCTGCATCAGCTAAAACTTTTGTAATAGCTGCTGTTAAAGTTGTTTTACCGTGATCGACGTGACCGATTGTACCGATGTTTAAGTGCGGTTTACTACGGTCAAATTTTTCTTTTGCCATTTTATTTATAACTAATTAGTAGGTTAACTTTTTATTAATTTTATTTATTGTTTTGATGCAATGCAACACAAAAAACCTTGTCTACCCTGCATATTAAACAGATTTAACAAAGCTTTATTATCCTGAGCCAACTATGGGAATTGAACCCATGACCTCTTCCTTACCAAGGAAGTGCTCTACCGCTGAGCTAAGTCGGCTTTTTAGTTTCCAGTTCCAGCCTTTAGTTTTAACCAAATAAAAACTGTTACCAATAACTGCCCACTTTCTAATTTTTATTGGAGCGGAAGACGAGGTTCGAACTCGCGACCTATAGCTTGGAAGGCTATCGCTCTACCAACTGAGCTACTTCCGCTTTTAAAAACTAGTGATTGATTGAATGAAAGAATGATAGAAATAATCTCTCATTAAAACATTTGGTCGTTCATTTAAAGTGTGGGGAGAGAAGGATTCGAACCTTCGAAATCTTGCGATAACAGAGTTACAGTCTGTCCCATTTGGCCGCTCTGGAATCTCCCCATTTTCTACTTTAAAATGCTAACACTTTAAAATAAAAAGAGCCTCCTATCGGAATCGAACCAATGACCTACTGATTACAAGTCAGTTGCTCTACCAGCTGAGCTAAGGAGGCTTTAAATTTTGTGCAATGATACGAAAAATCTTCATTTTTCATACTATTAACGTGTTTTTTTAAAACTTTTATCTTTTTAAAGAACAAGCCTTTTCTTCTTGGCCTAACACCGTTTCCGAAAGGGAATGCAAATATACACACTTATATTTCACTTCAAAATAAATTTGAAAAAAAATAGTGAAATTTTTAGCCCTCCTGCTCAATTAAGACGATTTAAAATAATAGGTACTTCATAATCAGTCGCTTTGCTTTCGCTTAAAATCGTATTATTTTTTTTAACTTTTTCGGTGTTCTAACGAATATGAATCGGTTTTTAAGTTTAATTGCACTTGCCCCCACGTCCTGGCGCTTTCCAGCTACCACGTCTTATACCCTTTAACGTCACCAAATCGTTTATATCCTTATTAGTTTTAAAAAAAATCCAATCGATACCATTTATTAATTAGTCAAAACAATTAAAAAACAGCAGCAAATTCCTCACGGTAGTCCATAAAAAAGGCAACATAATGATTAATCATGTTGCCTTTTCTTAAAATAATGCTAATTTTAGTAATCAGCGGCTTCGCTTTCGCTTAAAATTGCTTTATGCTCACTTAATTTTGCGCGTGTTTTATCCTTATGTTTAGTGATCTGCTTTCTCAACGATTCAATTGCCAGATCTGTGGCTTCTTCAAATGATTTACATTGTTCTTTAGCGAAGAGGGTCCCTCCCGGCACAATGAGTTTTATCTCACTAATTTTATTGGCCTCATCCTCTACGTTTTCTAACTTTAAATACACTTCTCCGCTAATGATCTGGTCGAAAAACTGATCTAGCTTATTTGCTTTTTTTTGTATAAAATCTAACAACTTACTGTCTGCACTGAAGTGGATTGATTGAACTCCGATTTTCATTTTTCCTCCTTTTTTTATGCCTTTGGATGGGCTTGTTTATAAATTGTTTTTAATCTTTCGATCGAATTGTGGGTGTAAACCTGGGTTGCAGCTAAGCTGGCGTGACCCAAAAGTTCTTTAATTGCATTTAGATCTGCTCCTGCATTTAGCAGGCTTGTTGCATAACTGTGCCGAAGCACGTGGGGACTTTTCTTCTCATTGGTTGATACGTGGTTTAGGTATGAGGTAACAATACGGTATATTAATTTTGGATATGCCGCTGCACCTGTATTGGTAACGATTAAGATAGGCAAATTGTTATTAAAGTTTTGCAACTTTTTTAGCTCAACATAGGTATTTACCTGATTGATAAGCTGTTTATTTACAGGAATGATCCGTTCTTTATTTCTTTTACCCAATACCTTTATTGTTCCCGAATAAATATCAATATCAGTATCTTTTAACTGGAGTAGTTCTGTTAAACGTATGCCGGTACCAAAAAGCAGTTCGATTACCAGATGATCGCGAACAGAAGAGAAGCTTTCATTAAAATAATGCTCCGAATCCAATAACTGATCCATCTTTTGCGAATCAACAAATACGGGTAGTCTTTTGGGTATTTTTGGTGCTTTAATTAAAACGGTAGGATTTTGATCAATCTTTCCGCTTCGCTGCAAAAATTTATAAAAACTCCTCAATGTCGAAATTTTTCTATTGATGGTCTGTTCTGATACTTTCTTCTCCATCAGATCTACCATATAGCTCCGTAGGTGAATATGCTTAACTTCTAAAAAGTTTAGTTCGAATGTAATATTGACATACGCTTCAAACTGATCTAAATCTGTTTGATAAGAGGTAATGGTGTGCTGGGAATAGCGCTTCTCGTGAGTTAAATAGGTTATAAAACTTTTTAGCAACATTCAATATCTTTTTGAGGGGCATTGATATGAAGTTACAAATAGTTTTGATATAAAGAAATCATTAATTAATTGTTTATTGTAAAGTTTTTGATTTCTTTTTAAAACAAAAAAGTCCTCCCGATTTTACATCAGAAGGACTTTAACGTATTTATATCTTAAACAACTATGCAGTTGTATCTTGATTCATATTCTGAATGTAAACAGCATGTTTAATTTCAGTACGGCGAGCAACGGATTTTTTCTCGTATGCTTGGCGACTACGCAGTTCTCTCAATACACCAGTTTTTTCAAACTTTTTCTTGAAACGTTTAAGGGCTTTATCTAATGATTCGCCGTCTTTAATGTTGATAATGATCATAACGCTGAAATACCTCCTCTCGTGGTTTTTAAAATTTCCCGTGCTATCGGGGCTGCAAATGTAAGCAAAATATTGAAAATGAGAAAGCTTTTATAAAAAGAAAAAATTATCTAAATCATTAGTTAAACTAAACTGTTGTTTACCTACATTTATATATACATTATATGATATGACAACAGGCAAAAAAGTAGGCTCAATTATCGCGGTTATAGTCGTTATTTTACTCGTAGCAATCTGCTATTATCGGTATTTCTTTGTTTTTGGCGAAGGCGTTAAAGCCGGCGAATTAAATTATGTAGTAAAGAAAGGCTATATCTTTAAAACTTACGAGGGTAAATTGATTCAAAGTGGGATTCGATCCAAACAAGCCGGCACTCTACAAAACAATGAATTCGAATTTTCTATTGCAAATAAAGAAATTGCCGATAAAATGATGGCCAATAGTGGCAAGTTTTACGAACTCCACTATAAAGAATATAAAAATACCCTGCCTTGGCGCGGATTTAGCGTTTATGTAGTAGATAGCATTTTAACTACTAAAGATATACCGCAATAAGTCGAAAGTCCAAAGACTAAAGCTTAAAGCGCTTTGCAAGTAGTTCAGAATATATCTATTCGCTTTGGTCTTTCGGCTTTAGTCTTTAATCCTTTTTCTTCGGTACCTTCGCTCCTGCTTTCCTGGCTTCCGATAATCCGATAGCAACTGCCTGCTTTTTAGAAGTCACTTTTTTACCTGATCCGCTTTTAAGCTTACCCTCTTTCATTTCGTGCATGGTTTTTTCTACTTTCTCACCAGCTTTTTCTGAATACTTTGCCATATTTTTCAGTCCATTAGTTCAATGGTCAATAGTTCATTGGTAATTGCCCATTGATTATTAGTCTTTAGTAAAAACAACGGCAATTGAAAGTTGGTTTTAAAATTTTAAAACAAAAAAAATCCGGAGGTGGTTAAACCGTCCGGACGCTCATAATATATTTGGTTTGTTGTTTTTCGTTAACTAAGTTTCCAGCCTTAGTCTTTTAGCTTTAAGCTAACACCTCTCTTGCGATTACAATTTTCTGTATTTCAGACGTTCCTTCGCCTATTGTACATAATTTACTATCGCGATAAAATTTTTCTACCGGAAAATCTTTGGTATAACCATAACCACCAAATATCTGAACAGCTTCTGTTGCTACCCTTACCGAAACCTCTGAGGCAAAGTATTTTGCCATGGCCGATTCTTTTGTCATAGGCAAATGCCTGTTCTTTAAATCTGCGGCCTGGCGGATCAATAATTCGGCTGCTTCAATTTCGGTAGCCATATCAGCCAGTTTAAAACTAATGGCCTGAAAGCTGGAGATTGGCTGACCAAACTGCTGGCGTTGTTTTGAATATGCTACCGCAGCATCAAAAGCACCTTTTGCAATACCTAAAGCCAATGCCGCAATAGAAATCCTTCCACCATCTAAAACTTTCATCGCCTGTTTAAAACCTTCGCCAACATTACCCAATAAATTAGCCTTTGACACACGGCAGTTGTCAAAAATCATTTCTGTGGTTTCTGATGCACGCATGCCTAATTTATTTTCTTTTTTGCCTGCTGTAAAACCTGGTGTACCTCGCTCTACTACAATAGCCGAAATCCCTTTCGAACTCCCCTGCTCCCCGGTTCTTACCATAACAACCGCAATATCGCCGCTTTTGCCATGGGTAATCCAGTTTTTTGCACCGTTTATGATATAGTCGTCGCCATCTTCAACAGCGGTGGTCATCATTCTCAGTGCGTCCGAACCTGTATTTGCTTCGGTTAAACCCCAGGCGCCGATCCATTCGGCTGTAGCCAATTTTGGTAGCCACCTCTGCTTCTGTTCTGCATTGGCAAAGGCCAAAATATGCCCGGTACATAAAGAGTTGTGTGCAGCCAATGATAAGCCGATTGAACCACAAACCCGGGCCACTTCTACAATTACATCAACATATTCCTGATAGCCCAATCCAGAGCCTCCATATTCTTCGGGAACCAAAACGCCCATTAAACCTAATTCGCCGAGCTGTTTAAACAATTCGACAGGAAAATGCTGTGCCTCATCCCATTCCATTATGTGTGGACGAATGTTTTTCTCTGCAAAATCGCGGACCATGGCCTTTACACTCTGCTGAGTTTCTGTTTCTGAAAAATCGAAGCTTACGCTCATTAAATTTATATTTTATAGTTAGTTGAGGCAATTATAAACAATTATTTGATAGTTAGTTACCATTAAATATTTGTGCAATTACAGAATGAAATGGTATTCGGTTCAATTAGTTTATCGGTTAATTTTAAACCTTGAAATTAACGGAGAAAGTTTTTTTCTATTTTTCTTACAACTATAGCCGAATAAACTAATTATGTGGCGTTTTTGATGAATATAGGTAAAATTGAAGGAATGGTAATAGATGTATACATTCAGTTTTTCGCAAAACATTTGTTGAAAATGGATTCTTTTTAAACCTTGCGAGCAATTAATTCCTATAACTAAGCTGGAATAGGAAATACATAATTTTTAACTTGGTTATTTTTTTGGAAATCAGGTACAGAAGCATTTGGCGTTATTCAGTCCTGCTCTCCACTTTACTCCGTTGCACTACGTGTTCGTTCCGATCAGGTTTAGGTGGCACGGCCAGCACTATGATTTGGGGGTTGCTTTTCAAATAACATTTAAAACAACCTTTAAATTCAAGGTGCTAAAAAGAAATATAAGGCATAATCTTATCGATAACCTCTTGGTTTAAAATGATGATCTTTTTTAAATCGGATGGATTAGCATAATTGCCATGCTGCTTGCGGTATTGAATAATGGCATTAATCTGCTTGTAAGAAAGGTATGGATTGCGCTTTAAATCGTTAAATGTTGCTGTATTTATATTTATTGTTTTTAATGGGGCATTACTGATTTCAATCTGGTCTTTAATTTCGGCATACTTATTAGAATCTAAACCATAAACTTCGAGAAGCTGCTCTTTCTTGTAAAAACCACCTAAACGTTCACGGTATTTAATAATTCTAAGCGCAAAAGTGCCGCCAATACCTTTTATCTCATCCAATTGTGCAGAATCGGCCTTATTAATATCGACAATTACTAAAGTTTTTTTAGCGTATTCCTTTTTATCGAAAGGTGCATATTTTCTTGAGGTATTAATGGGCTGATCGGGTATGTTAACATAGGGCGATATCTTTTTATACATTTCAGGCGAAATGGTATACATTTTCTGAAGATCTTCGGCTTTGTAAAACTTACCGCCCTTAGCGGTATAATTCATAACCGATTGTGCCTGTTTTGCTGATAAACCTAAAGTTTGCCAACCCTGTGCATCTAAAGTGTTGGGATTGAATTTGAAAAGTTTAACCGTTTTTTCGGGATTCGAATTTTCAATCCGATCACGAATGGTATTGGCATATGCCTGATCTGTTATGGTTATCTTCTGAATTTGTGCTAAAAGATTTGAACCATCATTTGAAACGGGCCGATAATAGCCATATATAACAGGTGTTGCCTTAATTACAATAATAATGAAGACTAGAAATAGCAATCCATTAAATTCACTTTTACTAACACCAAAATTTTTATTGAGCCAAATTCTCATTGATGCGATATGACATGTGTATTATAAATATAAATCTTATTTTTGGAATTGCAAAACAGAACAGGTTTTGCCTATCAACAATCTAAGAATTTTATATGAAGATCATAACTACGTCTGAGTTTGCAAAAGCAACAAAGATAGATAAGCTAGGTGTACCGGGTTTAGCAGGTTTGATGATGGAGATCATGAAACTGAATGACATCAACGACGTATTCGCTCAAAATCAACACTTTAAAGGCTTAGAATTTGTAGACAAGATATTAGAAACCATTGGCGTATCTATAGAATTTGATGATGATGATTTAAATAGTATTCCGAAAACAGGACCATTTATTGCCATTGCAAACCATCCTTATGGTGGTGTAGAAGGTTTAGCTTTGGTTAAACTTTTATGTACGGTTAGGCCAGATGCCAAGGTGATGGTGAACTTCATTTTGAAAAAAATACCAAACCTTGATGAATTTTTTGTTGCTGTTAACCCTTTCGAAAACGTTCAACATACATCGAGCATCAGTGGATTAAAAACTACTTTTGATCTGCTTAGAAACGGGGTTCCGATCGGGATTTTCCCTGCAGGAGAGGTTTCTACCTTTAAGTTGGATGCCCAACAGGTAACGGACAGGATGTGGCATCCTGTTGTTGGAAAGCTGATTGCTAAAGCAAAAGTACCCGTTGTACCTATTTATTTTCACGGTAATAACGGTGTTTTCTTTAATATTTTAAGCTTCATCCACCCTACCCTGCGTACTGCAAAGTTACCTTCGGAGTTTTTAAATAAACATGGGCGCACCATTAAGGTACGGATTGGCAAACCAATAGCCGTATCTGAAATTTCACACATGAACAGCAGCAATAAACTGATGGACTTTTTAAGGGCCCGTACATATGCACTTGGTATTGGCTTAGATACAGAGAAAAAACTCTTTAATCCACTAAACTTATTCAAAATTAAAAAGAAACCTGTTGAGGTAATTGAAGAAACTTCGAGGCTTTTAATTAAAAATGAGGTGGTACTTTTAGAAGATTTTAAAGTTTGGACGGAGAAAAATTACGAAGTATACATTGTTCCGACTTTAAAAATTCCCAATATTTTAAGAGAAATTGGCCGTTTGCGCGAAATTACTTTCCGAGAGGTTGGTGAAGGAACCAACAAAAAAATCGATCTTGACAATTACGACATCTACTATAACCACTTATTTATTTGGGATAAGGATTTAGAAAACATTGTAGGTGCTTACCGGATTGGTAAAGGTGATGAGATTTTAGAAAGCATGGGCCGCCGTGGTTTCTACCTATCAGAACTGTTTAAAATGAAAGATCAGTTCTACCCAATGTTGAGACAGGGAATCGAACTGGGCAGATCGTGGATCAGAAAAGAATACCAGGGCAAACCACTTCCATTATTTTTGCTTTGGAAAGGAATTTTAAAATACCTGATTGATAACCCACAGTACCGCTACATGTTTGGGCCCGTAAGTATCAGCAACAATTTCTCTAAATTTAGTAAGGCCTTAATTGTAGATTACATTACCAAAAACCATTTCGATTATGAGATGGCAAAGTATGTGAAGCCAAGAAACAAGTTTAAAGCCGATCTTTTACCAATTTCTACAGATACCTTGGTTGATAGCAGCGAGTCTTTTAAAGATCTGGATAGCATTATCGGCGATATAGAAAACTCGCATATTAAGATTCCGGTATTGTTGAGGCAGTATATGAACCTGAATGCGAAGATTATCTCATTCAATATCGACCCTAAATTTTCTGATTGTTTAGACGGCTTCTTAGTGGTTGATACACATAATATTCCACCAGAAATGCTCGAAAAGCTAGGCAAGAATCTATAAATGAATTCCATAAAAAAACCCAGACATCCATCTGGGTTTTTTATTATCAACTAACCTAAACTTTATAAATACTAACCAAATATTTATGCCACAAAAGTAGGTTTGCCCTGTTAAATTGGTGTTAATGAAATATTATTTATAGAATTTTCTTCCTTACAATTTCTTAATTGATTAATACGCTGTTGTTCATATTATTCCATTATCTTTAGGTACTCTGTATGAGCTATGATAAACATTCTTCTTCGTAAGAACCGAATGTTTCCCGCCCTTATATTTAGCTCAAATAAAAAATCATTTATCAAGTTGGTTCCCTAATGGAATCAATTTTGAACTATAATTATGACAGTCATTTCTAAAGAGAATTTTTCAAAGGCAACCGGCATTTGTAACATTCCAATCCCCGGCCTTGCTTCCTTTTTAATGAGGTTCTTGAAGATTAACGACTTCAATGGAATTATTAGAGATGCGAATACCTTAGAAGGAGAAAAATTTGCCAATCATATTCTGGATGTCCTGGGCGTTACGATTCAGATCAATGATGAAGATTTAGCCAACATTCCAAAAGAAGGCGCATTTATTGCGATTGCAAACCACCCCTATGGTGCTATAGAATCATTGGCATTATTAAGTACACTTGCCGATCGCCGACCCGATACGATGTTTATGGGAAATTTTCTGTTAAAGAAAATCCCAAATCTTGAGAAATGTATTATCGCGGTAAATCCGTTCGAAAAAGTTCAGGATTCATCAAGTATTAGCGGATTAAAAACCACTTTAAAAGTTTTAAAAGATGGCAGTCCTGTTGCCATTTTTCCAGCAGGCGAAGTTTCTTCTTATAAATTCAGAAAAAATCAGATTACCGACCGTGAATGGCATCCCGTGGTTGGAAAAATCATCTCTAAAGCCAATGTACCCATCCTACCAGTGTATTTTCATGGCAATAATGGCATCTTTTTTAGCTTGCTGAAATTTATACACCCTTCGTTACAAACAGCAAAGCTGATTTCAGAGTTATTTAATAAAAATGGTCACCAGTTAAAAATCAGTATAGGCAAACCCATCCATTTGGAAGAAATAGCCTGTAAAAATTGTAATACCTCACTCTTAAAATATTTAAGAAAGGGACTCTATGCCCTAAAAAAATAACCCGACCCGGATTCATGAAAATACAATGTTAATTTCCCGTTAAGCACCAACCTTATTGTTGACATAAAGAAATTGTTGCTTTTGTGTTAATAATAAGTAAATTTAATGTAACCAAATATGGAGCGGTTTGAAAAGAGGGAGTTATACATATATTTTGAAGACCATTTTGTTCGTTTGCCTCGTGATGAATACCGTCATCTCGAAGGGACAGAATTATTCTTTTGATTTTTATGATGGAACTTTCAACTTTAGTGTAGATTCTTCAGTCGTTTTTCCAATACCAAAAACAGCAACTACATCAGCTGTTTCAAACTTTTACAGCCGCATCTCTTCTGGCCAGTACGCAGCTCTTATTTCGTCTTTAGAAAAATACCAGAAAAAATATAATTTAAACGACTGGATTTATTACCAGCTGATCCGAAAAACAGCCGAACAGATTAGTCCGAAGGCAGATAATTATTTCGCCTACACTTTATACAAATGGTTTTTACTGAGTAAATGTGGTTACGATGCACGGCTAGCTGTTGGCAATGATCAGGTTATCTTTTATGTAAGAAATGAAGAGGATATCAGCGATATTCCGTTTTTCATGATTGACGACAAAAAGTTTATGTGCCTTAATTACCACGATTATGGCAAACTGTTTAAACAGGCCGATGCTTATAAGCCTGTTAAAATTTTAATTCCAGAGGCTAAAAATCCTTTCTCTTATAAGGTTACCCGAATGCCCGATTTTAAACCAGAAAGTTATCAGGAAAAAGATATCGAATTTAGCTACCGTCAAAAAATCCATCATTTTAAGCTAAAAGTTAATGAAGATATACAAACCATTTTCAAAAACTATCCGGTAGTCGATTTTGAGAGTTATTTTAATATTCCTTTAAGCCGGGAAACGTATAGCTCTCTTATCCCGACTCTGAAAGAAAACCTAAAAGGCATGGATCAGAAAAAAGGTGTCGATTACCTGATGAGATTTACCCGTTATGGTTTTTTATATGAAGATGACGGTGAAAATTTTGGCAAGGAAAAACGTTTCTCGCCTGAACAAACCTTATTAAGTACCTACAGCGATTGCGATGACCGGGCCGCCCTATTTTTCTATTTGGTAAAGGAAATATATAACCTGCCGATGATCGCCTTACTATATCCTAAACATTTAACTATTGCTGTTCAGTTTGACAAACCAGTTGGCGAAGCGATTACTTATAAAGGCAAAAAGTATTCGTACTGCGAGCCTACACCCCAGGCTCAGAATCTAAAAATCGGACAACTTTCTTCAAATTTCAAGAACAGTAAATACGAAGTGGTGTATGCATATGAGCCTAAGAAATAAGCCCTTCGTATTAAATTAATGTTAAAAAATCGTTATTTTATCAATAACAGGTTGATTCATTAGCTATTTAAGGTAATTTAGATTTCTCATATTGAGTTAAATTTAAAACCTTGTCCATGTCTGCTATTATCTATACCGTTTTAAAGGAATTTTTTGTTGAGGTGAACGGTCACGCTATAAAGGCTAGAATTATGTCGCCGATTAACGATGGCAAAGTTTTCGTTTTCAAAATCAGTTCATTTTACAAAAGCAAAACTGATTCTGATGCTTATGAACCGGCATCAACATTTACTTCTTACGCAAATGCTGAACGGCATTTACTTCAATACCTGGAAGGTTTCCAGAGTACCCTAGATCTGGGCGGAGAAATTGCACCAGGACATACTTTCTAAATGTTTTCTTTATCATCTTTCTCAGGCGGAAGTTCAGACTGGATTACCTCTTCTTCAAATTCCTTTTTGTCTTTTTGGTTCCTTTTGACCAGGTAGGCAATTAAAATGATGACCAGAACCGCAACACCGATTAATACTGGATAATTCATATTCGTTCGATTAAATTTCAACCTATGTGATTTAACCTAAGTTATAAGAAATATTTTATATGTTAAGCAGCTAGCTACGTGTTAACATAATCATAATATTAATTTAACTTTCTGATTCTCTATCTTTGGGAAAACCCATAAGTTTTAGATGAAAAAGAACAAATCCAAGTCGAAAAGTCATTCGACAAGCAAAAAACTACGCAAAGAATTAGAGTCGAAATTAGCCCTTGCATTTAACGAACTTGTTATCCAGTATGGCAAAGCCAAAAAAGCCGATAAAGTAATCGAAAAATTTGCAAAGCAATTAACTAAAAAAGTCACTTTCAATATTCAAGATGATTCTATAACGCCATATATCAAAGAAGAGCAAGTTACTCCTGCAACTCCAAAGGCAAAAGCTGCTAAACCTGCTGTAGAAAAGAAAGCAGTAAAAAAAGAGCCAGTTATCGAGTAAATTGAAGTTTAGTTAATCGAATACGGTCATAAAAAGCTTTTCTATAGCGGATACCAGTTTAAAAAAAAGCAGGGCAATTTTCTAATGGAAATTACCCTGCTTTTTTTTATAGATCTACATTTTTGATCAGCTGGTACTTAATTAAAAGTAACCATTTGCCGTGCCCACTCTCCCACTCATTCTAAACCAACCAACCAACCAACCAACCTGCATTCTAAAGGACCAGAGGTGCCACATGACCATTCTTATTGTGGAGAGTTACCAAAACTGCTTACCATCCTGTAACAATATTCCGTAAAATCAAAATTATATAAACAATTAACAGGAATGTTCTTTCTGATTGTAAACTTGTTTATATAGGATAGGAAAAATGTTGTTTACCTTCCTCCACCCCCTTGTTTACCTTTCTCTACCTATTCTTTACCCTTTGTTTACCACTTGTTTACCCTTTCTGTACACCAAGTTAACCCTAGGGTTACCCCACGGTTACCTTTTCTTTACCCTGGCGTTACCTAATTTATTACCTAAAAGGTAAAGGATTCGCGAATATTAGCTATGGCAAAAGTTACCTTGGGGATGACTTGGTATAATGAGTGGGTAATCAATTTTAAACTAATTCTATTGTTGGCTTAACCGTCTTTATAATCGTGATAGGCTGAGAACCATTAGCAGGAGTAATCAATATTGTATAACGAATGCGTATACCATCAAGATTGGTAACATTATAGTAAGCTGTTCCGATACTATAATCCTGACGATGCTGAACCTTAAATAAAATATTCTTTGCTGTCCCAACATTCGAGCTACTACCATAAGCATAAAGCTCTTCTCCAATGATTTCTTTCCCGTAACTTTCTGGCATTGGGTAATCTGGACCAGTCCTATCCACAAATGACCCTATTGTTGTTTTTTCAGAAGGACGACCATAATTTGCATATTTTTGTTTGTAAGGAACAAGTACGTCAATTCTGGTAACTTTAACTGTTGTTCCATCATTGGTAACCTCTGGATTGGTTATTGGCCTAAACTCATTAAGGAGGCCATGATGATAAGCTACGCTATAATCATCTATGTACTTTATTTCCGTACCAGGAAACTCGTTAATTGGCACCTTTTGATTCGCTACAAACAAAATTGGAGCTACTGAAAAATCAAAAGCACCTAAAATTTTGTTATAACTAGGAATATATCCTACGGAATTAGCATTAGCTGATCCTGGCATGGCCAAAGTAGTGCTTAGAATACCGGTATTGTTAGTTATAGACCCCGTTAAATTAGTTTCTACTTGTAATTTTAAATCAACAACCTGAGGGCTGGTTGCTGTGCCTCCCAATATGGCACTAAAAAAACCTTTAACCGCACCACTTAAGCCTCCTTTAATGCCATCTTCTATAGACTTCGTTACATCTGTCCCAAAGACTTTTGATTTAGGCAGATTTAGTGCTTTTACCCCTTGGAAACCAGCCACATGAATTGCTGTATTGCCTAAATTTCCCAATAAACTCCCAAGATTAAAGCCACCAGATCCTGCAGTACCGACAGTACCTGTTAAAGTTCCATTTGATGTTCCATTTAACATAACTTGCGACAAATTAGTTGAAGATACATTCCAAACAAAGTTGAGATTCTCATGATTGGCATTTGCAATATAGCGATCATAAGCTAACTCATACTGACAAGCATACCATGCACCTGTCGAGAGTATTTGATAATTTTGAATTTTTGTTACAGATTTTATTACATTTTCAGGATCAATAATCTCTTTAGAAAAATTCATTATTGAAGACGGATATCCGCCAGATATACCTAATCCATCACTAAAGTATGAAGATGCGTATGGGCTTCCAGGAGGTAAATACAGATAAAAACGTATTATTCCTCTATATTTATTGTAAAGTGCAAAAAAATTGGGAGATGTTAATTGCGTAGGGCTAAACGTATTATAGATTAGATTCCAACCATCAGCCTTTTTATAATCAAAAGCAATTTCGTTAGGGAATAATTGATTACTTCCAGATGCCCAAGGCACCAAGATAGGAGGAGAACCCGCCGGTGTAGGCATGTAATCAGCAGTTTCCCAATCAAAAACATGAGTTGGAATAGCTGCCATTTTATTTGGTATTTTTAAAGTAGTAGGCTCTAATGGAGAGTTATTTTCTTTCTTACAGCATACTAATACTGCTGGCAAGATTATTGCAACTATTGCAATCTTGAGCGCCTTAATTTTAATTTTTTTCATTAATTAAAAATATATGATAAATATTAAACATATATTAACTAATCATTAAGTTGTATGTTAAATAATTCTTTTTTTGATAATTTTAAATACATCAATGTAATACATATAAATTGCAATATAAAAAAAGGCCTGTGTCATGTGACACAGGCCTTTTTTTATATTTTAACTATATCCTAGTAAACTTTAGCACCTGGGTTAAAGTTTGTCCAGCCAGTTGTCCAGTTATCAGTTGCACTGAAAGCACCTCTGTAAGTCACAGCCGTGAAGAATGAAGATCCATCTGGGCTTACCCATGTTCCAGCTAAAGCAGCAGAACCAGCATTAGGAATTAAGTCTGGAGCAGTAGCGGTTAATGGGGCTTTTAAACCTGCATCTGTAACAGCTGCTAGAGTTACGTTACCCTCTGTTTCTGCCTTTGTTTTGATTGCAGCGGATGTAATTACGCCTTGTGCACTTGCATCAAAAGATTGATATGGATTAGCTACCGCATGCACTAAATTATTTTTAAATGTAGCAGCTCCAGAAACATAATCAGTAGCAGTTTGTGAAGACTCAATCGAGAAACCAGCAGCTTTATATCCTAATAAAATTGAGTTGTTTAATGCAAACTGAGCAGCTCTTCTGAAACGTGCAGCAAAGTTATTTGTAGAGGCGGCGTTATCGCTACCATTGGTACCAACAAACGTGAAGTTAGATAATACCGGTTTGGTTCTTGGGGTTGATGGACCAGTTGTTGGAATAGTTGCCTCATTATCACATTCGATGCCATTACTTTGATCGGCAGCATCAAAATAATTAGCCAATTTATAACTTACAGCAAACTGGATTTTTCCAGAGTAACCGAAATCAAAGTCGAAATCATCATCAGATGTACCATAAGCTATTAAATACTTTCCGTTAACAGTTCCACCAAAGAATTCAAAAGCATCATCTTTTGCGTATGATACCTGAATATGATCTAGGGTTGTTCCGTTTCCTACCGCATATAAACTAAGTGCATTTACCTCACTGTTAGCGCTAAAGGCAATACCAGCATATTCAATACGTACATATTTTATTGTACCCGAGTTATCGTTTACTACTGTACCTAAACCAAAAGTACCCGATACACCACCCTCAACATTAGATACTGAAGTTCTGTTAGTAGGCGCATTACCGATAATTGTAATACCTGCCCAGTCACCTGGATTTCTATCACCTGCTGCTCTACCAGAAGTAAATACAATAGGTTTATCTACTGTACCTACCGCTTCAATTCTGGCTCCTTTATCTATCACTAAAGCTCCTTTTGAAGTCACATCACTTTTAATAACGGTTCCAGCTTCAACAGTAAGAACCGCACCGCTTTGCACATGGGTCTCACCTTTCAGTATCCACACTCTATCTGAAGTAAGTGTTTTATTTGCAGTTACGTTACTAGGTATTGTTTCTGGCGCAGCCGGCTCCTCTACTATCGGGTCGCCATCGTTTTTCTTACAAGCGGACATTGTTACAGCTAAAATTGATAACGATGCCAATAATACTTTAAAATTTTTCATGTTCAAATTTTGTTTAAGCAAATTAACCTGGATACTTTTAACACAAAGCAAAGCACAGATTAAGTTATTGTTAATTAATTATTTATTTTTAAAATCTATGTTATAACTAAAGCCTAGTGTGAAATTTGTACCACTCTTATAACTGTAGTAGACAGCATCATCAGCTCTATTGTATGTTTTGTTATTTGGCCCGAAGTTTAAATATGATATATTTGATTGATTGAGAATATCAGAAACATTCAATTTAATTTCACCTTTATTTTTTAACACTTTTTTAGAGATCTGAAAATCAAATACATCACGACCTTTTTCATAAATATTAGGAACGGATTCATTACCTACTTTTCCTATTCTATCTCCTATTCTATTATATAGTGTGCTTATTGATAAACCGGTTTCCAGTGAGTTGTACTGTAAACCTGCATTGATCAAAAATGGAGACAGACCTTGTAGTTGTCTGGTTTGGAAACCCGGGATACTCGATTGTACTTCTGATTTTAAATAGGTAAAGTTTGCAAAAGCGATAAAGTTTTCTAACCAACTGGCGCCTGACAAGAAATTCAGCTTCTTGCGAACATCTAACTCAAACCCATATGTATAAGCTTTATCTGCATTTTGATAACTAAATTTTAAATTATCAGCTGTGGAGGAACCATCTGTGACTTGTTCAATCGGATTCTGGAAATTTTTATAAAAAACGGAGAAAGTAAATGCCTCACCTGGAGAAGGATAATATTCATACCGAATATCTGCATTGGTATTTTGACTTCTTACTAGATCAGGGTTTCCACCAATTTGAACACCTTCTTCCTGATTGACGAATACGAAAGGCGCCAATTCTCTTAATTCTGGTCTGGTTATAGTTCTTGACCCAGAAAGCCTGAAATTAGACTTTTCATTTAAACTATATGCCAAATTTAATGAGGGAAGTACATCAAAAAAGTCTTTCTCATAAGATCTTTTTTGTCCTGTACTATTCAGGGCATCAATGGTTTGTTTATAACCTTCAACTCTTGCTCCTAAAATTAAACGCACTTTTTCAGCAAGTGCTTGATCTAACATCAAGTAACCTGCATTTAAATCTGTTTTCCCTGTATAACTATCTTGATTGTTAGTGATCTCATCCAGCACAAATCCATCTCTGGAGATATTATTTGTACTGAATATGCTTTCTTTTGGAAGAATTAATTTATTTGCATCGAATTCACTAGAGCTAGCTGGAGTATACAGGAAAATTCTAGCATTAAAATCTCTATCCCTTACTTGTTTTAACCCGCCAAATTTGAATGTGCCTTTTTTGCTGAAAAGATTAACAGGCATGCTTAATGATGCACTACCACCATAATTATTTTCGTTTAAGTCAGAGAAAAATCTTTTGGTATTATCATCAATTAAACTAAATGGTGAGTTCGAATTTTGAATACTACCATACATAATTGTCCGTAAATCTGGCTGTTCTCTTTTAATTAAAGCATAGTTTAAATTCCATTCTAGCTTAATGTTTTTCTCACCCAACTGATGCTCGCCCTCTAATTGAGAACTTAATAGTGATTTTTGATTTACCTCTGAAGAGGTATATCTGATATCAGTATTTTGATTTATAAACCCTTTTCTGTTTATGTAACTATCTTCGAATGATTGATTAAATAAGTTTTTTAATGAAATTTTATTCCTTCTAATTTTATATGAAAAGTTAGCAAGTCCACCCAAAGCTACATTGTATCTATAATTTAAATCTTGATATTTATTTATAAAGTTGATACCATCAAAAGCTTCACGTTCTGCAATTCTTTGGTTTTGCTCTCTCCTATAGTTTAGTGAAATTATACTTCCAAAGGTGCCTTCATTTTTAAATTTGGCAACATTCCCCCATGTAAACTGGTAGTTCTGCATAGGTAAAGCGGTATATTTTCTTTCAGCATAAAGATTAGGAAACAATTTCGAATTGGCTATCCTAAGGTTTGTCGACCCTCCATTATACACACCTCTGGTACTAGGAAAATTTGTCGGCAAACTCCTGGTTCCATCATCAAACCCTAAAAAGTCAGTACTGTTCCTTTCGTTCGAATAAAAATCTTTAAAAGTCGATTGGGTATTATATCCTGTTGAAACAGCAAAGTTGATGAATTTACTGTCAGGTATGTCTTTCGTGACCACTTGCGTAACACCGCCAGCAAAATCTCCTGGTAAATCGGGGGTTGCGGTTTTGTTAATCACGATCTTATCAATCATATTAGAAGGTATGATATCAAAAGAGAATGCTCGTTTATCAGGCTCCGTACTGGGTAACAAAGAATTATTGATTAACGCAACATTATAACGATCAGATAAACCTCTAATAACTAGAAACTTTCCGTCTTGAATACTAGCGCCACTTACCCTTTTTAAAACTTCAGAAGTATTTTTATCGGGAGATTTTCTAATTTGATCAGCAGTTATACCACTTGAGATACGAGTGCTATTTTTTTGTGAAGCATACAAAGAATTCACAGATTCTTGTTTAACTGAGGCTGTGATTGTTACATCACCTAAATTAGCCCCACCAGCTTCTTCTAAAATTAAGTTTACAATAGTTGACTGATTACCTGAAACCTGAATGTCACTTACATTCTTAGATATGTAACCTACATAAGATAAATTCAAGGTATATTTTCCTGCAGTTAATCCACCAATAGCGTACCTTCCTTCTATATCGGTAGAAACACCTTTGGTGGTCCCAGCTATTTTAACCGTTACTCCAATTAAGGTTTCGCCGGTTTTTTTATCGGTAACTGTTCCAGAAATTTTTCCTGTTTGTGCATACGCAAGTATGCTGATCGTTAAAGCGAACACCGTGAGTGCCGCTCTTTTAAAAGAGTTTAGTAAGTCCAATTTGCCTTTATTTGATAAGGGCAAAAGTATTACCACAGTGTTAACTGCAGGTTAGGTATTAATTAATATTACTTTACCTTAAGGTTAACTAAACGTTAAGTACTTTTAGAATCAGTAACGAATACCCACTTTCTTGCAAATGAAGTGCAATAACCAGATCGGACCTATTAACAAGAACTTAACATCATCCAGAAATGAGGGTTTCTTTCCCTCAATTTTATGCCCAATAAACTGACCGATCCAGGCGGCTACAAATATTGCTGCGTAAATGGCATAGGCCCTTCCACTCCCTAAGCCTACCGCTTGCTCAATTTTAACGATGATGTAACTCATTAAACCCACTACCCAGATCATCAAAAAAAACAATACTGGTGAAAGTGTGAAGTAGTAATACAAGCTAAAGGCCAATAGAAAAGACGCCCAGTTAAAGAAACCGTTATAGCTACCTAAAAAACCGATATGCGGAAAAGGAATCTGCCAGATCAACCCCAGTAAGCTGAATACAATTAACGGAACACAGATCCAGTGCACCAGTTTGTTTGTTGGATTTTGGTGACTTTCGGCATACTTATCAAAAAGCACATCTACTGGCCGCTTTGGTTCGATTGTTATGGTTTGCTTGCTCATTATGTAAAAATAAAAAAAAGCGATGGAATATCCATCGCTTAATATTTTGTTTAATTTATTGCCCAGATTTGTGCCTTCACAAAACTTTTCCTCCTATCGTTTCGTGAGGACACGAACCGAGGCTAGCGTAATCGTCATGCTGAATTCAGTTCAGCACCTTTTCTGTTATTAAGATCCTGAAACAAGTTCAGGATGACGATTTAATCTATTTAGCAAATGCTACAGAACGGGTTTCTCTGATTACAGTAACCTTTATCTGCCCTGGATAAGTCATTTCGGTTTGAATACGGGTTGAAATATCTGCAGCTAAAAGTTCTGCCTGTGCATCGGTAATACGTTCACTTTCTACAATCACACGTAATTCTCTACCAGCCTGAATTGCAAACGTTTTTTCTACGCCAGGATAAGATAGAGCCAGTTCTTCTAAATCTTTAAGGCGTTTGATATAACTTTCTACCACCTCACGACGTGCACCCGGACGCGCACCAGAGATTGCATCACAAGCCTGTACGATTGGAGAGATCATTGAAGTCATCTCAATTTCATCGTGGTGAGCACCAATAGCATTACAGATTTCAGGGTGCTCTTTATATTTCTCGGCCAATTGCATACCTAAAATTGCGTGTGGCAATTCAGGGTTATCATCAGGCACTTTACCTATATCGTGTAATAAACCTGCACGTTTAGCCATTTTAGCATTTAAGCCTAATTCGGCAGCCATCGTCGCACAGAAATTAGCTACCTCACGAGAGTGATGTAACAAGTTTTGTCCGTAAGATGAACGGTAACGCATGCGGCCAACCATACGGATTAACTCAGGGTGTAAACCATGGATACCTAAATCGATTACTGTACGCTCACCAATCTCTACAATTTCGTCTTCGATCTGTTTTTTGGTTTTCGCTACAATTTCCTCAATACGAGCCGGGTGGATACGGCCATCTGTTACCAAACGGTGTAAAGCCAAACGGGCAATTTCTCTTCTTACCGGATCGAAACCTGATAAAATAATTGCTTCTGGTGTATCATCAACAATAATCTCAATACCGGTAGCAGCTTCTAAAGCACGGATGTTTCTACCCTCTCTACCAATAACACGACCTTTAATCTCATCGCTTTCGATATGAAAAATAGAAACCGAATTTTCAATTGCAGCTTCGGTAGCAGTACGCTGAATGGTTTGGATGACTACTTTTTTAGCTTCTTTGCTCGCCGTTAACTTTGCCTCATCAACAATATCCTTCACCTGCATCATTGCCTGTGTACGGGCTTCTTGTTTCAAATTTTCTACCAATTGCTCTTTAGCTTCTTCGGCAGATAGACCAGCAATGGTTTCCAATTGTTTTAGGTGTTGGTTTTTAAGCACTTCAACTTCTTCTTGCTTTTTAATCGCAATTTCGGTTTGCTTTTCTAAAACACTTTTTTGCTTATCGAGTTCTTGTTCTTTTTTATTGAAATTTTCCATACGCTGGTTTACCGATTGCTCTTTCTGCTTCATGGTATTTTCGCGTTGGTTAATGTTATTGTTTTTGGCATTTACTTCTTGCTCATGCTCCGCTTTCATTTGCAAAAACTTTTCTTTTGCTTCTAAAAGTTTATTCTTTTTTAAGATCTCTGCATTGTTTTCTGCATCTTTTAAAATCTTTTTCACTTTGTTCTGTGCGGCAACTTCCTGCTGTTTAAGCAAGTTACGCAGTAGGAATCTTCCTACTACCACTCCGATAGCAATACCCGCTATTACGGCAAATACGTATCCTAATATTTCAACTATTTCCATTTTGTTTTTTAAGTAAAAAAAAACCGCAACTAATTTTTAAAGTCTCATACATTTTAAACCTCAACTAAGCATAATTAGGGTTTAAGCCATTTTCAGGTGCCATAGCAGATGAAATACGCCCTCTTAACCCTATAGATATTGAAGTGTTAAGTTTTATAAAATTTGAAACTCAAAAACTAGCCGCGGCTATGTTTTTATGCTAATATTAGCGTCGTCATCCTAAATTTATTTCAGGATCTTATTAAATAGGCGCTGAAACAAGTTCAGCGTGACGAATCGCCGAAAGAACGAACCTTATTTTGAAAAGAAATTACTGAGTAAAACATCCAATTCTTCAACTTTATCGGCAACAGCAGTATCCTGATTTTGTACTTTATTTTCTGTTCTTAATACGGCTGTTGCATAGTGTAACACTGCCATAGAAAGAAGATCCTGCTTATCTCTAACCGCATAATTATCCTGATAATCTTTTATGCGCTCATTGATCATTTTTGCTGCCCGTCTCACAATTTCTTCCTCTTCCATATTCACCTTTAGTGGATAAATACGGTCGGAAATGGTTATTTTAATCGAGATTTCTCCCATTTGTTTAGCTTAGTTTCTGATTTCTCTGCATCATTATTTTTTTAATAACGCAATACTTTTATCAATCTCCCGCACAAAATCGTTAATTTTTTGTTTAATGTCAAGCGATTTTTCGCTTGTTCCCTCTATACTTTTAGCCAATTTTGTAACCCTTAATTTTTCATCAAGTTCTACATTTTTGCTTTTCGCAGTATCGAGTGCTACTTTTAACGATTGATTTTCAAGCTTTAATAAATCATTTTCTTCCTGTAGCGCATTACATAGCTCTAATACCTGAGCCGTTTTTTGTAATACCTTATCTAATTGATCTGCAACAGAAGTCATGAATTTATTTCTAAAAATACGAATTTATATTTTATTTCCTAATTTCTGCACCAGCTTGTGCCGTTAAATTCGCGATTAATTTCTGCATGGTGTTTTCAATCTGCTTATCGGTTAAGGTTTGTTCCTCATCCTGCAAAATGAAGTTCAAGGCATATGATTTTTTGCCTTCAGGTAATTTATCACCTACATACACATCGAACACACCAACCTCTTTGATCAGCTTTTTATCAGTTTTGAAAGCAATGCCTTTTAAAGTATTGAAAGTTACCGCCTGATCGATCAATAAAGATAAATCTCTACGCACTTGCGGGTACTTAGAAACCTCTTTGTTAACGATTTTATTTTTCCTTACAATATCCAACAAGGCCGCCCAATCAAAATCAGCATAAAAAACCTCCGCACTTACATCGGCTACTTTACGGTCGGCTTTTGAAACGGCGCCAAAACTCACCAGGGTCTTATCTCCACGGAAGTATTTAATCCCGTAAGCAAAATTTTCGTCGTTTAGGGTATCGGTTTGATAGCTTGCAATGCCCAAACGGCTTATAATGGCATCAACTGCCGATTTTAAGTTATAAAAGGTAGCCGATTTAGCATTGTGGTTCCATTGCTCGCTCTGTTTGGCACCCGAGATCAACAATAATAACCTTGAGCGCTCTACATACTGCTCATTAATTAAATGATAGGTTTTACCGAATTCATAAAACTTAACATCAGCATTTTTACGGTTCTGGTTGTAAGCTACACTTTCTAATGCAGGCATCAATAAATGTTGGCGCATTACATTTAAATCGCTGCTTAATGGATTTAAAATAAATACAGCTTCGTCTAGATTTTTCGAATAAGCCGACTTAGTTAACGAGTTGCACATAATTTCTGCATAACCGTTTGAGGTAAGCATATCTGCAATTACGTTGTGTGTATTTTCTTTTTCAGGCTTAATGCTGTAAGAAAGCGATGCATTTACCTTTGAAGGGATTTCGATATTGTTATAACCGTAAATACGCAATACCTCTTCTGTAATATCACATTCGCGGGTTACATCAACTTTAAACGATGGCACTCTTAAAGCCAAAGTATCTTCAGAGGTATTGGTTGCCGCAATACCCAAAGCGGTAATAATGTGTTTAATTTCGGCTGATGGAATGTTTGAACCAATTAATTTATTGATATTGGTATAACTTACTTCAAACTCGAACGGCTTGATATGACTTAGATAAATATCAGAAACTGATGAGGAGATTTCCCCGCCAGCAAGTTCTTTAATTAATAATGCTGCATATTTTAAAGCTGTAACCGTAATCTCCGGATCGGTACCACGCTCGTAACGGAAAGAGGCATCGGTTTTTAAGCCATGTCTTTTTGAAGTTTTACGTACAGAAACCGAATTAAAATAAGCACTTTCCAAGAAAATATTTTTGGTGTTGGCATCAACTCCCGAAGATTTTCCACCGAAAACACCGGCAATACACATTGGTGTTTCGGTATTGCAGATCATTAAATCATCTGCACTGAGTTTACGTTCAACATCATCAAGGGTTACAAAAGGCGTTCCTTCAGCTACTTTTTTCACGATTACTTTTCCGCCGGTAATTTTGTCGGCATCGAAAGCATGTAAAGGCTGTCCTAAACCATGAAGCACATAATTGGTAATATCAACCACATTATTGATGGGACGTAATCCAATTACCTTTAATTTATCTTTTAACCACTCTGGCGATTCTTTTACGGTAACGCCAGAAAGGGTTAGGCTGCTATAACGCGGACAAGCGGCTAAATCTTCTACTTCTACCGGAATTACCAGATTTTCATTATCTGTTTTAAAAGCTAAAAGATCAGGCATTTCATATTCGCTTCTGAAGTAAGCAGCCAAATCTCTTGCCACACCTAAATGCGAAGCCGCATCAGCACGGTTTGGTGTTAATCCGATTTCGAAAACAAAATCATCATCCATTTTGAAATGATCTTTTGCACGGATTCCAATTTCGATATCATCGGCAAGGATCATAATCCCATCATGCGATTTACCTAAACCGATTTCATCTTCGGCACAGATCATTCCCTGAGAAAGTTCTCCCCTGATTTTTGATTCTTTGATTTTAAAAGGCTCACCCTCTAAAGGATATACGGTTGTGCCTACAGTAGCTACCACCACTTTTTGGCCGGCGCCTACATTTGGGGCACCGCAAACAATCTGAAGGTTTTCTTTACCACCCACGTTTACCGTAGTAATGCGTAAACGATCGGCATTGGGATGCTGAACACAGGTTAATACTTCGCCGATAACCAAGCCCTCTAAACCGCCCACAACAGGCTGCACTTTTTCTACACCTTCTACTTCTAAGCCAACATTGGTAAGAATTAACGAAAGCTCTTGAGGTGTTTTATCGATCTGTACGAATTGTTTTAACCAGTTATATGATATTTTCATTTTGGAGTATCAGGTAGTGAGTATCAGGTATCAAGACAAATCTCGACTGATACTCTATTTCTATAAAACGCAAAGATATTATTTAAAGGTCAAAGGAGAAAGTTAAACCCGCAATCTTGACACAATAAAAATGACTAATGGCTAATATTTAAATTAGATAGAATTACTGCGCATGCTCCTGCTCCTATTACCAACATTATAACAGATGCAATAACCAGTTTAAGGCCGGGTTTAACGGGTTGGTTATTTGCAGCTTTTACAATGATCTGAATGATACCAATTACAAACAACAATGCGACAACTACCCAATATACAATAAAAAGTCCCATAGCCGATATTTAACTGTTAAAGAGCAACACCGCACAGGCACCAAAACCTATCACCATCATAATTACCGAAATGATAAGCAATTTTAACCCAGATTTTACAGGCTCGTTCCTTGATGATTTGATAATAATCTGAATAATCCCCACAACAAAGAGTACAACTGCAGTAAGACAATAAACAATAAATAATCCGAATAAACCTTCCATGTTAGTTCATATTTAATTTTTCCCTGATCAGATCTATTTTGTTGTCGCGGTAAAAAATATTCATGGTTTCGAAGGGTACCATTTTATATTTATCACTCACAATATGTACACAGGATTTTTTAACAGCGCGTACATCAAAATCCAGCGGGTCCATAAAATTCATAATGATAATCCGAAATAAATTATCATAACTTAAACTATCCGATTTTACCCTTGGCAGGCAACACATCAATTCGCCAAAGGTATCTTCGGCACAATCTACCGAAACACCCGTACTAAACAAATTCAGCATGTGTTCTTTCAATTTTTCATCGTGTTCGAAAACGATGGTGTTTTTTGAATTGTTGAGTAAATCTTCCGGATTGATCAGATGTGTCATCGGGATCACCTCATCGCCGATTTTTAATGCATAGGCCATACACAGGGCATCGGGGTTGCATGGCACAGGGATTAAATCCTGAGGGGTAAAAACAGGGTATTGCTCATAAATTTTTCTGCGCACCTCAGTTAGGGTGATTCTTCCCTGTTGATCGTTATAATCATCATTTCTTCCGGCAACCTGAGTAGGCTGGAAAGTAACACCGCGAACACATTTCTGTTTAAGCGCATAATCTAAAATATCGCCAATTTCATGATCGTTAAGGCCATTTTGCAAAGTAACCACCAAAGTAGTAGATACATTAAACTGGTTGAGGTGATCGATGGCTTTTCTTCTTACTTCAGTAAGGTCTTCTCCCCTTAGCTTGGTTAATACTTCGGCGCTGAAACTATCAAACTGCAGGTAAATTTCAAAGTCGGGCATATAGCTGGCTAATTTTTCTACAAAGCCAATATCTTTTGCAATCCTGATACCATTCGTATTCACCATTAAATGTTTAATGGGTTTTGTTTTGGCAAGGTCTAAAATCTTAAAAAAATCGGGATGTACGGTTGGTTCTCCACCTGAAAGCTGAACCACATCGGGTTCACCTTCGTTTGCCACAACAACATCCATCATCCGTTCTATTTCTTCCAGCGTACGGTGCCTGCCATAATTTGGCGACGACATGGCATAACATGTTGGACAGGCCAGGTTGCAACGATCGGTAACCTCTATTACGGTTAAACACGAATGTTGTTCATGATCGGTACACAAACCGCAATCGTAAGGGCAACCGTAGTGCACTTTAGTATTAAACTTAAGCGGCATTTCCGATTGTTTATTGTAATTCCTGATCTGTTTGTAATATTCTACATCATCGGCAATCATTACTTTGCTATCGCCATGCGTTCTGCAATTTTTCAGCATAAATACCTTAGCATCCTGAAAAACAATTTTCGCATCACAAAGCTGTAAACATTCGGGACAAAGACTTTTGGTATAATCGTAGTATATATAATCTCTGGTATTGGCCATAATGTTTACTGTTTATGTAAAATCTGTTTCGAAATTCTGATGATGAATCTATAATAATAAATAAAAATAAACAATGCAGACCAATGAATGCTGCTTAAATTTAAAAATAATGAATGGTAAGGTTTTATAAATTCTACCCAAAAACGGAACAGGAAATATAACATCATAAACAATTTAAAACGGTCTCCATTAATCAATGTCTTATTTTTCAAGCCATTGAACAAAAAAATCAAAAGTACGAGGTAAACCATTTCGTAGAGCATGATGGGATGCCGCAATATGCCATCGCCCAAATCCATACCTGTAAAAAAATGGGTAGGGATGCCGTAGGTTGGCTCGTCGATGCCCATGGAAAAGCAACCGATACGGCCAATAATAAGGGCAACCAAAATCGGGATAACGTAGACATCTCCAGAGGCGATATTCACACCTATTATCTTTTTCATCAATTCAACACCGAACAAACCGCCAAGCAAACCGCCAACAATGGTTTTACTTTGATAAAGAACTGAAAAACTAAGGTGGCGAAGTACTTCGGGCGTTTCGAGCACAGCAATTACACGCGAGCCAATTAATGCTCCAAGCATAGCGCCCAGCATAATCCACAGTCTGTTTTCGTCAGATATCGGGTCTTTAATTCCTTTTTTATAGAAATAATACAACCTCACACCAATTATAAATGCCAGTGTTTCGAAAATATAGTGATAATGGTATAGGTTACCAAAAAATTCGAATTGAAAGGGAAACAGCGATTTTAACAGCATTTATTAAAACCAAAGTCTGCAAAAAACAGGTAAATGGTCAGAATAATACCTTTTATCCTTACTATCAGTTAATACAGCGAATTTCTGCACCTTAAATCCTTTGTTTACAAAAATGTAGTCGATCCTGTTTTTCAGGTCACTGTTAAAATCAAAAGCATTAAAAGTCCCTGTGGGGCCATATGGAGGCTCTACAGAAACATCTTTCGCGTCGATAAGAAATGATTTGATTGTAGCGATTGCTTCTGTTTCTGGTATTACGTTTAAGTCGCCGGTAAAAACAACCGGTAGCGTTGGTGCAATCTGCTGTATTTTACGTTTAAGCAATTTAGCAGATTCGATCCTCGCCCGAACACCGATATGATCGTAATGTGTGTTAAAAACGATAAACTCTTTTTTATTCTGCTTATCGTACAATTTAACCCAGCTGCATATCCGGTTAAGTGCAGCATCCCAACCTTTTGATGGAACATCTGGTGTTTCTGACAACCAGAAAGTTCCGCCATCCTTTTTAGTGAACCTGTTTTTATCAAAATAAACGGCAGAAAATTCTCCCTTTCTTTTACCATCTTCACGGCCAACACCCACTACATCGAAATTGGAATTCTCCAAAAGCGCATCAAACTGTTCAGGTAAGGCTTCCTGTACACAAAGAATATCAGCATCATGAAATTTCACCAGGGCTTTAACATTATCTTTCCGGTTAGGCCAGGCATTAACACCATCAGATGCTACATTTAAACGGATATTGTAAGTAATAATATTAATTGGGACTGCCGTTTTTTGCGCAAATGCCATAACGGTTAACAAAAGAAAAACAGGGATGATTTTTAAAGTATTCATAAATATAATTACACAATTTAATTAATGCTGGCTAACCAGTAATATTTAATTTTAAGCCGCTATTATACTAATTTAACGTTAATTGTATTTTAACAACCAAATATCTTTTAAATTAAATCTTCATCCCGATAACTATAGTAACGGTTATTGGCAAAAATCAGGTGATCGACCACATACAGACTAAGCAAATTTCCTGAAGCAACCATATTCCTGGTTAATTTATCATCGCTCTCACTTGGCTTTAAACTTCCTGAAGGATGGTTATGTGCCAATACAATATTTGCGGCATTGTTTTCTAAAGCTGTTTTAAAAATAATTTTCGGATCGGCTACCGTACCTGCCTGTCCCCCTTTACTGATCAAAAATTTACCTATTACCCGGTTAGACCTGTTTAGGAGTAATATCCAGAACTCTTCGTGATTGAGATTAGCGAAAGTTTGATGTAAATATTTATAAACATCGTTAGAAGTAGTAACATGGGTAATGGCCTCCTCAGCAGTTTCCTTCCGCCGCAAACCAAGCTCCAGAGCGGCAATTATAGTTAATGCTTTGGCTTCTCCAATACCTCTAAACCTGGAAAGTTCCAGAATAGAAGCTTTCCCCAGTTTTGTTAAATTGTTATCGTAAAACGATAAAATCCTTTTACTTAAATCTACAGCGGTTTCATTTTTACTTCCTGAGCCAATTAAAATAGCAATCAGTTCGGCATCTGTTAAATGTCTTCGGCCATGTAATAAAAGTTTTTCACGCGGGCGATCTTCTTCGGCCCATAACTTTATACCTAGTTTCTGTTCGTAGTTTTCCATTTTTTTTAGACAAAAAAAGGCATCCTAACTTTTGGTTAGGATGCCTTACTAATATCGTAAAAAAATTGGCTTATTTTAAACCGTTAACGAATTTCGTTAATTTTGATTTGTTATTAGCCGCTTTGTTTTTGTGGATAATATTCTTTTTAGCTAAACGATCTAACATAGAGATTACTTTAGGCAATAAATCAGATGCAGATTTTTTATCTTCTGCAGCACGTAATCTTTTAATAAAGGTACGTGTAGTTTTTGCCTGATATCTGTTACGTAAACGTTTTGTTGCGTTTGCTCTAATTCTTTTTAATGAAGATTTATGATTTGCCATTTCTATTTAGCCTTTTATTTTTCTTATTCGTTTCCTATAATTCGGGTTGCAAATATAGGATTAATGTTTTTAAATTACAAAACACTTTCAACTTTTTTTTCATTAAAATTGAACCCCATTTCCGAACTGCAAAAATACGTTAAAATTATTCATTATAAATACTTTAACTTAATTCAATAAAATTTCCTTTCGATTAAGAAAACAGGCTTAAAAATACTATTTTTGGGCAAAACGATTTTTGAGTGAAAAAACGAATAGCCATCTTTGCATCAGGTTCTGGCTCCAATGCCCAAAAACTGATGGAGCATTTTAAACGGAGTAATGAAATAGAAATATCTTTGGTGTTAACCAACAATGCCGATGCCTATGTATTACAGCGGGCTGATAATTTCGAAATTCCCACTCATATTTTCGACAAAAACGAGTTCTATAAAACCGACGAAATAATAGACCTGCTCAAAAATCTTGAAATCGATTTTGTTGTGCTTGCGGGTTTCCTCTGGCTGATCCCTAAAAACCTGATTCATGCTTACCCCGGCAGAATTGTAAACATCCATCCGGCAATCCTTCCAAAATTTGGCGGTAAAGGCATGTACGGAGACCATGTACACAATGCCGTTATGGCCGCCGGCGAAACTGAAGGCGGAATAACCATTCATTATGTTAATGAAAACTATGACGAAGGAGAGTATATTTATCAGGCCAGGTACAGAATAGACAAAAACGACAATCTGGAAATGGTAAAATTTAAAGGTCAGCAGCTCGAACACCAGCATTACCCACGTATTGTAGAAACCATTGTTAAAAAGATAAAAAAATAGCCTTTATAATAAGAGATTCTTATCTTACATTAATTAAACAGATTGTTTGCTTGCTTTTGGTGTCAAAACCAATAAAACACTTACAATAATGAGGAAGCCTATATTTAATAATGTTGCCCATCGGTAAGCAACCGGAAACAATGTTAATACCGGTGGATTATCCAGCCGCTGAAAGAAAACACCTCCAACAACCGCAACTCCTATAGCCACCGAGATCTGCTGCAATGTTAAATAAATGCCCGATGAGGCACCTAACATATTTTCGGGAATACTTTTTAAAGATATAGTCATTAAGGAGGGCAGGATTGTACCACAGCCAATCCCATAAACAAATAATATAATGGCAATTTGCCATTTAGGGGCATCAGGTGAATTAAAAATAATTACATGAAAAACGAGTGCCACAATCATAATAACCGATCCACACAGTGATACATATTTACCATAACGGGTTACCCGGCTTGCAAAAAACATAGATGCGAGCACATAACCCATTCCCTGGCAAACAAAGTAGATTCCGGTATGAACGGAACTAATGCCCATCCCGTTTTGCAAATAAACGGTATTGATCAAAAAGTAGGAATCCTGAACAAGATAATAAAACAGGGAAATTAAAAGCCCCATCCTGAAGTCAAAATTCTTAAACACCTTTATATTGAGCAAAGGATTTTTCCCCAAGCTTTTGCTTAACCATTGGTGATAAATAAAGGCAAGCAGCAAAACTACTGATAGTGCCAGCATTAAAATGCTCCACATTGGCCAGTTTAATTCCCTCCCGCGGATAAGCGGATAAATAAATGCTGTTAAAGTTAACATCAGCAACAAGCCTCCTGCAAAGTCAAATTTCTCAACGATTTTCACCTGCAACTCTTTAAGGTATTTAAAGCCCAAGACAACAGCAGTTATCCCTATGGGCACGTTTATTAAAAAAATTAAACGCCAGCTTTGTGAAATAATTTCCAGGTCAGGAATTAAGCCCCCTAAAAACTGGCCAGCAACAGAAGCAATGCCGGCAATACTACCATACACCCCCAGAACCTTTATTCTTTCCTTAGGATCGGGAAATAAATCAGGGATAAAAGCCATTCCTTGCGGAACCATAAAAGCAGCACTTATTCCCTGAATAAACCTGGCAATGTTTAGCTGGATTGCCGATTGTGAAAACCCACAAACAAAAGAAGCAATCGTAAAAACCAACATCCCGGTTAAAAAGACCTTTTTCTTTCCGAAATATTCACCTGCCCGCCCACCAGTAATAAGGAAGGAAGCATACCCTACAATATACATCACGATTACAAACTGTATATCAGCATCGGTGCCTTTAATCCCGGTTTTGATGGCGGGAAGCGCTACATTTACAATGAACAGATCCAGTACAGATAAAAATATAGCCGAACACACAATTAACAACAGGAACCACCTTTGATTTTTTTTCATACCCTTGCTTTTCTTATATTTAAAATTTAAAGTAAGAAAACGCTTTACGGGCAATCAAGTAGTCTTATAAACCGTACCAAGTATGCAAAACAGTACCAATAATGAGTATAAAGCAGTTACAAATGGAGAGAATCAGGATTTATTTTTAAATGACTCCCCATTGACAGGTGTATTTAAGGTAATTGGGGGCAAATGGAAAATTATGCTCATTAAAGCCATTGCAGCACAATGCCCTAAGCGGTTCGGCGAGCTTAAGCGAGAGATGAATTTCTTAAGCCAGGGCACGCTAACTACACAGCTTAAAGAAATGGAACGGGATGGCCTTATCCTCCGCGAAGCTTTTGCAGAATCTCCGCCACGCGTAGAGTATAAACTAACCAGTGTAGGCAAAACCCTCCTTCCTGTAATAGACGTTTTAGAAGATTGGTGGAACACCTTCCAGGCAAACAAATAGCAACACATATAAAGTAACCCGGCACTCCCATTTAGCACCTGTATTATCCCTATAAATAAAGCTCAAAAATGCAGCTGGAAAAGAAAAAATACCCCACAAAGAAAAATATATAATTAATTTCATTTTTATTGGATTCTGCACCTAAATAAATGCCTCTGTTTTACTACCTTTGCGGCTCAAAATTTTCAGTAGAATGAGTCAATCCATTAAAATCAAAAACGCTTTAATCTCAGTATATTATAAAGATGGTTTGGAGCCATTGGTAAAATTGTTGGCCGCGCAAGGGGTACAGTTATTTTCTACCGGTGGAACAGAACAATTCATCAAAGATTTAAATCTTCCGGTTACGGCGGTTGAAGATTTAACAGGTTATCCATCTATTTTAGGCGGACGTGTTAAAACTTTACATCCGAAAGTATTTGGTGGAATTTTAAACCGTAGAGCGTTAGCGGGAGATCAGGAGCAGATTGCTGAATATGAAATCCCTGAAATTGATTTGGTTATTGTTGACTTATACCCTTTTGAAGAAACCGTAAAAGCAGGCGGAACACCAGAAGAAATTATCGAGAAAATTGATATTGGTGGTATTTCCTTAATCCGTGCAGCTGCGAAAAACTTCAACGATGTGGTGATTATCGCATCGAAAAACGACTACCCTACTTTACAAGCCCAATTAGAAGCCCAAAATGGTGAAACTACTTTAGCACAACGTAAATCGTTCGCTAAAACAGCGTTCCACACTTCTTCGCACTACGATACTGCAATTTTCAATTACTTCAATACAGAAGAGCCTCTTGATGTTTTCAAACAAAGCGTAACAGAAGCTAAAACTTTGCGTTATGGCGAAAACCCTCATCAAGGTGGTGTATTCTATGGCGATTTAGATGCGATGTTTACCAAATTGAACGGTAAAGAACTTTCTTATAACAATTTGGTAGATGTAGATGCAGCTGTTGCGTTGATCGACGAATTTGAAGATCCAACTTTTGCAATCTTAAAACATACAAACGCTTGTGGTATTGCTTCCCGCCCTACTGTTAAACAAGCCTGGATTGATGCATTGGCCTGTGATCCGGTTTCTGCCTTTGGTGGTGTATTGATTACCAATGTTGCGGTAGATTTAGAAACGGCTCAAGAAATCAACAACCTGTTTTTCGAAGTATTAATTGCACCTTCTTACCAAGCAGAAGCAATTGAGTTATTCAGCAAAAAGAAAAACCGCGTTATTTTACAACGTAACGAGGTTGAGTTGAGCAAAAAACAATTTAAAACCTTATTAAACGGTGTAATTGAGCAGGATAAAGATTTAATTATCGAAGGTCCTGAACAAATGACAACCGTAACCGATAAAGCACCAACGGCACAAGAGTTAAAAGATTTATTCTTCGCTAACAAAATTGTAAAACATACTAAATCGAACACCATTGTTTTGGTTAAGGATGATGTTTTAATTGCAAGCGGCGTTGGCCAAACTTCACGTGTTGACGCTTTAAGACAAGCGATTGAAAAAGCAGCGGCTTTCGGATTCAGTGTTAAAGGTGCTGCTATGGCTTCTGATGCTTTCTTCCCTTTCCCTGATTGTGTTGAAATTGCTGCCGAAGCCGGAATTACAGCTGTTCTGCAACCAGGTGGATCGATTAAAGATGCTGATTCTGTTGCTAAAGCAAATGAAAAAGGCATTGCAATGGTAACCACTGGGGTAAGACACTTTAAACACTAATCAAGCTTAAAGCCGAAAGACTAAAGCTTAAAGTGAAGATTCTTATAAAGCCTAATGGCATAAAACTTTAGTCTTTTAGCTTTGGTCTTTTAGCTCTTTATTTTCTTAACATTTTAATTGCCTTAAAAACAATTTAATAACTAAAGAAAATAAAACTTAAAACAATAAAAAAGCTATTTTTACATTAGGAATAGTATAGATTTGATAAAATAAAGAAAACATACCTTATACATGGGATTATTTAATTGGTTTACGCAAGAAGTTGCCATCGATTTAGGCACTGCGAATACCCTGATTATACATAACGACAAAGTAGTTGTAGATGAGCCATCTATCGTTGCTTTCGATCGTACTACAAACAAAGTCATTGCTATAGGTCGTCAGGCAATGCAAATGGAGGGTAAAACCCACGATAATATTAAAACCGTTCGTCCATTAAAAGATGGTGTTATTGCCGATTTCAACGCTGCTGAAGCGATGATTAAAGGCATGATCCGTATGCTTAATGGCGGTAAAGGATGGATGTTCCCATCTTTACGTATGGTAATCTGTATTCCATCTGGTATTACTGAAGTAGAAAAACGTGCAGTGCGCGATTCAGCTGAAATTGCCGGTGCAAAAGAAGTATACTTAATTCATGAGCCAATGGCAGCAGCTGTAGGTATCGGAATTGATGTAGAAGAGCCAATGGGTAACATGATTATCGATATAGGTGGCGGTACGACAGAAATTGCGGTTATCGCTTTATCAGGTATCGTGTGCGATCAATCTATCCGCGTTGCGGGAGATAACTTCGACTCTGATATTGTAAACTACATCCGCCGTCAGCACAACATTATGATTGGTGATCGTACTGCTGAAAAAATTAAAATTGAAGTTGGCGCAGCTTTGCCTGAATTACAGGATGCTCCTGCTGATTTCGCAGTTCAAGGTCGCGATTTAATGACCGGTGTACCTAAACAGATTACGGTATCTTATACCGAAATTGCGCACTGTTTAGATAAATCGATCTCTAAAATTGAAGAAGCAATTTTAAAAGCTTTAGAGATTACGCCTCCAGAACTTTCGGCAGATATTTACCAAACTGGTATTTATTTAACCGGTGGTGGTGCATTGTTAAGAGGTTTAGATAAGCGTGTAGCTGCTAAAACCAAATTACCTGTTCACGTTGCAGAAGATCCGCTTCGTGCAGTAGTTCGTGGAACTGGCATCGCCCTTAAAAACATTGGCGGATATAAATTCTTAATGCAATAACATTTAGCTTGGGGTTTGGGGTTGTGAGCTTGGAGTTTTCCACTCATACGCCAAACTTTTAACTCCCAACTCCAATCTTTTAACTCCAAACTCAAATGCGTAACCTTTGGATTTTCATCAGCAGATACAACGCATTTTTCTTATTTATCATTTTTTTTATCGTGGGGATCTATCTAACGGTGAAAAACAACTCCTATCAGCGTAGCGTAACTTTAAACTCAAGCAATGAAGTAGTAGGTACGGCATACGAAAGGTTAAATGTTTTTAAACGGTATTTAAATCTGGGTATGGTTAACGATAGCCTTGCAGCCGAGAATGCCAAGCTTAAAAGCCAATTATTGGCATTAACTACGGTAGATACGGCCAAAGATGTTAAAGTGGTAGATACGGTTACCAATCAGCAATACACTTATTTAGCAGCCAAGGTGGTTAAAAATTCGATCACTTTGCGCAACAATGTAATGACCATTAATAAAGGTACTGTTGATGGCATTAAAAGTGGCATGGCCGTTATCGCACCTCAACGCGGAGTGGTTGGTTTTATCCGTGACGTTTCTGCACATTTGGCAACCATACAATCGCTATTGCATAAAGACACTAAAATTAGTGTAACCTTGAAAAAGAACAATGCGCTTGGGTCATTAGTTTGGGGCGATGGAAATTTCGATATTAAAAAGGCATTTGTTAAAGAGGTGCCCAACCATATTAAAATGTACGTTGGCGATAGTGTTGTTACTTCTGGTTACGGGTCATTTCCTGCCGGAATTTTGGTTGGAAAAATTATCAAGCCTAATGTAGCCACCAATGATAATTTCTTATCAGGAGAATTAAATTTATTTACAGATTTTAGCACATTGCAGTATGTATATGTGGTTAAAGATAAAAAAGCCGAAGAGCAAAAGGCTTTGGAAAGCTTAGTTAAACCGAATGAATAGTAGAATCATAATTGTAAATGTGATCAGGTGGTTTTTACTCCTTTTTGTGCAGATCTTCCTGCTCAAAAACATGGGCTTTTATGATCTTTCCACACCGTTTATCTATGTGCTGTTTTTGCTCCTGCTTCCATTCGGAATCCCCAATATTTTGTTGTACTTATTGGCTTTTGGAACAGGCTTAACACTCGATGCTTTTTACGATACCATGGGCGTACATGCTACGGCCTGCGTGGTATTGGCTTTTGTAAGGATTTCCTTTATATCGATAAGTTTAAACCGCGACGCAATTGACGACCCAGAACCATCGTTAAGTTATATGGGTTTCCAATGGTTTTCACTTTATGCTTTTCTTTGCGTTGTTGCACACCACCTGGTGCTGTTCTTTTTAGAAACATTTAGGCTAACCGAAATTGGTTATACCTTAATGAGATGCGGCTTAAGTTGTATCTTTACACTGCTTATTATTTTATTGGTAGAGTTTATATTCTATAGAAGAACACCACGCTAATGGATCAATTATTTAACCGAAAATATATCGTTCAAGGATTATTTATTGTAATCGCCCTGATTTTATTGGGAAAGTTATTTTATATCCAGATTATTAGCGATGCGGCTTTCGTTTCTGCAGAAAGTAATGTTTTACGCAAAATTTATAAATATCCTGCCCGTGGTGCCATCCTAGACCGGAACATGAAGGTAATTGTACAAAATGAACCGGTGTACGACTTAATGGTTACGCCAAATGAAGTAAAACCTTTTGATACCTTGGCACTTGCACAGGCTTTAGACATTACTTTTGAGGATGTTCGCAAAAACCTTAAAAAAGCAAGGGGAAAATCGAGTTATCAGGCTACCCCTTTCCTCAAACAGATTTCTGTTCAAAGTTATGCTCGACTACAGGAAACCCTCTATCGTTTTCCGGGTTTTAGAACACAAGACAGAACCATCAGACATTATCCAGATAGTGTTGGCGGACAGTTATTTGGCTACGTAAAAGAAGTAAGCCCCACCGATATCGAAAAATCTGAAGGCTTTTACAAACCTGGCGATTATAAGGGTAAAAGTGGTTTAGAGTTTTCTTATGAAGAAACTTTAAGGGGTGAAAAGGGTGTAATTAATACGGTATACGATGCACACAATACTCCACAGGGAAGTTATGCCGATGGCAAATACGATGTAAACGCGGTTTCGGGCGAAAGATTGATCTCAGGCATCGATATGAGGATTCAAAAACTCGGTGAAGAATTGATGACGAACAAGGTTGGGGCAATTGTAGCGATTGAGCCTGCTACCGGAGAAATTCTTTCATTGGTAAGCAGTCCGGGCTATGATCCAAATCTATTGGTTGGCAGAAACCAGGGGAACAATTACATGGAATTTATTGTGGGTAATCCATATCGACCATCTTTAGTAAGACCAATAATGGGTTACTATCCTCCAGGATCGTCGTTTAAACCAGTTGATGCGCTAATCGGATTACAAGAAGGCGTAATAGATCCCAATACCACATTCTTTTGTCCGCACTATTATCAGGCTGGAAATAGAAAAATTAAATGCGAACACTTTGATGGTTCAATTTCGCTGAGAAGAGGTATTGCCCGTTCCTGCAATACTTATTTTTGTTATGTTTTTCAAAAGTTGATTACCAAAAACGGAATGAAAAACCAAAGACAAACCTATCAGGAATGGCGCGATAAAGTAGCCAAATTTGGTTTCGGATCAAAGCTCGACATTGATATGCCCTATGAAAGAAAAGGCTATTTTTATACCGCAGACCACTATGATAAAATTTATGGCAAAAGATGGGGTTATACCAATGTGATTTCGCAAGCTATTGGCCAGGGTGAGATTACCGCTACCCCATTGCAAATGGCAAATGCCATGGCTATAATTGCTAACCGTGGTTATTATATTAAACCACACTTAATTAAAGGTATAGGCGATAAAAATCTGGTTAAAAAAGAATATGTAGTTAAAAATTATGTAGGTGTAGACGCCAAACATTTCGAACCGGTAATTGATGGTATGCAGGATGCCGTAAACACCAGTTGGGGAACGGCCATACTATCCCGCATCCCGGATGTGCTACTTTGTGGAAAAACAGGAACGGTACAAAACCCGCACGGAAAAAACCACTCCGTATTTATAGGTTTTGCGCCACGCGATAATCCAAAAATTGCCATCGCTGTAATTGTAGAAAATGCGGGTTATGGCAGTACTTATGCAGCGCCGATTGCCAGCTACATGATCGAAAAATATTTGAAAGGTAGTGTTAGCAGTGGAAGAGCTGCTCAGGTAGAGTGGATGAAGAATCAAAACCTACTTCCTTTACTAGTCGACAAAACAAAAAAGATCAAATTAACGAAAGCAGACAGTCTATTGCTTAAAAAAGCAGATTCAGCCAAAAGAATAAAAGATAGTTTGAGAATTAAATCGGCAACGATAAAACAAACGGTTACTACAAAGCCTAAAGAATTAAAAACAGCCTTAACCGATAAACCTGTAATCCAGAAATAAAATGCAACAGCAACAGGGAAACCGTTTTTTCTTTAATGTAGATTGGATTACTGTTTTAATCTATATTGCCTTATGCGCTATTGGTTTCATTAATATTTATGCTTCTGTTCCACCAGAACAAACAGCTGTGTTTGGTTTTAGTACACTTTACGGCAAACAGCTAATTTATATCATCACTGGTTTAATTTTAGGCTTATCTATCTTATTGTTTGATGGAAGGCTTTTCAATGTCTTCTCGCCTTTTATTTATGGCGGCACACTGTTGTTGTTAATGGCCGTATTGGTAATCGGCAACAAAGTGGCCGGGAACCAGGCATGGATTGCAATAGGCTCTTTCAAACTTCAACCTGCCGAATTTGCCAAGTTTGGCACAGCCTTGCTCCTAGCGAGATATGTAGGTGCATTTAACCCTAAATTCCGCGATGTTAAATCAATCATGATTGCTGGATTAATTGTGGGCGCACCGCTATTGTTAATTATGCTTCAGCCCGATACGGGTTCGGCATTGGTGTTTCTTGCATTTATGTTTCCATTGTACCGTGAAGGTTTATCAGGTTATTTTCTATTGATATTTTTGGGAATGATTGTGCTCTTTATTGCCGATTTCCTGGTACCTACCTATATCTTAATCATCATTATTACCACAATTGCTGGCCTTTTCATTTATAACAACAGAAGAAAACAAAAAATAATCTTCTCTACTGTTTTGGTAACCGTTTTCGCTATTGGCTATCTCTTTTTAATAAAAATTGCCTACGAAAAAGTTTTAGCGCCCCACCAACGTAGCCGTATCGAATTAATGTTAGGGCTTAAAACCGATAATAAAGGTGCGGGTTATAATGTAATTCAATCGCAGATTGCCATCGGCTCAGGGCAGGCAACCGGCCGTGGATTTTTACAGGGCACACAAACCAAATATGGTTATGTACCAGAGCAGAGTACCGATTTCATCTTCTCTACCATTGGTGAGGAATGGGGATTTATAGGCTGTTCTGTTGTGATAGGTCTGTATATGTTCCTGCTACTCCGATTGGTTAATTTAGCAGAAAGGCAACGATCCACATTCTCCAGGGTGTATGGCTATAGCGTAGCCTGTATCCTCTTTTTTCACGTTTTTATTAATATCGGGATGACGATTGGTATTATTCCCGTAATTGGGATTCCCCTACCCTTAATTAGTTATGGTGGTTCATCTTTATGGAGTTTTACGATCTTACTGTTCATCTTTTTAAAGCTGGACTCTAACCGGATGGGATTTATTTAGTCCTAAGTCGGAAGTCCTTAGTCTGGAGTCGATATACTAAAATGAATTCGTCATTCCAAAGCAAAAGAAATCTCCAGGATACGTTAAGGCCGAAAATCTATTTATTGGAAAGCAAAAGTTCTGCTAAAATCAATGTGTATTCCCGCTAACCGCTTTACTTCTCCCGATAAAACCTGTGAAACAAGCAAGCATACCAAAAAACAATAACCAGCAATGCTTAAATCGGGCTTCGTGCTCGCTTTTATCGGGTTTAGGTGGGCAGTTCTGTGCTAAGTTTTGTGTTAATAAACCCAACTTAACGGAAATCCTTTTTGGAAAAATCATGTTTTCCATTAAAAGTAAATTTACAAAAAGATTGAAGTGGGGGTGGGACTACAGCACCAATGAAATGCTGAACAATCATTTCCTAATGATTTACAAATTAGAATGGGTTTTCTATGATCACGGTTCTTAAGCTAGAGTTGATATATCAAGAGAGATGCGTCATCCTGAGGGTTAATCTATTTTATAAATCGATATGAGTGACGTATAATTGTTTTCTTTTTCCATACACCAGGGGCTTGCCTCGGCTCGCCGCCGCCGAAGGGCTCTTTCTTTTTGGCATCAAAAAGACCAGCGTAGCTAGCTTGATTGCCGTTGAAAACATAAAAGCCCATGAAAAAACAAAAAATGCCGGCAGAAAATTTTTCTTTTGAGGACAGTTGTGTGGGCAGGATAGTGCAGCCCGAAAAATTTGTTAGGCCGGATTTAAGTAGAACGGGGATTCCGTACTATGGCCCAGCTGGATGGAAATTCTAAAATAACTAAAATACTGATTAATAATGATTTGCAAAACAACATCAATGATAATTATTTCAAGCTCTAAGAAATCTATATATGGCATTGCAAATGCAAATTTCATAAATCCTTGTTATTCCAAAGGAATCATTTTGTGACAAACGATGATGACACATGATATACTGATACAAATCCAATAGCTATCGGATCTGTATGACGACGCGCGAGGTAACACCATTCGCCATCCCCCAAACGCCTTACGCTTATCGCTTCTACTTGCTAAACCTTCGGTTCAACAACTCGTAAAACTGATCAACAGTAGCCTGTTTATTGGCCCAGTTATTTTTCGCCGCATAATTATTCTGAAGGTAGCTATCTGCCGCTTCGAAACTGCTCATCTTATTGATGATATCAATTACTTCCGAATAGGCCAGATTATACCCATTAAAAAGATCTTTGATAAAAAGTAACTTTTCGTTTAAACTAATCGCCTGCTTTAAATCGGCGATAGGTGCTTTAACAGGCTCATCACTTTTACCATTTGTTTTGGCAAGCAGATCATTTAAACTTGGTGCAGGTTTAGCCGCTTCAGGCTGTGGAGATGGTTTTACCGGAACTGCTTCAGGCCTAAACAAGGGGCGCTCCTGTTCAACAGGCGGCGAAATAATGGAATCATCCAGTTTCACATCTTTCAGTGCCTCAATAGGCTCACTCTGCACAGCAACCGGTTCCACTTCTTTAACAGCCGCAAGAGGTTCTTCTTCGGCAATTACTAAAGGCTCTTCCTCTTCTTCCTGTGGAATTAAAAAAGGTTCAGGGCCAATTTCATCATCTTCAGTTGGTACAGGCTCTTCCTGAACAGATAAAGTTTCTTCCTTTTCGTGAATTATTTTTTTACGTGCTAAAATTTCTGCTTCTTCTTTGCTCAAAGGACGATCGAAAATTTCTTCAACAGATTTCGCTTCATAATCGAACTGGTCGTTTTCATCGTGTGTATCCAATACAAATTCAAAAGTATGGTCATCCTGGTCTGGCTTAAAGAAATCTTTATTCAAAAGTGATGAGGCTTTTTCTTGTTCAATAATTTCATCATCCAGCATTTCCTGTTTGGGCTTCACATCCACACGTTCTTCTTCTTCCTGGGCAGTAGCCACTTCTTCCAGTTCCTGAGGATCGAAACACTCATCGTCTTCTACATAACTTTTTTCAACTTCGGGCAGGATAATGGTATTTTGTTCGGCCAATAAAGCATGATTTCCAGGCTCGGCAGGCTTATCTTCCACTATGGTATTTAATTTTTTGACGATATTCACATGATCAGAAAGGAAATGGGCATTGGCCAGAAAAAGCTCCAGCTCCAAATCGTTTAATTGCTGAGGGTTTTGAGCTAAAAACTGATATTGCTCATTTAATTCTGTTAAAATGCTGCCGATCTTTCTGAAAATATCCTGTTGGTTCATCATAAAATTAAAACGAATTTTTAGTCGATTTATGTTGGTAACTATGTGTTCAAAAATAACACATAATTCTCATATTTGTTCGGTTTAAAAATTATAGAACGGACATAGGGGAATAAAAAAAGAGGCATGTTATTTAGCGAACAAAATTTTAGAAGAAGGGGCGAATTTTCCGGAAGTATAGAGGTGGTATGTGGCTCTATGTTTTCTGGTAAAACGGAAGAACTGATCCGCAGGTTAAAAAGAGCCCAGATTGCTAAGTTGAACGTCGAAATTTTTAAACCCCGTACCGATACCCGCTACCATGAAACTGCTGTGGTTTCGCACGATTTAAACTCGATAAACTCTACCCCGGTTGATAGCGCTTCTGCCATTTTACTGCTCGGCACCAATACACAGGTGGTTGGGATAGATGAAGCTCAGTTTTTTGATGATGAACTTCCTGATGTTTGCAATAAACTTGCCCTTAAAGGTATACGGGTTATTGTTGCGGGCCTGGATATGGATTTTACAGGCAAACCCTTTGGTCCGATGCCTGCTTTAATGGCCATTGCCGAACATGTTACCAAAGTAAATGCCGTTTGTGTTTGTTGTGGAAACCCTGCCCTATACAGTTACCGTACAGTTGCTGATGAAGCTACCGTTTTATTAGGTGAAAAGGAAAGTTATGAGCCACGATGCAGGGCTTGCTATAATCTCGGCAAGGGATAACACCATTCTTGATTAATGTGTACCTTTAAGTTGCACTTAAACATTGATATGGATAAACAATTTAAAATCAATGCTTTTAGAACCGGTTTAGCAAAATTCGTAACTTTCGAAGAAAAAGAATGGGAAATCTTAATTCAGTACCTGAGTTTTTCTACCCTAAAGAAAAAGGAACATTTTGTAGTTGAAGGAAAAGTATGTGATTATATTGCCTTTATTATTCAGGGTGCCGTAAGGCATTATCATGTTAAAGACGGACAAGAAATTACCGGTTATTTTTGTTTTGAAAATGAGCTGGTAAGTGCCTATAAAAGTTTTGTAAAAAGAGTACCGAGTACAAACTTTATTCAGGCCTTGGAGGAAACCCGACTTGTTCTTATTGCTTACGCCGATCTTCAGAAAATGTTAAACCACCCTGTGCTGGGGCTGAAAATGGAACGGTTTGGCCGTTTGGTTGCTGAATATTACATCTGCTGTTTTGAAGACCGTCTTAATGCTTTTGTTACGCAAAGCCCCGAAGAGCGTTATACTGCACTTGAAAAAACTGCAAAAGATATTTTTCAGCGTGTTCCCCAACACTATATCGCCAATTTTTTAGGTATTACCCCTGTTTCACTCTCGCGTATCCGTAAACGCACACTCATTTTAAAGGATTAAATTTAAACCTTATCTTTTGTTAACGTTTTTAGGGTTCAATGCCGCATAACTTTGAACTAATCAAAAACGAAGATATGCACACTATAATAGGCGCCGGCGGACCAACAGCAAACGCATTAACCAGAGAATTAACCAATACCAATGAAACCATTAGATTGGTTAGCAGAAAACCAATTTCTACAAGCAACCCGAATACAAGCTGGGTTAAGGCCGATTTATTAAACGAATCTGAACTTTTCGCAGCAGCAGAAGGTTCGAAAGTAATATACCTATGCGCCGGTTTGGTTTACGATGCCAAAGTATGGCAAGAACAATGGCCGGTAATTATTCAGAATGTAATTAACTTAACCAAACGTACTGGTGCAAGGCTAATATTTTTTGATAATGTTTATATGTATGGCCTGGTAAATGGCCCAATGACAGAAGATACGCCTTACCATCCCTGTAGCTTAAAAGGAGAAGTAAGGACAAAGGTAGCCGAACAATTAATGAGCGAATCGAAAGCGGGTAAAATAAATGTAACCATTGCCCGTGCTGCAGATTTTTATGGAGCAGATTCGATGAACAGCTTTTTTGATATGATGGTACTCGATAAGTTTGCCAAAAAAAATAGCGCTCAATGGATAGGAGACCCAAATACACTACACAGTTTTACTTACATTGAAGATGCTGGAAAAGCTTTATTTCTGTTAGGACAAACTCCCGATTCTGGCAACCAGATATGGCACCTGCCAACCGCGGCTCCCTTAAAAGGGAAAGCTTTTGTAGAAATGGCTGCAAAAATTTATGAAACCAAACCTCAATATTCGACCATTAATAAACTGATGCTACGTTTAGTAGGTCTATTTAAAAAGGTAGTTGCGGGTACTGTAGAAATGTACTACCAGTATGATCATGATTATCATTTCGATTCTACCAAATTTGAAAAGGCATTTAACTTTAAGCCTACTGCTTATTATGATGGCATTTTAAAATTATCAAAAACAATGTATAAAAAGCAGAATTGACAAGAATCAGGGCAAATTATAAAGCCAACTATTTATCTTTAGCGCAAATGATTCAAGATAATACAACAGGTAAAAACAACATTAAAACCATATCTATTTTAGGTTGCGGTTGGTTCGGGCTGGCTTTAGCCAAAAAACTGACCGGGTTAAATTATACCGTTAAGGGTTCTACCACAAGTCAGGAGAAACTAGCAATACTTCAGGCCGAAAATATACAGCCATTTTTAGTCAACTTTACGGCGGAAGCGGTTGTAGCTGATCCAGCTTTTTTTGAGGCTGATACCTTGTTTATCTGTATTCCTCCAAAGCGCAATTCGACTGAACTTCTTGATTATCCCCAAAAGATAGATTCAATTTTGGCTGCTGCGAAAGATAAATCGAAGCATGTGGTATTGATCAGTTCGACGAGTGTTTATGCTGATGAAAACAAAACAGTAAATGAAACCAGCGAGACACATCCTGATACGGATTCAGGAAGAGTCGTTTTAGCTGCAGAAATCCGATTTAAAGAACTATTCCCCAAAAACTGCACAGTGATCCGCTTTGCAGGCTTAATTGGCCCCGACCGTAACCCTGGGAGATTCTTTGCCGGAAAAAGTAATGTTCCAAATGGTTTGGCGCCTGTAAACCTGATTCACCAAACAGATGCCGTAGGGATTGCGGTAAAACTTTTAGAAAAACAGGCATTCGGCAAAACGTACAATGCCTGCTCGCCAAACCATCCTGCAAAAATGGATTTCTATGCCAATGCAGCCAAAACCACAGGACTTGCCACACCTGATTTTATTGCAGAAAAGAAAGATTGGAAAATCGTGGAAAGTGTTAATGTACCTGAGTTTTTGAGTTATGTGTTTGAGGTTGGGATTTAATGTTCACCTTAACGGAGGTGCATTTATAAGTCGCAGCGTCATTCCCAACTTGATTGGGAACCACGTAGTGCTCATGAATGCCCTTGAAGAGAGAAAAGCTTATGAATAATCCTAATGCAATAAGCTTTAAGATTCCCACCTGCGTGGGAATGACGACCGATTTTTGAAATCCGCGTTGATCTCTTTGTTTACAACATGGATTAATTTAACTCAACAACCCCAATAACTCTTTCTTGGTTAAATTCTTAAATAAACTTCCATCCGTCTGGATCAGATCCTTAACCAGATCTTTTTTTGTGGCCTGAAGTTTCATAATTTTCTCTTCAATGGTATCAGGGCAGATTAAACGCACAGCCATTACATTTTTATGCTGGCCGATCCGGTATGCACGATCTATGGCCTGGTTTTCTACAGCAGGGTTCCACCAAGGGTCTACCAGGTAAACATAATCGGCTTCGGTAAGGTTCAATCCGGTACCCCCAGCCTTTAAACTGATGAGGAAGACAGGAATATCGGCGTTTTGTTGAAATGAGCTAACTACTTCGGCTCTTTTACGGGTTTGCCCAGTAAGGTATTCGTATTTAATACCACGGTTTTCCAATTGCTTTTTAATCAGATCGAGCATGGTTACAAATTGAGAAAAAACCAGGATTTTATGCTTTCCGGCCTTGCTCTCGATCTGCTCCATCAATATATCAATTTTTGATGAGGCCTGTAAATAAGATTTCCCATCAGCCAATAATGCGGCCGAATTGCAGATCTGCCTTAGGGTGGTAATACTCTTCAGCACATGCATCGAACTTTTAGGCAGTTCATCTTCCTGTTTACCCAGAATAAAATCCTGAATTTCCTTTTTGTTCGCTTCGTATACTTCGCGCTGCTCAGCTCCCATTTCGCAGTACAGTACAATTTCCGTTTTATCGGGAAGTTCTTTTGCCACCTGTTCTTTTGTTCTGCGCAGAATAAACGGTCTTATTTTTTGCTGAAGTTCATCTGCCCTTCTGCTATCCTTAAACTGATCGATAGGGGTAGAATATAAATCGGCAAACTGCTGTTTACTGCCAAACAAACCGGGGCAAGCGAATGACAGCTGCCCATACAAATCAAAGGTATTGTTCTCTATCGGCGTTCCCGTCATCGTTACTTTATTCCTCGATTGCAGCATCCGAACCGCTTTATAACGTTGCGAATCTGGGTTTTTGATCAGCTGCGATTCATCTAAAAAGATATAGTTAAAGCGATAATCCTTTAAGAAACGGATATCAGAAAGCAGCGTTCCATAAGAGGTTAAGATGATTTCATAGTCATCGAAAGTATCAGTCGTTTTGGTGCGTTCGCCAGCATAAATGGTTTTTACTTTTATAGATGGTGCAAATTTCTCTACCTCGGCCTTCCAGTTAAATATTAACGACGCCGGAACCACCACCAGATTTGTATTGTGTTTTACTTTTTCTCGCTGTGATAAAATGAAAGCCAAAACCTGGATGGTTTTACCCAATCCCATATCATCGGCCAAACAAGAACCAAAGTTAAAATCATCCAAAAAATTGAGCCAGTTTAGGCCGTCTTTCTGGTAATGGCGTAACGTTGCTGTTAAACCTTTTGGTACTTCCACTTCCTGAATCGAATCAGTCCCTTCAAATTTCTGTTTGTAAAGTTTCAATTCGTTCTTTACATCACCATCTAACAAAGCATCTTCATAAAGTTCGTTTATAGAAGCAAACTTAATTTTTGGCGTAAGGATGGCATCTTCGGTTACTTCACCTGCATTAAAATAAGCAGCAAATTTTTCGATCCATTCATGTGGCAGGATGCCTTGTGTTCCATCATCAAGCGTTACAAACTTACTTTTGTTCCTGATCGATTTATGCAGATGCTTCAGCGCAACCTGTTGTTTGCCAAACTTTACTTTTACCTTGGTTTCGAACCAATCTGTTCCACTTAAAACCTCAATATTAATTTTAGCCTGAAATGCGCTCAGTTTATTGTTTTTAAGTTGGTTGAAGCCTAAAATATGAATGCCTTTGTTCCGCCATACTTCAAAAGCTTCTAGAAACCAGGCCTCTTCCAGGAACCGTTTGCGGTGCAGGTAAAAAGAATCGTTGGTTTCCTGATCGTAGAAATAAGGATGCTGTTTCAGCACGTTTCCAATAAACTGCAGTTCTGCCTTTTCATCACGGTGCAAGGTGAACAGGTTGCCCAATTTATCCTGCGCCTGGATCTGTTTTTTAGACAATACAGGTATTTCTAAATTCCCATAGCGCATTACCGGCGTGAGGAGAATATAATCTTCAGATTCTGAGAGGTAGATCAATTGCTCGTTTTCAAGATCAAAACCTTTTTCTTCGATCTGGCTTTTGGTAGCAGGTTTTAAATAAGAATAATCTACATGGATACTGCCCTCTAAAGGCACCAAAATAACCTTTTGGAACTCAGGATATTTTGTTTTATGCAGGATTAATCTGTTGCTCTGCTTTTTAAAAAACCCAATTACGCGTAGAAAATCGAGTCTGCCAATTAAATAAAGTTGATTGTTAAGTTTAACAAAATATTGGTGTACCAATACCAGGTTATCCAACTCGTAAGATTTGCCTTCGATGATCAACCGGCCTGTAATTTCATAATAATCATCGCGTTGGTTTACAGAAAGACGCAGGTCTACTTCTAATAAATGAACATCAACTGCTGTAATGGTCGACGCTTGAATAGCGACAGACTGCTTACTATCCTGCAGGTAAAAAGGGATCTGTTCAGGGTTTTTAACGATTGCTTTTAAGGCTTCGATCTCCGCCTCACTTTGATCGCTATTGTAATTCTGTTGAAAAGTGGTAATGCCACTATAAAACTTTACCTGATCGTTATCATCTGTTTTAAAAAGCAAATCAGCTGGATTGATTCCTTTTATAGGATTTTTAACCTTGCCACTTTTAGTGGTTTCGGCTTCAAATAATTCTACAGTTAAATTATTGTAATAGCGGTGTTGCCCAAAAACCAGGATCATTTTACCCTGATCTTTTTTAGCTTGTACTTTTATTTTGGATTTATTTGCCGGAAGTAAAAGTTCCTGCAAATTTTGTTGTGCTTCTTTATTGAATGGCTGAAGGGCATCCATTTTTGGACGGATATCTAGCTGACCATTTTCATATTTCACGTTAAAAAGAAGATCGAGGTTTTCTTCTTTTTCTAAACCATAGTCAATTGCAATTTTTAAAAGTTTTTGCTTCCGAAGGTTAGCATCGAAGAAAATAAGCAGATCCTGACGCTGAAGAATATTGTATAAAACCCTTGCCTGATGCTCACACAATTTATGTTTTGGTGTAGCACAACGACAAGAAAGTTTTACGGAGTTTGAGTGCTGCTGCACCTGAACAATTGGGAAGGGTAATCCAGAGGCCTCATCGCTAAAGGCTGCAAAATCGATTTCAATCTGTTCAGGGAAAAGCTGGTAAAAGCCTTTAACATCAGTATGGATCAATCCGCTTAAATGTTTGAGGATAACAATCTGGCTCAGATTTTTCAGGTTAAAATCCGTCAAAATATAATCGTAAGGATTTTGTTCTGATACTAGATGCGCGGTTACCTGTTCACTCATTTAAACTAAAATAGCTAAGTGATAAAAGTAATCATTAATAAGTTTTAGCTAAAACCTCTTTTTAGGTTTTTATGCACAATTAATTAAGAAAACGTTAATATCGATGAGTTCCATTGTAGTGTCGTCATCTCGACTGGAGCACAGCGAAATGGAGAGATCTATGAGCTGTAATAATAGATTTTTCGGCTGCGATCGAAATGACGGGTCTCCTATTTTAAAGCGACTTACGCAGGTTCAAGTAAAAAGGCACTGCTATCTTTTCAGTTTTTCCGTTGAGAATAAATTCGGCAGCTTGAGCGCCCAGTTCGCTAAAATCAGTTGAAATGGTGGTAATCCCATCCAAAATAATCTTTTTTAAAGGTGTTTCGTTATAAGAAATTACACCAACATCTTTCCCGATTTTAAGTTTTTGGGCAATTAAACGCTCAATGAGCATCACCAGATCGTCTTCCATCAGGTTAATGTACACCTCCCCAGGATTAATTTCTTCGTCTTTAATGTTATGAATTACTTTATGATCGAAAGCATATTGCTGGCAGAACCTATAAAAACCGGTTAGAATCTCGTGCGGAAAATAGCTGTTCTTTGGGAAGATAATTTTTAAGGTTCGGTAATGGGAAAGCCGGTCTAACGCCTGTTCTAAAGCCGCATAAATATCCTGTGCAAAGTTTTCATAAGCCGCAGCATAATCGCCAGTTACTCCTGGCAACAATTTATCAAGGATAACTAGTTTTTCTTTTGGAATGGTATTGATAATTTCGTGTGCATTTTCGCCTCCTTCTAAAAAATGAGGAATGATTACAAAGTGCGAATAATCATCGCGTTTGGTAACGATCATTTTTTTAAACAGTGCGAAATCGTTGTTGTAGATATAAAAATCTATCGCAGCACGCTCACCCAATGTTTTTGTAAACGAATCGTAAATGATCTTTTTGTGCGTACTGAGTTTATTAAAAAGCAGACAGACCTTTAGTTTACGCGAGAAATCGGTATTGATAATAAAATAGCCCTTTCCCGGCACAGAATCTACAACCCCAAGTTTCCGGAGGTTGCGGTAACCTTTTTCGGCAGTATCTCTCGACATTTCCAAACTGAAGCTCAGTTCATTAATAGACGGCAATAAACTATTTTTCAGAAGTTTACCACTTTCAATTGCGGCCAAAATAGCATTGGTTAACTGCTTGTATTTTGGCGTCGACGAGTACTCATCGACGTTAATGTAGGGGATTAAATCTTCTGGTTTCAAAATGGTTATATTGATATAGGAAATTCTAATATAAGGAAATTCCTAAAAATCTAGTGTACGTTGTATGGCAGAATAGTATTTTAACTGGATCATATCCGTTGGTGCAGGGTTTTCGTTCCAGGCATCATTTATTGCTAAGGCCGTTCCTATCGCCGTAGCCTGCGAAACTGAAGATGCATAAACCTCAATATCTGGAATAGAAGTAGCCAAAAGATGCATATAAATTGCATTTTTACCGAAACCACCATCTACAAAAATCCTTTTCACACCTGCATTTAAAATCAGCTTTAACGAGTAAATCTGCTGTTTGATCAGATCAAAAATTAATTGGTGATAGGCTTCTTCTGCCGTTTGAAAGAGGTTCAGATCACGCTCCGGGAAAGCAGAATTTGCTGAAAAGCCCTGTTGCTCCTGTTGGTTTTCAGGAATTTTATTGGCCAGTTTCAAAATCATTGAAGGATTAAACTTCAAATGTTTAAACAGATAGGCGGCACGATCGAAATGTTCTGCTATACGCTTAAGCTGTACTTCATGCTCATAACCAGCAAAAATACGCGAAGCCTTTACCGCTTTGCCTTTAAAGTGCATGTAACACAGACAATCCTGTTTAAGTTCTTCCGCAGTTAAAGGTTCCTGGTTAAAAGGGTTTAAACTGATACACCATGTTCCGGTTGAGATGAGTACAAATGGTGTGTTAAAATTGGCCAGGTAAGGAATCAGTGCTGCAGAACTATCATGCAGGCCAACTCCAACTTTTATGTCATTCCCTTCAAAACTAGTTTTCAGGCTGGAATCTGCAGGGGTAAATGAACCAAATTTCTCATCGATTTTCTCGGCAGTAACCCAAGTATGGTATTCACTTTTATTGAAATCCCAAAGCTGGGTATGACAGCCTATACTGGTAATATCGGCCACGGCTTTACCCGTAATTAAATAACTTAAATATTGGGGCAGGTGTAAAGCCCACTTTACTTTTTTAAATATTTCAGGCTTTTCATTTTTCAGGCGATACAATTGCATCCCTGAATTTAAGCTGCCCAAAATTGGTGAGGCCGTTTCTAACGAAATCTTCTCCTCACCTCCGTATTTTGTATAAAAAGCTGTTTTAAGCTCCTCTGGGTATTCTTTTAAATAGTTATAAAGTGGTGTTAGGGGATCGCCATTTTCATCAAGATAAACAAAACTGGCACCATAAGTAGAAAAGTTTATAGCCCTAACATCGAACTCTTTTAACTGCAAAACCTGATGCAGGGAATCGTAAACTGATGAACGCAGGCTTTCGAGATTTTCGCATGGTTCGCCATCTTCATCAACTGTTTCTACAAAACGTGCAGACCGTTCGTAAACAATACTGTAGTTTTCATCAATCAGAAACAGTTTTTTGTTCGTTTTTCCAACATCAAATATGGCAATAACAGGTTTAGGCATTTTCTATTTCTCTATTTACAAACCTGTGGCAACAGTATTTCCGCGGTGATTAACTAACTTAGTTCTAACTTCTAAACCGCGATATAAAGCGATTGGTGATAAAGCTGCTCCAGCCCTTAACCTGGCTTCGGCTACCAAAGCCCTTAAATCGCTCCGAAAAGTATGCTGTAAAATTTCCTGTGCTTTTGCTACATCGTTGTTGTTCTGCGCTTCGTTTAATGCTTTTCTATCAACCAATAAGGCTTGTGCATAAGCAATCATAATCGCTTCCACTGATTGTAATAAATCTTCTAGCGGGTCTTTCACATTGTGTGAAGCATCTATCATCCAACCTAAATCTTTTGCATGGTTCATGCCCTTTGCATCCATGCCTTCTACCAGCTCGTTAAAAATTAAGAACAACTGGTAAGGTTTAATGCTTCCGGCAGTTAAATCATCATCGCCGTATTTAGAATCATTAAAGTGGAAACCACCCAGTTTTCCTTCCATTAACAATAAAGCAACAATCTGCTCTATGTTTGCATTAGGCAAATGGTGACCTAAATCAACTAAAGTATAAGCTTTTTTACCCAGTTTGCTCGCATATAACAGTGATTGTCCCCAATCGCCAACCGTAGTTGAATAAAAATTAGGTTCGAAGGCTTTGTACTCCACAAACATTTTCCAATCTTCAGGCAGTGCTGAATAGATTTCTTGCAGACTTTCTAATGTATTTTCGAAAGCTTTACGGAAATTAAGCTGACCGGGGAAACAAGAACCATCGGCTAACCAAACGGTTAATGCATCAGATCCTAGCGCAATACCATGTTTAATTACTTCTATATTATGCTCAATCGCCTGTTTGCGGATGTCTTTATTTACATTCTGCAACGAACCAAATTTATAGCTATGTGCAGAACCTTTCTGATCTTGAAAGGTATTCGAGTTCATGGCATCGAATTTTAAACCATAGCTAGCTGCCAAAGTTTTTAACGCTTCAGCATTTTGAGGGATATCCCATGGAATGTGAAGCGAAATTGCTCCGCTTGCGCCATTAAGGGCATGAAGCAGACCAACGTCTTCAATTTTTTCTTCAATGGTACGTGGTTCACCGCCAGTAATGGCAAAACGGCCAAAACGTGTTCCACCTGTACCTAAAGCCCAGCTTGGAATGGCAATCTGAAAATCAACCAGTTTCTGGATTACGCTTTCTACATCAACATGCGCCCAATCTTCTTTTAGAAATGAAAGTTTGCGCTGATGCGAGGTTAAAAGGGAGTCGTTATGTTTTTCTATTTGGTTCTGCTCGATATTCATGAGAATATTTGGTTTATTAGGTTAATGTTGGGGCGATATAATCGCCGTTCTCGTTCATCCTCGTTCCAAACGGGGGCGATTATAAAAAAATTAAAGTCATTTCGGTCTGTGCCAGGCACAGACCGATTAAACAACTTACTAAAACTGATTTTTTTTGCCGTGGTCCGTGTCTCCACGGACCACTTATCTTATCTTCTTTTGATCTGTGGAGACACAAACCGTGGATTTAGCTATCTCACAAATGCCATGGCTACTCCGCCATCAACATTTAAAACATTACCGGTTGATTTGTGCAGCAAGCCACCCACAAAGGCGAAACAAGCATTGGCAATATCATCTGGTAATATAATCTGATTTAACAAAGTACGTTTCGCGTAATAAGCCGGTAGTTCTGCAACGGTAATTCCGTAAGCTTTTGCACGGCCTTCTGCCCAACCCCCTGCCCAGATATTACTATCGCTGATTACAGCATCAGGGTTAACCACATTTACACGGATATTATCGGCTCCCAATTCTGCAGCATTTAACCTGCTCAAATGTAACTGGGCAGCTTTTGCACTACCATAACCGGCATTATTCGGTCCGCTTACCAAAGCGTTCTTACTTACAATATTAATGATATCACCACCAATATTCTGCTTTTGCATCGTATTTGTTGCAGCCTGAGTGATAAAAAACTGACCTTTTACCAAAACATCATATAATAAGTCCCAATCCTTCTCGGTATGATCAGCAATGGTTTTAGAAATCGATAATCCTGCATTGTTTACAATAATATCGACTCCACCAAAAGCCAAAGCAGCCGAATCGAAAGCTTGTTTAATATCTGCTTCGCTGGTAACATTTAAAATTGCGGTACTGTAAGAATCTTTACCATACAGGCTTGCAAATTCCTTACCTGCTTCTTCCAAACGCTCGGCATTCATATCATTTAAAATCACCACGCCACCTTCTGCAACAAACTTTTTAGCAATCGCTTTACCTATACCACCTGCACTACCAGTAATCAAAGCAATTTTACCTGTTAAAGGTTTTGGCTTAGGCATACGCTGTAACTTCGCTTCTTCCAACAACCAATATTCGATATTAAATGCTTCCTGGTGCGGTAATGAAGTATATTCTGAAACGGCCTCAGCACCTTTCATTACGTTAATGGCATTGATATAGAATTCTGCAGCAACCCTTGCTGTTTGTTTATCTTTAGAGAAGGTAAACATTCCGATTCCAGGATATAAAATAACAACCGGATTAGTATCGCGAATGGCAGGACTGTTTGGATGTTTACAGGCTTCGTAATAAGCCGTGTACATTGCCCTATATGCCTCGAAAGCTGGCTCCAATGTTTCTTTTAGTGCTTTAACATCCGACAAATCGGCATCGCTTGCTAAAGTTAAAACCAGCGGACTGATTTTGGTGCGTAAAAAGTGATCAGGACAGCTTGTGCCCATTGGTGCAAGGCGATCAAGATCGTTAGAATTGATGAATTCTAAAACACGGCTGTCGTCGGTAAAATGACCGATCATATGCTGTTTAGAAGAACATAAGCCACGCAAAACAGGTGCTAAAGCAGCCGCTTGTTGTTTCCGCTGATCTGCTGCGGCACTTTCAATCTTTTGTCCTCCAAAAACAGGCCCTTTTTTACCATAGTTCTGGTTAAGGTAATCAGAACAGATTTCGATAACTTCTAAGGTATTCAGGTAACTTTCATAAGCCGTATCACCCCAGGTAAACAAACCGTGTGAGCCCAACATAATGCCACGGATGCCTGGATTTTCATCTAAACATTGTTTTAATTGCAGGCCCAGTTCGAAACCAGGTTTTTTCCATTCAACCCAGCCTATCGTTCCGCCAAATAATTCTTCGGTAATTTTTTTACCGTCTTTAGCCGCTGCGATGGCGATGGCCGCATCTGGATGCAAGTGATCGATATGCGCAAACGGCAGAAAACCATGCAAAGGGGTATCGATTGATGGCGCTTTAGAGCTTAAATCGAAAATACAGTGGTTAAAAAGTTCAACCATTTCATCTTCGTGTTCTACACCACGGTAAATATTTTTCAGACTACGCAAACGATCAACATATAATGCTGCAAGACCACTTTTCTTTAAGGTACCTAAATCGCCACCTGAACCTTTTACCCACATTACTTCGGTTTCTAGGCCGGTAAGCGGATCTTTTTCCAATACTTTACACGAGGTATTTCCACCTCCATAATTGGTTAAGCGTAAATCTGCACCCAATAAATTTGAGCGATAAATTAAGAGGGCAACTTCATCACCAGCAAGTTTTGCGGCTTCCTCTTCATCCCACAAATAGCTTACGTGCTTATAACTTTTCGTATCGATTGACATTCTTATATTCTATTTAAATTTTTATTTATTAACCTTTTATTGAATTACCATAACCAACAATGAGTACCGAAATGATGATGGTTAAAATACCCGCCAAAACAGTAATCAACGTTTTTCTCGACACACCTTTCCACTCTTTTAATACCAGCCCCCATACGTTGGCGATGAGAATGATAAAGGCCATGTGCAGAATCCACGAACTGGCGCCATTGCCCATTTTGCTTTCGCCCATTCCGTAGAAAAAGAATTGTAAGAACCATGTAGTACCTGCCAGGGCAGAAAAAATATAGTTTTTTAACAGTGGCGTTTTTGCATTAGTATAATCGCCAAATGTTTTATTCCTTGCATTTAATACCATACACCAGATAAAATTAGTGGTTAGGCCTCCCCAAAGCACAATTACATAAGTAACGTTGTTCTGGAATAAGAAATTACCTGTTTCAGCAGGATTTGCCGCTTTCCAGATGGCATTCGCTGCATCAGCCATTGGCTTTCCGGCTTCAATACCAAAATTGAAACAGGCACTTAAAACACCAGAAACAATCCCCACAAACAAGCCAAGTCCGAATTTATATTCTGTTTTTACCTCCATCCCATGCGGATCGGTAATACCAGATTTCATTTCCTTTTCTTTCATCATACCTGCTTTACCGCAGATTACAATACCAATAACACAGACTAAAAGCCCCAGCAATACCATACGCCCCCAATCAGTGTGTAAAAACATGGTAAAAGTATCTTTACCTGCCTGTGGGAAAAAATCGAAGTAAATGGATGGCAGGATTGAACCCAAAACCATACAAAGTCCTAAAATGATACTACTCCCTAACGATACGCCCAGATAACGAACGCCTAAGCCATAGGTTAAACCTCCAATACCCCAAAGCACACCAAAAAAATAGGTTAACCATAAAATGCTACCGTTGGTACTGGTTATAATTGCCGTAAAATTCGGGATGGTTAAAAAAGCAGCAAGTGGCGGAACGATTAACCAAGAGAAGATTCCTCCAACGATCCAGTAACTTTCCCAGGCCCAGCCTTTAACTTTTTTGTACGGAATATAAAAACTTCCGGAGGCGAAACCACCGAAGAAATGAAAAATTACACCTAAAATTGCTTGCATGCTCTATTAATATATTTGGTTGCTCTAAAATAGAATATACAGTAATTTTAACTGTTATGCACTGTTATGGATAGGGATAATATGGGATTATTTAGTCGGAAGACAGAAGACAGGGTGGGGAAGTTGGGGCAAGGATATAGTTCTGCGCTGATCAGCGAAATCTGCGGGCAATAATGATGTTATAGTTTTCTCGCAGATTGAAGAAATGATCGCAGATTCTCCCCGCCATCAGATCGGATAACTATTTAATTCTTTATTGGTATTTCTTTTCGTTTGGAAAGATTGCTTCACCCTTTCCCAATATCCCTACGCTTCAGCTCGCAATGACGATTTATGTCGCTGGAAGCGCAGAAATCCCCTGAAAAATATCTTCAATTACCTCAACCGACTTGAGGATTTTATAGTGTCCTACATCTTCAAAAGATTTTGAACTTATCGCCGGATATTTATCCAGAAATTCTTTAAGGAATGGGTATGGCGAAATATGATCGGCTGGATCGAATGCCAGAAAATGATTTAAATCCGGACTTAGTTGATACAGTTCGGTCAGGTTAAAGTGGCTTACAGGAACGGGGAATTCTTTGGCAAAGTTACTGAAAAAGATATCCTGATCCTTGATGCCGATGTTCGCCGAATCGAGACTTTGTTCGAAGTTTTCTTTCAGCCTGATTAATGGTGCGATGCTAATGAGCAGATCGGGCGTAACACCCAGCTCTTGCAAAGCAATTACATTAGCCATGCCGCCAAGCGAATGCCCAATGAGGACATCTGGTTGTGCATAGTTTAAGGCAATAGATTTTACTGAACCGGCATATAACATCAGGTTGGAAAATTCAGAGATTGAGCTTCCGTTGCCAGGTGCATCAAAAGCAATGATTTCCAGGTCGTCTATTTTCAGGAGTTCAATAATCAGCTCATAAAAATCTAAAGCCTTCGAAGCCCAGCCATGCGTAAGTAACACTTTACGTTTTCCATTTCCCCAGCTAAAGCAGTTAATGCTTATATCGGCATTGGTAAAATAGGCATCAAAAACTTTAAGGCTAAACTGTTTCGAAGTAGCAATAAGCTGTTCCTGATGCAGGCGCAAAGGCATTTTGGGTGAGTAGAAAATAAACTCACGCATTAAAGCTGCATCAGGCGCTGCCTGTGTTAATTTTAGCTCGTTTACAATTTGTTTTAGCCTTTTCAATTCGAGCTTATTTATGGGTTAAACCAAATGTGATTTTAAATCAGCTGGCGAATAGTTGATTGATTTTAAAGTTTTGTCGTCCGATTTCCTGAATACCAGAAACAGTCCGTCTATTTCTTTGTAATAAGATTCGGTCTGGTCTTTATTTAAGTAAAACTGAATGGTTTCTTCAGCCTCTTCTACCGTTTTGCAGGCTTTGCTCATATTAGAGCGGTGAACTTCATCAAATAAAGTCTTAAATTTTCCACCTAAGCCGAACTCATGGATAGCACCGGCCAAAACATACTGCAGATCGCAAAGGGCATCAGCAACTTCTACCAGATCATCATTTTCTACTGCTTCCTGGAGTTCTTTCAACTCTTCGGCTAAAAGCGAAATACGCAGATTAGCCCTCTGTTTTGAAGGAATAACAGGACTTTCTAAAATTGGATGTTTAAAGGTAGTATGAAATTCTGCAACCTGGTTTAGCGAATTCGTTTCTTGCATGGTGATGTTTGATTTAATCTTTATACAGCAAACTTAAAAAAATCGGAAGAAATAATGGGGAGAATTTATGAACACAGCTGATTAATTGTTGAAACTGGTTAATCGGTTAACTGATTGTTTAATTTCTTTATTACAGAATTCTTAAAACTAGCTAATTGGTTAACCAAAGATGAATCCCAACAATTTAACAATCAAACATTCAACAAACCCGCCTTAATGCCCTCAACTTCTTAATGATCAAAGAAAAATAAAACCCAAAAGCTTTTTACCATTAAGGGATTAAGAACATTAAGATAGAAGTTAACTGGAGATCAATCCCAACAAGTAAACAATTTAGAAATTAAACCTTCAACAATTAACCAGTTTATACAATTAACCAAACTACCCATTCTTCTTCCCTTCCCTAACCACTTTAAAAAACTCTTCTTTATAGGTTTCGCCGATGGGAATCGCTTGGTCGCTAATATAAACGGTATTCCCATCTATCATCTTAATTTTCTCGATAGAGATAATGTACGATTTATGGATGCGGTAAAAAGGCGGTCGGGGCAGCTCAGTTTCCAGCTCACGCAGTGCCTGGTAGGTCACAATCCTTTGGGTGGCGGTATAAACTGAAACATAGTTTTTCAATCCTTCAATGTATAGGATATCTTCATAATTTACCTTGATAAACTTGTTCTTGGTATCACCTTTAATGAAAATAAAATCGTTCCCCTGCGTTACCTGCTGCACAACCATTTCTTGCTGAACGGGTGCCACAGGCATTAAAATCTGTTGCGCTTTAGTAGCTGCTTTATAAAAACGCTCGTATGAGATCGGTTTAAGCAAATAATCTACCACATCAAGATCAAAGCCTTCTAAAGCATATTCTGGATAGGCTGTGGTTAGAATTACCTTGCATTTACCTCCACAGATTTTCAAAAACTGGATCCCGGTTAATTCTGGCATCTGTATGTCTAAAAAAACAAGATCAACTTTACCTTCCTGAACCAGGTTAAGTGCTTCAAAAGCATTTGTAGTTGTCCCCACCAATGCTAAAAAAGGGGTTTTATTAATAAAGGCAGCAATAATATCTGAGGCGTAAGATTCATCATCAACGGCAATGCAACGGATCATGGTTAAGGTTTAGCGGTTAGGGGTTGGCGATTAGCGTGAATTAACATCGAATAGTTTTCAATGATACAAATTATCCTTTACAGATTTAAGATCAAAGTACTTTTATAGGTATTGCCATTGTTCGAAATCAACAATTCATGTTTTTCAGGATAAATCAGATCCAACCTGCGGTGGATATTTACCATGCCCACACCACTTGAATGATCTTTCTGTGCATGGCTGATCTTATTGCTTACCTCGAAACTTAAGCGTTTGTTCTGCACCTTAAGTTTAATGCGCACAGGCTGTGCTTCATCATTTACCACGCCGTGTTTAAGGGCATTTTCAACAAAAGGAATCAGGATCAGCGAAGCTATTTTTTGATTCGCAATGCCCTCGGTTGTAAAGTCGACATAAAATTTGGGCTCAAAACGCATCTTAAATAACGCCACATAACTCTCCAGGTATTCTACTTCCTTATCTAAACTTACTTTTCCATCAGGACTATCATTTAAAGTATAGCGCATTAAATCTGATAACCGCAAAATAGCATTGGCCAGTTGATCGGAAACAGGAATGGCCAAAGAATAAACATAATTTAAGGTATTGTACAGAAAGTGTGGATTGATCTGCGATTTCAAAAATGAAAGTTCAGCCTTCACCACTTCTTCCTTAAGTTTCCTGTTAACCTGTTCCGACTTAAAACTCTGTTCGATACCATAAACGGCAGCAGGTGTCACAATAAAACCAATGCTCCAATAAATATTATCTGTAATGTAGGCCCAGGCTGTTGTGCCATCATCATAGTTATGAAAACCAAGCCATTTTAAATAAAGCACCTCTTCTATTAAATACCTAAGTGCAATAAATACCCCTATGGTAAACAAAATACCACCAATTAACTGAAGTACTTTATTCTTTTTCAAAAATCTTGGATATACCCATAAGTAACAGATGTAGAACTCTATCACTTGTATAAAATTCATAGAGATATTCAAAGCGGCCTTGCTAAAAGTTGTGCCATCAATTAAATAACCACCATAAAAATAGCCTAATACGAGTATCCAGCAAAGAATATGAATAGAAACGGTTTTTATTGTTTTCATGGCCTAAAACTATGCAAAGCTTTTTTAACTGCCTATTTTCTTATTCCAAACCTGTACATAATTATCCCAACCTGTGCATTTCAAGGATCAACACCTTTTGTTGCCAAAAAAAGCATTGGGATAATATTTTAAAGGGTTGGGATTATTTAATTTTTAGGCTGATGCAACCTCTTCATCTTTGAATCGTCAATATAAAACAAACACGATATGAACCTCTTATTTAAATCTGCTCTTTTTGCGCTGCTTATTTTTAGTCTCCAAACCACTTTTGCTCAAAACATTAAGGTATCGGGAACCGTTACCGACAAAAGCAATAAAGCACTCGATTATACTTCAGTAGCATTAATCCAATTACCCGATTCGGCTTCGGTTGCCTTACAAATCACCAACCAACAAGGTTTATACGAATTCAGCAATGTTAAATCTGGCAGGTATTTTATTAAAGCCCTAATGATGGGTTACAGTAAAAACCAATCTGTACCATTTGAAGTAAAAGATATGGCTGTTAAAGTTCCGTCAATTACGCTGGAAGACCACACTCAAAACCTGAAAGATGTAAACATCGTATCGAAAATGCCTGTAATTGATCAAAAAGCAGACAGGGTGATTGTAAATGTAGAACAGATGAATACCGCAGGCGATAATGCACTGGAAGTAATCAGCAGATCGCCGGGAGTAAAACTGGATAAGGACGATAACATTGTGCTTAAAGGTAAAAAAGGCATCAACGTGATGATCGATGGTAAGATGAGCTATATGACGGGCGTGGAATTAACCACTTACCTAAAATCGCTACCCGGATCGGTATTAAGTAAAATCGAACTGATTTCTAACCCTCCATCCTCTTTCGATGCTGCTGGCACAGCAGGGATCATCAACATTAAACTCAAAAGAAATAAAATGCAGGGCTTTAATGGGAACCTGAATCTTGGCGGTGGTTACGGCCGTTATGAAAAAGTTTATGCTGGCACCAACCTGAATTACAATATCGGTAAAGTGAGCACTTATGTCCGCTTAAACGCCGGACACTATAACTCATACAACAGGTTAACTTTAAACAGAGCCATTGGCGACGAACAATATAACCAGCTTAATTTCTGGCACCCAATAACCAACAGCCTAAATTACTCTACCGGTGCCGATTATTTCATTAACGATAACCATACTTTAGGCTTAATGGTAAAAGGCTTTACTTCACCTGCAGAAACCAAGGTAAACAGCAATTCGGTAAATTATAATGCAGCGGGTATAAAAATGGGCGGAACATCCATGTTCAATCCGCAAAGTAACACCGAAAAAAACCATGCAATTAACTTAAACTACCGTTTCAAAACAGATACATTGGGTGGTGAACTGGGTTTTGATGCCGATTATGTTAAATACGACAACAGCAAGAACGAAACCTTTACCAATAATTACCTCGATGCCAGTGATCAGCTGATCGGCAACCCGATCGATTTACGAAACAAAGGAATGGGCAATGTTTCTATCTATTCCATTAAGGCCGATTATAGCTTAAATTTTTCAAAAACATTAAAAATGGAAACTGGCTGGAAAAGCAGCTGGGTAAAATCGCAGAGCGATGTACGTTTCGATTCGCTAAAAACCGCTGGCTGGATTAACGATCCGCGCCGAACCAACGCCTTTTTATACAATGAAAACATCAATGCAGGTTATCTTTCTTTGGATCAGAGCTTCAAAAACTTACAGATCAAAGCAGGTTTACGTGCAGAACAAACTTTGGGCAATGGCAGTTCATCAGGCACCAATACACTGATTGACAGGAAATATTGGAAACTTTTTCCAACGCTATTTATCTCCTTAAAACTGGATTCGAACAACCTCGTAACGGCTGCCTACCGCAAAAGTATTAACAGGCCATCATACAGCAGTTTAAATCCCTTTACCTTTTATACCGATCCCTATACTGCCATACAGGGAAACCCATTATTACAGCCATCTTACGCCAATAGTTTTGAATTTAATTACTCGATTAAAAATTTCAGGGTACTGACCTTGAGTTATTCGGTAAGTAATGGCGCGATGTGGGAAGTGATTTATCAGGACAATAATACAAAAGAAAGCATCTCCAGGCCAGAAAACCTGAACCGTACAACAAATTTTTATATGGCCACCGGAAGTCCTTTTGATGTAACCAAATGGTGGAACAACAGTACAGAAGTTTCTGTTGGTTATAACCGTACCACATCGGCAGTACAGGGAAATGGCTATAATGCCTTCTCGTGGAACTGGTCTGTTATGTCGGATAATACCATCACTTTGCCTAAAAACTACAGCTTAAGCTTGTATGGTTATTACGATTCTCCTTCTATTTCTGGTTTATTCCGCAGTTTAGGGAATTATCAGCTCAATGTTGGCGCTAAAAAGTCATTCTGGAACAAAAATGCAACACTGGCCTTAAAAGTAAACGATATCTTCAATACCAGTAAGTTCAGAGCCAATCTGGAGTACAATAATATTAAGACCTATTGGCAGAACGAATGGGAAAGCCGTAGGATAAACTTAAGTTTTACCTATAAATTCGGAAACATGAAAATCAAAACTGCCCGCAGCAGACAAACCGGAACAAGCGATGAGGAAAACAGAGTCGGCAAAAATTAAGGCTTGATCAAGGTAAATTATTTAAATCGGTTAGCTGGGGATTTCTCAATTTCAACAGTTAACCGATTAATCAGTTTCAACGATTAACGAAGTTATAAAACCAGTAGCATCCAAACATTACAGGCAAAATGGCCAGAATTACCTAATGGAGCAGCGAGTTTTTTAAATCCTGCCTTTTCGTACATCTGGATTGCCCTTTTAAGATCAGGAAACGATTCCAGGTAAATCTCATTATAACCAAAGTGCTGCGCCGATTCTATACTTTTCTCCATAAGCATTTTGCCAATCCCTTTTCCTCGCGAAAATGCCGAGGTGTACAATTTAACCAGCTCAACACAGCCATCAGGTAAACCTTCGGTTGGATAAATACCACAACCGCCAACAATAACCCCATCCTCTTCGGCTAGCCAGTAAGCCGATTGAGGGTGTTCGAAAACTGTAGAGAGTTCATCGGTTGTAGGATCGGTGTAAACCGTGCCCGGCTTGTCGATTTTAAATTCTCTTAAAATCGTCCTGATCATTGAAGCAGTAGCTGCATTATCTTGTGCCGTAATTTTTCTGATGGTAATGGCCATATCCTGTGTTTTTTTCAACAAAGTTAAAAAATGGGCCAAATGCTTTATTAAAATACCAAAACAAAATGCAATCGAATTCGATTTATTAAGTATTAAACAGATTATACCAATGGAAAACGAAGAAAATAAAAAAGAAGCAGCAAAGGGCAACGATCACCCAAAACCGACAGATGATGTACAGCTCGAAATAGAAACCGTAATCCCTTCAACAGAAAAAGAAACGGATAAATCAGGTGAGCCCGCACAAAAGCCCGAAGAAGTTAAGGATGAGGAAAAAGCAAAATCTGGTGATCATAAGGAAGAAACAGCCGCAACAGAGAAACCTGCTAAAGAAAACAAAACTGATAATGATGATAAACGGGATGATATTGAAACCGTTACGCCAAGCGCTTAAGTTAATTTTGGTTAAACCCATATTGCAGCTGAAATAGTTTTAGTATTTTGGCGTTATGAATAACATGAAAGAAAAACTATTGCTTTTCCTGTTTACCATAAGCATTTTTGGCTGTGGAATAAACAGGCAGGCACAGCAGATAAAAGCCCTGGAAGACTGCACCTATAAAATTACAGGTGTACAACAGGTATCCATTGCAGGTACAGATGTTAAAAAGTTAATGGACCAGCAAAGTTTTAGCTTAACCAGTTTGCCTGGGGTTGCATTGGGGTTGTTAAGAAAAGACATTCCTTTAAAAGCCAATCTGAATTTAGAAATAACCAACCCATCAAGCAATTTAGCGGCCATAAACCAGTTCGAATATAAGATATTGGTTAATAACACCGATTTGGCAGAAGGCATTGTTAATCAAAATGTGAGCATTGCGCAAGGGCAAACAGTTACCGTTCCGGTACAACTGGTAAGCAACATTTATGGGTTAGTGTCTAATGGCAATGTCTTTAACGATATTATCAAAGCTGCTCAGAAAGGATCAGCTTCAAAAGATGAAAAATTAGGTTTATTAACCATTAAAATAAAACCAACCTTTATGCTGGGCAATACACCTGTTAAATATCCTGGTTACATTACCATTAATAAAGACATCAGCAGTAAAATATTATTGTAAATACCACCACAAATAAAATGCCCGCTTAGCTAAATAGGTTAAGCGGGCTTTTTTATTAAAAAGCTTTTATTAAAATTTCTTATCAGGCGTCATAACCATTCCCTTAAATCCTTTTGGATCTAACTTTTCATCTAATGCTCTTAGTTCCGCTACCGATAGTTTTGATGGCATTACTGTTGTTGTACTTAAGCTAGCTGTTTTTGCCGCTGTAGTTACAAAATTACCATTTTTAGCATACAGCAATGCATAGGCCAACAAAGTCTCTGTTTCATCACCCCATGCTTTGGTTAAATCTTCGGCTGATTCCTTATCAACTGTAAGGCCAGAATAATAGCCTCCGACGCCAAGTTTATTTTTGGTTTCAAATTCTGGAATATACATATCCACCTTATCTATTCTGATCGGAAAGAAACCTACAGGCTTACCATAAGTTGTTCTACCAATCAGTTTTACATCCATTACCGGTTTTAAACTGTTAATGGTTAACTCACTTGCCGAGGCTGTTGATCCAGTTACGATAAAATAAACCCTGTTTAATGTTAAACTACCTGATTTTGCAAATTTCTCTATATTATCGGCAGCTGTAGGCGAATAATTTAAATCGGCATAAGTAGCGTACTTTCCATTTACACCCGTGGTAAAGGTTTGTAATTTACCGTCATCATCTAACAGTGGTTGGTGTGCCAAAACAGAGGCTTTGCGCTGAGCTGATGTGATCGACTGTAGATAGTTATTGTAATAAGAAGTAAACATCGTATTGCCTGTTTCTCCCGCTGGTGCCACTAAATTAATAATCTCGGTAGCTGTTGAAACATAACCACCACCGTTATAGCGTAAATCAACCACGAGTTCAGTTACACCCTGGGTAGCAAAATTAGAAAAAACCGTATTTATGGCTGCAGAAGCATTATTGGTAAAACTATTAAATACAATGTAACCAACTTTTTTTGTACCAACCGTATAAACATTGGTAAACAATATTGGATTAACTGTATATAAACTGCTAGATACAACAGCTGTTTTTTGGTTGCCACTAATATCATTGAAAGCCAGGGTCACCGTTGCATTTGTGCCAAAAATGGCACTATTTAAAAAATTAATTGCACCGGGATAGGTCAGATCTGTTCTTCCGTTTACACTGGTTATCCTACAGCCACGAGTTAAACCCTGTAATGCTGCCGGTGAGTTGGGATAAACATATTTTACCCTTAAATCTGTAGTGTTATTATATTGAACAGAAAAACCGTAATCATTGGCCGAGCCATTTACATCAGCTTTAAGTGCCCCGGTTTTACCCGTCGTAGCTGCTGTGTAATCGAAAAACGAATATTTGGGCTCGCCAGAATTACTCACATATTCGTATGGCTTTCCTGTTGCAGGATCTAAGGAATATTGTGTCATAGCATATAACTCTGCTTCATTCGAACTAAATCCACGCGGATTAAACACTTCATAAGTTGGTAGCGAAGTATTCCAATAATAAAGTTCTTTACCGTATAAAAAGATAGAATCTTTAGTCAATTCATCCCGCGTTCCGGTAGGTGTAGTAACAACTGGCGGGGTTACTGGCTCATCAGGCGCAGGACTGCTCTTTTTGCAGCCGGTAATGGCCCCAACGCTTAAAAAAGCTAGTGCAATCAGGTAAAGGAATCTCTTATTTCTCATGGAAATTATTGTAACATTATCTTTTATAAACGTATATACGTACCGGGCAAAGGTTATTTGTTCGGGAAGAAACTTTTGTCAACCAACAAACTAAATTTAATTCAAAATATTGTGCTCCTGTGCATATGTATCAATGAATTACGTAAATCTACCGATTAAATTACTTTTCACTGAGATATTTAGCAAATTTTAACAAGATATACTAAACCGGCGTCGCATTGGTAGTCCTTATGCCCCCATAAATTGTCGCCTTTGCACCGCTTAAGTCAATCAAATCTTGCGCAAATTTGTTATACTAAATTATCTGATTTAAAAACCAAGAACCATGGAAAAGATCGAATTTAAAACCACAATTAACGCCACAGCAGAAAAAGTTTGGGATGCGCTGTTTGGCGTAGAAACCTACCCCAAGTGGACAGCTGTTTTTGCAGAAGGATCGCGTGTAGAAACCGATTGGAAAAAAGGAAGCAAGGCCCTGTTTCTGGGTGATAACGGAGATGGAATGGTGGCTGTGATTGAAGATAATATCCCTAACCGGTACATGTCTATCAAACACCTGGGCGAAATAAAAGATGGCAAGGAAGATCTCAGCGGGGATTGGGGCGAGACACTCGAGAATTATACCCTCAACGAAAGAGATGGCAAGACAGAATTGCTCATCGATATGAACATTAGCAATGAATGGAAAGATTATTTCGAAAAAACCTGGCCAAAAGCGCTGGATAAGGTTAAAGAAATAGCTGAAAAACGGAGTGAATATCATGTGGAGACATGAATAAGCATACTCAAAAACCAAAAAAGCCTTACATTTCTGTAAGGCTTTTATTTTTAAGTGGTGCCACCTGGATTCGAACCAGGGACACAAGGATTTTCAGTCCTTTGCTCTACCGACTGAGCTATGGCACCCCCTTTGGGATTGCAAATGTAGCATTCTTTTTTTCAAATCCAAAAAAGGATTTTAGATTTTATTCATTTTTTTTCTTCAAATGTAACCTTATTAAGGCCATCTTTTTGATAAGCAGTAAGATGGGCGGAAAAATATTTTTATTTTGGCTTAGGTATTCCTTTTTGAAAGGACATAAAACCAAAAAAGCCTCTCATTTCTGAAAGGCTTTTGGAAGTGGTGCCACCTGGATTCGAACCAGGGACACAAGGATTTTCAGTCCTTTGCTCTACCGACTGAGCTATGGCACCATCCGTTTGGGATTGCAAATCTAGTGTTCTTTTTTCAAAAGCAAAATTTTTTTTCGTTTATTTCATTCCTGCGCTGATTATCAATTAATTAATTTTTAACGATTCTTAAAACAGACCTTAATCCTTGCTTAGAATGAGTACAAACAAACAATTTTATTATTTTTTTTATGCATGCATAGCAATTTATTTAGATTAATATCCTAATTTAGCGTAACAATCTAATATTGCATGGTAGCACAGATCCTTTTTCTAGTACTTACACTTGCAGCAATTGCGCTGTTTACAGTTAACCTGCGTAAAATAATTCGCAATATCCGTTTAGGAAAACCGGCAGATCGACAAGATCAGCCACAAAAAAGATTAATGACCATGCTTCGTGTGGCTTTTGGTCAGTCTAAAATGGTTGTCCGCCCTATCCCTGCCTTTCTTCACTTTTTTGTTTACATCGGTTTTGTGATCATTAACATTGAAGTATTGGAGATCATGATCGATGGTTTATTCGGCACACACCGGATTTTTAATGGCCTAGGTGGTTTATATAACTTTCTGATCGGATCTTTCGAAATCCTGGCCTTTACCGTTTGGGTTTCGTGCGCTATTTTTCTGATCCGCAGAAATATCTTAAAACTTAAACGCTTTAGCGGCGTGGAGATGAAAAGCTGGCCAAAATCTGATGCCAATTACATCCTCATCACCGAGATTTTGTTAATGAGTGCTTTCTTGTTAATGAATGCAGCCGATGCAAAATTACAGCTTTTGGGCGCCAGTCATTATGTTAATGCCGGTGCATTTCCAGTGAGTCAGTATTTAATTAATATCCTGCCTTCATCAGAAAGTGCCTTGGTTATCGTAGAGCGAAGCTGCTGGTGGTTCCACATTATAGGCATTCTGGCTTTCCTAAATTACCTGCCTTATTCGAAACACTTTCATATTCTTTTCGCCTTTCCAAATACCTACTTTTCTAATTTGGAGCCCAAAGGTGAGTTTACCAATATGGCCTCGGTTACCAATGAGGTGAAAGCCATGCTCGATCCTTCTTTTGTCCCGGCAGAAACCGAACCCGGCAAATTTGGCGCCAAAGACGTAACTGATTTAAGTTGGGTAAACCTCATGAATGCTTATACCTGTACCGAGTGCGGAAGGTGTACTTCGGTATGCCCGGCAAATATTACAGGTAAACTTTTATCGCCGCGGAAAATTATGATGGATACCCGCGATCGCATTACCGAAGTGGGCCAAAATATTGACAAACATGGTGCTGAACATCAGGATGGAAAATCTTTATTGGATGACTACATTAGCAGAGAAGAAATTTGGGCCTGCACCAGTTGTAACGCCTGCGTAGAGGCCTGTCCGGTAAACATTGATCCATTACAGATTATTATGGAGCTTCGCCGTTTTGCAGTAATGGAAGAGTCGCAGGCACCAGGCAGCATTAACGCCATGATGGGAAATATTGAAAACAACCAGGCGCCCTGGAAATACTCTCCTGCCGATCGTTTTAACTGGGCACAAGAAAGCTAGCAATTGACAGTTTTCTGTCGGCATTGAATTAAAATAATAATTACATCAGGTCCTGATACTTGATATTAGATACTAGACAAATGGAATTTAAAGTCCCTACAATGGCCGAGTTGATGGCCGCAGGTGAAGAACCGGAAATATTATTTTGGGTTGGCTGTGCTGGAAGTTACGATGAAAGAGCGCAGAAAATTACCCGCGACATTTGCAAGATCTTACATCATGTAGGCATAAAATACGCCGTTTTAGGAACTGAAGAAAGTTGCACCGGAGATCCTGCTAAAAGGGCTGGTAACGAGTTTCTTTTCCAGATGCAGGCCATGACCAATATTGAGGTATTGAATGCTTACAACATCAAAAAAATTGTAACAGGCTGCCCACATTGCTTCAATACCATTAAAAATGAATATCCGGGTTTAGGCGGCACTTACGAGGTGATCCACCATACGCAATTGATACAGGATCTGATTAACGAAGGCAAACTAAAAGCGGAAGGTGGCGAAAGTTTCAAAGGTAAAAAAATCACCTATCACGATCCATGTTATCTGGGCCGTGGAAATGGAATTTACGAAGCGCCTAGAAAAGCCCTGGAGGTACTTGATGCGCAGTTGGTAGAAATGAAACGCTGCAAAAGCAACGGCTTATGCTGTGGTGCCGGAGGTGCACAGATGTTTAAAGAACCAGAAAAGGGAAATAAAGATATCAATGTAGAACGCATTGATGAGGCTTTACAAACCAATCCACAGGTTATTGCAGCAGGTTGCCCATTCTGTATGACCATGCTAAGCGACGGTATTAAACTAAAAGATAAAGAACAGGAAGTTAAGGTATTGGATATTGCTGAGATTACAGCAAGGGCAAACGGCCTGTAACCTCAGCTTTTAAATAAACAAATAAAGCCTGAACATCGATGATGCTCAGGCTTTACCATATTGTTAATTCTTGATTTGCTATACCGCATCAGATAAAGAGGTAAAAGTAAAATCTCTTATTCTTAATGGAGGTAAAAGATAGTTGGCTTCCGACTCGGCACTAACTGTTCTTTCGGCTATTCCGATTTCATCCAGGTTGTTCAACATAATAATCGGACTCTCATTGAAACGGAAATTTTTGACAGGAAACTTGATCTCTCCATTTTCGATATAAAAAGTACCATCCCTGGTTAGCCCGGTTAGTAATAAGGTTTGTGGATCTACCGTGCGGATGTACCACAAACGTGTCACCAATATACCTTTTTCTGTTCCTTTAATCAGCTCTTCCAGCGTTTTCGTTCCGCCCTTCATAATGGCGCCACCGGGGAAGGGGATCGCTTTAATCCCGGTTTTTTGCGCCCAGTACCTCGAGCTGTATAAATTTTTAACTACTCCTTTTTCTATCCAATTTACTTTCTGCTGCGGCCTTCCATCCCCAGACCATGTTGCCGTTGGCAGTTCAGGATTCCATGGGTCTGAATAAATATTCACCCTTTCATCCACCAGCTGCTCTCCCAATTTCGTCTTACCTCCGGTTTTGCTCATAAAGCTCCGTCCTTCATCGGCCTGTCTGGCATCCATCGAGAAGAATAAGTTTTCCAGCATCACCGCTACCGCAGTTGGTTCTAAAATAACGGTATACTTACCTGGCTCAATGGCTTTTGCCGTTACCGACGACATGGCCTTTTTGGCTGCTATAGCCGTATCGGCTTTTGCGTTGAGCTTGCTAAAATCATTATATCCCCTTGTGGCATAACCAGATCCTTTACCATCATCAGTTCTTACGGTAATGTTAAAAGCTACATCGGTTGAAGTATTGTAGGCAAACAAACCTTTACTGTTCATCATTGCCGAACAGCCTATACTGTTGGATAAAAACCCTGCAGCATTCAACTTACTGTCTATAGCCTGTTTTAAACTGGCCTGTACTGCATCGGCTCTGTCTTTCGGGGTAACGGCTGCTGTAGCCGGAGAAAAGGTAGGCGAATCGGCACCATATTCCTGCGGACCGAGAAAAGGCATAAATTCAGGATTTTCGGGTGCCAGCTGTGCAAGTTCTTCTGCCCTGCGCACTACTTTTTCCAATGAGGCATCATCAAATTCATTTATAGTAGCCGTACCCAGTTTTTTTCCGAAGGCCGAACTGACTACCAGGCTGTTCGCACTTATTCCCCCACTGGTTGATACTGAATTTCGGGCGTACCTTATATTACCGCTATCTGAGCAATTTAGGTTTACTTCACATTGTTCTGCTTTAGAGTAAGAAAGTACTTTAGTTAAAAGTGCCTTTGCTTCTGCTTTTGTTAAGATTGGCATAATTTCTATCAGATTTTTCTAGCGGTGTTGATAACATTAACTTTATTAAAACGTGTGGTTGCCGATCCGTGGGACACGGCACTCACCTGACCAGGCTGACCTTTACCATCGAAAAAAGAGCCTCCCAAACGGTAATCACTTTCATCGCAGATAGCCACGCACGAATTCCAGAATTCCTGGGTATTGGCCTGATAGGCTACATCTTTAAGCATACCTGCGATTTTGCCATCTTTAATTTCGTAATAAAGCTGACCGCCGAACTGAAAGTTATAACGTTGCTGATCGATAGAGAAAGACCCATCGCCCACAATGTAAATGCCTTTTTCCACATTTTTGATCTGATCGGCTATACTCAGTTTGGCTTTGCCCGGCTGCAGTGAAATGTTGGCCATACGCTGAAACTGCACACTGCTCCAGTTATCGGCATAACAACAGCCTTGCGAAGCATTTAAGCCTAATATATGCGCCTGATCTCTGATGGCTTGGTAATTTACCAATATACCGTCTTTAATCACATCCCATTTTCCGCATTTTACACCTTCATCATCATAACCGACAGCGCCTAAAGATCCGACTTCGGTTTTATCGGCAGTAATATTAACTTCCTTGCTGCCATAATTAAATTTTTTAGATTCCCATTTGTCAAGTGTCAGGAAGCTGGTTCCTGCATAATTGGCTTCGTAGCCCAATACCCGATCAAGCTCGGTTGGGTGACCGCACGATTCGTGTATGGTTAACCATAAATGTGAAGGATCCAATACCAGATCATACTTACCTGGCTCTACTGATTTTGCCTTCATTTTTTCACCCAACTGCCTGGCTCCCTGTGTAGCATCTTCAAGCATATCGTACCTGCCTTTATAAAGCGTGCCCGAAGCTGTTTGTATTTTATCCTGTGGCCTTGCATCCAGGTATTCGTATCCCTTGCCAGTAGGTGCACTCAATGCATTTCTCGTTTCGAACTTACCTGTTGCCTTATCTATTTTAGTGATAAAAAAAGTAGGCCAGATACGGTGGATATCCTGGTCGATATAAGAACCATCGGTAGATGCAAAATATTTTTGTTCATTTACTGCAAATAAGATGGAATTAATGTAATCTGCACCACCTTTCATAGCCGCATCGTTCACCGCCAGCAATAAATCTACCTTTTCTTTTACGGGTACCTCAAAGGTATTTTTCTCAATCGGTGCTTTCCAGCTTACCTCACCATATCCTTTTTGTGGCGCCAGCTTTACGGGCTCTCTTAACAAACGGGCATTTTCTTTGGCAATAGTTACCGCCAGTTCGGCTGCCTTGGCAATACTATCTTTGTCCATTTTGTCGGTTGCCGCAAATCCCCAACTGCCATTCGAAATTACCCTGATACCAATCCCATACGATTCGGTATTTACAATATTCTCTACTTTATCCTCGCGTGTAACTACGTATTGGTTAAGGTACCTGCCTACACGTACATCAGTATAAGTTGCGCCTTTTGAGCGTGCCGCATTTAGGGCTACATCAGACAGGATTTTTTTAGCCGCCGGATCAATATACGTTAAGGCTTGCTCGGGGGAAATCTCTTTCCCAAAAACCGGGATAGCAGGAAGCATTGCCGCGGCAGCCCCTACGCCAGTTAAATAAATAAAGTTTCTACGTTTCAAGATGAGATTGTTTTAAGTTGACTGAATATAAGTGTTTTAACTTATATTAAAAAATTTCTTGATCCTTGTGCTGGTGAGGTTGTTATTTTTCTGCTCCTACGTCGGTTTCCGTGCCACAGCCCTAAGTCCATAGCCCTGATCGAAGCGGCATCCCCGATATTTCATCGGGATAAAGCGAAGAGCAGGACTAACATAAAAAAAAGCGAATGGCATTGCGCTCCAAAAAAATCGCCCATATTTTATTTCATATTATATACTACTGGCGCAAGCTGCATCATGTTTAACATTACTGACTTGATGGCTTCTTATTTTAGGAAAGCAATAGCAGTATTCCATAGGCCAATTTCTTCCTGCTCTACCTTCTGCCATGAAAAATGGCATTCGTTCGATCAGGTTTAGTTTAGCCATTTTCTGCTGCTATGTCGGTTTTCCGTGCCACAGCCCTAAGTCCATAGCCCTGATCGAAGCGGCATCCCCAATATTTCATCGGGATAAAGCGAAGAGCAGGACTAACATAAAAAAAAGCGAATGGCATTGCGCTCCAAAAAAATCGCCCATATTTTACTTCATATTATATACTACTGGCGCAAGCTGCATCATGATTAACATTACTAATTTGATGGCTTCTTATTTTTAGGAAAGCAATAGCATTATTCCATAGGTCAATTTCTTCCTGCTCTACCTTCTGCCATGAAAAATGGCATTCGTTCGATCAGGTTTAGTTTAGCCATTTTCTGCTACTATGTCGGTTTTCCGTGCCACAAACCTAAGTTCATAGCCTTGATCGAAGCGGCATCCCCGATATTTCATCGGGATAAAGCGAAGAGCAGGACTAACATAAAAAAAAGCGAATGGCATTGCGCTCCAAAACAAACAATAAGCTTAACATTTAAATTAGTACCCTAATGGTGTTAACAAACAGAATTAATAAGACTATAAAAAGATAATCAACTCGCTTGAAATGCTCATCGTCAGAGACAAGTTATGGCTTCTGAGAAATTGAAACCTCTGCATTTATTTTATTCAAATGATCACGGATCAGGTTTAAATCTTCAGCTTCCATATTTTTTAACGGAATAACTACTTGCGTAGCCATCGAGTCTACATCGCCTCCCCTATCTTTATAAGTCTGTACAATTACATCGTCACCTTTGGTATGGATATACAATTTGCCCGAAGTAGTTGTACCATAATAGTCCATATCTTTAAATTTCGACAGCTTAAATGCGAAATACTCTGTTTTACCGTTATTAAAGTAACGCTTATAACGGCAAAAGCCATTGTTGGTAACATTTAGCTCATAACGCTTTACCTGGTCGCTTTCCTGACTGCCATCGTAATGATCGATAAATGTTTTTTGAAGAAAATTGATCGATTGTGCTACGGTTTCGGGGTCGGAAAAAGCACATAAAAACATACAAAAAGCCGAAAGAAGGGATATTTTCAAGCAGAGTGTAAACTTTTTCATCAGGTTAGCGTTTTAAACACACCAATTTAATTAAAATCATAAATTTGTATATGAGTTTTTCTCCACAATCAAGAGTTTGGGTATACCAAAGCGATCGCAAATTTACTTCTGTTGAAGAAAGTGAGATCTTAAACAAATTAGCAGCTTTTACTAACCAGTGGAAAGCACATGGAAATGAATTGCTTGCAAAAGCAGAAATCCGCTATGGCTTTTTTATTATCCTAACAGTCGACGAAAGCCAGGCGGGCGTTACCGGTTGCTCCATTGATAGCTCTGTTCGCTTAATAAAAGAAATTGAACAGGAATATCATGTAGACCTTTTTAACCGCTTCAACATTGCCTATAAAGTAAATGGAGAAGTTATAGTAAACAGCAAAGAAGATTTTGAAACTTTGGTAAATATCAAACAGGTAACGCCAGAAACGATTGTTTTTAACAACATGGTACAAAATCTGGCAGAGTTGGAAAGCAAATGGGAAGTGCCATTCCAAAACAGCTGGCATTCTACTGTTTTTGCCCATTTATTGTAAGCTATATGTTCATTGTAGATCTTAAATATATTGTTCCACTAACCAAGTTGGATGAACATATGGACGCCCATGTCCAATATTTAAAGAAATACTATAAAAAAAACATTTTTGTTGCTTCGGGCAGAAAAGTACCCCGAACCGGTGGAATTATTTTAGCCCTGGCAAAAGATGAAGATGAATTAAAAAAGATCCTAATGGAGGATCCTTTCTACAAACACAGGCTAGCCGATTTCACCATTACCCAATTCTTAACTTCACAATACCATCCTGATCTCGAATCGCTTTTAGGAAAATAATTCTTAAAACCCGTAGTGATATCCTACATTATTTTCACTACTGCTCAAACAATTAGCTAGCAAAAAACATTATATTGGTTAAATCAAATAATGTCTATGAAGCGCTGGCTCAAAATCTCTTTAAAAATCATATCGGTTGTTGTTGTTCTGATTATTCTCACCTGGTTGGCGGGCGCATTTTACATCAGTAGAAATAAAAAAGAAGTACTCGCTTCTATCCTATCACAGCTCAATAAAAATTTAAACGGAAAAATTACCGCTACAAGCATGGAGCCAACACTCCTGAAAAGCTTTCCTGGGGTTTCGGTATCCTTAAACGGCGTTCTACTGAGAGATAGTTTATGGAACCAACATAAACACGATCTTTTAAAAGCGCAGGATATAGATGTATCACTAAACGTACTTTCGCTCATAGTAGGTAATATCAACATTAAACAGATTGCCATCAACAATGCGGCTATTTATATATACACCGATTCTACTGGTTATAGCAACACCAGTATTTTCAAAAGCAAATCTAAAACAGATAAAAAATCGTCGCCAAAATCTTCCGCATTAGAAGTAAAAAAAATAGATTTTAATAAGGTTAGCCTGATATTAGATAACAAAAAGAGGTTCAAGTTATTCAATTTCGATATCGATCAGATCCAGGGCAGAATGCAATATCCTGATAGCGGGTGGACAGGTAAAATCAAGTTAATGACGAAAGTGAACAGTTTCGCCTTTAATACCCGCAAAGGTAGCTTTTTGAAAGACAAGACGCTTGATGGAACATTAAATGCACATTACAGCCGCGAATTGGATGCGGTAATACTGAGTCCCGAAATCTTGAACATTGGCGGGCACCCTTTTAAAATCGGTGCTAAAATAGAATTGGATAAATCTGCTTTTGCTATTAGCATAGCTGTTGATGATATTTTATTCAGAGATGTTGCCTTACTCTTATCGCCTAATATCTCCTCAAAACTCTTAAAATTCGGCATAGAAAAACCGATCGATATCCGGGGAAATATTGTTGATGACGGAACAGGGAAATACGGAGATCCCTTGATCAAAGTAGGCATAACCGTTCGGGATAATGTGGTTTCTATTCCGGCAGGCAAATTAACGGCCTGTAATTTTGATGGCTCCTTTACCAATCGGGATACCGTTGGTGGTATTATTGGTGATGAAAATTCATCCATCAAATTCCACAGGCTTACAGCAAAATATTTTAATGCACCGCTTAAGATCGACACTTTCACAGTGAATAATTTATCGCGTCCAATTGCCATCGGATTGGTAACCTCGCAATTTCCACTATCCAATTTAAACAATTCATTAGGCACGAACGATTTTGAATTTAAAGATGGAACAGCCAACCTGAGGTTATACTGTAAGGCAGATATTGATAATTTCAGATTTACAAAACCTGTTGTTTCAGGTAAAATACAGATTGCCGATGCCGATATCCTTTACATCCCCCGTAGGCTTCACCTGGTAAAAAGTGCCTTGAACATCAACTTCAACCAGAACGACTTATCGATACAGAACGGGCATTTCCAGTTGGGCAAAAGCGAGCTTAATGTAAGTTGTAGCATTGCCAACTTTGCCAACCTGTATTATACTGCTCCCGAAAAAATATTGGTGAACTTAAAAATGTCGAGCCCTCAACTCTACCTAAAAGAGTTTTTACCTTTCTTAGGACCAAGAACAGCGAAGAAAAAATCGAGCGGAAACAAACAAGTGGTTTCCAAAGAGTTGAGTAATGTGCTGGAGCTTTCGAAAATGAATATCCGTTTAACCGTTGATAAAGCTATTTATGATAATTTTCTGGCCAAAAATCTAGATGCCGACATTTCTTTGCGTGGCGGAGGGATATTCTTCAACAAAATAAGCGTGGCCCATGCGGGTGGTCAGTTGTCACTGAATGGAAATATTATGCAGGAAGCCGCCTCAAATAGCTTTAAAATCAACTCAAAGATCAGCCATGTAAGTGTTAAAGATTTCTTTTATTCATTTGATAACTTCGGACAGAATACCATTACCAACAAGAATTTAAAGGGTTATTTATCAGCGTTGGCCAACATTTCCGGAAGGATATCGCACACGGGAAAAATTCTTCCAAGATCGATAAATGGAAAAGTGGTATTCAACCTGAACAATGCCGCATTGGTTAATTTCGATCCGATGGTTAAGGTAGGGAAATTTGCCTTTGCCAACAGGAACTTATCAAACGTAGAAATCAAAAATCTTGATGGAACACTTAACGTGCGTGGTGATAAAGTAGAAATCAGTCCGATGCAGATAAATTCCAGCGCGTTAAATTTTAATGTAAAAGGCATTTACGCTTTAGGGAGTGGTACAAATGTAGAGATGGACATTCCGCTGAGAAATCCAAAGGGTGATGAAAACCTAACCAGATCGGAAAAAAGAGAAGCCCGTATGCGCGGTATTGTATTACACCTAAAAGCTGTTGACGACGAAAAAGGTGGAATAAAAATCAGGTGGAATAAGGATCACGACTAGTTTTAGTCCCAAGTCTGGAGTCCAAAGTCCCTAGTCGATAAATTGACTGAAGACTCAGGACTTTGGACTGTCGACTAAAAATCAAGCGGCCCTAATCTATTCATATTTCTTAAAATCAGATATTGACGGTGCCTGATGTACGGGGTTGCATTTTTAGGTGTCCACCTTCTGGGGTTTGGAAAACAGGAAGCAATTAAAGCGGCTTGTTTCCTGGTCAGTTTTGTACAGGATTTACCATAATACTCCTGGGCGGCGGCCTCGGCGCCATAAATCCCATCACCCATTTCGATTACGTTCAGGTAAACTTCCAATATTCTTTCTTTGCTCCAAAACAGTTCGATGAGTAAAGTAAAATAAGCTTCAAAACCTTTTCTTATCCACGATCGACCGGGCCATAAAAAAACATTTTTAGCTGTTTGTTGCGAAATGGTACTTCCACCCTTTACCTTTTTCCCTTTGGCATTGCTCGCAAAAGCTTTTTCGATGGCTTTCATATCAAAACCGATATGTTTTAAAAAGAGCTGATCTTCGGCAGATACCGCAGCCCTTTTCATATTATCAGACATGTCCTCGAATTTCACCCACTTTTTCTCTGTTTTAAAAGACTTACCATCGGCTTTGCGTTCAATGTTCCGTAGCACCATTAAAAGTGTAATAGGCGGATTGATAAAACGCAGCGCGATTACCCAAAACACAGAAACCAGCAGAAAATATAAAAATACTTTCGTAGCAATATTGGTGATCTTCTTTAGAAGGGGGTGTTTTGATTTGCTTTTGGTTCTGTTTGTCCGCGTTTTCGCCATGGCGCAAAGGTAATTAAAGGGACGGAAGATGGGAAATGTAGAGGGCCGGTATAATGCGTTTTTTTATCATCGAAAAACAACGCCAAAATGCAAAATTCTCGTGGTAAACCCTTATTGTACATTAAAATCAGTTTGTTTATGTATTTTGTGATTTCACATTTTTAAACAGAGTGCAAACAAAATTAACCAAATGAAAAAACTAGGCTATCTCTTTCTTGCTGTTACACTATGGAGCTGCAGTACAACCAAGAATATCAATAACAAGTCTGCAAAGTGGATAACACTTTTTAACGGGAAAGACATTAAAGATTGGAACGTTAAAATCCACCATCATGATTACAATGTAAACTACGGAAATACCTTTAGGGTTGAAGACGGGACAATACAAGTCCGATATGATCAATACGGCGATTTTAATGATCAGTTTGGCCATCTTTATTACAAAACACCCTTCTCTTACTATCATCTAAAATTAAAATACCGCTTTGTTGGCGAGCTGCAAAAAGGGGCACCAAGTTATACTTTGCGTAATAGCGGGGTGATGTTCCATTCTCAAGATCCGAAAACCATGCCTAAAGAACAAGATTGGCCAATTTCGATCGAGATGCAGTTTTTAGGCGGTTTGAGCGATGGCCGTCCCCGCCCTACAGGAAATATGTGTTCACCAGGTACGGAGATTTTTTACAATGGCAGTAAGTTCCCGGGGCATTGTCTGGATTCGAAATCAAAAACTTACGATGGCGACCAGTGGGTATCTGCCGAGCTTATTGTTATGGGCGATTCGATTGTAAAGCATATTATTAATGGTGATACGGTATTGCAGTATAACAAGCCACAAATTGGCGGAGGCGTAGCTAATCGTTTCGACCCGAAAATTAAAATTGATGGAAAAGCACTTACACAAGGTTTTATTGCGCTACAAAGTGAAGGGCAGCCAGTGGATTTTAAAGATATCCAGATCATGGAGCTTCCACGCCATAATAACAAAAAATCTAATTAAACATTTTTCGATACTATACGTTACAAGAACATGAAAGTTGCATTAATTACAGGAGGAAGTAAAGGAATTGGTTTCGGTATTGCCGAAGCCCTTTTAAAAGAAGGTTATAAAGTAGCCATTACCAGCAGAACAATTGCCAGCGCAAACCAGGCCGCGTCACATCTGGTGGCTCATGGTGATGTATTGGCCATTGAAGCAGATGTTACAGATTTTAAATCTCAGCAAGGTGCGGTAAACCTGATACTCGAAAAATGGGGGCAATTGGATATACTCATTGCCAACGCTGGCGTAGGGCATTTTGCACCTATTGACGAACTAGATGTCGATTTATGGAAAGAAACCATTGATACCAATTTAACAGGCGTTTTTTATAGCATTAAAGCCACTGTTGAAGAGATCAAAAAGAACAAGGGACATATTTTTACGATTTCTAGCTTAGCAGGTACAAACTTTTTTGCAGGTGGCTCAGCTTACAATGCCAGTAAATTTGGCTTAACAGGTTTTACGCAATCAGTTATGCTCGATTTAAGAAAATATGGCGTAAAGGTGAGTACCATTATGCCAGGATCGGTAGCGAGCCATTTTAACGATCACCAGCCCAATGCTGAAAATGATGCCTGGAAAATCCAACCAGAGGATATGGGTAAACTGATTGTTGATTTATTGGCCATGCCGGCAAGAACTTTGCCGAGTAAGGTAGAAATTAGGCCAACTACGCCGAAGGGATAAAAATAATGGATAATTTAAAAAGGGATACCGTTTACCATATCCTTTCTTAAATTATCCATTTTCCATAAAAAAAGGTCCCGATTTTCATCGAGACCTTTTTTTTGATTCTTTAAAGAATGCTTATTCAGCAACTACTTCAAAAGGAACCTGAACTTTAACTTCTTTGTGTAAGTTTAAGTTAGCAACATATTCGCCAACAAATTTAGGTTCAGTTTCGAAAGTAATACGACGACGGTCTACATCAAAGCCTTGTGCTTTTAATGCTTCAGCAATCTGGATGGTATTAACCGCTCCGAAGATTTTTCCGCTTTCGCCTGCTTTAGCACCGATTGAAAGTTTAACATCAGTTAAACGCTCAGCAACACCTTCAGCATCTTTCTTAATTTTATCTTGTTTAAAAGCAGCTTGCTTCAAGTTTTCAGCTAAAACTTTTTTAGCAGAAGAAGTAGCCAATGCTCCAAATCCTTGAGGGATTAAATAGTTACGGCCATAACCTGGCTTTACTGTAACTACATCATCTTTCTCACCAAGGCCTTTAATATCTTGTTTTAAAATAATTTCCATATCTCTAGCCTCCTATTTTAATTGATCAGCAACGAAAGGTAACAAACCGATGTGACGGGCACGCTTAACTGCCTGAGCCACTTTACGTTGGAATTTTAACGAAGTACCAGTTAAACGGCGTGGTAATAATTTACCTTGATCGTTAATAAATTTCAACAAGAAATTTGCATCCTTGTAATCGATGTATTTAATTCCGTTTTTCTTGAAACGGCAATATTTTTTACGGTTATCCTCTACTTTAGGGGCAGTTACGTATTGTATTTGTTCTCTTGCCATTACGCTGCAACCTCCTTAGTTTTTTTGTTAAAAGCACCACTACGCTTTTTCTCATTGTAAGCAACAGCGTGTTTGTCTAAACGGATTGTTAAGAAACGTAACACACGCTCATCGCGTTTTAATTCAAGCTCTAATTTTGCGATCAAATCACCTGAAGATTTGTATTCAGTTAAGTTGAAGAATCCGTTTGATTTTTTCTCAATTGGATACGCTAATTTTCTCAAACCCCAATTATCCTCTTGGACAATTTCGGCTCCGTTATCAACAAGGATTGCTTTATATTTGGCTAATGCCTCTTTAGCAACTTCTTCTGATAACAAAGGGGTTAGAACGATAACAGTTTCGTACTGATTCATTGTTATAAATTATGTTTTTAATTTTTAATCCCGAGGTATATTACGGGGATGCAAAAGTAACAATATATTTCTTAAAATCAAATGATTAATTAGAAAAAAGAAGAATCACAAGCAATTAAGAAAGAAAAAGTTATATGATAAAATGAAACACCGAAAAATGACCGCGAAACATTACCTCCTCACAATTCTGGCGCCTCAAATCTCATCTCCTATATCTCACACCTAATCTCACAAACAAAAAAAGGGAGACTATCTATCCGACAATCTCCCCATATCAATTAGCTGTAATGTTTAATAAGTTTGTATCGTTTTAACAAAACTCTCTTCTTTATACGTCACCACAAAGGTTAATTCTTTAGAATCTGTTTTGCTGATATTGAATTTTTTTGTTAACTGCGCTTTATCTTTAAATACTTCGTTGTAAACCTCGTCATTGTATTCGTTGTATACTTTAACTTCAACTGGATTTTTGTCCAGGTTATCCAGATCAAGGGTAATTACCTGATCATTTTTAGTATAAACCGGTTTAAATATGTTAGATACTTTTGGCTCAGACACAAGCGCCTCACCATCTTTGATGGTTACGGTATATTTAGCCAGTTTTAATTCAGACTCTACTTTAAGCACATAGTTTCCATCAGGAAGTGCGTTTAAATCATAAACCTTGCTTGATAAAGCTGAAGCATGAATATTTTCTTCAAATAAAACTTCCTCATCTGCACCGATCAGCGACAGATTAACGTCTTCTGCCTTATCTACAGAAAAACGGATAAACTTTTCTTTTTCGCCTTTTACTTTTAATGTAAAATTATCATCGTTAGCGTGAACACCCGTAGCAGTAAAAAACAACGCTGCTATTAAACCGATTTTTAAGAACTTTTTCATAACCAATATTTTTAAAGAGTTAATAATTATATGACACCACTAAGGTATGGAGGCAACTGAGATATAGACGATTGCATATTTTCCAATATCTATGCTATATTACCCCGATTACTGGGGTATTTTGTCATAAGTTATAATAAAGCATATTTTTTATGTATTTTAGTACAATAAATTAAAAAATAATGAAGCCAAGTTTCGAGGTTGTTGAGCCTTCTTTCGGAAGTTCATTTTATTATTCAAAATACGTGGAGAACGCCAACAACATGGCGCACCTCTGGCATTACCATCCCGAAGTTGAAATGGTATTTGTAAATGGTGGTGCAGGAAAAAGGCAGATCGGCAGCCACGTTTCTTATTATACCGATGGTGATCTGATCCTGATTGGCAGCAACCTCCCCCATTGCGGATTTACGGACACCAATACGGGGAATAAAAACGAAACGGTAATCCAGATGAAGCCTGATTTTTTAGGCGCCACTTTTTTGGGTCTGCAGGAGATAAAAGGAATCCATGAGCTTTTTGATAAAGCAAAGGCCGGAATTGCATTCGGCAGCGAAACCAAGCGTATGGTAGGCGACCGGATCGAAATGATGGACGATCAGCCCCCATTCGACAGGCTTTTAACCCTGCTCAGCGTTTTAAAAGAACTTGAACACGCCAAAGATTACAAAATTCTAAATGCCGACGGGTTTTCGATGGAAATGCAGGTGCAGGATAACGACCGCATTAATATGATCTTTAACTATGTAAAAGATCATTTTCAGGATCAGATCAGTTTGCAGCACATCGCTGAAATGTCGAGTATGACAGTTCCATCCTTTTGTCGATATTTTAAAAAGATCACAAAAAAAACCTTTACCCATTTTGTAAATGAATACAGGGTGGTACATGCTTCAAAGCTTCTGGCCGAAAAGCCCATCAGTATTGCCAATATTTCTTACGAAAGCGGTTTTAACAACTTTAGCCATTTTAATAAGTTGTTCAAGGAGTTTACAGGCAAAAGTGCATCAGAATACAGGCATGAGCTTAAGTCGCTGATTAAATAAATGAGCATGAACAAATCCCTACTATTGATACTCTTAAACGTCATCAGCTTATCCCTGCATGCTCAATATGTTGACATTAACTTGCTAAACTGCAAAATAAGCGAAACCGAGCAAAAGAAGATAGAAAAACTGATTGCTTACGAACGCATGTTCTGTAACGAAATTTTTGAAACCAGAGAGAACATTACTGCACCTGTTAAAATAAACCTTTATGGAAAAAGTAAAGATTATCGGTTAGCGCAAAAAACATATAGTGCACCAATAAATAGTGCTGGATTTTATATTGCCGCAATTAACGAAGCCTTTGTATATAAGAGCAGCGATTTCATTTCGGTAGCACTCCATGAGGCCAGCCATAGTATTTTCCAGTTTAATTTTAAAAAATCGCCCAAATGGTTAAACGAAGGCCTTGCAGAGTTTTTCGAAACATTGGATTTTGACAGTGAGGGGAATTTATACTCCTATCCACAAAGCGGTAGAATTAAGCGTATAAAAGCAGGAATAGATTCGAAAGACAGTGAAAGGCTAAAAAATTTCTTTAAAATATACAGTGGTTCATTTTACGGGCATGATGTAGACGACAATTACAACACGGCCTACAGTGTGATCTACTTTTTTATAAAATCCAAAAGAACAGACCTGCTTAAAAAAATAATTAAACTAAATACGCAGGGTTACGATACCGAAAAAGCAATTGAACTTACTTTTGGCAGGTTTGACCGGTTTGAAGAAACATATAAGCTATTTTACAACTATCATAAATAAATTGTTCTTTTAAGCTTAAGCCTCCAGCCTGATCATATTACAACTTTTCAACATTCCAACCTTACCACATTCCAACTGATAAAAAATTCCTATTTTCGTGCCGATGGAAAATTTTATCGTTTCTGCCCGTAAATACCGCCCAGCCACCTTCGAAACCGTTGTTGGTCAGCAGCATATTACCGGTACGTTAAAAAACGCCATTAAAAACAATCAACTTGCCCAGGCATTTTTATTCTGCGGGCCTCGTGGTGTGGGTAAAACAACCTGTGCACGTATCCTTGCAAAAACCATTAACTGTACCAACCCTACAGCAGAAATGGAAGCCTGTGGCCAATGCGACAACTGTCTTTCTTTCCAGAATGGGCATTCTTTTAATGTTCACGAATTAGATGCGGCTTCAAACAACTCTGTTGATGATATCCGTAGCTTAATTGAGCAGGTTAGAATACCACCACAAGCAGGAAAATATAAGATCTATATCATTGATGAGGTTCATATGTTATCGCAGAGTGCATTTAATGCCTTTTTGAAAACATTGGAAGAACCACCTTCTTATGCTATTTTCATCTTGGCCACCACTGAGAAACATAAAATTCTGCCGACTATTTTATCACGTTGCCAGATTTTTGATTTCAACCGGATCCAGGTAGAAGATATTGCCAACCACTTATCAACCATTGCCCAACGCGAAAATATTGCTTTTGAAAGCGATGGTTTGCATATTATTGCCCAAAAGGCAGACGGTGGACTGCGTGATGCACTTTCCATGTTCGATCAGATTGCCAGTTATGCAAACAAGAACATTACTTATAAAGCTGTAATCGATAACCTAAATATTTTAGATTACGATTATTTTTTCAAACTTACCTCTTATTTAACCGCAGCAGAAGTTAGCCAGACCCTACTCCTGTTCGACGAAATTTTAAATAATGGTTTCGATGGCAATAACTTTATAAATGGCCTGGCTTCGCACTTCCGTAATTTATTGGTAGGTAAAGATGCATCAACCATTAAACTTTTAGAAGTTAGCGAAAACATCAAGCAAAAATATCTCGATCAGTGCAGGCAAACAGAATTATCATTCTTGCTAACGGCATTAAACCTGGCCAATACCTGCGATCTAAATTACAAGAATTCTAAAAACCAGCGTTTACAGGTAGAGCTGGCACTGATTAAAATGTGCCATATCCGGTCGGTCGTCAATTTAGCACAACAGCCTTTAAGCCCTAATAACACAGCAACTGACGTAGATCAGGATAAAAAAAAAACTAATGTCGTAGCCGGGCAGGCAGAAACGCCAAAGCCAAAAACAGAAAGCGAAAATACGGCCCAAGCTGTATCGCCTATTGTTAAAACAGCTGTTTTACCGAACATTCCTGAAGAAGAAAAACCTAAGGAAACACCCAGGGTTGGTCCGCCACCATCTGCAACTTCCATCAGTATCAATATTCCAAAGCCCAATGCGATAAGCACACTCATTCCATCGTTAAACGATCTGAACCGGGTTGCACAGGAAGATGACGATAAGGGTCCAAAGAAAGTTACAGGCGAAGCCAGAGAACCTTTTAGTTACGACCGCTTATTGGAAGTATGGAATGCTTTTACTCAAAAAATGAAGGCGGCCGATAAAATCAATCTTTTTACCATCTTAAATAATTTCGCACCTACGCTTTTAAATCCCGAGCTGATCGAAATTTCGGTAGAAAGTAAAACGCAGGAACACCTTGTACAACAAGAATCTGTTGAGCTGTTGAACTTTTTGAGAAATGAGCTTAGCAATTTCGGTGTAGAGGTTACCTACAAACTTGTTGAACGTAAAATAGAAAACAGGCTTTATGGCAACCGCGAAAAGTATGATTACCTGGTAAACAAAAATCCAAAGCTTGACGAATTGCGCAGGAGATTTAATTTAGATGTTAATCCTTAAATTTCATGTCGGATAACTGAACAATACTTATTCGATTAAAAATCACTAAACAAAAAGCAGGATTACACATCATCGTAAATGTATAACCCTGCTTTTCCTATTATGATTGTTTCGTCAACTAACTATCTTTATGACAGTAATTTATTGACTATTTTTGGGGCGTATCGTTAATCGGATAACCTTCTTCATCTAAATCATCGCGGTTATCTTCGGGTGTACGGGCAAGGATTTCATCTTCAGGATTCAGCTTTACACTCTCCCCGTTATCCACGTGCATGCCTAATTCTTCCAGGTTATCCTCGGCAATTTCTTCATTGCGGGCATATTCATCACCAATATAAGGATTAGCTTCATCGTAGGTCGAGTCATCATCTTTGGCACCTGCAGCAACCGTTTCGTATCCCATTGGGTGGTCGTAATCTTTATCTGTACCTCTTACATCTAGCTCGTAACTCTGCTTATTTTCATCATAAGCGAGATTCTCTTTATTGATTTCGCTATTTTCTGTGGTACTGTGTATTTTATCCTGCGATCCTTTATTCTCGTTATTTGCCATGATATGGGTGTTCTAATTTATATGAATATAACAAAATGATCCCGATAAGGTTTGTTTCTGGCAAGAGAATCTTTCAATTATTGGGCGTGCCCCAAGCTGCGCAAGGGTCGGGCTATACACTTCAAGTCCTCGCCGGTGAAGAACCGGGCTGTGGGCTTTTCGTTGCTATCCCTCACGCGGGCAGAGCGTAGTATAATCCCATTTTGAAAGGTAAATTATTCAACTAAATTTGAAGCTATAAATCTAAAAATCAATACACAACGACATTGAAAAACCTCAGGCCCTTAATATTAGGTTTAGTTACTTTAATTTTCTCTATTTATTCCCTTGTCGATATTTTGTTTTCAAAAAGTCTACTTAAAGAAATAAGGGGAACCCTAGGTTATTCAAAAGTTGATGTTGAAATAATAGAACCTGAAAGAGGCCTTTCTTTAATGGATGAGACCGGTAAAATAGCGGTATTGAGGTTTAACCTAAAAAACAATAAGCAGTTATTCAAAATTACCCAACGGCTAGATATAGTTCACGATAGCAAAAACGCAATGGACGATGTCAATGAGCTTTTAAAAACTTCCAAAAACCTAAGTCTTTTATTGAGAAAGCATGTTTTATCAAAAGAAGTTAGTGTTTACCAGATCAATGCTGATGGAACAGTAATTTACGATCGAATTGAAGATGCAAATGATGCTTCATTTCTTATCTTTTTCCTTACCGTAGGAGCTTCGATTTTATTTTTTACTCTTTATTTTTTACCCGTTCAGAGCATGCTATCTAGCAAAAAACGGGTTAAAGTTTATCGTTACAAACAACAATAGTATACAATGAGTAGCATCACTCACTAAGCCACCTAAACCCGATCAAAGCGGGATGCTTCCGATCCTTCATCGGGAGCAGAAGCGGGAGCGGGACTGCTATAACCTAAAAGCTTCTGCATTTGCTTTTCAAATACAAAAGCCTTGTCATTTTCTAACAAAACGATCATTAAAGCTGAGAAAAAACATTACAAAAAAAGCGTCCCGATATTTACACCAGGACGCTCCTATTATTATTTTCCTTAGTTTACAAAGAAGCCAAAGAAGTATTTAATGTTTCACTCGGACGCATTGCTTTGCTTGCCAGTTCGTCATCAGGGTTATAGTAACCGCCAATGTTTTGAGGTTTACCTTGCGAACCGATCAACTCTTCGTTGATTTTCGCTTCGTTTGCTAACAAAGTTTTAGCCAACGGTGCAAATCTGGCCTGCAAATCAGCATCCTTAGTTTGAGCCGCTAAAGCTTCAGCCCAATATAAAGCCAAATAGAAGTGAGAACCACGGTTATCGATAGTACCCAGTTTTCTGCCTGGAGATTTATCCGTTGCCAAAAATTTCGCGTTTGCCTCATCCAAAGCATCGGCCAATACCTGCGCTTTTGCATTATTTTGTGTTTGAGATAAATGCTCTAAAGAGGCCTGAAGTGCTAAAAACTCCCCAAGCGAATCCCAACGTAAATAACCTTCTTCAATAAACTGCTCAATATGTTTTGGAGCAGAACCACCAGCACCAGTTTCGAACAAACCACCACCGTTCATTAAAGGCACGATCGATAACATTTTAGCAGAGGTTCCTAATTCTAAAATCGGGAATAAATCTGTTAAATAATCACGCAATACGTTACCGGTAACCGAAATGGTATCTAAACCTTTGCGGATGCGCTCTAGGGTAAATTTAGTGGCCTCGATTGGCGCCAAAATGCGGATATCTAAACCTGTAGTGTCGTGGTCTTTTAAATAAGTATTTACTTTAGCAATGATTTCTCTATCGTGTGCTCTATTTTCGTCTAACCAGAAAACGGCAGGGGTTTCTGATAAACGTGCCCTGTTAACCGCTAATTTTACCCAATCCTGAATCGGGGCATCTTTAGTTTGGCACATGCGGAAGATATCGCCTTTTTCTACTTTCTGATCGAAAAATACTTTACCATCAGCATCAGTTACGCGGATTGTTCCTGCACCAGTAGCCTGGAACGTTTTATCATGCGAACCATATTCTTCAGCTTTTTGTGCCATTAAACCAACATTGGGTACCGAACCGATGGTAGTCACATCGAAAGCACCGTTTGCTTTACAGTCATCAATGGTTGCAGTGTAAACACCAGCATAACAACGGTCTGGAATTAAAGCGATGGTATCTTGTGCTTTACCTTCTTTGTTCCACATCTGTCCCGAAGTACGGATCATGGCCGGCATCGAAGCATCAACAATCACATCCGATGGAACATGAAGGTTGGTAATTCCTTTATCAGAATTAACCATGGCCAGGGCCGGACCGTTTTCTATGGCCTGTGCCAAAGCAGCTTCAACTTCAGCTTGTTTTGCGTTGCCTGCAATTTTAGCGTAAACATCGCCTAAACCATTTCTGGTATCAATGTTCAGTTCTTTGAAAAGGTCAGCATATTTAGTAAACACATCTGCAAAGTAAACTTCAACAATGGCACCAAAAATAATCGGATCAGAAACCTTCATCATTGTTGCTTTTAAGTGTGCAGATAATAAAACGCCTTGAGCCTTAGCTTCAGCAATTTCTTTAGCCACAAAAGTTTTCAATGCCGATAAGCTCAATGCAGAACTATCAATCACCTCTCCTGCTTTTAATGGTGACAAAGCTTTTAATTCGGTTACAGCACCATCAGCAGCAACAAATTCTATTTTAAATTGACCTGCTTCAGCAACGGTTGTAGATTTTTCTGAGCCGTAAAAATCGCCTTCAGTCATGCTGGCTACTTTGGTTTTCGAATCTGCAGACCATTTACCCATTGAGTGCGGGTTTTGTTTGGCGTAATTTTTAACCGCTTTAGGCGCTCTACGATCGGAGTTACCCTCACGTAAAACCGGATTTACTGCAGAACCTAAAACTTTTGCATATTTAGCTTTAATTGCTTTTTCTTCGTCGCTCTGTGCATTATCAGGATAATTTGGAATTGCAAAACCCTGCGCCTGTAGCTCGGTAATTGCACCTACCAATTGAGGGATAGAAGCAGAAATATTCGGTAATTTGATAATGTTAGCTTCCGGAGTGGTAGCCAAGGCACCAAGCTCTGCTAAAGCATCACCAATTTTTTGATCGTCTTTTAAATACTCAGGAAAGTTTGCCAAAATTCTTCCTGCTAAAGAAATATCTCTGGTTTCTACATCAATACCCGCTGACGCAGTAAAAGCTTGTACGATAGGTAAAAGTGAGTAGGTTGCCAACATTGGCGCCTCGTCGGTTTTGGTGTAGATAATTTTTGATGTATTTGACATGTTTATATTGATTTTGCTTATTAAGGTTAACTATTCAATCGGTTTCCAGGTTTGTAAACCGATCTTTTTAAAATCGCCTAAAGATAAAATAATCGAATGAATTAAGGAACATCGCAATGTTATTTATAGTACCATTAATTGCAGATAGCGAGTAAAATATTAATGACGGGATTTGTTATTGGAGCGCAGGGCGATTTGCAATTTTTAATTTAGTCCTGCTCACCGCTTTATCCCGATAAAACGGGATGTGTGTTCCGATCAGGGCTAGAAACTTAGGCCTGTAGTACGGAAAACCGGCATAGTAGCAGAAAAACGACCAAACTAAACCTGATCGAACGGTCCCGATTTTTCATCGGGAAGGTAGAGCAGGAAGAAATTAACCGATGGAATACTGTAATTGCTTTCCAAAAAAATAAAACGACCATATCATAATAAGATATAGTTTTATCTGTCTTTAGTGCAACACCCCAATATTTTGTGAACCATTTCTTTGGCTAAACTTTTGTAGCGTCAAAACCAAATACCTATCTATTTTAAAATTTTAATTGAAAATGACCGAACCTACCTTAGATCAACAGTTAAATGCCCGCAAATTCGACGAGGCTAAAAGCATGATGCATAACGGCGAAAAACTTTCTAAAAACATTCAGGAACATCATAAATCATCTATTTTTGATCATCTGGTGAGAGAGAAACAGTACGAAATCCTAAATATGATGCTAAAGGACAAAACCATCGAAACCGACATTTATGAATTCGACAGTTTTGACAAAAGCATTTTTCAGGCTATTGTCCGCAACCTTGGTAATGACGATGAAGATATTGCATTTTTCAATGAATTTATTACTCATTTTGATAATCTGAATGACGAAGTAAATACCAAAACATTATTAGGTTATCTCTTCGAAAACGGAGCAAGTTTACCCCTGATCAAAGCCTGTATCGACGCAGGTTGCAGTGCAAATTTTAAAAACAATGCAGAAGAAAACTACATCCATCAGGTAGTGAAAAGCAGTTTTCGAAGGTATAACCTAAACGATGAACAGACTACCGATTTGCTTAAAGGATATATCGATATTCTCCTTAACGAAGGTGTCGACATTAATGAAGGCAATGTGGTGCAGGAAACTCCATTAATTACCGCAATAAAATTTAACAAGAAAAATTTAATTGCCCACCTGCTCGAAAATGGCGCCGATCCCAATTATACCGACCGCGATGGAAATTCAGCCTTCTTTTATGCTGTGGCACATTCGCAGAGCGAAAACATATACGATACAATGCGTAATTTTGCTACGCCAGCTTTCGATCAGGTTAATAAAAACGGCGAAACATTATTATTTGAATATGTGCGAATGATGTCGAACAGTGAAAGTGGCATCAACTTCCTTAAAAAACTGATTGAGGATGGCGCTGATTTATATCAGGCCAGTACCTGGTATGGTGCTGATAAAACACCTCTGGATGTAATTGCCGAAAAACAGGCTGATATTTTACAGGCTGTTTTAGAAACCGGACAGGTAGATGTAAGCAGGGCCGATAATAAAGGGAATACCCTGCTGCATAAAGTTTGTGCCTACAATGTAAATTACGAAGCAGAAAAAGCGAAAGAAACCTATAGAAAAGTAAAGCTCCTGCTCGAAAACGGTGCAGATATTGCTATCACCAACGATCAGGACCAGACCGCGCTGATGCTTGCATCTGATGATAACCTGAAAATAAAAACTGTAGAACTGCTCATGAAACAATCTTAACATATGTCGATGTCATTTATTATTGCCTGCGAAAGCGGCAAGCGCAAAATAGCCGAACTTTTATTGGCCAACCAAGAGGTAGAGGTAGATTATACAGATGAAAAAGGCAGAACAGCCCTTCATTATGCCGCTCACCGTGGATATTTAGACCTTGTACAGATTTTGATAGATCGTGGGGCAGCTTTAGATTACGAAGATCATGCTGGAGAAACACCGTTTTACTTTGCCTGTTTACAAAAACAGAAACAAACTGCACTGTTTCTTTTAGATAAAGGTGCAAGAATTGACATTAAGGATTTTAAAGGCAACAGCTTATTACACCTAACTGCACAAAGCGGGCAGATTGAAGTGTTAGAAAAACTCCTCAATCAAGGTCTTGAAGTTGATGGCGAAAATAACGAGGCAGAAACGCCTTTGCTTATTGCTGCAAGTTGGCGGAACAAAGAAATTGTTCAAAAATTATTGGAATTTGGCGCGGATATCAATACCACCAATAAACATGGCGATTCACCTTTAATTTTTGCGGTTAAATCTAAAAACACACCAATGGTTGAGCTTATTCTCGAAAAAGGTGGAAATATCAACCATATCAATCATACCGGAGAATCGGCCTTACTAATTGCCTGTTATGATGGCAGCAGGATGTTGACCAAAACATTGGTAGAAAAGGGCGCAGATGTATTCGTTTCATCAAAAGATGGCATCTCTCCCATCTGGTATGCCTGCGCCAATAATCAGAAAGAAATCGTTGATTTATTTTTAACCAACGGTATAGATGTAAACTATGCAAAACCGCTTTCGGGTAATGACGATTCGATGTATTCGTACTTAGAATGGGTAGAAACCGCCAATAACATTTCCATTTCGGCCAGCTTCTCTTTCGATAACAATTACAACTACGGAGGCGAGAGCATGCTACATGTAGCAGCCAAAAGCGGCCATGTAAGTATGTTAAAGCTATTAATAGAAAAAGGTGCAAACATTAATATTCAGGATGAAAGCGGGAACACGGCTTTACATTACGCGGCTGCGAATGGTAAAAAAGATGCCGTAAAATTTTTACTGGAAAAATCAGCCGACCCTACCATTGTAAATGTAAAAGAACAGAAAGCCATAGATTATTCGAATATTAAGGGTTTTAATGAAATTACGGAACTCTTGTTGAAATATGGCCTTCCAGCTAATCCAAATGTGCAAGGAACAAGTACAATATCATCAGAAAATACTGCTGAAGTTCCAAAAAACGATATGGCAGCGAAAAAACAGGCATTATTAGATTTAAAAGAGTTACTCGATGCCGGAATTTTATTGCAGGAAGAATTTAATGCGGAAAAAGCTAAGATTTTAAAAGGTTAAGTTAGCTGCCATGTTCGTCATTGCTTCGTCGGCTGAAAACCTCCTCGCAATGACGAAATTTCTATTCAAAAACATTGTCTAATAAAATTTTAGTTATAAATTTATTTTTAAGAACTTTCCTGGTCAGAAAATCTAAATTTGATCGGAATATTCGACATTAACGCTCACACAAATGAAAAGTAATCCTAAAGTTAAACTTCAATTATTTCTCTTTCTTTCCATCTTTACATATGCCTGTTCGCCAAAACTATATCTGGATGAAACCAAACGCTATCAAGCAGGAACATTAACCGAGTCGCAAGTAGATTCCCTGCATCTTTTCTTAAAAGAAAACCAAAGGCTTGCCATAAAAGACACCATTATCATCAAATATGATTTCAATAAAGACGATTGTTGGAAAGACCTTAGCTATCAGAACGCAGAATTCCTGAACAATGTAAGATGGGCCTTTCAAAAAAACATTCTTGAAAAAGCCGAGGCCAGGCCAAAAGTTGCCATTTACCAATATCGTGAGGATGGAAAAAGTTTCAGTCCGATTAAATCGAAAGGACTAGAAATAGAAACCGATTCGGGTTTTCTTAGAAAATTATTATTTGAAGAGGCTACTTCTTGTGGCACCTCGGCAATTATCCTTCCAAACGGGAAATTTTTACTGGTAAAATCAGACCCGCAATTCTCTGCGCTGATATTAAACGCAAAAGACATCGAGAAAAAATTACAGGAAAATCTGGTTAAATAATTTACGATAAGTAAAATTCCCCAATACCGCCCAAAAATAACAATGAACATTGCTTACAAGAAAATTTCTATCCTGACTAGTTAACGACAATTTAAGACATTGCAAACTCAGAAAGAAAAGGATGCTGTAACTAAAATAAAGTTCTATCCCTTTTTTATTGCAGGGCTTTTAAGAACGGTTATTACATATGCTAAAAAAATTTGTAAGATATCATCTTATATTTAAAAATAATCAGATATAAAATTAATCCTATGGAATTTAATAACGAATTAATTACAACAAGCGAATATGAAAACTTGAACTTTAATTCTTCTATTAGGGGTAGTTACAGCACATTACAATTTGTTATAAGGTTACATAAAGATGTTAGACATCATCTGGATCAGGATGAAATAACCCCAGAAAAACTTCAAGCATTTTCTACTTTTTTACATGAAACAATTCACTGGTGGCAGCACATAGGCTCACATTTTGGCTTTATACTTAACACATCGTATCCTTCATTTGCAGCAAGTTCTTTTGAACATCTAAAAACTTTGATTTCGAAAGACTTAGCGTATAAATCTTTAGTGAAATTTGAAGAAAATTATTTTAATGAAAAGGGATTTTGTGATATTGAAGAACTAAATATTATAGTAAATAATTTCTATGATTTAGATTATGCGAAGCTTTTCTGCTTAGACAATAAGAATATTAAAGATATAGTTAAGGATAAGCGACTTTTCTTATCGATAGGCCATTGCTTTATGATAATGTGGTCAAATTCAATGTTCACAATTTCAGAAACCTTAGATAAAGATTTTAACTTTATTCCAAAATTTAATGATTGGATAGGAAAATTCCAAGAACTAGAGAGTAAAAAAATAGAAGGATTTTATCCAGATTCTAACTACCGTGTATCCCCGCTTGGAATAAAAGCAATTTTTGAAGGTCAAGCTATCTTTAATCAAATATTATATCTCAAAAATGCATTTGCTGAGAATAAAATCATTTTTAAAGACTTCATAGATCAAGGGATGCTTCACGGAATTTACCTTGAAGCCTTTGATTTATATTTGCAGATTATCAAAGAAGACAGACCATTTTTCGTTGATGATGCGTTGATAGGCTTATTTCTTCTAGTATGTGATATATCAATAAATCCTAATAATGGATTTCCTCTAGACATTTATGATTATGAAAATTTTATCAATAAAAATAACCCAGGACTAAGATTTATTAAGATATGTGAAATAATTTCTGGACAGAAAGGCTATTATTTGGAAAGATGTAAGCACCTTGATAAACAAAGCTATATCGACTTAAGTAAACTACTTAACAAAAGATTAGGTTGCAAATGTTCGTATCAAACATTAGAAATGTTCAAAACATGGGCAAATGAAGAAAGTGTTAAAAGTTTATTAAAAGAAGAAGAGAAGCATATATACGAGGAAATAAACATGCCATTCCGTTTGTTTTTTGCCAAATATTTAAGATTTCAATTAGATAAATTTGAACAACCCGAGGTTTTTTGCTGGATAGGGCATCATATGTCTCGAGCCAAAGATGCTTCTATCAAACATCTTTTTGATAAACATAGAGCATTGTTTATTGATGCTGAAGATGGAGAGGTAAAACCAGTAATATTCGATGGAATTGAAGAAAAAAATCTTCTAGCAACATTTAACAAGTTTTATCAACATACAATGTTTTACGAGCTCATTCTTAAATGGATTAGTGAAGAAGGAAATTTCAAATTTGACTATAAGTGGTTACTTAATGAACGAAATGAAGATGCAATTCCGAGAATTAAACAGGAGTTTAATAGACTTTTTAAAATAGATATCGAAAATATTAAAATAGTTTAACGATTTAATGCATAGAAACTGCATCTAACAAAGGTCAGCTTAAAATACGACACACCAGAAAAAACAAATGACATTTTTATATACAGCTCGGGGAACATACGACAAGACATATAACGAGGACGGAATGTCTTGGGTCAAGTATATTGAATGGTCTAAATTGACGCATTTAACAGAACTTGTTTCTCTTGATGGAATGCTAAATGAAATATTGGTTGAACCGGACTATGAAAATGCAGACGATTGGAATTATATTCAGACTATTGAGCAATATCAAACAAATTTTTTCACGACATCTGAATTCGTTTTTAAAAGAATAAAATACAAAGACAAATTCAATTTATTGACCGTTGTCCTAGAGCCAGACATAGACTGTAAAGACATAAAAATTGACAATTATGAATTTGTTGGCTATGATTTGTTAGACCAAGACTTTAACATTAGTGCTTTAACAAATTGTGGTGGTTTTGACGAAACGTTTCTGCCAGCAGACCTAAACGACAAAGGGCTTATTTACGACTTTAAAAAAGCGTATGAAATAAAGAAAAGACTTTTAGAAAATAACCCAGACGAACATCATGCAAATACCAACGTAATTGCAGTTTGGAGACACAGAACAATTGGACGATGAAATCAACCATAGCAAATAAATGAAGCCAAATTGCTTACAAGCGCCTTGCATTAGATGTTGGCTGACGCGTGTAAAATTGAAGCTGAGACTTTATGTAGCTAAATCAATACTAAATACAGGCCAAAACAATCTTGCTTCGAGTTAGAAACGATTTAACAAAATTTAACTAAAAAATTAGGTGTAATACTGTAATTTAGTTTTAATTAATTGTTTTCAAATTAACAACTGGAAATTTATGCTCGAATTCCTTTGCTCCACTCCCATAATTCTAAAAACGGATCATCTTTTCGGTGATCAGATTTTTGTTGCTCAATCAATATCTCAATTTTAAAAGATTATATAATAAAAGTACTTTCCTGTTAACATAGCATTGAACCAGGGAAAATAATATGCGCTCTCCAGGAAGGTACTCCAGGGTACTTTCCTTTTATTGTTTTATCATGATCTTTTGTGCACAGGGCAAACCATCTGTCAGTTTTGATGTTATATTTTTCTGAACTAATTTCCTTTATCAAAACGGGTTAACATGAAAAATAAGATTTTCTGCACAGCAATACTTTCATCCCTTATTCTTTTCGGATGTCAGTCTGATTCAGGTTCGCAAAAGCAAGGGGAAGATACAACACTTACCTCCAAAAGCGGAACCGTAGATTTACCTGCACCCGATACCAATGCAGCCAAAAGTAAATTCAGCAAGGTTATCGATTGGCCTGAAGGTAAAACGCCCATTGCCCCGGAGGGTTTTGTGGTAACCAGATTTGCTTCAAACATTAAAAGCCCGCGCAATACTTATATTGCGCCAAACGGGGATGTACTGGTAGCGCTTTCTAATTCGGAAAGAAGCACTGCAGAAGCGGTTGCCAATACAGTAACCGGCAAAGCTAAATCTGAAGTGCCTGGTAAAAGTGCCAACACGATTTTAATATACCGCGATGAAAATAAAGATGGCAAGCCTGAAACTGTTACCACTTTTTTGAACGGGCTCAATCAGCCTTATGGAATGCTGATTATTGGCAATTCATTTTATGTAGCCAATACCGATGGCTTGTGGCAATTTCCTTATAAAACCGGCGACACGAAAATAAACGCTACTGGCAAAAAAATCCTGAGTCTCCCGGCTGGTGGATATAACAATCATTGGACGAGAAATTTAATTGCCAATGCGGATAAAAGCAAAATTTATATCACCGTGGGATCGGGCAGTAATGTTGGTGAAAACGGAATGAAAAACGAAGTAAGAAGAGCTAATATACTGGAAATCAATCCAGATGGAACAGATGAGAAAATTTATGCTAGTGGTTTGCGTAACCCCGTTGGAGTAGATTGGGCGCCAACTACAAACGTGCTTTGGACGGCTGTAAATGAACGCGATGGATTGGGGGATGATCTTGTTCCCGATTTTATTACCAGCGTTAAACCCGGTGGCTTTTATGGATGGCCGTATTCTTATTTTGGTCAGAATGAAGATCCCCGTTTAAAAGGTAAAAATCCGGAGCTGGTTAAAAAAGCAATTGTGCCTGATGTTGCCGTAGGTGCACATACCGCCTCTTTAGGCTTAGCTTTTTACAAAGGCACAAAATTCCCTCAAAAATATCAGGGAGGTGCATTTATAGGCCAGCATGGGTCGTGGAACCGCTCTGCTATTTCCGGATATAAAGTTGCATTTGTGCCCTTTAAAGATGGAAAGCCAGCAGGCAAACCAGAGGATTTTTTAACTGGTTTTGTGGCTGATGCTGATAAGGCCGAGGTTTATGGCAGGCCTGTTGGTGTTACTTTAACACCCGATGGAGCATTACTGGTTGCCGATGATGTTAGTGGCATAATTTGGAGGGTTGCTGCTAAATAATTTACAAGATAGCCACAGGTTAGCAGAATATGCACTAAATTTATCTGCCAATCTGTGGTTAAACCATCAATTATCGATCTATTGAAACCGAACCTTACTTTACTCTTGACTTTATTTTCCTTTACCGGTTTAGCGCAAACGATAAAGCCCGATTCGACCAAAAAACTCGAAGAAGTTACCGTTAAAGGCTATTACAATTCGCATTCATTATTAAGGTCGGTATCAGCCGTAACTTTGATTGATAGCAATTTAATCGGAAATCAACAGAGCAGTTCTTTAGTGAGCACTTTAAATACTGTTCCTGGCGTAAGGATGGAAGAACGTTCGCCGGGTAGCTATCGTTTATCGCTTCGTGGCAGTTTACTCCGATCTCCTTTCGGCATTCGAAATATTAAAATTTACATTGATGATTTCCCCTTAACTGATGCAGGTGGAAATACCTACCTAAATGCCTTAGATGTTTCTGCGGTAGGTATGATGGAGATTTATAAGGGACCTGAAGCCAGTATTTTTGGTGCAAACACAGGTGGTGCTATTTTGATTAATCCTCCTAGCATAAACCACAATGAAATTAATATTTCGGCAATTGGAGGTTCTTATGGTCTTTTGCATCAAACGGCATCAATCAAACAGCAATATAAAAAGTATAGTTTCAGCTTTAGCGAAGGGTATCAGAGAAGCGACGGGTATCGACAAAACAGTGCAATGGGTAGAAAATATTTTCAAACGCTGCAGCAATGGAATTATAGCAACGCTGGCAGTTTAAAAGCTTTTGTTTTTTACAGCGATTTAAACTACGAAACACCAGGTGGATTAACGGCTGCACAATTAGATCAAAACCCTAAACTGGCCCGTCCGGCAACACCAACACTACCTGGCGCCATTTCACAGCAAGCTGCCATTTACAATAAAACCATTTTCGGGGGAATATCCAATTCGTACCAGATCAATAAATACCTAAAGCATGTTATGGCTTTGTTTACCTCGTATACCGACTTCAAGAACCCGTTTATAACTAATTACGAACAGCGCTACGAAAGTACGCTTGGACTAAGAACATTTTTAGAATACGCTCAGGCGAAAGAAGACATTAAATTTAATGCTCAAATAGGATTAGAAAGTTCTGCTACCAAAAGTCAGATCAAAAACTTTAATAACAATAGTGGGGAAGCTACCTCAATGCAAGCTTCAGACCGCTTAAAAGCCGGTCAGGATTTTGCTTACTTCAGATTAAACTTCGACATCAACAATAAATTTCTGATCGAACTTGCATCCAGTTTAAACTTTTTTAGCTACAACTATGAAAGCTACTTCCCTGTAACAATTGCAACAAAAGAGCGCAAGTTTAATACCCAATTTATGCCAAAGGCCGCCTTATCTTACTTAATCGCAAATGACATCTCTGTCAGGGCTTCTGTAAGTAAAGGTTATTCAACGCCTACGATCGCAGAAGTGAGATCGTCTGATAATAATATCAATAATGATCTGCAAGCAGAGTCTGGCTGGAATTATGAACTGGGTTTGAGGTATAAAACAGGGAATAACCGTTTTTACGCTAACGGAAATATATTCCATTATGAATTAAAAAATGCTATTGTAAGAAGGCTAAATCAAAACGACGCTGAATATTTCATAAATGCAGGCGGAACAAAACAAGAAGGAATTGAGCTCGAAACAGCCTTATGGATCATCAAAAACAATACTTCATGGTTAACAGGATTACAACTAAGAAGCAATTATACCTGGAGCCGATTTAAATTTGAAGATTTTGTAAGCGGCACTAGCAATTATGCGGGTAACCAACTTACCGGTGTTCCAAAAAATATATGGGTTAATAGTCTCGAATTTAACTTTAAGAAAGAACTTTACTTCTTTGCGCAACACAACTACACCTCAGCCATTCCGCTAAATGATGCCAATACAACCTTTTCTAAAAGGTATCATCTGCTTGAAGTAAAAGCCGGAATAAAAAACCTAAGGCTAAGCAGAACCCGCCTTGATTTATTTGCGGGTGTAAACAACCTACTTGATGTTAATTACAGCCTGGGCAATGATTTAAACGCCGCAAATGGGAGGTATTTTAACCCAGCCCCAGGAATTAATTTTTATACTGGTCTTTCTATTACATTGTGATCTTTAAATCGCATCATATAAATTGAACATCTATATGATGCGAGTATGCTATAAGCTAAAAGGCTTCTTGCTTTTCTCTTTCCCTGATGATCACATCACTAACTACTATTTCTATTGCATAGCGTTTTTTACCATCTGTACCATCATAAATATTTGTTTGTAACCTGCCTTCTACAGTTAAGCCTGTACCCTTTTTAACCTGAGTTTCGGCAAGCTCGGCTTTTGCATTCCAGAAAGTTAAATTAAACCATTGCACTCTTTTTACCTCTTCACCCCCTGAATTTCTATAGGTTTCGTTTATGGCCAGGTTAACCTTTGCTAATTTTTGACTTCCAAAAGTTTTAATCTCTGCATCTGCTCCTGCAAATCCGCTCAATACTACTTTGTTAATTGCACTTTCCATGATCTTTAAATTTTAAGTTTCTAAATGTTTAACGAACAGTCATCACCTCGATAACCGACAGGACAAAATTGTGAACTGCATCAAAAATTAGTCGGATTGGAAACATTTATAGTCGTTTATAAACGTTTATACACGGAAAAAATGCATTTAAAGCTTCAAGAGGCTGTTTTATATTTTTTTTATTCCACCATTTTATTTTATAAATTAGGTCATCATCCCATAATAAAAAAAGAAATTATTATGGAACGTTTATGTTTAGACTGCGGAACCCTGATTAGAGGAAGGGCCGATAAAAAATACTGCGATGATTCTTGTCGCAACAATTACAACAATCGTTTAAAGATTGAGGATAATCTAGTGATTAAAAGGATAAATAGCATACTCAGAAAGAATCGTGCTATCCTTGCTGCGCTTAATCCAAATGGTAAAACCAAGGTTACCGGTAAAAAGCTAATTTCGGCAGGCTTTAATTTTGAATACCATACTTATAGTTATGAAACCCAGAACAGCAACACATACATTTTCTGCTATGAATATGGTTATTTAATTTTAGGTGATGACAGCTACCTGCTGGTAAAAAGGGAAGAAAAGCTTTGGTTGGCCTAGTTCAAAATGCTGTGGTTTGCTAATGTTATTTCCAGCATAAAAGACGCATATAATCTCCCGCAAATTTCGCAGAAAGCGCTGATCTGTAATTTACTTAGCGTCAACCTGTGTGATCTGCGGGAAATTAATAACCATTATACAATTAACTTATCACTGGATTTAAACCCCTAAAATTTAAGCAGGCTAATCGTATGATTTTTTTATTCAGGAGGAGATAGTTAGTTTTATCAACTTATGATAAACTATAACAACAAGCTTTTTAAACCCACAAGCAATACGGAAAATGGTGAAACGTCAAACGAAACCATTTTTAGATATAAACAAACAGGAAATATCCTTACTGCAGAATATACAGGTGGAAAAATTATTTTTGGTCATTTGATTGGCTTAGTTGATGAAAACAGCAATATTGAAATGCGCTATCACCAGGTAAATAATCAAGGTGAACTCATGACCGGGATCTGCTATTCAAAGCCAGAACGATTAGCAAATGGCAAAATCAGACTCCATGAAACCTGGCAGTGGACATCAGGAGATAAATCAAAAGGACAATCAATTATCGAAGAGCAATAAGGCTTATTGGTTAAAGCTAAACCGTTGCAGTAAATTAAACACAAATCCAATTTCTTTCATCTCCAGTTTTATTAGCTAATATGCCTCCAAAAGAAAGTCCAATTAATCGAATACCGTTTATATTACGAACCGCATTCAATTTAGTCTACAGCCCGCTTGATTATCAAATAAATAACCTGCAAATAGAAGAGGAAAGTCGGGAATATGCAGCCTGTACTTTTGAATTAAACGGTCTAAAAATCAAGCACCGCCTTTCTAAAATTACCCCAACCAAGATTGGTCAATTTGTAACCATATGGAAGCGGAATGAAGCAGGCATTACTACTCCTTTTAATGATCAGGATGAATTTGACCTATTAATAATATCTGCTAATAATACCGACCTATGTGGCCAGTTCATTTTTCCAAAAGCCATATTGGTACAACATAAAATTATTACCAAAAATGGAATAGAAGGTAAAAGAGGAATTAGGGTTTATCCGCCCTGGGATACAGTAACAAATAAACAGGCAGAGAAAACCCAGCAGTGGCAAGTGCCTTATTTTCTTCAGATTGATGTTAATGAAAATATCGATCTTGCAAGGGCGAAGAAATTAATCGGCAATGGAATTAAACAAACAGGATTTTAAAATCCCGGTTAAACTTAGCAAGTTTCGGGTAGTTTACCGTTTCTTTCCAAACTACTTTTGGATATAAATTATTCAAGACCATGAAAGCACAAGAAGAAATCAATTTCAACCGGATAGCCGAAGCCATAAGCTATATCAAGGCAAATTTTAAAACACAGCCTGGTTTAGAAGAAATTGCAGAGAAAGTAAATTTAAGCCCTTTTCATTTCCAAAGATTATTTAGCGAATGGGCGGGTACTACCCCTAAGCGTTTTTTGCAATACATCAGCATTGGTTATGCTAAAGAAATGCTGAAAGAAAACCAAAGTTTATTCGATACCGCATTAGAAACCGGCTTATCGGGAACCAGCAGACTGCACGATCTTTTTGTAAACATTGAAGGGATGACACCTGGAGAATATAAAAACGGCGGCGAAAACCTCCACATCAATTATAGTTTTGCAGAAAGTCCGTTCGGTAATATCATTGTAGCCAGCACCTCAAAAGGAATCTGCCATATCGCTTTTTATGACGACGAAAACATTGCTTTGGCGAATTTGCAACGCCAGTTCCCTGCAGCTCAATATCAACAAATATTGGATAAAGAGCAACAAAATGCATTATTTATTTTCAGTCACGATTGGAGCAAATTGCACCAGATTAAACTGCATTTAAAAGGCACTGATTTCCAGTTAAAAGTTTGGGAAGCTTTGTTAAAAATTCCTATGGGTAAATTGGCCACTTATGGTAACATTGCCAAACAATTACAAAATCCTAATGCATCCAGAGCGGTAGGTACTGCGATTGGAGATAATCCGGTAGCCTTTCTCATTCCTTGTCATCGGGTAATACAAACAAGCGGTGCTTTGGGCGGTTACCATTGGGGAGTGAATAGAAAAACAGCCATGATTGGCTGGGAGGCCGCAAAAACTAATGCTTAACCCTGTATGATCAAACATGCAGATATTTCGACGGAAGAACTCAAAAAAAATTTCAAAAACAAAGATATTTGCCTCGGCGGAAATTCCAGGTTGAAGATTTACGGATTACTTAAATGCAGATCGGGAAAGCGGATGAAGAAAGAAAACCGTGTATTTTTCCGTTCTGTAGATGAAGCGCTTCAACATGGTTACCGCCCTTGCGGACATTGCTTAAAAACAGCATATAAACAATGGATTTATTCAACACCACAATAGATGTTAACCAAAATCTGCTCCCATACGGCGGAACAGTAAATTATTATGGCAAATTATTCCCGATACCGAAAGCCGATCATTATTTTGATATACTGATGAATACTATTGAATGGAAGAATGATGAAGCTTTTATTATGGGTAAACACATCATCACCAAAAGAAAAGTAGCCTGGTATGGAGATGAAGCCTATTCTTATACCTACTCCAATAAATCGAAAATGGCCTTACCATGGACAAAGGAATTACTGGAGCTAAAAAAAATATCAGAGGAGCAAACAGGTACCGCATTTAACTCTTGTTTACTTAATTTATACCACAATGGTGATGAAGGCATGGCTTATCATAGCGACGACGAGAAGGCCTTAGCTAAAGATTCTGCCATTGCATCATTAAGTTTCGGTGCAGAACGAAGATTTCTTTTCAAACATAAAAAAACAAAAGAAACGGTAACCTTATTTTTAGAAAATGGAAGTTTATTGGTGATGAAAGATGAAACACAAACCAATTGGCTGCACCGCCTTCCACCAACCAAAAAAGTAAGTAAGCCGAGGATAAACCTCACCTTTAGAACGATGGTGGTTTAGTTTAAATGACAAAGGATTTTAAGCCGGGTGATTGGTCTCGAAGTATCGTCATTTCGACCGTAGTGGAGAAATCTTTTAAGTTCGATCAATAACTTGGTACAAAGATCTCTCCATTTCGCTGCGCTACAGTCGAGATGACGACCGTTCTTTTGGAGTCAGTAAATGGCAACCTATCGAAGGGCCATTTTTGTTTCCTACCAATAAAAGGTCTTCGACAGGCTCAGACTGACAACAATTCTAATTGAGTTAAAGCATGATATAATCCCAGCCAATTAACCTTCAAAAAATCTTAGTTTTTAAATTCCTTTATATCTACAATGCGGTCATCATCAGCATTTTTCTTTAAGAAAGATGTTCCATTTGCATTCGCTACCCAGGTATAATCTCTTTGAATATTTCCAACAAGGGTTTCAGGTTCATTTATTAATGCTGCTGGCAATGGCAGGTTAAAAGTTTCGCCCGTTGCCGTATTTACCTGGTACAAAGAATTGGCGGTTAAAAAAGCTAGTGTGGTTTTATCGCTAGAGTACATAAAAAATTTCCCCTGGATACGTTCATCAGGATTTTGTCTCTTAATAGGATAAACCCTTGAATTTATAGTTGTGATAAAAAAGTCGTTATTCACCAAAATATTACTACGTGTTAATTCTTCTAAACCGTTTGTATATTTTTTATCTTCAGCACCTTTTGATGGTTTATTCAAGCTAACCACTTCGGTTTTTCCATCATTAACAGAAATGATATAAAAAGGAGCCATTTTACCTGTTTCATTGGCAACCTGTACTAATACAGCTGTTTTTTGTGTGTTGATGAATGATGCAACGACAAATTTCTGCGCAGCGGCATTCGGGGCATCATCAACAATAATAGTGGTATCTTTATATTGAATGGCAAAGCGATCGGCTGCTGCCACAGCACCAGAATCTGTTTTTACGATAGTAAATACATTTTTCTTCGATTTTGGGAAAACATTAAAATCGTCACTGGCAGCAAAAGGTCTTGCCTTGTAGGCTTTTTCAGATTTACCGCAGCCAAATAAAACAACGGAAAGTAAGAGTGCATAAAGCGTAATTTTCATAGGTATTGTTATTTATTTTTTTGCTAATTTATAATCTTTATTGCGCTTATTTTATCAAAGTCACCAGAAAATTACCGCATCTGCTTAAAAAGTGCAACAGATTGTGTTTTGTGCTGGTATTCAACAATCTATTAATTATAAACGCAACAGCCCCTGCCCTCTGCTTCTCCTTCAGATTCAAACGCCTTACCTTCTGTAGTTAGATGGCAGAATTTGGCTACTTCAGACTAAATTCGTTATTTTTGATTAACAGACAACCAATGGCAAACACACCGAATTTTCTCGCTAAAAATAAAAGCGTAATCTTATATGGGGTTTTCCTGGCTGCACTACTGTTTTTGCTAAAGTGGCTTGAACTTCGTTTCATGATCATCAACCATGCCTTCGAAATTTATGCTGGTTCGATAGCTGTTATTTTTACAGCTTTAGGCATTTGGCTTGCGCTTAAATTAACCAGGCCCAAAACCATACTGATCGAAAAAGAAGTTTTTACGGAAAGGCCTGAAACATTTATCCTCAACGAAAAAGAGTTGACAAAACTCAACATCAGCAAAAGAGAGCTGGAGGTTTTGCAGCTCATGTCTGCAGGTTTAAGCAACCAGGAAATTGCGTTAAAGTTATTTGTTTCTTTAAACACCATAAAAACACACAACGCCAGGCTTTTCGAGAAACTGGAAGTTAAACGCAGAACACAGGCCATAGAAACAGCCAAAAGACGCAGTATTATCCCTTAATTGACTAATACATTAGTATAAAAAGCAACCGATCTGAAAAATCACCCTAAAGTATGAGGGTTAAAAAAAATAATCGAAGCAATTTTGTGGTGTAAACCTCTTAAATTATAAACAGATGAAACCATCATGAGCAACGCTCACAGACAGAGATGAATATTGCTCATGAGAGCTTCATCACAATTTAAAAAAAACTATATACTGATGAAAAAGAACGTAATTGTATTTGGATTAATCGCCGGCTTAATAGTATCAACCTTAATGGTGCTCTCTATGGCGAGATGTTATAGCGACCCGAACCTTGAGCACAGCATGCTTATTGGTTATGCCTCAATGGTATTGGCTTTCTCCTTTATTTTTGTCGGCATAAAAAACTACCGCGATAAATACAACGAAGGGTTAATCACTTTCGGTAAAGCATTTAAAATCGGGGCATTGATCAGTTTGGTAGCTTCTACCATATATGTTATAGTCTGGTTGATTGATTATTACGTATTCATGCCCGATTTTATGGATAAATATGTTGCCCAGGCACTTAGAGAAGCCAAAGCAGATGGTGCATCGGCAGCTGAACTGGCAGCTAAGACAAAAGAACTGGCTTCCAGTCAGGAAATGTACAAAAACCCAGTCATGGTAGTTCTATTTACCTATATGGAAATACTGCCTGTGGGAATATTAATCTCATTGGTAGCAGCACTCATTCTGAAAAGAAAACCGGGCGCTCCATTAAGTGTAAAAACTGCTTAACATACCTGTTGATCTGATCTCCTTTTATTAATTTTAAGCCATAAAAAACAGCTATGTATACGATACCCTTTACCAATATAGATTGGAGCCAGATAGAAAAAGTAGAATATCCTGGCGAAACAGGCACAGCAACATGGCAAACCTTAAACCTGGATGGCTTAAGGATCAGGATTGTAACCTACTCTGCGGGCTATCTTGCCGATCATTGGTGCCAGAAAGGCCATATTGTACATTGTTTGGCAGGTAGCTTTGTAAGTGAAATGGAGGATGGAGCAACATTCGCGCTTAGCACGGGGATGACGTATGTGGTTTCTGACGATTTAAGTTCACACCGGTCAGTATCACCGGAAAGCGTGAAACTTTTAATCATTGATGGCAGTTTTTTAAAACCAAAAGACACTTAAGGTGATTTATTAAGTACCACCCCATTTCGTAGTTATTATAAAAAATAAACTGATGCTGGTTAAATCACTTTTGGGTGAATTTCTTCATGAAGCAGAAAACACCCGCAAACTTTTAAATGCAATACCAAACAGTGCTTTGGATTTTATACCCTCAGCACACTCCTGGACTACGGCCCAATTGGCATCGCACATTGCTGAAATCTATGATTGGTATCCAGGAACTTTTCATGGTAATGAATTTAACATGGATACCTATAAACATGATGAGGTAGATATCAGCGATATCGAAAACATTATAGGCAAATTTGAACGGGCCTTTAACAGGGCTAAAGAAAGTATCGAATCGGCCACCAACGAAAGCATGTTCGAAGACTGGAAAATGACCGCTGGAGGTAAAACGGTTCTCCAGCCCATGCCAAGGATCCAGGTAATACGGGGCTTTTTAATGAACCATATTTATCACCACCGTGGCGAAATGATTGTATACCTGCGATCAACAGGGAATAAGGTACCAAGTATGTACGGGCCCGTTTACGAAGACAGCTTTAGATAAGGTTCAGAAATTATCATAATTTTGAACAAAAGATTATAAATGAAGATTTTTGCCGAAACCGAACGTTTAATTTTACGCGAATTGCTACTTACAGATGCTGAGGGCATGTTTGAAATGGATGGTGATCCTGAAGTGCACCTTTACCTGGGTAATAATCCTGTAAAATCAATCGAACAAAGTGAAGCAGATATCCAATTCATTAGAAAACAATATATCGAAAACGGTATTGGCAGATGGGCTGTTATCGAAAAAGCAACAGGTAATTTTGTAGGTTGGTCGGGCTTAAAACTAATTAAAGAATCTACCAATAACCACATCAATTATTACGATCTAGGATATCGGTTCGGTAAACGGTTCTGGGGAAAGGGCTACGCTACAGAAACTGCAGTGGCGGCACGAGACTATGGTTTTAATGAACTAAATCTGCATGAAATTATTGGCATAGCAAATATCGATAACCTGGGATCTATCCATGTTCTGGAAAAAGTGGGCCTAAAACGAATCTCTATTTTCGATTACCGTGGCATAAAACACCACTGGATGAAGATTGAAAAACCAATTTAGCGGTTTCAAAAAGCAATTTTGTCTTTTTATGGTTTAGTTTTTGATGCTAAAAAGGAAAATGATTTAAACCTTACATTATGAAACAACTAATCTTCTGTGGAATGCTGCTCTTATTATTGAGTTCTTGTAAAGAAAAATTAGATCCAGCGAGCTTTACCAATACCAAGTGGGAGTTAACAGCGCTGCCAGGTTTAACTTTACCTACAACAGCAAAAGCAACGCTAAACTTTGCCGACAGCCTTAAAATCAGCGGAAAATCGTTTTGTAACAATTATGGCGGCCAGGGAGAAATTGCTGATAATAAAATAACCGTTAAAAATGTTTTTGGCACAAAAATGTTCTGTCAGGAAACTGATGCAGCTGAACGCGCTTACTTACATGCCCTTAATCAGGTTAATGGTGCTAAAATAACTGATAATAAGCTACATCTGTTGGATGGCGATAAAACCTTACTGGTTTTCACCAAAACAAACTAGAATCTTTACATGCATAAAAAAGGCTGAATAAAGTATTTTTACTATTTTCGGCCTTTTGAGTTTAACGCAGGAGTGATGCCATCGATAACAGAAGATCTGAAGTTTTTTTTCTCAACCATAAGAAAAGCATTTAATTTATTTCAGCAGAACGATCCCTTACGCCTGGCCGGTGCTACTGCTTTTTTCACCAATTTCGCCTTACCCCCAATATTAATTATTCTCATCAGGCTATTTGGTATGTTTACCGATAGGCGCTTATTGGCTACACATCTGTTCGAACGCCTGGCCAATATTCTCGACAATGAGAGTATTTTACAGATCAGAACTACATTAAGAAATATCCGGGGTATTAATCAGGCTTGGTATGTTACTTTGTTCAGTTTTGTATTTTTCCTTTTTGTGGCGACCACCCTATTCAATGTGATTAAAAACTCTTTAGAGCAGATCTGGAATATAGGCCAAAAAGATAAAAAAGGGATTGTTAATACCCTTAAATCAAGGGCTATATCCGTTACGATTATCTTATTTGCCGGCATATTATTTTTTATAGGCTTGCTGGCCGATAGTGTGCAGGCTTATATTGGTGCCTATCTAAAAAATGGCTCCCCTTCTTTGGAATTGATTTTGACTTCCATAATCAACCAATTGGTTTTTGTGATCATCGTAACCACCTGGTTTACCATACTTTTCAGGTATTTAACCAATGGTCGTCCTACATGGCGGGCAGCAATTTCTGGAGGCCTGTTAACCGGATGCCTGTTTACAGCAGGAAAATATATTTTAAGGATTTTGTTGCCATTGAGTAACATCAGCAACATCTATGGATCAGCAGGTTCGATTATCGTAATTATGCTTTTCGTATTCTACTCTTCGTTGATATTTTATTTTGGCGCATCTTTTATTAAAGCGTTAAGTGTCGGTCGGGCCACACCCATTGTACCAAAAAACGGATCGTTTGCTTATGAGTTAACAGAGGTTGAACCGGAAAAAGAGGATTAAATTACTGTCAGATAGGAACACCATAGCACAAAAAAATCGTCATTTCGAGCGGAGTGCAACACAAGTCGAGAAATCTTTATAGATCTCTCCATTTCGCTACGCTTCAGTCGAGATGACGATCGTTCTATTCTAACTGGCTAATAGGATATTATAATTTATATTACAAAATCCGATAACCTAAGCCAACTGTAAATAGGTTTAACTTCGTACCAGGATAACCTGCTTTATTGATTTTTGATAAGCCAAGTTCGTAACGTGCATCGAAGCTTAATTTTTTAAGGTCTAAACCCGCTCCAAACTGCCATGACAAAGCCTGATTTTTAAAGTCGGCTCTGAAAACGCTTCCTGCAGCCTGACCAAAACTCTGATTTTCATCCAATATTAACGAAAACATTGGTCCGGTGTTTAAACGGAGGCCAATACCGGCAGCACCAAACTTAGTACCTACCAATAATGGCACATCTAAACTTGTAAAACGCACTTTATTTACTTCTCCCGTTGACTCACTTACCAAATCTGCTTTTTTGCCCGACACATAAAGCTCTGGCTGGAAGTAAACGCCTGCGGCACCTACCCTGGCCCAAAGGCCACCGTAAAAACCTGCGCGGTTGTTACTGTTAAAAGTGTTTTCACTATCAAATTTCGAAAAATTTGCTCCAGCTTTAATGCCCAGCTGGAAAGATGGCAATACCTGTGCGCTGGCAAATAAGCCAACAAGCAAAAAGGCAACGGTTAAAGATAAAAATTTCATATGCGATTAAATTTAGCTGGTGGCGTTGTTAATGGCTTCCTGTTCTTTTAAAGCATCAACATTGTTTTTATCACCAAAGTTTTGTGTTTTACCTGCAAAGTAATCTAAAATTCCTGAGATAGTATCTAAGTTATCAGCTAAATTTTGATGAATATCTGGTAAATCTTTTTCCAGGCGATTATCGCCTAATTCGATATTATCCACTTCAATTTTACCAATTTTCTGAATAAGTGCCTGCTGAGAGTTTTGTAAGTCTTCTAATTCACGCACAATCTTTTCCATTAATTCAAACTTCTTTAAAGTGTTCATAGGTTCTTATTTTTAGTTAACTATTCCTTATAAACCCCTTAGCGCTGGTTTTGTTTTATTTCGCCAATCTTTTAACAAAACAGATTTGGAAATACCGAAAACAACTAATAAATTAGTTTAAAATTATCCGTTATGAAAAATCTCCTTATTCTATTGGTCTTATTTGGTTTAGGTTTAGCCGGTTACGCACAAAATGCCAGCGTTGTAGATAAGGAGAAACTTTTCGATTTCTATCAGACCCAGCGTTATGCCGATGCTGCTCAATACCTCAAAGGCATTTATGGAGAAGAAGTGAACGATTTCAAAACCCTCAGCCAGATTGGTTATTGTTTTTTAATGGCTGGTAACAATGTTGACGCAGAAAAATTTTACACCAAAGCTTATACGCTGCAGCCACAAAACCTGCCTATTCTTTTCAGTCTCGGCAGTATCAATACCAAAAGGGGGAATACTGAAAAAGCCAAGCTCTACTATGGTGAAATTGCAAAAATAGATAGCAATAATTTTAATGTGTATAAACTGCTGGCTAATTTGTATTGTTCTCCAAAGGATGATTCACTTAAACTCATTTACCTCATGAAGGCTAATCTGATCAATCCGATAGAGGGCGATGTTGCTACCGATCTGGCTGAGGTGCATGCTGCTTATCAACAATATGAAAAAGCTTATGATGTACTTAATATTGCCATTAAGGGCGATAGTGATAACCTGGTGCTGCAAAGGGCTAAACTTCCTATTGCCAACCAGCTTAAAAAGTACAGCGAAGTGATTGCATCGGGAGAGAAACTGTTGAAAGATGGTGCTGATGCGGGGGTGATAAAAGATGTTGCAAAAGCTTATTACTATACAAAGAAGTACCAAAAGGCAATTGATCTTTTTAAACAATTGGAAGTAGCAGCGATGCAAAATGAGGCTACACTATACTATACATCACTCAGTTACCGCGCTTTAAAAAATTATCCGCAGGCGGCTATATATACGAGAAAAACCATCGATGAGGCCATTTCGCCCAATACTTCCAGTTATTATTCCTTATTGGGACTGGTTTATGAAGAAAATAATCAATTGGCTTTGGCAAGCGCAGCCTATAAAAAAGGTTTGCAATTCAAAGCAACAGCCACCTTATATTATCGTTTGGCCGTATTTTACGATACCCGTTTAAAGCAGGAAAAAAATGCGCTTAAATATTATAACCTTTATTTAAAAAGCAAGCCCAGCTTAACCGATGATAAAGAAGAAATTAAATTTTCAAGGGATAGAATTGCACAGCTAAACCTTACTGATTAAACCAGATCCTCGAAAACAGGTTTTACATTATCCCAAAATTCATCTAAGGCAATTATTCTCGGTTTAAAAAAGGAGATTAACGTAGGCCAGTGCTGTTGATTAAAGATACTCACTCCAGTAATGCTGATCGAAATCTGTGATACCGTTTTACCGAAATCATCGGTTGCATCTTTAGTCCAATCCCATTCTTCGTTTAGGGTATTGGTAAACAAGAGCTTAAACTCTTCAAACTGTTCGAAAATGAGATGCCTGATATCGGTATCGGGATGCGACAGCTGAATGCTGATAAAGGCTTTTTTACCATCAACATCCATTTTAAAGAAGATATTCTTCACACCCGTTTTGTAATTTGTCCAGTTTACGGTAGAACCGCTTGCTGAAGGGACGGGTTTCATATATTGCCCGAAACTGATCCAAAACTGTTGGCGCAGGCGGGCTGCTTCTTCTTTACTGTACATTTATTTTACTGCATCTAATAGAGACTTTATCATATTCGACTAAACCGTCATTCCCGCGCAGGCGGGAATCTTAAAGCTAATTGCATTAAGATTCCCAATCAAGTTGGGAATGACGACCCTTCGAAAATTTAAAATAGTGATATAATCTCTTTTAACGAAGCTGCAATTATAAGCGATTAATATTTATATTCAAAATGATAGCTACCAGAGCCTATTTCTTCTTTTTTATCGATTTTCGGCAATACTACCGTTGCGGTTGCATTGGCAGGAACAGTTACATCGAGTTTAAAAACACCATCTGCCATCGTCCACGCTGATTTAACAGTGCCGTACACCGTCTCCAGCTCTGCTGACGCGCTGGTTAATTTCCCGCCAGGCCTCGGCGTAATTAAAATAGCTTTGTAACCTGGTTGTGCTGATACCGGATTAATGCCGGCAATATTTTTATACATCCAATCGCCAATAGCTCCGTAGGCATAATGGTTAAAAGAATTCATATCAGCCGTTTGGAAAGATCCATCTTGTTTAATACCGTCCCAACGCTCCCAGATGGTGGTTGCCCCCATTTTAACCGGATATAACCACGAAGGGTAACTTTCTTGAAGTAACAGATCGTAAGCTACATCTTCGTGTCCAAAGCGGCTTAATACGTGGCAAAGGTATGGCGTGCCCAAAAAACCTGTCGTCAAATGGTTTCCGTAATCTTTTACATTATCTACCAATCTTTGTGCAGCCTGTGCACGTAAGTTTTCAGGCAACATATCAAACTGTAAGGCCAAAACATATGCCGTTTGGGTGTTAGAGATCAGCTTTCCATTTGGTGTCATATTTTCTTTGATATAAGCCGTTTTAATCTGCTCCAATAGTGCAGTATATTTAGTTACATCCTCTGTTTTGCCCAATACCTTTGCTGCATTTATAAGCAACTGCGTGGAATGCGCATAAAATGTTTGGGCAATCATGTATTTGTCTGTCACCGCAGCACGGCCATCATTATCATCATTAGGACGGTAAAACAACCAATCGCCAAAGTGGAAACCAGTGTTCCAAAGATTGTTCTTTGCTACGGATGAAATATAATCAACCCATTTTTTCATACTGCCATACTGCGTTTCCAGTATGCCTTTGTCTCCATAAGATACATACATATCCCAGGGGATGATAGTGGCGACATCGGCCCAACCTGCAGAACCTGCGTCATTTTGGTTCAGCACATTTGGCACTACAAAAGGAACACTGCCATTAGGAAGCTGATCTGCAGAAACATCTTTTAGCCATTTGGTAAAAAAGCCCGATACATCCATGTTATATGCAGCCGTTGTGGCAAATGCCTGTGCATCGCCTGTCCAGCCCAAACGTTCGTCCCTTTGCGGACAATCTGTAGGCACATCAACAAAATTCCCTTTCTGTCCCCATGAAATGTTATGCTGCAATTGGTTTAGCAAAGGATTTGAAGTGGTGAATTTTCCGCTGGTTTTCATATCTGAATAAACAGCTACAGCGGTAAGGTTTTCCAGTTTCAGTTCGCCGGGGTATCCATCTATTTTGACATACCTAAATCCCTGAAAAGAAAAATGAGGTTCAAATACCTGTTCGGTTCCGCCTTTTAAAATATAATTGTTCTGTTGCTTGGCCGACCGGAGATTTGTGGTATAAAAATTTCCTTCTTTGGTTAATACCTCAGCATGGCTAATGGTAATTTTGGTACCTGCTGCACCTTTTGCTTTTAACATTACCCAGCCCACTAAGTTCTGTCCAAAATCAACCACGGTTTCACCTTTTGGGGTCTTAAATATTTTTAAGGCCTTAAACGTTTCATGTTTGGTCACCTGCGGTCCGCTCATTCCAACCAGTCTTTCCGGACCATAGGCGAGTTCCTGCACAGGTTTCCAGGAAGTGTTTTCTTTAAAACCAATATTATTCCAGCCTTGGCGCTCTAAACGGGCATCGTAGGTTTCTCCGTCATAAATATTGGAGGCCAGTATTGGCCCATAACCTGCTCTCCAACTGTTATCGCTTATAATAGTCTCTGTGGTTCCATCAGTATATTCCACTTCCAGTTGCAGCAATAAAGCCCTGGTATCGCCATAAAATTGTTTTTGATTACTAAAGCCAATGCGCCCTTTGTACCAGCCATCGCCCAGTGAAACGCCAATTACATTGGCCCCTTTCTTTAGCGATTGTTTAACATCGTAAACCTGATATTGAATATGGTCTTTATAACTTGTCCACCCTGGTGCAAAATAAGTATCGCTAACTCGCCCGCCGTTAATATTGGCCTCATACAAACCCTTGGCAGTAATGTAAGCCATGGCAGATTTTACTTCTTTTTTCAGGTTAAATTCTTTTCTGAAAAGTGGACTGGCCAGCGAAGTATCTTTTCCTGCTACCGAAATCCACTTTGCACTCCAGTCTTCAGGTTTTAAACCTGTTTGAAAAAACTGAACCGGCGACCATGCAGATGCATTTCCGTGGTTATCTTTTACCCTAACCTGCCAGTAATATCTGGTTTTTGAGGATAATCCGGGGCCATCATAGGCAATCAATACCGATTGATCATTATTTGCCGCAGTCTTCCATAAAACTTTATCAATATTTGCTGTTGTACCCAGTCTGATTTCGTAATTGCGCTGTTTAGTATTTTTTAGATCCGAAATGATTTTCCAGCTAAATCTTGGTTTTGGATTATCAATACTAAAAGGATTTACTAAATGCTCAACGGTTAAATCTTTTACCGAAATTTTCTGTGCTAAAACATTCGTTGTAAATAAAAGCAATAAGGCAAGGGCAGTTATTGCGCCTGAGGTACGGGAATTCCTGTTCATATTGGTTAGCGTTAATTTTTTAATCTTAACTGTACGATAATCAGAAATATTATTTAACCAACCATCCTGTACTGTTATGAAAAATTAAGCGTTAGCACAACGACAATAATTTAATAAAGCATCACTTATCAAACAAAAAAACAACAAGCGAGCAACAAAAATATGGTTTATCGATTCATCAACCGGGCAACATATTTGCCGATGATATCGAATTCTAAATTTACCGTATCGCCAACTTCAACTTCCTGTAAATTAGTATGTTCGAAGGTATAGGGAATGATAAATACCGAAAACTCGTCTGGCTCAGAATTTACAACAGTTAAGCTGATACCATTTACACAGGCAGAACCTTTTTCTACGGTTACATTTCCGGCTGAAGCATCATATTTAAAGCGGTACTCCCAGCTACCGTCCAGCGCTTCACGTTTCACGCAAACAGCAGTCTGGTCTACATGGCCCTGCACAATATGACCATCTAAACGGGCATTCATCTGCATGCAGCGCTCGAGGTTAACTTTACTGCCTACTTTTAAACCATCGAGATTGGTTTTGTTTAGCGTTTCATCTATAGCGGTAACGGTATGTGTTCCATCATTTAAGGCCACCACCGTAAGGCACACCCCATTATGGGCTACACTTTGGTCGATTTTCAGCTCATGGCTAATTGCAGAAGCTATGGTAAAGTGGATATTGGTATGGTCGTTTTTAATGGCAGTAACTTCGCCAAGTGTTTCTATAATTCCTGTGAACATTTTTTATTTGTTTATGTTGGGGCATCATTCCTGCATAAGAGGCGTCATCTTATTGCGTTCCATTCGCTCCCATTGACAGTTTTTAGTAAAACGAGCGTCATCTCGACTGAAACGCAGTGAAATGGAGAGATCTATCTAAATAGATTTAGCTTCGCTGAGCACTATGTGGTTCTCGGCTTCGCTACACTCCGCTCGAAATGACGACCTATCGCGATGATTATCACGCAAACTATTAATATTTCAATCTATTTTTTCTCCAATCAGAGCTATTTTTAACTGCCGCACCACCCAACTTCACTTCCTTTTTATCAAACAGTTTTGCAGCAATTACCGCAGCAATTAAGGCTTCTGTTTCATCCTGTACCTTTAAGCTTTCTGGCTTAAAGTATTTCCCTACAAAATGCGTATCGAAATTACCTGTTTTAAAAGCCTCGTGCTGCATCACAAATTTACCAAAACCCAAAGTAGTTTCTATCCCTGTAATATCATATTCTTCAATTGCTCTCACCATCCGTTCAATCGCTTCTTCCCTATCTTTCCCATAAGTGATCAGTTTGGCAATCATCGGATCATAATAAATCGGGATTTCCATTCCCTGCTCAAAGCCATCATCAACCCTTACCCCATTGCCTTTAGGCGTGCTGTAAGTCTGCAAAGTGCCAATATCAGGCAGGAAATTATTTGTTGGGTCTTCAGCATAAACGCGAAGTTCTATAGCATGCCCGCTGATTTTTAAGTCCTCTTGTTTAAAACTAAGTGTTTCGCCTGAGGCTATTTTTAGCTGTTCTTTTACCAGATCTATACCTGTAATTAATTCGGTTACCGGATGTTCTACCTGCAATCGGGTATTCATTTCCAGGAAAAAGAAATCAAGGTTCTCATCCAAAATAAACTCAACGGTACCTGCGCCTGTATAATTTACCGAACGGGCTACATCTACTGCACATTTACCCATTTGCCACCTGATTTCTTCGGTTAAAACCGATGAAGGCGCTTCTTCTACTACTTTCTGGTGACGGCGCTGTACAGAGCATTCACGCTCAAAAAGATGAACAATATTGCCATGGGTATCGCCCAAAACCTGTATTTCGATGTGTCTTGGCGAGGTAACATAACGTTCAATAAAAACGGCTCCATCGCCAAATGCCGAGGTAGCCTCACTTACCGCAAGCTGCATCTGTTCTTCAAAATCTTCAGCCCGCTCTACAATACGCATACCCTTGCCCCCGCCGCCTGCAGCAGCTTTGATCAAAATCGGAAAACCAACTTCGATAGCGCGTTGTTTTGCCTCACTTACATCCTGTATGGCTTCTTCCGTTCCCGGCACCATCGGGATCTTATATTTTAAAGCGGCTGCCTTTGCCGATAATTTGTTACCCATAGTTTCCATGGCCTGCGGTGAAGGACCAACCAGGATAAGTCCGGCATCGGCAACTTTTTGCGCAAAACCTGCATTTTCAGACAAAAAACCATAACCTGGGTGAATGGCCTCTGCACCAGTTAATTTACAGGCTTCGATAATCTTCTCACCCACCAGGTAACTTTGATTAGATGGAGCCGGCCCGATGCAAACAGCTTCATCGGCATAACGTACATGCAGTGCATTACGGTCTGCTTCTGAAAAAACAGCTACTGTTTTAATGCCCATTTCCTTCGCAGAGCGCATAATGCGCAAAGCGATTTCGCCACGGTTCGCGATAAGTAGTTTGGAGATTGGGATTAGGGGTTTGGAGTTGTTAGACATATTATTTTATTTCCACCACTTTTCAGATTCTTTTCTATTGGCTATTTTGTACGAGTCAGAATTATTGCTACCACCATAAGCTAATCTATAAGTTTCCCAACCACTCTTAAGATATTTATCATTTACACTAAATTCACCTGCACCTATATCAAGATCGCCACAGCTTGGGATTCTAAAATCCCCCCAGTTACATTTTTTAGTAACTTTAGTTTTATAACTTGTCCAGATTCCTTCAAATGTATTATTTGAAAAACCATCTGCAACAAAATTTACAGAATCATAAAACATATTTCCTTTTATATCTAGAACAAAATCTGTTTTCATTTTCCCCTTTATCGTGCCTGAAGAAATTAAATTCTGATCTTCAAAAAACACAATATCAACAACAATACTGCCCCCTTTAAATTTTGGATTATCGCTTTCTTTTCCGAACTGTGCACTGGTAATCTTAATTTTTCCCTGAAAGGCACATAAATTATTTTTTACCCTGGTTTTTCCATAAGCAAAATATTCATTTGGATTTTCCATATCCTTTACAACAGAAATCCAATGAATATAAAATCTCTGGTAATTATCTCCAATAAAGCCGATAGGTTCTGGAGTTTTAATTTTTTTATTTTCATTTTCATTCTCTACATATAGGTCGGAAATGCTATCCCTGACCCATATTTTCGAAAAATCATATTTTGCACTTTGATCTAAAAAATTTGTTTGAATAACTTCTTGAGCGTTAATCTTCGCTGAAAATGCAACCAACAAAAATATCCCTAAAAACTTTATTGTTTTCATATATTGTTTTTGATATTTTATTATAGAGGTAAAATATGAGTTTCCCCTTAAAGGTGCAAAATTATTTCAATAGCTTGATCAATCATTACAGGAGTAAGGTCTAAATGGGTAACCAACCTTATCGTACTTGCACTGGTGGTATTGCAATGCAGTCCTTTTTCTTTCAATTGGTGTACAATTTTCTCTGCTGCCCCCTTTTCTACTTCAAAAATAACAATATTGGTCTCAACGGGCATTACCGATTTTACATATTTAGCCATGGCCAGTGCATTTGCCAAAGCCTGCGCATGGGCATGATCGTCTTTTAAGCGTGTTACGTGATGATCGAGCGCATAAATCCCAGCAGCAGCCAAAAAACCTGCCTGGCGCATGCCTCCACCGAAAGCTTTTCTAATTTTCCGGGCTTTGTGAATCATTTGCTTGCTGCCCAATAGTACAGAACCAACTGGTGCACCAAGTCCTTTAGATAGGCAGACCGAAATCCCATCAAAATATTTCCCGTACTCGCCCGCCTCATCGCCTGTAGCCACAAGTGCATTAAAAATACGCGCACCGTCTAAATGCAGTTTTAATCCTTTTATATTACAGAGGTGATGGATCGGAGCAATCTGCGATAAGGTATAACAGCTCCCGCCGCCTTTATTTACTGTATTTTCTAAAACAACCAAACTTGAGTTGGGATAGTGGATATTATCTTCATTGATTTCGGGTTCAATCAGTTCTGGAGTCAGAATTCCGCGTTCGCCATGCAACAACCTTACCGATGCGCCCGAGTGATAGGCAATGCCTCCAATTTCGTAGCGGTAAACATGTGCGGTCTGATCGCAGATCACCTCATCCATGGGCTGGGTAAAACACTTGATCGCAATCTGGTTGGTCATCGTTCCTGACGGGCAAAATAATCCGGCTTCCATATTAAAGGTCGAAGCCAGTTTTGTCTCCAGCGCATGGACCGTTTCGTCCTCACCAAAAACGTCGTCGCCCACTTTTGCATTCATCATGGCATCTAACATTCCGGCAGAAGGTTTGGTTACCGTATCACTCCTGAAATCTAAAAATCTGTTGTTCATTTCGCTATCTGGTTGTAAAATATTGTTGAGGTTAAAAAAAAGACCAATGCCCTTTCTGGTATAATTTTAAGGTTTTTCGGCGATTAAACGCCCTATATAGTGTATTTTTTACACACTTAATTTTCGACAACAACAAATTGTTAAAAAATTATTAAAAAAAAGGATACAAAATATAAGACTTTTTATACTTTTATCGTGCTAAAACCAAAAATAAATAAAATGATAGTAATTGCAGACGGCGGATCTACCAAAACAAATTGGTGTTTGATTAACGAGGCCGGCAGAAAAATTTACTTTAACACCGAAGGTTACAATCCATATTTTTCAAAAGGAGAGTACATTGTAAAGTCTTTGAATGAGTCTCTTCCAGACCACTTGGAAAGAGAGAAATTAACAGCAGTTTATTACTACGGTGCCGGCTGTTCTACACCTGCAAATGTTAAGATTGTGGCCGATGCCATGCAACAGATCTTCACCAATGCAACCATTTTTGTGGGCCATGATTTACTTGCTTCATCTAGAGCACTCCTTGGAAACGAGCCAGGATTTGCTGCTATTTTAGGCACGGGTACAAATTCATGTCTTTATGATGGATCTGAAATTACCATGAACATCGATTCATTGGGGTATTTCCTGGGTGATGAAGGTAGCGGTTCGTACATCGGTAAACGCATTTTAAGCGATTACATGAAAGGTTACATGCCGAAAGGGCTACGTGAAGCTTTTTATGACAACTACGCTTTAACCAACGAAGATATTTTCGATAATATTTATAATAAGCCACTGCCAAACCGTTTCTGTGCAAGCTTTAGTAAATTCTTATACGATTTTAAAGATAACTACGAAGATTATGCCTTTGCTACCATTGACTATGCTTTTACTGCATTTTTCGAAGCTTTGGTAATCCACTATCCTAACTACAAAGATCACAAATTAAACTGTGTGGGTTCTGTAGGTTATAGTTTCCGTGATATTTTAAGTATAGTAGCCGACCGTTACGAAATGGGCGTGGGCAAGATTATCCGCTCACCTATAGATGATCTGGTACATTATCACCTCGAGTTAGCGCCGAAGGCTTAGTCCACAGTCCTAAGTCTGGAGTCCTTAGTCCAGAGTCAAACTACAACTATACAAAAATCCCCGATCTGAATTTCAGATCGGGGATTTTATTTATATACCAGGTTTAATTATTTTCTATTTTCTTTCAACTCTCCGCTCCTCGCCTAACGCGTTCCGCTAGAACGAAATCTCCTTACCAAAAAGCTTCGCATACTTACGCTTATCAAAACGGTACAAAGTAGCCGCGCGATAAGAAACACCTTTCTGTTTTTCGTCAAGCTCTTTTAGTACACCAAAACTCACAATCTTTTTTCTAAAGTTCCTTTTATCGAGTTTTTTACCCAAAACCAGTTCATAAACATGCTGCAACTGTGTTAAGGTAAATTTCTCTGGCAAGAGTTCGAAAGCAATTGGCTGGTGTTTAATCCGGCGTTTTATTTTTTCTAATCCTTTATCGTAAATTTTCTGGTGATCGAAAGCCAGTTTAGGCAGATCGGTAATGGGCAACCAATTGGCCCGTTTGGCATAAGTACTGATCGGGCGTAGCTCTTTATCTCCGCCCAAACGGATCAAAGCATAATAAGCCAAAGTAATTACCCTTCCTTGCGGGTGCCTGTGCGGATCGCCAAAAGCATAATACTGCTCCATATAAATACCGCGCAAACCGGTAAGTTCGTACAAAATGCGGGAGGCTGATTGATCTAAACTCTCATCAGGACCAACAATGTTACCGGGCAGTGCCCACCAATCTTTAAACGGTTCTTCATTCCTTTCGATCAGTAGGATTTTTAATTCCTTACCATCAAATCCAAACAAAACGCAATCTATCGAGAATACAGAATCTAAATGAGGTAAAATTTGTTCCAAAGTAAAATTTAGTTATTTTAAGCAGATAAAGGTATGACTTTCAATATTAAGTAAAAAAAATAAAATAAATTACTTAGTGTAAAAAATACACACTATATTCGTGTTATAAAGATGGAGCCAAATATAAAAAATATAGCTGTATTAACTTCTGGAGGCGATGCCCCAGGAATGAATGCTGCAATCAGAGCTGTTGTACGTACCGGAATTTACCATGGCATTAACATGTTTGGTGTAATGCAAGGTTACCAGGGTTTAATTACCGACAACATAAAACCAATGGACGCCCGTTCTGTAAGTAATATTTTACACTTGGGCGGTACCATATTAAAAACTGCACGCTGTTTAGAGTTCAAAACAGACGAAGGTCAACAGATTGCCTACAATAACTTAAAGAAAAACGGCATTGACGGATTAGTGGTAATCGGTGGCGACGGAACATTCACCGGAGCGAAACGTTTTTCTGAAACTTTTGGAGTTAAGGTAATCGGTATACCAGGTACAATTGATAACGACTTAGTTGGATCTGATTTTACCCTGGGTTACGATACTGCTATTAATACAGTAATTGAAGCGATTGATAAAATCAGGGATACTGCCGATGCGCATGACCGTTTGTTCTTTATAGAAGTAATGGGCCGCGATTCGGGGTGTATCGCATTAAGAAGTTCGATTGCAAGTGGTGCCGAAGCTGTTTTGTTGCCTGAAAGGGAAACCAGCGTTAACGAATTGATTAATAAACTGGCCTTAGGCGCAGCTACAAAAAAATCATCGAGTATTGTTATCGTGGCTGAAGGTCATAAACAGGGTGGCGCTTACGATATTGCTAAAAAGGTAAAAGAAACTTTTGATCATTACGATACCAAAGTAACCATACTTGGCCACCTTCAACGTGGTGGCAGCCCAAGCAGTTTCGACAGAATTTTGGGCAGTCGTTTAGGTTTTGCCGCGGTAAATGCGTTAATTGCAGGCGAAACGGAGCAAATGGTAGGCTTAAAGGGAAACGAAATAAAATTAACCAGCATAAGAGAGGCTTTAACCGCTCATTCTTTTAAACTCGAGCCCGATTTAATGGAAATGACAGAGGTACTTTCAATATAATATGATAGCAGTTGTTTATAGCGGATCGAAAACAGCATTTTGGAAAATAACACAAAATGGACAGGTAGTGGCACATTGCAATACTACTGGCTTAAACCCTTGCTTTGTTGATCCCAAAACGATCTTACAGATTTTAAACAAAAAAGTTGCTTTGGTTAACAATGCAGAAAACATAAAGAAAATTTATTTTTTTGCAGCCGGCGCATCATCAGCCGATAGAAAAGAGGAATTGGCAAAAACCCTTGCATCATTTTTCAAATACAGCAAAATTGTTGTGGAGAATGATTTATTCGGTGCCGCCAAAGCCGCCTGCTATGATCAGCCAGGGATTGTTGGCATGCTGGGCAGTGGTGCACATTGCGCTTACTTTGATGGAAAAAAGCCAATAAACAATAACTTTGGTTTGGGTTATATCTTAGGCGACGAAGGTTCTTCAAATTACTTTGGAAAAATACTCCTAAGGGAATTTTTGAGCCTTAAAATGCCAAAAGACATTGAAACTAAATTCACATTAACCTACAATCTAGACCGCCCTCAAATATTAGAACGCATTTACAATAAGCCACAGGCAAATATATTTTTAACCTCATTTTTCGATTTCTTTACCCAAAACAGCAAACACGAATATATCCGTAAGCTGATTGATGGAGGATTTGAAAAATATATCGAAACTTATGTTTTGCCGATGGCAGAAAAATACAACGACCGGGAGATACATATTGTAGGTAAGGTAGGTGCCGAGCTCGAAGACCGGTTAAGGTTGGTAGCGGGCAGATACGACATAAAAATTAAAAGCATTATTAAAGAACCAATACAAAATTTATTAAAACATTACATTAATTAACAGAACAATGAGCAAAATTGGAATAAACGGCTTTGGCCGTATTGGCCGACTGGTTTTCAGAGCCGCATTAAAAAGAGGATTGGATATTGTAGCGATTAACGATTTGATCGAGCCAGATTATATGGCATACATGTTAAAATATGATACTACACATGGCAAATTTGATGGGACTATTGAAGTTGTTGATGGTAATTTAGTGGTTAATGGCAAAACAATCCGCGTAACTGCAGAAAGAAATCCAGCTGATTTAAAATGGGATGCTGTAGGTGTTGAAGTAGTAATTGAATCTACAGGTTTATTCTTAACCCGTGCCGATGCTGAGAAACACATCGCTGCAGGTGCTAAAAAAGTAGTTTTCTCTGCTCCTGCCAAAGATGGCGATATCCCTACTTATGTAATGGGCGTTAACCACCATAAATTAACTGCAGATCAAACTATTGTTTCTAATGCATCTTGTACCACAAACTGTTTAGCGCCAATTGCTAAAGTTTTAAACGATAACTTCGGCATTGTTGAAGGTTTAATGAGCACAATCCATGCTGTAACTGCAACTCAAAAAACAGTTGATGGTCCTTCGGCCAAAGATTGGAGAGGTGGCCGCGGTGGTTTCTCTAACATTATCCCTTCTTCTACTGGTGCTGCTAAAGCAGTAGGTATGGTTTTACCTGAATTAAAAGGTAAATTAACCGGTATGTCTTTCCGCGTTCCTGTTGCTGACGTTTCTGTTGTAGATTTAACTGCACGTTTAGAAAAACCAGCTACTTATGAGCAAATTAAAGCAGCTATGAAAGCAGCTTCTGAAGGTGAATTAAAAGGTGTGTTGGCTTATACTGAAGACGAAGTTGTTTCTTCTGACTTTATTGGTGACGACCATGCATCTATTTTTGATGCAAAAGCAGGTATCTCATTAAATGATAATTTCGTTAAAGTGGTATCTTGGTACGATAACGAATGGGGATATTCTTCTGCACTAGCTAAATTTGTAGAATATTACGCAAGTTTGTAACAAAAAAGCGCTTAAAGCACTTTTCAAGGCTATATAAAAGGCAACATTATTCATTTAATGTTGCCTTTTTGTTTTAAACACAATTTTCACCTATAAAATCCAATTTTAAAACCACATCTAAAATTGTTTTTATTCAATTTATACATCAAAAATTCACTTAACTACTCGTAAAAACTAAAAAATCACCAATAAATTTCGAAAAATCCACTTTTAACCAGCAATTAAACAAACGTTTGACTAAATCGTACCATAAATTGACAATATTTAACAATTAGTTAACATATTTTTCTGCTATATTTACAACACAGTCGTTTTAAACACCAAAATCTCTTACAAAAAGGTCGGTAAATAAAAAATGACAAAAAAAATACTTAAATTTTTCTTAGTGTATTTTTTACACTATCAATTTTTTTACTATATTTGTAGAGTAATAAACGGAACGATGTTTATCACCATTAAAAAAGATAAATCATTTTCTTGAAAAACCCCGGTTTAGATAGAAGATTAAAGACAAAGCCTGGCTCATAACAGGTTTATATTTGGTTAGAAAAAAGAGACAAGTCTGGATAGATTGTCTCTTTTCTTATTTGAGGGGTATTTGTAATACAAAGCATTAAAAATTCTTTGAGCGCAAAAACCTTATTTATATTCCGATATTTGGTCAAGCAGCATACCAATACCGGAAAGTCTTTTAAATTTCAATTATCAGTTCTTTTTGATAACCGTTATATTTTTCACTAATATATCCATAGGGATTACAAATAATCTCAGTTTCGTCAACATTGTACCTTACCGGAGTATGAATATGACCATGAATCCAATAAGCAGGTTTATATTTGTTGATGACATCTTCAAGATCTGATGCATAGGCCGAAGCAACCGGATCCTTTCTATACTCCTTTGGTACAGATCTTATACTTGGCGCATGATGGGTAATCACAACGTTTTTATATGCCTTTGATTCTTCAAGGCTTTTCTGCAACCATTTTTTGGAAATCTGATGGATTTTATAAGTGTCTATTGTCCTTAATTTTGAGTACGACGGATCCCTTCTAATCATCCGGTAATCATTCATTTTGCTCTGACAAATTATACCATATTCTACGGGATTTCCGAATAGCGAAAAATCTGTCCATAAAGTCGCCCCATAAAACCTTATGCCTTCGAGTTCAATGGTATCATTCTCCAGCACGTCCACATTCGAACCTCTCGATGCTTCGATTATTTTATTGAGTGTGTTGGGATAGGTTCCTTTATAATATTCGTGGTTGCCTAAAACATAAATTACAGGTTTGTCTGGAATATTTTCTTTAATCCATTCTATACCTTTTGTACCTAAATTGATGTCGCCTGCCAGAATAACCAGATCAGCATTTCCGAAAGATAATTCAGAAACACCAAATTCCTGATGTAAATCACTTATGATCTGTATTTTCATAAAAAATATTTATCATCCCGTTGGGTATAACAATTTAATTATTCTTTTCTCTAAGCATCAAATAGCCAAATCCAGTTATAAAAGCAAATACGACAAAAGACTCAATATGCAGAAAAGACAATTGATAAGCTATTCTCCAAGAAGAAGCAAAAGAATCTCTTTGAAAGCCGCTAATCCACAGTATTATATCATTAGTAAATGTTGAGGCTAATATCAACAACCCAAAAATTAAACGCCAATATCTTGCCTTCTGGAAATAGATGAACCAAAGGCTTTGCGTAGAAAATAAATACACAAATAACGGAAATACTGCCGGAAACCAATATGGCCCAGTAAAGCGGTTTATAAATGCATACTGAACATGATCTCCACTTAACCAATCAGCACAGAAAATTACCGGGAATTGCAAAAAAAAATACAATACCAACAATTCTGATCAGCCAAATAATGGAAATATCAAGTATGCTGATAAATTCAGTTTTCCTAAAGAAGAAAATTACGATACTCCAGCAAGCATAAATAAACATTTGTTCTTGCAAAATATAGCGCGGCAAAACAGAGTCTATCATTAGTGAGGGTTAAATTTAGATGACACAAATTAAGTGATTTATTTGATATTGATGAATATAAGAGATTTAAATCACCTCAATTCCCAAATGCCTATAAGGCTCTAGGATCGTATTACTGGGATCGGTTTCGGTAATGATTACATCTACATCGGTAACCGGGCAAACATAGTAAGGCTCTACAGTATTTATTTTCTCGAGTGCGGATAGCGCAATGGTTTTTTGCGCCTGGTTAATCATGACGTTGTTCAGCTGGGCATCTTCATATATAATGGAGGTAATACCCATGCTATTGTGCAAACTACAGATACCAAGCATACAAACATCAGCCCTAACCTTTCTAAAGGTATCGATAGTTTCTTGTCCCATGGTGGTAAATGCCGTTTTATGCAATCTTCCGCCGGCAAATATCACTTCCGCATTGGGGTGGTCTTCCAAAATATTGGCAACAGGAAAGCTATTGGTAATAATGGTTATTTTTAAATCTTTAGGCAATGCGGCAGCCAGCGCTACTACCGAGGTACCACCATCGAAAAATGCCACCTGACCATCTTTCAAAAACGCTAAGGCTTTGTTTGCAATAACCTGTTTGTGCTGCTGGTTGTACTTTTCCCTATCCCGGTAATGTTGCGGAATGGGCGAATGAGAAATTGCGCCACCCCTAACCGCCCTAAGCAGCCCTTGCATGTCGAGCTCCTTAATATCACGGCGTACTGTATCTTCTGATACATTTAATAATGTGCTCAATTCGTTCAACCGTACCTTGGTGTCTTTTTCCAGGGTATTTATAATGATCTGTAGACGCTCTTCTTTTACCATACTAATGCAATATATTGCAAATATATAAATTTATCAGGATTATAATTTGCAATATATTGCAATATTAAATATTTTTGTTGCAAAATATAGCAAATCATGAGAAAAACAATAGGCATTGATATGGATGGCGTTCTTGCCGACATAGAAGACCATATACTTCAGACATACCAGGCAGAAACAGGCATTTCACTTACACGCAATGATATAAAAGGCAAATCGGAAGAAGAACTTTTTCCGGATAGGGCCATGGTAATGAAGATCTGCAATAGAACAGGCTTTTTCAGAAACCTGCCGGTAATGGAAGGCGCTATTGAAGCCATAAAAAAACTAATGGAAGACTACGAGATCTATATCGTTTCAGCCGCCATGGAATTCCCCTTATCGCTCTTCGAAAAACGCGAGTGGCTTGCAGAGCACTTCCCTTTTATCAGCTGGAAAAATATCATCTTTTGTGGCGATAAGCGTATAATAGATACCGATTATTTAATTGACGACCATTGTAAAAACCTTGATTTCTGCAAAGGAAAAGCCTTAATGTTTACTGCATTTCACAATGTAGAAAAAAATCATCACCAAAGGATAAATCACTGGAGCGAGGTATCAGCTTTATTGAAGGAACTCGAAGAGACAAATCTTGAAATCGTCTAGTCAAACATTTAGCCTCTTCACATCCACATGCCAGGAATAAAAAAAGGATGTAGCCACTGGCTACATCCTCTATCTAAATTAACGCTCTCAACTAGAAGTTGATATAAGGCTCTCACCCCTTATGCCTACAATATTACAGCAGAAAGATTAAGATTTGATGAAGATTTTAATTTTAAGCAACAAAAATTATTAGTCACCTCCACAACTACCACAAGAACTTCCGCGGGATGAACCACGAGAACTGGCTCCACTGCCGTCACCCCCTCTAACTGGCATATAAGCACTGTAGGCTAAAAAAATAAGCCTCCCTTAAAAGAGAGGCTTACGAATGTAATCTAAATCGTCCCGTTGATTTAATTTTTACTTACCCAAATTTAAACACAAATATGATGTTTAGTATAGGCAATTTAAGGTTGTACATCAATATGTAAAAAGTGTATAATGTTATGTAAACATAGCGTTTAAAATGAGTATTCTTCACACAGATCGACCTAACCAGTTATGATCAACCGGAAAACAGTTTTATTTAATTACACCAGCTCCCTTACCAATTTACTGCGTATGCGACTAAGTGTCTCCAAACGCATACCTAAATAACTTGCTATGCACCTTAATGGCACTCTAGATATATCAACAGCGTTTAGTTCCAAGAATTTTTCATAACGCCTTTCTGCCGAAGGGATTCTGGCTATTATGGCCCGCTCTGAGGCGGCATGATACTGGAGCGCTAAAATCTTTCTACCAATAACATTTGTTTCCTGATAACTGGCGTAAAGCTTATCAATCAATAAGTTTGGAATAGCAACCAATTCTGAATCTTCCAATGCCTGCAAATATTCAATTGAGGGCTGAACGTTTTCATCGGGATGTTGAATCGCTCCAATAAATTCGTTCCCTAAACTGATCCAAGTGGTAATCTCTTTATTACCATCTTTAATAAAACCTCTTACCAAGCCTGATACCACGAAAAAAACATAATCATTATTATCAATGGGAGATAAAATGTATTTATTTTTCTTGATCAGAAGAGTATCTACATTTTTTTCTATTTCCTGGATAAATCCAGAGGTTATAGGGCATAAACTGCTGAAATAATTTAATACAGCGTTTACTAAAAATACCTTTCGGGATTCGAGCATACACAAATAGGGATAGACTTAAGACCCTTAATTATAGCGTTTTTTAACGGAAAATAAAAATAAAGTAGATTATTAAGATAATTATAATGCTTAAACACCTTTATAATGAGGATTTTTTAATATTCTTAAGCACAAACTGATTTATCCGGGTAAAAATCTGAGTTTAGTCTTATTAAACAACAAATAAAATATGCATAGCAGCGGCTAACAATCTTAAAAAGATTTAACAAATAAGGCGAAACGTTTTTACAACATTCATTCCGTTCATTTTTTATGAAAAAAGCAAATGCGCGCAGACCATATGCAGAATAATAGACACCCAGTAAAAAAGAAAAGAAATAAAGAAGGTCCGGGTGGAAGGTACCCGATTATTAGAAGTAACATTTCGGCCTTCTGCTTTTTGCAGTTTGCAGATAATACCCAATAGATATTTCGTGTGAGCCATAATCATAGCTACCGAATTTATTTAAACTATAATCGTAACCATAGCCGATCCGGAGGTTTTCGCGGACAAAAAACTCAGTAATCAACCCGATAGCACTCCTTGCCCTTAAATCGCTTTGTAATGCTGGCTTAGGATAAATTTTTACGGAGGTTCTATATGCAGCACCTAACCAAAGTTTTTCTCTGATCATTAAAAAAGCATTAAGATCCAATGAGGTTGGCCCGTTCAAATCATCTTTGATCAAAAAAGTAGGTTTGAACATAAAATCATTGTTCACTGGAAATACCATTCCCGCCGTTAAATAAAAATGCGGCTTAGAAGTAATACTTAAAAGATTATTATCCCTAAAAACAGGAAGGTATTGGCTAAGCAGGTTATTGGCAGAGAAACCGATAAAGAATTTTTCGTTCGAATAATGTACACCAGCCCTAATATCGGGTACAATTCGGCTTTCATATCCTGTCGGAATCTTGTTGTCGCCGGTTTCATTTGGATCTAATAAACTTCCGTTAAGCCCCATCTGCATTACGCCCACTCCAACGCCAAAAGCAAGTACATTGGTTTCGGTGCGGTCTAGCTTAATGCGGTAGGCAAAATTCCCTGATAGGTTTAACGAGTTCTGTGCGCCAATTTTATCTTTCGACACCAATAAACCCAAACCTAGACTTTCTTCCTTAACCGCTTCATCTACCGATATGGAAAGCGTTTGGGGAGCGCCCTGAATACCTGTCCATTGCGCCCGCACAAAGGCCTGCATATACAGCTCTTCTTTGTAGCCTGCGTAAGCAGGATTGATGTATAAACCATTGAACATATATTGTCCAAACTGGGCATTCTGTTGCGCGAACAGGCACAGGCCGATTAAATTAAACAATACCGTTAAAATTATCTTTTTCATATCCTCCACATTTTAGTTCCATTTACCTGATAACTGTAACATAACCTTTAAATTCCTGCCATTGAGCACTTGCGGTTTTTACTTTAAGCACATAGAAATACGTTCCATCTACCAAACCATTCGCGGTCCAATCGTTTAAATAACCGTCTTTCTCATAAACTGTGCTTCCCCAGCGGTTAATAATGGTAAGCTGGTTTCCGCTATAGCGGTCTAAGCGTTCAATAAAAAAGGTTTCATTTTTTCCATCGCCGTTTGGCGTAAACACATTAGGTATTTTAAGCCCAGTAATTTCTTTGGTATCAACTGATATATTGTTAGATGGATCAGAATCTATTTCGTTGATGGTAACCCTGGCACTATTAACAACATTACCAGGTTTCATTGCCCTTACATTAATGATCAGCTCAACAAAACTGCCGTTGGCAAGTGACGGGATCGCCCATGAAACTGTCTTGGTTTGATCGTTATAACTGGCAGTACCAACAATTGTAGGATCGACGCTTACAAAGGTTAGATTTTCTGGAAGGTCATCCTTTACCTGTATGTTGGTAGCCTCACCGATCCCGTTGTTGCGCACCAATAAGTTGTATTTAAATACCTCCGTATTAATTACCTGCCTGCTTTCAGATCTTTTAACTATGGAAACATCCGCTGATATGGCTGTCTCCATCACCACTTCCATTTCTTCTGACAGATCGGAGCTACAGCCACCTAAGCTAAAAGTAATAACAGTATATTTCCCTGCGGTGTTAACCACATAGTCTTGCTCGGTAGCACCTGATATAGCATTTCCATTCCTGAACCATTGATAAGAGGTAGCACCTGTACCATTGGCCCTCAGTTTAACAGTAACGCCTGGTTTAAGGTTAAGCGTATTCGGATTGCCAGATTGCGCAAAGCATGCTGCTGCAGAAAGCAGCAGCACACCGAGCACAATTATCCTTAATCTGTTAAACATCATTGGTTAAACCTTATGGCGCTACAGCGATAGTTGCTTTACCTGGTTTAACAGTAACAGTGATTGCTTTGCCGGCAGTTGCAGTACAAGTTGTTGCAGGCACGATCTGAACACCACCTGTAGCATAACTTCCAATAGCCGTGAAAACATACGCGCCCGGAGCCACGCCAGCCTTAAGTGTAAAAGTATCTCCCGAACCGGATGCTGCACCCAAAGTTGTAATATCAGCTACAGCAGTACCTCCTAGCGTTGCCGACCAGACATAAGTCATGGTTACCCCGGTTGGCAATGTTATTGAAGCATCCTTACTCGCCGTAATTATCGTGGCAGCTGTTTGATCGGTACAATAAACACTTCCTGGAGCTGCAACAGCGATAATAGGCGTAGGTAATTTTTCTACAACGGTATTATCAGAGGCATCACTAGGGCAGAGATTCGCATCTGCCGGCTGAACCTGAACAGAATAAGTATGGTTTCCGACAGCTAATCCTGCTGCTATCTGATAAAAAGCATTTGAACCATTATATACTACAGCAGCTTCTGCAGTTCCGTCAACGGTCCATATAATTTTATCGCCATTAACAGGTGTATAACCGGTGAAAGTTGGATTCAATTTTACTGTACCTGTTCCGCACAGGTATACATTTGGCGTCTGTGCAAAGGCACCCAGCGGCAATAAAAACATTAAGAATATAAAGATTCTTAGATTGCGTTTTGTAGATTTTTTCATCATAATGGTTAATTTGTTTGGAGGAAATAACTTATTTCTTTTTAATTAATGGATACTATTGGTTTATGTGGCACAAGCTTTACCCTAAAACTAAAAGGGATAGCCCGTTCGCAGCCGTTTGCATTTTTAATGGTCAATACCCCTTGATATACTGCTACCGGTGTATTTGATGGAACATTGATCGTAATTTCATTTGCGGGCAAGGCTTGATCTGAAACGGCAGGAAGTAAATTTCCAGCCCAGGAGATGCTATAACTAATGGGGTCGAAAACCGGATTAGCGTAAACAATTTTAGTTGTGGTAAGTCCTTCGCAAATACCAGGATTTGGCCCTAAAGTCAAATTTGGCTGTGGATTTACAGTTAAATTAAAATCCACTTTTTTTCCACAATACGTTGCATCATCAGCAACGGTGTAACTGATGACAGTGCTTCCAGCTGCAATTGCTGTGACCTTGCCCGTGGCATCTATTGTTGCAATAGCTGCATTGCTACTGCTCCAAATGCCAGAAGGATTATCATTGGTTAAAGTTGTGGTAGTTCCTGCACACATGGTATTTAGACCAATAACCGGATTTACAACAGCAATAGGTTTAACATCTACCAATACTGCTTTACGGCCCCCAACATTCTTACAGCCTGTTAATGTATTAATAGCTTCTACGTAGTAGGTAGTGTTTGCAGTAAGGGCGGGCGTTGTATAGGTTGCACCAGTATTAAACGGCGTAACTCCATTGGAAGCGGCATACCAATTGTAAGTATATTGGGCGATATTGGAATTGCTGACCGCTAACGTAGCCGTAGCTCCACTGCAGATTGTGGTACCCGGAACATCGAGCGGGGGTAATGGATTAACCTTCAGTTTTACGCGGAGTCTTTCAGAAACCCCTGTTACGCAGTAGGTTCTGCTACCTTGTACATAGTAACTATAATCTCCGGCAAGAAGCGAGGATAGAGGAGTATAATTTTCTCCGGTATGTAACAAATTACCTCCTGTTTCTGCATCATACCATTTATATTCCGTACAGGCCTGTGGATTGTTAACTGAAAAGGTGGTGCTTTCTCCCTGGCAGATGGCCCTGGCATCCTCAGCGATAGGATCGATCAATGTGCGTGGCTTAGCCAATTTCCTTTTAATGTCATAAATCTGAAGCGAACCCAGCACACCGGCCAATCCACCGGTAGTGATCTCTAAACGATCGTAAACCTCAGTAATCGGAAAGGTAAGTACATATTTATCTGTTGAACCCGGAAAAAGCCTAAGGTTTAGAAAAGTTCCTGTATTATCGAAAGCATCGCCCGCTTTGACCCCATTTAAATAAGGCTGAATGATAAAGCCGGTAAGTAAATTCAGATTAAGTAATCCACCCCCTGGCTTACCTATTATAATGCTCACAGAATCTTTCGGCTGAGAAGGTTTATTAAATATTGCCGTAAGGTATATTTTGTTTAATACAGAGACCCCAACATCCATCAGCGCATAGCTATCATTATCGCTATCTATCGAATTGAAAGGATCAGTTACCTTTCCGGTTGCATTTAACACCCCTCCAATAACAGTAGGCTGTACTCCCGATAAAACATCAATTACTTCATCACAATCAATCTTATCAGTAGTCGTTTCCATAATATAGGCGTGGAAAAGCTTTGTAGACAACGCTACCGAGAGTAAATTGCCCGATACCTTTACATAAATCCCGTTATATATCTGATTGGGTGTGAGTGTAACCTCAATCTCTCCCGAACCGCTAATTACACCCGCTATATTGGTTGAGTTATAAATCGGGAGAGTAGTTGCCGCATATCCCGCATCATGACCCGGACCAAGCAATCCCAATAATGGCCAATCAGCAGCAACGGTATGCAAACCTGTGAATGTTCCTATCTCTACACCGCTTAGAACGCTTAATACTTCGGTAGGGAGCGAAATTTTAATTATAACTGGAGTATTGGCAGGAATTGATCTGGGCGAACCACCAGCAGCACTAAACTGTAAGAATTGGGTCGAAGATGCCAATCCTGCTAAGCCAAGTCCAACACCTAATGTTGATGCATCTTTAACCTGTCCATTAACAGCATTTCCTGCATCTGAAATGGTACCCATAATTAAAGACCCACCCAATACCTTAAATCCGTATTGGACTGATCCCTGAAAATCTGCGTAAGTACGCTTTGTATTTTCACACTGTGCTACAACCTGCGCACGCAAATACGTGGGCATAAGAAAAAGCACAAGCACCAAGAAAGATAGACAAGAGCGTCCTTTCAATTGCTTAAAGTAAAGAGAAAAATAAATAGTTTGTTTGTTTGCTCGTTGATACAAAAGTACGGCGGCTCCTAGGCAAATTATCCGTTCACTTCATTCATTACCCCTCTCACAGCACTATAAAAGCCTATTTTATTGATATTTATCAACAAAACTAAAGAATTCAAAAATTACAGACATCCGGGCGGATAGTCTATGTGAAAATATTCCAACAACTTAGAATAATAGATTTTTTTTGCTGGTAAAAAGAACCTGAAATATCAATCGGTAAGAATAATTGACGGCAAAGAGATTGCGATATTTTTTTTAGCAAATAATACTTGCAAGAGAAAAGAGTTATTGTATCTTTGCACCCTCTCTGGAAGCTTCCACTCCAGAGTTTAAGAAAGCCTTCCAGCAATGGGAGGCTTTTCTTATTTTAAATTGACTGGTCAGTTTGGCTAATCATCAAATAGCACATCCATTGTAATCTCTTTTTGTACCAAACCTGGGTAACGTTCACTATTTGCGACTCCATAAGTTGTAATCATAGTCAAAAACAATGCTTTTCTTGTTCTGGTTTGATATTGAAATACCTTTAGTTTGCTGACTAATTCCTTTTCATAAGATTTAGTAATTTCAAAAGACATAATAGAGAATTTAACTTCACATATATTGATACAAGAATCATTTCGATCAATAAGCAGATCAATCTGAACACCTTGTTCTGCTCTATTTTTTGGCAAATAACGCCAAACAGATATTTCGGTATAAACATTATCTATCCCTATTGCTTTTTTAATCTGAGCAGTATGTTTCATGCAGATACTTTCAAAAGCATATCCGCTCCAGCTTTTCCATGATGTACCCGAATAAAATTTCAGCCAGGTTCCAGCGCCCGTTGCTTTATTGCCGTTAATAAATTTGAGATAAAATATCGAGTACTCATCTGTTAGTTTGTACAAAGCGTCTTTGCTATTTTTTCCAAAGGGAATATAAGGCGTAATAAAACCAGATTCTGCAAGTTCTGCAAGTAGCTGTGTAGCGTAACCGCCGCTGCTTAGCTTACAGACATTAATAATTTCGGTACGTGTTAATCCTTTACCTTTTTTTGCCAATGCCTGAACAATATCAATATGATTTTCTGCTTTATCGAACAACGAGTAATACAGGTTCTTAAATTCTTCAAGAAGCAGCCCATCCTTGGTAAAAAACAGCCTGTCTATAATCTGGGCCACACTCTCGCCAGGCTCTATTTCTTTGAGATACTGTGGTATACCCCCCATAGCCATGTACACCTGAAAAAGCTGGTACTTATCGAGCTTTATTTTTCTGTATTTAAGGTATGCTGCGGTTTCGCCAACAGTAAAAGGAAGAAGTCTTATTCTCCTCGTTACACGGTTATGCAATCCGCCTCGGTTATTAATCACCTTATTGATCATCCAGGAAGCTGCAGACCCACAGATAACAACGATAAGTTTTTTTTGTCTTGAAGCCCAGCTGTTCCAAAAATTTTCAAATGCAGGCAAAAATCCTGAGCGGGGCGTATTAATCCAGGGGAATTCGTCAATAAAAATGATTGTTCTTTCCTTTTTTACCAAGGGGGCGAGGTATTGGACCAGCATTTCAAAGGCAGCTATCCAACTTTCTGGTTTGGCTAAGGGAAAACCACCTGTTACTTTTGTAAGTGCCAAACTAAAGTTTTCTAACTGCTGATTTAACGTTGCGTGATGAATGCCAGAAAATTCAAATGCAATTTCCTTAGTAAAAGCGTTTCTGATTAAATAAGTCTTTCCTACCCTTCTACGCCCATATACAGCAATCAGTTCACTTTCACCAGATTTCTCGATCTTGTTTAGCAGCAATTTTTCTTCAGTTCTTCCTACAACCTGTTCCATAAACATTTAATTTACAGCAACAAATGTAACCAAAAATTGAGTTTTGGCGTAATATAAAAAAACATATTACGCCAAAACTATGCTTTTATATAAGGTTTTGGCGCAATATAAAAACTTATATCACGCCAAAACTATGTGTTTACCTATAATTTTGGCGTGATATAGGAACCAATAATATTTTACTTGGTCTTAAAAATCACTACAGCCAAAGGCGGCAGATCAACAACGACCGAGTATTCCTGCCCGTTATAACCCGCTAGGTCAGGAACAATACCCCCGCGATTATTAATACCGCCTCCATAATAAACAATATCATCAGTATTAAAAATTTCTGTCCATTTGGTTTTAAAAGGGACACCGATTCTATAATTTTCACGCACCACTGGCGTTAAGTTTATCGCGACAACCAAAGTATCTTTTGCTTTTGGTCCTTTGCGCATAAATGTGAAGACAGATTCGTTTGCATTATCGGCATCGAGCCATTGAAAGCCTTCATAACTAAAACTGAAATGATACAATGCTGGTTCTTTGCGATACAGAAAGTTTAAAGCCTTAACAGTTTCCTGCATGCCCTTGTGCGGCGCATATTGAAGCAAATGCCAATCTAGCGATTGCGTAAAATTCCATTCGTTGGTTTCGCCAAACTCATTCCCCATAAACAGCAGTTTTGCTCCGGGATGGGTGAACATATAACCATAAAGTGCCCTTAAATTTGCAAATTTCTGCCAGTCATCTCCAGGCATTTTATACAACATTGGTGATTTACCGTGTACGACTTCATCATGAGAGAAAGGCAACATAAAATTTTCGGTAAAGGCATAAGTCATGCTAAAGCTCAACTGATGGTGGTGGTGTTTCCGGCCGAGGGTTTCTACTTTGAAATACTTTAAGGTATCGTTCATCCAGCCCATCATCCATTTCATGCCAAAACCTAATCCGCCGGCATGTACCGGATGGGTTACACCAGGGTAAGTACTGCTTTCTTCGGCAATGGTCTGTACACCCTCAAAATTTCCATAAACGGCAACATTCAGGTCCTGCAAAAACTGAATGGCCCCAAAGTTTTCACTTCCACCATATTCGTTTGTTGCGGCATCTCCATCTTCTCTGGAGAAATTGAAATATAACATCGATGCTACGGCATCTACCCTTAGGCCATCTGCATGATATTGGTCAATCCAAAACAAGGCATTACTAATTAAAAAAGAGCGTACTTCGTTTCGATCATAATTGAAAATATATGATTTCCAGTCTGGATGAAAACCTTTTCGCATATCGGCGTGTTCGTACAGATGTGTTCCATCAAACTCATATAAACCATGCCTATCACCTGGGAAATGAGAAGGAACCCAATCCAATATCACTGCAATATCTGCTTTATGGAGCTCGTTAATCAGATACATTAAATCCTGTGGAGAACCATAACGCGAACTTGCACCAAAATAACCTGTAATCTGATAACCCCAGCTAGGGAAATACGGAAACTCCATTACAGGCATCAGTTCTACGTGGGTAAAACCCATTTCCTTTACATAAGGCACTAGCCTGCCAGCAACTTCCCTGCAGTTCAAAACACGTTCTGGATTATCCGGATCGCGCTCCCAAGAGCCTAGATGTATCTCATATACCGAAATGGGTTGATCCAAAGCATTTATTTTTGCTCTTTTTTTAAGCCAGGCTTTATCTTTCCAGGTATAATCGGTGTCCCAAACGATACAAGCTGTTTGTGGCGGATGTTCCCATCTTCTGGCATAGGGATCGCCTTTTAAATGCTCAGATTCGTCAAAACCTTTAACAAAATATTTATAAACTTCTCCCTTTGAAATTCCAGGGATAAAACCTTCCCAGATACCCGATTTATCCCACCGTATGCTCAGCGGATGTGAAGCGTTGTCCCAATCGTTAAAATTACCCACTACACTTACACGGATGGCATTGGGTGCCCAAACCGAAAAATAAGTTCCGGCGGTTCCATCAACAGTAATTAAGTGTGAGCCCATTTTCTCATAAAGCCTAAAATGCTTTCCTACAAGAAAAAGATCGATATCATAATCGGTAAATAAACTGTGGATCCAAACAGATTTCTGTTTATCAGTTTTTGGTTCGGATACTTTTTTTACTGAAACTTTTTTTACTGATGGCATAGGTATTTTGGCTAGATAAATGAAGCCCCAAATACTAAACAGCATTTGGGGCTCAATGTTTACAGACTCAAGATCTGTATTTCTAAGAAGTTCTTATTGCATTTAAAATGCAGGATATTCTGATCATCGGTATAAAAGTCTTTCACCTCTTTATTGTCGATAATGATCTTTTTCACCTGGAATTTTACGCCGATCACATTGCAAACATAAAATTCATAATTAGGCGTATACAATCCTTCATTACGCTGGTTCACTTTAATGGCCTGAGTATCGCCTTTTACAGTGAATTTCTTTTCCAGATAAATATCCTGCTCGTAAGCAAAAGTATCGCCATGATCTTCGTACATGTATGAATTAACCTCGTAATCGCTATGATAAATATTTAATACCACTTCGGTAATAGATTTTTCATCAACATATTGCATTACCGGATATTCTGGCAAAACTGTACCTGCCCTTACAAACATTGGCATACTATCGATCTTTGCATCAACCGTATATTCGTTACCGCCATCCAGGATTTCGTTGGTCCAGAAATTATACCAGGTGCCTTTTGGGAGATAAACTTTTCTAGATATTGCACCCTGTTCTAAAACCGGGCATATCAATAGTTTATCACCATAGCAAAATTCATCCTGACGGAAACTGTTACTGATATTTTCTTGCTCAAGCATCACTAAAGGCCTTAAAATAGGAAAGCCATAACGATGATGCTCCCAGAAAACCGAATATAAATAAGGCATTAAACGATATCTTAATTCGATAAACTTACGGTTGATATCTTCGAAAAACTGCCCAAAGCTCCAAGGTTCCCGTTCTGCAGTATCTCCGGCAGAGTGTGCCCGCATAAAAGGAGAAAAGGTACCTAGTTGGATCCAGCGGGTAAACAACTCTCCATCTGGCTCACCGCTAAATCCGCCGATATCTGTTCCACAGAAAGGCACACCAGAAACCGATAAACGCTGGCACTGTATATTTCCGATCTTTAAATGCTCCCAGGTTGCGATATTATCGCCGGTCCAAACACTTGCATAACGCTGCATGCCCGCATAACCAGCCCTTGTAATCGTAAACGGACGTTTATTGCGCATCAGTTTTTTTAAGCCCTCGTAGGTAGAACGCACCATCTGCATGCCGTAAACATTGTGTGCCTTACGGTGTGAGCCGCGGTAACCATCATAATTATGGCGGACATCGTTGGGGAAAGTTCCTGAACCAAACACAGCTGGTTCGTTCATATCGTTCCAGAAACCTGCAACGCCCATATCTACCAGCTCTTTATATAAATTACCCCACCAGCTCCGTACTTTTGGATTGGTAAAATCGGGAAACTGACAGCGCCCTGGCCAAACATGCCCTTCCATATAATAATCGTCGCTGCGGCGACAGAAAAATCTCTTTTCTTTACCTTCTTTAAACACCCAGTAATCGTCATCTACCTTAATTCCAGGATCGATCATCACCACCGTTTTAAAACCATCATCAGATAGCTCTTTGATCATTCTCCGCGGATCTGGAAAGTATTTTTTGTTCCAGGTAAAACAACGGTAGCCATCCATGTAATCGATGTCCAGATAAATGGCATCGCAAGGGATTTTACGTTCCCTGAACTGTTTGGCTATTTCTTTAACCTTTGTTTCAGGATAATAACTCCAGCGGCACTGCTGATAACCCAAAGTCCATTTTGGTGGCATTGGGTGTGTTCCCGTTAAAGTTGCATAACGTTTTACCACATCCATAATATGCGGGCCATGGATATAATAGTATTGCAGTTCTCCGCCATCGGCCCAGAAACTGGTTTTATTTACATCCTCCGATCCGAAATCGAAATACGATTTAAAGGTATTATCGAAAAAGATACCATAGGCGGCCTGATTGTGCAAACCGATATAAAAAGGTATAGTACGATAAAGTGGATCCTGGTTCCAACCGAAGGAGTAAGCATCGGTATTCCAGTTTTCGAAACGGCGCCCCCGCAGGTTAAAATTACCAGATTTATCACCCAAACCGAAGAAATTTTCTTCAGGGTGGCATTTTTTCGTTGCGTAGATATAATAACCACCAAAATCTACATTTTCTTCCCAGTGCATAGAATTGGCTTCATCAACCATTACTACATTGGTAATATTATCAGAAAAAGAAATATGGAAGTTTGCTTTTTCTATTTTACAGGTTACTGCATGGGTAGAAATCGTAAAATGATCATCATGTTCCTGCATTTTAAAAACAGACACTTTTTGATCTACTTCGGGTACGGCATAAGAAAAATCCTCTAAGAAAACGCCATGAGGAGCCAGGCGAACGCGGATAATATCGTCGCTTACCACCCGGACTTCTACTCTTGCATCGCCATCAGAAAAATAAAAACGGTTGCCCTCCTTTTTTACTTTTTTAACTGCACCGAGATATTGTTTAACAATTGGCTTTACCGATATATCAACTGGATTGTTTAAATGCTGTATTTCTTGCTCTTTTTCGACCAGATCACTTGTCTCGTTAGGTTTGTCGTTTTGCGCTTCCATCCTTATTTATTCAAAATTTTAAATTCATGGCTCTTAAACCGGGATGTGCTTAAGAAAGTACTATAATACAAATATTTTACAAAAGGGATGTAGCTTTTTTATGAAAAGATTGTTTTAATAGTGTGTTTTTTACACTAAGCTATTTATTTTCATTTTATTTTTGGGCTACATTGACATTAAATCAAGCTATTGCATGGCAAAGCCATAAAGGAGAAATTGATAATCAGTGCACAAAAAAGCCTTCTATACTTTAAGCATAGAAGGCCCTTAAAACTCAATTAACTGGTTATGGATTAAAACTAATGGCTACGTAATAGATAGCGCCAGCTGATGGATTTCCGTAAGAAGTAAAATAATATTTGTTCAGCACGTTAGAACCGCCAAGTTTTATGATTGATTGTACTGAAGGGATCCTTAAACTCACCTGCGCATCCAAAGAGCTGTATGCAGGTACCTGACCTGAGGCAAAAGAAGAATTCCAGTAGAATTGATCTTGCCAACGGTATGCCAAATTAAAACCAAAGTTTTTAATAATTTCTTTATTGCCAAAACCCAAGTTGTAACGGATTTTCGGGGTATTGAAATCGTTAATGTAATTAACTGGTAAATCGCCGATTTCATTATAGGAAACGTTGCCGCTGATGGTATATTTACCCACTAAATAATCTAAACCTAAAGCCGCGCCATAAGAAGTTACTTTACCTTCTGCATTAACCGGAACACCGAATTTCACAAAACTTCCACCTACATTCTGATAAACATCTACAGCAGTAATAAAATCTTTATAAATGTTGTAATAACCATAAGCATCAACCAATAAATTAGGAAGGAGCAATCCTTTATAACCTAACTCATAAGATTGAACACTCTCCGGACGGACACCCCTTGCATCAAAAGTATATTGTTGCAACAATGCCGGGTTAGGTGTTCCTGTTGCAGCTGCCGAGGCTAAGAACGCACGGTAACTTACGTCGGTATAAGGCTTATTACTATCAAGATGGTACTTAGAAAACATGATTTCTGGCAAGCCGCCAATCAATCTTTGAGAACCTCCACCTACCGAAAGGTCGATGTATTGATTTTGTGTGGTTGGGTTACGGTAACCTGTTTGATAAGAAACCCTGATGTTGTTGTTTTTTGCAACTGTGAACACCCCAGTTACCCTTGGCGTAAACCGGCCTTCAAAATTCTGACTTTTATCATAACGACCTGCAAAAGTAAATTTAACCTTATCGTTAAAAAGTTTTTTGCCTATCTGCGCAAATGCACCGTATTCTTTAATATCGATAGAATTTGTCAAGTCATTAAAAATTGTTCCAGCCGAATTTAAGTCATATAAACGGTATGATGCACCAGCCTGAAACTCCACCACTTTATCAAAAAGATTGGTAAAGTTGTACATTCCCTCATAATGGTAAAGGTTAGATTTATCATCGAATTTTGCACCATAAATACCTTTACTAGGATCTGAGGCACTGATGGTGGTGTTCATAATCTGATCCTTAGCCTGAATAAACTGCGGAGAACCAGGTGCGAAACGTCCCTGATCGGCAACACTTCTGGCAAAAGCCTGTGCTTGTACATCAGTTTGCCCTGCCGCTCTTGCACCTACATAATTACCAATATATTGTGGGAACCAGCTTGTTGATGGTTTTGATAATTCATTAATATAACTACCCAAAATAGAAGAAATATAAGAATCACCCGAACGTTCCTGCGTAGTATAGGCTTTCAGAAAGAAATCTTCACCTTTTAATTCTAATTTATATTGCCCGATATTAAAATTGCGGAGCGAATAACGGTCAGAACCGGTATATACCGAAGTTCCTGTTCCCCAATTGGCCTGTCCAACTATTTGTACTGTATTGCTGATGTTGTAATATAACGCACCAGATGCTTTTAACGACTTGGTACTATAATCAACCAGGTTTTCTTCATTATAACCAGTTCTTGAAATATTTTGATTAGGGATTAAACCTGCTTTCAAACCAACATAAAAAGGAAAATAATTCTGTACCGGACCACGCAATGCAGATGGTAATCCCGCCAAAAACCCCGCTTGCTGGGCTGCATTTGGAATGGCGGTACCAAAAGTCCCGTCCATTAATGTTTTAATGTTTGGTATTAAACCACCAGACCCTGTATTAATTCCGGCAATGGTTGCATTTTGAACACTTAGCGCCACATTACGCATATTTTGGCTTACCTCATCACCGTAAACGTTGATTCCGTCGTAATTTGGGTCGCTGTTTCTATCGCCAGATTTTGCAGTTCTCGCTACCCTATCGAAGTTTGAATAGTTATTCCCGTACCAGTCTTTGGCCTGCAAGAACGAAAATGCCGCTTTTACGCCAAACTTATTGTTCCATGATTTTGCCATGCGCACATCCAACTGATTGAAGGGTTGCACACTGCTATTGTCATCATTTACATGGTTTACCCCTGTTTTATACTGAAAGCTTGCACCTGGATATTTAAAAGGATCTTTTGAGGTCATCAATAGTGTTCCATTAATACCACCTGCACCATAAAGAGCAGATGAAGCACCGGGCAGGAGTTCAACATTATCTACATCGAGCTCGGTTATACCCACAATATTACCCACTGAGAAGTTCAGTCCAGGGGCCTGGTTATCCATTCCATCAATATATTGGTTAAAACGGGTATTACCATTTGAATTGAAACCACGTGTATTAATCGACTTGAAAGTTAAACTCTGCATACTGCTTTCTACACCTTTCATATTGTTCAAAGCATCGTAAAATGATGGTGCCGCAATTTCCCTTATAGAGGCTGCACTCATCCGCTCGATAGAAACCGGTGATTCTAAAATACGTTCAGGAGTACGCGATGCCGAAACAACCACATCCCCTCCTAAAACCACTGCCGTTTCCAGTTCCAGGTTAATTCCCGTAGCATTCCCGGTAATCTGCTGTTCTACTGTACCATAGCCCACGTAAGACGCTACCAGCGTAAAGGGAACTTTAGCTGTTGTTGTAAACGTAAAACTACCGTTGCTTGTGGATGCTGTGCCACCAGAATGGCCTTTGATGGTTAAACTCACCCCAGCTAGGCCTTCTTTCGATTGCTTGTCTTTTACGGTACCGCTAACCGTAATACTCTGTGCTTGTGCCGCAACGTTGCCTGCGTACACAAATAATAACACATAAAAGATCTGTGTAAAAATTCTGCTCATAAACGATTGTTAATTTGGTTGTTTGTATTATTAGTTATATAAACTTAAATTCTTTTTTTGAATTAAACAAATTATGTTAGCATAATAATTTCAATTCGAATTATAATTTTGATTGATATACAGTTTGTTGTATTTTGCATTAAACATAAACCGTCATTTTGCCCTATCTTAGCGAAAGACTTGTTAGCTAACCATTATGAATAAAATTAAAGCCGTATTCTGCATCATTATTCCGATAGCATTAGCTTTTTTATTTAATACCAAATTAGGTAGTACACCTCCACTGTTAAAATTCCTAAATCCTTTTATGGGTTTCTGGCAAAATGCAGAGAACAATCATTTTATGTTTAACCATAAAGCGAAGATTAAAGGGGCAATAGATAAAATCGAAATCGTTTTTGACGACCGCATGATTCCACATATTTTTGCACAGAATGACCACGATCTGTATCTGGCACAAGGTTATGTAACCGCCATGCACCGCCTTTGGCAAATGGATTTTCAGACCCGTTTTGCTGCGGGTAGAATTAGCGAAGTAGTTGGCGATAAAGCGATAGAGGTAGACCGCTATCAGCGCCGGATGGGCATGGTTTATGGCGCAGAAAACTCGTTAAAAGGTATGATGGCCGATCCTAAGGCAAAAGAAATGATCTTAGCTTATACCGAAGGGATAAATGCCTACATCAAAACACTTTCTAAAGCCAATTATCCCTTAGAATACAAGATACTCGATTTTAAGCCTGAAAATTGGACGCCTGTAAAATGTGCGCTGCTTCTAAAACAGATGTCGGCGGTATTAGCCATGGGTTCCGACGAATTTTACATGACCAACATCTTGAAAAAATTCGGCCCCGAGGTGACCAAAAATCTTTTCCCGGATTATCCGTTCCGCGAAGACCCAATCATCCCTGTTGGCACCAAATGGGATTTCTCTCCCTTACCAACACCTAAAACACCAGAAAGCTTCACCCAGGCGCAAACCGGCGAAGTAAAAACAACCGAAAAAATTGAAGGCATCGGCAGTAATAACTGGGCTTTATCTGGCGCTAAAACAGCATCAGGATTCCCGATTTTGGCAAACGATCCACATTTGGATTTAACACTTCCTTCAATCTGGTATCAAATCCAGCTACATGCACCTGGCGTAAATACTTATGGCGTTTCATTACCTGGTGCTCCGGGCGTAATTATAGGTTTTAACCAGAAAATAGCTTGGGGCGTAACCAATGTTGCAGCCGATGTACTGGATTTTTATCAGATCAAGTTTAAAGATTCCAGCCACAACGAATATTGGTACAACAATAAATGGAAAGCCACAACAAAGAGATTGGAAACCATTAAAATCCGTGGTGGAAAAGATGAAATAGATACCGTTTACTACACGCATCACGGGCCAGTGGTATATTTCCAGAAACCAAAATACGGCAGGGCAGATAATGTGCCTGTTGGTGATGCTTTAAGATGGATTGCACATGATGAGTCGAACGAGCTCATGACTTTTTATTACCTGAACCGTGGGAAAAATTATAACGACTACCGTAGGGCTTTAACTTATTATACCGCACCTGCACAGAACTTTGTTTTCGCCAGTATGGATAACGATATTGCCATTACGCCAAATGGCAAATTCCCCCTAAAATGGAAGGATCAGGGCAAATTTATTCTCGATGGTACCGACCCCGCTTACGATTGGCATGGCTGGATCCCAAATGCACAAAATCCAACAGTTAAGAATCCGCCGCGCGGTTTTGTAAGCTCGGCCAACCAATCTTCTACCGATACTACTTACCCATATTACATTAACTGGGAATTTGCGCCTTACGAGCGTGGCAAAAGGATCAACGACCGCTTATCGGCCATGAACAAGGCTACATTGGATAGCATCCGTTTGATGCAGACCGACAATTACAGTATTATGGCGCAGAACCTGGTTCCTGCTTTATTGCCCTTATTGAATAATGAGCAATTAAACGCAACACAAAAAGAAGCATTGGCTTACCTGAACAAGTGGAACAAACGTTATGATGCCCATGAAATTGCAGCCAGCGTATTTGAGATATGGACCAAACGCTTATCACATGATATCTGGGCAGACGAATTCGAGGTCAAAGGAATCCCGATGCGTTACCCTTCTAGAGACCGTACGGTGGAAATGATCCTGAAAGAACCCAATGCAACATGGTATGATAATATCAATACCAGCAAAAAAGAAACATTATCCGACCTGGTTATCGAAGCTTTTAAATATAGCTGCGATAGTTTGGAAAGACGCTTTGGACCAATAAACAAAGATTGGGATTGGGCAAATGTAAAACAGACCAATGTGCCACACCTAGCCAAAATACCAGGATTCGGCTCAAAGGTTTTACAGATTGGTGGCGCGAAAACTGCCATTAATGCTTTGAGCGAAGCCAACGGACCTTCATGGCGGATGGTGATCGAACTGGGTAAAACACCAAAAGGACATGGGGTTTATCCAGGCGGCCAATCAGGCAATCCCGGAAGCAAATTTTATGACAATATGATCGATACCTGGGCAAACGGTAAACTATACGATCTGTTTTATATGCAAAGTCCTGATGATAAATCGGGTACGGTTATTTCTCGTTTAAAAATTTCTAAATAGGCTAAAATGGTTTTCATTGTTATATTAATAATCTGTTTCCTTTTACAAATGATTGCCCCTTGGTGGATCATTATTGTAATTTCCTTTGCCACCTGTGGCATTATTGGCAAAACAGGAAAAATAGCCTTTTGGCAATCTTTCCTCGCTATTTTCTTACTTTGGATCGGATATGCTTTATTTAAAAGCTTGCCTAATGATAACGTCCTTGCTGGCCGTGTGGCCGTAATGACGGGCATAAAAATCTGGTGGGCACTGTTGTTGGTTACAGGAATTTTAAGTGGCCTGGTTGCTGGTATTAGCGGTTATTGTGGTTATCAGTTCCGCATGGCAATGCTGGCGAAAAAAACTGACGAGAAAATAGCATAATGCTTCGTACTTTTGCCCTGTGAATTTAACAGCTAACGATATATTTTCTGTAAAAAGTACCGATGCGTTTAACGCTCTTGCCTTAAGCATTTTTAAGTTACAGGCCCAAAACTGCAATGTTTACCGCGAATATATCTTTCATTTAGGTGTTGATGCTGATGAGGTGAGCGAAATTGAACAGATCCCTTTTTTACCCATCAGTTTTTTTAAAAGCCATTCCATTCTCAACAGTACCGATCCTGTCCAAATTACTTTCAGCAGTTCAGGCACAACGGGTATGGTACAGAGCAGCCATCATGTAACCAATGCTAAATTGTATGAGCAGAGCTATCTACAGGCTTTTGCGCAATTTTATGGGAACATCACCGAATATTGCTTTTTGGCCCTGCTCCCATCCTACCAACAGCGAGCTGGTTCATCGCTGATTTATATGGTCAACGATCTGATCGAAAAAAGCAGGCATCCACAAAGTGGTTACTTTTTATACAACCATGATGAATTGCTGAAAACCCTCCTGGATCTTAAATCAAAAAAACAGAAAACAGTTTTAATTGGTGTTACTTATGCCCTGCTCGATTTTATAGAACAGTTTGAAATCGATTTCCCCGAACTGATTGTAATGGAAACGGGAGGAATGAAAGGGAAACGTAAAGAAATGGTGCGAGAGGAATTACATGAACAGTTAACCGAAGGATTTGGTGTAAAAGCTATCCATAGCGAATATGGAATGACCGAACTACTTTCTCAGGCTTATTCTTTGGGTGAAGGCATCTTTAACTGCCCCAGCTGGATGAAGGTTTTGATCCGCGACACCAACGATCCTTTAAGTTTAATTGAAAATGGCAGGACTGGTGGCATCAATGTAATCGATCTGGCCAATCTCAATTCTTGTTCATTTATTGCCACGCAGGATCTGGGCAGAATAAATCCTGATCAAAGTTTTGAAGTATTGGGCCGGTTTGACAATGCCGATATCAGGGGTTGTAATCTTTTGGTGCAGTAAACGTTAATTTATCTTATCCGAACAGCTTGCGCATAAACCGGTAGCAATCAGATTAAGGTGCTCTACTTTAAATCCGGCAGGAACTTTTAATGCCGGAATTTTAACGGTATCCAAACAGTAAATTTTATGACAGTTATCGCAGTTAAAATGCACATGTTCATCATGGTGTTCGTGTGCACTGCAGCCATCAGAACAGATGGCATAATTGGCTGTGCCCTGCTGATCTAAAACCTTATGTATAATTCCTTTTTCTTCGAAAGCCTGCAAAACACGGTATAAAGTAACTCGGTCAGCATTCTTGCCCATCACCTGCTCCAAGTAAGGCTGAGATGTTGCAGAATCTCTTCCACTCAAAATCTCCAGCACCTGTAAACGCTGGGCAGTTCTTTTTAGTCCGTTTTTAACCAAAAGTTTTTCGAAACGTGCTGTTTTGTTTTCCATAGCAATACAAAAATAAGCAATTAATTAATCAGTTTGGCATTTTTGATGCTTATTGGCGGTGCATAGCTCGCATCCTTTTGTTCCAATTTTAAAATCCCCCGTACATGGATGGGTTTTTCGCCATAAGGCACCGCGCTTTCCATCTCAACCATGATCATTACCGGAATACCATTTTGCCCACAAAAATAACATTGGTTGATGGGCAGGGTTGCCAAAAGAAATTTCTGTTGTTTCTGTCCGCTTTTTATAGGGATCAGGTAACCTGTTAAATCAAACTCCCTGTTCTCAAAACGTCTGATCGATTCTGTAAACAGGGGCAAAAGTTCGTTCTTTTCGGTGAGTTCAAATTTCACCGAGCCGATTACATCCCAGTTTAAAGATCGCAATTGATCTTTTGGGTTGTGCTTTTGCGTTTGTGCAGCAACTGAGCAAACCGAAAACAGAAAGAAAATAAAGTACAAATATCTCATCGTTTTATAGCATCTAAAAGAAAAAAGGTAGACCGGCTATCACCAGAATCGTTGATTATAAATTTGCCTTTCAGGGTAATGGTCTCATCGGTCCAGGTAATCGGTTTTAAAGTCTTCACTTCTATCATCGAAGGGATATCGCCCGTGCCACAATACGGGCAGGAGGCAACGGGCACAATAGAAAACATAAACTCGGTAAAACTATTGCCAACTTTAGTTGGGATGATATACCCAGGGATTTCGATTATCTTATTATCGATTGCTTTTAATGCCGGCGGAAAAACAGCCTGCCAAACCAATGGTTTTACCTGTTTATCGTATTTTAAGCCAATTAGGTTCCAGGTGGGCGTGCGCATATCGGTATGTACATTTACCTGCGCAACAGCCTTAAAAGAGATCAACATCAATAAAACCGTTATATATTTCTTCATCATAACTGTTTTGCATTTAAAAGAAAAAACTCGCTCCTATCATCACCCGAATCGTTAATAATGAATATTCCTTTCAGTTTGATCGGTTTTTCGGTGATGGGAATAGCCGTTAACATTTTCACCTGCACCATTGATGGAATATCGCCAGAGCCACAGTACGGACAGGAGGCAATGGGTACAATAGAGAACATAAATTCGCTAAATTTCGACCCTACCTTTGTGGGAATGATGTAACCAGGCAGCTCGATAACCTTATTGTGTAATGCCTTTAATGCCAGTGGAAAAACGCTTCCCCATTTCTTTGGAGCAATTTCGGCATCATACTTTAAACCGATCAGGTTCCAGGTAGGCGTGCGCATGTCGGTATGTACCTTAACCTGCGCCGCTACTACGTGAATAACTAAACATGAAACAACCAATAAAACTAATTTCTTCATTGTATTAACCTCAACCAGGTTATCTGTTTTTGGTTAAAGTTTCGGCAATATCAACCTTGTAAATCTGCATAGCGGGGATAAGCGAGGCTAAAGCGCCGATAAACAGCCCGATCCAGATTAAATATACTTCCTGTGGAATTGTAGTAAACCCCGTTAATTTTGCCTGAGAAGATTCCTGATAGGCCCCGATTACCTCAAGGGCAATATGCCCGATCAATAAACCCAAACAGGCGCCTATAAATGTAACCAAAACCCCTTCAAACATGACCAGGAAAAAGAGTTTCGATTTTGATGCACCAAGACAACGCATAATGGCCAGGTCGTATTTCCGCTCTTTCATTGCGTTATAAAGGCTGATAAAAATACTCAGGGCAGCAATCCCCATAATAAATATGGCGAACCATTGTAACGTATCAATCCCAACACCAATCAGTGAAAACAACCTTGCACTTTCCATCGCCGGAGAGGCCGCCTGCATGTTTGTACTTTGGTTAACCATCCGTGGGAAAAGAATCACCGACATTGGCGATTTATACTGAATCAGCAAGGCTGTAATCTGTTTATCGTTAATCTCTTTGGCTCCTTCAGAAACGTTACTATGGCCCTCAACATGCTTCTCTTCATGCATTTTATACACACTGCCAATATTAGTGAGGATCAGATTATCGGTTATGTTTCCCTGTGGTTTTAAAATCCCTTTTACCTGGTAAGCATGTTGTTTATGAACATCTCCATTCCCGGTTAAACCATGTGCGCCGAAAAAAAAATCGCCAATCTTGAGCCCCGATGTTAATGCAACAGTGTTACCAAGGGTTGCTTCTAAGTCTTTATGCCAAAAGCTTCCCTTTTGGATAGATAAACCGTAAAGATTGGAGAAAGTGCTATCAGTGCCAACAATCCGGTAGCCGTTATAATTATCGCCCAATGCCAATGGAACAGCCCTTTTAACCATAGGGTTCTGCATTAATTTGTAGGCATCTTTAGCAGGAATATTTCCCGTTGGGTAATCGATATGGTAAACGCTGCTTAATATCAGCTGTAAGGGGCTTCCTTTGGCCCCCACAACCAGATCGATATCCTTGGCATTTTTTTCCAGTTTGCTGCTAATCTGTGTAGACGCCAAAAAGAGAATAGACAGGATGCTCACACCAAAGGCAACTAAAATAATATTCAAAATTGTTGTTAGCTTATTCCTGACGAGGTTTTTGCTACTGATTTTAAAGATATTCATTAGAGTAGATAGGTTTTAGTAATGTGGTCCCGAACCCTTCGGTCGTGCGTGGCAATGATCAGTGCAGCTCCATTATCTTTAGCTTGGGTAGTCAGCAGCTGAATTACCTGATTGGCATTTTCATCATCTAAGCTAGATGTAGGCTCATCAGCAATCAACAGATCAGGTTTGTTTACCAATGCACGCGCCACTGAAACCCTTTGCAACTGCCCCTGACTTAATTGGTCAGGATAATTTTCAGCCAGTTCGGCAATATCCAGATCGTGCAAAAGCGAAAGATTCCGTTCATGATCTACAGGTAGCTCAGCCATTACCGCAGCAAGCGCTAAATTATCGAGCACATCAAGTGAACGAATAAGATGCGGCCTTTGAAAAATGATTCCGATATGTCTTCCCCTAAACCTATCCCTCCCTCTTGCAGGCAGCGTATATAAATCGGTTCCGTTAATTAAAACTTCACCCTGGCTTGGCTCCAAAAGACCAGAAATAATATTGAGCAGTGTGCTTTTCCCACTACCAGATGCACCGAGTAAAAGCCATTGCTCCATATCTGCGATTTCCCAGTCGGGAAATTTTATTCTTCTCCCCTTCTCATAAACATGTGCCAGTGAACTGATCTTAATCATGATGTAACACCTTTTGCACTTTTTTAACTACCAGATTTTTGATGGCATAACGCCTGTACAGTTCTATTCCATCATTTGTACCATGTTTGCAGGCAGGGTTTAACATGGTGATGAACAACAACGCCGGGATAAACAGGATTTTATAATTCTTTGACATATTAGTTAATAAGGATAAACTTTTAAAGCTGGTGATCGATGGGACAAGACTTGAGCATTCTTAAATTGATGTAATGGGCAGTCGCAATGGTAAATCCACCAAGCGGAATCAAAATCGGCTCCAGCAGCTCAATTCCCGAAAAATGCCCAAATGCAATGCAGACAAAGCCTGAAATAAGCACCAGGATTGGCATAATACGGTGATGTTGCTTTCGGTAGGCAGCACTTAAGCTCCAGATACCAATAATCAATGAAACTGCAATCATCGTAATTTCAACCGCTTCATAGGCCAGAAACCCCATACCCCACATCGGCAAAACAGTGATCAGGAATGGTAATGCTGCGCAATGTATGGCACAAAGTGTTGAGGCGGAAATGCCGATCCGGTCGAGGTTGATTTTATAGCTCCGTAGTTTCATTAAAATAAATTTAGTCTGCAAATATAAAAGCAATATGGTTGCATTTAAAATAATCAAAGCTATATTTGCAACATAATTGCATTAACATGATAAAGAAATTACCAGTAACCGTATTGAGCGGTTTCTTGGGCAGTGGTAAAACGACACTGCTCAATGCTATATTAAGGAATAAGCAAGATTTAAAAGTGGCCGTTATTGTGAACGATATGAGCGAGGTAAATATCGATGCCGCTATGGTTAAAGATCAGCATACCTTATCTAAAACCGATGAAAAACTGGTAGAGATGAGCAACGGCTGCATCTGCTGTACCCTGCGGGAAGACCTGATGACCGAGGTGGAAAAACTGGCAAAAGAAAACCGATTTGATTATCTTTTGATCGAAAGCACGGGAATATCTGAACCCATTCCTGTTGCACAAACATTTTCTTTTATTGATGAGGCTTCGGGTATTAACCTGAGTAGATATAGCCGGTTAGATACAATGGTAACTGTTGTAGATGCTTATAATTTTTACAGGGATTTTGGTTCGGCAGATAAACTTGCTGACCGCAACATGGTTGATAATGCGGCTGATAAACGCACTATCGTAAACCTACTTACCGACCAGATCGAATTTGCGAATGTAATTTTATTGAACAAGACCGATCTGGTAAGTGATACCGATATTAAGGTCCTCAGGGCGCTGATTGCTAAACTGAACCCAAGCGCCAAGATTTATCAGACGCTTTTTGGAGAAATAGATCCGGCTTTAATTTTAAACACAAAACTGTTCGATTTTGAATCTGCATCTGAAGGAGCAGGATGGAAAAAAGAGCTTGAAGAAATCCATCAGCCCGAAACCGAAGAATATGGAATAAGTTCTACCGTATTCCGTTCTAAAAGACCTTTTCACCCTGAAAGATTATGGCATTACATCAATAAGGAATTTCCGCAGAATATTATCCGATCAAAAGGCATATTCTATCTTGCTGCCATGCCAGAGCAAGCCATTAATTTTTCGCAGGCAGGCGGTTCCTTACGCATCGACCCGGCAGGGGTTTGGTGGGCAAGCATGCAGCAGCATGAACGTGAACAATACGTGGACTACCTGGAAAACAGAACTGAAATTGATGCAGATTGGGATAATGATTTTGGAGACCGTAAAAATGAACTTGTTTTTATTGGACAGGAAATGAACAACGATGAATTAAAAAAATCACTCGAATATTGTCTGTTAACTGATACAGAAGTAAAAAATTATAAAACAAAAAACACCTTTAAGAACCCTTTTGAACATATTTTACCTTAAAATGAAATAATAGTCGATGAAATGAACAAAATGGTAGTTTTTCGATGATATTCTTAGGTTTTATTTTGCGTAAATTTGATTTGCCCAACCAAACTTACGCTTATTATGGAGCCTACAGAAGAATTAACTTTAGTTAAAACCCGCTTATCTTGTCCGAAGTGTAAAAATTTCGAAACCTACAGGGTACCCAGGGGTTTTCTCTTTAAAACGCTTATGCCATGGATTTCAGTTAAGAGGTACAAATGTTATAAGTGTTTTAATAAGTTTTACGTATTTAATTAGCATCTATAAGTTAGCATCTCATTTAAGCCACGGAAGTGGCTTTTTTCGTTTCAGGATGAAATGTTCTGCTAAAAGCAGATCGCATTATTTAAGCGCGGTATGCTGCAGTTTTTTAAACACATATTCTTTATAACTTGCCCCAATGGGCGAGGGATAATCTTTAATAACTTCTTAAATGTTATTTTTGGTATTAAATTTCTTTAATGAATATTATATATACTTTATCATAATTGATAGAATTTTAAAACCAGGGCTAAAATGGACATTAGTGAGAGAAAGGATTTTTACAGTGATTTCTTCGGAAACCCTGAAATTTCCGAAAGAGAAAAGTATAAATACTATACCTCAAACGATCCGGATATTTTAGCGGAAAAAGAGAAAATAAGAAAAATTGTTACAAAAAAAGGGCTGTCGTCAGTAATGAACGATACAAAATGGTTGAAACTTCAAAATGCAATAAAACAATTGCCTTTCCCACCTCCATATATAGACAAACTCATTATTGATGACAAGACTTATGAAGAAGTTAAAATAAGTAAGGCTCCACATTGGTTAGGAAATTGGGACCCGTTTTACAATGAGGGCATGCATTTGTTTTTTACCATTGAGTACATAAAAGTACGACCATGTTATGCGGAGCACAGCGGAACTTTAGTTGGCCCTAAAATATTTGACGAAACCGAAGAATTTAAACTCCTTTTAACAGCGTTGAATATACCTTATGAAGAAGATGAGGGAATTTTCACAATATTCGGATACAGATAAATACCTTCATAATCCGATTTTCGTGACTCATGAGCGATATGGATTAACGGAGGCTGATGCGGAAGATCAACCTCCCGTTCAATTTTAAATTCGAGCCCAATGAATAGATCTTTTACTGTCAGTTTCATTGGGCCTGAAAATTTTATTCAGCGATTAAAAGGAAGTAGTTTTTCTTTCCTTTCTGTACCACAATAAATTTGTCGTTGATCAGATGCGCGGTATTGAAAACCTGCATAGGGTCAGCTACTTTTTCTTTATTTACGGAAACACCTCCACCTTGTATCAATTTCTTAGCTTCACCTTTAGATGGAAAAACATCTGTTTTTTCTGCCAACAAAGTAGCTGCATCAATCCCAGTGCTTAATTCTGATTTTGAGATATTAAACTGCTGAATACCTTCGAACATTTCCAAAACTTGTTTTTCCGATAAACTTTTCAGAAATTCAAGTGATCCGTTTACGAACAAAAATTCTGAAGTTTTAATAGCAGTTTCTAACGCTTCTACCGAATGGGTTTTTATAGTGATATCTTCAGCTAAAGCTTTTTGAAGGATACGACGATTTGGTGCCACGTCATGTTCTTTTTCTAAAGCTTCTATTTCTTCTTTACTTTTCAAGGTAAAAATGCGGATCCATTTTTTCACATCATCATCTGATGCATTTAACCAAAATTGGTAGAATTTATAAGGAGAAGTTTTCTCCGGATCCAGCCAAACTGCACCACTTTCTGTTTTACCGAACTTGGTTCCATCTGCCTTTTTAATCAATTGAGTGGTAATGGCATAAGCTGTTCCTGCATCTTTTCTTCTGATCAGCTCCGTACCGGTAACAATATTGCCCCATTGATCTGATCCGCCCATCTGTACCAAACAGTTTTCATTTTTCCATAAATGATAAAAATCGTAACCCTGGATCAACTGGTAACAGAACTCAGTAAAAGATAGGCCAGAATCACCTTCCAAACGTCTTTTAACGCTATCCTTTGCCATCATGTAGTTCACGGTAATGTGTTTACCTACATCTCTTATAAAGGTAAAAAGATTCATATCCTTAAACCAATCGGCATTGTTAACCATTACAGCGCCATTTCCACCTTCTTCAAATTTTAAGAATTTAGATAATTGCTTTTTCATCCCTTTCAGGTTATGCTCAATCATTTCAGGTGTCTGAAGATTACGTTCATCAGATTTCCCTGAAGGATCGCCTACCATACCTGTAGCACCACCAACTAAAGCAAACGGCTTGTGACCAGCATTTTGAAAATGAATCAGTGTCATGATCTGCGTTAAGTGTCCAACGTGCAACGAATCTGCAGTAGGGTCGAAACCGATATAACCAGAAGTCATACCCTCGTTTAACTTTTCCTCAGTATTCGGCATAATATCATGCAGCATGCCACGCCATCTTAACTCTTCAACAAAATTCGTCATTGTACAAACACTTTAATAATGTGCGTGCAAAGATAAAATTTTAGCTTAGTTTAAAGCAAATTAGTTGGTTTTGTAAATGAGTTATCGCAATTACGCTTTGCAACCCCATAACCTTACCAATATTTTACCATTGGCTCTTTACAACCATACAAGAAAACATTACCTTGCAAAATGAACTTTTTATCCCATTATTATTTCGACCGGACAAATAATGATGCCAATGTGGTAATGGGAACGGTTTTGCCAGATCTGATTAAAAATGCTGCAAAAGAGGCAAATTTATATCCACAGAAGAATGAATTCCTGTTTAAAGGAAATCCTGATGAAGAAAACCTGCTTTTTGGCTGGAAAAGACATTTAGCGGTCGACCTGCTTTTTCATTCCTCTAATTTTTTCCTTGAGAAAACCACCGAACTTAAACAGCTCATTAAGCCCATTGTAGAAAATACTGCCGTCCGCCCGTCATTCCTCGCGCATATTGGCTTAGAACTTTTATTGGATCATTTATTGGTAACGCATAATCTGGTTCATGTGAATCATTTTTATGATAAACTCGAAGCGGTAAAAAAAGAATCATTAAGCGATTTTCTGGAGCACTGCAACCTGAAAGATCCAGAAGTATTTTTCAACTTTCTGGAGAAGTTCATCAGCAGTAAATACCTGTTGAGTTACCAAAAACTCGAAAATATCAGTTATGCCCTTAACAGGATCTGTATGCGTTTGTGGCCAGAAACGTTAAATGAAAAGCAGTTGCAGCAGCTGACTTTTGAACTCGGGATTTTTAAAACCGTTCTAGAAAAAGATTACATGGATATTTTTGAGGAGATTGAGGGAAAACTGGTTTGATTATTTTGATATATTTGGGCAAAGCCAAATAACTAAATGAAAATTAAACTAATTCTCTCCCTATTAATCATCGTTTTGCAGTTCAACACTTTCGCTCAACAGCAGATTAATGTTATCAAAAAACCCACCTGGAATATCCGAGCCTCTTATGATAGCAGGTACGGTACAAAAGTAGATTTATCCGGTAACGCCATCGCTATGATTGTTGATGTCCCGAAGGCCGATTTCGCCGTGGTTACAATTGATGATAAGCTAAGCCAAAAGTGGCTCACCGAACTTTCTGGTTTCCCAATGGCGATCGGAAAATTCAAAAACAACATTATGGTTGTTGCCTCCACAGACCGTAGCTACTTTAAAAGTTTTACCAATCAATTTATCGCTTATCTGTTGGAAGAAAAAACAGGCAAAATACTTTCACAAAAGATAATTTATGACGGCAGTAAAGATTTTATTGAGGCACCGGAATTCTTTTTCTCTAATGACGGCTCCTATTTCAAAATGGCTAGCAGGTTAACAGGGGTAAAACGTAAAGTACATGTTGGCTTACCAGTGGTCGGTTTTTTAACTGCTCTTAAAATGGATAAGGATTTTAATGAATCGCAAAGCTATACTGTAATCGATTTTAATGACAAGTTGGAGCAGATCCAGAAAATGGAGCCCGAAATGCCAGATGGCGACAGTTGGAAGGCATCCTGTGGAGATGATGGCAGTTTTATCATCAGTACGGTAGATGCTCCGAAGGGAAAATGTAATGTGGCCATTTATTTAAGCAGCAACCCCAGCCCACTTAAAACCGTAAGCATTCCTGTTGATGCTTTTAATCAGGATGAGGTATCGTCAATAACTTTTGCAAGCAGTAAAAAACCATTGATCAATTATATTGGTATATTCTATAAAAATATAAACAAAGAGCGTTCTACCTTGATTGCAAGAATTGATTTTAATAACGGAACGTTCACTTTCACCAAAGAAGTGTTTGACAAGGCTCATGTTAAAGAACTGCAAAAATCTTTTGTACCAGCCAATAAGAAATTCGATGACCTGGATTTCTCCGATGCCAAATACGTGAACATCAGGCACATTTCAGAATACAACAATACACTCCTTGTTGCTATTTCTCCAAAACGCAGTGTCTCCGGCAGCCATGGCTCATTTACATCCGAAGGATCAGTCCTGATGAATGGATATGATGCCCAGATGAAACCGCTTTACCACCAATTTCTACCTCGCGCTTATGCAAGCAGCAGTATGGGAGAAGGTTCAGAGGTATCATTTAATCAGGCAGAAAATACGCTTCGCATCCTGGCCAACCAATCAGATGGAGGTTCAGTTGCTACCATGTATGCTGAAATGGATCTCGGATCGGGCACAATAAACAAAATCAATATGATTCCGAAAGATGACATCAAAAATTCTTATTATGCCAATACAGAATCGATCAGTTGGTTAAATAATAGCTTTGTTATTCCATTCGTTGAGCGTATGGGCATTTTTAGCAAGAAAGTAGATTTACAGCTTTTACAACTAAAATATTAATCACTCTGCTCCTTTTTCTATATTTGTCTTATGTCACTAACTGCAATAAAAGAAGAAATGGATGCCCTGGTGGCCGAACTAAACCAGCACAATTATAACTATTATGTGTTGGCTATGCCTACCATTGGCGATTATGAGTTTGATAAAAAATTAAAACACCTTGCCGAGCTCGAAAAAGCAAATCCTGATTTTGCAGATCCAAATTCACCTACGCAGCGTGTTGGCGGAGATATTACCAAAAATTTTATTACGGTAAACCACAAATACCCCATGTTATCGTTGGGGAATACCTATAATGAACAAGATCTCCGCGATTTTGATGAACGGATCCGTAAGGCGATTGGCGATAATTTCCAATATGTATGTGAGTTAAAATTTGATGGCCTGTCTATCAGTCTTACTTACGAAAACGGCAAACTTTTACGTGCAGTTACCCGCGGCGACGGCACCAAAGGTGATGATGTAACCAATAACGTAAAAACCATTCATACCATCCCACACCAGATCAAATCGGCGGTTGCGCCCGAACATTTCGAAATCCGTGGGGAAATTTTTATGCACAAAGCGGCCTTTTTACGCTTAAATGCTGCCCGTGAAGAACTTGGTGAGATCCCTTATGCAAACCCTAGAAATTTTGCTTCGGGCACTATAAAAATGCAGGACAGCAAAGAAGTGGCCAAACGACCCTTAGATGGTTTTATTTATTTCTTATATACCGATAAAAACGAATTTAAAACCCATTGGGAAAGTTTAAATGCCGTAAAAGACTGGGGTTTCCATGTTTGTGAACATAACCGATTAGTTTCTAACATCGATGCAGTTCTGGAATTTATCCACCATTGGGAAAACGAGCGTTTTAAACTGAGTTATGATATCGATGGTATTGTAATTAAGGTGAACAGTTATGCACAACAGCAAGAATTGGGTTTCACCTCTAAATCTCCACGTTGGGCCATTTCATACAAATACAAAGCGGCAGAGGTTGAAACTGTATTAGAAAAAGTAACCTATCAGGTAGGGAGAACAGGCGCAGTTACGCCAGTTGCCAATTTAAAACCTGTTTTATTGGCCGGCACCACGGTAAAACGCGCTACATTGCACAATGCGAACGAAATAGATCGTTTAGATTTACATGAAGGCGATACCGTTTATGTAGAAAAAGGTGGTGAGATTATTCCAAAAATTATCAAGGTAAATTTAGATAAGCGATTGCCTGGAGCTACAAAGGTTCAATATTTACACAACTGCCCCGAATGTGGAACAGAATTAATCAGAAGAGAAGGAGAAGCAGTTCATTATTGCCTTAACGATGAGGGTTGCCCTCCGCAGATTGTTGGAAAAATTCAGCATTTCATTTCACGCAAAGCCATGAATATTGATGGGCTCGGTGATGAAACTATTGAAACCTTTTATAAGCATGGCCTTGTAAGGCACATCAGCGATTTATATACCCTGTACCAAAAATCAGATCAACTGAAAACCTTAGACCGTTTCGGAGAACGATCGATCGAGAATATGCTTGCAGGAATTGAAAAATCGAAAGAAATGCCTTTCGAGAAAGTGCTTTTTGGCTTGGGTATCCGATATGTTGGTGAAACAGTTGCAAAGAAAACTGCCGCTGGCGTAAAGAATATCGACAACCTTTCTAAAGCTACTGTAGAGGAATTAATTGCCATTGATGAGATCGGCCAGCGAATTGCAGAGAGCATTGTTGAGTATTTTGGAAAATCTGAGCATTTACAGCAGGTAGAATTATTAAAATTAGCCGGATTACAGTTTGAAATTGAAGAAAAAGTAATTACGCTTGATAGTGATAGACTTATTGGAAAAACATTCGTAATTTCGGGCGTTTTTGAAAAATTTAGTCGCGATGAACTAAAAGATATGATTGAGGCTAATGGAGGCAAGATGCTGAGCGGTATTTCGGGCAAATTGAATTACCTGGTAGCAGGCGACAATATGGGTCCATCGAAATTAGAAAAAGCGAATAAACTAAACGTTCCGATCATCAGCGATGCTGAGCTTTTAGAAATGATAAACGGTTAGTTGACCACAAAGACACAAAGAACACAAAGTTAATTGATTAAAAGCATCCCTATTGCTTCAAAATAAATTATTTTAAAAATTAAGGGATGACTGAAAATGAAATTGCTAAATTAATTGTTAATGCTGTGTATCAGGTTCATGTTGAACTAGGGCCAGGATTGTTAGAGTCGGCGTATGAAGCTTGTCTAGTTTATGAATTGGTTAATGCTGGATTGCAGGTTTCCAATCAAATATATCTTCCTGTTTATTACAAGGACGTGAAGTTGAATTGTAATTACAGAATAGATATTTTGGTTGAAAGAAAAGTTATTATTGAAGTGAAAGCTGTGAGCATCCTTAAAGAAGTCCATCTCGCACAAACAATAACCTATTTAAAACTTTCCAATTGTAAGTTAGGATTACTTATTAATTTTAATGAGGCAAAAATAAAAGATGGAATAAAAAGAGTTATAAATGGCTATTTATAACCTAAATAAAAACCTTGGTGCCCTTTGTGGCTTCGTGGTAAAAACAAAAAACTCACTCATCATTGAGGCAAAAATAAAAGATAGAATAAAAGAGTTATAAATGCAATTTATAACCTAAATAAAAACCTTGGTGCCCTTTGTGGCTTCGTGGTAAAAACAAAAAATTCACTCATCATTGAGGCAAAAATAAAAGATAGAATAAAAGAGTTATAAATGCAATTTATAACCTAAAATAAAAGCCTTGATGCCCTTTGTGGCTCCGTGGTAAAAACAAAAAACTTACTCATTATTGAGGCAAAAATAAAAGATGGAATAAAAGAGTTATAGATGGCTATTTATAACCTAAAAAATAAAAACCTTAGTGTCCTTTGCGGCTCCGTGGTAAAAACAAAAAAGTAAATTATATAATGAACAAATTTCAGGGTACTGGTGTAGCATTGGTTACACCTTTCAACACAGATGGATCAGTTGATTATAACGGCTTAAAAAACCTGATTAATCATTTGGTAGACGGAGGGATAGATTACCTCGTTTCTTTAGGTACAACCGGCGAAACCGCTACAATGACCAAGGACGAGAAGAAGAAGGTGTGGGCCTATACTGCTGAAATTAATAACAATAGATTACCTTTAGTTGCCGGCATAGGTGGCAATAACACTTTGGCCGTTGCTGAAGATATTAAATCTTTCGATACTAACGGATACAGCGCCATTTTATCGGTTAGTCCTTATTACAACAAACCTACGCAGGAAGGAATTTATCAGCACTATAAATACTTAGCAGAAATTTCTCCTTTAGATCTGATTTTATACAACGTACCTGGCCGTACCGGAAGCAACATGAGCCCGGAAACTACCTGCAGACTGGCGTATGATTTTAAAAACATCATCGCGACCAAAGAAGCTTCAGGAAGTTTTGATCAGTTTAACCAGATTATGAGAGATAAACCTGCAGATTTTCTTTTAATTTCTGGTGATGACCCGGTTACCTTGCCAATGATCGCTTTAGGTGCTGCAGGGATTATTTCGGTAATCGGGAATGCTTTACCTAAGCAATTTTCTGATATGGTGAAACTTTGTTTAGCTGGCGATTATAAAGCGGCCTTGCCTGCTCATTTAAGCTTAATAGAATTTACCCGTTTGGCTTTTGCTGAGGGAAATCCGGCAGGAATAAAAGCGGCATTAAAACATTTAGGTGTTTGTGGCGATACAGTAAGGTTGCCATTGGTTAAAGCTTCTGTGGCGTTAGAAAAATCGATTATTGCAGAGATAGAAAAACTAAGCGAGGTGGCTTAAACACTTCCCAATTAATATTTTAGAACAGATTGTTTGATTTTGCTGAAAAGTAAATAAAGACAATCTGTTTATTTGTGTGTAAATAAAAAATTACGTAAATAAATCAGCTGACAATCAATACCTTAAAACAAAGTTCAAAAACTATAACGCTCCAAAAGTTTTAGGAATATTAAAGGCATCATTATTGAGTTGGCTTCGATACACACAAATAAACACACACAATGAAAAATGTATTATGTATTGCCATGTTGGCCGTAATGGTCAGCGGCTGCGCCCTACGCGCTAAGCCGAGCAGTGAATCATCCAATATCCATGTTGGATTGAACGAAAATGATTTTAAAGATTCTCATCGCCGGGCCACTTTAGTTTACCTGGCTAATGATTCAACAATCTACGAAGTTTATAAAGGTTCGGGAGAAAGATCGACGTTTTCTGATTTCTATTATTTTGCACAAAAAAAACTATACAAATTTGAGCAAAAAACGCATTACTTCAATAACACAACCGTGAAAATAGAAGAATCAAAAGCTAATCAGAAATAAGGGAGATAAACATGAAAAATATAATTTTAATTGTTTTAGCATTAACCATGCTGAGCTGTAGGGCCTTTGTTGGCTTCGAACCTACTTTTACGACATAAGTCATTCAGATACTAAAAACAACAAAAGGTCTTTGAAATTATTTTCAAAGACCTTTGTTTATCATGCAATCAATTTATTTCTTCTTTCCATCAGCAGGTTATCCTGCCAAACACCTTTTGCCTTTCCTATTTTTTCGCGATAGCCCACTACCCTGAACCCTGCTTTTTCATAGATTTTCAATATGGCCGAATTTTGCAAAAATATCCCAGCCTGAAGCATCCAAACGCCCTTATTTTCACTCTCTTTAACAAGCGCGTCTAACAGTAAAGAACCTATTCCCTGGCCTTTATAACCATGTTTAACATACACTTCTGTCTCACCTACCCTACCAACATCATAATTCGCCGATACTGGCAAAAGCGCGCTCCAACCTATAATTTCTTTACCTTTACAGGCCACAAACCTACAAGCCTTAAGGTGTGACGAATCCCAGTTTTCCCAAGAAATATCAGGGGTCCTAAAACTTGCAGTACCAGTATCGATTCCTTCCTGATAAATGGCACTAACCTCATCCCAGTCTGCGGCACGCATTATTCTTATCATAGTATTAATCAATTTTGGCCAATATAAGCCTATGAAACCTAATCGTTTATGTTTGTTGCACGAAATTAGCCAAACATGCACCTTATAGCACATAATACAGAAGCAAGTTTGTCCTGTATTATAAATCGACACAACTACACAATAAAAAGTACCTTAAGAGCGACTTTCTGTAACAGAAACGTTAAACTAAAGTTTTTTCTTGATCGAGGGTTCTCGAATATTCAACAGGACTCATTCCTACCAGTTTTTTAAAGGAGCTATAAAAAGCGCTCCGTGAAGAAAAACCTGCGCTGTAGGCGAGTGCCTCTAGCGTAAAGTTCTGCATGATATCAGGGTTGCGGATACTTCCTTTAATCCAATTTACACGATATTGATTGATATAATCAATAAAGCTCTTATTGAAATAGCTATTTAAGACAATGGAAAGTTTATGACTGCTTAAACCAATCTCTTTAGCAAGAGATTGAAGCCTGACATCTTTATGCCTGAATGATTGATGTTTATTAATATGCGATTCTAATTTTTGTCCCCACTCTTCCAATTCCTTATTTTTGGCTTTCCCTGAAAAATTTTTCCTGATGGATAAAAGTGTAGATGCCTTAACATTTAACAAAGAAGCTACCAGCTCTAATGGCAAGCGGTCTAAATAGCCTGGATTCGTTTTGGCAAAATACAGATATCTTTCTTTGGCGTTTCCTACCCGTATAATGTGCGCTCTTTGCTGTGCATCTTTATAATATTTTTCTAAAACAACCCTGAAAATATAATTCAGTTCGAAATGATGCGAAAAAAGACGATTGAGTTCATTATTATGCATGGCCAGCAAATGGGTATCTTCAACGGCCACAACATACTCTTGTGAATAGCCAGATCCATGAAGCCCTGATATAGAACTAACAAAATCATTTTCAACCGAAATATAGGTGGTAATTTTTTGTTTATTATGCGTAGTACAGCCCATTAAGGCCCCTTTAACAATGAAATAGATGTATTCGCATACTTCGTTTTCATTGAACAATATCTGATCTTTTTTAATCCTGACTGTTAAAAGATGTTTCTCAAATTCTTCTTTCAATTTAGCATCTACAGCATGTATGCTACTGAGTACATTCAGTACATAACCCACTTCGTCACTTTCCGCTTTATTGTATTGCAAATGTTTTGGTACCTTATACTGTTAATAATGTTAACACTTCATACCATAATTGGTATGCTCAGGATGCTATTTATTTACCTTACACCAAGCTTCAAATAAATAGTAAAATCGAAGTTTCAGCTTAATGTTTGTAACCCAAATAGACTATCCAGCAAATAAAAAGAAAGCTAACGAAACTTAAGCAACGAAAGATAATTTGTCTTATATATTTTACAGTAGAAGAAAATATTAATAAGAGATAAAGGCAAAACCTATTCATAAAAAAAGCCCCAGAAGATTTCTGAGGCTTTTCATTATAATATTTTTGATCGCTTAAGCTTTGTTTTTAGTTTCCTGAACCTCTAAACGGATGGCCTGAGCTAAATTTTTCAAATCCTGCATACCTTTACGTATACGGGTTCCAGCTGCGCTGTTACCTTTGTTATAAAATTTGTCTGCATCAGCTTCTAAAGCTGCCACTAAACTTTTTACTTCTTCGAATTTTTTCATTTTTAATTACTCCTATGGTTCTTTAAGGTTTTAGTTTTTAATTATCTTACTCTAATTTAAAGGGTTTGGTGAAATAAAAAAATTTTTAGAACAATAAAAAACAGCCCTCTACACCGTTTTTTTCCACATTCTATGCTTTTATAAACATATTTCCCACAAAAGAATTAGATCAAGTAACTGAAATACAGATTTTTACAGAAAAAATTCCAACAAAAAAGCCCTTTAAACGTATTTAAAGGGCTTTGTAAAATTTTCATTGATCTTAAACGGTAGCGAAAAGGTTCTCTTTATAATATCCGTTTTCTAATTTTTCAGCTACTTCACTAAAAGCATCTAAAGTACGTTGTACATCTTCCAGTGTATGAACAGCCGTAGGAATTAAACGGAGTTCGATCATACCTTTTGGAATTACCGGATAAACAACGATTGAGCAAAAGATGCTATAGTTCTCGCGTAAATCATAAGTAATTGCAGTAGCATCAGAAAGTTCACCTTTTAAGAAAACCGGTGTAACTACCGAATCGGTAACACCTAAATCGAATCCGCGTTCGCGTAATCCTTTTTGCAGGGTCATTGCAATTTCCCAAAGTTTATCTTTTAACTCAGGTTTGCTTTTTAGCAACTCTAAGCGTTTTAACAAACCGATTACCATTGGCATTGGTAACGCCTTGGCAAAAGTCTGAGAACGCATATTATACCTTAAGAAATTGGTAATTTGCTCTGTTGAAGCAACAAAAGCACCAATACCCGCCATAGATTTGGCGAAGGTTCCAAAATAAACATCAATTCCATCGATACAGTCTTGTGCTTCGTGTGTACCTGCACCGGTTTTACCCATTGTACCGAAACCATGCGCATCATCAACCAGGATACGGAAGTTGAAATCTTTTTTAAGATCAACAATTTCCTTCAATTTACCCTGAGCACCGCTCATTCCAAAAACACCTTCGGTAATTAAAAGAATACCACCACCAGTTTCTTCAACCAGTTTGGTAGCACGCTCTAACTGCTTACGGGCACTTTCAATATCATTATGTTTGTAAACAAATCGTTTACCCATGTGCAAACGTAATCCATCTACAATACAGGCATGCGATTCTGCATCATACACCACTACATCATTCCTGTCAACCAAAGTATCGATAATCGATACCATACCCTGATAACCGTAGTTTAATAAAAATGCATCTGGTTTGCCCACAAACGCTGCAAGTTCTTGCTCCAGCTGTTCATGATAGCTTGAGTTACCGCTCATCATACGGGCACCCATAGGGTAAGCCATACCAAATTTTGCCGCAGCTTCTTCATCTGCCTTTCTAACTTCCGGGTGATTGGCTAAGCCTAAGTAGTTGTTTAAACTCCAAACCAAATGCTCTTTTCCACGAAACTGCATGTGAGGTGCAATTTCTCCCTCTAATTTTGGAAATGAGAAATACCCATGAGACCATTTCTGGTGCTGCCCAAGTGGGCCCATGTGCTTTGCTATCTTATCAAATATATCCAATGTATTATCTGTTTTTTTAAAATAAAATTTTGCGAATTTAAGCTTTATTCGTCTTAAAATCAACCTAATGATCTTTTAGGTGTTAATTAAGATTTTTTAACACTCCAATTTTATGCCAAAAAAGCCCCGATTTTACTTCGGGGCTTTAAAATTATATTTGGTTTGTTTTAATCAACGTTATCGTGCAAGAAAGAATTGTTAGGTCTGATCTCAGTACCACCATCCTGATCGTTGCTTAAAGTAAACCTACTCACCTGCGATTCAGAAGAATGCTGAACTTGTTGCAACTGCATTTGCTTGCGTTTATAAGCAGGTTCGTTTTCCAGCTCCTGTAAACCGTTGGTTGTACGCAATTTCATGCTTAAATCTTTTAAACGTAAAATACGTTCTTTAGATTTTTTCAATTGCTCTTCCATCGATTCATCACTTTTGTCATCGTCTAAACCTACAACCGGCATTTCGATTTCCGGTTCAGGCATTGGCGGTATTTGGGCAGCCGGCGTTTCGAACACAAAATTAGTTTCAGCTAATTTTACCTCAAACTCAAAGCCAGTTTCCTGTGCTTCTTCTACCTGAGGTTCTTCTTCCATCAAAGTATGGCGAACCACATTATTTTCTGGCTCCTGAACTTTTTGAGGTTCAGATTTATTGAACATACCACCAAAAAGATCTGCCTGCGAAACTTCTTCCTTTGTTTTTAAAACAGGCTCGTAAGATGGCGTTGTTTTAGGCTGAATGAAAGAGTTTACTGGTTCAACGGGACGAACTAGCGGCGCTTCTTCAGGTGTTAAAAGTGATATTTTCTTTTTATTTTTTTCTTCGTTTACGCGTTCTTCTGATGTTTGGAAACCTGTAGCAATAATGGTTACTGAAAGTTTATCACTTAAAGATTCGTCGGTACAGTTACCCCAAATCAAATCAGCCGATAAGCCAGCTTTTTCCTGAATGTAATCCGTAATGATTGATACCTCATCCATGGTTACTTCACGCAGACCAGAACTAATATTCAATAGAATATAACGGGCACCTTCGATTTCATTATCTTTTAATAACGGCGAGGCTAAAGCACCTTCAACGGCCTGTAAAGCACGGTCTTCGCCCTCAGCGGCAAAACTACCCATAATGGCTACGCCACTATCTTTCATTACAGTACGCACATCCTTAAAATCCACGTTGATATAACCTGGCACCGTAATAATCTCTGCGATACCTTTTGCTGCCGTTGTTAAAATATCATCGGCCTGGCCAAAGGCAGAGCCTAAGGTTAAGTTTCCGAAGATTTCACGCAGGCGATCGTTAGAAATGACTAAGTAAGAATCTACGTATTTTTTCAACTCTTCCATTCCCTCATCAGCCTGCAGTCTACGTCTTTTTCCTTCGAAAGAAAATGGTGTAGTAATGATGGCAACAGTTAAAATATCAAGTTCCTTAGCTGCTTTCGCAATGATTGGAGAAGCTCCTGTTCCGGTACCACCACCCATTCCTGCTGTAATAAAAAGCATTTTGGTTGTACTACCTAACATTGCCTTAATATCATCTATATTCTCTATAGCTGAGTTTTTACCAACCTCAGGGATAGAACCAGCCCCCATTCCTTCGGTTAAGCTAGCACCTAATTGTACCTTGTTAGGTATAGGACTAGATTCCAAAGCCTGGGCATCTGTGTTACAAATAATAAAATCCACACCAGTAATACCAGACAGGTACATATGGTTCACTGCGTTGCCGCCACCGCCCCCAACACCAATTACCTTGATGATTGAAGACTTATCTTTTAACATTTCGAACTGCATATCTTTATGAATCAGTTGTTTAAAAATTTTTAAATTCTGTTCATTACTCAATGTAATATTAACACTTTTTCAACAGACGTTTTCCACAACTGTTAATAATGTGGAAAACTCATCTTTTGTGGAAAAATAATTAACTTTTCAAGTAATCTTCATCGCTTACATTCATGTCGTCCTGAATGAAAGTTCTTGTTTTTGCCAGTAATTTATCAAACAAACCTGGTCCGCGTTTCTCTTTTTCTTTCGCTGTTTTTGGCTTTTCTACAAAAACACCAGGTTGTTTCATTTCTTCAATTAACTCTTCTGCTTTTTGGATTCCTTTGATCAGCAAACCTACACTGGTTGCATACATCGGGCTTTTCAGGTCATCATAAATGGTTTTAGGCATATCTTCATATTTAGATAAATGCTCGTTCGGGTAACCAATACGACAATCTAAACCGGTTACATATTCAACCGCCTGAGATAAGTGTTTTAATAAAGCACCACCACCGGTAATTACAATACCACCGATCAGTTTTTTCTCATATCCGGAAGATTTGATCTCGTAATATACGTGCTCAATAATCTCTTCCATACGTGCCTGAATGACATAAGCCAGGTTTTTAACCGAAATTTCTTTTGGTTCGCGGCCACGTAAACCCGGAACACAAATAATTTCGTTTTCTTTATTCTCTTCAGCCAATGCAGAACCAAAACGTGTTTTTAATAATTCAGCCTGGTTGCGCATTACAGAGCAGCCCTCTCTGATATCTTCGGTAACACTATTGCCACCAAAAGGGATAACTGCCGTGTGACGGATAATACCTTCGTGGAAAATGGCAATATCTGTAGTACCACCACCAATATCAACCAATGCAATACCAGCTTCTTTTTCTTCCTCGCTCAACACCGATTCAGAAGAAGCCAATGGCTCAAGAATTAAATCCTGAGTTTGCAGACCTGCATTGTTTACACATTTGATGATATTTTTCACAGCCGTAACCTGACCAGAAATGATATGAAAGTTAGCTTCAAGGCGAACCCCTGCCATACCGATCGGATCTTTGATTCCCGGCTCGTTATCGATGGTAAATTCTTGTGGTAATACATGGATGATTTCCTCACCCGGCGGCATTACCAGTTTAAACATATCATCAATCAGCTTATCGATATCTTTTTTACCGATTTCGTTGTTTAATTCTCTTCTTGTTAAAATTCCTCTGTGCTGTAAGCTCTTAATGTGCTGACCAGCAATACCCACATTTACCACCTGTATCTCTACATTGGATTGCCCGCTTGCTACTTCAACTGCTTGAGCAATACCCTGCACGGTTTTTTGAATGTTAGAAACCACTCCACGTGTCACACCCGCCGATTCTGCCTTGCCTATTCCTAAGATTTCTATCTTACCGTGTTGTGTTCTACGACCAACGATAACACAAATTTTTGTAGTACCGATATCCAATCCTACTACGATGGGCGACTGACTGGTAAATTTTGCCTTGTCCATATTCGTTAATTTTGCTGAGTTTTATACTGTTTTTCCAGGGCCCTGATTTCTTTCTCTCTTGCTTCTTTCTCTTTCTTCAGTTGGGCCTCAGATTTTGCCGGCTTTGGCTGTGTTGTTACCGTTTGCTTCGGTTTTTCTTTTTTATCCGCTGGCTTTGTTTCCTTCGGTTTTGTAGCTGACGTAACCGTCGGCTTTTTTACTTCTGTTTTAACTTGAGTTGTTTTTTTCGGCTCTACTTTTTTAGGTTCAACTTTTTTTGGCTCAACCTTCTTGGCCTCTACTTTTTTCGGTTCTGTTTTTTTGGGCTCTTCCCGTTTAGACACAGGCTTCTCAGCTTCATCTGCCTCCGGCCGGTCATCCATAGCCGCTACAATTGTGCTGTTGATCAGTGAATCGGTTACGTTTCGTTGTATCCTCAAACTATCGGCTGCAGAAATTGTTTTTGCTTTTTTCCCTAATTCTGTCGAATCTCTTTTTTCGCAAACAATCTGGTTGGTATATTTAATATTGATGGTTTTATAAGTATCCCAACCTACCTGCGGCATTGCCTTTTTATAGAACAGCAACAGGTTTTTCATTTTCTTTTCAAGCGAATCGGCATTACCCAAAACAATACGCTGATTACCTACTCTTGGGATCAGTTCGATGTCGTTTTTCTGATCAACCACAATCTGTTCAATCTGAGCATCCCAAAGGGTATCTTTCTTAATGTACTGTGCAGTTTTATATAAATCTCTTGCCAATTGCGTGTGCAGGGTATCAACTCTGCTGCCAAAAACCTCTGTAATATGCCCTGTTGCCACAAGCACGTTGGCAGTAAAGTTTGATGAAATAGGCATTTTCAGTCCATCATTATCAATGTAAAAATCCTGCCCGTTCTCGTTCAATATGCGCAGAATAGGCTGGCGCTGTTTTACTTCAATGTGCAATACCCCATCCATATCTACATATACTTTAGCAAAACCGATGTAAGGGTTAGACTGCAGTTTTTTCTCGATCTTATGAATATTGATATTCTCGAGATTACGACCTAAAAGAACACCTTGATCTTCTTTTAAAATGGCATCGATTTCTTCGCGCTCAATAAAGTTATCAGCTCCGGGAATCAGGATCTTAACATCGGTACATTTAACTGTCTGTTTCTTCACATTGATAAAACTCAAAAGCACCACCACCCCTGCCAAGCTGATCAGCCAGGCAAAGCCAGTAAAAATTGCGCTCCAGTTTATCCGTTTAAGCATTGTTTAAAGTATTTTTAAGGGGTTCGATAATCGTGTCGATATCTCCCGCACCTACTGTTAAAATTAATTCAGGTTTTGTGTCCTTAACATGCTGAACCACAAAATCTTTTCCACATATTTTTTTATCCGCTAAAGTGATTTTATCCAATAAAAACTGTGCATTTATCCCTTCAAGCGGCAATTCTCTTGCGGGATAAATCTCCAACAGCATCAGTTCGTCAGCCGTGCTTAAAACTTTTGCGAATTCGTCGGCAAAATCCCTTGTCCGTGTAAAGAGGTGTGGCTGAAAAATTACCGTTAACTTTTTATCTGGATACAGCTGTCTTACCGCATCAAAACAAGCCCTCAGTTCTTCAGGATGATGTGCATAATCATCAATATAAATCTGATTGCCATTATTCACAATATACTCAAAGCGGCGTTTAACACCCTTAAAATTGGCGACCGCCTGTTTTACTTTTTCTGCATCGATCCCCAATTGCAGCGCAATGGCAATGGCAACCGTTGTATTTTCGACATTGTGCTTACCGGGAAGCATTAAACTAATGTCTTTGATACTTTGAGTGCCATCGGTATAATCGAAAACAAATTTCGATCCTTCTACCCTTAAATTCTCTGCCTTTGCAGTTGCCGTTGAACTTGCTGCATAACTGATACTGTTTTCAAGTGGCAATCCTTCGTGCGCATAAAGCACACCTTCTGCTTTAAGTTGACCAGCAAACAAACGGAAAGATTCTTCGAGGTGACTTTTATCTCCGTAAATATCCAGGTGATCGGCATCCATTGAGGTAACCACGGCTATATCCGGGTGCAAGGTTAGGAAAGAACGGTCGTATTCATCGGCCTCTACCACTACAACATTGTTCTTACCGAAAAGCACATTACTGTTATAGTTACTGGTTATCCCACCTAAAAAAGCGGTACAATCGTAGCCGGTATCTTTTAAAATATGCGCAACTATAGATGACGTTGTGGTTTTGCCATGTGTACCCGCAACTGCGATACAGAACATGCCCTTACTGATGATCCCTAAAACCTCAGAACGTTTTTTAAGTGCAAAACCTTTATTTATAAAATGGTTTAAGATTTTAGCATCTTTTGGAATCGCTGGAGTATAAACCACAAGGGTATCATCATGATCATCCAAAAACGCACAGGGCAGCGAAGAGGCTTCATCAAGATACGTAATGAGAATGCCCTCCTGCTCTAAGGTTTCGGTCAGCTTAGTCCTGGTTTTATCATAACCACAAACTACTTGTCCGCGTTTAGCAAAATAACGGGCAAGCGCACTCATGCCGATACCACCGATACCTACAAAGAAAACCCTATTTATTTTACTTAGTTCCATTTTATTTTAAGCTAAAAGTGGAAAGACTAAAGCTTAAAGCTGCCTTTCTACTGTTTTAAGCTGAAAGTTGAAAGACCAAAGCTTAAAGCTGCCTTTCAATACTCCAGTTATGTTATTTATTTTTATTCTCTACCTACTTTTGCTTCAGACTTTGGTCTTTCTGCTTTAGTCTTTCCGCTTTATTAGTTTCAGTACTTCGTTCGCTATAATTTCGTCTGCTGCCGGCAATGCCATTTCACCTATATTTTCTGAAAGTTTTTCACACTGTTCTTTGTTATTTAATAACGCCAGTGCTTCTTTAACCAAAGTGTCTTCTGCAGAGCGGTCGTTAATTAATATTGCTGCTCCATTTTTAACCAGGGCCATCGCATTTTTGGTTTGATGGTCTTCTGCAACGTTTGGCGAAGGCACCAGTATCACCGGTTTTTTAATCAAACAAAGTTCTGCTATTGTTCCAGCTCCTGCTCGGCTCACTATTACATCTGCTGCTGCATAAGCGAGGTCCATTTTATTTAAAAACTCAAGGATACGAACATTGGGATGATATGCTAAACCCAATCTTTCAATAATCCCTTTGTAATAATATTTACCTGTTTGCCAGATCACCTGCACATCTTGAGCAAGGATATCGGGTAAATGTTTTTCAATCGCTTTATTCAGCGTACCCGCGCCTAAACTTCCACCGGTAACCATAATGGTCTTTTTCAATGGATCGAGCTTTAACAGTTCGGCACCCTGAAAATGTTTCCCTTTAATATCAACCACTTCCTGGCGGACAGGGTTTCCTGTTTTCAATATCCTGTCACTTGGAAAAAACTGATCCATATCATCAAAGGCAACACAGATTTTTGAAGCCTTTTTACCTAACCATTTATTGGTTATTCCGGCATAAGAATTCTGTTCCTGGATGAGGTAAGGAATTCCTTTCAAAGAGGCTGCATACAATAGTGGGCCCGAGGCATAACCGCCAACACCAACTACGGCATCGGGCTTAAAATCATTGATAATTTGCATGGCTTTGCGCACACTACCGATTACTTTAAACGGGAGCGCGAGATTTTTAATAATCGAGCCGCGTTGCATCCCACTAATATTTAACCCTATAATTTTATATCCGGCTGCAGGAATTTTTTCCATTTCCATGCGGCCTACTGCCCCCACAAACAAAATCTCACAGGTTGGCACCATGCGTTTTAGCGCATTGGCTATGGCCACGGCGGGAAAAATATGCCCGCCGGTGCCACCACCTGATATGATAATTTTTGGGGAATTATTCATTTTAATTATTATTTTAACCGCAAAGAGTGCTGAGTTTTTCGCTAAGCACACTAAGCATTTTGTCTTTTTACCACCGAGTGCACAAAGTTTTCACAGAGGGCACTGCGTTTTTATTATTTTAACCACAAAGAGCGCTGAGTTTCTCGCAAAGCACACTAAACATTTTGTCTTTTTACCACCGAGTGCACAAAGTTTTCACAGAGGGCACTGCGTTTTATTCTTGTTGTTTACCACAAAGAGCGCTGAGTTTCTCGCAAAGCACGCTAAGCATTTTGTTTTTTACCACCGAGTGCACAAAGTTTTCACAGAGGGCACTGCGTTTTATTCTTGTTGTTTACCACAAAGGCGCTGAGAGCACCAAGGTTTTTCTACCGGATTTCACAATTAGGGTTGGGAATTGAATAAACAATTTCTTTGTAATCTTTGTGCCAACCTCCGTGTCCTCTGTGGTTAATTTTTACTTTATTATTTTTTATAGATTCTTCGTCCTGCTTCCTCGCAATGACGATTCATCTTAAGCTATTGCTGGTATTTCACCAATTATTATTTTATTTTTTACTTTCTCTTTTTCTTCTTTTGTTAACACATTCGCATTTTCTTCTACATCACGGCTTACGCTGAGTATAATCCCGAAGGCCACACTGGTAAAGATCATTGATGTACCCCCCATACTTACCAATGGAAGCGGAACCCCTGTTACCGGCCCCAACCCTACCGCTACTGCCATGTTTGCAAAGGCCTGTATAGTCAGGCTGAAACTTAGTCCGGCCGCCAGGAGCGCGCCGAAGGCCTTGGGCGCCCGGGTTACGATCTTGATACATCGGTATAAAAGCACCAGGTATAGTATCATAATTACAATTCCTCCCACAGTTCCCCATTCTTCAATAATAATGGCGAAAATAAAATCGGAATACGGGTGTGGTAGGAAATTGCGTTGTGTACTATTACCTGGTCCTTTACCAAAAACACCACCAGTAGCCAAAGCAATTTTTGCCTGATCTGCCTGGAAAGTTTTATCTGAGTGCTGCATTTCAGGATGTATAAACGTATTAATACGCGACATGTATGTTTTTCTTCTTGGACCCAAAAAGAAAACAAACAGCAGGAGCACAAAGCCACCTGCACAAACAATCGCGATCTGTTTAATACTGATCCTACCGATAATTAACAGCAAAATACTTACACCAAACAGCATTAATGCTGTAGATAGATTGGCCAGTGCGATTAAAACAAACACCACACAAACCGAACCCATAATTGGTATAAACGACTCTTTAACATTTTTAATATTCTCTTGCTTTTTGGTCAACATCCTAGCCAAAAAGGTAATCAATGCGAGTTTAGCCAAATCGGAAGTTTGAAAGGTTAGTCCGATTACCGGTATTTTAACCCACCTGGAAGCATCGTTTAAACTGGTTCCAAATATCAATGTATATAACAGCAAAGGAATGGTAACGATCATCAACACCTTCGAAATACCGGCATAATAACGGTAATCGAGCAGGTGGGCGATATAGATCATCCCGATACCCATCAACACAAAAATTAAGTGTTTGGTGAGCAAAAGCTTTTCTACAGCCTCTCCTTTTTTATATGCCAAGGTACCTGTTGCACTATACACCGCCATTACGGATATAAGCGAAAGCAGGATGATGATCAGCCAGATCCATCTATCGCCTTTTGTTTTATTAAGTAGTGCTTGGAACATATATTGTACCTCCTATTATAATTCTCTAACTGCCGCTTTAAACTGGTTACCGCGGTCTTCGTAATTTTTGAACAGATCGAAACTTGCACAAGCTGGCGATAACAACACGGCATCACCACGTTTAGCCAAATGGAAAGCAATCTGCGCTGCTTCGTCAGCCGAAAAAGTATTCACAATTACTTCTACATCATCCTCGAAAGCATCGTGGATACGTTTGTTGTCCTTACCCAAACAAACAATAGCCTTAACCTTACTTTTAACCAGATCTTTAAGCATGTTGTAATCGTTTCCTTTATCAACACCGCCCATAATGAGCACTACATCACTGGTCATACTCTCCAAAGCATACCAGGTAGAGTTCACATTGGTGGCTTTACTGTCGTTGATAAAATCGATCCCCGAAATTTTGGCCACATGCTCTAACCTGTGCTCAATATTTTTGAAATTGCCCATGCTTTCGCGGATGGTTTCATTTCTTAATTCTAAAACTTTAGACACAATGCCTGAGGCCATAGAATTGTAAATGTTGTGCTTGCCCTGTAAGGCTAAATCTGAAATAGACATGGTTAGTTGGTTATTTGGTTCTGTAAGGATATGTATAGTAGTTTCTTCTAAATAAGCACCCAGTTCTACTTTTTTAGTAATTGAAAAGGGAAAGGCTTTCGCCACAGGCTTAATCAGCGCGATGGCTTTTAGGCTCTCTTCGTCATCTGCACAATAAATGAAAACATCTTCTGCTGTCTGGTTTTGAACAATCCGCATTTTAGATGCAGCATAATTCTCCAGTTTATAATCGTAACGGTCTAAATGATCAGGCGTGATGTTAAGCAAAACAGCGATATCTGCTTTAAACGCGAACATATCATCAAGCATGAAGCTTGATATCTCCAGTACATAATATTCGTAATCTTCTGTAGCCACCTGTGCTGCAAAACTTTGTCCGATATTACCAGCCAGCCCAACATTTAAACCCGCATTTTTTAGGATGTGATAGGTTAATAAACTCGTAGTCGACTTACCGTTTGAACCTGTAATGCAGATGGTTTTTGCATGGGTATATCTTTTGGCAAATTCAATTTCCGAAACCACAGGAATCCCTTTTGCGACCAATTTTTTAATAATTGGGGCTGTAGGCGGAATACCCGGACTTTTAATTACCTCAGTTGCATTTAAGATCAGTTCTTCGGTATGTTTTTCAGATTCGAACGGAATGGAAAGTTTTTCTAAAGCTGCTTTATATTTATCGGTAATTACCCCGTAATCGGAAACAAAAACATCGAAACCTTTTGCCTGGGCCAATTTTGCAGCGCCAACTCCACTTTCGCCGGCACCAAGAATAACCACACGGCCCTGCCCGGTCATCGCTGACTTAGTATTGCTTGATGTGATGTTATTCGTGCTCATTATTTATTTCTTTTAGTATCAAGTATCAAGACGGGAATACCATTACACTTTAACTTTTTATTTATTTTTATTTACCACTAAGGGTACTCTAATTTTATTCGTACTGTAATTTCAGCTTAAGTCTTTCGCATTTAAGCCGCTAAACCCTCAGCCCTAAACCTTCTAACCCTCTACCTCTATTTACCACCTAAGACACCTGAGAGCACCTTAGTTATTCTTCTTTTAAAGTTGAAACCTTACACCCTCAACCTTTAAACCTTCCAGCTTGAACTACCTTAACTTCAATGTTACAATGGTCATAATTGCAAGCATGATTCCGATAATCCAGAAGCGGGTTACAATTTTGGCTTCATGATATCCTTTTTTCTGGTAATGGTGGTGTAAAGGCGACATCAGGAAAATCCTGCGGCCTTCGCCAAATTTCTTCTTGGTATATTTAAAATAAGATACCTGCATAATTACCGACACCAGTTCTACCAGGAATATTCCACATAAAATCGGAATCAGCAGTTCCTTACGAATCATGATGGCAAATGAGGCAATGATCCCCCCTATGGCCAAACTTCCGGTATCGCCCATAAAAATCTGCGCCGGGTAAGAGTTGTACCACAGGAAACCTACGCAGGAACCCACAAATGCACCTGCAAAAATCATCAGCTCTGCAGAGTTTGGGATATACATAATATTGAGGTAATCGGCCATAATGGTATTACCCGATACATAAGCCAAAATACCGAGCGTGATCCCGATTACTGCCGAAGTTCCAGTAGCTAAACCATCAATCCCATCGGTAATGTTTGCCCCATTCGACACCGCCGTAATGATAAATACCGTTACAATCAGGAAGATGAAAAACGCATATTTCTGGTAATCGGCACCCAAAAACTTCAATACCTTTGCATAATCGAACTCATTGTTCTTATAAAAAGGCATATTGGTTTTAGTCGATTTTACATCTTGTGTATAATAAAAGGTTTCTCCTTTTTGGCGCAGTACCATCGGAACCGTAGAAGTACTTTTTACATCGTCCTGTACAGTCTCCCTTACTACAATATTTGGATGGAAGTACATGGTACAACCTACAATTAAGCCTAAACCAACCTGACCAACTACTTTAAAACGACCTGCTAAACCTTCTTTATTCTTTTTGAAAACTTTGATATAATCATCTAAAAAGCCTACAGCACCCATCCAGATGGTGGTGATTATCATTAAAATCACATAGATATTGGAGATATTTGCAAATAAAAGGGTCGGAATAAGAATGCCCAGCAAAATAATAATACCACCCATTGTTGGTGTCCCTTGTTTTTGCATCTGTCCTTCTAAACCTAAATTCCTTACCGTTTCTCCAACCTGTTTTTTATGCAGGTAATCAATTAACCTACGTCCGTAAACGGTGGTAATTACCAATGATAAAATAATAGAGATAGATGCACGGAAAGTGATGTACTGAAACAACCTTAACCCAGGTATATCATAATGCTTATGCAGGTATTCGAATAATAAATATAACATTAGCTGATTGGTTTTAATTGTTCAAGTAAAATTTCTTTATCATCAAAATGGTTCCTTACGCCATTAATTTCCTGGTATTTTTCATGCCCTTTACCCGCAACAAGAATAATGTCTCCTGGCTGCGCTAAATGGCAGGCTGTTTTAATTGCTTCTTTTCTATCTAAAATGGATAGGGTTTTACGCTTATTGGTCGGCGACACACCTGCTTCCATTTCGCTGATAATCGTCTGTGGATCTTCCGTTCTGGGATTGTCGGAGGTTAGGATCACCTTATCGCTCCAATCGCATGCTACCTGAGCCATAATAGGGCGTTTGGTTTTATCACGATCTCCCCCGCATCCAATCACCGTGATTACCTGTTCGGTTCCTTTGCGGATATTCGCAATGGTACTCAACACATTCTGAACAGCATCTGGCGTATGCGCGTAATCTATAATACCTATAATTTTATCTGCAGAGGTGATGTAATCAAATCTTCCTTCAGCGCCTGATAAACGGCTCAACAAAGTCAGCACCTTTAGCTTATCCTGCTCCAACAAAATGGCTGTTCCATACACGGCCAATAAATTGTATGCATTGAAAGACCCTACAAGCTTAAAGTAAACGTCTTCGTTATCGATATCTAAATGCAGACCACTGAACTGGTTCTCAATAATTTTTGCTTTGAAATCGGCCAGTTGTTTAAGTGCATAGGTCTTTTTATGCGCTTTTGTATTCTGCAGCATCACCACTCCGTTTTTATCGTCGATGTTGGTCAATGCAAATGCCGATTTAGGCAAAACATCAAAAAATGCTTTTTTTGCTTTCAGGTAAGCATCAAAAGTTTTATGAAAATCTAAATGATCGTGTGTTAAATTAGAAAATACACCACCTGAGAAAGTCAAGCCTTCAATCCGGTGCTGAGAAACCGCATGTGAGCTTACTTCCATAAAACAGTAATCGCAACCTGCATCGGCCATTTCTCTTAAAAGCTGATTTAATGCGATTGGATTTGGTGTGGTATGCGTTGCCGCCACTACCGTATCATTGATATAATTCTCTACCGTTGATAAAAGCCCAGTTTTGTAACCTAAATCTTTAAATAATTTAAAAAGAATAGTAGCAATGGTGGTTTTTCCGTTGGTTCCTGTTATGCCGATCAGTTTCAGATCTGCTGATGGATTTCCAAAATAATTCCCGGCAACAATTCCCAAAGCCACAGCAGTATTATCTACTTTGATGTAGGTAACCGTAAAATCCTGGATTTCTGGTAAATTCTCGCAGATAATTACGCCTGCCCCCTGCTCAATGGTCTGCTCAATAAACTGGTGTCCATCAGCCATAGTGCCTACTACAGCAAAAAAGATATCATCTTTACTTACTTTACGCGAATCGAAATTCAGCGCATTGATTTCCCTATCGGTTTTACCAACCAATTCTTTAATCGTTACGCCATAAAGTAAATCCTGTAATTGCATTTTTTTTATTTTTATTCTATTAGTAGCAAGTAACTAGTATTGGGTAGCAAGACCTTAAACCTTATACCTTTTACCTTACACCTTAATTCAGCTCTATCTGTACACCCAACCCTTTACCCACTTTTGTTCCGGCGATGATGGATTGACTGACCACTTTTCCAGAACCCGAGACCTTTGTTTTCAAGCCCGCATTCCCTAAAAGGTATAATGCATCTTTCAGTCCCATCCCCGTCACATTTGGCATCACACCTTTACGCTCGTTATTTTCCTGAAAAACTGTTCCCGCACTGGTATCTATAATATTGTAATACTCAGATTTTGAAGCAAAAAGTGGTTTAAAACCAAATGCTTTATACACTTTCTGAGTTGCTTTACTCTGTCCTGCTTTTGTTGGCGGATTACCTGTATTACCTACCAAACGGGTCGGCACATCGTTATACATCTGCATATCGCTGGCATAAATACGGTCGGCAATTTCCCTGAATACAGGTCCTGAAACCAATGCTCCGTAATAAGCACCCTTTGGATCGTTAATTACCACGATCATCGAATATTTTGGCTTATTAGCAGGAAAATAACCCACAAAAGAAGCCTGATATTGCTTATTTGCCTTATAACCTTTGTTTGCATCAGCCACCTGTGCGGTACCTGTTTTACCTGCGATCGGATATAACGGATTATAAACAATCTGCTTTCCGCTACCCTCTGTCACCACCCCTTCAAGCATTTTTTTGATCTTGCTTAAGGTAACATCAGAACAGATTTTATCATTAATTACTCTTGCTTTAAACTGTTCAATTGGATTACCCAGCCTTCTGATCTCTTTTACAAAAATTGGCGCTACCATTTTTCCATTGTTAGCCACCGCATTATACAACGACAACATTTTAAGTGGCGTTAACTGCATCTCATAACCATAAGCCATTTGCGGCAAGGTCATATTTTTGTTCCAACTTTTATTGGTTTTTGGATTCTTTACCGCTGGCATGGCTTCCCCAGGAATCTGCAAACCCATCTTTTCATTTAAACGCCAATCATATAAATGATCAGTAAACTTTTTAGGGTTAGCACCATATTTACTGTTGATCAGATATGCAATCGCTGCATTTGATGATTGTTCAAATGCTTTTTTAACAGTTACCACACCTATACTTCCGTGAGAATCTTTAATTGTATGGCCAGGGATTTTATAGGTACCCGTTCCAACCATGGTATTGGTATCAACCAATTCATCCTCCAGCAAAGCCATGTACGAGGCTAATTTAAAGGTGGATCCCGGATCCTGGTTACCTGCAATGGCATAGTTAAATTTCTCTTTATACACCCCCTCCTCTACTTTAGAGAAATTCGCTACCGCCCGGATTTCGCCCGTGGCCACTTCCATCACAATCACTGCACCATGATCAGCCTGCGATTTGATCAACTGTTTTTCTAAAGCACTCTGCGCCAGATCCTGCATATTGATATCGATAGTCGAAATAATATCAGCCCCGTCTTTTGGCGCCACTTCAGCCTCCTCATTTACCGGGATATAAACCCCACCGGCAATTCGCTGCATTAATCTTTTTCCGGTTTCACCATTGATATATTCTTTATAGGCGCCCTCTAAACCCACACCGTTTTTAACATTTTCGTTTTTATACCCAATGGTACGGGCAGCCAAAGCCTGAAAAGGAAGGATACGTTTGTTCTGCTGAACAGCAATTAAACCGCCACTAAACTTACCGATGTTATATAAGGGAAAAGTCCTGATGGTTTTAAGATCGGCATAACTTACTTTTCGGTGAATCAGTAAATAGCGCGAGCTGTCCTGGCGGCCTTTACGCAGGTATCGAGCATATTCCTTAGCTGTTTTATCCTGAAAGAGCTGGGCTAATTTATAACCCAGCGAATCTACTTTTTCATCAAATACATCTTTATCAGCAATTCCGCCGGCGAACATATCCATACGCAGTTCGTATTCCGGTATCGAAGTAGCCAGTAAACTGCCATCGTTAGAATAAATATTCCCACGGGTAGCCTCTACATTTACATATCGTGTAGAAAGGCTATCTGCCATAGCTTTCCATTTTTTCCCTTGCACAAACTGCACCTGACCGAGGCGTAAAAACACCGCGAAAGCAAAAAGCACAATTAAGCCAAATGCCAGATATACACGAAGCAAGATGTTTGCTCTAATATTCATCGCTTTTAACAATTATTTTTTTTGGTGGTTCAATCAGTTCTTTTATCCCAAGGGTATCTACCTTTTTGGCAACCTCTGTCAGTTTACTTTTGAACATCAGGTCGGCCTTAAGGGATTTATACTCCCATCTTAATTCTTTTACTTCTTTATTTAATTTATCAATCCGGCGAACATTGTTTACTGCAAAATGACTGTTAGCAATGTAAATCATTCCCAAAAGCGCCAGAAAACACAAATAAGGCAAAGCATCAGTTGCCGCCTCTTTACTTACTAATCCATCATTAAAAAGCTTGCTGATAAATGAATTGCTATCCATTTTTTCTTCAGCAGTTTTTGGCCTTTTGGGCGCAGCTTTTAACTCTGGTTCAGGCCCAACTTCTTCCTCTTCTATCTCTTCCCTAAACCTGTTCATATCTTTTCTGCAATTCTTAGTTTCGCACTGCGGGCCCTATTGTTTTGAGCAATCTCCTCATCAGTGGCTATTATCGCTTTGCGTGTAATGACATTAAATGGCTTTTGCTGATTTCCAAAAAAATCCTTTTCTACCTCACCCTGAAATTTACCTTTCGCCATAAAGTTTTTAACCGGCCTATCTTCTAAAGAATGATAAGACATGACCACTAAATGACCGCCAGGCTTCAATACATCAGCAGCCTGCAGCAAAAAATCTTCAAGCACCTGAATTTCAGCATTCACCTCTATGCGCAACGCCTGAAACACCTGCGCCAGATATTTATTCTCTTTTCCTTTCGGGATATAACCAGCAATTGCCGACTTCAAACTATCGATATCGCTAAATGGCTGCTCTAAACGCGAAGTCACGATGGCACGCGCCAGCGATTTAGCATTCTTCACTTCTCCATAAATCCCAAAGATTTTATGCAGCTTATCCTCTGTATAGGTGTTCAATATTTCGGCAGCCGTTAAATCACGATGCTGATCCATACGCATATCCAGATCGGCATTATGACGGATAGAAAAGCCACGTTGCGGCACATCGAACTGATGCGAGGAAACCCCAAGATCAGCCAGAATACCATCAACCTGCTTAAAACCTTTTAAGCGGAGATTGTTTTTTAAAAAACCAAAGTTCTGGTCGATAAAAATAAAGCGATCGTCAGCAGGAACATTCGCCTGGGCATCAGGATCCTGATCGAATGCGATCAATCTTCCTTTCGGTCCAAGATGTTTCAAAATCTCTATCGAATGACCACCGCCACCAAAGGTTACATCAACATAAACACCATCAGGTTTAATATTCAAGCCATCAATACAAGGCTGCAACATTACAGGAATATGGTAATTATTCGCCATCTGCCCCTCCTTTCTTATCGCCCATTACTTTTTGAGCAAGGCTTGCAAAATTGGCCGGAACATCATCAAAAATATCTTCGTATGCTTTTTTATCCCACACCTCGATACGATCCAACTGGCAGGCCAGAACAAGATCACTACCGATACCCGCATATTCTACCAAAGATTTCGGCAAAAGCACACGGCCGGCAGCATCAAGCGAAAGCTCGGTTGCTCCACGCGTAAAAGCCCGCACAAAGGCCCTGTTTTCCTGATCGTAAATATTAAGCTTGGCAAGATCGGCCACAACAGCATCCCATACATTTTTAGGATAGATCACCAGGTTTTTCTCAAAACCGCGATTAATGATCAACCCTTCTTTCTCAGATTCAGGCAATTGTTTCTTAAGCGCAGCAGGTACCATAAGGCGGCCCTTTGCGTCAAGTTTACAATCGAATTCTCCTAAAAGTTGGGTCATAGTGGTATCTACACTTTATATCTAGTGTAAAAGTAAATAGTTCTACCACTTTTTACCACTTTTTACCACAAAAAAGTTTTCCACATCTCTTTTGTTACAATAATGGCCTCACAATATAGTTAGAATAAGACTATCAGCGCAAGCAAAAAACCATTAACAACTGATAATAAGCAGATTAAAAACATAATATTAAAAAGTGTCACGTTTGCCCAATTTTTCCCATAAAATTTAAATAACGCTAAAAATGAGTGTCTTAATAACTAATAATGGGAGCTAAAAGGCATAGATTTTATTCATAAGCCGCTACTCACATTCAAAGAATAATTCAACAGTATCAGCTCAAAAAGAGCGCGATAGAAATAAAAATTACGCAAACGTTTGAGCGCTATTTAAATTTTCTTTATCGGTTGTTTATCTCTAATTTGGAAATGCAACCAACACATAAACTTATAAATGATAACCAGATCCTCAAAAATTTCTTTGGTATTAGCCATCGTCAGTTCAACCTGCACTGCAGAGGTAGTATTTAAAAGCAACCTTGCGCTTAACAATATTATCCCTAAACCATTGTCAATAAGCAGGGCCGATGGCAAATTTGAATTAAAATCAAACACTACATTTTATTACAGCAAAGATGCACTGGCACCGATAGGCATGTTTACTGAATTATTAAAAAACAGCACAGGTATAAAATTTAAAACGGTTCCTTTAAAACAAGAAAAGCAGGGAATCCTTTTTATTTTATCAGACACACTCAACAGTCTTGGCGATGAGGGTTACAAAATAAAGATCAGCCCACAATCGATCAGTGTTTATGCAAAAACAGGAGCAGGTATTTTTAATGCCACACAAACTTTAAGGCAGCTGTTACCTGCAGATATTGAAAGTAAAACACGCAACAACAAAATAAACTGGAGCATTCCCTGTGGTGAAATTACCGACAAACCACGCTACAGCTGGCGTGGGTACATGCAGGATGTTAGCCGCACTTTTTACGACGTAGATGTAATGAAGAAATATATGGATGTGATGGCACTCTATAAGTTAAATGTGCTACACCTTCATTTAACAGATGATCAGGGTTGGAGGATCGAAATCAAGAAATATCCCAAACTTACTTCTACAAAAACAACGGTTTTTGATCCAAGCACAAAACAACCTGCTGAAAGAAGTGGTTTTTACACCCAGGATCAGATCCGTGAACTGGTTAAATATGCCACAGCGCGCAATATCACCGTTATTCCCGAAATTGATGTTCCCGGACATTCATGGCCAACAATACTTGCCTACCCTGAACTTGGCGTAAACCAAAACCGTAAACCCGATTATATATTTCCATTTTTAGATTCCTGGTCACATTGGGGCAACCAATTTACCCCAAACACTTTAGATCCCACCAATGAAAAGGTCTACGAATTTTTGGATGGTGTATTTACCGAGCTGGCGCAGATATTCCCTGCAACATACATCCACTTTGGCGGTGATGAAGTGCGCCATGTTTTATGGGAGAAAGAACCGCATGTACAACAGTTTATGAAAGAAAAATCGCTGAAGAACACCAACGAACTACAGAGTTATTTTGTAGGCAGAATATCTGCTATTATCAAAGAAAAGGGGAAAAAACCGATCGGGTGGAACGATATTTTGAGCGATGCAAAAAACCTGACCAAAGAAACCGCGATTATGTCGTGGTTGGGTGATGAGGCCATTGCCGATGCTGCAAAAAATGGCTTTTACGTAGTGGCTACTCCTACTGACCCGTTTTATTTCGACATTACCCAAGCCGACAGGAATGATGGCACGATGAGCGACCTGGCTTATGGCAACATCAATTCGCTGGAAAAAATATACAATTATGAACCGGAAACCGGACTAAGTGCTGAAGAAGGAAAGTTTATATTAGGTATACAGGCCAATCAGTGGACGGCCATTACTCAAGAACTAAAAGACATGAACGTCCAGAATTTCCCGAGGCTTTTGGCACTTGCAGAGACGGGTTGGATCCCGAAGGGAGAACGTAATCTGAACAATTTCAAAGATCGCCTTGTCATTAACAGGAATCGCCTTAATGCGTTAAAAATTGACTATTATAAACCGGGGGGATACATTACAGGCAAATGGGAACCTGTACAATTAAGCAATGATTACCAGAACATTGAATGGGATGTAAGCAAAAAAACCTATGCCAATGGACGGATCATTGCGGGCTTTTACTATACAAGCGGGGCCAATTTTATGCAGATTAAAAAAGTAGAGCTGTTAGAGAACGGAAAAATCGTGGCTCTGGATGAGCATATCGGAACAGCCGATAAATTTAGGGGAACGCATAAAACGAAAAGTTTTTTGTACCATTTACAATTGAACAACTATAATCCGAAAGCAAAATACATACTAAGGGCAAGTGTAAAAGGAATTAACGGGATCGACAGCAAAGGAAACTTCACTTATAACTTAAACCCTTTTGATCGGTTGAATGTAGTTGAACCAAAATAATATTTGAGGTTAGAAGCACTTTTCGTTCAATTGACCGAAAAGTGCTTTCAATTATTTGGCTGAGTTAGTTTTTATATTACTCAGTCTTTTCAAGATCAAAATCAGAAACATTTAATTTAATATCCCCCTGCAATATCTCTGTTTAAGCTGATAGCCGTTTTTCGTTCTCCGCTGACAATTGGATATAGTTTCCATTTATTATTATCAACCTGTTCCAGTTGCCAGCTATTTGCAGGATCTGCCAGCTGCATTTTTACACTTCGGGGAAAGGCATTGGCAGCTCTTGCATTTTCCCAGGTTCTTATTACTTTGAAAATGGGATTTTTCTGCGGACAGCTTTCAACATCTTTTTGGCTTACTTTCAAACTATATGTTGTACCAACACCTACAGAAATCGCCTGTATATGTTCATATTCTTCAACCTTTGATTTGGCATTTATGGGGAAGTTCACGCCCATACCCACCGGAAAATAATTGGCGTAACATACGTCGCGAAGGTCTTTTCCCTGACTGGTCGTGCTGCCCCATTCGCGGATTTCGGCATCATACAGATTTTTTCCACCACCAACATTCCAAATGCTTTGATAGTGCCATGAACCTTCGGATAAGGTAGCACCCGTGAAACGGATATAAGGAACACCCAACTGCGCTGCTTTTTCGAACATTTTACCAAAAAAACGTTTAGCCGAATAATAACCGTGGCCATTATTGAACAAAAACTCCTGTCCATCAAAGTCATAATAAGCAAGGCCGTTAATTTTACAGATTTCAGCAAAGTGTTCGGCTATTTTGTCCTGAAGTTGCATATTGGGAATAAGCCCGTCATAACCATAATTAACCGTTACCTGAAGTTTGTAAATAGCATCTCCGTCCGATGGAGATAAAATTTTATTTAAATCATTATTTAGACTCATTAAAAATAATTTGGATAAAAGCAATTAAAACGATTTCTTTGTAGGCATAAACCAATCAATACTGCATGAGGGAATGCAACGCTCAAAAATGAAATCAGAACAGAATCCTAAAAATCTAAACTGGGCAAAACACCAGAAACGGTGGTTTGGCAAATGGCATCTTTATGTTGGTATTATTGCAGGAGCAATTGTAGCTTTTGTAGGTGTTACCGGTAGTATTTTGGTTTTTCAAGATGAGATTGACCGTGCGCTGAACCCTAACCTGTTCGATGTAATTGCAAAGAAACAAAAAATGCCCATTGAGGATATTGTGCCCTTGATCAGAAAAAACTATCCGGATCTAAAAATAGATTACCTGATGCTCGACAACTTCAAAAACCCCAATGAAGCTTACAGCGTTCTGAATTTAAAAAGTGGCGGAGAAACTTTTATTAATCCATATACTGGAAAAACAACGGGTAAAAGAATACACACCAGTTCTTTTATCCATGTAGTTACCGAACTTCACCGAACATTACTGATTCCAGTTGCCGGGCGTTATATCTGCGGACTGGCTTCCCTCTGCCTTTTGATTTTAACCATTTCTGGCCTGCGTTTATGGATCCCTAAGAAATGGAAACAGCTAAAATCAGCGCTTACTGTAAGATTTAGCGGCTCGTTTAAGCGGCAAAATTACGATTGGCACAATTCACTCGGCTTTTACTCCTCTCCCATCGTGGCCATACTCAGCCTTACCGGTTTTTCGATTACTTTTTCTACGCTTGTTATTCCACTGTTATTTGTGCTTAGCGGGAAATCTCCTCAGGGGGTAGCTGCGTTATTGGGTGCAAAATCTGCATGGCATGCACAAGCTGTACCTCTTCCCCTTAAACAGATTGTTGCCGCAGCTAAAGAAAAAATGCCTAATGGTTATATTGGTGGGATTGCTTTTCCGGCTGACAAAACGGGAACTTATCGTTTGGATGTAGTGAGCGGAAACCTACCTAGCGTTGGAAAAAGAGAAATGCTTATTGTTGATCAATATACGGGAAAAGTGCTATTGAACAGCCGGAAGGATTTCCCTAATGTTGGCAATGCTTATCTTAGCTGGTTAACACCAATCCACTATGGAAGCTTTGGCGGCAGGCCAACACAGATTATCGCCATCATTGCCGGATTAATGCCACTTGCCTTATTTATTACTGGTTTTATTATCTGGTGGCCACGTTATAAGAAACAAAAGAAAGGCAAAAAACGGAAAACAAATGAAGCAGCTTTACATGAGGCATTGGAAAACCCTACTGTTGAAAAAGAATTAAAACCAGCGAAAACAACAACACCGCTTCCGAAACTGGGCAAGTACTTTCTCTTACAGTTTAAATCGGGATTAAAATATGCTTCGATTATTCTTCCGATCAGTTTTATGATGGGTGCACTCTATGGCCTTCCTTCAGGAATTGTTATCCAGCCAGCCATTTTTGTAGTGGCTTTTAGCTGCGTAATGGTTTGTTTAAATTTTATATGCGCATTGTTGTCAGAAATATTCAATATTCTTTTTCTACTTCCCTTCCGGAAAGGCAGTCATAAGGTAACCCGCTATTTTGCCTTATCGACAGCATTTTTGGTGTGTTATCTGACAGTTTATATTGTTCTGCTCAATACTGGTCTGGAAGTCTTCTAAGTTACTGGCACCCTGCCTAAGGTTTGATGTTACCATCCGATTGATAACTCAAAATTTGTTAATTCTTATCGTGTCAGATGGTAACATCTGACACCACTGATAAAATAAAAAGGGCCTGCACCATAGATTAAAATCACCATGATACAGACCCGGATATTACTGTTATTTCTTTTTCAATACGAAGCATAATCACTGCAAACAACACCTCGGTACAGCCTCTCCTATAAAAGATAATTATTTCGCCGGTGTAATAACGATTTTCCGGTATTCGATCGGTTCATGATCTCCCTGAAGATAAATAGGCCCGGGTTCTCCCTCATTGCTATCCAACGCACCTCCGGTAATACCCGGAATTTCCTGGTTACTGATGATGGTTTTGCCATTGGCTACCACTGTTACCAAACGGCCAACAAGGGTAATATCGTAGCTCTGCCATTCACCGGCCCCGAGTGTAACCATTTCATTGGCTGTTAAAAATCCATAAACACCACCGAATAGCACACTGTTAGGATGTGCATCCTTTTTGCTGTCCTCAATCTGCACCTCGTAACGGCCCCTTAAGTATACCCCACTGTTTCCGCCTTTGGCGTATTTGAATTCTACATGAAGTTTAAAATCATTATACTTCTGTTCAGAGATCAGATTTGAACCCGCTTTCGGACTGGTTAAAATACCGTTTTTAACTATCCATTGGTTAGGTCCATTGGTTTTCCAGCCAGACAGATCCTTGCCATTGAACAAATTGATGGGTTTGCCCCAAGCTGGTGCTGCCGTTCTTTTAAGATAAGGTGCCTTAACACCTTTCCAGTTATATTGTTTACCATCGCAATTGGTCATTGTTCCCTGAATCCCTGCGTCGCCCACGGTGCCGTCGATAACTAAATTCGAAGAACCGCTTTCCCATTGTGGCGGGATTTCGAACCTGAATTTTCCATTATCAAACTTCACTTCCGATACCGGACGCGCACTACCTGCAGTAGATACAAAATAACCAACCAATGTTTTCACGCCAGATAGTTTTACTTCCAGCCAGGCAGGTGCTGGTTTTCCGTTTACATCAACGGTAATGTCCCATCGACCAATCAATGCTGCAGGCTCAACAGCAAGTTTAATATTACTAGGTATAGTTACTGACGAAGCAAATGTTTTTTGAGACAGGCCTGCGAGGAGCAGACAGCTTATACTAAACAAAAAGATTTTTTTTCTCATAGATGTAATTTGATTTATTATGTACCTGATGTTTTCTAACCCAGGGCCACCACTAAGTTATAGGCCAAGGTAAATTGCCAGTAAGGTATGATTTATTTGTTTTAAGCGCAAGTAGCACCTGTCTCCTGCACAGTATCGTTACAAGATATTGCTGTATCATTATAACCATAAATCTTTAAAAAACAAGCGTGCTAGGCAAACATATAGCTGTGGGTTGAAATCATCTAAAACAAAGGCCCTTGCAAATTTGATCTGCAAGGGCCCCGTTTATATATAAGATTGATATTTATCCATTAATGGCTTTAACCCCTGGCAATTCTTTGCCTTCCATATATTCAAGTAAGGCACCACCACCGGTAGAAACATAACTTACTTCATCTTCCATGCCGAATTTTGCAATCGCTGCAGCTGAATCGCCACCACCGATCAATGAAAATGCACCGTTATCTTTAGTAGCCGCCACAACTGCTTCTGCAACAGCTTTAGTTCCTACCTGGAAACTTTCCATTTCGAAAACGCCCATCGGTCCGTTCCACAACAAGGTTTTAGAATTTTTAATCACATCCTGGAACAAGGCTACTGATTTCGGGCCGATATCCAGTCCCATCCAATCTGCAGGAATCTGACCAGAATCTACATCTTTTTTATCGGCATCATTTGCAAATTTATCAGCAATTACCGTATCTACAGGTAAAATCAGGTTTACGCCTTTAGCTTTTGCTTTTTCGATCAACTCTAAAGAAAGTGCTTGTTTATCAGCTTCTAATAATGAGGTGCCAATTTCTCCGCCCTGTGCTTTAGCAAAAGTGTAAGCCATACCACCGCCAATAATCAGGTTATCTACCTTATCCAGCAATTTCTCAATCAAAAGAATTTTATCAGACACTTTAGCACCACCCATAATTGCAGTAAATGGCCTTTCTGCGTGGTTCAATATTTTCTCTGCATTTTCTACTTCTGAGGCCATTAAATAACCAAAGTATTTTGCATCTGGGAAAAACTGGGCAATAATTGAAGTTGAAGCATGTGCACGGTGAGCAGTACCAAAGGCATCGTTTACATAAACATCGCCTAATTTTGATAATTTTTCTGCAAAGGCAACATCACCTTTTTCTTCTTCTTTATAAAAACGAAGATTTTCTAACAATAAAACTTCACCTGGTTTTAAATCAGCTGCCTGTTTTACTGCGCTTTCGCCAATACAATCATCAGCAAACTTAACTTCAACACCAACAAGAGCAGATAGATCAGATAAGATGTGTTTTAAAGAATATTTATCGGTAGGGCCATCTTTCGGGCGGCCTAAGTGAGACATTAAAATAACCGCACCACCATCTTTTAAGATTTTAGAAATGGTTGGCAAAGCCGCCCTGATTCTTTTATCGTCTGTAATTTTAAATTCATCATCTAAAGGCACATTAAAATCTACCCTGATTAATGCTTTTTTATCTTTAAAGTCAAACTGGTCAATTGTATTCATGTTTAATTATTTTTGATTTAAGTTTAATTTCATTTCGTAATGGAAACCGATGCCAGGGATATCGAACTCCGGCGATTCGGTAGTGAAGCCGATTTTCTTGTAAAAAGCTGCTGCCGTTGAACGGGCATTACACCATAAGTAATCGGTTTTATATTCTTTCAGGTATTCAATGGCAAAAGTAACCAGTGCAGCAGCATAACCATTTCCAACTGCATCAGGATGAGTGGCCATGCCCCTAAGCTGATAGCCCTCTCCTTCTTCCAGAAAAAAATCGTTCCGCATAAAGGTGGCAATTGATTTTATTTCTCCATCTTTTAAAAAACCAAGATGAAAGGTATCGTAGGCAAGATCGCCTTCAAAAACGCATGCTTCGAATGGTTTGCCATTGCGCAAAACCAGGCTTCTTAAAGGCAGTACTTCTTCTGGAAGAATAAATTTGACCATATTTTTAATATCAGCTAGCTTACATCAAGTGTGAAGATATTGCTATTGGATGCACTGCAAACGTTTGCAAAGTTAATAAAGCAATTGAAACCCGATAATAATATCGGCTAGAATTTTTAACATTGTAGATACTTCCCTAGTAGTATTTAAAATAAGTTGAAAATAATGGCTGCTGTATCTTACACTTGAAACAAAGAAATTATTTAGGCGTTTTGTGTTTTCTTGCAGCTCCAAGGTGTTTAGCCGCAGGCCTAGCGGCATCCTCAATGTCGTTAAGTAGCCATTCGGCACGAGCAAAAATAATTTAACCACAGATAGAAAGGATGCACACAGATATAAAAATCCGTGTTTATCTGAGTACATCTGTGGTTAAAAACGCTTAACTTAATGACATTGAGATAGGAGTCGATTAACCGATTAATAATTCTGTGTTTTGAACTGTTTTTTGGGAATGAATTAACCTATTACACCTGGCAATTAACTATGAGCTATTGATTAATAAAGCAATAAACCACCCCCAGGTTTTAGCCTTTACCAAGCTGATCAATTTTTTTCACCACATCGATCAAACGGCTGCTGTAACCAAATTCGTTATCATACCAGCCCACCACTTTAACCAGATCGCCAACGATAGAGGTTAATAGCGAATCGAAAATACAGGAATGTGGATTGTCGATAATATCGACTGATACAATTGGATCTTCAGTATACTCAATAAGACCTTTCAGTTCATTTTGTGCAGCGTGCTTAAAAGCTGCATTAATTTCTTCTATGCTTGTCTTCTTCTTTAGCAGGCAGGTAAAATCGGTTAACGATCCGTTTAAAACAGGAACCCTGATTCCTGCCCCACCTAAACGGCCATCCAGTTCCGGAAAAATATGGGTAATGGCCTTTGCTGCCCCTGTTGTGGTTGGAATAATGGAAGATGAAGCGGCCCTTGCCCTGCGAAGATCTTTATGGTTCGCATCATGCAGATTCTGATCACCTGTCATCGAGTGGATGGTCGTAATATACCCCTCTTCAACACCCCAGTTATCGTTCAAAATCTTAATCATCGGGGCAATATTATTCGTTGTACAACTGGCATTTGATAATACAGGACTACTTAAATCAATCTGATAGTCGTTTACACCTAATACGACCATCGGAATATCATCAGCGGCTGGGGCTGAGATCAGCACCTGTTTTGCGCCTGATGTAATGTGTTTTTCTGCCAATGATTTGGTTAGATTTTTACCAGTACAATCGATAACCAGATCTACCCTAAGTGCCGACCAAGGCAATTCATCGGCATCCTTGATAGCGAAAACCGGAATAGAAAGCTGATTGATTACCAGTGCATCAGGTTTTGCAGAAACACGCCCAGCGAAAACACCGTGAACAGTATCGTACTTAAATAGGTGAGCCATCGTTTTGGCATCTGCCAGGTCGTTAATCGCCACTACTTCAAATCCCTCAGCCAATGCTAAGCGTAAAAATGTTCTTCCTATTCTACCAAAACCATTTATTGCCAGCCTCATTATTATAAAAATTAGAGCGCAAAATTAGTATTTATTTATCAAAGCAAAGACCTGAATATACAAGATGGAAAAGGGATGATGAAACCTTGTTGCAGCGGCTATTTTTCTCATCTGCTTTAAAAAAAATGAAGTTCTTTTTTAGGAGCGCAAAGCCTGTACAGCTATTAAGGCTTGTTCCCGTTCTTCGCTATATCCCTGCGCTACGCTCCGGGGATGCCGCTGCGACCGGGGCTAGGTACTTCTAATCTGCAGGGAAACCGATACAAAGCTGCCCCTGGTTTTGTGCTACAGGCTCTGGTTAAATAAACCTTATTGTAGCGGCTATCCTTTTTGTAGCAGCAACCAACAACATTCTGCTAACTTTCACAAAAAGATAGGAGCGGAAAGAAGGACTGCCCAAACCGATAGGCACTACACCTGCTTTACTAAAAATTAAAATTTATTTCAAGAGTGCAAAGTCAGCTGCTTTTTTAAAATGATAAGGTTCTTTTTTAGGAGCGCAAAGCCTGTACAGCTATTAATGTTTGTTTCCGTTGTTCGCTATATCCCTGTGCTGCGCTCTGGAGATGCCGCTGCGACCGGGGCTGGGTACTCCTGATCTGCAGGAAACCGATACAAAGCTGCCCCTGGTTTTGTGCTACAGGCCTTGGTTAAATAAACCTTATTGTAGCGGCTATCCTTTTTGTTTCAACAACCTACAACATTCAGCTAACTTTCACAAAAAGATAGGAGCGGAAAGAAGGACTGCCCTAACCGATAGACACTACATTAGCTTTACGAAAAATGGGTTTAATTTTCTGAATTGCATGAAAATATGCTAAATTAATTTTACCTGCCTTTCTTTTTAAGCAGGCCTAAGGTAAGCAAGGTATTAAACGCAATGCAGAGACCAATAATGAGGAAAATCAATACAAAATTTCCAAGTTGCTGAAGGAAAATGGTGGCCGCTATTGTAGCCAGATTAAACCCAGCAGTAGAAATTACGATCCAGCTGGGCTTAAACCCTAACTGCTCTAAACGGTGGTGGATGTGGTTACGATCTCCCTTAAACGGAGAACCTCCCTTTAAAATACGGATGGTAAAAACCCTTAATGAATCGAAAATGGGTACGATCAGTATGGCTACTGCTATTGCTGGCGCAGAATAAAAAGCAGGTTTATTTTCACCTGTAAACTTATTGAGCTCTATAAACTTAATGGCCAGGGCAGCAGAAATAAGCCCGATGATCAGTGCGCCTGTATCGCCCATAAATATTTTAGCAGGAAACCAATTGTATTTTAAAAAGCCTGCAATGGCACCCGCAAGGGCAAAGGCTATAAATGCATAGGGCACTTGTCCCATCAAGGAAAACAAAATACCGAAAGCCATGCTCGTTAAAATGCCGATTCCACCTGCCAGTCCGTCAATGCCATCTATTAAATTGAATGCATTATTCAGGAAAATAATTAATGCAATCGAAAAAAGGCTTCCCCACAAAGGCAGCATATCTCCTATACCCAACACACCGTACAAACTTGTTAAACGAAAAGCACCGAAAAAAACCAGGATAAAAGCGACTACGATCTGCAAAATAAATTTTGTACTGGTATTGGTGCCATAAACATCATCTTTTAAGCCAAGAGCCGCAAGGATAATGCACGATGCGATTAAAAAATTAGCCTCTTTAAAATTTATAATGGCCGAAAAAAGCAAAATACATACGGTAAAACTACCTATAATGGCCAAGCCACCTAAACGTGAAATGTTGCGTTTATGATTTTTACGGTACAGGTCGTTCTTATCAAAAAGGCCATATTTTAACGAAGTATAGATTATACTTGGAATACTAATAATTACGATTGAAAAAGCCAAAATAAATATGGCTATACAGAAATAGTCAGGGCTGGTATTCAGAATATCTTTTAGCAAAACTTATAGGGACTTGCGAGCAAATATAACTATACTAAGGTAAACAAAATTGTGATGTAAAATGTTTAACATGACATATATCAAAATAATCGATTTACGTCATACTAAACAGACAACAAAAAATTCCAAACCTTAAACCTCCAAGTTACAAATAGTGCTAAAGTGCTGTTTATTAACACTAAAATTGACTGAGTTTGCTTACCTTTTTCTGCAACAATACCCAAAAAGGCAAGGGCATCTTATTCCTCTTTAAGGCTTTATAATCATTAACAAAGGCAGAGACCCTGCTCATCACAGATTGGTTACTTACCCCTCCCATACGCATATTCACCATTAACACAGGCAGGTAAACCGCTTCTATTTTATGGGTATAAAAGTAACGTAGTATTAATTCGTAATCGGCAGCGGTACCCAGATCTAAGGCATAATCGCCGTTTTTCTCAAACAAAGATCTTTTCAAATACAGTGTAGGGTGCGCAGGCATCCAGCCTTTTTTAAGATCCTGAAAGGTATTTTGCCCTGATTTCCACGTCCTGATAATTTTATGTGTTTTTGGATGGATATAATTGAGGTCGCCATAAAGTCCATCTATTTTTGGCTGATCGATAAAGGTTCTAGCTACTGATGCCAATACATCAGGGTGTACAAATAAATCATCGGCATTTAAGATTCCGATCACCTCTCCTGTTGCCCTCTGGATCCCTTTATTAATGGCATCGTATAAACCTTTATCTTTTTCTGAAACAAAATAATCAATATGAGATTGGTTCTCCTGAATAATATTTAACGTTCTGTCTGTCGATCCCCCATCAATCACCAGGTACTCTACATCTGGATAAGTTTGCGCCATTACAGAATTAAAACACTCTTGCAAGAATGTTTCTCCATTGTAAACGACGGTGATAAGGGATATCTTCATTAATCTACGGCGGTCATCTCATTTTAACGAATGAAAGAAACCTGCGGTAAATATAATCAATCACCATTCAATCCTGGTAGATACATCCAAACGACAATATTAAATTTGATGGAAACCGATTATTATTGTTTATTTCTTCTTCTGATGACGAATACGCCAAAGATGCCTGCGGCGGCGCCAAGGGTCCAAGAGTAGTCGTCGAGATTGCATAGTACCATTTGAAAATTATTACTATATATACCATTGGTATAAGTTCCTATTAAGCAGGTACCTAAAAAATCAAGAGGTCCATTGCAAACACTACAGCTAGGGCCGGTCGTCGGTGTCCAGCTGCAAAAATCGCTTGCTAAAGGAGTTGATGTTGCAGAACTGTAAAAACCTAAAAGTCCCTGAAAGGTATAAACTCTATTGTTAGGTAAAAGACATCCATCAACAGCATTAGCTTTTATGCTATAAAACATTAAAAAAAGTGAAAAAGCAACAATATAGTACTTCATTTCATGCCGATACTGATCCGACATAAAATTAGCCACCTTACATTATGAATTCGTTGTTCCTTTTGTTCAATACTGTATGTCGCCAACGACAAAAAACAATATTGTTGTCTTTATGATTTTCTTTTCTAAGTGAATTGATTGGTATGCCTTAAGCCATTCTTCTTTTACGCAGGAAGTTGATCCCAATAAAGCTAGCTGAACCAACTAAAAAAATCACATTGCCGTCGATAGAACAGTTTATTTTGTCAGCATTATTGTAAATAACCAATTTGCCCTCATCATTCAGATTGATGTCGGAAACGCATTTAGAGTCTGGATTCAGCGGTGTTCCAGGAATTACCGGATAAGAATCTGCTGTATTTCGATTTATTCCGCAATTTGGATCTGCTGCAAAATTTCTTTTAATAATTCTATCTGTTGCATTAAATTTAATAACCGCTGATCCACCATCGAAATAAGTACCATTTGCAGTTATATATATATAATCGCCAGTACGGCAACCAACTTGGGCACGGGCAGAATGTAGTATACCTAATATAGCAACTAAGGTAATCGCGAATATCTTCATCACAAAATGTTTGGTTTGATGGAGACAGATACGATTATTAGACCAGCTTGGTTTTGAATACTTAAATTAATTATTTATCCATAGTTTTTTGATACCCTAATGATTTTGAGCGGATAAAACATACGGCTAGTGAAGCCCCAAATAATAGATAAATAGAGTTGTCAAGAGGTACATTACAGCTGGTTAAATCGTGAATTTCTCCAAAAAGACCCTGAACATATAATCCGGCACCTTTCTGTACAAAACATGTACCGTTTTGCGAAAATTGAGTATTAGGATTTATATATCCACATGGGGGATTGGCGCCTTGATTATAATCAACAGTATAATTCATACCCGTCGTATCATAATATTCCCAGGGCCCCCAAGAAGGGTTTCCTGGCGCATAATCTGTTTTTAACCATTTAGTATATACAGCTTCATTCGGCACCAAGCAGCCGTATGAAGAGCCAGGATCGGAAGCGGAGCTTTTTATTGATATGAGGGATAGCGTAAAAAGCTGGGCAAAAAAAATAATTTTATTCAATTGGATGCGGCTTAAAAAATTATTTTGCTACCAGATGAACGCCTTAAAATCAAACAAAAAGCAACAAAATTCGTATAATTACAACTACAAAAATACCATTAGCTGCAACTCGAACAAAATGAATAAGATGTAAAATCAGATTGCTATGACAAAGGGTGCCTGTAGAAATTTAGTTTAAAAACAGAAAAATGGGCTCTATTAGGCTAAACACCTATAAATATGCTTTTTAAACCAGAAAAAAGTATTGATTTTTATCAATAATAAAATAAATAGAGAAGCAAGCTTATACTCACAAAATCTATCGTTTAGACGAGAATTCATAAGAATCCAGCTTCAATCAGAATGATGCTGACCATAGGAAATAAATAGGGATGCAGTTTACTTTGAGAAATGAGTAGCTGCTTTACTTAAAATGGAATTTAAAACAGCGCGCTATCAAATATTTGTGAATGAAAATTTATTTCTTAGTACCAAAGCCCCTAAAACTCCTGAAGAAAGTAGCAAGAAAATAATGTAGTCGTCAAGTGGTACACCGCAGGGAGCTGTAAAAGTACTAGAAATGGCATAAATCTGTCCAGTTTTTGTCGAACCAACTAATGTACAAGTACCTAATGAAGGACCAGATGTGGCTAAGTAGGTATGAGGACCACATACGCCTTCCCACCAAACAAAATTATTTCCATCGCCTGTATAAAACTGCGTGGCAGTTTGATGATTATTGAAAACCTTATTGTAAGCGTCGAAATTTAATACGAGGCAACCTGTTTGAGCAGAAGCACAAATAGAAATCGAGAGCGCAATAAAAATTGAAAACAAAATCCTAACCATCCTTACCAATTTGCGCAAAGATCGGAAAAAGCACTAAAAAAATACTTGATTGTATGTAAAATGATACAAAAAATATTTTTTAAATACTAAATATGAGTATATGATGTGCATTTTGCATCCGTTAGATTATTTAAATTTAACGGCAAACAAGTATGGAAAGGATATAATGCTAGTGAAGGAAACCAACAACCATTCTGTTTCTTACCAAACCTGCTCCTAAACAGCTTGCGAGTAAAACAAAAAACGGCAAATAGGTATCAATAGGACATTGAATGTGGTTCTGTATTAATAAACCTCCATAAACAGTGCCTATAGTACATTCTCTTGTTAAAGTACTTGATGGCTCGGTGGGCCAGCACCCAAAAGGTAAGCTCACTGGGGTTCCACCATAATTAGGGCCAAAAACACCTGTAGTGCCTAAATTGGTAGGGTAATAAACTGCATCAAAACCTGGCCCATAATATTTTATGCAACCAGTTTGAGCGCTTGCTTTTATGGAAAAAACAAGGCATAAAATAGATGCAAAAAGCACCAGTATTTTTTTCATAACTAAGGATAGAGACAGACTTTTAAAACCATCACAAACCTAGTTAAAATCGTAGTAGTAAAACTACAATTACAAATAATCTTGTTGATATTTATCAATACAGAAATAATGCCTAAAAACTAACTCCCTTTTTTATCGTTGGCTGATTTTAAACAAATGGCGTTAAAAACCGTTGTTAATGAGGTATTAACTCATAATATTAAAAATATAACAAACATGAAATTATGCACTATTCATCACCTCCTTAAGAGACAATAAGTAAATCTTACTTTTCAGTTTATTTTTTTTTAGCATCTTTAACCATATTTTAAGCATCTTTAACCATATATTGCGTGCAAGCCATTGCACAAATCTATTTCCCATCCAATTATGATCCCAACAAAAGCAATATTAAAATCTGTCTGTATTTTATTCATTTGCTCAATTTTTATAGGCTGTGCTGCCAGAAAAGAGCATAGTCTGTTTAACGCCCCGAGTGATGTGGTTACCGATACCATTAAACAGGTATATGTAGTAAACGATCAGGGTATTAGTGATGCTTACTACAAAATAAGGGTTAATGATCAATTGGCCATTCGAAATGTACAAAACAAAGAGTTTGGTGCTTCAACTTCTTCAGGCAATCCAAGCGGTAACCAGAATGTGGTAGCTGGCAGTATTAATGGTACCTTGTCTTATCTGGTAGACCTGGATGGTAAAGTAAATTTACCGGCCATCGGAAAAGTTGAGGTAGTGGGACTGAGCAGAAGGGATGCTGCCATTAAAATACAAGATTTATATGCAAAGCAATTGTTGCGCGATCCAATTATTGAGTTGAGTGTAGTAAATTTAAAAGTTACTTTACTCGGCGAATTTAGTAGGCAGGGCAATTTTTTGCTTGAGCGGGAAAATACCACACTGATTGACATTATTGGCGAGGCAGGCGGCATTAATAAAACTGCAGATCCTAAAACCCTTAAAATTATCCGTGGCGACCGGAGCCATCCAGAAATTATCTATGTTAACTTAAACGATATTAACAGCTTGGCCAGTAAAAAGCTGATTCTTCAGAATAATGACATTATTGTACTGCAGCAAACCAAGAGCTCGGCACTGACCGAAAAACTAACAAGCGTAAACAACATCGTTCAGCCATTGCTTGTTGTCGTTAATTTAGCTGTATTAATCTTTACCCTTACCCGTTAATGGACAATACAACATCAACCGAAAGCAGAAAATTAGCCAGCCAAACCATTAACTACTGGAAAATAGCCTTAATTTTTTTAAGCAGGTGGTATTGGGTTGCAGGAACTGTATTGATCAGTTTCGTTATGGCCTGGCTCTATGTTAGAAGTATTACGCCTATTTATATTACTTCAGCATCATTAAAACTAGATAGCGACCAGCAACAGCAAATGTCGGCTTTGCCAACTTCGCCTGTAAACTACCGTCCTTTTAACCAAAACCAGATTCAAACCGAAGGCATTATCATGCGTTCGGAAGATGTAATTTTAAATGCAATAAAAAATCTTGATTATAAAATCAGTTACTATCTAGAGGGAAGGGTAAGAGTGACAGAACTTTATCCGAAAAAACCTTTTTTAATTGATATTTTAACGCAGGATTCTGTTAATTTCAGTAGGGCAACCTACTCAGTTAAGCCTGTTGATAACCGCACATTCGAACTATCAAGTAGCGACGACAATAACAAAACCGTAAAAAAATATAGCTATGGCCAGGCCATAAATTTAGGAAATATGGTTTTTACAATTAAAACTGAGATTCCGCAGGCAGGTAACTATAGTTTTAAATTTAATGGCGCCAGAGATTTATATGGCCGCGCTGTTGGTGGACTGAATGTATTTGAACAGGAAAAAAACACCAATATTATGGGTGTAACCCATACGGATAGCAACCCTGTTTTTTCGGCTGATATACTTAATGAAATCATTAAACAATATGTAAAAAATGATGCTCAGCTAAAGAAAAGATCCGCCAAACAAACCATCGATTATCTGGATAGCCAAATTGCATTTTTAGATGCACAGGTAAGTAAATCGGGCAACAAGCTTTCGAGTTTTCAAAGCGATAATAAATTAATCGATCCGACCAGCGACCGTCAGCTTGGAAATTCGAAGCTTATTAATTTACAAAATCAGATTGCAGAATTGCAACTACAGGAACTCGGCATTCAACAGTTAGAAACACAGGTAAAAAACAATAAAGAGCGGATTCAGCTTAATCTAAATCTCGAAGGAACGAATAGCACATTATTAACTGGTTTAATTACCCAGCTTAACGGCCTGATCATAAACAGGGAGAACAAGTTACAGAATTTCAACGCTGATGCCCAACCTATAAAGGATATTAACCGGCAGATTAACGAGGTAAAACAAGCCATTGTAACCAATATCCGCTTATTGCATGAGCGAAATCAAAAAACCATCAGTTATATTAACGGGCAAATTAGCCAGGCTAACCAGGCACTCGGCACCATCCCGGCCAAACAAAATGATTTTGCCAAACTGCAAAGTAACTTCGATATTAATCAACGCATGTTTTCAATGCTGTTTGAACGGAAATTGTCGGCACAGATCAGCTCGGCAGCAGTAATTTCAGGCGCTACAATTATTAGTGAAGCGCAGCCTTCATTTTATCCAATCTCCCCCATTCCAAAAAAGATATACTCTTCGTATTTATTTATCGGCTTGTTTTCGGGCCTTGGATTAATTTTACTTGTAAGGATATTAAACCCTTACCTTTACGACATTGAAACCATCGAAGGATTAACCACAACCCCTATAATTGGTGTAATTCTAAAATATCCTAAAAAAGTTGAGCTTGGCGAAAGTGTTTTATCAATAGAAAAGCCAAAATCCATATTTGCAGAATCGGTTAGATCTGTTCGTACCAACCTGAGCTTTATGGCCAGTGACCAGCCGAACAAAGTAATCTGTGTTACTTCTGAAGTTTCTGGCGAAGGCAAATCATTTGTAAGCTTAAATCTGGCCGGAACATTATCAATTATTGATAAAAAAGTAATTCTTATTGCGGCAGATTTACGAAAATCCAAATTGCATTATGCCTTTGGTTCTGATAACCGCCTTGGTTTGAGTAATTATTTATCAAAACAGGCTGGTTTAACCGATATTATCTTTTCAGATGAGAAACACGGAATTGATTATATCACTTCGGGTCCGGTTCCGCCAAACCCTTCAGAGCTTCTACACAATAAAGCAATGGAAACGCTCATCGAAAAACTTAGGGAAAAATATGAATATATCATCGTTGATACTGCGCCAGTAGGGTTGGTATCGGATTCGATACCACTCATCAGAAAGGCCGATATCAATCTTTTTATTATTCGCTCGGGCGTTTCTAAGTTCAGGGCAGCAACCATTCCTGATCGTTTATCAAAAGAATACGGCCTTAACAATATTGCCATCATATTAAACTCTTTTGGGGATGAGAAACTGCATGCAAATATTTACACCACCAATTATGCCCATGGTAATACCGGAACTTATTACTACTCTAACTATACCGGTTATGGAAAAAGCGGTTATTATGATAATGAAAGGAGTTGGTGGGAATTTTGGAAGAAAAAATAGATGGGAAACTGCAATGAATAGAGCAGAAATAAACAGGTGTTAATTGATTAATTATTGAAAGCAGCTAGTTGTTATAATTATTGAATGGAAAGCAGTTGCCCAGCTTATACTATTAACTAAATGATAGATCAAAATTACAGGTGGTATCCGGTTTATACACGTTCGAGAGCAGAAAAAAAGGCGAATGAAGAATTGAACAGGAAAGGAATCCAAACTTATTTACCTCTTAAAAAGGCAGTTAAGCATTGGAGCGACCGTAAAAAAATCGTCGAAGAGCCCTTGATTAAATCTTATCTATTTGTGTATATTTCGGCGAGAGAATATGCAGAAGTTTTGATGACCAATGGGGTTGCCAGATTTATTTATTTCTCCAGCCAAGTCGCTTCTATTCCTGATCAACAAATCCATGACCTTAAGCTCTTGCTCGCTACAGACGCCGATCTGGAGCTCATTGATTATGACATTAAACCAGGTGAAAGCGTATTGATTAAAGCCGGACCTTTTAAAGGCATAATTGCCGAATTGGTATCGTTACAGAACAAACAGCGTATTATTTTACGTTTACAAAACATGGGCTATTCGATTAATATTAATACATCGATAGCATTTGTAGAGCCACTCTAGGGTGACTTGAGGTATGAGATTTGAGAAGTGAGATCTGAGATAGGACTCAGCAAGATATATAAAAAATAATCAGTTCATTTTGAAAATAAAATGTGACTGAGGGGGCGAAGCTGTATCCAATACGCATTAAAATAGCTTCTAATTGGTTGATAAAACAAGATTATGTGTCGCATAGCGGGCATTATAAATAGTAGAAATTCATTCGAAAAAGTTACTCAACAGGTAAAAGCCATGTGCGATAGTATGCAACACGGTGGGCCTGATGATCATGGTATTTATGCTGATAAAAAATCATCCGTATGCCTGGGTAACCGTAGGTTAGCTATCCTGGATCTCAGTTCTAGTGGTCACCAGCCAATGTTAAGCCACAAAGAAGATATCGTTATCACATACAATGGCGAGATTTATAACTACCTGCAAATTAGAACCGAGTTAATTAATTTAGGCTACATTTTTAAAACACAAACCGATACGGAGGTAATACTCTATGCCTACCAGCATTGGGGAGAAAAAGCTTTCGAAAAACTGGACGGAATTTTTGCCTTTTGTATTTTCGATAAGCGGCATCAGTGTATATATTTGGTAAGGGATCAAAACGGGATCAAACCCTTGTATTACCACCTTGCCAATGGAGCCTTAATTTTTTCATCAGAAGTAAAGGCTTTTAAACACGCCGATATTTATCAGGAAAATGAAAATTGGCGGATTTACTATCTTGCATTCGGCCATATTCCCGAGCCTTACACCACATTAAAAGATGTTTGTAGCTTAGGTAAAGGCTGTTTTCTCAAATATAACATCAGAAACGCTGAGTATTCTACCCAATCATACCATGAGTTTGACAGCTTTCCTTATATCACTAACGAGAATTATGCCATAGAACTGATCCGCGAACAGCTGGCCAATTCTATTAAACAGCAAATGATTTCTGATGTTGAGATTGGCGTACTTTTTAGTGGCGGCTTAGATTCGAGTATTATCACCATTTTGGCCAATCAACACAATGGTAAAAAGTTATCCTGCATTTCTGCCAATTTTAATGAAATAGATTTTTCTGAAAAAAAGCAGCGGAACAGTCTGCTTCAAAAAATAGATGTAAAAAAAATTGAACGCCTTATTACCTACCGGGATTTTGTGCAGAATTTTGATACAGTTTTAGCCAACATGGATCAACCTACAAATGATGGGATTAACACCTGGTTTGTATGTAAAACAGCAAAAGAACATGGAATAAAGGCTGTTCTGTCGGGCTTAGGCGCCGATGAACTTTTTGGCGGGTACCCATCTTTTGATCGCATCCATAAAATACAGAACTTAAATTGGCTGAGTAAAAGTGTTTTACGTAGTATGCGCTTTTCTAATAACACTAAGTTTAAACGATTATATTACCTCAGTTTAAATTCTCCCATTGGCGAATATCTTTGTTTAAGGGGCGTTTATTCTCCTGATGTAATTGCCAATTTATTGGATATCGATATGAAAACCGTTCTCAATTGCCTGGAAGATATCCCCCTTCATCCGGGAATTAAAAAGACCAGCAACGAAACGCGGGCTAGCTGGTTCGAATTTAACATGTATATGCAAAACCAATTGCTAAAAGATACTGATTTTATGAGCATGAGCCATGGTGTTGAGGTAAGGGTGCCGTTTCTAGACCGCAATTTTGTAAATCTGGTACTTTCCATTTCCACCGAAATCAAATTCAGCTATGAACAGAAAAAGAAACTCCTGGTTGAAGCATATAAAGAAGATTTACCGGTAGAAACATGGAAGCGTTCAAAAATGGGTTTTACCTTTCCATTTCAAGAATGGATGAGGCACAACCCTACCATTGCAGATCCTAAGCGCTACAGCAATAAACGGGCAAAATCCCTTATTCAGGATTTTGGAGAAAATAGGTTACACTGGAGTTCGGCATTGGCGCTATACAGAATTTATCATGCCAGTTAAAGTATTATTTTTAACCCTGAAAACCTTTAGTTTAACCGGCGGGATCGAAAAGGTTTGCCGTACTTTATGCAGGGTGCTTTACGATTTAAGTGAAGATGAACTGGTTCAATCAACGGTTTACTCCATGTATGATAAAAATACCGATCGCGATTCCAGATACCTAAGTAAGTCTCAATTTAGAGGCTTTGCCGGAAGAAAGGAACATTTTGTTGTGCAATCTTTTTTATGTGGCTTAAAAGCAGATGTAATTTTATTAAGCCATATTCATCTAATCAACATCGTATTCTTCATTAAGAGAATACATCCCAATAAAAAAATCTATTTATTGGCCCACGGCATTGAAGTTTGGAAAAAACTATCAGATTCCAAGCTCAAAATGTTAAATCAATTGGATAAGATTATTTGTGTAAGCAAATTTACTGCAGATAAAATTATGGAGATGCATCAAATCCCTGCAGATAGGATTGAAGTATTAAACAATTGCCTTGATCCTTTTTACCATCTTTCTACCCAATTTGAAAAACCACAGGTTTTGTTAAATAGGTACAACTTAAATAGCGAAAATCTGGTTTTATTCTCGCTGTCGAGATTATCTTCTTCTGAGAAATATAAAGGATATGACCACACTATTGAGCTATTGCCGAAATTATTAGAAACTTATCCAAATCTGATTTACCTGCTAGGTGGCAAGTGGGATACAGTAGAAAAAAGAAGACTTGATGAATTAATCGCTAAAAACAAACTGCAAAATCACATTAAAATGGTAGGTTTTATTGATGAAGCCGAACTCACCGAGCACTTCCTGCTATCTGATATTTTTATATTACCAAGCAAAAAAGAAGGATTTGGAATTGTATTTATCGAAGCGCTTGCCAGTGGTTTGAGGGTAATTGCCGGAAATAAAGATGGCAGTGTAGATGCCCTGCGGGGTGGCGCACTAGGCGTATTGGTTGATCCTGATGATCAACAAGAAATGCTAAGCAGTATCTGCCATTTATTAAGGCATACCCAAACTGATGAAGAGAAAAAAAACCTTCAAGAAAAATGTATGCAAGCATTTAGTTATAACAAATACCTACAATCGATAAAACATTTACTTTTAGCTGAACAGCAAAAAAAACATACAAGTGAATAACCTGGCCAAAAGACCCAATATTTATGATTAAAGAAGAACAACAGTGGACGATAGAGGCAAAAGCATCGCTGTTTGATTTAAAGTTGCACGAGGTTTGGGCATACAGAGATTTGTTGGTTTTACTGGTAAGACGAGATTTTGTTTCATTCTACAAGCAAACTATTTTAGGCCCGCTTTGGTTCTTTATCCAACCCCTATTTACAACCATCATCTTTACCTTTATTTTCGGAAACCTGGCAGGCATATCAACTGACGGTTTGCCGAAACCCCTATTTTACATGGCTGGCATCACAGCATGGAATTATTTTGCAGATTGTTTAACCAAAACATCCTCTGTTTTTAGAGATAATGCAGGCATTTTTGGCAAAGTGTATTTTCCACGGTTAATTATGCCATTAAGTATAGTGGTGAGCAATCTGGTTCGTTTTGGCGTGCAAATGCTCTTATTTCTAATTTTAATGGCCTATTATTATTTTTCGGGTGCTAATTTTAGTATCAGTTGGGCAATTGGCTTATTCCCCGTTATTGTACTGTTAATGGCTTTATTGGGCTTGGGTACGGGAATGATTATCTCTGCCATGACTACCAAATACAGAGATTTGGCTTTCCTGATCAGCTTTGGTGTACAGTTGCTGATGTATGCCACCACGGTAATTTATCCCTTATCCGAAGCGATTAAAAAATATCCCGAATATGCTTGGATTATTAAATACAACCCAATGACCCCAATTATCGAAACCTTCAGGTATGGCTTTTTAGGAGAGGGAAGTTTTAGTTGGTTTAGTTTAGGTTATGCTGCCGTAGTTACCGCAATGCTATTGCTGATAGGCACATTTATTTTTAATAAGGTAGAACGGAATTTTGTTGATACAGTATAACTGTTAGTAGTATTGGGGAATGCCTAGCCGAAGGATCTGGAAAAATTACTTCAAAAGATAAAGCACATTATACCAACATGGCACTGGAAACACTAAATCACATAATCGCCGCAGTGGACCTTGATTATATAACCGACGAAGAATATTTAACTTACCGATCGAAAATTGAAAACATAACGATTAAGTTGACTGGGCTCAGAAATTCACAGATTAATAACACTAACTCCTAAGCCCTAACCTTTTTCCTATAACCCCTAACCACTAAACAATTGTCAAAAAATATTGCTATAAAAGTAGAAAATCTAAGCAAAGCCTATCAATTGGGTCAGATTGGCACCGGTACAATCAGCCGTGATCTGGAGCGCTGGTATGCGCGCATCCGAGGTAAAGAAGATCCTTTTTTGCGGATCGGGGAAAGTAATGACCAAAATACCAAAAGTGAAAGCGATGTAGTATGGAGCTTAAAAGATATTAATTTCGAAATTGAGCAAGGAGATGCTGTAGGCATTATTGGTAGAAATGGTGCTGGAAAAAGCACGTTGCTCAAAATATTGAGTAAAGTAACCGCTCCTACTACCGGTAAAATATCAGGCAAAGGAAGAATAGCAAGTTTGCTTGAAGTTGGAACAGGTTTCCATCCAGAACTTAGTGGCCGTGAAAATATTTTTCTAAATGGTGCTATTTTAGGCATGCGTAAAAAAGAAATTCAACGTAAGCTGGAAGAGATTGTAGATTTTGCAGGTATAGAACGTTATTTAGATACACCAGTAAAAAGATACAGCTCTGGCATGTACGTTCGCTTAGCCTTTGCCGTTGCCGCACATTTAGAAAGTGAAATACTAATCGTAGATGAAGTACTTGCTGTTGGTGATGCAGAATTTCAAAAGAAATGTTTAGGCAAAATGGGAGAAGTGAGCAAGGGAGAAGGAAGAACGGTATTGTTTGTAAGCCATAATATGCATGCTATCCTTGAATTATGTACTAAAGGAATTGTACTCGAAAAAGGGATAATGGCCAATGTTTCTGTTATAAATAAAGCTGTAGAATATTATCAGAAAAATCAGGTCCAATATTTAAGCAGTTTATGGGTTAGGAAGGAAAAACCTTATAATCCTTCTTTTTCAAGAATAGAAATTGAACTGGAAGGCGAACAACCAAACCTAACCTTACACATTAAATTTACCATTGATAGCCAAATAGATTTTCCACCAGCGTTCGTAAACTTCAGCATTAAAAATAGTCTTGGAGCCATCATTTTACATGCATACCCCTCTTTAGAGCAATTTATTTTTTATGGCGATCAACCCAAAACATACCAATGCCAGATGCAACTAAGCAACTTAATTCCCGATCAGTATGGCCTGGAGGCTTGGCTAGGCGCTGGTGAACACGAGGTATTTGATTGGGTATCTAACGAATTGGGATTTGAAATATTTGAGGCGCCAATGATCAATAGAACAATTCCGTTCTATCCCCAGCATGGATCTATTGTTGCACCATCGTTTTTAAAATAATTAACTTTATGTCGCTGGCCCCAATCATATTATTTGTTTATAACCGGGTATTAAATACCGAACGTTTGCTCGATTCTTTGATGGCAAACCAGCTTGCTAAACACTCAATTTTATATATTTATTGCGACGGCGCCAAGAAAAACGCTGATTCAACCGAGATTAAGAAGATTAACGCTGTAAGAGAATTTGTAAAAAGTAAAAATTGGTGTAAAGAAACCCATGTTGTAGAAGCTGAAACGAATCTGGGTTGCGCACCCTCAATTATTAAAGGCGTAACCGAAGTAATCAATAAACACGGTAAAATTATCGTTTTAGAAGACGACTTAATCATCTCGCCATTCTTTTTAGATTTCATGAATGATGCTTTAAATCTATATGAAAATCATCCAAAAGTTTCATCAATCGGGGCATGTAATTTTTTTGCCAATGGCGCTAAATATCCAAGATCATTCTTTTTACCATATCCCGATTGTTTAGGTTGGGCTACCTGGGGTTATAGATGGAGCGCCTATGAATATAATGGACAGAAATTATTGGATGAACTCAAAAGCAAAAAACTGATAAAAAAATTCAATAGTAATGGTGCTTTTGATATGGAGGGGTTATTGATTGCACAAATAAACAATGCGGTTTCTGCCTGGGATGTTCAATGGACGGCAACTTGTGTGTTGAATGACTGGTTAACGCTGTATCCAAACGAATCTATCTCCCAACACCTCTATTTAAATGATGCAACCCATTCTACCTTTAATGTATTACCTCCACTATTGCAAAATAAAATAGACTTGATAAAACAGGAGGTAAAAATAGATCCTCAGGTTTTAAAAGCAATGAGGTTGGGTTATAGTGGTAAAGGTGATTTTTATGGCAATAAATTACCAGTAAAAATAAATAGCGCATACTTTGTTAAGCTTTATAGGCATTACCAAAACGACTTTAAAAAATCTGCCCGAAAAATACTCAAGCAAGTTGTTCCTAAGCCTTTGGTTAAAATGATTAGGAAACTTAAAAAAACTACCGAATTTGCATGGTTTACACCCTACCCAAGCTGGGAAGAAGCAAAAAAAGCATCAACAGGGTATGATGCACAAAATATTTTAGAAGAATGCAAAAATGCGCTCTTAAAGGTCCGAGATGGCGAAGCAGTATACGAACGGGATTCAGTTATTTTTGACGAAATTCAATACAGTTGGGGGCTTTTGGCAGGTTTACAAAAAGCTGCACTTGCCAATAACAATGAGCTTTGCATCATTGATTTTGGAGGCTCTTTAGGATCAACCTATTATCAGAACAAAAAATTTCTCCAAGATGTAAAAAAGATAACCTGGTGCATTGTGGAACAACCTCATTTTGTAGAAACGGGAAAACAATTTTTTGAAAACGAAGATTTAAAATTTTATTCAAATATTGAAGACTGTTTAAAAGAACAAAAACCCAATGTTTTAATATTAAGTAGCGTTTTACAATACCTGGAAAACCCTTACGAATGGCTTGATAAATTTATCTCTTATCAAATACCTTTCATTATTTTCGATCGGACAGCTATCGTTATAGATCACGAAGATATGATCTGCCTTCAACAGGTACCAGCAGAAATCCATGAAGCAAGTTATCCCTGCTGGTTCTTTAATAAAGAAAAATTATTGGCGCACTTCGAAAAAACGTACGATTTTTTAGGTGCTTTCGACAACGGTTTTATGCCACCATCAATGCTTGAAAATAAAAAATTAATTTGGGAAGGATTTATATTTAAAAAATGGCATATCTAAATCTAGGATGCGGAAATCATTTTTCGACGGATGAAATATGGACCAATCTGGACTTTATCAGTACGGACAAACATGTGATTCAGCATAATTTACTAAAAGGAATTCCAATGCCAGATGAATCATTTGAGGTTGTTTACCATTCTCACGTCCTTGAACACTTCACCAGGCCTGATGGTTTTAAATTTCTAGCCGAATGTTACCGGGTTTTAGCGCCAAATGGCATCATCAGAATTGCGGTTCCCGATCTGGAGCAAATTGCAAGAAATTATCTTAAATTTTTGGATAGCGGGCTACAAGATGAGCAAAACGAACAAACCAGAGCCAACTACGAATGGATGTTATTGGAAATGTACGATCAGACCGTTAGAAATTACGGCGGCGGCAACATGGCCAATTATCTCTTTCAGGATAAGATCATAAATGAAGCATTTGTTTTCCAACGCATTGGCGAAGAAGGGAAAGCTTTAAGAAATTACGTTGTTAACAGTGTAACTACACCATCACCAAAAAAAAGAAGGTCGCTGATCGATTTGGGAAAAGCAGTGGTACGAAGATTAAATCCATTCAAAATGAAAGCCCAGGATCAAACAGCGCTACAAATTGGCCGTTTCAGATTAGGAGGCGAAATACACCAATGGATGTACGACCGCTATTCTTTAGGTCATTTGCTCAAAACTTTGGGATTCTCAAATGTAACCGTAACCAACGCCTTTACCAGCAATATTCCCAATTGGGTAGGTTTTGAACTGGATGGGAAAGACGGTGAAGTTCGAAAACCTGATTCTTTATTTATTGAAGCTATCAAAAAACCATGAACTTTGCCACTCTTTTTGATATCAATTATTTAAGTAGGGGTTTATGTTTAATTGATTCGTTAACCCGGGTTTTAAAGCAGAACTATCAGCTTTTCATTTTAGCATTAGATGAAGAAACCGCAAACTATTTTTATAACCAAAATAACCCTCAGCTTGTTGTTATTTCATTGCCAGAAATAGAAAAAAAATATCCCGATTTATTAATCGCTAAAAATAACAGGAACAAGGTTGAATACTATTTTACTTTAAGCCCTGTTTTACCATTTTATATATTAGAAACCTTTCCAGATTGCGCAAGAATAACAACACTAGATGCTGATGTTTACTTTTTTTCCGATCCATCGGTAATCTTAACCCACTTTCAAAAAGACGACATACTCATCACACCGCACGATTTTTCTTCCAACCTTTTATTTTTAGAAAACTATGGTCGATATAATGTGAGTTTCCAGTCTTTTCCAAACACAGCTGATGCCAAAATCTTGCTCCAGGATTGGATGAAAAAATGTTTAACATGGTGTAAAGATGTTCTTGATCCTGTTACCGGTTATTTTGCTGACCAGAAATATTTGGACAGATGGAAGATAGATTTTAAAAACGTTTGCGATGTTGATTTAAAAACCGCTGGAAGAGCACCCTGGAATATAAACGAAACCCCTTTAAACTTAAAACAGGGAAAGTTATTGGTAAATGGCCAGCCCCTAATTTATTATCATTTTCATCATTTAAGGATATATGATCATTTTATTGCGCACGGTATTAATTTATACGGGCCGGCAAAAGTTAACAGGGAGGTTAGAAAGCTTTATCGAACCTATATTTTAAACCTGAAAAAGAACAGCAAACTTATTAAAACCGTGAGCGACAATCAAGTTATCCGGTACAATTCCCCTACTCAACCCAGCTCCCTGCTTTCTACTATGTGGCAAAGAGAATTGGGTGCAATATATATCCTTCAAACGGTGATTTTTTTTAACCTAACTTATATCAAACGGGTCTACAGATACCTTTTAAAAAAGAAAAATGGCCTATTTAGTTGATTTAAAAACATTTACTGATGAGCGGGGAAACCTCACCGTAATTGAAAAAAATATACCTTTTGATATCAGGCGGATCTTTTATATTTATAGTGTTGATAAATCAATAAGGGGCGGACATCGACATCATAAAACTATACAGGCTGCGATTTGCATCCAGGGAAGTTGCCGGATTTTTAACAACAACGGAAATATAAGTGAATACTTTACATTAGATACGCCTGATAAATGCTTAATTATTAAAGAAGAAGATTGGCATAAAATGGATCAGTTTAGCGAAGATGCAATATTGATGGTGCTCGCTTCTGAGTATTTCGACGCAGCTGATTATATTTACGAACCTTATTTATGATTGAATACGAAAATCTGGCATTGGTAAATAAGCCTTATCAGGAGAAGTTTGCTGCCGTTTTTAATAATTTCTTAAACAAAGGATGGTATGTACTGGGCGAGCAGGTAAGCCTTTTCGAGGATGAATTTGCGTCCTATTGCGGCAGCAAATACTGTATCGGGCTTGCATCAGGTTTGGATGCACTTTACCTGTCGTTAATAGCATTAAATCTTCCAAAAAACGCAGAGGTTATTGTTCCTTCCAATACCTATATTGCTACGATTTTAAGCATTATTAACGCTGGTTTAAAACCTGTATTGGTAGAACCCAGATTAGAAACTTACAACATTAACCCCGATTTACTTCCACAATATATTACCAAAAACACCAGAGCACTAATGGTAGTGCATTTGTATGGAAAACCTTGTGAAATGGAAAAGATAATGGAAATTGCCAACCACTATCAAATCCCTGTAATTGAAAATTGTGCACAGGCACATGGAACGCATATTAACCAAAAAAAGGTGGGTACCTGGGGCAAATTTGGTGCTTTTAGCTTCTATCCAACCAAAAATCTTGGTGCATTGGGAGATGCTGGAGCAATTGTTACTGATGATGAGGAATTGGCTTTAGAATTAAAAGCACTCAGGAATTACGGCTCCCACCAAAAATATTATAATGATTATTTTGGTGTGAATAGCAGATTAGATGAATTACAAGCAGCTTTTTTAAGAATTAAGCTGAAAGATTTAGACCAATCAAACCAACATAAAAAAGAACTGGCCAATGCCTACTTCAGTTCCATAAGTAATAAACAATTAACATTGCCGGTAAGGCAGGAAGGTTTTTATGATGTCCACCACATTTTTAACCTACGCCTTAAACAGAGAGATGAGCTGAAGTTATTTTTATTTAAAAATGGAATTAAAACGGAAATTCATTATCCTGTAGCACCGCACCATCAAAAAGGATATCAAAAACTTTTCAAAGGTTTATCGTTTCCTATTTCAGAGTTGATACATCAAACTACCTTAAGTTTACCGATCTCGAATTCGCTAACAAAAGAAAATGTAATTCAAATTTCTGATCAAATAAATGCTTTTAGCATCTCTTAGCGTGAAACGGATAATTAAAGCGTTTCAAATTTGAAGGTATGCCAATTTTCGACGAAGTGATTGATTTTATGAGTAAAAACAATTATGTCATTTACGATTTCGCAGGGTTCTCACGCAGGCCATATGATGGAGCTCTTGCACAATGCGATGTTGTTTTCGTTAAAAAGGATGGTTTCTTAAGGCAACATCAGCAATGGCGTTAACGATACTATCGACATATAAAAGTTCAAAAATTTGATAGGCGTTTTATTACAGGGGAGACTCGGAAATCAACTTTTTCAATACGCTTTCGCTTATAGCACGGCAAAAAAGCTGAAAACTGAATATTTCATTGATCTTCGTCAGGAAAAATTCTTAATTCCCGCCTATTTCACACTTGAGCCCTCTTTAATCAACTTACTAAGCCGTTATATCTTTAGCATAACCGGTTTTAATAGCATTTTCAGTATTCACCTTAAACGATTTTTTTCAAAAGCGCTAAAACCTGTTTCTTTACAGCAAGAAGTACGTTTTGGATTCGATGTTTATCCGTATAAAGTATTAGAAAATTTAGAAAACGATATTCAATATATTGGTTACTTTCAATCAGAAATTTACTTTCAGGAATATCAACAAGAGATCAGAAAACTGTTTACTATTAGAACAACGGTACAAAAAAAATATGAACGAACTTATAAATCTATTTTCAGCGGCAAGAAAATAGCGACATTTCATATCAGGAGAACGGATTATACACAACTTGAGCAATTAAATTTAGGAAAACCCGATCTTTCACTTCCCAGAGATTATTATCATAACATCATTTCCAAACTTGAAAAAGACAACTTACTGTTTGTTTTTATTAGTGATGATCCAAAATTCGTAGCAGAAGAATTTAGTTATGTAAAAAACAAATATATCTCGCAGGCTAATGAAATTACCGATTTTCAACATATGTTAAATGCCGATATATGTGTTATTTCGAACAGTACATTTAGTTGGTGGGCGGCTTGGTTAAACACAAACCCAAACAAAATGGTTTATTGTCCGAAATACTTTTTAGGTTTCCACATTCAAAAAACAGTACCTCCAGAAATTTATCCATCAAACTGGATCTTAATGGATACACATTAAAGTTATGATGGGAATAAAGTTTATTGATGAACTTAATGGCATTAGAGCTCTTTCTATCGGCTTAGTAATTTTATCGCACTGGTTTGGTTTTTTAACTTTTGGGATTAATACTGGTGATGCCGGAGTAACTATTTTTTTTGTTTTGAGTGGTTTTTTAATTACAAGAATACTATTAAACGAAAAAAAGAAAATTAATTTAGGCTTAGTAACTACCAAAAGTTATTTCAAAAACTTTTATGCAAGAAGGTTTTTGAGAATCTTTCCTATATATTATCTATTGCTATTCACTTTATTAATTTTTGATCGCATATCAATAGCAGGTTCATTTCCATGGCATTTCACTTATTTATCTAACTTTTATTTTGCTTTTGTACTAAATGGATGGCAAACTAAATTGGCGCATTTATGGTCGTTATCAGTAGAGGAGCAATTTTATATTTTTTGGCCTTTGCTCATATTCTTTATTCCGAATAAAAACATAAAAGTTGTGATTTTGGTTGCAATTTTGACTGGTATCCTTTTTCGATGTGCCACCGCTAGTTACAGTGAAATGTATAAATATTTACCATTTGGATGTTTGGATGGGTTAGGAACAGGGGCTTTACTAGCTTACTATGAAAACCGGGTTACATCTACGCAGGTAAAAAAACTAAATCTGTATCTTAATTTATTAATTTGTTTTTCCATTGTGTTAGTGCTTTTGATCAGTTTGATATCAAATCAGGTGATAAAAGATATTATTGAGAGAATAAATTTTACACTACTCGCATCATTATTAATAATCAAGATTTCAAAAACGAATTCTTGGTTAAATAAGATTTTAAAACTGAGATTTATCCTCTTTATTGGAACGATTAGCTATGGTCTCTACCTATATCATATGTTTATTCCTTTTTATGTTATCGATAAAATTCCGTTTATGTTTAATTATCTATTAAGATTTACGTTGTTGTTGGGTGTAGCAACAGTATCTTATTACCTAATAGAAAAACCTTTTCTTAACTGGAAAAGTAAATTTAGATAATGGCAAGCCGATCCGTAATACTAGTTGGTACAAATACTAAAAAATATTTGAATTTTGCGCTAAGTTGCGCAGCCTCTATTCAACTGCATAACCCTGAGCTGCCCATTTTTATTGCAACAAATATTATCCCACAAAAAAAATATAAAGGCATTCATTTTATTAAGGTAGAAGAACACATTGCCAAACTGTTTATCGAAACCAAACTTTACCTTGATACTTTTTTACAAACCGACGAAACGTTATACATAGATTCGGACATGCTTTGTTTTGGAGATCTGACCCCAATTTTTGATGCTTGTAAAGAAATGGATGTAACCGTTCTCGGAAAACTCCACCCCATTGAGGATTATTGGGGAGATCAGGCAGATTTTGCCAGAAAAGAGTTTGGGATCGACCATTCTATTCTGTTTAACGGCGGTCTGTATTTTCTTAAAAAAACAGAACTAACTACTAAAATCTTTAATAAAGCCAGAAAGATTTCTGAACGTTATGATGAATATGGGTTTGGTAGAATCCATAACAATTGGAAAAATGAAGAAGACATGGTTTCAATCGGAATGATTTCCAACCAGCAGCTGCCTATTGATGATGATGGCCAATTTGTAGCCGGTTTCTCTACTGAAAAACCGCCTAAAAAATTTAATGTACTTAAGGGTATTATGACTTTTAATTACAATTCTGCGGCTGCGTTGAAAACAAAAGAACATCCCATCAAACCCGTACTCTTTCATTTTGGAGGAGAAAACATGTATTCGCCATTATATATTGCTCAAAATACACTACTCAAATTACACAAATGGAATATTCCTGTTCAATTGGGAAGTTTAGTTGTAGCACTAGGTATAAATATGCCATTCAGCATCATGCGTTATATAAAGCAAAAGTTATCAAAACTTGCAAAAAGCTAACATTTGCAATGGAACACCCGGTTAATTAAATGAAAGGGCTATCAATCATTGTCTGTTGTTATAACAGTGTTAATAGGCTACAGCAAACCTTAGCATATCTTGCTGGCCAGATAACGACAAATGTTCCGGGGATAGAGCTGATCGTAGTGGATAATAATTCGACTGATAAGACCTTAACCTGTGCCCAAGAAATTTGGGATAGGTTAAACCAACCATTTGAAGCATTTTTTTTGCATGAGCCAAATCCCGGACTCACCCATGCCAGAAAAAAAGGTATTGAAAATGCCAAATATGATTACCTGATCTTTTGTGATGATGACAATTGGTTGGATAAAACATACAGTGAAACTGCTTATACTTATTTTGAATCGGATCCAGAATTAGCCATATTAGGCGGTACCGGAACAGCGGTTTTTGAGCAAGAGAAACCTTACTGGTTTGATCAATTTTACCATGGCTATGCAGTGGGCAAACAAGCACCTCAAACGCAATATTTAAATAGTGTTTATGGAGCAGGCATGGCACTTAGAAAAAGTGTGATCATAAGCGATCAATTTAACGTTGTACCACTTATTTTAAACGATAGAAAAGGAGTTAGCTTATCCTCAGGAGGAGATGCTGAAATCTGTTTAAGGGTTAGGTTGTTGGGCTATAAAATATTATATACTGATGAATTAACATTTAAGCATTTTTTAACCCACTCAAGACTCCGTTGGGCATATCTCAAAAAATTACATGATGGTTTTACCGAGGCATATATTCCCCTCCATATTTACGAGCTTGTAATGAACGGCCAAAAAATTGGAAAATTTTATTGGCTACAACAAAGCTTTTTAAACTTTGGCAGATGGATAAAATACAATATCGTTTATTTTAATAAGATTGTTGGAAATGATGAAGGAAATACAGAAGCGATCAGGCTAAGGGGATGGTACATTCTTGGCATCGATTTTTTAAGAAATAATTTCAAAACTAACCGGATTTATAAAACCATCCTGTCTATTAAACAAAATGATTAATCTCTCTTATCTCATTTCTACTAAAAACAGACTGCCTTATCTAAAAATTACATTGGCGCATTTGATACAAAATTGTTTGCCAGATGAAGAAATTGTAGTTGTTGATGCCCACAGTTCTGACGGTACCGGAGAATACCTTAAAGCGCTATTAAAGGAAGGAAAGATCCATCAGCTCTTAATCGAAGCTGATAAAAACCAAGCACATGGCTGGAATAAAGCAATGATGATGGCAAAGGGAATTTTACTCAAAAAAATTATCGATGATGATGTTTTTTGTTTTGAAGCCATTAGAAAATGTAAAAATCAATTGCTTGCCCATCCCGAAATCGACTTTTGTATTTCAAACGCACTTTCAGTTAATTTATCAAACCCTGAATTAATTGAACCAAGTTCGAGATTTGAGCAATTTTCTGCATGGAAAAATGGATCTACAAAATCTTTCAGTTTCAGCGATGTTTACCTCATGATCAGAAAATCAGCATTAGCCTACACCGGTTTGTACAATACTCAATTTGTAATGCTTGATTGGGAGTTCGCACTGCGGATAAGTTATTTAAATTGTAATATTGCTTATTATACTGGTTATATGGCAATGGGTGTAGGAACGCCATCCAACATCACATCGCTTACTTCAAAAGATACACTAAAAAATGAAGGAAAGATCGGTGCATTTTTATACCAGTATGAAGGCGATAGCAATGATATTAGTTTATGGAGTAAAACAAAGATATTTGCAGGTAAGTTGCTAAAAAAAGAAAGCAAAAATGCCTGGTTAAAGGATCAAACCGCTGATCTGGATTTACAAGCCCTTTACAACAATTTTTATCAGGTAATTAACCAAAAGGAAATTACGACAGATGCAACTTTTTATTAATGTACAGTAAAACTGATTATCAAGCTAAGGACGATAGCTATTTTCAACATGCAAGAGAAGAAATGCTGCAGTTTATACCAAAAGATGCTGCAAACATCTTAGAAGTTGGCTGTGGAGATGGCTCTTTTGGGGCTTATGTTAAAAAAAACATCCCTTGTACCTATTTCGGTATTGAGCCTGACGGAAGGTTTATTCAATCAGCAATTGAAAAACTAGATCAGTTTGATAATAGCTTATTTACTGCTGAAAGTAAATTACCGCATAACCACTTCGATTGCATTGTATTTAATGATGTGCTGGAGCATTTAGCCGAACCGCAGGCTACATTAATCAATTGTAAGGCTTTTTTAAAGGAAAACGGCGTAATTGTAAGTTCAATACCAAATATAAGGCATGCACCTTATTTATACCGCCTTTTCTATCTTGGTGAATTTCAGTATGAAAATTCAGGGATCATGGATAAAACCCATCTTAGGTTTTTCACCAAAAAAAGTATTAAAAAAATGTACCAATCTTTAGGCTTCGAAGTAATACAGCATGTAGGTATTAATGAATCATTATCACCAAAGTTCAAATTTCTCGTCGGCATACTAAATCTAGTCACGTACAATAAATTTGAAGACACAAAGTATCAGCAATATGCCACGGTAGCCAGAAAGGTAAATGACAAATATTGATATTATTATTTTAAGCTATGCCAAAAATGAAGCATTGAAAAATACAACGCTTCAGGCCATAGCGTCTTTGCTGGCAAGTGAAAATCCAGACCTTGTCAAATTCAATATCATTGTCATCGAATCCAATAAATTACTGGCGCCATTTCAATATCCAGAGAGCAAAACAATCTACCCAGACCAAGAGTTTGGTTTCCATAAATATTTAAATATAGGCATCGCATCAACGCAAAACGAATTGATCTGTTTTTGCAACAATGATCTTATTTTCCATAAAGGTTGGGCCACAGCTATTTTAGAAAGTATCAGTGTAGACCCAACGATAAAAAGTTTTGGATTATTCTGTCCAAAGTTTCACTTTGAAAAAACTGAAGTAGAAAAAAAATCTATAAATTATGGCTACGAAAATGGAACATTTTTCACCGGATGGTGCTTTCTTGTAAAAAGAGAAGTTTTTAAATCGACTGGTTTATTCGACGAACGATTCAAATTTTGGTTTTGCGATGACGACTTTAGGCTCACCCTTCAAAAGCATAAAATCAAGAATGCACTTATCAGGGATGCCCGTGTAACCCATTTAACAAGCGAGACCCTGGCCAACGAAAGTGATTATAAAAAAACCTACCTCAAATATATCAGTTTCGCTCTGTACAAATATAAATGGCAACATCATAATTTGATGGTTTATCTGTTTGAACGGCTTAAATACAAGTTAAAAATTCTTTATGCAAAGTTTGGCTGAGCCAGGTTTAAAAAAAACAATCAAGGTTAGGCTACAAAATGGTCTGCATTTTGAAACTTTCAAAAAAGAGGTTTTTGACATTGAGCAACTTGGTGATCTTTTTGATTTTCAACAGTCTGATGAGCCAGAATTTGTCATTTTCGGTCCATATGGAAATGATATTCCCCAAAAAGGGAATTATACCAGGGTAGGCTATTTTTGTGAAAATATTACACCAGATTTTAGCCATTGTGAGTGGGCTTTTGGTGTTCCGGATGAAAATGAAGTAAAAAACCCCAAATACAAGCGGATTCAATGGCATGGTTTGGCGCCCGAATCTTTATTAAAATCGTTAACAGATAACGATATAGATTTAATCCTTCAACAGAAAAATAAATTTTGCAATTTTTTGTATTCCAATCCGGTAGCCTATCGCGAGCAGTTTTACAAACAACTTTCTAAATATAAAAAGATAGATGCTCCTGGCAAATCAATGAACAATATGGCTTCTATTGATACGCTGTACAAAGGGAATATTTGGGAAAGAAAACGTCAATTTCTGTCCGAATATAAATTTACAATCGCTTTTGAAAATTACGCTTATCCAGGGTACCAAACCGAGAAGCTTTATGATGCTATGCTTTTAAACAGTTTACCTGTTTATTGCGGTGATGAAAACATTAACCAAGTATTCAATCCGAAAAGTTTTATCAATGTTGGCGACTTTATTGAACCCCATAAAGGGAAATTGGTTTCGATGCTTGAGCGTTCTTCGCAGCAAAGTTTTGTTGATATCAGACCGCAATTTTTTAAAAGTCCCATTCATCGACTAACCAGAAAGGTGAAAGCAATTGGAAGAGAACTGAAAATGAAATTACAATATAACAACCTAGATTTTTCAGATCTGATTGATCGGATCATTGAAATTGATAATAACCAGGAACTTTATATTGAATATTTAAAACAACCTTGGTTCCATAATAATATCATACCAACCAAGACATTGAACCGGGATAGATGGATTCAAATTTTTAATAGTCATCAAACTGATGAAATCTGATTTAGTTTCGGTAATTATCCCTGTGTATAATGGTGCATCCTACCTATCAGCATGTATTGAATCGGTATTGGCTCAATCTCATCAAAACCTTGAGATTATTATTGTTGATGATGGCTCATCTGATGATTCATTAAAAGTGGCAAAGACATTTGAAAATGAACGCATACATAGCATTTCGCAAAACCGGAAAGGAGCGGCTTCAGCTAGAAATTTAGGACTCTCGATTTCTAAAGGAGATTTTATCCAGTTCTTAGATGCAGATGACCTTCTTGGTGAACATAAATTGAAAGATCAGCTCCAGGTACTACTAGAAAAACCAGGCTATATTGCCAATTGCAGCACCATACATTTTTATGATTCAGACAATATTGCCAACCTTCAGCCAAGCGCTTACGAAGACAGTTTTTACGAGAGCACTACTGAAAAAGATGAATTTTTAATTAAACTTTGGGGGGGCTATTCAGCATTCGGTTCGATGGTTGCTACCCATGCCTGGTTAATTCCTAAATCAATTATTGCCATTGCAGGTGGATGGAACACAACATTGACCACTGATGATGATGGAGAGTTTTTTGCAAGAATAATATTGAACTGCAAAGGGATTATTTATTGTCCTGATGTTTTTGTTTATTACCGCAAACAACATCTTCCTTCCCTATCAAGACTAGATTCTGAAGAAAAACTGCGTAGCTTATTGTTGTCAGCCACACTAAAAACAGATCATTTATTAAGCGTAAATTCATCCAATGCCGCAAAATTGGCCACTTATAAAATAATTTTAGATATTGTAGTAAATAGCTATCAAAAATATCCCGATATCTATAAAACAGCTTTACAGGCCTTACCTACAATAAAAAACAATAAATATGTACCCAGCATAGGTGGTCCGGTTATTCAAAAAATTGCCAGGTATATGGGGTGGAAAACCGCATTGAATTTGCAAAAGTTTTTCAGATAAAAGCAACCGTGAAGATTTTCCTTTCTTTTTTGCAATCAAAACATCAGCATCCTATACCAGCCTATAGTTTTTGGGAATATTATCTAAAAAATGGTCTGACCGAGGGAGCGCACGAGTGGGTTGAATGTGAGGATGTAGATTGGGCCAAGGGGCTTGTGCCGCAATCTGAAGAAGAATTGAGCAAGTGGAAATCGACCAGCTGGGAAAAAACACTTCATAAAATAAAACTCACTAAACCAGCTATTTTCTTAAGTTATTTATACCCACAGCAAATAGATGAGCAAGCCATTTTGGAGATTAAAAAACTAGGGGTTTATTGCGTAAATTTCTTTTGCGACCATGTAAGGGAGTTTAGTGCGGTCCCCTCAATTTTTGGCATATTCGATCTTAATTGGGTACCAGAATATGCCGCTATTGCCATGTATAAGAAAGCTGGTTTCGATTATATTTATTTACCAATGCCCATGTGGGTAGCACCTAGCCACAGAAACATTACGACTACCGAAACGGGACAACTTTCGTTTATTGGCTCATATGATGTACAACGGTTATTACTCTTAGAGGAATTAGCACAAACTAACTTTCCATTTGAAGTATATGGCGCAGGCTGGTTGTCTGATGAAGAAAAGCCAGTGAATCAACCGCTTTATTATCCGGTAGCTCAAAAGCTACGCTTCCAATACCGTTTCTTAACCAGGTATGGTTTAAACGCGTATATACGAAAATTGCAGCAAAGAAATTTTAAACCTTCCAGCGGCAATAACCTCAAAAGCCACCTTAATGGCAAAATAAATTTTGAAAATTATGTCCGCATAACGCAAGATAGTATGATTACGCTAGGGATAAACCGCTACCCTAGTTTTAATTTCCCCTTACGGCACCCAAATACTTATTCGAGATTAAGAGACATTGAGGCACCAATGCTTGGCGCATGTTACTTAACAGAATTTACCGCTGGATTGGAAGAGCTTTACGATATTGGAAAAGACATTTTGGTTTATAAAAACACCAGCGAATTAATAGAAAAAGCAAATTGGTTAAAAGAAGATGTGAATACGCGTTTTCAACTCAGAAAAAATGCTCAACAGGTAGCACTTAACGAGCATTCCATCCCAAATGCGATAGCCAAAATTATACAGCGTCAAAATAACACAATAATCCCTTGAGATTAAAGAACGTCGATATACTCAGAGGGATTGCAGCCATTTCGGTTACCTATTTCCATCTTTCAGGAAGTTCTGGTTTATCAGCACAAACAGCAAACACGGGAAAATGGGGCTATTTGGGCGTAGAAATTTTTTTCGTAATCAGCGGCTTTACCCTGCCATATAGTATGCATAAACGGAAATATCAAATTACAAACTTTTTTAAATTTATTTCAAAGAGGATCATCCGGATCGACCCTGCTTATTTTGTTACCATCATCATTTCTATATTGTTAACGATTGCTGCAATGCAACCCATATCAAATTGGGCAACTATACTATCTCATTTGGGTTATTTAAATTACATATTGGGTTACGAAGCTGCCTCCCTAATATTTTGGACTTTAGCCTTTTTGCAGCTTGGATTTTGTACTTATTGGTTAAAAAATCATCACATATACTGAGCAGTAAAATTAAAGATACCTAGTAATAATGTTAGTTAAAAGCAAAGAGAGAATAGCGAATATTGAGTTGTTGAGAGGTATTGCTTCAATTGGGGTATGTGTTGTTCATTTACAAATGTTTAGTGGCTACACCCAATTTCCTGTTATTGATAAATTAATAAATGGAGGCCAATTGGGGGTTTATGTTTTCTTTATGGTATCGGGCTTCATACTTCCCTATTCACTGTACAAGAATAATTACCGGTTAAAGGACTTTTTTACCTTTTTGTTTAAGAGAAACCTACGTATAGATCCTCCATATTTTATTGTGCTTATACTAAGCATCTTTATTTTACAGTTCGAAAACTTCAGTATTCAAAACTTTATATTCAACCTGCTTTATCTTGTTCCTTTTGTAAAAGGTGCTTATTGGTATGACACACTTTTCTGGACCCTGGGCATAGAAATGCAGTTTTATATCCTACTAGGGCTAGTATTTCCTTTGTTTAAACAAATCCCACCATTAGTTACCTTAATTATATTGGTAATATTATTCCATTTTGTTATATATATCGAATTTGGTTATGGTAGAAGTTTTATAATTGAAAGTTTAACTTTTTTTATTGTTGGTACCATCATGTTTATGGTGTATAAACGCTTGGTTAATTTTACACTAGGCATTACAATTTTATTTGTATTGTGTATTGAATGGTCGTTTTTGGTCGCAATACGATATACCTTAATTTCAATCCCAACAGTAGCGTTGGTTTTACTTTTTAAACCTTTTAAGCAAAAAATCGGGTTCTTTTTGGGTCAAATTTCTTACTCGCTTTATCTTACGCATATCCTTGTTGCAGGTTTAACAATTAATCCATTAATGGCACTTGGCATTTCGCCATTTGCCTGCTTTATTATTCAAATCTCACTATCTATACTTGTTGCAAAATTATATTATCAGTTTATAGAAAGATATTTCATCAGGTGCTCAAAAAAAATCCCTTACCATCGTGATAAAAAATCGAATTTTGGTTTATTTCAAAAAAGAACCTTTAAAAGATCGTTTTTTCTTTGGAGACCGTTTTTTAAAAAAGCTTAGAAACTATATTCTACCTCAGAAAACGGGAAGCTTGGAATTGGTCTTTCTCAACTTGTGTAAAGGTTTTGAAAAATTAAATATTGGGTATAAAAAGAATTTACCTTTTCACAAAATTAAACCTACTGATTACATTGTAGTTTTGGGCTCTGGCAAAGAAGTGCTTAAAGGTTATCAGCAATCGAATAAAATAATTGCAGGTATTGGCTTAATGACACATCCTGCTCAATGGCCTACCCTTTTTAACGATTATCCGGTTGCCGCTTATTTACAGCACTCCACCTGGACTTCGAAAATCTATAACCGTTATTTTGGCAATAACAACTGCAAAATTTGGCCTGTTGGCATCGATACCGATTTTTGGAAACCAAAACCAAACGTTACTAAAAGCCATTTGCTCATTTATGTTAAGTTTCTGTGGGATAGGGAGCAGAATACAGAAAATCTGCTTCATCCAATTTTGGCATATCTAGCCGCACATCAAATAAACCATCAGGTGATTACCTATGGCAGTTATCAGCTTAAGGATTATAAAGAACTGCTTGCTGAAAGCGTTGGAATGATCTTTCTGTGCGAACACGAGAGCCAAGGCATAGCTTATCAAGAGGCCATGTGTATGAATGTTCCAATTTTTGCCTGGGATATGGGAAAATGGCTCGACCCCAGCCGATTCGAATGGGGTGAAAAAGAGGTTGTAGAAGCCTCATCAGTACCATATTTCGATAGTTTGTGTGGCGACAAATTTCAAAACCTGAGCGAATTCGAAAATAACTTTGAATCATTTTATGCTAAGGCATTGAATAACGAATATCATCCACGAAATTACGTGATTGAAAATTTAAGTCTTGAAAAAAGTACCAGCAGAATGCTTGATATTATTCACGAAGTTTATCATTATAATTTATCCAATATTTAGCTTGAATGAGTAAAACCCTAAGAAAAATTGCATTTAAAATTAGGCATGCTCCACTTTTGGAGAAATACAATTGGTTTTGGGATTTTCTTAGAAAGCCTTATCATCAATTTTTAAATTTACTTCATCATACAAATGGTGTTAAGTTCGAAATCAACAGGCAAATAACAATCAATTTACCGCCTGCTTACACCGCTACCCAATGGCAAGATTATGAACCCGAGCATACCGCCTTTCTCATCAATTGGGTTAAATCAAATCCAAAAGCACTCATCCTGGATTTAGGTTGCTCTACGGGATATTTTTCTGCCATTTGCCTTTTTGCTTCAGAACAGGCAACCGTTATCGCATTTGATTCTGATCTGCAAAGTTTACAATCAACCAAAAACATGGCTCAATTTGCCAAAGGAAACAGGTTAAGTTTAATATATGGTTTCGTTTCAGCAGAATCGACTACAGGATTTAATGTCCAAACGGCTATTGAAGATACAAATACTTTACTTGCTTCGGCAAAACTTAGCGGTAAACCCGGAACAACAAAATACATCAATTTAGATCACACTCACGATAAAGAAATCCCAACCAATAGCATAGATACTCTTTTTAAGGAGGAAGAAATTACACAAACCGTACTGATTAAGTGTGATGTAGAAGGCGCAGAATTTTATGTACTTACCGGGGCCAAAGAATTTATATTGAAACATCAGCCCAACTTACTTTTGAGCGTCCATCCAGATATTCTTCCCGTTTTTAATCATTCGGTTAAAATGATCAAAGATTTTTTATTTTCATTAGCTTATAGCTATGAGATAATTGCCATCGATCATGAAGAGCATTGGTTTTGTAAACCGGGACAAAAAGAATAGTGATATGAGGATATTACTGATCATGGATCCTGGAATACCTGTACCTCCCCCACTTTATGGCGGACATGAACGTTTGGTACATATGTTTGCAGAAGAATATGCAAAAAAAGGACACACGGTAAGCCTGCTTGCCGGACCAAACTCCAATATATCTGGAACTACGCATAGCTTCGGAAAAAATGACCTGAACCGTTCTAAATGGCAAAGACTCAAAGAACTTCTTCAAGCCTGGATTTTTCTCTACCAGAAACGAAATGATTTTGATGCGATTCATAATTTCGGTCGGTTAGCCTATCTCATTCCAATAATCAGCAAAAAGGTAAAAAAAATAATGACTTATGGCCGACCTGTTTCCAAAAAAGGTATCAGTGCAATAACCCGGCTACCGCATCAAAATTTAACTTTTACCGCTTGTAGTAATTATTGTGTGTCAACAGGAAATACAACAGGTTACTGGAAAACCGTTTATAATGCGATCGACTTTAAAAAGTACAACTTACAAGAAAAGATAAAAGCGGATGCTCCGCTTATGTTTTTAGGAAGAATGGATAAAGTTAAAGGCTTACATACGGCCATTAATATTTGCCGCTCTACAGGTAACCAGTTATATATAGGCGGGAATATTCCAACCACTCCTGATAACTATTTATACTACAAAGAGTTTATTGAACCAAAATTTGATGGTAAACAGATTATTTACCTCGGTCCTTTAAACGATAATGAAAAAAACCACTACCTGGGAAAGTCAAAGGCGCTTCTTTTTCCAATTGAGTGGGATGAGCCTTTTGGGATGGTTATGGTTGAAGCCATGGCCTGTGGAACCCCGGTAATTGCCTTTAACAGAGGCTCCGTTCCTGAAATTGTAGCCGATGGCATAAATGGCTTTGTGGTTAATAACAAGGAGGAAATGATAAGCGCAATAGAAAAAGTTGAGTCGATAAACCGAAAATCCTGTAGAATTTACGCAGAAGAAAGATTTAATACCCAAATAATAGCCGAAAGATACTTGTCACTGATATGATCAAAAAGATATATAAAAAGATTGTTTACGAATTAAGGTTTGACAATCCTCAATATTACCATAGAATTTCGGAAAAAGTTTTAAAAACATATTACCAAAAGAAACTTAAAAGTTTGCTTCAGCGGTTAAACCCTATTGACTTACAAACAAAACCTACCGAACTTACAGTTTGCATGTTATCAGGGCATCGGCATTTTTTAGAATCAGTTGCAGCCATTTATAGCTTCAGCGCCTGGGAAAGCAATTTTAATCTACATTATCATGAGGATGGTACTTTAACCGCCAATGAAATTGAATATTTACAACAGAAATTTAAAGGCATCAAAATATTCAAAAAAATAGAGCAAAATGATAAAATTGATCAATTCCTTTTGAAGAACAATCTTGTAAAATCAGCCGAACTAAGAAAAAAATATGTGTTTGCATTAAGGTTATTCGATGCTGTTATTGATAACCAATCGCCTTTTTTACTTCAATTCGATTCTGATGTCCTATTTTTTAAAAAACCTGAAGAAATTTTAGACATCATAGAGAAAAAAGATGCTAAAGGCTGTTTTAACAAAGATATTGTTGATGCATACACCTTTTCTTCAGAAACGCTTAACAAGTACATTAAAAACCCCATGTTAAAGATGTTTAACTGTGGCTTATTTCTCCATCAATTTGAAAAATTACCTTTTTTTAATTTCATAGAAGAAATTCTTACAGCCGAGACCGAATCATTGCAATCATGGCATATTGAACAAACCTTATTTGCAATGTACGCCACTAATGAAGGTGGTTATAAACAATTGCCTATTGCTTATGATCTTGCCAAAAAGGAACGGAATCAGGGAAATGCAATTACCAGCGAGCATTACGTACATAGTACCGGATATGATTTTCATAAAGATTTTATTTACAAAGTTTATCCAACAATTAAGGAGAAGTTTTAGTTAAATGATTGTCTTAATTAGTTCAGGTCAACCCACGCTAAATCCCAGGTTGGTAAAAGAGGCTGATACGCTTACAGATGCCGGTTTTGAAGTAACCGTGGTTTATCAATTTTGGAACGATTGGGGAACTGAATACGATAGCCTATTGCTTCCAACCAAGAAATGGAAAAGTATAAGAGTGGGCGGCAGCCTGAAAACCCAAAAATACGACTATTGGAAAACACGGTTCATCCAAAAAATTGCTGTTTTTCTTGCCACCGCAATAGGTTTTAAAAATGGCATTGCCGAACGCGCAATTGGACGGTGTACCTATAAACTGGCAAGAAAAGCGATGACCATCCCTGCCGAATTATATATTGCACACAACCTGGCCGCTCTTCCTGCTGCTTATCTTGCCGCAAAAAAAAACAAGGCTAAATGCGGTTTTGATGCCGAAGATTTTCATCGCAACGAGGTAAGCAACAATGAAAAGAACCATGATGTGCAGTTAAAAACATTTATAGAAGATAAATACCTGCCAAAACTGGATTATTTTACTACAGCCAGTCCTTTAATCAGCGAAGCTTATCATCAAATATACCAAAGGTTAAATCCAACTACCATTCTAAACGTTTTTCCGAAACAAAATTTAGAACAAAGAAACGGCTTAACTGATAAAATCAAATTATTTTGGTTTTCACAAACAATTGGACAGAACAGAGGACTCGAGACCGTAATTGCTGCACTTGGTTTGTTAAAGGATATCGACATTGAACTCCATTTATTGGGTGCGCACGACGAAAAAATGATATCCTTATTTAAAGCGCTTGCCAGTAAAAACAATTTCGCCCCTGATAAGATCATTTTTTATCCTCCAATTGCTCCTGATGATATTTATAAATTTTCAGGTCAGTTTGATATCGGTTTGGCAACAGAAACCAACCAGCCTAAAAACCGTGATATTTGTTTAACCAATAAAATATTCACCTACATCCAATCTAACTTAGCTATTATTGCATCAGATACAACTGCACAAACGAAGTTTTTAAAAGCATTCCCAGATATGGGTTTAGTTTATGAGAAAGACAATCCTGAATCTTTAGCGGATGTTTTAAAAACCTACGCCGAAAATAAAACGCTATTAACCGGGCATCGAAAACAAGCACGAAAATATGCTGATGAAGCGCTAAATTGGGAGATTGAAGGGCAAAAATTTTTAACTACCGTTCAACAGCTATTTAAACTAAATTGAAACGCCTCCTCATTATATCTCCATACTTCCCGCCTGCCAATACAGCCGATATGCAGCGCATTAGAATGAGCTTATCATATTTTAAAAAATTTGATTGGGAACCAGAAGTTGTTGTTGTTAAAGAAGACTATCTTGATGTAGTTCAAGATCCGTTATTATTACAATCTCTCCCTGCGGAAGTTAAAATTCATAAAATAAAAGCACTTGATAAAAAATGGACCAGCAAGTTTGGTTTAGGTAGCGTAGCCTTGCGCGCGATGTGGTTTTATAAAAATGAGGTGAATAAATTATTACAAAAAAATAAGTTTGATCTGATCTATTTTTCAACTACCGAATTTCCCCTATGCATTTTAGGCCCTTACTGGAAAAAAAAGTTCGGTGTACCTTATATAATCGACATGCAAGACCCATGGCATACCGATTATTACAAGAATTTGCCCAAAATAGAGCAACCTAAAAAATACTGGTTCTCATACCGGCTAAATAAATACTTAGAGCCCATTGCAATGAAAAAAGCCGACGGATTAATCAGTGTATCAGCAAGTTATATTAATACACTTAAAGAGCGGTACCCACAGCTAAAAGAAAAACCCAGTGCCGTTATTACTTTCGGCGCATTTGATATTGATTTTGAAATTGCTAAAAAAAACGACAAAGCACTCAATTTAGTTTTCGATACAAAAAATAACCGTATTAATTTAGTTTACATAGGAAGAGGTGGAAATGATATGAAACCTGCACTAAACACTTTAACAGAAGCTTTTAAAAAGGGGTTAGCGGCACAACCGCAGCTGTTTTGCAATATACAGATGCATTTTATAGGCACTAGCTATGCACCAAAAGGTACGGGGGTGCCAACAATTGTTCCGGTGGCCAAAGTAGCAGGCATTGATACTTACTTTACTGAATACACTGATAGAATAGGTTTCTATCAAAGCATTAAAAATCTACAAAATGCAGATGGTTTAATTATAATAGGATCAAACCAGGCAGCATATAATGCCTCAAAATTATATCCTTATATATTGGCAAAAAAGCCATTACTTGCTGTTTTACATCAAGATAGTAATGCGGCTAAAATTATAAAAGATTGTGCTGCAGGCCATTTAATTAATATTGATGAACCAACAGACAAGGCCTTTGAAACAATTCTAGCTTACCTTCAAAGCATTTATAAACAAATTCCGCCCACAACCAACTGGCAACAATTTGAACATTATACAGCATATTACATGACCAAAAGACAGGTAGAATTATTTAACAAGGTGGTTTAAATGATGCAGAAAGTTTATAAGTTTATATTACACAGGCCACTTTTTAAAGGTCAGGACCGACTGTTCAATTATTTATTTACCCAAAATAAGCTTGATAAACGGCCCATTATTGTAAATCCTATTGAAGGCGATTTCAAGATTTGCTGTGATCCTTCAACTTGGATAGGCGCTAAAGTTATTTATACTGGTAATTACGAAGCTGCTATTAAAAAAATCTTTAAATCAGTTATTAAAAAGGGAGACCGTATTTTGGATATTGGTGCAAACATCGGTTTTCATACGCTTTATTTTGCAGAATTAACCGGCGCCAGTGGAAATGTAATCGCTTTTGAACCTGTACCACATAATTACAGTGCTTTAAATTTCAACATTAGCATAAATAATTTTAAGCACATTACGGCTAAAAATATTGCATTGAGCAATAAAAACGAGCTGATTTTAATCGCTGCTGATGTAAGCAGCCCAAATCCTGGAGCTTATAATTTATTTGATAAAAATGGAGATATATCGGTTAATTGTTTTGTAGGCGACGAAATTATCAACAATGACCGTGTTGATTTTATTAAAATTGATGTAGAAGGATATGAGAGTTTTGTAATTGATGGCCTATTACAAACCATCAAAAACAATAAACCAAAAATTATATTCGAATACGACAAACATTATCATCAAAAAACCGGCCGGTCAGAAGATTATATTTTCACTTTATTAGCTTCATTGGGTTATCATTTTCAGTACATTTATAAAGATGGCCTTCAAACCATCAGCGATTTCCAAAAGCTGGTATCGGGCAATATTCTAGCACTTCCAAATGGGTAAAAAACTGGCCATCATTACTACTCATCCTATTCAATATTATGCGCCTGTGTTTCAGCTTTTAGCCAGGCAACTACAACTTAAGGTTTTTTATACCTGGGGCGAAGATTCGCTTAATAAATTCGACAAAGGCTTTGGCCAGGAGATTGAATGGGATTTACCACTGTTAAAGGGGTATGAATATTCATTTCTGAAAAATACAGCAAGCAATAAGGGCACGCATCACTTTAAAGGAATTGTTAATCCAACTTTAAATAAAGAAATAAAAGATTATAACCCCGATGCCATTTTAATTTATGGTTGGGCCTGGCATAGCCATTTAAAAGCTATGCGTTTTTTTAAAGGAAAAATCCCGGTTTATTTCAGGGGCGATTCTACACTATTAAACAATCAACAAAAATTAAAGGCCTTTTTTAGAAGTGCTTTTCTTAAATGGGCCTATCGCAATATTGATGTGGCCTTTTGTGTAGGTACTGCCAGCAAAGCATATTTTGAAAAGTATGGTTTAGAGCAATCACAATTAATTGTAGCACCACATGCCATAGATAATAAAAGGTTTGCTGCAATCCAAAATGAGGAAGCAGAAAAATTAAGAATTGAACTGGGCATTAAAAATGATGAAATTTTAATCCTTTTTGCCGGCAAACTTGAACCAGTAAAAAACCCGCTATTATTGCTTGATGCATTTAAATCAATAAAAAAAGTTAATATACATTTGTTGTTTGTTGGAAATGGGATTTTAGAAGAAAACCTAAAATCCGAATCTAAAGATTTAAAAAATGTTCACTTTATCAACTTCCAAAATCAAACCCAAATGCCTGCAATTTATCAAGCCTGCAATCTATTTTGTTTACCATCCATCAGTGAAACCTGGGGCTTAGCTGTAAATGAGGCTATGGCTGCCGCAAAAGCCATCTTGATTTCTACCCGGGTTGGTTGTGCCACAGATTTAGTAAAACCATCAATTAATGGCCAAATATTTGAATCAGGTAATGTGGATGATCTTATACGTAAGCTAACCGAACTTACAAATAGTAAAGAAAAACTGACTCAAATGGGGATAGTATCACAACAAATTATTCAGGCTTGGTCGTTCGAAAACCAGGTGAAAGTAATGGTAGATACTTTTTATAATAACCATGCAAAATAACAATCCTACCAAACTCATCTTAACCTTATACTTCCCGGTTCTGGTATCGTATTTATTAATCAATAGTCCGATTATATCGTATTTTGTGGCTTGGTTTGGCTCATTATTTATCTTTTATACCACTATATTATCTCCGGCCGCTATTATTAATCGCGATTTACCCATCCATAAACAAATTATGAGGCCAATTTTTCTTACCCAGCTCATTTTTGCAGGCTTTATGTGTACCACCTCCATATTTTATTTTATGGATCATTTGGGCTATCGCTACCTTACAGAAATCAATTACGGTGCCCAGTTTAAAGAAAACGAACAAACCATACTTATTGCCAGCTGCCAGCGGATGAGTTTACTCGCCCATGCAGCTTTGGTTACAGGAATGCTAATTGTTCAGAAACCTAAAATTAAACTTAAAAGTACCCAAACTTTCGATGATGATTTTTTGATCTGGCTCAGTATTATAGTCTTCGGATTAGGCTCTATTTGCCAATTTTTTCCGGGACTTAACCAGATTGCCCTTCCACTAACGCTTATAGGAATATCCTGTGCAGCAGTATTATTTGTTAAAGGATTTATTAAAAAAAACTTTAATTATTTAGCCATTGGAGCCACAATATTTACCATTAACTTTATCCATGCATCACTTTCTGGCTTTAAGGAACCCATTATTACCAATGTTATCATATTGGCCTGCGTATTTTTTCCTTATTTTAAAAAGTTGATACTCTACCTGGCCATCCCCGTTACTTACGTATTACTATATTTCTTGCCTACCTATAACAACACGGTCAGACAAAGCTGGGGAGGAGAGGTAAGTGCTGAAGAGGCACAAAACCAAGCTTTCGAAACCTTTAACTCAGATAATGAAGAAGAAATTGAAGATACAAACTGGGGGTTTCTCACCAGAAGACTAAGTGAGATAGAAATGTTTACCCAGTTTGCAGATTTCGTCCCCAGTCATCATCCTTATTACGGTTGGGAAATTGTTGAAGATTCTTTTGAAGGCCTTGTTCCAAGGATTTTTTGGTCTGGCAAACCCAATATGGAAATTGTTTCTATGCAGCGGGTTTATGATGCAGGTGTTGCCAATAAAATGTCAACAGTTTCTGCCAAAACACGGCCAGTAGTTGATGCTTATTTGAGTTGGGGTATTGTTGGCGTATTTCTTTTCATGCTGCTCTATGGAATATTAGTGCAACATCTTTCTGATAAGTCTGAACAGATATTTGGCGGTTACGAGCTTGGTTGCGTAATTATGTTCAACAGTATTTTTCAGGGCTTATGGCGGGGAAATAACTTTGAGTTTATGTTCAACAATATCTTTTGGGGATACGTAATTATGTGGGTTCTGTTTTATTTGCTCAGAACCTTAAAAGTACTAAAACCAACATTTGATTAACATTATCTAACCTTTGAAAATCATTCACATTACTGCATCTTACAAACCTGCCTATATTTATGGTGGGCCTATACAAAGTGTAGGAAAGTTGTGCGAAGTCCTGTCAGTTGATAAGCGGTTGGCGGTTGACGCTAATAATGCCACTGTACATAAACTGGAGGTATTGACTACTACAGCAAATGGCAAAAATGAGTTAGATGTTATAACTGGTGTACCTGTTTTAGTTGATGCCGTGCCGGTCACTTATTTTAAGCGATTGACAAAAGATCATAGTCATTTTTCGCTTGGTTTGTTGTTGAATTTACGCAAAGAGATCCTTCATTGCATTCAGGATGACAAGACAGGTGACAAGGAAAACAAACTAGTTATCCATATCCATGCCTGGTGGAATTTAGTTTCGGTATTAAGCTGTTTAGTAGCCAAATGGTATAAAATACCTGTTGTTTTGTCTCCACGGGGAATGCTTACCTCTTATTCATTTGGTAACCGGAATTCATTATCAAAGAGATTCATTCACAAATTAATGGGTAAACAGCTATTAAAATACTGCCATATTCACGCAACCAGCGAACAAGAAAAAAGCGATATATTAGCAATTGTACAGCCCAAAAGCATCAGGGTAATTTCCAATCTGGTTAGTTTAGGCGCTGGAGTGGTAGCTAGTGAGTATCGTACATCAGTCGTTAAAGATGAGAAATTACCTGTTTTTAAGATGATATTTCTTTCCCGCATTGAAGAAAAGAAAGGACTTGAATTGCTTTTTGAAGCTTTGGCACTTGTCGATATCCGCTGGCAGTTAACCATCGGCGGTACAGGGAAGGAAGAATATGTACAAAGTTTAAAAGACAAAGCTGAAAAGCTAAAATTTAGCCAGCGAATGAATTGGCTTGGACAGGTAAATAATGAAGAGAAGTTTAACCTAATGGCCGAGCATGATGTAGCTGTGCTTACTTCTTACAATGAAAATTTCGCTAACATAGTGGTTGAAAGCTTAAGCATAGGTACACCTGTATTGATCAGTAAGTTTGTTGGTCTTGCTGATTATGTGGCTGATAAGAACCTGGGGTGGATTACCGGGTTGAAAGTTGAACAGATAAAGGCTGGCATCGTTGCAGCTTATCAGGATATTGAAAAAAGAAAAAAAATCAGGGCTACTGCTCCATCGCAAATCAATACTGATTTTAATGATGACATTTTGGCTAAACAATATGTTGAATTTTACAAAGAAATTCTAGCTGCCCATAATAACTTAAATGAATCAAAATTTTAGTTTTATCATATTAACCTTTAATGAAGAAATTCATTTACCCAGGTTGTTAGAATCTATTAAGAAGCTTAATGCCAGCACATTTATTTTGGATAGCGGAAGTACCGACGAAACCTTGAAAATTGCCAAACGCTATGGTGCTGACGTGAAACAAAATCCTTTTATAAACCATCCGAAACAATGGGATTTTGCCTTAAAACACTTTAAGGTAGAAACACCCTGGACAATTGGCCTTGATGCTGATCAAATTGTTACGCCTGAGTTACAGCAAATGCTGACTGACTTTAAAGACGAAGACTACAAGGGTATTAATGGCATTTATTTCAACCGTAAAAACTTTTTTCAAGGAAACTGGATCAGATTTGGCACCTACTATCCTTTTTATCTTTTAAAGATGTTTAGAACGGGTGTAGGTTTCTCTGATCTGAATGAGAATATGGACCATCGGTTTATAGTGCCCGGAAAAACCTTAATATGGAAGAAAGGCTGGATATTGGAAGAAAACCTAAAAGAGAATGATATTGCTTTTTGGAAAGCCAAACATGAACGCTATAGTGATCTGGTTGCACAGGAAGAGATAGAAAGAATGCAAAAGCTTAGATTACAAAGCCTGAAGCCTGATTTATTGGGTAACCCCGATGAAAAACGTGCATGGTTAAAGCAATTATGGTGGAAACTCCCGTTAGGCTTTCGCCCCTATCTTTACTTTGGCTATCGGATGTTTTTTAAACTCGGTATATTTGAAGGGCCTACGGGAATTAAATTCCATTATCTTCAAGGTTTCTGGTTTAGAAAACTGGTAGATAAAAAAATTAAAGTAATGCAAAAAAACAGAAGTTAAATTTATAATGCCGATAACATATGACCCCAGAAGAAGCAAAAAAAGAAGCGAATAAAAAGGCCATCAAATTTGTGGTTGCCCTACTTATATTATACATCCTGTTTAGCCAGGGTAATCTGTTTATGAATAGTGTGATGACACCTGGTTCCAGATTTTATAATGCCTATATTGCTGATCACTTTGACTATATTCAAGGTTTAAAAACAGCATTAATTGTACCTGCGGTATGGATTATTAAGGCTTTTGGCTTTTATGCCATTCATAATGAAATGGACGTTATGGTAGTAGCCGGGCCTTATCTGCGTGTGAATTATTCATGCCTCGGCCTTGGTGTAATGAGTTTTTTGGCCGCTTTTGTACTGGCATTCCCTGCGCCATGGAAATCGACTTTTAAAATGCTGGTGATCGGTTTTATTGCCATCTACCTTCTGAATGTATTGCGTATTGCAGGTTTGGGTATCTTATTGGGATTCTTTAAATCTCAACGGAACAATTTTACCTATCACCACGAAATTTTTAATATCATTGTGTACATCTGCATTTTTGCAATGTTATATTTTTGGATCAAAAGAAGCAATAAATTAGTTAAAAATCAAACCATTGCCAACAACAGATAAAGAGGAAATTTTCCTAAAAACACAGTTACACAAGAATTTTGATACTGGCGATTTTAAGGTTGGTGCTCCCATCTTCAAGCAGATTTTGTGGTACTTTACCGATGTCATCTTTTTTAAGAGCCGTTTAATGCCAGTTAGTTCGGTACTGGTTGCTTTGTTACGGTTATTTGGTAGCAGGATTGGCATAGAAGTACGCATAAAACCGGGCATTCACGTAAAATATCCATGGAAACTGGAAATTGGCGATTATAGCTGGCTTGCTGATTGTTATATAGACAATTTGGATCAGGTAAAAATTGGAAAAAACTGCTGTATTTCGCAACAGGCTGTTCTCATTACCGGAAATCACAATTATAGCCGCACAAATTTTGACTTAATGACTGGCCCCATAGTGCTGGAAGATGGAGCCTGGATTGGTGCTGCAGCTACAGTTGGCCCTGGTGTAACGCTACATAGTCATGCGGTTTTAACAATGGGAAGTGTGGCGAACAAAAACTTAATGCCTTACAGCATTTACCAAGGCAACCCAGCGGTAAAGGTTAAAGACCGTTTAATAAAAGAATAATACAAAATTCAGACTAAAATATAAAGCGGATTGCTGTTTGGCAATCCGCTTTTTTTGAATAGCTATTCAACTATTTATTGACAAATATCAATAGTTAAGGTTTCTTTAACAATCAAAATTATCTTATTTAAAAAAATATCAGGACATTTGTATTGTGTGTCGTCTTAAACCTATTTAAGTTGGTAAATTTTAAATTAATGAAGAATAAGTACTCCTTATCTTCTAACCTTATTTTAATTACTTTTTTAATCGGGATTGTAAATCTGTTTTTTTACAATTATGAGAGTACGCAGGAGTTGGTTATTTTTATATCAATACTCATCACGCGCTACCTGCTTTTTATCCTGATCAGGCGCAGGTTCGGATGGAGCAAATACTTATTGATACTTATCATTATAAGAAGCTTTTACCGCCTGTACGTAGTAATGGGTGATGCAGATATTCATTCGGTGACCAAGATAAACCTCTATTTACAGGCCATTATTTCCATATTGGCTTTTGCAATCCTGTTTATTATCCCAAAGTTAAAAGAGTGGATAGGCGAGCGAAGAAAATATCTTTCTGCAACCAGGGTGTCTAACGCCCAGCCTTAGTTTTTATCTGAAAAGCATAAAAAAGGATTAACTAGAAAATGGGCGATCTTGCTACTGGCTCTACACAACAATTATTTCAATGAAAAACGGTATAATTGCCGAAAGCAAAATAAAATGAATGTTATCCTGGCCTCTACTTCGACGCTGTTTGGCGGTAATTATCTGGAATACTTAAAAGATGAGCTCATTACGCTCTTTGCCGGGATAGATGAAATTATATTTATCCCTTTTGCAAGGCCGGGAGGCATTTCGCATGAAGAATATACGGCCAAAGCCCGCGATTTTTTCGCACAGCTAAATATCAGCGTTAAAGGCCTGCACGAATTTAATAACCCCATTGAGGCGATCCATACTGCCAAAGGTTTTTTTACCGGTGGAGGCAATACTTTTCTGCTGGTAAAAACACTTCATGAGCTGGGACTGATGAAACATCTAAGTGAAAACATCAAATTGGGTAAAGCTTATTTGGGCTGTAGCGCCGGAAGCAATATCGCCGGCATGAATATGAAAACCACTAATGATATGCCTATTGTGTATCCGCCCTCTTTTGATTGCATGCAACTGGTTCCTTTCAACCTTAATCCACATTACCTCGACCCAAATCCGGAGTTAAAACATAATGGAGAAACAAGGGAAGCCAGGATCATGGAATTTCTAACGCAGAATAACATAAAGGTAGTAGGGCTGCGCGAAGGCAATTGGATTAGGATACTAGGCGATGAAATCACTACACAGGGAAGTGAATATACCAGGATATTTGAGGTAGGCAAAGCCCCACACGAGCTCCCTCCAGGCAGTTCTTTGTTATAATTAATTTATTGAAACGCAATGCAGTGATCAAAAGGTAAGCCCTAAATATCTACAAGTTATGATGGATTTAACATCATAAACTTGCAGATATTGTTCTTCTAATGCATCAGGCCGGATAATCTATAAAGTCATCAACTTTTAGTTACAAAGCTACAGACCTGCTCTTTTTTCGTGAACGCAAGTATATAACCAATCCGCCGAAAGCCACAATCAATATGATAGGGATAATCAGTGTAGCCTGCAGAATTTCAGGACCCGCCAGGTTTTTGGCATTGGCAAGCGCCTGCGCTGGTGCCGAATTTTCCGGAGCTTTTAAATAATCACCTAACGAGGCACCAGCAGGTAAATGTTTAACGATCAGGTTATCATAAAAACCACCCATAAACATCGTATAAATAGAAACAGCAAACATTCCTGCACCTCCCATCAGGTTTAGACCTAATGCTCCGGATTTAGGAACATTCTCAGCGACAAAACCGATCATAGTCGGCCAGAAATAACAAACGCCTATACCAAAGATAATTGCTGCGAAAAAAATAGAATTCCCGGTAAATGTACCCAGCATGTAAAGTCCCAATGCGGCAAATATTGCTGATAAGAGCAATACGCCCTGAGGGGCAAGACGGTGAACCACAGGTTCGGCAAAACCCCGGCCAATTACCATAATTCCGGTAGTCAGCGTGAGCAATAAAATGGCATTATCGGTTACATTTTTCAGTAATAAACCTATCCATTGCCCGGTAAATAACTCAGTAATGGCCGTACCGAACATACAGATAAACATAAAGATAAACAATGGAGAAAGTACTGCTTTATACATATCTGAGCTGGAGTAACCGGATGATACCCTTTCGGTAACCGGAAAATCCAGCTTTGAAAACAGGTATCCGTAAATTAAAGTCGGAATAATCATCATGGCCACCTGTACCTTCCAGCCCAGTCCGAGTTGAACAAACAAGGTAACCAGCAAGGTGCCGATCACAATACCTCCAGGAAACCATAGGTGAAAATGATTTAAGCGGGTAGTTTTATTTTCCGGATATAAAGCGGCTACAAGGGGATTACACGCGGCCTCCACCGTGCCATTGGCAATGCCGATCAATAGCGTTGATAAAAACAGGCTCCAGTAGCCCTGAGCAAAAATGGTCAGTACAATTCCGGCCAGGTGAAAGATAAAAGCCATCACCAGCAAACGTTTCATGCCGATCATATCGACCACAAATCCTCCGACTACAATTGCCAGCGGAAATCCCCAGAAGGCAGCAGCAGTAATGGTTCCCAACTGACCGGTTGTCAATTGAAAATCGATGCCGAGCTGGTTCATGATACCGGCACGGATGCCGAAGGAAAGAGAGGTAACCAATAACGCCAGGCAGCTTGCCCAGAATAGTTTGGTATTTTGAATGTTAAGCATATGTTTACGTTTATATTTGGTTTAAAATTTGGTTATCTGCGGTTGTTCCGATGCACTTGCTACCAGCCCTTTGCTTTTTACTTGTAAGATCCTGGTCAGTACCTGCACAAAAGTATTAGTCGCAATTAGTTTTTCACTGTACATTAGTTATTTAATACGGTAAATTAAATATTTTTTCTAAAAAAACAATCGATTGCTTAGAAATAATAGCTGGAGAGGCCGATGACATCAGTTGATAGCACACCGTTTCACTACGGACTTACTTGTCATTTTGCCCGGTACTGAAAAATGTTTACAATTTTTGCACTTGCTGAAAAGTCAGCAATTATTATTTATCCCATATGGACGCGTTTTTCTCCAACAGCTACGAGCATTTCACAAGGACCCAAAAAACCATCTTCTGTTTGAAATTCCTGAAGTGCAATTTCAATTTCTTCCCAAACAGCTTCTTTCTCTTGTTCTGACAAACCACTCATCATCTGATGCAAGGCACCAAACGATTCTTTTTCGAACCGCAAACACTCTTTTGCAGACTCAAACAGCAAAGGAGCCTCAACAAGTTCTGATTTTATGTTTTTGAACCCAGCTTGTGAAAATGCTTTTTCAATAACACCTTCTGTGCCTAAACTAAAAGGGCCGGGCTGGCCAGGCAACGGCGGTGGTAGCTTGGCACGGTTGCGGATTATGGATACAGGAATCGAAAAGAATTTATTTCTTTCGGGAGTAGAGTAAACAATAGCTGCCATTCTCCCGCCAGGCTTTAACACCCGCAACATTTCTTTCAGCGCTTTTTGCTGATCCGGAAAATAAATAAGTCCGACCCTGGAAATCACAGCATCAAATGTTCCATCTTCAAGCGTGAGGTTTTCACCATCCATTACTTTTGTCTCTATGTTATTTATTCCGGCCTGCTGAGCCATCTGCTTAGCAAACGCTAGAATATTGGAAGAAATATCAGTAGCTAAAACATACCCGCTAACACCTACCTTGTTAGCTGCCATGATGGATTGTTCTCCTGCCCCGGCAGCAATATCAAGTATATGTTGTCCGTTGGTAATGCCTGCCAGCGCTAGCATCTTTTCAGTCGTGTTGCCCAACCACTTATTCAAGGTGGGACTCCAGCGGTACCAGGCTTCCGCTGTTGCCTGCCATTGCCGACGGGTCATTTTTTTATACTCGACCGGGTCAAATTGAGGAATATCTGGATCCATACAATTTTAATTCTAGAAGTGAATAATGGTGCCTTGATCTGGCCTTGCCCGAAAAACGGAAAACATGGTTAATGATAATTTGAAGCAGAAGAGTTTATCAATTTAAATATACGCATTTAACGGCATTAAACTCAATCAGTTAATTGACCTAGTAAGCCCTACAAGCATTGCTCTTCCCTTTCTTTTGCAATCTGTTACTGAAGTACACCAAATCACACTTTTAGGATCTGTGATCTAGCTTCGAATGCATTTCTTTTTAGGTCCTTCAGGGTCATTCTATAAAACTGACCGTTACGTTCTCCAATTGAGCGATAAGATCAGGTGCCGGCTCTTTGCATCAGCCAGCACCTGATCTAGGAGGCATTTATTAAAATATATACTTTTCCACGATCTACATAACCCAATAAGCTTACGGTTTATTGCCTATGAATTTGATTTTCTCCGTTTCATTCTATAAATTGAGGCGGAATCTTATCCAGGCTCCATTAACCGTTATGAAAAGATATCTTTTTATTCTCTTTTTAGCAATCTCTTTCTCTGTACAGGCACAGTCTAATACCGCCAATTACAAATACATCATTGTGCCCGAGAAATTTAGTTTTCTCAAACAGATTAATCAATATGGTTTAAATACGCTAACAAAAGCTTTTTTTGAGGAGAAAGGTTTTACGGTGTATTTTGATAATTCCGAAATACCAGAAGAAATTGCAACAGATAGATGCAAGGCTCTGGTAGTAGAAGTGCAGGAAAACAATAGTATGTTCGTTACCAATCTTACCCTTTTACTTAAAGATTGTAAGGGTGCTATAGTGATAAAAAGCAAGGCAGGTAAAAGCAGAGAGAAAGAATACGAGACTTCTTACAATTTGGCATTGAAAGACGCATTTACGTCTTTTAACGATTTTAAGTATGTAGCAGGCAGTCCAACCGCGGCTACCAATCCAACACCTGCCCCGGCAAACGTAGCGGCTAAAACAATGCCTGTACCGGTTAGTCAACCAATCGTCGCGAAAACAGAACAACAAGAGGGGCTATTGTACGCCCAGCCTATAAGCAATGGCTTCCAACTGATAGATGCAACACCTAAAATTGTAATGACCTTACTCAAAACCTCTGTAGAGGACTGTTACATTTCCAGCAATGGAAACGGGAACGGCGTAGTTTTAAAAAAGAATGGAACCTGGTTCTTCGAGTACTACAAAAACAATGTGCTGGTTTCTGAAAAACTATCGATTAAATTCTAATGCCGTTTAAACAGGGAAAACAAAATGGACTTAACTATTTTTTTGAAACCCGCCACTACCTCTTCCACCGTCCAGTATTTCTGTTCTTCAGCAGATGATATCCTTATTCCTTTTAAACCGAAAGGCTTTGTGGTTATTGCCAAAACCTTAAGCCGTGTTTTATCAGGACCTTCACAGGTAATTACCTCATCTATTTCAAATTCGATATCTGATGGCCAGGGACCGGATACACCCCATGAGGCGGCACTGGAATCTTCGGGATTAAACGTAAGCGTATATCCTTTAGCTTTTAAACGCGCTATCGCCTCATCAACTTGCCTTGCCTCCATTACATTGTGAGGTTTGTTCACATGTTGACCGGATGTAAGATTAATACCATGCGTGATACTTATTTTCTTTTGATCGATTTTCACCGCTTTCATGTTTTATATTAATGATACCATACGGAAATATCAGTCCATGCGGTATTTCTTTTGGTGCCATGTGGCAATATTGAAAATTCCGCCCAGGGCAATCAGAAGCCCGCCACAGAATTCTGGCCAGGCAAATGAACGGATCCCATTGATATTAATGGTCCAGGGGTGAGAATCCACGGGATTTACCGAATTGAGATGTCCGGTGGTAGAGAAAGCGACAACCAGCACGATTATACCAGCAATCATCATACAATAACTTGCATTTTTCATAACATTGATTTTTAATAAATATGTTTAAAGCCTTCTGTCAGCCATTATCCTTTTGCCCCTAACAATGATTTTTTTCGCTTGCCTGTCCAGCGAGAGATTCCTGCCGACCGTACTTTCCTTTTCGTGATTTACGTGATAAGCCTTAACCACGTCCTTATAGCTGAGCAGGCCTGCAAAAGCGTTTTCAGCCTTACTGCTAAACACCATCAGAAAATCGTTCCCGTTTTGAGACATCAGTTCCACTACCTTTTTTAAGTAGTCGTTAGTTCTAACCCGGCCATTTACCGGCTTGGTAATTGCCGTGATTTCTTTTGCCGTATCTAGTGAAGGCAAGAAAAGATCCAGCATAGAAACCGTTCCCAGGCAATCCCCCTTAGGCTCTTTAACCGCATACTGGTTTTCCCCTGGAGGATTTTTCACAAAATATTCTCTTACCTCAGCAATGGTATTGTAAGGACTGATAAAGACCTGATCACGGTCCATTACCTCTGAAACCCGTAGTTTTAACAATAGGTCAGGTTCGTAACTATCGGGTGTATGTACCCCCCTGCGCGCAATTTTTTCTGTCATGATGGTGTTTTTCATAAAAAATACAGAAATGAGATATGCTCCTGAGCAGGCACCCAGAAGGGGAAGCAGTCCATAAATCTGATGAGTAGATTCGAGCGCAAAAAGGATACTGGTAAGATAGGCCCTCGAAGCTCCTGCAAACATAGCAGACATTCCTACCAGTGCCGACATTGGTATACTGATATCCAGCCCCGGAAAAAAGGAATGCAATAGATATCCCAATGTAGCACCGCTGGCTCCGCCAATGGTCATCAATGGTGCCAATGTTCCTCCCGAGGTTCCACTGCCCAGGGCAATGGCCCAGGATATAAATTTAAAGATGCATAAGGAAAGGATTACCGAAATGGAAAGTTGTCCGCTTAAAAGCGAAATAATATTATCGTATCCTACTCCGAGGGTGCGGGGTGCGAAATAACCGACAATACCAACCGCTAGTCCGCCCATTGCCGGCCACCACATCCAGTGAACTGGAAGTTTCTCAAAAGCATCCTCAATAAAATACACAATCTTGGTTAGCGCGAGTGATGCAAAACCGACAAGTATACCGATGAGACTATATATGCCAAGGGCTGCATTTGAGGGAGCCGAAAGTGTTGGCATCGGAAAAACCGGCCCCTGCTCAAAAAGAAGATGATGCCCCGCAGCACCAGTAATACAGGCCAGTGCTACTGGAATAATCGATTTGGGAGAAAACTCAAACAGTAAAAGCTCAATGGCCAAAAAAACCGCTGCCAAAGGTGTACCGAATATCGCAGACATCCCCGCTGTTGCCCCTGCAGCAAGGATGATTTTGCGTTCATTGGAGCTTACGGTGAATAGCTGCCCAAGGGTTGAGCCCAGTGCACCGCCTGTTGCAATAATGGGTCCTTCTGCCCCAAAAGGACCGCCGGTACCTATTGCAATCGCTGAAGAAACGGGTTTTAAAATTGCTATTGAAGGTTTGATCCTGCTCTGATTGGTTAACACCTGCTCCATTGCCTCCGGAATCCCATGCCCCCTGATCGCTTTGGAACCATAAAGCGCCATCAGTCCAACGATAACACCGCCGATTATAGGAATAACAATTACCACTAAACCTAGATGATTATCTGCAGGGCTACGGAAACCAAATTCGAACTGCTGATAGAAAGAAATGTTTGTTACCAGATTGATCAGAGACACGAGAACCTTTGCTATGAGGGAAATCCCTATAGCAACTCCTACCGACAACGTAGAAATAAATAAAAGACGCTTCTTCGAACTTTTTTCTTTGTTCCTTCCTAATTTAAATTTACCGAAAACACCCAGCGCCGGCGCTATTGGTATTACATTTTTTGTGCTCCTCATTTTCCTTTTAGAATGCAGCAAAAGTAGAAATAAAAAACAATAAATAAAACATAATATATATTTTAAACAATACAATATAATTAAAAAAAGCAAATTAATAAACAATTAATATATTATAAACAATATTTAACTACAAAACATGGTAATTAAATATTAGTTGTATTTTTGCGCCAAGCAAGACTATCCGATGAAAGAATGCAACAATGTGTGTGATGTAAAAAGCTGCTATCTGTGCAGCCGTGTAATGGTAGATTGGCTACCTGCTGTTTCTCAGAAGAAGAAAAATTTTCAGTTAAAAAAGGGCGAACAGTTGTTCACTGAAACCGAACCTGTTGGCGGTATATTTTTCGTCTTTTCAGGAACAATCAAAGTTCATAAAAAGTGGGACAATGAAAAGGAACTCATTATAAGATTTGCAAGGCCAGGAGATGTTATCGGCCATCTTGGTCTGGGAAAAAATCCCATCTACCCCGTTTCTGCAACTGCACTTGAACAGGCAACCGTATGCTTTATCGACCTGGAATTCTTTAGATCTAGCTTAAAGGTAAATCCCGACCTTACTTATCAACTAATGGACTTTTTCGCTTCCGAGCTTCAGGAATCCCATGAACGGATGCGCAATCTGGCGCATATGTCGGTAAAAGGCAGGGTTTCTAATGCGCTTCTTTCCTTACAATCTCAATTCGGCGTTGATAACAATGGTGCAATAAACCTCGATATATCCCGTCAGGATATTGCTTCTTATTCAGGAACCACCTACGAAACGCTTTTTAAAATCTTCACAGAGTTCATAAATGCGGGAAAGATCAGTGCCCAGGGAAAAAGAATCGAAATATTAGACGCTTCATACCTACGGGAAATCGTGTTGGATGACAACAAAAAAAATTGACTCTCAAAACAGTCTTCCATTGACAGACTCCAGTAGAGTAGTCGTCTTTCCCGCGCAGGCGGGAATCTTAAAGCGCTTGCATTACGATTATTCATAAGTTTTCCTTTTATTCAAAGGCATTCATGAACACTCCGTGGTTCCCAATCAAGTCGTTCCAAAGGAACTCCCTTGGAGGGAATGACGAACCGCCAAACCCCATCATCTAGCTACTTTATTTTTGGCTAAATACTAACTTCTATCATTGAGAAATTCTGAAATCGTCGTCATCTCCAGCCGCAGTAATGTGTAGCGGAGACGGCGACTCATTTTCATTCCTAAAACGAACTCTTTTTCGCCCGATTTTTAAACCCGTTCGTCGAGAATTAAGCTGTGTTGGTATAATTGAGGGTTTTCTGCTGCAACGTTTCGGCCATGGTGGCGTCTTATCTACAAAACAATCACAAAATATTAATTTGAAATATAAATAACAGCATTATGAAAACCTCAATCAAAACCCTAACAAAATCAGTATTAGCAGCTATCGTTTTAACCTCTGCTATTTTCTCAACAAGTGTAATGGCAGGCGAAAAACAGCCAATCAAAATGTCGGCACCTAAAAACATCAGCCAGGTTATTGTAAGCGGAAATGTAGAAATTACGTTGATACAAGGAGAAAAAGAAAGTGTGAGCTACAATGATGATAACACTGGTAAAGTAAAAGTGATCCAAGACGGACATGCATTAAAAATCAGTTCAGCAGATAGAAATACGGCTAAGATTACAATTTATGTAAAAAATATTTATAGAGTACAAGCTTCTGAAAATGCCGTAGTAAAAACAGCGGGCAAATTGGATACCAAATATCTTCAGTTATTCTTAAAAGGAAATGCAGTTGCAGAAATCGATTCAGATACTGAAAGTTTATATACCGTAATTGAAGGCCGTGCAGATTTAAAATTAAGCGGTGCTACAGCAGAACATATCTTAGTAATGGGAAGCACACCAAAATTGAATCTAGATAGATTTGCAGCATTGAAAACACAAATGAGCTCACCAGTAACCGGTACAGAACAAACTGCTTCATTAGCAAAATAATAAGTAAAATTTAACATTCGAAGAGCGATGAAATCTATTCATCGCTCTTTTTTGTTTATACACCACTTAAGCTTAAGCCGTAACCCATTTTTTTGACACCAGGCATTGTAGCTTACGACGAAAACAATGGCTGGCTTTACCGATGGAATGTGCTGCAAAACCTGGGCGATTTGGTAAATATGATTGGCGGCAAATCTTCCAGCATACCATTAATTATTACTGGAACTAAATGATAGGGATTTATACCCGTCATGATAAAAAACGCTGTACCAATTCTTCCCACTCCTGGTCTAATGTTAATTGCGACCTTTTCTCTCCGGCTTTTGCATACCAATAATCGGCATTCCAAATATCACCTTCTTTGCGGTGAAGGTAGGCGTGGATACGGGCAGAGGCAACATCCCCTAAATGGTCTACCTGGTTATGGGCCGTATGCCAGTCTCCTTTTGCATCATACCAGAGTGCGCACAATTGAACTGACATGTTACGATCAGGCCTATCTTCTTTTAATGACATTTTAAATTCAGCTATATTCTTCATTAACTTCTGATGCTGTTTTAACGATTATACAAAATAATCGTTAAAACAGCATGACGCCGCCTGATAAAAAAAATATTTCGATTAATATTTTTGTAACTCTCCAAATCTTTTAATGCTAACGCAAAACACTAGATCACAAATATTTACCATTAATTATCCCCCTTTATGGTATTTATTTTAGCCGCCCAATTTTTGTACCCAAGCGTCATAGCATAAAAACCATCTTCTAAAAAACTTGTTGTAAAAATGGGCCTCGTTATTAATGGTCCCTTTAAAAAAAGCAATTATGGATTCAGGAACTATTGTATACAGCAATTTAGAAGAGCTCTCAAAAAGTAGTTATCAATTAACAGACGGCGAGGCAAACATTAAAGGTTGGCCGGTAAGAAATGAAGCTGGCGATTCGGTTGGAAAGGTGCGCGACCTCCTATTTGATCCCGAGCAAAATGCAATACGCTACGTTATTGTAGAGCTTGTCGATATGGGCGAAGATTTGGAGGAAAAGGCTGTGCTGATACCCATCGGGCTCGCAAATTTAGGCGAAGATAAAAAAGAAGTTATTTTACCCGATATCCACCAGGATCAGTTCAGGGCAATGCCGAGATATATTATTGGTGAGGTTACCCCTGAATTGGAGAACCAGATCCGCAGCGTAATTGGAAGTCCGGCGGCGTTACGGATGGAAGATGAAATTGTAGAGATTGATCGTGCAAACTTTTATCGTCACCATCATTTCGATAAGAATAGTTTTCCGGAACACAATCCCCGCAATCAGGATTCCGACCCTTTAATTTAATGGATATGTTAAATTTATAAATGATGCACATGCATCGCTGGTATAGTTTATATTCAAAAAAACGAGTTGTATCATAAAGGCGATTTCACCTCATGATGTTATGTTGTCCAAAGGACTCCGAAGGAGAGCTTATCGAAACACCTTAAGCCCTTTCAACAAGCTACCATTGACAGACTCCAATGGAATGATCGTCATCTCGACCGAAGCACTGCGGAGTGTTCCAAAGGAACTCCTTTGGAGGAGAGATCTTTGAACCATGTTATTGAAATCAAATTTAAAGATCTCTTCCCGAATCTTCGGGATCGAGATGACGATACTTTCGAATCAATTAAATATTTGGCCTTCGCGATAATCGTGGCTTATACTTTCCAGCTTACCTGCCTTGAAATGAAGAGTTACTGTTGAAGATCCGCTGATGCTTGCATTTACAAATTCTGAAAAACCAAACTGCCAGTCATCGTGATTATTCATATCCGGATCGTACGGTTTGTTCAATGGTTTATCGGAAAGTACAAATCCATAAGCTGCATAGGCTGGTATCTGATGGATTTTGATCAGCTTTGCTGTTAAACCTGAAACAGGGTCATCAACTTTTATTGCGGTATCATCAGCTACATTTTCTGGCCATTTGCTTACTGGTGTGCTGAGGCCACCGCCTGTGGCAATCTGCTGCACTTTATCTCCGCTAAAAAGCAGCACTACACGGTCTAAAGTTCCGGTATTGTTATAAATAGTGAGCGCATAATAATAAGGAAGAAGTTGGCCCAGGCCTTCTGGCGAACTGTAAGGCTTGTGTCCGAAAATTGCCACATGCTGAAAGTCGAGGCTTGGTCCTGCCTTTTGCAGTTGGCTGTACACTTCAGCATGTGAACTGCCGATCTTTATTCCCCATTTTTCGCCCTTTGTTATGGTTTCAGAATAATTTCCCTGTTTCTCCTTTTTACATCCGGCGATGCAAAATAATACGAGCAAAATAGGTAGGATTTTTTTCATCAATGCTTAGTGTTAATTTAAAGCATAAACGTAAATATAGCCTTACTTGCTACAAGCTGAGGTAAATAACTTAATGTGCCAATTCAGCTCAAACTACAAATAGCCGGGCTAAGTATATTCGATTTGCGAATTCCTTTTGGTTTATTTAACTTCAATCATCTAAAGGCCAGGCATGAAACGCATTTTATTTCTGTTATGTATCATAATCAATATATCGGGTTGCAAAAAAGACACCGATCATACCACGAATGAAACCCTGAATGGCAAATGGTCGACAGGTGGGTATGACCTCGAGCTTTACAACTCTTCTGGAATCAAAGTTAGCCATATCGTGGCAGATGCCGTAAAATCGTACTGGACATTCGATGATAAACAGGTAAAATTCTCTACTGATGTTCATACATCGGTAAAGTTTTCAGACTATATTTTGAGACGAAATGCAGATAACCGTATCCTCACTTTCAGCAATCCTAATTTTGCCGCACAGACCATCTGGAACATTGTAGCACAGACTGATCAGTATATTCGGATTAGTGCTGAGGTAACGGATAAACAATCGCTTATTTATGGAACTAACCAAATTTCTGCAAGAGGCGTGATGAATATCTACCTCACAAAGGAATAAATCTGATCATCTCCAGTCTGGTTAAACGATGAGCAATATTTGGTTGCTTATTCAGAGAAAACCGTTGTCGGATCCAATTCTTTAAAAAAATAAAGTGGATGTTGTGGCAAAGTACCATGGCTAACTGTAGCAGGCATATCCTCTTTCATGGTATTAATATCTTCAACAGTTACCTTTCGGTTTAAAACATCATAGGTTGCCCTGGTTTGCTGTCCTGCACCCGCATTAAACGTTTCCATATAAGTAAAAACAAGTTCGTTATCTATAAAGCGGTACCTGGTTTCGCGGTTACCTACCGGACCGCTACCGTAAGTTGATATAATTAAATTTCTTTTTTGATCTATGCTGATGTCTTCGCTGTCATATTGCTGGTAATCGCCATTAATATAGGCAGCGCCAATGGCCAGCAGGGAGCTGGCGTATAAACGGTACCCACCTTCCGGCTGTTTCAACAAAATTAAGGTCGGGCGCAAATCTGTACTGTCTGTCTTATTCTGGAGCACTAAAACTACATCTTCCAGTTCGTCATTATTTAAAAGGCCTTTGGTATCCATTGCAATTTTATACAATCCGGGCACAAAATCTTCAATAGTGTTTCCGTATAGTGGAAATTCGATCTGCACCGCTTCCTTCGGGCTTTCTTTTTTAGGGTTAAGGGTTACTTGGTGTATATCGGATATAGCCTCAGCAACACGATCGGGGTTGCGGGTTGCTTCATGCTGAGGTTTCATACCTGCGCCAAACCAATGCAGTTTATACATCAACGCAATGGCTACCAACATCATGCACGCTAAAACCCCGAGGATAATTTTATGCTGTTTCTTCATCGATTGTTTATGGTTAATCTCCTGCAGTTTTTATTTATCTTTTAGCTGGTAACTGTTGTAAATGGCTACACACTTCGCCTCGTAGCTAAAATTAATATCATCGCCAAAGGTTTGCAGATACGTTTTCGGGAACACCATTGTGCCTGTGATGAGGGGCAATTTAACAATCTTATTGTTGCGCACCACATTAAAATGTGCACTGTATTTGTTCGTCAACAGATCTACACTCGAGTTACCTCCGTTTTCACCCGAATATGTGCCATTTAACTCGTAGTCTGTTCTTTTCATTTTTACCAGCCGCATCTTTTTAGCTGTTTTATTGTATTCAAACACGCTTATAAAGCCCGATCGCCCGTAATCGTTCCAAAACTCGAAACCTTTTTTTGTAGCCACCAGCATATTGCCAAAATTAAGACGTGTGATGGTCTTGCTCACTATTTTCTTATACTGCTGCGTAGACAAACTGCATTCCAGCGTGCGCATATCGCTATTGACGGAAATGGTATCTTTTTTCAAGTCGAAATCAAAATCTTTCACAATCCGCCGTGTGGCTTGTGCAGTTACCGAAATGGAAAAGCCTGATAAAAACAAAGCAAAAATGTATCTCATTAAAAATTTATTCACGATAGGTCATTTAAATGCTTTTAAGCTTGTAAATAGCAAATGCTGAATTGAAATTATTTAATTTTTATTGAACAACAGTATAAAATTTCATTAAATTCTCTCTGGCATTAATGCGCTCGCATTTTTTAAGGTTTATTGTAAATGAAATAGCCAAAACCACCGGCTGTAAAATCAATCCTAATCCCTATTTTTGAAACCTATATTCCCATAAAGGATAATATTCAATACTGCTTAAGCTCAATGATAACACAAAATTCTTTTAACCCAGCCATCCGGAACTTAATATCTTTATTCCTTATCCTATTTTTTTCTGGCCATGTGTTTGCGCAGAAAGATAAGCCTGTAGATAAGGGGCAGGATGTATCTATTCTTTCGGATTCTGCTACATTGACCAAAGGCGATTATCTTGCGCACCTGGAAAAAGTATTTGAAACCGTAAACAAAGTTCCGGTTACCGTTGGCTCATTTAAGAAACTTAAGCCTATAGAAGCACATTTAACACAGGATGAAGCTGCACTGGCATTGCTTAAAAGCAGGTTAACGCAAAGCGACAGATCCCCTAACCTGCAAAACCTGCAGATGGATCAAACCCTGCTGGAAGAACTACAGAGCAATAATAAAGATTGTTTGTCAGACCTTGATGAATATGAAAAGGAGTTGCGGGCTTTAAAAACAGAAATTCTTAACCTGCGTAAAGATACCGTACTGATTAAAGTATTTACGGTACCTGCCATACAGGTTATGTTTAAAGAGCAGTTTGCAGAATTAAAGAAGAAACGTATAGTGATGGATAGTCTACTAAAAACGACTACTTTATCCATCAACAACCTGCAGGCCAGAACCTCTTCCAACCTCATCAATATTAAAGAGTTGATGTACCTTACCGATAGTCAGCTCGATGCCGTAAGCATTAAAGCTTTTGGTAAAGAGCGCCGTTACTTGTGGGAAACGGTAAACAGACGGGCCAATAAAAGCATGGGCTTCCGAAGGTTTATTAAAGGAGAACAAGAAATATCGGGCTATTATTTTGTGTACACCAGAAACAGTAGATTGTTATTACTTTTTACCTGTACCATATTCTTCTTTTGGGTATTTTTCAATTTTAGAAGCGTAAAACAGCGGGGCCGTTTAGAAACCCTTGATGGTTTTTCACTGGTCAGTCCGCAGCCTTATTTAATTACTTTTATCATGCTGTTTGCATTGGCTCCTATATTCGATCTGAGGGCGCCTGCACTTTACATAGAAGCTGTAGAGATTATACTGGCCATTTTGCTTACTGTATTTTTCCGTAAAAAGCTAGACTCAAAGTTATTTTACTATTGGTGCATATTTGTGGTACTTCTTCTTGCTCCTGTTTTCTTACGCCTTTTGGGTATGCCACCAAGATACCAGCGTTGGCTGCTGCTGTTCTTAACCACCAGCGCTGTTGCCTATGGGGTTATGGTATGGAAAATGCTCGATGAGAAAACCAAAAGATACAGAATGATCCTCACCACAGGTTTTATTTACGTTGGCTTTGCCATCATTGCCACCTTTTGTAATCTATTTGGCCGCTTTACCCTCACGCAGATTTTTTATTCTACCGGGGTAAGCTCGCTTTTAAATGCCATATCGCTGACCATCCTGGCCAAAGTATTGGTAGAGGCCTTTTTGTTACAGATGAAAAGCAGCAGGATCCGTAAAGGATTTCCTGAGTATTTTGATTGGCAGCCTGTAATTACCGGACTTAAAAGGCTAACCGGCATTGGTGCTACCATTATCTGGTTTATAATATTTACCACCAACCTGAATATTTTTAATGGACTATACGAATCGGTAATGGAAATCCTCACCCAAAAAAGAACCATAGGCAATTTCTCTTTTACCTTTGGCGGCATCGTATTGTTTTTGGGCATTATCTGGGTTGCCAACTTTTTGCAGAAATATATTGCCTATTTCTTTGGCGATACAGGCGATGACAGTTTTGATGATAACAAAGGAGAGCGTTCGAAATTACTCGTAACCCGTTTGGTATTATTAATTGGTGGTTTTTTAATCGCTGTTGCAGCCTCCGGACTGCCAATTGATAAAATCACAGTTATTCTTGGTGCATTGGGTGTTGGAATTGGGTTGGGCTTACAGAATATTGTAAGCAATTTTGTATCGGGGATTATCCTTATTTTTGATAAAACCATTCGAATTGGCGACATTGTGGAGCTGAGCAATAAAAAAGGAAGAGTAAAGGAAATCGGCGTACGCTCCAGTACCTTACTTAGCGACGAAGGCGCCGAAATTATTATCCCTAACGGTTCTATTTTATCGAATAACATCATCAACTGGACACTGAGTAACAACCAGATGCGGGTTGATATTTCTTTATTGATTGCAAAACCCTTTAATTCTACTGAAGTGGTAAACCTGATCAGGGAAATTATTGTAGAGAACAGCAATGTTTTTATCAGCAAAGAACCTATTATTATGATCAGCCCGGTGAGTAAGCTGAACAGTACCATCAATATTTATTTCTGGTGCAAGGATATTTCTAAAGCCGACTTAACCAGAAGTATGATCAATGCACAGATATTTGAGGCATTTGAACAGAAGAACATCGAAATTTTATAATTGCAGATAATATGAGCAAATTTATCCTTTCTGAAATCAATATTTATCCTATCAAATCTTTGGGCGGTATCCGGCTTGAAAAAGCACATCTTGAAGAAAAAGGCCTGCAATATGACAGAAGATGGATGCTTGTTGATGCTGAAGGTATGTTTATTACCCAACGGAAACATTTTGAACTGGCAATGCTTCAGGTGAATATTGGGGATGGTAAATTAACCGTTTCCCATAAAACATTACCTGAGCAAAGCATATCATTTTCTTTGGATGAAGATACCGGCGAACAGTTATCCGTTGTAATATGGAACGATACCGCCACCGCGCTTGAAGTAAACAAAACAGTAAGTGATTGGTTCTCCAATTTCCTAAAATTTAAGGTTAGATTGGTAAAAATGCCTTTAACCGAGAAAAGATTGGTTGATCGGGATTATGCTATGAATGATGAAGTGGTTAGTTTTGCCGATGGTTATCCCTGCCTGCTTATCGGCCAATCGTCGCTCGATGGGCTAAATGAAAAGCTCGCCGATCCAATCCGAATGGACCGTTTCCGCCCAAATTTTGTTTTTACGGGCGGGGAGCCACATATTGAAGATAGTTTTAAAACCTTTCACATTGGTGACGTACTGTTTTCGGCAGTAAAACCATGTGCCAGATGCGTACTCATTACCATCGATCAGCAAACTGGTGAAAAAGGGCAGGAACCATTAAGAACATTGGCCAGCTACCGTACGGTAGGTAAAAAGATCATGTTCGGGCAGAACCTGCTTCATCAACAAACAGGAATCATCAGTGTGGGTGATGAGCTGATGGTTAAAGACTGGAAGGAAAAGGGTTAACATTTCCCTTAAAACTCTTATTTGTGTTTAGCCTACATTTATTTATGTTCAATTTTATGGCCGTAGCCAAAATCTATACTCTTGAAGTAAGAATATAAGTGAGCATGCCTGGAACACCGACATGTGTATTTTGATAATCGCTTTGCACAATTTCAAACCCCATTTTTTCAAGTAGTTTTACAGAAGGCGGGTTATCACTGGATGGGCAAGCAACAAGCGTTTTAATGCCCATTACCTCAAATGCATACCTGAGTATGCAGGTAATAATCTCTACCATGATACCTTTACCTTGAAAATCCGGAAGCAACTCATATCCTAGTTCCACGGTCTCATTCTGAATATCAAAATTCCAGAGGCAGGCTGCACCTATCATAGCGGTATCACCCTTATAAGAAGCAACCCAGTATATAGATTCATCATTATTGATCAGGTTATCAATTTTATTGATGTACGCAACGGCTTCGTTAATATGAAGAAAGGGCGCCTTACCCGTTAAGGCAGCCACTTCAACATCCGAACGCAATTGATAAATTACAGGAGCATCTTCCAGCGAAAGTCTGCGAAGGACCAATCTGTCGGTTTCGAGTACAGGGAAAGTGGAAAAATCGGGTTGTTTCATCTGGTTAACTTAAGGAAGAATTGCTGCAATCAAAGATCATTATCTAGCGAAAGATAACGATTTTTTCCATATGAATTAAAGTTTCTCAATCGGCGCAAGGCGAATATAACTCATTACCACTTAAAGGTACTTGCTGGCGGGGAACATCGACATCGACTCACCACAAAAAGCCCCAAAGGAGAGCCTGGCTTTACCTTTTAGGTAACCAAAAGGTAAAGAAAAGGTAACCATAGGGTTAACTTGGGGTTAACTTGGTATAGAGAAAGGGTAAACAACAGGTAATAAAGGGGTAAAGAAATATTAGCATATTTCCTTACACAAAGTACCTTTCGGTTTGCGGGCTGCTTAATCCTCATTTATATGAGTTTGCTTAAAAATCACTAATGAAGGTATCGTCATCTCGATCGTAGTGTTCCAAAGGAACTCCTTTGGAGGAGAGATCTTTTAAATCTGATTTCAATAACCTGGTACAAAGATCTCTCCATTTCGCTGCGCTACAGTCGAGATGACGACCATTCTTTTGGAACCTGTAAATGGCGGCTGGGTCGAAGGGCTTGTTAAAATGTCTTACAAGACGTTTCAACAAGCCCAACGTGATAAATCGAACAAATTACAAATAGGATACAGCCTCAATGATTTAATAATCTACAGACACAATTGCAGCGCCTTATTATGCTGATAAAACAAAAAGCGTTAAATGATAAGCTATTGCTTCACCGGCACATTTATCTGATAAAGCTTATCGTGCAAAGCTTTCATCTGTGCTTCAGAAAACTTGATATCTTTTCTGTCATAGGTCATCAAGCCATTGGTTTCTACTTCAACATCGGTAGTTTGGGTATATACTCCGGCAGAAAGCCCTAGTGGGATTAATTCTGCTAAACGTTTCGTAAACTGGGCGTATTTATTAAACAGATCGGTTTTGTTTTTAAAACTCTGATAGCCCCAGTTATTTTTCTGTTGCCACACGTGGCCATCAATAGGCAGACCAAGCCCACCAAACTCGCCCAGCACAAGGGCATAGTCTTTTCCAAAATAATCAGGACTAGGCATAGCCGGATGTGGGTAATTGTGCAGGTCGATAATATCGCCAACCGGATAAAAATTACCTCCACTGGCCGTATTCACTAATCTTGAAGGATCTTTCTCTTTTGTCCATTTGGCAATTTCTACTGTTTTAAACTGCCCCCAAGCCTCATTGAAAGGTGTCCATACTACAATAGAAGGCACATTATAAAGTGCATCAATAATGGCATTCCATTCTTTCTTGTAATATCCTTCGGATTCGGCACTTCTGTTTTTATCCGATCCATGGTCTAAAACACCAGGGCGGTTTTCCCAGCCGTTGCCCAGGTCGCCACTTGGCATATCCTGCCAAACCAGCATACCTGCTTTATCGCAGTAGTAATACCAACGTGCAGGCTCTACTTTAATGTGCTTTCTGATCATATTAAAACCCATTTCTTTGGTTTTATCTACATCGAACTTTAAAGCGGCATCTGTTGGGGCGGTATAAAGCCCATCAGGCCACCAGCCCTGATCTAAGGGGCCGTACTGGAAAACAAATTCATTGTTTAACAGCATACGCTGAATACCGTTCTGATCTTTGCCCATTGAGGTTTTGCGCATGGCAAAATAACTTTTCACCTCATCTACCTTTTTGTTTTTAGAGATCAGCTCAACTTTCAGGTCGTATAAAAATGGGTTTTTAGTATTCCAAAGTTTAGGGTTCGCAATTTTTAAACTGATTGCGCCAGTGCCATCTGCGGTCTGCTCAGCCACTTTGGTTGCGCCGTCCCAAGCCGAAACCTTAACCTGATCTCCGGCACCGGCACCCGTTAAAAATGGCGTAACTGCTACCGCTTGCTGATCGATATCAGGCGTTATTTTAATGTGATCGATACGCACTTTGTTTACCGCCTCGATCCACACCGTTTGCCAGATGCCGGTTACAGGAGTATACCAGATGCCTTCTGGTTTTTTAACCTGTTTTCCTCTTGGCTGAGGGCCTTCATCCGTCGGATCCCAAACTTCTACGGTTAAAGTCTGGTTTCCACTCTTGTTTAAAAAAGGCGTAATATTAAAACTGAAAGGATCGAAACCGCCTTCATGTTTACCCACCTCTTTACCGTTGATACTCACCGTGCTTCTCCAGTCAACCGCGCCGAAATGAAGCAAAATTTCTTTGCCTTTCATGTTTGCCGGTACAGTAAAGCTGGTTTTGTACCACAGCAAGCTATCTTTACCTACTGTTTTGCCAACACCCGAAAGTGAAGATTCTATGGCGAAAGGCACAAGGATTTTACCCTGGTTAATTGCCGGCTGTTGTGATTTTGCGGAAATGGCATAATCCCAAAGTCCATTGAGGTTTTTCCAGTTGCCAGTACGCTCAAACTGCGGCCGTGGATATTCTGGCAACACATTTTTAGAATTAACTTCTTGGGCCCATGGTGAAGAGATTTTCCCTTTTACCATCGACCACGATTTGTCCTGCTGCTGCGCAGAAAGGGAAAGTGAGAGCCCCAGCAGCGAGAAAAGGATGGATACTTTTTTTTTCATTGTTTTAAATTTGTGTGTTAAAGTTGGATTTTGCAAATTGTTAATTTAAGCAAGAAATAGTTTCCTGATGGATTATTTGTTTCGTAAAAGTCAATATGAATTACATTTTTTTTGAATTGATAGGCTGTGAGGAGTCGTCATTCCCAACCCGATTGGGAATCTTAATGCAATAAGCCTTAAGATTCCCGCCTACGCGGGAATGACGCCCCTTTACTGAAACCTGTCAATGATAGCCTGTAGAAAGACAAATATTTCTGTTTCAACTAAGAGTCTTCGTCTTCGCCTCCGTAGGAGTCCTTTGGACAGACTGACAATAATTTTTATTAAGCTCTTTTTCGGATCTCCCTACTGACAATAATTTATTTGCTGTTAAGTTTTTTAATCAGGTTAACTTCATCCAGGCGGTACGGGGTACCATCGGGCTGAAAGATTTCGTGAAACCACTCTATCGGATCAGATCCATCGGCAAGCGGGGTATCCCAGGCATATTTGGTGTTGGTTTTGCCTGCAGCAAAACCCCAGTTAATGGCACCTACATTTTCGTTTTTTAGCATCGGCAAAATGTTAGCGAAACGGCTGTTGCGCGATCTGGCCATATATTCGGTACAGATTAATGGCCGGCCGCTGGCTTTTAACAGATCGATGGTTCTTTGGTGCCAGTCTGGTGCCTCATAGTTATGGTAGGTTACAATATCTGAGTTGGCCAACTGCATTTCGTTAAGCTTCTCGAAACCCCAGCTCCACAATCCGATAGAAATCGGCTGATCGGGATTAACTGACCTTGCCCAGCTAATGGTTTTGGTTAACAAAGGTATGGTGGCTTCTAACTTTCCGCTATTTCCTGGTTCATTGTATAAATCCCAAAGTAAAATTCTTTTATCGTGTGCAAAATGGGTAAGTACATCCTTTACATATTTTTCGAGTTCAGGGAAATTGGCTTCTTCTTTAAAAGCCGGATCGCCGGGATCTTGCAACCAGCCCGAATTGTGAACACCCGTTTTAGGCTCGGGCTGTTTACCAATGGCCGAAGTTTTATTCCAGCAATCGTCGAAAAAAACAAACATCGGTTTAATACCATGTTTTTGGGTAATGGTTAGAAATTGGTCCATTCTCTTTTTAAAACCTTCAGGATCCTGGCTCCAGGCTTTACTGAACAGGAATACACGCAGTGTGTTAAAACCGATTCCTTCGGCCCAACCCAGTTCTTTATCGATCAGATCGGGTGAAAAAGTATCGGCCTGCCACATTTCCAACTGGTTAATTGCATTGGAAGGAATGTAGTTGGCACCTGTTAACCATTTATGTTCTTTGTACCAGGCATTGGCTTTTTCTATCGACCAAACCTTTGCAGGCTCAGCACTTTTTTTTGTTTTTTGTGCAAAACCCAAGCTAATGTTAAAGCTCAAGACAGCAAGTAGCGCGTAGTTTTTTAAGTTCATATCGGTATATCTGATTTAGTTTTTATTGTGGTTTGATGGTGATGTTATACTCAATCCAGCTTTCACCGGAGTTCCAAAATTTGGTGCCCCATCGGCATTCCAGCTAAACTTTTGGGCACGGGGCGAGCGGAAACCTCCGCAGCCCTGGCCCGGTTTATCATTGGCGTGATATAGGATCCAATCTTCTTTTCCATCTGGCGATTTAAAAAATGAGTTATGGCCCGGCGCATAAACGCCATCTTTTGGCGATTGCTGAAAAACAGGCTGATCGAATTTTGTCCAGGAGGCAGGGTCGAGCAGATTGCTTTTAGCCGAGGCGGAAAGCATCCCCAAAGCATAAAAATCTGTCCAACAGCCGCTAGCCGAATAAATGACAAATATTTTATCGCCGTGCGGCAAAAACTGAGGCCCTTCGTTTACATCCACATGTGCTCCTCCGCCAAGGTCTCCGATTCTTTCCCAGCTAAATTTAGGTGTAGAAATCTTCACCCGCTTACCTTCTACTGTAAAGGGGTTTTTAAGTTTGGCAATGAAAATTTCCTGTTTGCCGTTTTCATCTCCCTCCCATCCAGACCAGATCATATACAACTGGCCTTTAAAATCGATCACATCTCCATCAATGGCCCATTTATCAGCCGGATCGGTAATTTTGCCCTTAAATACCCATTCGCCTTTCATCGGATCGGCCGAAGCATTTTCCAAAACGTACATGCGGTGGTTTTCGTTTCTCCCATCATCGGCTGCAAAATAAGCATACCATTTGCCCCTTAAAAACATCACCTCGGGCGCCCAGATTTCTTTACTGTACATGGTTCCTGCAGGTGCACGCCAAATGGTTTTCCGCTCCGCATCTTTTAAACCATCCAGGGTTTTGGTTTTCCAAAGGTCTACACGGTTTCCCGTAGTATGTGTATAGTAATAAAAACCATCTTTATAAAAGCTATAAGGATCGGCACCCGATGGCAATAAAGGATTGGTAAATGTTTGTGCATGTAAACCTGCTACGGTTAACAGGCACAATGCGACAAACAGATATCTTATTTTCAAAGCATTCATTTTTAAACTCTTAGGTCTTTTATATTTTTTTGATCTGCGGCATTCCTTAATTCTTAAAAAAAGTGATTTCTTTTCTTAAATCGGTCTATTTTTATCTCAATTTTTCTACAAATGCAATCAATTAATCCTTAAAATGTTTTGCCGCACTTTGCATTAAAAACCGAAAACTTTCGGGGTCGATCTGCATGCAAAAACTTCCATTTTTCTCTTTTATAAAGGCAGCTTTGATTATAGCCGTAGCTCTTGGTGATACTTTATAATTTGAATGATGGGTATGAAAAACATATTGTAATGCCCCGCTTTTATCCATAAAAAAATCGCCATGCCCGGTGCCATTTATTTTCAATACCTTTTTACTGATAATCGGGTTGCCTTGATACTTTATCCATGGACCGGTAGCTGAGTTTGAGGTAGCATAACCCACGGCATAATCAGGATTTCTGAAATCATTAGCCGAATAAAAAAGATAGTAAAGATTTTCCTTTTTGATTACCGTTGGCCCTTCAGTTACCGGCCAATCGGTTTTCGCTGTATTTTCCCAGGCTGCTGTTCCTGATAAACAAAATTTTGTTGTTTCAGGGATTACATCAGAAAAATCAGCCTTCAGTTCTGTTACAAAAATCCTGTTGCCATGATCGAGCTTTACATGGTAGAGGTAGTTTTTTCCATCTTTATCGGTAAATACAAAAGGGTCGATCTGCTTGCCTGTGCCTGAAATTGCTTTTAATTCTTCCTGGACAAAAGGCCCTCCTGGGCTATTACTATGCGCAATGGCAATCTGCTCATCAGCAGTATAGGCCATAAAATAGGTTTTACCTCTTTTAAATACCTGAGGTGCCCAAAAACCCTTGCTCCCAAAGGCATCGCCCTTTTTTAATGCAAATCCTTTATTTTTTCCGGTCGGTTTGGTCCAGCTTTTAAGGTCGCTGGAAGAATAAACCAGGAAACCTTCATCGCTACTTGTGCCATATAAATAGTATACACCTTTATCTAAGAAAATGGTCGGATCGGCCAGGTAAAGGGTATCGTTTAGTTGCTTAGCAAACACGTTTTTACCTATAGAAAATACAAAGAAGCATAAAAAAAAGGCGAAAAGATATTTCATATAACGATGATTTGTTAAGGGTAAGATAGTGATTATTAATAATGCTTCGATTGATCGTCATTCCCTCCAAAGGAGTTCCTTTGGAACAACCTGATTGGGAATCTTAATGCCTAATGATTAGTTACATGTGCATTAAGATTCCGCCTGCGCGGGAATGACGAAACTTCAAAAATCCATTTAATTATAAATCTAACTTCTAAAACACCTTCCTTGGTTAAAAACTTACTTTGGTTACAGGTGTAAAAATCAGGTCGTCTACTCCTGCAATTTTAACCCCTATCCTCGCAAAAACATAATTTTGCGTAGGTACAATTGCAGGGATGTTTACACTCATACTTAAGTTATTCAGGTCAGCTATGGCTGCGCCTTTAAGTTCTTGTACCCCGATATTATTACCTCCATCTACAAACTGTGTTTTATTGATATACAGTGATACACTTTCTATATCCTTTGCATTGGCATCAGTGATGACTTTTTCCAGTTTGCAGAATCCGTTCACTTTTCCAGATGCAGCGGTTAAACTAGCACCGCGGATCATGTAGTAAGGCATTACTTCAATGTCCATCACTTTGTTACCGCTAATATTTACCGCTATGGTATCTTGTTTACCGGCTGCATTCTTTTTCCACAAAAACGGACCCTGGTTCGGAGAGAAAACCAGTTTATAGTTGCCATCAAATAACTTAGCCGAAAAATTACCATCCTGATTAACATATACGTTTAATGCGGAGTAGTTGCCAAAGCCCGATTGCCAAAGTTCGAAATTTACCTGGCGGTACTGCACATTGATTGCTTCGCCCTTATATACGATCCTTCCTGTAAAATCGGCCTCGGGCGCCTCGTAATTATCTTTTTTACAAGAAGAGAACAATACGGCTATAACTGCCCCTATGATGAAATAAAATCTATTTTTCATGTCTGTATCTGATTATTGATTAGGGTTTCTGATAATTTTTGGGTTGCCATTTAGTACGTCCTGCCCGATTGAAGAATAATAATTGCCGATACGGAAACGGTGTGCTGCCGTTACACGGCTGGGTTTAACCACCTTAAAAACATACTTTAAATGATTTGCATTGCCCGGATTATAGTATTTATATGGCCACAAACCAAACACCTGTGTACTGGTGCGTGTTGCGCTACCGATATTGCTGGCATTGGTAAAATCAGCAACCGACATATTGTTGCCGTTCCATACTTTATCGGCCAGTCTCCAACGTTTCATATCCCAAAGCTGATGTCCTTCAAAAGCGAATTCTACTTTACGTTCGTGTACGATCCGGTCGAAAGTAATATCGGCCGGACTTAGTGCTGTGGTTAATCCTGCACGGTCTCTTACCGGTTTAATATAATTGGCTGCAGTAGCTGCATCGCCCAATTCAAAAGCAGCCTCGGCAGCATTTAACAATACTTCGGCATAACGGTAACGGACCCACCATACCTCACTTCGGGTGCCAATCTGGCCTGAGCCTGTAGCAGGATCTAGATATTTACGCACGTAAAATCCCGATTGTGCGCTGAATTCCAGACCATCAACAGGACCATCACCACCCACTACCTGCACCGAACCTGGGTTACCGGGAAGTACATTGCTTTTACTCTGCGCAAAATTGTCGCCCGTTACAATTGTACCATTGGCCAATTGATAGCCCGCCCATATATCCACTGTTTTACCTTTAAACTGTGTTCCAGGAAGAATTACAGTACCGGCCAAACGTGCATCGCGGCCAGCAAAAATATCGGTGATATTGGTGTAATAAACCGGGTTCCCGCTACCATCAACAGCAGCCAAAGAGGCATAGGTATTATCTAGCTTTTCGAAAGATTGCACCAGATTTAACGAAGGGTTTAACCTTCCTCCCTGTGCTTCTTCGGCAGAAGAGCGCGGTTGGTTATCGATTGTAAAACCATGAACTTTATTGGTTTTCAATTTAAAATCTTTAGCAAATATTACCTCTGGATTGCTGCCTTTATCGGTAAAAAGGGCCGCAAAATTTTCAGACAGATTTGGGTTCTTTTTGTAAAGCGAATATTTACCACCATCGATAATTTCTTTTGCGGCATTTAAGGCTTTGGTAAAATAACCATTGGCCATTGCTGCAGGAATGCCAACCTCTCCACCTGGAAGGGTTAATTGGGCATTGCTATATCTGGCAATTGAACCTGCATAAAGTGCAGCTCTCGATTCCATGGCGAGGGCCGCAGCTTTTGTAGCCCTGCTTTGTATGGTTGCATTATCTGGAAGTATGGTTTTAACGGCTTCCAGTTCAGCAATCACAAAATCATAAATTTCAGATTCCTTTGCCCTTGGATATTGCAGGTAACTTGGATCACCGCTATAATCATAAGCAAGGGGAATAGTAATCAGCGGAACACCGCCCATTCTTTTTACCATCTCGAAATAAACACCGGCCCTGATAAAACGCGCTTCAGCTAAAAAACGGTCTCGGTCTTCGGCTTTTAGCGCTGTAGCTTCCTGCCCACGTTTAATAAACAGATTCAGGTCGTTTATCAGCTTGTAAACGCCCATATCCCAGTATCTCCATGCGTCGTATCCATATTCCAGGTTCTGGTGGCGACCATAATCGCCGCCTGCTGAAGCAAAACCCTCATCAAAATCGGCAAATAACCACCATGATTCGATACGCTGAAAATCAGGGAAACGATCGTACAGATCGCCAACCACAGTAAGCACCAGGTTAGGGTCTTTCCACACCGCATCAATTGGCAATGTACTGGTAGGTTGCTTATCCAAAAATTCGGAATCTTTTTTACACGACTGCGCAAAACTTAAACATGCAATGGCAGCAAATGCGTATATATATTTTTTCATTTGATTAGTCTTTTTCATGTTATAGCGATAATTTAAGACCTATATTAAAGAACTTGTTCTGTGGGTATTGCAATCCATTATCGTCTGCAATTTCAGGATCTACCCCATATTCTTTCAGGTTATCGATAGAAAATAGGTTGTATCCGTTTACATATACCCTTGCATTCTGGATCTTGATTTTTTCTGCCCATCTTTTTGGCAAGGTATAACCAATTTCCAGTGTACGTGCCCTTAGGTACCTCACATTGTGCAACCAGAAAGTAGAGTTTTTGGTGTTGTTACTATGGTCGCGGTCGTTAAAACGGATTGCAGGATATTTACCGGCCACCCATGGACTGTTCAGGTCGTAAAGATTAGTACGGTGCCAACTGTCATCAGCAAAATTCTGCAGTAAAGCGCCTCCGTTCTGGAATGCCCAGCGCTGCTCCCAATTCTGGTTCCAGGAGTACATGGCACCTCCAGAAAAATCGGCGGTAAAATCGAAGTTTTTATAAGAGCCACCGATGGTGAAACCAAAGCCCACATTCGGTTGCCCTGATGTGGTATAACCTATCGGTCTTTCGTCTAAACCGTCAATAATCCCATCGCCATTCTGATCCTTGTAAATTAAATCGCCAGGGAGTAAAGAACGATTTCCTTTTTCATCAATATTCACTTTGTAATTATTGATCTCATCGATACTCTGAAACTGACCGATTACTTCGTAACCCCAAAAAATATCAGCATATCTATTGGTACCATTACTTCTATAATTCTCCCACGAGTTACCAAAACGTGGTTTATATCTTTCTAAAAGTTTTTTTCTGCTAATGGAAATGTTTCCACCAACATTGTAGTTAAACTCACCGATTTTATCCCTATAGTTTAAAGAGAATTCTCCTCCAAACTGTGCATCGCTCTCCAGGTTTTCAGCATTTAGCGGGTATCCCAGTTCAATGGGAACAATTACGTCGTTTTTAATGGCTTTTAAACCAGTGCGTTTTCTATAAAAATAATCTGCAGTTCCGGAAAGTTTACTACCGAACATTAAAAAATCAATACCGATATCGGTTATTTTGCTTTTAAACCAGCTTAGGTTATTGATAATAGGGCCTTTATCCCTCGAAGTAGTGATGTTTTTTCCATCCAATATCACACTGCCCTGATTGTAGTTATAACCTGGGATATAAGCAAAGGGATCGATATCCACATTATCATCCCCAAGCTGCCCGTAAGAGGCACGGAGTTTCAGATCGTTCAGGATATTGCTTTCGCCCAAAAGCGATTTCATAAATTTCTCTTGCGTAATTCTCCATCCAATTGATGCCGAAGGGAAATAACCCACGCGCCTATCTGGTGCAAATTTCCAAGAAGCGTCTCTACGACCGGATAACTCTAAATAATATTTGTTATCGTAGTTGTAATTTACCCTGGCCACATAACCAACGCGGGCCTCTTCATTCTGTGTGTCTGAAAAATCCTGCCCATCCATATCGGCAAACTGCAACACAGGTAAAATATTAGTCTGTGGTACAGCGTGCTGAAAGGTATAGGTTCTAAAACGGTCTAAGCGCTCAGCTACCAATACCCCACCTACGGTATGTTTACCAAAAGTGCGGTTATAATTAGCCTGAAGCTGATAGGTATTGGTATATACTTTTTCGTTTCTGCGCTCTCTATAAGGGTTTGAACTGCCTACTTTTTGTTCGTAAATGCCTGTTTCAGGATGGTAGGTATATACATTATAGGTATACTCGTGCCCGTTGATTACGTTATCGGCAATGTAATAAGAATATAAACCTTTAATTTCCAAGCCTTTTATAGGCGTTTCGTAAGAGGCTGATAAATTTGTCTGTAAAACCCTCCAGTCTGATTTCCAATAACCACTTAGCGCTTTACTCTGTACAGCGAACTGCTCGGTATTGTGTCCGATATCATTTGGGTAATTCGGATTGCCATTGGCGTAAGCCTGTTCAGTAGGTCTGTTCCTCAATAAGGCAAAACGGGCAGCCCAATAATCATCTCCCCCCGGTACACCTGGCTGATCACGGCTTTCGATACGGCCATTGATGAGCATACCCACCTTAAAGCGGTCGGTTATTTTAGCCTCGATATTACTCTGGATATTGGTCCGGTTAAATTCGAATTCCCTTGCTGTTCCATATACACCTTTCTGATCCAAACGGGTAGCAGAAAAGTAATAGTTTACCCTGTCACTTCCACCCGAAGCACTTAGGTTTACTGAAGTTTGGGGTGCGTTAGGTGCAATAATAATATCCTTCCAGTTTTGGCTTTGATAGCCATATTCTGTTCCTGCTTTCCATTTATCGAGTTCGGCCTGGGTAATGCTGGTTGCGCCGTTTTGGTTCATTTCTGCAGTAGCCTGTCCCACTTTCCATTGGTAAGCATTGGTTGTTTCCGGGAAACGCACCCAGTTCTGCCAACCCGTGTAAGCATCAACACTAAAAGTATTGCGGGTACTGTTTTTTCCTCTTTTAGTGGTAACCAATATTACACCGTTTGATGCCCTGCTACCATAAATAGCGGCCGATGCATCTTTAAGCACACTGATACTTTCGATATCATTAGGCGAAATATTATTAAACTGGCCAGCATCCTGTTGAATACCATCGATAACATACAGCGGGTTACCCATGTTACGGATCTGGATATTGGCGCTCGCACCAGGTCTGCCGTCAGGCATCCTGAAAGATACACCTGGCAGCTTTCCGGCCAAGCCTGTACTTACGGTAGAACCGCCGTGAACTTTTTCGAGATCTTTGCTGCTGATTGATGAAATGGCACCCGTAATGGCTTCCTTTTTCTGTGTGTTGTAACCTACCACAACAACCTCTGACAGATCGTTATTAGATGGCTTAAGGCTAACATTAATTTGCGTACGGCCAGCTAATGCAACTTCCTGATTGGCATAGCCCACATAAATAAAGATCAGGGTTGCATTTTTATCGCTTACCTGAATTTTGAATTTTCCATTGCCATCGGTAGTTACTCCTGTGTTTGTACCCTTAACTTTAATGCTGGCACCAACAACCGTTTCGCCCTTTTCGTCGGTTACTGTTCCGGTGACAGCTGTTTGCTCCTGGGCAACGAGCTGAAGGGAAAGTAAGATTAAGGTGATGGAAGTAAAAATAGCGGAGAGGACTTTGCGTTTCAAAAACATTTTTTGAAGCGGATACCAATCCAGGCAGACAAAGCCACCATAAGAGAATAAACTTCTTTTCATATTAGGTTAGGGATTTGGTTAGTTATAGAAGTAAATGGATTTAGTTCTATTTAATTCTTATCCAAAGATTCGGTTTTTAGCTTTTCAGAGGGATACGCATTTGTATCAATCTTTCTTCATTTTGTCTCGATTTGTATTGAAGGAGTGTATTTAGCCACGGAGGCTCAGAAATACGGAAAATGCCGCTCAATGGGTCATCCTGAGGAATAATTTATTTTATAAAAATCACTATAGATGACATAGAAGTTCAAGGAGATTGTTCCCTCAAGCTTTCGTCATTTCGAGCGAAGTGCAACGCAGTCGAGAACCCGAAGGCTCAGCGAAGCTAAATCTGCCTAGATAGATCTCTCTCCCAAAAGTTCGGGACTGCGCTCCAGTCGAGATGACGACTTTTCGAGGAAGCAACCTTGCATCCGATAACTATCGGATGATGACTCTTCCCTGTGGCCACCATTTGTGCTAACGCTCGTTTCTAACGAGCGTTGAATAGTTTGTCGTTTCAAACGATAAAATCGTTTATCTATTTAAGCACTCGTTAGGAAACGAGCGCAAGCAATTACGCGCAAAGTCTTAATGCAGTAGCTTCGCGTTAGGGATTGTAAGGGTTCAGTACCGATCCTTCATCGGTACCGGAGCGAAGCGCAGCCCTGAAAAGCCCGACCTTTGCGCAGCTTAGGTAACGCCCAGATTAATTTGAAATTGGCAGTTTACAGTTTTCAAATCTAGAAAAATCTTTATTTAACACAAGCCTGTCGCGCTACTGATAGATTGCTCAGGTGACTTAGGTGATTGTTTTTTGGAAACGATGGGGCTGGCACATTTCGGTTAGGGAAGTCCTGCTATCACTCCAAGTCCTCTCCCGATAGAAAAAATCGGGATCCGGGCTTTACGTTTTATCAGGTTTATTTAACACGGGCCTGTAGTGCTATAGAAGTCAGACTTTGCAGATTTTGTACGCTGGGTTTTTGCGTTAGGGATTGTAAGGGTTCAGTACCGATCCTTCATCGGTACCGAAGCGCAGCGCAGCCCTGAAAAGCCCGACCTTTGCGCAGCTTAGGTAACGCCCAGATTAATTTGAAATTCGCAATTGATAGTTTTATCGCGTTACCGATATGTTGCTTAGCCGACTGTTCTTTTTTGGAAATGGGAGGCTGGCACATTTAGGATGGTGAAGCACAAATAATATAACTTGCTCCGTTGCACAAGACCGATCTGTCTCAATCTTTCTACTTATCTGCTCAAATTCAATTTAGCCTGAAAGCAAAGCATTTCTTTAATATATTTGATGCAGCTGACCAAGATATCTTGAAAAAACTCTTCATCCTCTTATGTCTTTTGTTTTCGGTGCACCTCGTGTGGGGGCAACCTTATTATTTCAGGCATTATCAGGTAGAAAACGGACTTTCTAACAATACAGCCTTTTGCAGTGTGCAGGATGGAAACGGTTTTATGTGGTTCGGCACGAAAGATGGCTTAAACCGGTTTGATGGTTATTCTTTTAAAACCTATCGGCACGAGCCAGAGCAGGCTGGCAGTTTAGGCAACGATTTAATCTATGCCCTTCACCACGACCGGCAGCAAACACTTTGGGTAGGTACCAACAGCGGCGTGTATCAATACGATCCGGCAAAAGAAAGCTTCAGCATCATCAAAGAAACGAAAGGGATGCGGATTATAGATCTGGCGAGCGATCAGCGTGGAAATTTATGGATCTTATCTTCATTCAAAATATACCTGTATCAAAAACGCAGTAAGAAAGTACGGGCTTTTACCCATAATGCACCTTTCGATGCCTCACTGGTAACGGTTTTAAAAGATGGCAGCGTATGGATCAGTACCGGAAAGGGAACCCTCGAAAAATATAACCCCAAGACGAATAATTTTCAGCGTTTTAACATCAACGGTAAAAATGCAAAAACCGAATACGGCTGGGTATCCAGAATTGCCGAAACCGAAAATGGAAATTTACTGGTTGGCACCACCAATCAGGGTGTTAAACTCTTTAATCCGGTTACTTTAGCATCGAAAAATATATTACGGTTAAACGATGATAAAACGCCAATTTTTGTACGGGATATCAAAAAAACAGGCCCTCATGAGTTTTGGATTGCCACCGAATCGGGCATTTACATTTACAATGACGAAAACGGAGCGATTATCCACATTAAAAAACAGTACAATAACGATTATTCTTTAAGCGATAATGCCGTTTACACCATCTGTCTTGACCGCGAAGGAGGCGTTTGGACAGGCACCTATTTTGGCGGTGTAAATTACTATTCGAGCCATACTTCACTCTTTACCAAATACTTTCCTCAAAAAGGCACAAACTCGATCAGTGGAAGCGACGTTAGGGAAATTACAAGGGATGGCAACGGAAATTTCTGGATTGGTACGGAAGATGCCGGGCTGAACAAACTTGAGGTAAAAACAGGAATATTTAAACACTTCTTACCTGATGGAAAACCCGGAAGCATTGCCTATTCCAATATCCATGGTTTATTGGTTGATGGCGACAAACTCTGGATTGGCACTTTCGAACACGGGCTGGATGTTTTAGACCTGAAAACAGAAAAGGTAATTAAACATTACCAGGCAGGCGTTGGAAATGCCTTACGCACCAATTTTATTGTTACTTTCTGTAAAACACGGTCTGGTGAAATTTTAGTTGGAACCATTAACGGGATTTATCGCTATAACCGAAAACGTGATGATTTTGAACCTGTTGCCGGCCTCCCCTTTATTTTTTACTATTCGGTTATCGAAGACAGCAAGGGTAATATCTGGGCAGGCAGTTTTAATGATGGTTTATTTCAGTTTAACTTATCCAAACCAGGCTATGTGAACTACCGAAATAATCCGACGGATGCGAAAAGTTTAAGTCATAACACCGTAAATAGTGTTTTTGAAGATAGTAAACAACAGATTTGGGTAACCACAGACGGTGGCGGACTTTGCAGGTTTGATCAGAAAACACATCAGTTTAAGCGTTACGGTATAAAAAATGGTTTTCCCAGTAATTACCTTTTCCGCATTGAAGAAGATGCCGCAAATAAGTTCTGGATTAGCAGTACCAGGGGACTTATCCATTTTGACCCCTCTATGGGTTTAAACAAAACCTATACTAAAGCCAATGGATTGCTTACCGATCAGTTCAACTACAGTTCTGCCTATCAGGATGAGGATGGCCGAACCTATTTTGGGAGTGTAAAAGGGCTGGTCAGCTTCAATCCGGCCAACTTAAAAGCAACATCATACGAAACCCCTGTATTTTTAACCGGCTTTCAGATCAATAGTTCAGAAATCGGTTTAAATGGGGCAGATTCTGTTTCTGATCAATCGATCGTTTATGCCGATACCATTGAACTTAACTACAACCAATCTTCTTTTAGTATCGATTTTGCGGCATTAAGTTATCTCTCTCCCGAAATGACAGAGTATGCCTATAAAATGACCGGGCTTTATAAAAACTGGGAATATTTAAAAACCAACAGGAAAGTTTATTTTACCAAACTTGCCCCTGGGAATTATATTTTTGAAGTGAAAGCATTGGTTGAAGGAAGTAGTAGCTGGAGCACCAAAAACGCGAAGTTACTGATTAAAATCAGTCCTCCTTTTTACCTTAGCCCTGTGGCGTATCTGTTTTACCTGATCGCGGCAGGTGGAATCATCTTCTTGCTGGTGCGAAGCTACCACCGAAAAATCGCATTAAAAAACAGCAGGCGGATGGAAGTTTTTGAGCATGAAAAACAAAAAGAAGTGTATCAGGCGAAAATCGAATTCTTTACCAATGTTGCCCACGAAATCAGAACACCCCTTACGCTGATTATCGGACCGATGGAGAAACTGATTAAACAGGCTGATGCCGTACCCACTATAGAAAAGAATTTACGGATTATGGAGCGAAACACTGATAGGTTGCTCAAATTGACCAATCAGTTACTGGATTTCAGAAAAACCGAAACCAGCGAATTTTCATTAAATTTCGTAAAAGCCGATATTTCAGAAATCCTGAAAGACGTATTTCTTCAGTTTCAACCTGCTGCAGAACAGCATGAGATGAAGTACAACCTTCATTTACCTGAGAAAAAGCTCCTTGCCTATATCGACGTAGAGGCCTTTTACAAAATGATCAGCAATTTGGTAGACAATGCCATTAAGTACGGAAAAACCATGGTACAGATCAATTTATCATTGCAGGAAAGCGATAAGTTTGCTGTGGTGGTAAAAAACGATGGACATCGCATCCCAATTGAAATTAAGGACAAGATATTTGAACCTTTTTTTAGGGGCAAAGAAACAGAAATTAAGGCAGGAACCGGAATAGGTTTATCGATTTCAAAATCGCTTGCTCAACTGCATAGCGGGGAGCTTTATTTAGATTTTAATGACCATGATTTTAATATATTTGTATTGGAATTGCCTATCCATCAACTTATAGAATTTAACCTGAACGGAAAATGGAAGAAATTGTAGGCAAGCTGGCCATAAAAGATACTGAAGATATGGAAAGATCTGTAGTGTTGCTGGTTGATGATAATGAAGATATCCTTGATTTCATTTCAGATGATCTGGAAGAAAAATACCATGTATTACAGGCCAGAAACGGGATAGAAGCATTAGAAATATTACAGCGTGAAATTGTTCAGCTCATCATTAGCGATGTAATGATGCCCGAAATGGACGGTTTCGAATTTTGTGCGAAAGTAAAATCTACCTTAGAATTCAGCCATATCCCCGTTATCCTGCTTACCGCAAAAAATTCATTGCAATCTAAAATTGAAGGTTTAGAACTGGGTGCCGATGCCTATGTGGAAAAGCCCTTTTCTCCTGAGTTTTTACAGGTACAGATTTCGAGCCTGATTAAAAACAGGAACAAAATCAAAGCATATTTCGCGAGCTCTCCCCTGCTCCACCTTAAAAGTATTGCTTATTCAAAGGCAGACGAACTGTTTTTAGAAAAATTACAGGATACCATTAACAAGAATATCAGCAATCAGGATCTGGACGTCGAACATCTGGCAGAAAAGATGAATATGAGCCGGCCAACCTTATACCGGAAAATTAAATCCATTTCTAACCTTAGCCCCAATGAACTGATTAATTTGGCAAGGCTAAAAAAAGCGGCCGAGCTTTTAAATGAAGGGGTACTGAAAATTTACGAAATCTCAGAAATGGTTGGTTATAGCTCTCAATCGCACTTTGGCAGAAACTTTGCCAAACAGTTCGGCATGTCGCCAACTGATTATGTAAACAGTAAAACTATTGATAAAAAAAAGCCTTAAAATCAAATAGTTAAGCATTGTTATTTTCTTAATTTTTCCGTAAATTGTCATAACCAAAATATAGAAGTTATGAACATGCTTAAGAAAATCCAGATCTGGGGCGATCACCATCACCCAAAATGGTTAGACTATTTTAGAATCTTATTAGGCCTTATTTTAATTTGGAAGGGAATTGATTTTTACATCAATATGCCAGCCTTTAGTAATTTAATGAGGGGCGCTTTCTTAGGCACGGCTGTGAGCATTAGCTTACTGGCGCACCTGATTATTATGTTACACCTAATTGGGGGCTTAGCCATCACCCTGGGCACACATACCCGTGTATTCTGCCTGGTTAATTTACCAATACTGATCGGGGCGGTATTCTTTGTAAATATTTCTGGTGGAATTTTTAAACCCTATTCAGAATTTTGGTTTTCGGTCTCCGTTTTAATCGGACTCGTTTGTTTTGCAATTGAGGGAAATGGTGTTTTATCGGTAGACCGGGAAAAAATTTACCATAAAGAGGCGCTTTAGTTTAAACCTAAAGCCCAAAATTGTAGCTAAAATGGCCTTTACTGGCCTATTATTTGTTTTTTTGAAAGTTTTTATGCGAGCTAACTAAATGATTAGCAACGCTTAAAATATTTATGCAAATATTTGAATGGAAATCATTTGCAGATTTGCGGCAAGTTCGTACTTTTGCAGCGGAGAGTTGGCAGAGTGGTCGATTGCGGCAGTCTTGAAAACTGTTGACTTGTTAAAGGGTCCGCGGGTTCGAATCCCCCACTCTCCGCTGAAAATTAGAGCCTGAAATCATAAGATTTCAGGCTTTTTGTTTGGTCTTCAGCTGATGTCTATTTGTTTCATAAATAGCTTAAGATAATTAACCATCAGGCCCTCAAATTTTATGGGACGCGTTTCTGATATTTCCTGCCCATTCAAGTCAATCAGCCTCACATAACTTTCGGAATCAAGCACAGTAATACAGGTTTCACCAAATATTTTCTTATCCTTCACTAAAGCCCTGGATATAAAAGTAAATAACCACGGACATTCATAAGGGGTCTGCAATATATTGTGGTTTTCATCTAAGATTGCCAGACAGGGAGACTGGTTATTTTCAAAAGGAACTGAAAGACACAATAATTTTTTATCTATATATTTAGGTAATCGTGTGGACGTTTTACCTAGAGAACCAGGGCTTTGTCCATATATATAATAAAAATCACCATAATGATTACCCTTGGCATCAATTAAAGAATTGTACACCTGAAAGCGATTGTGATAAAAGCTGGAAGAAATACGGACAGGACTTTCCATCATTCTATAGGTAATTCCCAAACTGCGTTTACCCGGCTCAAACCATGTTTTCTCGCCATTTTGACCTATGGTTGTTTCAAAATCCGTTAGTCTTTCGCCCTGACAGTTATAAAGGAGATTGATATCATGATCGAAGTCCTCTTCACTGTCTTTACGCCTATCAGTCTGCACTGAAAACAGGTATTCTGTGCCATATATTTTATGAACCAGCAATACCGAATTTTCGTCTGGTCCATTTCCAAAACGGGTTTTGAGGATATTTTTCAGCTCATTTTTTTCAATATCATAAATACCGATCTGGTACCTGAAATGTGGATCCGTATTACCCACAGCTGTCTGAATCAATATCTTTGAAGGACTTAGCGGTTCTGCCCATATAATTTGTTCCTGCTCGAGCAGCGGAAATACCTGCTTATTTTTAAAACCAAATACAGAAACCGACATAGAATGAGTTAAACCAAACTGGATCCAGTAGCTTATTTTCTTGTTAAACTCATCATCCAGCTTATCCAGATGTCTATAAGAAAAATTGGTCCAATAGTGTTCCCGACTGGTATTCTGCCGGGTTGTATATACAATCTCACCCTGGTCGTCAATGAGACATTCCTGATCGTTCCGCTGTTTTGCATGGTATAAGCCCAAGCTTTCAAGAAAGAATAAATCAAGATCAGGGTATTTATCTCCTACTTTACCGTCAGATTTCATTTGGTTATGTTTAAGGTTTTGAACTAAATTACAAAAATAGTTTATCTGCAATCTCCATATTCCAAACAAGTACAGCCCTAAAAACTAAATACTACTGGATAACAACCTTTTAAACAGGGGCTATTTACGGAGAGAAACCGACCAGACAACAGATTCGTAACATTGTGACTGGTGTAATGCATCAGTATCATTATACTTCCTTTGAGCTGTACAAAACCATTTTGGAACAGTTCAACATTAAAGCCCGAGCTGGTGCAAGCTTGTAGCTCGTATCCAAATTAACTTATCATATCAATTTCTAACAAACCTTTTTCTCCAGAAAAATCTAATGCACTACTATACTTCGACTTTTTGATCAATTACTTCGTTTAACCACAGCTCAATAGGCTTGTTATGCTCTTGCCAAAACTGGCCATTTGTTACATTGCTATTTTTTTCTCCTGCTCGTTTAAACATCCAAAGCAGTCATTGCGACTTTCTAAATTTTAGAATTATGGCTTTTCTATATTGGTACGAGTTAAAAACTCGCACCAGCACATTTTATCTAAATTGCAATTTGCTCGGACTAGCAGGGGAATATGAATAGCCCTAATCTTATTTAAATTCGTTGACAAACCATATTAGTTGTCTTTTTCAGTGCTATCGATTATAAGTAACTCATCCCAGGGCACTGTTACGAAATTGTAATAAGCGGCACCTATCTCCATGTGGTCTAAGAAAGAAAATTCCCAGCAAAGCCGGCGAAATTGTTCGTTATATTCAAAACGTACTTCAAACTTGTGAAGGTTGTATCTGCGTTTTTTTGCCTCCTTGAATGCGAATTCTTGTATAGCTTTGCGTGCTAGGAACATTTTTCTGCTCCCCGCTCCTTCTCTTGGCCAATTGAGTTGCAGAATTTGTCCATAATCATCCAGGTGAAGTGTGATGTTGTACCGTTGGATTCCAATAGGGGTATCCTTTAAGTAAAAGTTAAGTTCGTATTTGGGAACAACCCAGTGCCTTTTATGGGAATCGCCATCCTCGAGGTATTTTAGTACATCAACAATCTGGGCATTGATAAAATGGAGAGAATCTTTGAATTCCCAAAAAGAGTCCTTCATTATCGTTTCAACCTGCTTTTGTATATTAGGCGGCAATTTATCTAGAGAAGAGACTGTTATAGAGGCTTCCTGATAAGTGTAGGCCAAAACTGTATCCTCCTTAACAACCATTTTCTTTTGAGCATTTGCCGAAAGGTGAAAGGAAAATAATAAAAGGAAAATTGTAGTAGAGCGCATCATAGGCTAAATATAGCAAATTGATTTAGCAAGGAGAAGTCCTTAAAATTTGGACAAAATCCATGTGTTTGAAATTCACAAAATTGAATCTTTTCCTCCATCCAACACAAGTCTTAGCGCCCACGGCCTTAGCAAAGCCTGATTTGGGCTTTCGGTAAATCAATGCATTAATTTCTAAAAAATTCACCGAGCAGGTGCGAGCTTGTAGCTCGTATCCAAATTAGCTTAAATCATATCAATTTCTAACAAACCCTTTTCTCCAGAAATCTATTGCACTACTATACTTCCAATGGTAATCTTCTGTTACAAAGCCTGCCTCAACTGGATTATTGTGAATATAATCGACTTTTTGATCAATTACTTCGTTTGACCACAGCTCAATAGGCTTGACAGCAATTTAGATAATCTATGATTATTATGCTTCGAAAATTATGAAAGTTTAAGATTACGACTTTCTAAATTTTAGAACTATGGCTTTTCTATATTGGTACAAGTTAAAAACTCGCACCAGCACATTGATTAATACCCGCTTGTATTCTATACTAAAGCTACTTTATCCTTCAATCTCATCTTCTTTAGGTGGTCTTACAAAATCTAAAAATTCCCTCTCTATAACCCCAAAAGACTTAAAATTCACTTTTGCCCCTCGCAAAGAGATTGAATTCGGTCCTCCATCATCATCAATATGCTCCTCCTGATAAAAATCTTTATGCCAAAAACAAACTGGGCAGATCGTTGAAATCGCATCCTTTTCGATCGTAAAAAAACCACAACAAACGTATTTAATTTTATTTTCTATATCCATTATTTATTTCCATGTATCAACTTGTCGTCGGCAATTAACAGCAAACCAGTTGGCTACTTGCCTGGACTTAAAGGTAGCAACAAATCTATTTATTCACCACATGTCCATAGGCGCGCAAGCGAGGAAATGGCAAATTCCATGTGTACTTTAAAATCGCGTAGCATATCGCCTCGATTATTATTTTTTGCGCTAAATATTAATGTATAAACTTCCATATCTTTATTCTTTCTACAATAATCTAAACGCTCTATCAAAATGTTAAAATATTGTAACCTAACAAAACATCAATCCAAAACACAGTTGCAAAGCTGCCAAAAATAGCCCCTCTTTGTTAGAACTTATATTTTCTGCTCATTTTGTTCTCTTTATCTAATTTACAGCTCATAATAAACTAGCTCAAATTTAACTATTACCTGTGTTTGATAGTGGAGGATGGCTGCTTTAAATTCACTCCCATATTCTTGCTGGATGGGACATTATACCAACACAATTGGCCAAGATTAACATATTAAAACAGGAACCTTATGCGGTTAAAAAGCCATAACAAATGCCTGAATTTCTTCATTATTTTTGGCTATTTTCGCTAACCTAGCCTAAGATAACATGACGAAATTTTTTACATTATCTATTTTTCTGCTAAATGCTGCTGTATCTATTTACACCTTTGGACAGGACAGCACAACCTTAAAATCAGACAGCCTAAAGAATGGAAAGCTAGAAAACGAATTCAATAAAGTAAATCAACTCTCTGCGGAGCGGCTTTCTGATTCACTTAAGCGAGCAGAACTAGAGCAACGTGTAAGCGCACTGGGAACAACAGACAAATTGCAACGGGAAAGTTTAATGGCTGAATTAAAATCGCTCAAAAAAAGGGATTCCATCCATCGTTTCCGCCAGATAAGTCAGATAGATTCTTTACGCAAGATTATAAAAGGCGTACCGGTTGTATTTAATGGCGACACAATTTATTTTATTTATGCCAAACTGGGCAGTTTTAGTGCCACCGACAGGGCAAAAGCTGTGGCTGACAGGCTAGAAAGAGTGGGTGATGGTGCGAATTTTTCATCCGATTCACTTAAGCTTATCCCTGCCGAACAAACTACCGACCTGCTTTATGGTAACACCTTATTGCTTTCTATAACCGATCAGGATGCATTATGGGCCAGAAGCGACCGGACGCTTTATACCGCAGAAATCAAAAAACGGGTAGTGGCCGCCCTCGATAAGTATGTTCACGATACCAGTTGGCAAGTGCTATTGAGGGAAATTTTATTGACAATATTGGTTGTTGCAGTGGTAATTGGCTTAATCTACCTTATTAACAGGCTCTTCAGAAAAATATCAACCAAATTTTTCTCCGCAGAAGGACGTTTTAAAGATGGTATAAAAATCAAAAACTATGAGTTATTAGATGTGAACCGTCAACTGGCTATAATTACGATACTCTTAAAAATCATTCGTTATGGGGTTATTCTGGCAGTAATTTATCTGGCTTTTCCTGTGCTGTTTGGAATTTTCCCCTTTACGCGTGATCTCTCTGTTAACCTGTTGAATTATATCCTCAGTCCACTTAAAAGAATTGGTATTGCAGTATGGAACTATATTCCAGACTTGATGACTATTTTGGTTCTTCTGGTGGTATTCAGGTATGTGATCCGCTTTGTTAGGTTTATCAAAACGGAGATCGAACGGGGTAAACTCACTATACCCGGTTTTTATAAAGATTGGGCCAATCCTACCTATCAGATTATCCGTGTGTTAATTCTGGCTTTTATGCTTATTGTCATTTTTCCTTATCTCCCGGGATCTGATTCGGGTGTTTTTAAAGGGGTTTCGGTTTTCATGGGTGTTCTTTTCACTTTCGGATCAGCAGGTGCGCTCGGAAATGTTGTTGCTGGTCTGGTACTCACCTATATGCGGGCTTTTAGGATAGGCGACCGGGTAAAGATTGGAGAAGTTACAGGAGATATTATTGAAAAAACTTTGCTGGTTACCAGGGTACGCACTATCCAGAACGAGGTGGTTTCTATCCCGAACTCCACCGTGATGAATAACCATACGGTAAATTTTAGTATTGAAGCGCTTGAAAAGGGGCTCATTATTCATACCACAGTAACTATTGGTTATGATGTGCCCTGGAGGCAAGTGCATGAACTGCTCATTAATGCTGCACTTGCTACTGAGCTTGTTGATGCTGAACCGAAGCCATATGTGCTTCAAACCAGCCTTGACGATTATTATGTAAGTTATAGATTAAATGCCTTTACAAAATCGCCAAACCGGCAGGCCGTAATCTATTCTGCTTTGCATGCAAACATACAGGATCAGTTTAACCAGGCCGGAGTAGAAATTATGTCGCCACATTATAAAGCGCTCAGAGATGGAAATGCCACCACCATCCCAGCAGATTACTTACCTAAAAATTATCAGGCACCATTATTTAGGACAGAAAACATCAATCAAAACAACAATAACTCCAGCGCACTACCAAAGAAATAAAACTTTATTGCCTCCGAGTATTAGCGAAATATATTATCGCAACAAAAAAGCGATATTATTTTGGCTTCTTTTGTTTACACCGTGCCCAAAGCCCGTTATTTCCGAAAATCAGACTTGTAAATTGTTATTAAAAAATTAAGAAATCGATAAAAAAAAAGAAGAAATTAGGATCAATATCGGCGTATCGGCATTTTTTTTGTAGCGAAACCAGTATGAAAAGGAATGATATAATCAGTGCGCTCTTAGGTATGTTGATTATGGCCATCACTTATTGGCTGCTTTTTTACAAGTTCTCTTCTCCCCAAGAGCGTAAAGAAATTAGAATATCCTCCTCAACACCACGATTAAAAAACTTAGAATAATTACTCCTTACCGATGTTTATTTAGCAGGGTCTTAAATTTTATTTAGGCATGAATGGCTTTTGAAAAAAAATAATAAATACCCGCTAAACACACAGAAAAGAGAGAGGATGATACTTTGAAGAAGAAGAGTTTTATTACCGGCCAAGCCCAACACTGGCTAAAAATTAGTTACAATAGTCTAGAAGATAAACAATATAAAATGTTTATCTTCTAGACTCAATGAATTGGTTTTTGATAACTGAAGTGCTATTTAAATTTTACTTATTGTTAATCTTTAACTTTTCCAAAATTTTATCTGTTTTTGCTGACAGATCATTTATCTGATCCTGCTGAAGTTTTATCTTATCTGCTTGAGACCTTACTTCTTCATCTTTTTCGATTAAATATAGAGTCAATTCTTCAACCTTCTTTACTAGAAGCTTATTTATTTCCCCTAAATTAACACCATTCCTGGCCACTTCAGCTTCTGTCGGCATCTCTGGTAAGTGCTGATTTTTAATCAAATAAGACTTAAGCTTTTGCAATGACTCTAATTTGTATGATGGAATAAAAACATAATCTGGCCATCCAGTCATGTCAACTTTAACTTCTTTTGAATGTATAACTCCATTTACTGCTAATTTTGCATCAGGTGTATTGGTTCCTATACCAATATTTCCATTTCCATGCATAAACATCTGAGCGTTATTAATATTAGTATTATAAAAATACAGATCACGGCCATGGTTAGCAGATAAATCAGTTCCAATTTCCCATTTATTTTCAAGCGCAGTATTATTGTCATTATATCCGTAGAAAACCATAGCAGCGCTTGTGGATGATCCGATGGATGTATTACCAATGGAAATACGGGCCCTATCCATAACATAGCTTGATGAGAAATCAGCAACTGAAGCTAAGCCAGTTAAAGAACTGCCCGAATTGCTGGATATACTTAATTTAGCAGAGGGCAATGCGGTACCAACACCTAGATTCCCTGCCCTTGTTAAAAACATTCCAACCGATCCCCCAAATCCGGTATTTGGTTGTAGCACCCACGTACCAGTGTTTTCCAGTACCCCCCAGGCCCACCATAGATGGTTATTGCTTGCATCCGTTGATGCCATTAAATTTAACGCCGGTTTACTGGCTAGTGATGGATGAATTTGTGTTAGCCGATCGAAACCACCATAAGAGGACCCAATGTGCAATGTCGCATTTAGGCTTGCATTATTACCTATGTTTAAGCCATTACCTTGAATATCTAATTTCGCATTTGCAACAGGCGAAGTTGTTCCAATACCAACAGGACTAGCACTACCCATTTCCGGCCAAGCGGTATTTTGAGCAAACAAGAATTCAGAAAAAGTAAAAATTAAGATGAAGAACGTTAATATTTTTTTCATTAAAATAGTTTTATAGGTTAAATAATTTGGTTATTTCTGTTTAAGAAAAACTTGTTACATGTGTTTCACAATTTATAAAAATTCTTAAAGATTTCTTAGCTTATAAAATGAAAAACTAAAAACTATCTAAGATTTCAACCTATATTTTGCAAAAATAAATTCAAATCATCTTCTTTGCTCAACCCTAGTTTCTGTTTAATCCGGTAGCGGCTCATGCGCACACTTTTAGGCTCAATACCTAAACGAATGGAGACTTCTTTGTTCGTTAGCCCCATTAACATATATGAACAGTATTTTAAATCGAGCCGGGTAAGTGTAGGATTTGCTTTCTCTTGCAGGCGTTCAAAAAAAGCAGGATTGGTATCAAAAAAGTCTATTTTATATTCTTCAAACTCTTTATCCATCTTTTTCTGTTGATTGACAATCCGTTTAATCTGTTCATCAAGCGAAAGATGGCTCTCGCTGTTTACCTTGTCTGATATGAGTTCCAGTAGCTCATTTTTTTCTTCAATCTGCAAATTACCGGCTAATACCTCTTTTTCCAACCGCTCCTGCCGTTCTTTCAGTAAAGCTTGCTCGGCTTTTAACTGTAAAGCTTCGGCTTCTTTTAATTGTGCTTTTAGTTCTGCCGCATCCTTTTGCTGATCAATTAATTCCTGTTTCCTGACGGAGGCTTTAAGTTTGTAGTTGTAGGAGATCAATAGGAAAAGTAAGGCTAGTATCCCGGCAAGTCCCGAAATGATGTAGAAAACATTTAATTTTTTCGTGTAAGCGCTTTGTTGATGAAGATAGGCGATTTCCTGTTCTTTTTTTTCAGACTGATATTGTGCCTCAATCCTGACGGTGTTATTTATTTTCTGTTCATCGAAAGCTTTTTTATAATTCGCGATATATTCTTTTAAATAATTTAGCGCTGCCGCCTTATCGCCCTTTTTCTCAGCGATATTTGACAGTCCCTGAAATATCCTGGACTTTGTGAGCGGCATTTTAACTACTCCATTTTCTATTTTGCTCAAACCGGTTAATAATATTTTTTCAGCCTGGTCATAATTACCATCCCGCACGTAATATTCACTTTTTAGCCCATAACAATTTAATAAAACCTCCAATAAATTCGTTTTTGTGGCAATTTCAATCGCCTCATCAACATATTTTTCGGCGCTATCGCGATAGCTTGCAGGAAAGTATTGAAAATAAGTATTGGCTGTATTTAGTGCTACTGCGGCGGTATTGCTGTATACGAGCAAACGTCCTTCTTGTTTTTTAGAGAGCCAAAGCGATTTTTTGTAAACCTTTAAAGTCGAATCCAGTAGATTACGTTTTGTAGTATCTAGCTTAAAGCGATCAAAAAAGGCTTGTCCTATGGTAAAATAAGCATTATTCAACAGATCCACTTGCTGGCTTTTTACTGCCGTTAGATAGCATAGATCGGCATATTTTTGTTGTTTAGATGGGTTGTTCCCATAACCATAAAAGCTGGCCAGGTAATGATATATGGCACTCTCATATTCGTAAGCATTTTCGCCCTTAAAAAAATCGAGTGCTTTAAACATTTTGGTAATAGATTTATCATTCTCATCATTAACAAGATCTAACCAGCCATTTCTAAACCATACAAAACCTAAGGTAACCCTGTCTTTCGTTTTCTTTGCATAGTACATGGCACTATCAAGGCTTTGATAAGCGTTTTTCATGTCTTTTTTCCAAACATATAAATACACCAGCGTGGCATAGGTCATCGCTTTACTTTCCCCATCCTTTAGCCCCGCACTAACCTGAAGGGCCTGATCGGCCAATTTGAAAGATAGTGGGAGTTTTTTTTCAAAATTGGCTTTCGCCAGCTTGCACAATACATTTACACGCAGCTCTTTGGTTATACCCTCTTGTGCAAGTAAATGGTTTAAAGAATCGATATAGATTTTTTGGGCTTCTGCACTTTTAAAAAAAAAGAAAAGACAGATAAAGAGGCTTAACAAAGTTTTCAGTGGTAGCTGCATATTCAAAAATAGAAAAGAAACACTTTTATAAAAGCAGAAGTATAACAAATAATTGCGATATAGCGGTTTAAACGGCTTTTGTAGTCTCGTTGTAGACACTATTTAAAAAATAGGTAGCCGCTGTGTAGTATGCCTTTTCTTGGCTAACGGTTTTAACGCCCATAACTTTGAGTTATTCAATTCACCAAAAATTTAATCAGATGAAACAAAAAACAATGGCTATTGTGGCCTACATAACAATAATCGGTTGGATCATTTCTTACCTGGAGTTTAAAAAATCAACAGAAAAAAGTAAACTGGTTAATTATCATCTTGGGCAATCGCTCGGGCTGATCATCACATCTGTTCTTTTAAGCATTTTGAGCAGTATTATTTTAGCGGTTATTCCATCTTTAGGTGCTATTTTTTACCTCATTTTATTCATTCCGTTTGTATTGTTATTGCTAGGCATCATAGCGGCCAACAACGAGCTGGAAAAACCTGTTCCACTCATCGGAAAAATATTTGAAGGAAAATTCAATTTCGCTTCTTAACATTAATTTACAGACGGACAGCTTGCAGCTTCGTCTGAAAGCGTTTACATGACCAACGGCAGCAACGCTCTGCAGATGAGTCTTTACGTAAAAACGCTGACTATTGACGGCACTACAATATTTTCCCAATAGAAGCAGCGGCCAACAGCAGAAAACGTGTTATGATAATCCCTTAACAATTGTTATGGGAATAATGGCAAAATCTTTGAGCTGGTTTAACACATCACATTCAACAAAAACGATAATGAACCCGGAAATCTACAAACAGCAATTTACCACAGAAGATACACCTGGATGGCAGGCGATAGATGATCAATTGGAGAAGATATATGGCAATACGGAAGCGCGCCATTACCCACCGTTGTGCGGAATCCATTATGCAGCTGGCGGCACAGACCCAATAGATGGCGCCAGTATTTATGATAGCAGCCGCCAAACTTTCCATCGGCACATGATCAGTTATGGCATGAGTGAACTGTATTATAACGAGGAGAAAGCTGGCGGAGAATTTAGCAAATGGGGCTTTGAGTTTACATTTAGACTGGCGCCTTTTAAAGATGATGAGCGTGATCCTATCTGGGCCATAAACGTAATGAACAATCTGGCCCGGTACGTATTTTCGAGCGGTAAATGGTTTGAAGAAAATCATTTTATCCCAGCAAATGGGCCAATAAGATTAAATACAGAAACAGCAATAACAGGCTTTGTTTTTGCCTTAGATCCCGAACTGGGAAAAATAGAAACCCCTCATGGCGAAGTAAGCTTTTTACAGTTGGTTGGCATTACCAATGCAGAAGTAGAAGATTTGAAAAAAAGCCCTACAATAGGTGCTGTACAAGAACTGATAGAAAAACTGAAAAAGGATAATCTGCTGTTAATCACAGACCTGACCAGAAAATAATTTATAAATCCTGCGTAAATGTTATGATACCAAGAAACATCCTTTTCCTTGTGCTGATTTTGATTGTTTCCTCTTGCCAGTCTGAAAAAGCAGTCCATTTAAAAACAGTCCTGGAGCAAAAAGAACGGGTTGCCTTCAATATAATGCTCGGCAAAAACGGCCCTAATGAACAGAAACTGAAGTGCCTTATTGCTGGTGATTTTAAATGCGCCCAGCAGGCAATAACCAAAGAGGAACAGGCATTTGATAAAATCATCAGTGAAATAAATACACTGGAAACAGGAGATATTAAATATGGCAACGAACTAAAATTGGCAACAGGCAAATATTATAAAGCTGTTAAAGAATTCGAAGTTTTTGACCGCTTAATTATTGCCCAGCAACAGATCAGTCAAAATAAAACAAATACTGAAAAAATACGAGATGCTGCAATACGTCAACAAGGGCAATTATCAAGAGACAAGCTGAAAATGCGCAAAATAATCAATAAAAAAGAACAGGTATTGGCCGAAGTACGGAAACAGTTCAACTTGCTTAACCGTTTGCACTAACCTGTTTTTCGCCTTAATAAACACTTAGAAAACTAAAGCTTTAAGCCATTTTCTGCAAAAATAAATTCAAATCCTCTTCTTTGTCAAGCCCCAGTTTTTGTTTAACGCGGTAGCGGCTCATGCGCACACTTTTGGCTTCGATATGCATCAGCTGGGCAATTTTTTTGGTATCCATTTTTAAATGAAGGTAAGCACAGAGTTTTAAGTCTAGCGAGGTGAGTTTTTGTTGTGCCCGTTGATTTAACAGAGCGAAAAACTCTGGATGCACCTGTTGGATCTGAAATTTAGCTTGCTCAAAGTCATTGTCCAAAAGCAGTTCCTCGTTCCAGATTTTATTAATATTCAATTGATCGTTGGCGCTGAGCTTTTCTTTGATCTGAAAAAGCATTTCTTTTTTATGCTCCAATTGTAATTGATTGGCCATCACTTCTTTCTGCAACTGCTGTTGCTGGCTTTCCAATAACAGTTGCTCTACCTTTAACCTTGCCTGCTCTTCCTTTTCCAGCCTCATCTGCAGTTCGGCATCCTGCTTTTCCAGATGCAGCTGTTTTTCACGCTGCAGTGAATACCTAAGCCTGAAATGATAGGAACGGAACATAAATATCAGGCCAAGCAAAGAAGCGATTGCAATACCAATGTATAGATACTTCTGCTGCTGCGCATATTTTTCGCTCTGTTTTAACAGCTTCACCTCATTGTTTTTTTTTTCAGCTTCGTACTGTACTTCTAGTTTTTGAGCATTTAAAGCCTGCTTCTGATCAAAAAGTTTACTATTGTATGCTGTTGCTTTCTTCTGAAACTCAAGTGCCTTTTCGTAATGGCCATTTTGCTCATAAAAGCTGGACAATGCCGTTACAATATTGATCAGCGTGTAATAATAAGGCGCCTGCTGGTCTTTCATCATACTATAGGCTTCCTGTAAATACCCTTCAGTCATGGCCATATTTTTATCTCTTTTGGCGTATTCGCTCAAAATACCCAAACTGCTTGCCCTAACCTCTTCCCCATTCAGCACTCCTTTCATTACCTCGTTGGCCATGCTTGCATACCGAATGGCATTTGCTTTCGCAGCCTGATCCGTATCAGGAAAGTATTTCAAATAATAATCTGCACTATTGATACAAGCCATAGCGTATGTTTTTCTGGCAATATATTGAGGGTACTGTTTATAAAGATCTTGTACTTTATTTAAGTAGTAAATAATACTATCCCGCTGTAATTCTCTTTTTGTTGCTGCAAAATTGTAATCAGCAGCTACCGACAGCGCAATATAACAGTTACTCAATAGGTTATAGTCGGTAGTTTTAAGCGCACTTTCAATGGCCTTTTGAGCATATCTATTTACATTTTTTACATCGTCCCACCTGGTATTCAGTGCATATAGCTGGTAATATATTTTGGCAGTAAGGTAAGGATCGTATTTTTTCTCCAACATTTTAAGCCCCATCTGGCAATACTTAGTTACCAATTCGTTATTATCGATAGCATTGTAGAATAAAGCCTGCGCGTAATAAGCATAAGCTAAGGCAATAGGCTGTTGTGCCTTTTGCCCGATAGCTAAAGTGGTATCGCTTGTTTTTTTCAGCAAAGCAAACTGCTTCATATTTGCATAAACGTTAGCCAGCATGGTATACGCTTTTGTGGCTTCGGTGAAGTTTTTGAGTTTTATGGCCAAACTTACACTTTGTTGCGCCTTTGCAATTGCGGCTGCATAGTTTGCATTAGTCCTATATCTTTCTGCCAGTTGTGTAAGCAGGGCTGGTTTATCCTTCTCACTTAAATTATCGAGCGCTGTACTATCCAATAAGCTTTGCGCCTTAGCAGCATAACAACCTATAACGATCCCAATCAAGAGTAATATGTTTTTAAAAACCAGATGCTTCATATCGTAAAATTAGTATAAAGATTGGAGCTTGGGCAAAATTGTAGACAAAAGCTAAAAACAACAAAAAAATATAAAATACTCATTAACAATAACTTAATAACATCTGTAGATGTATTGTAGACGTTTTTAAAAAACACAGTAGATGTTCTGTAGGCGGAGAAGTCTTTCAAACGGCAATCTTTAATCTCAACTTTGACCTAAATAATTTTTCAATCTAAAATCAGACATCATGAACAACAAAACCCTTTCAATCATTTCCTACATTACCATTATCGGATGGCTTGTAGCTTATTTCAGCGGAAAAGACAAAGCTGATGCTTTACTTAAATACCACTTAAGGCAGTCGCTTGGATTGGCTATTGTAAATATTATTTTTAGCGTGGCTCTTACCATCATTGCCAGTATGGTACCCAGTTTATCATTTTTAGGCTTAATTGGCTATGTATTTATCGTCTTGTGGATTATGGGCATTATCAATGCGGCCAACGGTGCATTAAAACCTGTTCCACTTATAGGTAAAATGTTCGAAGACAAGTCTTCATTTGTTGGTAAATACTAAGAAGAAGTTTATGCGCCTCAACATCAAAAATGTCATGCTAATGGTGATGGTCTCGACCATCACCGCATGCAACCTTACAGTAAATGCCCCTGAAGAATATTTTGACCAGGCCGCCTTAAATGCCAACGATATATCGCGTTTTGGCACTTACTATTTTGATGGCTATCAAGAATATCTTAAAAATGCATCTGGTCCGGGGAAAATTACCAATTGCGAAGAATACCTAAAAAATTCGATTGCCAGGGCCGAAAAGAATCTGGAGAAAGTAAAGAAACTGCAGCCAACTCCCGAAACAAAACCTATGTTGGATGCTTCAATATTACTATACAACTATGTTTTAGCAAGCTACAAGGAAGCGCATCTCAAAATAGCCAAAATGATAGATCAACATGAGCCCGAGGAAAACATTAACAAGGCCTTAACTGAACTCGATACCAAACCCTATGACTCATTTATTGAGAAGTACAATAAGCTATGGAAACTTGCAGATGTATATGCTAAGGACAATAACATTGCAGTAGAAAAGACACCTCTATAATCGTTATTATTCAGTCATTCAATACCTTAACCAGATTACTATGAAACAAGGACTTTCGATATTCTGGATACTTTACATGTTGTTTTTTGCCATCCCGTTCCCGATGTTGTTATATTACAACATTAAAAGCGACAACATGCCGAACCTGATGGAACGCGACCCATGGCTATCGTTAAGTTTAGTAGCAGTTGCTGCGTTATTGTGGATTATTCTTTTAACAGGCTATTACCGCAAATGGGTAATCCGTACCTTTTCGATAAAGCACAATATAGAAAAACTCAAAAACACCGGTGAGCCACGTGAAGCCAAAATTATAGAGGCTATAAAAATGTCAGAACCAAATGCGGCTTATGATACCTATGAACTCACACTCCAGTTTAAAAATCTGGCAGGTAGTGAAATCAGGCAAAAAACCATAATAAATGATTCAAAACCTTACGAACGCCGCTATGAGACTGGTAAAACCGTGGGCATACTGTTGGATAAAGAAGCAAACAAAGTTCCTTATCTCATTATCGCCAGTACGGAAGTGAGCATAAACAAAACCATAGTAGTGCTGGTTAACTTGGGTTGGCTCGCTTTTACCTGTATCGTTGCTGGCTATTTTGTTTATTCTTATTATTCAGAAAGCGAAGGTATGGGCTGGCGTTTTATGAGCTTAGGCCATCCACTGTTGGTTTGCCCTGCAGGACTTCTTTTTTACCGGTTTTTAGGCGCTATTATCCAAAGCAAATTTTTGGGTAGGCCAAATGAATTGTTCCTGATCAAATTTAAAGGCATCCGGACAACCGCCAGGTTGATTAAGGCCAGCCAAACGGGAACCTTTATAAACGAACAGCCAATGATTAATTTTGAGGTGGAATTTACCGATCAACATAACCAAAAACATAGGGCAAACTTAAAAATGATTGTTGATCTGCTCGATCTGGATATAACCAAACAGGAACATGTATCTATTTTTTACCTCAAAGAAAATCCACAGAAAATTGCCCTTGAAAAAGACCTGAACGAAATTAAAGGAGAATTCTGATGAAAAACTTAACCCATATTTCCTGGCTGATCATATTGTCTTGCTTCCTGTGTTTGAGCTGCAAACAAATCACAAAAAGTGTAGACGAAACCTTTCATCCAAACGATTCTTTGGCTAAAAAATACAATAAAGAAAACCGTATCGGATCAGAAGGCGAATATACCGGAACCACTAAAACAACAACGACAACTTCTACACAGCATCATCAGGAGAAATTTGTAGTGATAAATGGTGATACGGTTAAAACACCAGAACTTCAGGACAAGGCAAAAGAACTTTTTCATGACCTGGAACTATTAAAACAAAAGCAAACACCAGCAGGTAGCAAGGAAATCCAAAAAAGGGTAAATGAATTTTTAAAGGATATGAACCTGCCTCAGCCAGAGGCGAAAAACAGCAATACAGAAAAACCAGTAACAAAAGCCAGGAAAGGAATGTTAAGTGCTTCACAATTAGCACAGGCAGAAGAGAAACTAAGGCAGTTGCCACAATACCGTGATAGAGAAATTGTGGTATATGAATCTGTGCACTTTTATGAAGATGGCTCCATTAAACTGGCCTTACAGCATCCCGAAAACCCCAAATATGTAGATGCATACCAATACAAAGATGGTTATTGGTCTGAACCAAAACCCGTACAGGCCAGGAATATCGAGCGCAGGACCTTTCCTTTAAGTAAAATAAATTTTGCAGCTGCACAAAAAGTCATGCAGATTTATAACGATAAAGCCGCCCAGGTTGATGGTGCAAAACCCACCACCACAGCCTACATTTCAATTTGGGATAATGGTATGCGTTGGTTCCCTTCTACAATAAATGGCAGCCGTGAACGCTACGATCTTCAGTTTAACGGTGATGGAACACTAAAGAGCTTCAGGCAAGAATGAAAAATGTAGTTGTTCATTTATCATCTTATATAAAGTCGTCACCCTGATCCGATCTATGATTATCACCTCCCTTTAATTTTTATTAGGTCGTTGTATTTGTTGATCAAAAGAACAATTCTAAATAGCGCGATGCAGCTTAGCTTAACATATACTTTAATTTCCGGAAACATAGCCGATGTAATTTTGCCTCAAACGGAAAACAAAACTTATGAACAAAACATTACTAAAGCAAAAGGCATTAGCCCTTGCTGTTGCCGCATTCGTTACTTCGGCAGTTGTGATCAGTGCCTGTAAAAAGAATAATGAGGCAGAAAACCCAGAAACCACAGTTACGCTTAAAGATTATTCGGTAAACCCTTCATTGGTAAAAACCATGCCCGGTTTCGAAACCCTGAATATTACCACGTTGATCAGCTCAGATGATGTACTGGCAGAATCACCAAATTTTATATTTGGTGCACAACCTGATGGCGCCGGAATTATTAAAAATCCAGCCGGAGAAGGTTTTATCATGATCAATAACCATGAAATTCTTCAATCGGTATCGAGAGTATATTTAGATAAAAATTTCAAACCTGTAAAAGGAGAATATATTGTAGATTCTGATGGCGGTATGACCCGTTTATGTTCTGCTACAATGGTAACACCTGAAGAACATGGCTTTTCTAAACCAGTTTTCTTAACTGCCGGAGAAAGCGGTGCAGAATCGATGATTCATGCTATCGACCCTCTTGCGGCAGCAGATAAAAAGAACAAACAAAGAACTGTTAGTGCATTAGGCAGATGGAGCGCAGAAAACGCAGTGCCACTTCCCAAAGCATCATATGCTGGTAAAACCGTTATCATGATTGGTGAGGATGAAACCGATGGGCAATTGGCCATGTACGTATCCAACACTCAAGGCGACCTGGAAAACGGAAAGTTATACGTGATGAAACGCAGCAATAACGACCCGATAGAAACCAACATGGACAAAGGACAAAGCTATGATGTGGAATTTGTAGAGCTTGACAACGTAAAAAGCAGTACAGGTGCACAATTACAGCAACAAACAATCGATAAAAAAGCGCTAATGTTAGCCCGCGTAGAAGATATCGATTACAGAAAAGGCAGCGCAGCAAACGGACGCGAAGTATATTTTACGGCAACTGGCGTTAGCCAGGGTGATAAACTTACACCAGTAAGTGGAAAAACCATGTGGGGCCGTGTATATAAACTGGTATTGGACGCAAGCAGTCCATTAAAAGGTAAGCTAGAAGTTGTTGTTGACGGAAATGACAACCCTGGAAAAAGTATTGTTAATCCAGATAACCTTTGTGTAACCGAAAACTATGTGTACATCCAGGAAGATGGAGATTCGTTCTACAAAAACAATGACCATGATGGAACCGTCTGGCAATTTGCAATGGCTTCAAAATCGTTAAAACCGATGTTACAAATGAACCACCGCAGAACAGATGCAACCTTTAACGCTAAATACAACCCATCAAACAGTGTACAATTAAGTAGCTGGGAATATGGCGCAATGTACGATATCTCTGCACTGACTGGTATCCCTGATACATTTGTGCTGAACTTACACCCACACACCTGGACAAGCGATAAATACAAAAATGCCGATGGTGGTACAACAAGATTGGTAAATAATAACGAAGGCGGACAAGTAGTAATCGTTCGCGGCGTTTCTAAATAACCTATTTTATTTCTTTATCCCTTTCGGCAAATGCTGGAAGGGATTTTTCTATTTTATTTCAACGCCTACCCAAGCATGTCTAGCCTTAAAAAAATTGTTTTTTTCCTTATACTGATTACCCTTACTACCCTATTGTCTATTTTCTGCAAAACAGAAAACAGATCAAATGCAGCACTGGTAAAAGCAGATTTTGATAGACAGCTTATTGAACTTCAAAACATTGTTGACCAAAAATTATCGATAGCCGTTCAAAACAGGGATGAAAAAGCAATTAAACAATCTTTTCTACAGGCGAGAATAAAATACAAACAGCTGGAGTATTATATCGAATATTTTTTCCCTTCAACTTCTGTACTGCTTAATGGTGCGCCGATTGATGAGATTGAACTGGGCGAAAATCTCATTGAAAATCCAACAGGTTTTCAGGTAATGGAAGAAATTATCTATGAAGCCCCAACAACAGAAAACCGAAAGGAATTAGGAAATGAGGTAAAAAAAATGCAACTCAACCTGCAACGTGTTAGTCGCTTTAATGAACAGTACCAGATTACCGATGCGCAATTATTTGATGCCATCCGTTTAGAAATTTTCAGGATTACCAGTTTGGGCATTACTGGTTTTGATACCCCAAACGCCTTACAATCGATACCCGAAACGGCTTCGGCACTACAGGGAATAGCAAACGTACTGGCAAAGTATGAAAACGACGCATCAGGTAAATTGATACCTTCAGCAATAAGCTACCTGGATAAAAATACCGATTTTGATCATTTCGATCGTTTAACTTTTATAACTGAATATCTTGATCCGATCAGCAAACACATCAATTTACTCCGTTTAGAAAAAAAAATACCAACTGCCGCCAGCGGCGGCGCGCTTCGCGACGATGCAACAAGTATGTTCCAGATAAACGCTTTTAATGTAAACAAATTTGTAGGCAACAGCACCTTATTTATCAACGACGATAAAATTGCACTTGGAAAAATATTGTTCAATGATGCGGTACTTTCTAATGGAAATAACCGGAGCTGTGCCAGCTGCCATCAGCAATCACTCGCCTTTACGGATGGTCTAAGCAAAGCAGCAGGGATTTCAAAAGGACAATCGTTACTGAGAAATACACCAACTTTAGCTTATGCGGGGTTACAGCGTGGATTCTTTTATGATTTAAAAGCTGGAACCCTGGAAGATCAGGCGCTTGATGTGGTTCATCATAAACAGGAAATGAATGGTTCATTAACACAAGCCGCGACGAGAATCAATTCATCAAAAAATTATCTAACCTTATTTCAAAAAGCTTATCTGGATAAAACTGCGAAAGCCGATCCATGGAAAATCCAGCACGCATTGGCATCTTATATCCGTTCGTTATCTCCGTTTAACTCCCGATTTGACCGCTACATGCAAGGCGATAAAAAACAGTTAAATCAAGAAGAAAAAGAAGGTTTTAATCTTTTTATGGGAAAAGCAAAGTGTGGAAGTTGTCATTTTGCACCCTTATTTAATGGTACCCAAGCACCTCTCTTTATTAAAAGTGAAGCAGAAGTTTTAGGTGTGCCCGCTACTACAGATACCTTAAAACCTAAAATAGATGCTGATTTAGGCCGGTATGCTCTTTATGCTTACCCACAATATAAACATGCATTTAAAACTTCAACTGTAAGAAACATCACTAAAACAGGTCCATATATGCACAATGGTGTTTATAAAACTTTAGAACAGGTGATGGATTTTTATAATCGAGGTGGTGGTGCAGGTATGGGAATCAATGTTGAAAACCAGACTTTATCTGCCGATAAGCTGAACTTAAGCAAACTGGAGATCAAACAGATTATTGCATTTTTAGGCACACTGGAAGATGTTCAATAAAATAGTCCTCGTTTGCAACGAGGATTAGCGAGATGTGCATTTGTAATGCACAACAAGAGTTTAGTGGCGATAAAATCGCCTTTCCCATCCCATCCTCGTTACAAACGAGGACGATGATCTATCCAAACCACATTGGAATAAGATTCCCGCCTGCGCGGGAATGACGATCGACTTCCTCGCATAACAACTCTGCGTCTCTCGGTGTCTTTTCCTTCGCGACCTCTGTGGTTAAAATCACATAAACTACAACAAATCCTTCAATACTACCCATACGTTTTCGGCAAGAATCTTATCTCCTTCGGCAGTTGGATGTATACCATCGGCTTGGTTTAATGCCGGAACACCACCTACCTTATCCAATAAAAAGGGGATCAGTGCCATTTGGTTTTTCTTTGCCAGATCAGGAAACATGTTTTTAAAGTCTGCAGCATATTTGGCACCCATATTTGGTGGAACCTGCATACCAGCCAATACCATTTTAGCATCAGGGTATTTAGCTTTTACCCGATCAATAATCGCCTGAAGGTTTTTAATTGTTTGCGATACAGGCAACCCACGCAAACCATCATTGGCACCAAGTTCGAGCACGAAAATATCCACTCGTTGCTTAAGTAGCCAATCAATCCGTCCTTTTCCACCAGCAGAAGTCTCGCCACTTAAACCACCATTAATTACTTTGTAAGGCATTTGTAAAGAATCGATCCGATTTTGGATCAATGCCGGGTAAGCTTCTGTTGGGTCGAGTCCATAACCTGCCGTCAAGCTGGTCCCAAAAAAGAGAATATTCTTCTGCTCAGTAGCCACAGAAGCAGTTTTTTGGTCAGTCGAATCTAAAGTTTTATCGGTATTGCTTTTATTTTCGCGGTTTCCGCAGCTCAACAGTACAAGGCTCAAAACAAATAGCCCCATTAATCGTTTTCGTAACATATCTAATTAATCTATATCTAATTATTGTTTAAACCATTATCTTAACAGGCAGTGCCTGGTTATGTTTGGCCACAATCTATACGCAAACCCTAAAAATTCAGCTATTGGAAAGCATATTGAACATCCGAAATGTAAGCAAAATTTACCAAAGTGCCGGACGGGAACTCACCGTTTTGGATAACATTAATTTTTCGATAGCAGCTGGCTCAACTGTGGCCATAACGGGTCCTTCGGGAAGCGGAAAAACAACCTTACTTGGTTTATGTGCCGGATTGGACAGGGCCAGCAGCGGAACGGTTGAACTGAATGGCATTGCTTTAGAGCAACTGAATGAAGATGAAAGGGCGGCGATCAGAAATCAATATGTGGGTTTCATTTTTCAGAACTTTCAACTGTTGCCCACTTTAACAGCACTCGAAAATGTAATGGTACCTTTAGAATTGAGAGGAGCAAAAAATATCCGTGCACATGCACTAGAACTGCTGGATAAAGTTGGCCTTGCCGACCGTTCGCATCACTATCCAGTACAATTATCAGGTGGCGAGCAACAGCGCGTTTCGCTGGCAAGGGCATTTTCGAACCAACCGGCTATTCTTTTTGCAGATGAACCTACCGGAAATCTTGATGCAGAAACCAGCGAAAAAGTGATCAAATTGCTTTTTGATTTAAATAAAGATGCGGGAACCACATTGATTATCGTAACACATGATCTTGAACTGGCTGCCAGAACGGCAAGGAGCATTAAAATTAAAGGCGGCGTAATCATTTCAGACGAAAACCCTACTTATGCCTAATAGCCTCCCAAAACAATCTATTAAGTTTTCGTGGCTGTTTAAAATGGCCTGGCGCGATAGCAGGAAAAACCGTGCACGTTTATTGCTCTTTATCTCATCCATTGTTTTGGGCATCGCCGCCCTTGTTGCAGTTTATTCATTTAAAGATAACCTTCAAAAAGATATCGATGCACAGGCAAAGGAGCTTACAGGAGCCGATCTGGTTTTAGATAGCCGGAAGGGCGTAAGCAAAGCGATGCAAAAAATGCTCGATACACTTGGCGATGAACGATCGCAGGAGAAAACCTTTGCTTCGATGATCTATTTCCAGAAAGGGGGAGGCAGCCGTTTGGTACAGATGAAAGCCCTTGAAGGGAATTATCCCTACTATGGTACCATAGAAACCATTCCGTTAGCCGCAGCAAAACAGTTTCAATCGGGAAGAAACGCATTGGTAGATCAAACCCTAATGCTGCAGTTTAATGCAAAAGTTGGCGATTCGGTAAAAATAGGCGATCTATATTTCAATATACTGGGCACTTTAACCAAAGCTCCGGGCCAAACCGGTATTGGTGCAAGTATAGCACCTACCGTTTATATTCCACTACAAATCCTCGATAAAACCAATCTGATTAAAACAGGAAGCCGGATCAACAATAAATTTTATTTCAGGTATAACGATCCATCCAAAATAGATGAATGGGTAAAAAAACAGGACAGCAAATTAGAAAAAGAAGGTTTCGATGCAGATACGGTTGAATCGAGAAAAGAACAGACCGGAAGATCGTTTAAGGATGTAAACCGTTTTCTGGCTTTATCTGGTTTTATCGCTTTGCTGCTGGGTTGTGTTGGTGTAGGCAGCGCTATCCATGTGTACATTCAGGAAAAGTTAAGTGCGATTGCAACGTTAAGGTGTTTAGGCTTAAAATCACGTCATGCCTTTTTAATCTACCTTATCCAGGTATTTTTCATTGGCTTAATTGCTTCTGTTTTAGGGGCAGCCTTAGGCACAGGTATACAATTTTTGCTTCCACTGGTACTAAAAGATTTTTTACCTGTTGAGATCACCATGCAGGTTTCGTGGCCCGCTGTTGGTCAGGGGCTGTTACTGGGGCTGATCATCTCGATCCTCTTTGCCCTTCCCTCGCTTCTGTCTGTTAGAAGGATTTCGCCATTAAATGCCATCCGGGTATCTTTCGAAAAAGCAACTGGAAAGAGAGATCCGCTAACCTGGTTGGTGTATCTGCTTATGGCGATTTTTATTACGGCTTTTACGAACTTGCAGATGAAAACATGGATACAAACGCTGGCTTTTACCGCAAGTATTGCCATCGCTTTTGTACTGTTGATTATACTGTCTAAACTATTGATGTTCCTGGTAAGAAAACTCTTTCCCAATTCATCCAGTTATTTATGGCGGCAGGGCTTTGCCAACCTTTACCGGCCGAATAACCAAACCCTGATGCTTACCGTTTCTATTGGTTTATCAACCGCATTTATCTGCACCCTATTTTTTGTTCAGGGGATCTTAATGAGCCGCGTTACACTTTCATCAGGCGCCAATCAGCCCAATATGGTGATGTTCGATATCCAGAATACGCAAAAAGAAGGATTGGACAGTTTAACCAAAGCTTTTAAATTACCGCTAATGAACCAGGTGCCTGTAATTACCATGCGCATTGAAGAAATTAATGGAAAGAAAGCCAGTGCAGATACCAATAACAGAAGGGCTTATCGCAACGAAATCAGGGCTACCTATCAGGATACTTTAACCGCAGCAGAGAAAATTACAGCGGGCAAATGGACCGGAAAAATAAAACCCAATGAAACGGTTTATATTTCATTAGACCAGCGTTATGCCCAGCAGATTCATGTTGAGCTGAATGACAAAATTCTTTTTAATGTGCAGGGCATGATGATTCCAACGGTTGTTGGAAGTTTGAGGGAAGTAAACTGGAGCAGGATGCAGACCAATTTCAGGGTTGTTTTTCCGGCAGGGGTATTAGAAGAAGCACCACAGTTTCATGTATTGATGACCAGGATACCATCGGGCGAAGTTTCAGCACGCTTTCAGGGTGAAGTGGTGCAAAAATTTCCAAATGTTTCAGTCATCGATTTAGATCTGGTATTGAAACTCTTAGATGAGCTGTTAAGCAAAATCGGTTTTGTGATTCAGTTTATGGCCGGCTTTAGCATGGTTACCGGTTGGATTGTTTTAATATCGTCGGTATTAACCAGTAAAAACCAGCGGATAAAAGAAAGTATTTTGTTGCGGACAATGGGTGCCAGTAGAAAGCAGATTTTAGCAATAAATGCGATTGAATATTTCTTTTTAGGTGCTTTTGCCGCAGGTGCCGGATTGATTTTAGCCATAGGCGGAAGCTGGGCATTAGCTAAATTCACTTTCGATGCAGCCTTTGTGCCTCCATTTGTGCCAACCTTATTGTTGTTTGGCTCAATTGTGTTACTAGTCGTAATTACAGGGGTATTAAGCACCAGGAGTATCCTGAACCAACCACCGTTAAAGATTTTAAGGACAGAAAGTTAGATTATGTTAAGGCTAACCCAATAAATAGACCAACTAAAATAACGTCTTGCAGGTTTTAGGAAAATGAGCTTTTAAATTTGATTCCCCTAAACAAACTATATGATAATAGCTTTGTTCCTTTTCAAAAGAATTTAAAGATGAATAAAAGATATCCGATATTATTCCTGGCTTTAGGCGTTGGTGTTATAGCGATAAACCTAATTTCCTGTGTGTCTATTCCAAAGGGAGCCACTGCTGTTAAGCCATTTAAAAAAGACAAATACCTGGGCAAGTGGTATGAGATTGCACGAATGGATTTTAAGTTCGAAAAAGATCTTAATAATGTAACGGCTACCTATTCACTTAAGGATGACGGCAGTATCAAGGTAGATAACCGCGGTTATAATTATGTTAAAAAGGAATGGAAACAGAGCATTGGTAAAGCAAAATTTGTAAATGAAAGCAACGAAGGAAGATTAAAAGTTTCGTTCTTTGGCCCTTTTTATGCAGGCTATAATGTAATCGAGGTCGACTCAGATTATCAATATGCTTTGGTAGCCGGCAACAACCTAAAATACCTCTGGATTTTATCCAGAAACAAAAGCATTCCGGAAAACATTAAACAGCAATATTTGAGAAAGGCAGAAAGCTTAGGTTATGATACCGCCACTTTGGTTTGGACCAAGCAGGATTAATAGGCATTTTATTCATGCTATTGGCTTAGCCATAACCTAAAGAAGTAAATATAATCTGTTACCATAAACCAAGTACCTATGGTAACAGACTATAACTGAATAGTTATGCAGCATCAATTGCTTCGCGAAGTGCCTTTGCAGCAGCAGCAGGATCTTCAGCGCCATAAATTGCAGCACCTGCAACGGCAACTATAGCACCTGCCTGTATAACTGCAGTAACGTTATCAATATTTACCCCACCAGCAATAGAAACTGGAACTCCAGCGCTTGCGGCTTCATCGATAAGCACCTGAATAGAGTAACCAGCCGTCCACTGCTCATCTAAACCTGCATGTAATTCTACGAATTCAACACCTAATGCAGTAACCTCTTGGGCTCTTTTAACACGGTCAGGATAACCAATAGTGTCAACCACTACGCCTTTTCCATGTGCTTTTGCCGCTTTAACCGCACCGATAATCGTTGCATTTCCTGCAGCCCCCATTACGGTAACCAAATCAGCTCCTGCTTTAAAAGCAATATCAGCTTCCAGTTCACCCGCATCTGCCGTTTTTAAATCTGCAAAAACCAGTTTATCAGGATGTGCAGCTTTCATTGCGGTAATTACTGTAGCGCCCATATTCTTGATCAGCGGAGTGCCCAATTCAATAATATCTACATATGGAGCTACTTTTGCTGCCAAAGCTAAGGCTTCTTCAGTTGTTAATAAATCTATTGCTACTTGTAATTTTGCCATGTTTCTATTTTATCTATAATTAAATTAATTGTTATTCAAGGTTGGCGTGTCTCTTCCACAACGTTTCTGCAGCTTGTCCGCTCAGTTTCCAAAGTGATTGAAAAACGGCATCATTGAGCAAAAGCAAAAACTGCTCGAACAGGCTTCCTGCATATTGAGTAGATACTTTTGCGCTGTGGTCTTCTTTTTCTGCCGCTGGCACCCATACCACGTGGCTGGCCAGTTTTGCCAGTAACGATCCGGCGTTTGTTGTAATGGCTACCACTTCAGCACCTACCGCTTTCGATTTTTCTGCCGCCCTTACAATCGATCCGGTTGTTCCTGAACCCGAGGCAGCAATTAATAAATCGCCCGCTTCGATGGCCGGACTTGTGGTATCTCCAACATAGTAAACAGTAAGACCAAGATGCATTAAACGCATTGCTGCCGATTGCATGGCGAAACCGGAACGGCCTGCGGCAGTAATAAAAATCCGTTTTGCCCGCTGAATGTGATATACAAAAGGGATTAACTGGTCTAATCCCATCTGTCTGGCCAATCGGGCATTCTCCTCGATAATCTTATCCAGGTTCATTTGCAGATCCCAGGCCAGCTGCTGATTATCAAGGCTATCTATTGCTAACTGGCTGTCGGTAATTGCTATTGGGGCTTTTAAGTCCATTTTATACACGCTGTTTATTGGCCCAAAGGTATGGGCGTCACTTCGCAGTATGGTTATACATTTAGCTACTTATATGGGACAATCAGGAAATATATTACTACAAAAGTCATCCATTAGCCATATTAAAGGCATGGTTTCCGAATAGTCCACCATAATTATCAGTTAATCCAATCGCTAAAAAATTAAGTATTTAACTTTAACATTATGAGTTTATCCTCCGAAGTAACACATCTGGAAAAATCGATTATCTATATCCGCGATCTGAGCAATTGCCCACCCAGTTATCTTAATGACCCTGGCAGAAAAGAGTTCTTCGAAATCGTTTGGTTAAAAAATGAAGAACCTTTACACGCCTTACAAGAATCAGTATTCGACAGTAAAGGAGACTGGATTTACCTCATCCCTCCCTACCGCGTGCATCAGCTTAACAAAGCCGGTAAAAACGGTGTATTAATCTCCTTTAAAAGATCTGTTCTTGAAGGGGAAGAAAAAGAATTCCTCCTCGATCTGTTTAAGATCTTTAATGTTCAGGGCGAATTTTCCTGTTTAAGGCTAAATCAGGAAACCGCTTCTGAGCTCGGTAATATCTACAAATTAATTGAGGATGAATACCAGAAGGCAGGAAATACTTTTATCATTACCAGGGCACTGCTAAAAGTATTTCTATTAAAACTGATCCAGGTAAAAGAACATGAATTTACCAGCCATGATGTACAGCAAAAAAGAGTCTACGAATTTTTGATGTTACTCGAAAGCAATTATCAGCAGGTTAGGAACACCGATTTCTATGCTGGTAAAATCGGCATTAGTTCTAAAAGATTAAATCAGATTTTAAAAGAAAAACTAAATAAAACAGGAATGCAGATCATCCACGATCGCATCATCCTGGAGGCAAAAAGGAAAATTATCCATGGTGCCCATACCATTAAAGAAATTGCATACGAACTGGGTTTTTCAGACCGACCTTATTTTAGTCGTTTCTTTAAAAAACAGACAGGCCAAACGCCCGAAGCGTTTCAAAAAGAGGCCAGAAACCACATCGAATCAAAATTTAATACTCTGGTTTAACGGATTTTTTGTTTTGATTTTAACTTGGCGGCCCGTTAAAGTTTTTCTTTTATACAGTTTTTAGCAATTTATAATACATTTACATTATGATCAGATTAAATAACGATACGCCCAACGATATTCTTCAAGATGTAAAAATTGGCGATATGGTAACCGATACTTTTAGCAAAACCGGCCTTGTAGAAAATATAGAAATTAGCGACGATGGCCTGTACCGGGTTTACGCGTTTCATCTCGTTACCGGAAGAACCATTACTGTTAAAAAGTAAAAAGCGCAAAAAAAATAAAAATTTACCACGACCTTTCCCGATTTTCGGGAGATAAAAAGGATAGACACAGCTAATATTAAATCAGTGTTCATCTGTGGTAAAAGCTATATTTAATCACATTACCTAAGCCCTAACCAAATGTCATTACTTATCCTACTCTTCGGCATCCTGTTGCTTTTCGTGCTGATCTTGAAAAAGATCAACCCAATGATTGCCCTAATTGCTGTGGCAATTATTACAGGTCTTTTATTGGGCATGCCTGCCCCAAAGGTAATGAGCTCCATTGGCAATGGTATAGGCAGCACGCTGGGCAGCATGGTAATGGTTTTGGCACTCGGTGCGATGATGGGCAAATTAATTGAAGATAGCGGATCGGCAAAAAAGATCGTTTTCATATTGATCGGGGCTTTCGGCAAAAAGAACATTCAATGGGCCGTGTTGTTAACCGGTTTATTGGTGGGAATTCCTTTGTTTTACAATGCTGGTTTTGTGGTGTTAATCCCTTTGGTTTTTGCCATTTCTGCCACAACAGGACTATCAAAATTATACATCGGCATCCCGATGGCCACAGCCCTTTCAGTAACACATGGTTTTTTACCGCCCCACCCTGGCCCAGTTGCTTTAGCTGGTATTTTCCACGCCGATATTGGTAAAACATTAATTTACGGTTTAACTTTAAGCCTACCTATTGCCGTTATTGCCGGAATCTATTTCCCACGGTTGATTCTCAAACGCGATCAATCGGTAACTGTTCAAAACTTCAGCATAAACGAAGAAGAAAATCTCCCTTCTGCATCAAGGAGTTTCATTACGGCATTGCTGCCGGTATTCTTAATCATCGCCGGAACCATCGGAAGCAGCTTAAAAATAGATTATATCGGTAAACCGCTGTTTATATTTTTAGCCGATCCTACCGCTGCTTTATTAATTTCGGTTATTATTGCTTTAGCGGTTCAAAAAACCACCATTACAAAAGCAATGGAATCGTGTGCGGAAGGTGTTAAGAGTATTGCCATGATTATCCTCATTATTGCAGCAGGCGGCGCCTTTAAACAGATTTTGATTGATAGTGGGGTTGGCGAAACCGTAAAACAACTTACTGGTGGCCTAAATTTATCGCCATTATTACTTGCATGGCTAATCACCGCATCGCTTAGGGTAACCCTGGGTTCAGCAACCGTGGCCGCACTAACCGCTTCGGGTATGGTATTGCCTTTAATAGGGCCTGGCGTACCACCAGAGTTAATGGTATTATCAGTCGGTGCAGGGAGTTTGATGTTTTCTCACGTAAATGATACAGGTTTCTGGATGTTTAAAGAATACTTTAACCTTAGCCTTAAAGAAACCTTTAGCACCTGGACCATGATGGAAAGCCTGGTTTCTGTTTTAGGGCTTATTGGGGTGTTGGTACTTAATCAGTTTGTGTAAGGGGAAGATAGCGTTGTCAACTTTTAATAGCCATGTCGCTAGTAAGTTGGCAACGCTTGTCAAGCGCTTATCCCCCATTCCGCCTTGCTCCAGTCGGGATGACGACCTATCACCTGAATTATTTTTTGGAAAGCAATTACAGGAGCTTTTAGGGTAAAACAGTCCCGCTCCCGCTTCTGCCAATTGGAAGGAATTGGCATCCCGCTCCGATCGGGTTTAGTGATCTTAAACAGTGCTACTATCCAAGGTAAAATAAACCCGACCGACAGCGTTATTCCGTCCTTCACGGGATTAAGCAAAGGGCGGGACTATCGGAACCGAAGCACCACAGGCACTGCTTTTCAAAAAATGTAGCACCTACTTGAATGGTTCCTTCACCCATCGTTGTAAGATTGCTTCGTTCCTCGCAATGACGAAATTATCTAAAAACATTAATTCTTTACCCTGTTCTTTTCTGCATCGGCACCAGAAGACTCGTGTTTAGCCGGCGAAGAAAATGCTTTACCAAAACGGTAACTATAACTCACCACAACCGATCTCGAATCCTGACGGTTAACCCAGTTTGCTTCTGTGTTCGCCAGATTATTGATTATACCATTATAAATCCGGGTTCTGAAAATGTCGTTAGCAGTTAATTTCAACGTACTTTTTGCTGAAAGTTTTTTCTGCACCGCTGCACCGAACTCATGTACTTCGGCCAATAAAAACTGTACATTAGATAGTTTACTCTGGTAACGCATATTTACCTCTGCATTCCAGGTTGGACTGATTTTGAACTGCAAATTCGGATTTGCCCTTAAATAACTTCCATTGGTAACCAAAAAACCTGTGTAGAAATCTGTTTTTGAAACTATTTTTGCATACTCAACATAAGCATTCAGCTTAACCCATTTGGTGATATCGATCTCTGCATTTACCGAAACATTGGCCACTCTTGTTTTGCCCACATTTGCTGGTCTGCTGTAATAGGTGCCATTTAAAATTTCGATGGTTTCGTTCACCTCATCTCTCACCCAGCTGTAACCAAATGTTGTGGTAATCTTACTTTTATAAGTATGAGAAAGTTCGATACTTTGGGTAAATGAAGGCTTTAAAAAAGGATTGCCAACATAATAGGTAAACTTATCCAAAGGAGAAAAGAATGGATTAAGATCCTGATAATATGGCCGATCGATCCTTCTTCCATAATTAAGTCCCAGTTGATTGTTACCGGCAGTATCGAGTTTATAGGAGAAATAAAGCGTTGGAAATAAACTGTTATAGGTTCTTTTAAAACTCGAATCAGGTTTAATTAGATTGCCCAACTGATGCCCGTTAGAAACCGTGTTTTCATACCTCAAGCCAGCCTGAAGCGAAAACCGCTTTCCTTCCCTGCTCATATTTAGGTAAACCGCATTGATGTTTTCTTCATATAAAAAGTGATTGCTCTTTTCATAATCGGCATTGGTTTTCCCGTTTGCCGTATTAAAGTAATCGGCAATGTTATCGGTTTTGGTATAAGCGGTTTTAACACCCGCATCAAGCTTCCACTTATTTTCCAGTGGATGTGAATAATCTGCTTTTGCGGTATAGATATCAATATTTGAAGGCAGGTTACCTGTTAAAATATCCTGGTATTTTAAGGCTCCACTGGGCAGGTAACTGAAATTGTAATAGGTTTGATCGGTTTGATTCCGGTAAAGCAGATAATCGGCATCAAAAGTCAATTCTCGTCCTACCTGCTTAAATTTGTGCCTGTAATTTAAATTTACACCGGCATTCTGGTATTTGATCTGGTCGATATTTTCAGCCCTGATGACCGAATCTAACTGCATCGAAGCATTAGACAGATTACTGGTATTGTTGTTTACCTGTTTCGAAATCCTGTTCATTCCGGTAAGTACCACGCCCCAGGTTGTGCGGTCTGATGCGTAATAATCTAGCCCTGTTTTTAAATTAAAAGTATTGCCGTGCCTGCGGAAATAAGAATTCTGATTAAAGTAGGATTTGGCACTACCATCGTCATTTTTATATTTCCGGTTCAGATCAAGATCGGTAAAACTGTTATTTAAATTATAACTCAGGTTTCCGAAAACATTGATTTTATCCTTGCGGTAATTAAAGTTGAAACTGTTGTTCGAACGACTTAATTCGCCTTGATTTAAACTCAGGTTAATCCCTCCATTAAACCCAGCGATTTTTGTTTTCTTGGTTTTGATATTGATTACCCCTCCATTTCCCGCAGCGTCATATTTAGCAGGTGGATTGGTCATCAGCTCAATCTGGTCAAGCGAAGAAGAAGGAAGCGAACGCAGGTAATTATCGAGATCGGCGCCCGATAAATAGGTTGGTTTATCATCAATGAAAATAGCCACTCCACTCTTGCCTTTGAGCGAGATTACCCCATTCTGATCTACATTTACCCCAGGCGATTTACTCAGCACATCCAGTGCGGTTGTGCCTGCATTGGAGATCAAAGCATCAACATTAACCACCGTACGGTCTATCTTTCGTTCTACAAAAGCCTTTTGCCCCGAAATATTTACCTCTTTTAAATTGGTTGCTCCAGCCTTGATCTTGATGTCGGCCAAATTGATCACAGCGTGATCGGCAGTTAAAACCAAGGTATCGGTTTGATAAATAGGCGAACCTACAACCGATACCTTGATGAGGTATTTTCCATAACCGAATTTATCAAAACTAAACAGTCCATCTTTTTCGGTGAAGGTTGTTTTAACCAACACCGAATCTTTAAGTAGTGCAGCTGTGGCAAATTCTATATTTTTTCCATCGGCATCCAATACGCGACCATAAATTCTGGATTGAGGAGTTTGGGCTTGAGCAAAGGTAAGGGCAATATTCATCCATACGGCTAAAAAAGCCATGAGCTTAAATTTCATGATGTGAATTGGATTAGCGCTTTTAGAACTTAGTTTTATTGTTTTCGATCAGGAAATTATACATCAGCGAATGATTTTCATTTTTCAAAAATCTTTGCTTGTATTTTTTCTGCACATCAGCATTTTGTTTTACGCCATTTACAATTAAATCGTCTTTATTAAGTTTGTACGACAATTTATTGGTGCTGGTAATGATGCCGTCTTTCATCAATTGCTGATTGATTTCGTTGGTATAATCGTGACCATCTCCGTCGGTTACGGTTTTCGAGGTAACCGTACGCTGTACGCCTGTTCTGGTACTAGTTTTTGGGTTATACATAGGAGGCGTTGGAGGCGTAGGTGGAGCTGGTGGGTTGGTTGGAGCTGACGGAACTGGAGGCAACGGTGGTGCCGGCGGTACAGCATACGCAGCACGGGGCGTTCTTGGTGCCCTAGGTGGGCGCGGCGGACGTGGCGCTCTTGGTACACGGTTTCCTCTACCCTCTTTATCATCCTGGGTCCATTTAGCGTCTTCCTTTGCCCATTTATCAACCTCTTTTGTCCACTTGGCATCTTCTTTTGCCCATTTGGCGTCTTCCTTGGCTAATTTAGCATCTTCTTTTGCCAGTTTCTCGTCTGCAATACGGCGTTTTTCATCGGCTATTCTTGCTTTGGCATCTTCTTTCCGCATTCGCTCATCCACTATTGCCTTTCCAGCATCGTCTTTTCTGGCTTGCTGATCGGCAATTCTTGCATTTACATCTTCATCCGTTTCGCTGTTTTTGCGTTTTTCGTTTAACTGTTTCAATTGACGATCCATTTTCGAATTGATTTCCTTTTCCAATTGATCGGCAGATTTCCCTTCAACAGGTTTAGCTTTTTTAGCGGTATCCTGTAAAACTTGTATTGAAGTGGATATTTTATTTCTGGTAACTGTTTTTGCATTGCCCACGCTCTTGAACGCAGCGCTACAAACCACAACAGATACCAAGGCGATGGTTAATATTGTCTTTTCCATTTTGTTTAAAGTTGAATTGGTGTTGAATAACATCCTGCTTGCTCTATGCAGCAGGCTACCTTTCTTACCCGTTATCGCCATGGCATAAGCAGGTGCACGCTGCTTAAACTCTTGACAGAATATGAGGGCCTGAACGTAGTTTTTGCGATCGCTTACACAGGCAATGGCCAAATCATCACAGCAATGCTCGCGTTCTGTTTTTATTAATTGTGATACCCAAAGTACCGCTGGGTTAAAGAAGAAAACGATTTCGATAAAACTTTGCAATAGGTTTACCAGGTAATCTTTGCGCTTAATGTGCGCCAGTTCGTGAGAAAGAATAGCCTCAACTTCTGCATTTGACAGGCCGTTAAGCAAACCTAGTGGAATCAGAATTAAGGGTTTAAAATGCCCCACAACCATTGGCGCCTGCGCAATACCCGATTGCATGATTTTAACCGATTGACTTAGACCTAATTTTTGGGCCAGTATAGCTAACTTTTCATCCCACTGTTTACCTGCAGCATAGGTTTTATGTTTACGCAAATGATATACACCATTTAAACCCACCACTAACTGAACACTCTTCCCACATATAATTAAAAACCAGATCAATACAATCTGATAAGCATATGCATTCCATAAAGAAAGCATTTTGTTCAGTCCCGAATACATATCTTGCTGAACGTTTGCAATTACAGGTTGATCGGTAGCCCCGCTTGGGAGATTAATTACAACCTGCTCAGCTGTAGAACCTATAGGCTTTCGCAGTTCTTTGTAAAAGCTGAAGAATATGGCCACAACAAACAAGGCCAAACATATGGTGAGGAGGTTATAGCGCATTGCCGCGCTAGCTTTTCGGGTAGTAAACATAACCAAACCAGCAAGCAAGGCCAATATTACACCAAGCCATAGCGAGTGGAATAAAGTAGCGCCAAGGGCATGAAGCCAGTTTTCGGGCAAAAGGTTAATTAACTTAAATTCCATCATTGTGGTTCTTTAGAATCTGTTATTATTAATTATTCCATGCTATCCAATAGCCGCTTTATCTCTTCTATTTCCTGTTTAGAGGTTTTTTCGTTACCCAGAAGCTGCATCATTAACTGTGAGGCAGATCCTTTATATAAGGTATTAACAAAACGGTCTAACAACTGTACTTTGGTTTTCTCTTCAGCCTCAACAGGAATATAAATGTGCTTCATTTGGCTTTCATCACGTTTTAATATTCCTTTTTCGGTTAAGATCTGCATCTGCTTTAAAGTTGAGGTATAATTCACCTCCCGTTGTTCGTTCAATTTATCGTTTACAAACCGAACTGTAGAAGGCCCGAATTCCCATAATACCTGAAGAATTTCTAATTCAGCTTTAGTAGGTTCAGGCAGATTATTTTCAGTTTGATTACTTTTCATATTCTAAAGGTACGATGTTTTTCGTACGATACAAATATTAGATTAATTATTTTTCAATAAAACAATTAAAGTACTGATTTCTAATGAATTAAAAACTATTTATTATTTAAAGTCTCAACAAGTAGGTATTGCATCTTTAGAATCAGGCAATTTTTTATTAATCCAACCAGACCTAAAAAGTTGAAACAAGCCAGAACAGAAGGTACTTTGACAACAATCATTAATCGCATTAATTCTTATCAATGCACATAAGGTAACGCTTAAGCAAATTTGGGGATCAAAATCTATCCTATGTCGCGCATTTTTGTTTTATGGTTACATTTTATCGCTTATAATAATTAAGATGGCAGATAAAGGAAATACCCTTCATATACTGTTTATCAAATATTTGATATTAACAGTAGTTTACCTCGTGCTGCTGGCCATTTTTGGTGAATATTATTTTTTTACCAAGTTTAATGTCGAAATCCTAAACCTTGATGGCCTTGCAGACCTTTTATTATCACAAAGAGGGTTTTCATATTGGGAAAAATGCGCTTTTTTAATCTTTATACCATTTATCATTACCATAGGTTTTATCATTCACTACTGGATTTACGATACAACCAACCAGCTATTTACCAGAAATTTTGCCTTCCTGATCGGCATATTGCCATTTACGTTTTTACCATTCCTCATCAGCTTTCAGGATACTAAGCTTTTATTGGTGCTGCTTGGCATCGTCCTTTTTCTTTTATTGTTGTTATGGATTATTCTTTTCCATGTTAGGATGTTTCAGTTCGGCTATCTATCATTTCATTTGTTCATCACCTGCTGCCTGATCACAACCTTTGTTGTACTTGCAAGGATCGATCTGGAAGCGCAGAATTGTTTAAACAACAAAAAAAACACAAACATCCTTAAAAACTTAAACACATCATCGGTTGATAACAGTATTATTTTCATTGGCAATACAACATCTTTTGAGTTTTATTACTCACGTACTCAGCAAAGAAGTATTATCCTCCCTAAAACAAACTAAAAAACGGTTATTTAGGTTAATTTTTAGTACTAAGCAGACTTTTTAATTGGTTGTTTTTAACATCTTGACTACAATCAAAAATATAATTGATAATTATCAACCTGTTTATCCGTCAGAATAACGATTTTTATTGGATATTTGTCTATTAATCCCTATAAAAACCTAATAAATGCCTTCTCTAAAAATGCTTATTAAAAAACTGCATCATTTTTTTAATAAAGCCTACAGTATTATCTTCACTTCCGTCAAGATAATTTTTCCACCCAGCGACTTAAGTTTTTTGCTCCCCCTATTATTTCCAATTGTCTATCTTCTTTTCTCGCAGACCTTAATTTAGTCTATCGAAAAGCTTTAATAACGTAACAACAAGGTCCGGAAATCAGGTTTAACACCTGTTTTGCCAATCTAAAGGAAACTATAGCCTTCAGGATTAAACATAAAATTTAAATGGAGGGATCTAAAATCTTGATTATACTTGAGGATTTCGATCTAAGGATAAAAATCACCGAAATACTAACAATCGGAAAATACAATGTAAAATCAACAAATAGCGGTAAGCAAGCAATCGACATTCTCAGAAAAAGTCCGGTAGATGTAATTATTTCGGAGGTAAATGTAGCTGAAATGGACGGAATCGGGGTATTGCGTGTTGTTAATAAATTTATGGAAACTGCAAGCATCAGTTTTATTATGATATTGAACAATCAGGATTATGACCTTGCCCGCAGAGTGATGGAATTGGGCGCTGATGGCTACCTGATGGCCCCTTTTGATGATGGCGAGCTGCTTAATCATGTAGAGGTAAAGCTCAGAAAAAAAAGGCTTCAACATGAATTATTTTTAAAAAGGCATACTCAATTAAAGAATATCCACAAAAGCGGCGATGAGTTATCCTGGTTAAGATCAAGGTTCGAAGGTTGTTTACCCAGATCTTTAAAAAAAAACCAGGTTCTTTATCATAAGGGAGAGAGACGATCGCTCGGATTACATTACATTTTATCAGGAAAGATAAAAACCTATGTAGCTGATTCCGCCGGCAACATATTTATCACTGGCATTTATGGCCCGCATGAATATTTCGGACTTCAGAGTGCGCTATTGGGCACTGAAAATAAGGAAATTGCAGAAGCCATCGATAGTGTTGAAATACTGACCATCCCTTATACCGATCTCCAGAATTTAATTACAGACTATCCAGACATGTTCAACTTTTTTGCTAAAGCGCTTGCTCATGGCTTGAACAACCGTGATGAAAAGCTACTGAACATCGCCTATTACTCTGTAAGGAAGAGGATAGCAAAAGCAATTATTGAACTGACTAAACTAAACCATGAGTCTGCAGAGAATCATAGATTTATACTCCCCAGATATGATCTGGCATGCTTCATAGGCATTGCAACCGAAACACTGAGTAGGGTGCTTGGAGATTTCACAAGAGAGGGGCTAATTGAAAAAGACGGTAATAATATTATTATACTGGATATGAACGCTTTGAAAACGATGAAAAATTAGCATATGCTTACTGAAATATCCACTTAAAAACTTATCGCTTAGCTCACATTGCTACCTAGTTTTAGCGATGAGTAAGATCAAGATAAGTCTTGATCAAAATCAGAGGAAAATTAATTTTTAATGCAGAATTTAGTTGTAGCCGATCTTAAGTAAGATTAGCACAATACCAAAAAACGATAGCCGCGCAAAAATACTAAATCGATTTATCTATGGGCGAAGATGCTCCAAAGTTGATGCTTCGGGTAGAGGAATGAGTTTCGGCTGGTCGTACCCCATAGCACCTTGCAGTGCCGTTGAAACCTATGAAAGAGAAAGAGCCGATGATTGATAACTGACAAGAAATTATGCCCTTTTAATTCGGGTGGGGATCTGAGCCTTTGAGCATGACCGGTTTGTAGATGCGATTTACCAAAAAAAACAAATCAATATGTTAATCACGAAACTTAATTAAATCAACATGGAAGTAGGCTACATCAAATATTTTTTAAAGGTATTTCTTCCGTTGTTAGATCGGAAGAAAGATAGAGCAGCTATTCGCTTTATGTACAGACATACAGCCTTTTTCAGGATTCACAAAGGAAAAACGCTTTTTAAGCCAAACAGTTCAGTTGCTAACAATAGCATTATAATTGTAGCAGATGGCCTGGTTAATGGCTATTTAGTGAATGAAGAGGCCGGGCAGGCCAATATATGGTTGGGCACGAAAGGTAGCGTATATATCCCGAATGGTTTTAAACAAGCAGATGGCAACTTTAATCTTTTTGCCATAAAGGATACTATCGTTTTTTTGATAGACCAAACCGAGCTGGAGGATGGCTGCGAATGGTACCCTGTTCTTGACTCATTATTTAATACTTATCTTCTCCAAACTGCCATATCTGATGTAAACAATAGAAACATCTTATTTAGACTGCAGAATACTGAAAACAGAATATCGCTATTTAAACGTATTTATCCTGGACTATTTGACCAGATCCCTACTGACCTGCTTCTCTCCTATCTTGATATTGATTTAAGCTTAACACCTAAGCAAAACTTGCAAATAAATAGTGTGTATAACAAGGATATACTTACTAATTTCTAAGAGCACATATTAAAAAGAGCAATTCTCTGTTAGGCAATCGCAAAAAAAAATGCTGTTGAATAATGCAGGATATAAACTGCATCTATTCAACAGCGGGTCTAACAAAAATTAATCATCAAAAATAATATCTCCTTATGGTTTAATTGTACTGGCAATTATTTTATGCAGCACTTTTGGCGGTCTAAAAATAATGACTTGCCTCGTTTCATATGGTATACATGAAACTTTGTAATATCCCATAAATAAATAACCATAGGAAAAGCCAAAATCTCCTATGGTTATCAACTTTAGTATTAAAAGGGATGCTTTTATCCCTTAAGCTGTTTAATTACTGCAATAATATCCTCTTCTCCATATTTTGCAGCCGCATCTTCGAAAGTATTTAGCGCTGTTTTAGCCAATGGTGATGAAATTCCTTCGGCTTTAGCCAGGTTCAGATCTTTTACAATATGTTTAAGTGCAAAAGCAGCTTTGTAATGATCAGCAATAATGGCATCACCTTTAATTTTGGTAAAAATATTACCAATGGCTGCATTATTGATCAATTCTAATAAGTCTTCTGTTTTAATCCCTTGTTCATTCGCAAACAAAACGGTTTCGGCCAGGCCCTGTGCATATAAGGCCAAAAGCGAATTGATGGCCAGCTTTGCGCTATTACCCGCACCATTTTCGCCAACAAGTTTGGCAAGTTTGCCCATTTTTTCCAGAATCGGTTTTACCTGATTAAAAGCAGCTTCTTCACCGCCAACCATGATAACCAACTGACCGGTTTCTGCCTGCTTCACACTCCCTGAAACTGGCGCATCTAAATAAAAATTTCCTTTTGCTTTGCACTGCGTGGCCATTTCTTTTGAAATAGAAGGAGAAACCGTGCTCATATTGATGATGGTCTTACCCGATGTTTCTATACTAAAAAGGCCTTCTTCTCCCTTAAAAATCTGTTCTATAGCGGCATCATCAGAAACCATAACGATTACCACATCAGTAGCTGCAATCAGCGCTTTAGGTGTTTCGGCTATTGATGCGCCAATCTCTTTCAACGAAGCTTCTTTATCCTTGCTCCTGTTATAGACAGTAACTGTATAACCTGCTTTTATCAATTGCCCTGCCATCGGGATCCCCATATTCCCTAACCCGATCCAACCTATTTTTGTTGTATTCATTTTGTTATTTTTATAATAGCAAATGTGCCAAAGAAAAAGCTGAAATCCTTAAACCCCATGTAAAAATGATACGATGAAGTAATTATTTGAATGAGTCGCCTTAATATACTAATATTTTTAGTAAATTAGCACCGCATTAAAATAATCTCCCACTTTGTAATTACCATACCATATGGCCAGCCCGCTTAAAGATTTATATTCTCCAGCCTTTTACGATAGATTAGCCCATGCATTAACGGTTACTGTTCCAGGTTTCGACAAAGGAAAATTTATTAAAAAGGTTTTTACTGCTGACTTCAAATCAAAAGAATTAAAAGAGCGGATGAAACATACCTCGAAGGTATTACATGATTTTTTACCCGAAGATTATCCTCAAACGATAGCGTTGATTAAAAAAACTATCGCACAATTAAGGCTTCAGGGTATTGGAGAAGATAGCTTGGCTTATATGTTTTTACCTGACTATATCGAAACCTATGGTATAGATGATTTCGAAGCTTCGGTTGAGGCACTCGAATTTGTTACGCAGTTTGTAAGCTGCGAATTTGCCGTTCGTCCTTTCATTTTAAAATACGGAAACGAGATGATTTTAAAAATGAAAAAATGGTCGCTGCACGAAAACCATAAAGTAAGAAGGCTCGCCAGTGAAGGCAGCAGACCACGCCTACCCTGGGCCATGGGTATTCCCTTTCTGAAAAAAGACCCGACATCCATTTTACCCATACTGGAAAACCTTAAAACAGATCCATCAGAATACGTAAGGCGGAGCGTTGCCAATAGTTTGAACGATATTGCAAAAGATCATCCCCATATTGTTTTAAATATTGCTAAAAATTGGTCGGGTTTGGGTGCCGAAACAGATGCCATTATTAAACATGGCAGCCGTACATTACTTAAACAAGGCCATGCAGATATCCTTAAACATTATGGCTTAGATGATGCAGGGATTTTATTAAAAGATTTCAAAATCTCGACGCCCAAGATCAAAATTGGCGAAAGTCTGGAGTTTTCATTTTCTATTCTGAACGAAAATCGGACTGAACAAAAGGTTAGATTGGAATATGCCATTTGCTATAAAAAGCAAAACGGCCAGAACACAAAAAAAGTGTATAAAATTTCGGAGCGGACTTATCCTGCAGGTGCAGCAGTAAACATTATCCGCAAGCAAAAATTCGTACTGATTACGACACGTAAATTTCATCTGGGCGGTCACCAGGTTTCGATGATCATTAACGGTGCCGAGAAGGAAATTTCACACTTTGAATTAACGGCTTAGTTTGGATTTTAATTCATCAAGCAAAGCGACCTGCTTTTCGTTGATGTGTTTTACGGCATTATTGTAGGCAAACCATTCGGCTTTGTCTATTTCAGCGAAATTTTTCTTTTTGCCCGATCGCGGCGGCCATTCAATTTCGAAAGTATTGCTAACAATTGTAGAAGGATCAAGATCTCCTTCCACAGCCCAGCACAATACTTTTTTACCTCCCTTTTGTACAACAGGACTTAATTCAATGAAATCGCCAGTTAAACTTTTACCTGTTTCCTCTTTAAATTCGCGGATAGCAGCCTTTAACGGCTCTTCACCTTCATCTAATTCCCCTTTCGGCACTGTCCAAAAGCCTAAATCTTTTTTGGCAAAGAACGGCCCGCCCGGATGAACCAGAAAAAATTCTACCTGCTGATCTTTTCTTCTGAAGAGCAATATTCCGGCACTCTGTTTCATAAGGGCAAGGTAGGGATTTGGAATTGAAAAGGAATTGAGTTTGTCTTAACATCTTTCGGCAAAGATCCTGAAACAAGTTCAGGATGACGATAGTTTATTAGAATTCACCATGTCTGATCCCGCGTTACGTCATGCTGAACTTGTTTCAGCATCTTCAATAGCCTCTGAAAACAAATGCAGGTTATAGCTCGTCAGTTTAGCTTTACAGGAAAGCTTTAAAAAATGTTTTTAATCGAACTGAGGCATATAACATGGAGAGAAACAAAGTGATCTTTTAAACTCTTTTTATTTCTCATCTCCCTGCCCCCTTCAAAGGGGGACAACAACACTCAAGAAAATCTTTTTAATGAAAAAAGCAGTTAAGCTTTTACACTTAACCGCTTTTATATAATCTGGTATGATGAGATTTAATTGGAGGCGTTTTACAACAACCCGTACAAACCATGAGCGTAATTCCTTAATGAAGAGGATACCGTCTTCATCTTATCCGGAGATGGGCCTTTTACTTTATACGCTTCTGGATGAAGTTCTAAAGGTTGTTCGTTAATTTGTTCTAATGTGTTTCTATTGCTTAATGTAGCATGCTGTTCTTCGCTTAATTTTAAAGGTGCCATGATCTTGAAATTTATACTAGAACAACAGGATTATCTGAAATAAGTTTGCAGTTTTTTGTAAATTTTTAAAATTATTGTCCAAGACTCGAAATCCAGTTTTCGGTATCCGAAATTTTAACCGGCACGGCCGAAGCAACGATTTTCAGTACTCCCCCAGCATTGATATCTTCTTGCGTGATAAAGTTCTTTTTGAAAGGTTTTCCGTTAAGAAAAACGGCCTTGATATATTTGTTTTTAAAGCTGAAATTTTCCGTTTCGATGGTAAATGTTTTTCCTTTTGGCAGGTTATAGCTTAGCGATGGAAATAAAGGCACATTTAAATAATAAATCGGCCAGCCTACACAGGCAGGAGAAAAACCACTTGCCGCAAACACATACCAGGCACTCATTGCACCGGCATCATCGTCCATTGTACGCAGATAGGCATGTGGCTGGTTTCTGTAAATTTTACCGATATAACTACCGATTCCGCGGCTGTTATCGTTAAAATAATTCTGGATTACCGTATCAGCTGCCAATTGATGCATCCAATATTGCGATTTATAACCAGACTTGGTAACATTATACATCAATGGTACCTGCAAATCTGGTTCATTGGCATGGTTGTATAAATCACGCGCAAAAAATTCGTCGAGTTTTGCCAGATAAGATTCCTCTCCCCCGTCCAGTTCAATCAATCCTTTAAAATCATAAGGCACAAACCATCGATATTGCCAAATGGTACCTTGGTATAAACCACGGGCCTGCATGCGGTCGACATCATTTTTGGTCATATCTTTAAAATCTTTATTCCAATATTTCTTGTATTCAAGTGCTTTATTGAGATAAAAATCAGATTTTTCTTTATTCTTTAAAATCTTAAAGATTTCTGCCAATGCCCAGTTATCGTAACTCGATTCCAGTGCTTTATCCGGAGATTTATAATCCAGGCCATCTACCTCTTTCACTAACGAATCGGCAATCTTGTTAAAATCTACCGGATAACCCTTGCGGTAGGCATCAAGCAAAACCACAATGGCATGTTCAGAACGCACAGTATTTGATGGCTCATTTAGCCCGGCATAATCTTTTTTGCCCGAGTTATAGAGATCAGCGATAGAATTAACCATTCCAGCATACCTATCTTGTTCAATTAGCGAAAGCAAAGGTAACTGCGTACGGTAATTGTCCCAAATGGCCCAGCCATTGTAGCGGATTTCTTTATCTTTCTGAATTTCCCCTTTTGTATTGCGATATGTTCCATCAGTTTCAGAAATTACATAAGGCGATTGCATGGTGCGGTATAAAAGCGAATAAAATAGTTTTGCACTTTCCAGATCGCCATTTACGGCAATTTTAGAAAGATTTGTATTCCAATCGGCTTTGCTTTGTTCTTTTATAGTATTGAAAGGATTTTTATTGATAGAAGCTTTTGCGGCTTCGACACTTACCGACGAAAGTGCAATGTTGATTCCCACTGAGGTTAATTCTCCTTTAAGCATGGCAATCATTTTATGATCGTCTATTACTTTCCACGATACGTTATCGCCGATTTCCATGTAATAGAACAATTTGTATTTACCTGCGCCACAGGTTGTTTTCGAGGTAATCCATCCGCTTAGGGCATTACCGTTTACCTCGTGCGATTCGGCTACAAAAGCACCATTAAAAGCATAACCCAAATCGAGATAAAAACCTTTGGTCCCTTTCGGAAATTGGTAGGCATGCTTTCCGGCTTTGCCCAATACGGTAAAACTGGCTTTAATTTTATTTTCGAAACCTACTTCATAGTAACCCGGACTTGCTTTTTCAGCAATCTTGATCAGTTCTGACTTCGCCGGATCACTGCCTAAAAATGGTTTGATGAAAATATTACCACCTGAACCCTGACAGCCTACTCCTTCGAAACGGTTGTGGGTAAAGCCTTCAAATTTCTTGGCGAGGTATTCGTAACCGGTATGTGTTTTAGGATAAGTTTGAGGGCCAATACTCAACATGCTAAAAGGGGCCGATGCAGCTGGCGACATCTGCCCATGATCTGCTGAAGATCCTAAAAAAACGTTCACCTGGTCGACAGGCTTTGCTGTTTTAACAGAAAAAAGCTGCGTTTTTTGTTGAGCTAAAACGTTTAATGAAAGAAGCGGCAATATTGCCAGTAGTTTAATGGAAAGCTTCATTATTTGTGTTTGTTTTTAAATCGCCCTAAAATAGTATTTTAACATGAAGTAGGTATTATGTTTTAGGTTCTTTACAAAAGGGCCTTCTCTAATCGTCACCCTGAATTTATTTTATTAGCAGTTCTTATTGTTTTAAAGGTCTAATAGCTACTTCGTGGTCAGGGTCTTTATAATTATTTATGGATGCTGATCCGGGACATCACGACAGCATAAACACGGATTTTTATATCTGTGTGTATCCTTTCCATCTTTGGTTAAATATTTGCTTGGGCCGAACAGCTTCACTTAATGACATTGACCGGGGCTATTGGGGGAGGTAGCATTTCATTTGTTGGATTGCAGGGTGCACAAACCCTTGTCCTTAAACCCGACAGCAGCGGCAGCTCCCGATTCTTCATCGGGACTATAGCGAATGGCGGGGCTGAAAACCTCCAAGAACCACAAGCCTCTCATTTCCTAATAAGAATATCTTTTATTTCAGTCGGTGAGACACCAACCGATAGGATAAATCCTAAGCTATTAAGACAGGATTGCAAATCCCAACTAACATTAGAAAAAGCTTTAACAAAATATGATTTTTTTATTTTTAGAGCGCAAGGCCTGTGCAGGATAAAAAGTTCCTTCCCGTTTTTCGCTTTTACGCTTCGCTGCCTCGTACCTCGTTGCTGCAGGGTAATAACGCTTCAACCGGGGCTAAGTGGCTACAGCAGCATTTCATTTGTTAGGCTGCAGGGTGCACAAACCCTTGGTTTTAAACCCGACAGCAGCGGCAGCTCCAGATTCTTCATCGGGACTATAGCGAATGGCGGGACTGCAAACTGCCAAGAACCACAAGCCGCTCATTTCCTAATAAGAATATCTTTTATTTCAGTCGGTGAGACACCAACCGATAGGATAATCGCAAATAAATGCCCTTCGACTACGCTACCATCGACGTTATTTTGCAAATAATTATTAATCAACATTTTAACAAATTTCGCATTTCCATCCAGCTAGGCCATAGTACGGTATCCCCGTTCTACTTAAATCCGGCTTACCAATTTTTCGGGCTCCACCGACCCAGCCTACCCACTAGCTTTGAAAGAAAAATTTTCAGCCGGTGTTTTTTGTTTCTTTTTGACAGCAAAAAGAAAGAGCCCCATCGGCGGCGGCGAGCCGAGGCAAGGATGAGCCTCTGGGCAAAAAAAAGATATGCGTCATTCATATTGATTTTTATACAATAAATTATCCCTCAGGGTGACATTTTTTCGAGATTTATCTCATAACTTAATAACACTGGGATAATACTTCAACCGGGCTTATTGAGGGAGGTAGCATTTCATTTGTTAGGCTGCAGGGTGCACAAACCCTTGGTTTTAAACCCGACAGCAGCGGCAGTTCCCGATTCTTCATCGGGACTATAGCGAATGGCGGGACTGCAAACCGCCAAGAACCACAAGCCTCTCATTTTCCAATAAGATATATCTTTTATTTCGGTCGGTGAGACACCAACCGATAGGATAATCGCAAATAAATACCCTTCGACTACGCCCAGGGTGACATTTTTTCGAGATTTATCCCATAACTTAATGACATTGGGGTAAGGCTTCAACCGGGGTTAGATGGCTACAGCAGTATTTCATTTGTTGGGGTTGCATGGCTTAGACTCAAGGGATTTTGCACAGTCATTCTCGAAAAATAATACAAAAAAAAGCCGTCCTAATATAAAACATGGACGGCTCTAAAGTAATTTTACCTAATTATTTAATATTAACCGGAACAGAAATTTTATCCCATTCTAAAGCGAATCCGCTTTTGGTAATTTTATAAACTAAACGCTCTTGTGTAGCTTTTAATGCTTTTGTTTTAACATCAACACGTAAAGCATCTTTAGCTTCTTCGTATTTGTAAGCACCCCATTGTTTTGGTTCCTTGTTAAAAATAGCTGTCCAGGTTCCGCTTTCTTTAGGGATTAAAAAGAAACTGTATTTTCCTGCTGCTAAAGGTTTACCTTCAACTACGATATCTTTATCGGTTTCGAAAGTAGTAGCCTCGTTTGCACCTGCACGCCATACTTTATCAAAGGCTTCTAAACCGCCCCAGATTTTACGTCCTTTTACAGCAGGGCTGCTGTAGGTGATGGTAATGGTTGCACCTTTAACTTTTCCCGTTGCTGTAGCCGCAGGACTTGGCTTAGGCTGAGCATCTTGTGCCATTGCACTTACAGAAATAGTAATTGCTGTAAATAGCAATGCGATTGATTTAATCATCGTTTTCATAGTATTATATTTATCTGTTTTTGTTGTTTTTGATTTTACGAATTTATGGCTTTAGGTTGATAAAAACTATAATGCCGGTGTCGAAAAAAATTGAGCGAAACTTCACTGTTTTTGAATTCATTCTCAGTTACAGACCAAAACGCTTTATTTCTTTCTTCCAACAAATCTGATTACTGAGCCCAGGCCGTTATGAAACAAACCCTCATTCAGTTCAATTTCTTTTTCTTCAAGCGCCAGAACCTCATAATTTTCGAAATCAGTTCTTATTTCCTCAATTGAGAATAACATATCAATTTCTTTAGGTCCACCAACTTTTTCGTTTTTGGCAAGATAATCAAGGTGTTTCTTGCTAAAAGCTTCGAAAATAAGCAAACCGCCATTGCGTAAATAATTACTCAGTATTTTATGGTAAGTTGATTTAATCGCCGATGGAAAGTGTGCATAAATTAAGGCAATGGCATCAAACTGTTCAGCTTTATAGTCCAGCTCTTGGAGTTCGCCCACCTGGTAATCAATGCTAACGTTATTGTTTTCTGCGAGTTGAAGTGCTTTATTCTTTCCTTCAATACTGATATCAAAGGCCGAAACCTTCCAACCGAGTTTAGCTGCAAAAACGGCATTTCGGCCTTCTCCTTCTGCCGGAAAAAGTATTGTTCCGGTATCGAGCTGCATCAACTGTTCTCTTAAATAGTTATTCGGTTGTTCGCCATAAGCAAACTCATCGGCACTGTATCGGTCATTCCACCTGTCAAGCCAAGCTTCGTTCATATTTAGCGTTATCTATTTTGTCGAAAATAAAGGTATTAAAATTTAGCCTTGCGCTCGGGCAGCAAATATCTGCTGCACGTAAAAATTAGGTTTATTTGTCGACTACCGTTTTTGGATTAGAAAACAAGAGGCCAATTACCGAAAACATAATTACTGCTGCTGCACCGATTACATTGAGCCAAAGGAATGAAACAATATCGAACTCATATACTGCTACAACGGCAATTTCGGATAAGATGGCTGCAATAAATACGATTGGTCCGTTTATCTTTTTGAAATAAAATGCCACTAAAAAAATACCAAGAATTGGCCCATAAAAGAGCGAGCCCAGTACATTAACGGCTTCGATTAGCGAGCCCATCTGTGTAGCAAACATGGCAACAGCTATTGAAAAAACACCCCAGGCCAAAGTATGTAAACGGCTATATTTCAGTTCAGTCTCGTCGTCTACTTCTTTTTTACCAAAAATGAGGTGTACATCTTTTAACGAACAGGCAGCAAGTGAATTCAGCGCTGCAGAAATAGATCCCCAACTGGCCAAAAAAATGACGGCGAAAAGCAGGCCGATCATTCCAACTGGAAGGGTATTCTTTACAAAGTACAAAAAGATATAATTGGTATCGGTTTTCTCCGCATTGTAATTCGACTTGTTAATTGCCTCTTCTACCCTGCCGTGCAGTTCTTTCACCTGCTTTTGGGTTGATTTAAAATCCGCTATTGAAGAATTTAAAGATGGTAATTGCTTTTCCTTTTCTATCAGGATATTTTTTGATTGCTGGTTAAATTTCTGTGCTAAAGCATTATGTTCTTTCTCGAAAGCAGCCGCCTGCTGTGGCTGTGTTTCTTTTAAATACTGATAAGAACGCTCATTAAAATAAATCGGTGCCGGCTTTAACGAGAAGAAAGCAAACAATAATGCACCGATTAACAGGATAGCGAACTGCATCGGGATTTTAACCAGTCCATTCAAGAGTAATCCCATTTTTGCATTGGTATTGTCTTTCGCGGTAATGTATCTTCCTACCTGGCTCTGATCTGTCCCAAAGTAAGAAAGCGCAAGGAAAAAACCTCCGATTAAACCACTCCAGATATTGTATTTATCCTTCCAATCGAATTCGGTGGTAATTACATTTAATTTACCCGATTTCCCGGCAAGGTAAAGGGCGTCTTTAAATCCGATTCCATTAGGCATGTGCTGCACCAAAAGATATCCGGCAAAGGCCATTGTTCCTAAAATGATCAAAAACTGCAGTTTCTGTGTGTGTGCAATTGCTTTTGCACCACCAACATAGGTATAAATCAACAAAATCCCTCCGGTAAGTACGTTGGTTAAATAAATATTCCAGTTTAAAACGCTCGAGAGGATAATACTTGGTGCATAAATGCTGATCCCTGTCGATAATCCCCGCGAAAACAGAAACAGCAACGAAGTTAAAACCCTTGTTTTTTTATCAAAACGGTTTTCCAAATATTCGTAGGCGGTGTATACATTCAACCTTTGAAAAATCGGGATGAAAGTAATGCAAATCACAATCATTGCCAACGGCAGGCCAAAATAATACTGCACGAAGCGCATGCCATCGGTATAAGCCTGCCCTGGTGCTGATAAAAAAGTAATGGCACTGGCCTGCGTAGCCATAATCCCTAATAATACAATATACCAGGGCATTTTATTATCGGCCTTTAAATAGGAAGCATTGCTTTTTTGCCCACGACCAATAAAAACACCATAGGTTACCACAGCAAGCAAAGTAAATGTCAGTACCGTCCAATCGATATTACTCATGCCCAGAATTTAGTAAACAGGTAATAAAATACAATCTGAAATACCAGCGCCAAAGCGAGTAAAATATACCAGGTATTCCAGTTTTTGAATTGATTTTTCATCACTTTCCAGCCGATAAAAAGTTAAAGAACAATCTGGCTGCACCTACATTTCCGGCAGGCAATTGCCTGAAAAAAGCTAAAGGTGTATAAATAAAATTCCCTTTGCCATATTTTGCATACAGCGTCGATCCTTGAAGCGGTTCTTCATCGGTATCGTGCATCTCGAAAAGCGGTTCGTACTTAGTATCCCATTTATCAGGGAAATAAGCACCGCGCTCCTGCACCCATCCTTTAAAATCGTCAGCAGTAATTTTATTGGGGTAATTTAACAGCTTATGTTCAGGTTTTAAAAATTTAACTTCTGCATTTTCTTCGGTCACCCTTTTACCACTAATGCTAAACGGATAAACACCAAAATCCTGTAGCGCCATATCTTGTGTGGTATTGTACTGCATCACAATGGTTCCACCGTTTTCTACGTAACCGCGCAAAGCAGTTTGCCAGTTTTTAATTCTTTTTTCGGTATTGATTACCCTTACTCCTGTTACCACGGCATCGTAACTGGCCAGTTTTGTTGGGTTAAGAATATCAGCTTCTGTTAATACATCAACTTGCAAACCTGCCTGTCTTAAAAATTCGGGGATCAGATCTCCAGCTCCCTCAATATACCCAACTTTTTTCGCCAGTACCTTTACGTCTCCTTTAATCAACCAGGTTGTGGCCGGAACAAAATACTGTAGTGTTGGCAAATGAGGATACTGAATTAATACCTGTCCTTTTGAATATTCATTCGCTTCTGATGAGAAAACAGCTTCTAATTTATTCTGGCTGGTTTTAATTTTGGCCAAATCTTCAACCGGGAGAAGGAAATTCATCGTATTGATGGTATGCTCTGCCAGGTTAATCCCTTGAAAGGTTTTCACCACCTGGTTGCCGATCTTGAAACTTACCTTACCATAATTGATATTTTTATTGGCCTTCAAACGAAGGCTAACATTTAAAGCTTCTTTTTCTTTAGCGAAATAAACTGGCTCGCTAAAACTTAAATCAAGTGCGGGGATGATCCTCAGGGCTTCTACAACATCACCTTTAACAGGATCTAATTTTTTATAAGATAAAGGCAATCTGACTTCAAATTTTTCAGATGCTATTTTTAACGACAATAAAACATTAATTGGCGATTGTATTTCCGGAAGCCCGATTAAAGTATCATTCGCTACGCTGAATGTTGCCGCATCTTTTGCAGGCTTAGCTAACCAATAAGGTTCAGTAAGTGCCGCGCCTGCCGGAATCTGGATTTTACGTTCAATGGTAATCAGCGAGTCGTTAGCGAGCGCTCTATTTAAATTATCTGTCTGATTTAACCAGTTCACACCTTCAACAATAACAGGGGTGGCCGATCTTGAAATTAAGTTTAAACGAAAATTATAACTATTGCCAGCAATTGCTTCGGGTTGATTGGTTACCACCTCGCCCATAAAACCTATACTGCTTAAAATGATGTTATCGATAGCCGCAAGCTTATCTTTTCTCAAGGCTGCATCCTGCAATTCAGCAATTTTCTTTCTCAGCATCAACAGTCCGTGCAGGCTCTTATCGGGTTGGTTATAATTGAAAGATAATAGTATAATGTCAATCAGCTCATCAATATCGCCTATACCTTTGTCTGACCAGTTAAGGCTTAAGCCATCAAACAAAGTTCTTTTAGCAGGATCGCCTAAAACGTTTGTAAAATAATCGGAACGTACACCAGCTACCGACTGTGTTCCTGCTCCCTGGCTTTTGTGTAAACTTCGGCTTAATCCTGCCAGCTCACCATAACCCATTCCCAGTTGTGCGTCGTATTGCCCAACAGTTGCCTTTAACTGATTTTCGGCTGTGGTATTTACCGAACCAAACCTAAATGTGTTCCACAATAGTCTTTTTGGTTGCCAAACAGATACATATTTAAGTTGGTTTGGAAACATATTTTTATCAGCAGCAGCCTTAAAAGCCTTCTCCGCAACAACAGCAGAAGCGGCATGCTGACCGTGACCCGCAGCTGCAGTAGGCGGGAATCGGCAGATAATTACATCCGGTCTAAATTTTCTGATCACCCAAACCACATCGGCGGTAATGCTATCGGCATCCCACTGTTTAAAAGTATCGTTGGTATTTTTAGAGAAGCCGAAGTCGATTGCCCTGGTGAAAAATTGTTGTGCACCGTCCAATCTACGGGCTTCCAAAAGTTCGTGTGTTCTGATCAGGCCTAAGGCTGCACCTTGTTCGGTGCCCAAAAGGTTTTGCCCACCGTCTCCCCTGGTAAGCGACAAATAAGCCGTTTCGACATTTTGATCGTTGATTAACCAAGATAACAAACCAGTATTCTCATCATCGGGGTGAGCAGCCAGATATAAAACTTTCGGAAGGTGTTTTAACGTTTTTATCTCTCTATAAATTTCAGAAGATTTGGCTGGGCGTACTTGTTGGGCAGCACAAAAAACTGCTGGAAAGCAAAATATGAATATTGCGGTTAGTCTCTTAAACATAGAATTTGTTTTGCAAAAACCAAATATGCTTAAAAAGCTTTTACTTTAATGCTTCGGAAACGAAAAAGGTACAATTTAGTTTGGAGTAGGGAGTCGAGAGTAGGGAGACCAAAGCTTAAAGACCAAAGATAACCATGCATTTGTCAGTCTGAGCGTAGTCGAAGACCTTACTCAGTTTTTACGAAAATCATTTAATCTCAACCCGTGGTCTGTGTCCTCACAGACCACCCGCTTTCTTTTGCAATGTTTATCTTTTCGTTCTGTGAAGACACAGACCGAGGAAGAAGAGTCGGCAGCATGAGTCGTTTATTTTATCCACCTCATCATCTTTCGATATTTTTATCCTTAATATTGCAGCATAAATTTTACCTATGAATGGCATGGTGCTCATCATCGATGATGAAAAGAAAATCTGCAGTTTACTTTCCAGGATTATAGAATTAGAAGGATTTAAGACCTTACAGGCCAATACTGGAAAAGAAGGCCTTAAATTGCTTAAAAATAACGATATCAGCATTGTAATCAGCGATGTTAAACTACCTGATGTTAATGGAGTAGCGCTCGTTAAAGATATAAAAGCCATAAAATCTTATGTCGAAATTATAAACCTTACCGCCTACGGTACCATTGCCGATGGCGTTTTGGCGATCAAAAACGGGGCATTTGATTATCTGGTAAAAGGCGATGATAACGACAAAATTATTCCGCTTTTGTACAAGGCGATGGATAAATCAAATCTGCAGCGAAGGGTCTCCGATCTGGAAAACAAAATTGCTAAAAAACACAGCTTCGAAACCATAATCGGTCAATCAAAAGCTTTAAAGGAAGCGATTGATCTGGCCAGGAAAGTAAGTGCAACTGATACTACTGTTTTATTATTGGGCGAAACCGGAACAGGGAAGGAAGTTTTTGCTCAATCTATCCATTACGAAAGCCCTAGGGCAGCAAAACCCTTTGTGGCCTTAAATTGCAGTGGCTTTAGCCCTGATTTACTGGAAAGCGAACTTTTTGGGTACAAAGCCGGGGCTTTTACAGGCGCCAATAAAGATAAGAAAGGCCTGTTGGAAGAAGCTAACGGCGGTACATTATTACTGGATGAAATCGGCGAGATGAACCTCGATTTACAGGCAAAGCTATTGCGTGTACTCGAAAGCCAGACTTTTATAAAAGTAGGCGATACCCAAACGCAACAGGTAAATGTTCGGATATTAGCCGCCACAAATAAAAATTTAAAAGCCGATGCAACTTCTGGAAAATTCCGCTCCGATCTTTATTATCGGCTTTCGGTTTTCACCATTACCTTACCGCCGTTACGCGATCGGAAAGCCGACATCCCTGCATTGGCAAAACACTACTTAAAAGAATTTGCAGATAAGGTAAACCGATCAGCACCAAAAATGGATGATAAAATTTTATCCCTATTGAGCGGTCATAGCTGGAAAGGGAATATCCGGGAACTTAAAAATGTGATCGAACGTTTGGTAATCCTCTCGGATGGAGATACCTTAAGCGCTACCGCCTTACCTCCCGAATTTTTTGAATTTGCACCGATGGAAAACGATTATAATCTACAACAGATAGAAAAGCAGCACATTCAAAAAGTACTTATCCATACCAAAGGGAATAAAACAGAAACCTCGCGATTACTGGGGATCGGTTTAACCACACTTTACCGTAAAATAGAAGAATACCAAATTAAGGAAATTTAAAGGCTGAAGGTAGAGGGCCGGAAGGTTAAAAGTAAAAGTTGTAAAGTTTTCTCGTGCTCTCAGACATTGTTATCTGGCAGAAAAACCGATTTTTTAGTTGAAAGGCTGCCAACCTACCCATAAGATTAGGCCAACAAGCGTTGAATTACTTATCGTCTCAAACGATTAAATCGTATTACTATTTATGCACTCGTTTGGAAACGAGCGCAAGCATAGGAGGGCCGGAAGGTTAAAAGTAAAAGTTGTAAAGTTTTCTCGTGCTCTCAGACATTGTTATCTGGCAGAAAAACCGATTTTTTAGTTGAAAGGCTACCAGCCTACCCATAAGATTAGGCCAACAAGCGTTGATGGCTTATCGTGTCAAACGATAAAATCACATTACTGTTTATTCACTTGTTTGGAAACGAGAGCAAGCATAGAATGTTGTAAAATTGCAAATTTTTCGTCTCCAATCTAACGTCTCATATCTAGCATCTCACATTCCCTATGCGCCAAACCTGATCCATTTATCACCTTCGTGGCCAAAGATAAAAGAACCCGGGTGTAACATTTCGGCGATATCTTCTATTAGCGAAACGGCATTTTCAGCAGTTCTTTCGCGGTTAACATCGTCATTCAATAAAATGATTCTGTTGTTTTGTACCGCTTGCCAATCGGTATTTAATGCTGCAGGTACTTCTCTCATTAAGTCGGTTAAAGTTTTACCCGGCTGATAATAAATAATAAAAACAGCGCTTAGTAGGTCAGTCTCTATCATTCCACCTGCCAGCGAAATTTCTTCTGATAAAAAATATTCCGGATTGTTGCTCGTATCTAAGCAGGCTACAGGCATTTTATCCATAAACTTAATCTTGTGCTCCACTAAATCTAAACGTTCCTGTAATTCTTCCTGGTGAGCAGCATCGAGGCCGATAAATAAATCGTTTAAAAAAGACATCTGCATTAAATTTATTAATTTGTGCAAAAATAACATTCCTGATCGCATGCGAGGCTCATTTAATTATATATTTTGGTTTTTTTGTGTAAGCTTACTCTTTTCATGTAAGGAAAATGCTGATCATCAGGACAAAAAAGTCTTCAATATCAATCTCGATCAGGGTTTAACCTCTATTGATCCGGCCTTTGCGCGCAACCAGAATGCAATCTGGATGACCAACCAGATTTTTAATGGTTTGGTACAGATCGATTCATCCTTGCAAACACTCCCCTGTATAGCCAAAAGCTGGCAGGTTTCGGAAGATGCGTTAACTTACACTTTTAACCTGCGTAATGATGTTTACTTTCATGATGATCCTATTTTTAAAAATGGCAAAGGCCGAAAAGTAACGGCAAGTGATTTTGTATATAGTTTTTATCGTTTAATCGATCCAAAGGTCGCCTCATCGGGCGGGTGGATTTTTAGTGATAAAGTGAAGGATAAGCATAATTTTATCGCATTAAATGATTCTACTTTCCAGATCAAACTGGTGCGTCCTTTCCCACCCTTTATGAGTTTGCTCACTACACAATACTGCTCTGTTGTACCCAAAGAAGTTGTAGAACATTATGGTAAGGATTTCAGGAGTCATCCTGTTGGCACCGGCCCTTTTAAATTTAAATACTGGAAAGAAGGTGAAATATTAGTGCTTTTAAAAAACGAACATTATTTTGAAAAAGATGCCAAAGGAATGGCATTACCCTACCTTGATGCTGTAAAAGCCAGTTTCATCACCGATAAACAAAGTGGTTTCATGAGTTTCCTGAAAAAGGACCTGGATTTCTACTATAATGTTGACGGCAGTTACCGCGACGATATCCTGACCAAAAGTGGAAAAATGACCTCGAAGTACAAAGAAAAATTTACATTAACCAAAAGCCCATACCTGTGTACCGAGTATGTAGGTATATTGGTTGATACCAATCTTTCGATTGTGAAGAAATCGCCATTGCGCTTAAAAAAAATCAGGCAGGCCATTAATTATTCGATCGATCGTGACAGATTGATTAAATACCTAAGAAATGGTATTGGCATAGCAGCAACATCTGGTTTCATTCCTAAAGGCATGCCTGGTTTTGATAGCCTTGCTGTAAAGGGATATGCCTATAACCCAAAACTGGCTGCTAAACTTTTAGCGGAAGCTGGTTTCCCGGAAGGTAAAGGTATGGGAGAAGTAACCCTAAATACAACAACAACTTACAAAGACCTGATCGAATTTATTCAGGGCGAGCTTACTGCAATAGGTATTAAAGTTAAAATTGATGTAAGTCCAAGTGCCAGCTTAAGGGATTTAATGTCGAAAAACAGCGTAAACTTTTTCCGTGGCTCCTGGCTGGCCGATTATGGCGATGGAGAGAATTTCCTTTCTATGTTTTACTCAAAAAATAAAGTCCCTTATGGACCAAATTACACTGCTTTTTACAATAAAGAATTCGATCAACTATTTGAGAAAAGCTATTATGAAACCGATAACGAAAAACGCTTTGAGCTATACCGTAAAATGGATCAGATGGTAATGGATTACGCGCCTGTTGTTCCGCTTTTCTACGATCAATCGGTAGTGATGCTTCAGAACAACATTTCAGGTTATTCCTTTAATCCACTGAGTTTGATGATTTTGAAAAGGATTAAAAAGAAATAGAAGAATCGTCAACTTAAACGTTGTCTTCAACCAGCAACCATTGCTACTTCTTATCTATTAACTTCCTTTTAAGAAAATCGGCCGTTGCCTCACTCACCTTTAACCCGTTAGAAAATTTCATCCAATGATGGGTATCATCAGGAATGGCCAGAAATTCGAAATCAAACTTCTTATCTTCAAACCTTTTGGCCAAATCTACACTCTGGTTAAAAGCAACATTGCGGTCATCATCAGCATGTATAATCAATGTTGGCGATGTCCACGTGTTGATGTAACTCACCGGAGATGCTAATGTGGCTATCCTGGCGGCCAGTGCAGCATCTGGGGCAGGCTCCTTTCCTTCGGTTCCTGGATTACTAAACCTATAATTTACGCCATGAATATCTACCCCAGCTGCAAACAATTTAGAATCTTTTCCAAGCGCCAGTGCAGTTAAGTAGCCACCATATGAACCGCCATAAATGCCGATTTTAGGTTTATTGATATCCTTCTGGTTCGCTAACCATTCTCCTGCAGCCTTTATATCCTGATATTCTGCTGCTCCCTGTGCCCCGGCATTTAAAGGTTTATGAAAATCAAAACCATAACCAGTACCCAAACGGTAATTTACAGATAAAACCGTAAACCCCATATTTACCAGGTACTGGTTTAAAGCATAGTCAATTGAATAATAATCCATCGGGTTCCAACCCAAAAACATTTGCCGTTGAGGGCCACCATGAACATATACGATTGCCGGCTTGTTTTTATCTGCTTTTTTGGGAGAAAACAATTGTCCATATACGGTATTGCCATCGGGTGCCTTAAAGTTTACATGTTTTGGAATTACCATTTCTTTGATGGGAAAATCGTTAGGGATAAGTGATTCACCGATGAGTTTAACTGCCTTTTTATCATTTAATACAGCTGGTAAAAGCGGCCGTTCTGCTGTAGAACTTAAACAGAAAAAAGTACGGTTATCTCCCGAAATTACAGGATAGGCTTCGATGCCTTTGCCAAAACTCAATGCCTCCATGTTTGCCTTATTTACTGCTACTTTGTAAATATGCCTCCTATCTAAATCATCTGCTTCTTTACCTGTGTTTGCTGCAAAAACCAAAGTCTTTTTATCGTTGCTCAGTTTAACGTTTTCAACAGCAAAATTACCCGGGGTAAGCAATAAACGGCCAGATCCATCAGGATTAATCGCATACAAGTGCGGCCAACCGTCCTCATATGAAGTGAATATTATCTTACCATCGGCCCATTGTAAATTGGTACCACCATCAATTGAAGGATAAGAACCCCTGATCGTTTCGGGAGCTTTCCAGATCTGTTTTCCTTCTCCAGTATTTACATTAACCGTCCAGATGGCCCAGGGTTGATGTTTTCGCGTTAAAATCGAATCCGTTTCAATACCTGTTCCTGCTGTGCGGATAAAAGCAATCGCATTGCCGTCTGGTGACCAAACCGGTACATTATCTTTAGAAAAAGATGGTACTAACCACTGTATCGCCGTTTGCTGATCGGTATAAATACCTATAAAAGAATGATCTGTGCGGTTGGAAACAAACACAATCTTCTTCCCATCCGGCGACCATTTGTAACCTGAGTTGATGCCTTTTGCGTAAAATAGATTTTTTGCCGGAAACGATCCATCAATCGGGGCAACCATCACCTGACCTGCTTTGCTAAACAGCACCTGTTCGCTGTTGGGTGAAATAATGGGGTTATCGCCCTCACCTATTGCAATAACTTTTCCACCGCCAAAAGGAACAGCAAATACCTGTATTTTTGGTGCAATTGGAGATGAATTTGCGTTAACCGGTCCGCCATCTCTTCCTCCATGATCGCCGCCACGTACAAATACAATCCATTTGCCATTTGCAGAAATAGATAAACTGGTTAATTCCTGCCCATCATCATCATTATAATCTGTATTTTTTATTGCTTTATAATCAGGCGCTTCAGCAGTATAAATGTTTCTTTTCCCCTGTTCATTTGCGGCCCAGGCTATTTTAGCGCCAACGGGCGAGGCTACCAGTTGTGTGGGAAAAGGATAACTTAAAACTGATTTCAGTGTAAAGTTCTGCGCAAAAATTTTAGCGGCAGATATTAGTATGAGCAGTATAAGCAGCGATTTTTTCATTACTTGATATTGAGCGAATAAATTATAAAAAAAAGCCCTAACCGATGTGCAGTTAGGACTCTGATTATTGTTTTTTATAAGAATGTTACTGATCCCACCACAGTTTGGTTGTTCTTGCCACATCTGCCGGAACATTTGCTCCGTTTTTACTGCGTTCGCCCTGTGGATAATCCAAACGACGGATAAAAGTTGGAAGCACAGCGTTGGCCGGCATACCGAAATCCTTGTACTTGTAATCGAAACGGCGGGCGTCATTCCAGGCCTCAGGATTTAAATAGGTTGCAATGTATTTCTCTTTAAAAATCAGGTCTTTTGTTAAGGCCGCAGCACCAACATTAACAACAGGATTGGCCAAATAAGCATCTCTTGCAGTTGTCGAAACCAAAAGTTTATCCATATTAGCACTAATACCTGCCAAATAAGCTGCATAGGCTTTTGTTTTATCGGTATCAAAAGAAGCTTCAGCTTCGATAAATTTCAGCTCAGCATAAGTAACAATAAGTATTGGAGCAGTATTGCTGGTCCACGGAGAATTACTGGAAATATAACACTCATCTTTTGTGGTGTTTGCACCAGGCAATCTGTTACCTGCCCCATTTACGGTTCCGATGTAAGTGTTGTTAACGGTTTTATCGGTAATTTTTTCAATTCGTGGATCAAAAACAGTAAAAGTTGCACCATTTAAGGCATCAATAAACTGCTCTGAAAGCCATCCACCCAGCGATTGTTGCGAATTGGACAGTGCCACGTTGGCCCATGGATTACGCTCTTTAAAAGTAGCCATGCCGGCATCGTCCGCATTTGTGGTAAAAGAATTACTCAGCGCTGCCAATACTGCTGTAGGATTATAAGAACTTGTTTTACTTATTTTGTTCAATAATCTGGCTTTTAAACCATAAGCCATTTTCAACCAGTTTGCCCTTTCAGTGGCAGGAGTTTTCCCATAAATTAAATCGCTTGTAGGGGCCAGTTTAACTGTTGCATTGGTTTTGGCAAGTTCAACAATGGCTTCATCCAATAGTGCTATGGCTTGGTTATATACCTCCTGTTGTTTATCATATTTAGGCTTAAGGTTGTTAATGTCGAAAGCTTGCGAAAACGGCGCATCTCCCCATAAATCATTTACCAGGGTAAGGTTATAGGCAATAATTACATCGGCTACACCTTTATACTCGCTGGAGCCTTGTGCAACTGCCAGTTTTTTCATTTCGTTAGCATCGGCCATGGCAAAATAAAGTGCATCCCAGGTGCTAGTAAAATCAATTGCCTGATAGGTATCTCCGGCCGCATTAGCTGAAGGATTGGCGGTATATTGCACATAAGGGGCAACAATACTTCCGGCAAGGAAATTGTTATTTCCGATTTTGTAAGTTGATGTAGCCAACAATGCATTGAGTGTTGGCGTTGGAACCTGATTCGGATTATCAGACAATTTATCAAAATAATCGTCTTTACAACTCTGCAAACCCAGTGTTGCAATTAAAGCTGCGCACCATGTATATTTTATAATCTTTTGCATCGTAATTCTATTTAAAAACCAACATTAAGTGTAAACATAATTGTACGGGCAGATGGATAGGTAAATCCGGCAGAGCCATCATTGTTACTACCTGAATCGAAAGAACTCGATTCTGGATCTACACCATAATATTTCGTCCATAACCATAAATTATTTCCGGTAACGGATAGTGAAGCATTTTTGATTGATTTTGCAGGCAACCAGTTCTCCGGTAAATTATAGGTTAAACTTGCAGAACGTAAACGTACCCATGAGGCATCGCTTACAAAAGGCTCAGAAACGTTTCGGTAGTAAATGCGGTAATACCCTTCACCATAATCAACACCGTCTGGTCCGATCCGCTGCCCCATATAAACCGGCTTGGTGTTCGGTTGTCCATTGGCCAAAACGCCGTCAAACACCCGCACAGTTCTTCTATCTGCTGTGTAATCAGGCAATCCAAAGGCCGAATAAAAATCTTCTAACCAGTTGTATTTCTCAAATCCTAAACGCGCATCAAACAATACATTTAAACTGAAATTTTTGTATTTGAAAGTATTGCCCATACCAATAATATAGTTTGGCTGCGAATTACCCAGTAATTTTTGTTTGCCACCAGAAATGCTCGGGAATCCGTTTGCTCCAATCAGTAATGGAAGATCTTTATCCAGTACAATCGGATCTTCTGGCGTACTTCCATAATAACGGTTAAAATAGCTGCCATAAATATTGCCATATGGCTGTCCCTGGATCAGTTTCATCGTTACTCCCGCATTGCCATAACCTCTTGCGGCACCGTAAACAATTTCCGATATTCCGTTAGGCATACTCAATACCATATTTCTGTTGGCCGAAAAATTAACATTTACATCCCACCTGAAATCTTTTGATACAATTGGTTTACCATTCAATACCAGCTCAACTCCCCTGTTCCTGATATCGCCTGCATTGATTGATTTGGTTACATAACCTACTGCCGAAGAAATCTGCGTTTGGATGATCTGATCTTTGCTTAATGAATAATAGTAAGTAAAATCGAAACCTAAACGGTTTTTAAAGAACGACATCTCCAAACCAGCCTCGTAGGTATTGGTAAACTCGGGACGAAGATCGGGATTACCAAGGTTTGGAGCAATGGTTAAACCACCTGTTCCGGTTGGCAGCGAGGTATAAGGCGAATATCCAGTAAACGTAGAATATTCGGATGCATCCTTTCCGATCCTTGCATAAGACAAGCGCAATTTGGCCTGATTAATGACGGCAGGCAACTTAAACTGATCGGAAAACACGTAACTTAAACTTGCTGAAGGATAGAAAAACGACCTGTTTGCTTTTGGCAGCGTAGACGTGATGTCATTTCTTCCGGTTACGGTTAAGAAAAGGTAATTTTTGTAATCAAAAGTCGCTTCTCCAAAATAACCGATCAGTCTTTTTTGTCTCAGTGTTTGCGTTGGGGTAAGTACACCTGCATTAGCCAAATTAAAGAAATTGTACACGCCGAGGATACTGCCCAAAGTACCGATCTCTTTCGATTTGCGGTCGTAAAGCTCTTGTCCAAGCCTTAAAGTCCCGGTAATATCATCCGTTAGTTTAGAGGTAAGTGTGGCAACGATAGTGCTGTTAATAGTTCTAAACTTGGTATTGTATTCACCGTAATAACCCTGAGCATTATCATACATGGCTTCGGTAGCATACATCGGTCCGCGGGCAGTGCGCACACGGTTATCATTATACGTATCTACACCTAAGCGGTAAAAAAAATTAAGCCACTTTGCGGGATCATAACTTAGGCTTGCCCCACCGATAAACCGGTTAACATCACCTTTAAGCCTGTTGTTTGCTGTACCCCAGATTGGATTATTGGTACCGAAGTATTTTTGCGAACCATCTGCATTCTGATAATCTGCCACATCATAACGCGGCGACCAATAAGCCAAACTTTCGCCAAAACGGTCTGCACTATAAGTATATCCGCCAGAATTGGTGAAATTCATATTTACAGCGGCTTTAAATTTCGGACTGATGGTAAAGTCTGTATTTAAACGTCCCGAGAAATTTTTGTTATCGGTATTTGGCATCATCCCTTTTTGGTACAACTGCGAAAGAGAAGAGAAAAATTTAATCGCTTCACTTCCGCCAGTAACCGAAATCGAATTTTTAATTTGCTGACCTGTACCAAAAGCACGGTCGTAGTTATTGAATAATTGATCAGGGTGAGTCGGATCAATCAGTTTCGCTTCAGCAATGGTTGGCCCCCATGCCGGTCCAATTCCGCCTGGAGGGTTGGTATAAACGCCCAACACGCCTTGGGTATATTCTGTTTGTACATCCGGCGATTTCAACACTTCATCATAGCCGTAACTACTGTTAAAATTAACGCTAACGCCATTCTGCTTGCCTCTTTTAGTGGTAATTACCACAACACCATTTGCGCCTCTTAATCCATAAAGCGCGGTAGCGGCACCTCCCTTTAAAATATTGATGGTTTCAATATCCTCTGGATTGATATCTGAAGCCCTATTGGTTACACCTCTTGAACCATATGCGGTTCCATCGGGATTAGCCCCGACTGTAGAGGTAGAGTTATCAATCTGCACGCCATCTATTACATATAAAGGATCGCCAGAAATGTTAGGGTCAATAGAGTTAACTCCCCTGATCCGAATACTTGCGCCCTGGCCTGGGCCACCGCCAGTGCTTGAAATTGTTGCACCTGCAACCTTACCTTGTAATGCATTAAGCAAGTTAGGCTGGTGGTTATAATTCAGGTCTTCGGATTTTACAGATTGTGCAGCATAACCTAAAGATTTAGCCTGTCGGGTAATTCCCAGTGCGGTTGAAATGGTTACTTCCTGCAGTTCCTGTGCATCCGCAGCCAGCCCTACATTAACTGTGGTTTTACTGCCAACAGTAATTTCCTGCGTTTTATACCCAATAAGACTGATAACCAGTACAGCATTAGCTGATGGCACCTGAATGGTAAAGCTACCATTGGCATTGGTGGAGGTACCTGTTGTACTGCCCTTGATTTTTACACTTGCTCCTGGTAATGGACCTCCATCATCAACAGCGGTTATTTTTCCTGTTATTGTTTTTACCTGTGCCATTGTGGATAGGCCAATCAGTAAAATAAAAAGAAAAAAAAGTGAGGTAAAGATTTTTCTCATATCACAATTGTTTAGTTTAGGGGATTTTAGTTATATGCAATATAACATTTTTAGCACCAAAAACACGCACAAAACATGATCAATAAGGCTGTATTTCGTGCAAAATTTTACACAAACACCCTTCATCCTGCAAAATATTGCAAAAAACATCAACAAAAAACGCATAAACCGCCTTACAAGCTTAATTATGCAAAAATATTACTACTTAAAAATGGGTTAGCGTGGCTTTAACGCTTTTACAGAAAAAGAAATAGGGACATGAAAGAAAAAAAGCCTTTCCGAAAGAAATCGAAAAGGCTTAAAATGTATGTTAAATTGGGTTTTACTGCTGAACGCCACCGCCCATGCCACCTCCTTGTTGCTGATCTTGCTTCACATCGTCGTTTTTGATTTTTTTCTTTTCTGTAAATTTAAGTTTACCGAAAGAATAACTAAAGTTAACACCAAAAGAACGCAGCGGATAGTAAATATTTTGGCTCTGAAAAACTGTTCCGGTAGGTGTTATAGAGTTATTAACAGTTTGGATATGAAGATCTTTTGTGAAAGGGTTCAAAGTATTTACACCAATTGATCCTTTTTTGTTTAAGATATCTTTCTTGAATGATGCACCATAAAAGATCATCGCATCTGTTTTACCCTGATACGTTCTTCTTGGAGAATTCACTACGCCGAATAATTCAAAATTATAACCTTTACCAAAACCATATGCAGAACGGGCAAAAATATTATAGTTTATAAAAGTACCTGTATTAAAATTGGCTACCTTATTATCCACTTCATAAGTATTTAATCCAAAATTACTCATCAAAGTCCATTTTGGTTTAGGATTATATGAGCCAAAGACATTGAAACCGTAAGTTTGGCCAGTACCCACATTAATGTAAGTGGTTAATGGTGTATTGGCAGCAGTTGTAGTAAGTGAACTTTCGATTATCCCTCCTGTACGGCGGTAAAACACTGATGCATTAATTACCGATCCTTTTATAAAGGTACTGTAGCCCAACTCTAAGTTATCACTTAATTCAGGATTTAAATATGGATTTCCCTGCTGTAAGTTAATTGGGTTACTATCGTTAAGGAAAGGATTTAAATAGTTTTGACCAGGTCTTTGTAAACGACGGTTATAACTCAGTTTTAATGTTGCATTTCCTTTTAAGGTTTGAGATATGATTGCACTAGGGAACAAATTCAGATAATCATTCTTCTGAATTCCGTTAGCCTTGGTGTTAAAACTTATTGTAGTATATTCCGTTCTTAAACCGCCTTTAAACTTTAATTTTTTGGTTAAGTTGAAGCTAATTACACCATAAGCTGCGGCAACATCTTGATTATAATCAAAGTCTTGTGATGAAAAATCGAACTGGCTTCTAATTTTACGAAAAATACCTTTTGCGCCTACTTCTAAGGTTGTTGATTTAGAAAATGGGTACGTATAATCAGTTTGAACGGTGTACTCATTATTTTTACTGGTATTGTTTCTTTCAGTAGTTACTCCTGTTAAAGAATCCTGAGGAATAAGTGTATTACTAAACCTTTGCGGCGTACGGCCGGTAGATAGCTGCGCAGAAATAGAAAACTCTTCACCTTCTTTTTTAGAGGTCTTTTTATAATCGACATTCCAATCCATGTTACTGAATGTCATATCCATATCGCTGATATTTTTTTGACGGATATTATTATAAATAAAATCCGATTCACCTGGACCTCCATTTGAAAAACGGTTAAACTTTACATTAGAGCTAATGTTATTGTATGCATTAAAATCATAATCAACACCTAAACTACCATTTAAGCCATCTCTGCCCCATTTTGAGAAACCGTCTTGTGATAAATTGTTAACACCTCCATTGTTTAGTTTGGTGTTGTTAACGATGACAACCCTCGAATTCTGAGCGTATGCAAAATTTCCTCCTAATGAAGTATTAACACTTAAACGGCCCGTTTTTGCAGTTAAGTTAAATGCACCGTTGTTCTGACGTGTACCTGCAGAAGCATTTACCGAACCACTTACACCTTGTGCATTAGATTTTTTAGTAATAATATTGATGATACCCCCAGAACCTTCTGCATCGTATTTAGCTGATGGACTGGTAATTACCTCTACACTTTTAATCTGCTCTGCAGGGATCATTTTTAAAGCATCAGCAACGCTGCTGGCCATAGTACCGGAAGGCTTACCATTAATTAAAACGCGTACCGCGCCACCACGCAACTGCACGTTGCCATTAATATCAACCGATAACATCGGCACCTTACGCATCACATCAGTTGCATCACCGCCGGCATTTGTACCATCAGCTTCCGCGTTATAAACCATTCTATCGATTTTATTTTCGATAACCGCTTTTGTTCCCTGAACCTGAACATCGGCCAGCGTATTTTCGCTTGATGAAATATAAATTGTACCTATATTATTATCGGGTTTTGATGGCGTGGTGGTAACCAAAACAGATTTTGTTTTGTAGCCCATAAAACCGATCATTAGCTTATAAGAATCAGGCGATACATTTTGTAAGCTTAATTTTCCCTTTCCATCGGTTACACCACCGTTTACAGATTTGTTATCTTTTGCAGTAATCAACGATACCGTTGCGTAATCAATTGGTTTTTTAGTTAGCGAATCGAGTATAGTTGCGGTAATACGTCCGGTAACGGTAGATTTTTTTGGTCCTCCACCCAAGCCGCCGCCAGTAAACTGGGCATGCGCGGTAAAAAATAATCCAAGGATGAAGGTAAGTAGTAGAAGTTTTTTCATGTTAAAGAGTTAGTCTTTTGTAATTAGTCTACGCAAATTGCATTTTGTTACAATTATAAGCTATACTTTTTACACTAACTCTATCAATTTGCCGGCAAACACCACGCTTTTATCGGTAAAAGGAATTATGGATGACAGTAAGCCCCTTATTGCGCTTTGATTACACTCGAAACCATGAAATGAAACTTGCGACAGTCCTCCGACAGGATGACAAATTGTAAAGATTAATTCCGTGATTTCAGTATTTCCGTGGCGAAAAAAAGCTATGGCTAGTTTAGTGAACCAAACAGAAAAAAATAAATGGTCTGTGAGGACACAGACCATGGAATAAATCCCGAACATTCGGAATAGTATGATGGAGCACCTAGCTTTGGGCTTTAGTCTTCCCTTAAACCTTTCTGATTTTTATAATACGCATCCAGTGCAATACCTTCATTACTGGATAGGTTGGATCAAATTCCCACCATTTGGTAGCAAAGTTAGGACTGTTTGGTTTTTTATGGTGGTTATTCTGAAAAAGTTCGCCCATTAATAAGAAATCCCAAGGTAATGAGTTTTTGCTATGATCATCATTATCATGGTTAGAATAGCCATATTTATGACCACACCAGTTTACAATAGCCCCATGTAAAGGACCCATCAAAAAGTGGATCGGCAATAAAATAAATAGCCACCAGTGGTTGGCAAAAGCAACATAAAAACCAATGTAAAATAGTCCGCATGCAATTCTCCAGGCCCATGAATTTCCAATCTTATCCACAATTGGCCATTCAGGATAGTTCCCTTGGAAAGCTGGCTCTGGCTGTATTTTAAATTGCAAATAATTCATGTACATATTCTTCGTTGCAACCATCATCCCGAAAACATCTTTAAAAAAATGTGGCGAGTGTGGATCTTTCTCTGTGTCGCTATAAGCATGGTGCATCCGGTGCAGAATGGCATAAGCCCTGGGGTTTAAAAATGAAGAGCCTTGCGAGATCAGCAATATCAGATAGAAAAACCGCTCCCAAAAAAGCTCCATTTTAAACATCTTGTGCGACGAGTAACGGTGAAGGAAAAAGGTTTGGCTAAACAGGGACAAAAACCAATGGCAAAGAAAAAAAATGAAGATAATCATGTAAGGATGTGTATGCTTTATAAACGTATTTTGAGGGCGTTTAGTTTTAATCGAGTAGAAAACCGCTTAAATTAAGCGTTTAGACAAAAGAATCCTGTTCCAATACATAGAACAGGATTCTTTTTTAAATTATTTATTATCTGCCGAAATCGTCTTGAACACGTACGATATCGCTTTCATCTGATGGGTTTGAAGCATCGGTATGTTGCCATATTTCTGCTACAACACCCCAATCTTCTAAACCGATTAAACGGTGACGTTCGCCTTGTTGTAATTTGATCTGGTCTTTTGGAGCATATTTTTTCACTTCACCTTCTTCATCCGTTTGGCTGGTTTTAATGCCAACAGTACCGGTTACCACTTGCCAGATTTCGGCTCTGCGGTGGTGATATTGCCACGAAAGGCGCGTATTTGGTGCAACGATTAAAATTTTCGGACTTAATTTACCGCCAATTTTAAGGTCTTCAACATTTAATCCATCAAAATAAGTATCGGCAAATTGTTGCGCCTGTGCTTCATCTATTACAAAGAAACCACCCCAAGGGCGTGTTTCATCGCGGTTTACTACATTAAAACCTTCAATTTTTAAACGTTGTGCTACGCTTTCGAATATTTCTTTTTTGTCGTTTGTCATTGATAAAATATTAGTTTTCTAATGATTGTCGAGGTTCACAGGCATTAATTATTCTCCTGTGTGGTTGTATAATTTTCCGCAAAAATAAGCCTAATAAATTAAAAAAGCCCATTCGGGCTCTTTATTTTTTTGTTTCAGATCTTAAGCGTCATATTTACTGCAATAACCAGGCGTATGAAATGATTATAACTATTCCGTAACAGATGTAAAGTTCATCGTCGCGAACTGCCCGGTTAAGGTTGTGCGCTTATTTTTGGGAACACTAACCTCAACATATTTTTCTGTACTGCCATTCCTAATCCGTATGCCTACAGGAACATGAGTTCTGATGATGTAGTAACTTATGGGGCCATCTTTACTATATTTTAGTGCCGATCCAAAATCATTCTCCATTGCATTATAAGAAATTTGGGTTTCAATTCTATATGCAGTGTAATCATTTTGAAGGTCAATAATGTAATTTGGGAGATCGGTTACCACAACATTCAATAATCCTACAATCCTTTCCATTATCACCTCAATGGTTTGATCACTATTTACAGCGATACCCACCCTTTTTGCGAAAAATGTATCAGATGTTTTGTAAAACTTATCCAAAAAAAACTGTGTTGGTTGCCAATATTGAAAGTTCGCCTCTGCATAGGGTAAATAAACAGGCTTATCTTTATCCGCATCGTAAAATTGATTGATGCCAAATTCACTATTCGATCCAATTGCTACAAAATTATACGTTCCATTAGGCAGCTCAAAGTTGATCTGGCCAAATGTAGAACTTGTAGCCAGTTGTGTCTGCCTGGCCACCTCAGTGCCACCTGCTGTGTTGTAAGCTATAATAGTTAACTGCGCAATGAAATTTTTAAGTGGCTCGGTCGGAAAACCAACATTAGGCTCCCCTACATTGTGGTTTACTCCACCAAGTTTGAAGCCTATTTTGTTCTTTTTCATAGATTCAACTTGTCCACCAAGACCTTTTATACATGAAGATAGCATCACCGCTACAACACCTATTGTTAGCATCATTTTTTTCATAGGGCTTTTTTATAATAAATTTAAAATAATTAAAAACCATTATAGAGCTATCTTTAAAACTGTACCCATAATTGCAAACCTGTGCAATTAAAGTGTACAACTTTTATCTTTCAGAACAGGTTAAAAATTAGAAGCACTTTGTTTTGTGCAGCGAGTGCCTGGTAAAAGATTTTGCAAAACGTGCACAAAACCACTGCGTTTTAGGTTTGGATCGGGGTTAAGGGTTTATGTTAGACCTGTTTTTTTGATTTCCCTGGCGCTTGGCATTGATTGCGTTCTTCAGTTAAGGTAATGCGTTATTCGAGTAAGCAAGCAAAACGCCTAAAAATTCAACCTCGAAAAGATGTGTACACACGGATAGGCCATACGCTTTATCCCGATTGAAAATAATAGGGATGCCAGCTCCTTTAGGTTTATTAACAAAGAATAATTGAATGAAATCATCTTGAAAAATAAGGATATTACAAAACAAAAACGGATGCCCGATATGAGGCACCCGTTTTTTGTTAAAACATTTCTAATGGTCGGTGTGACACCATCCATTAGAAATAATAAAATACTGTTATTTAATAACCTGGGTTTTGAGTCAGGTTAGGGTTGTTTTTGATTTCTGAAGTAGGAATCGGGAACAATAAATGCTTGGTTTGCAAAGGTTGGTTTACACTTTTATTGATATGACCAACAAAATTATCAAAACCATTGGTGGTTTCATTGTACACTTTACGTAACCGCACCATATCAAACCAGGTAACGCCCTCATAGCACAGTTCGTGCCAGCGTTCTCTCCAAACGGCTTCTTCAAACTGTGTTTGGCTCAAACCTGCAAGATCAGCCAATTGCGCTCTTTTTCGTACTACATTTACCGCAGTATAGGCAGCAACATTCGGACTACCATCTGCCCTGTTCTGTGCTTCGGCATAAATTAATAAGGTTTCGGCATAACGGATCTGTGGAATATTCAGATCACTCCTGCTCGTACCTTCTACACCTAGTGTTCCATTTGCAATCAGATCGAAGTGTTTAAAAACATAAGGCTTACCGCGGTTAACCAACGGCATTTTAAATCCATCGGTATAATAATCGGTAAAGAAATAACCTTCTCTGTTTTTAGCCCTTAAATCTCCTGCCTCATAAGAACCATAAAAATCTGCGGTTGGAATAGCCGTTCCAATGCCATCGATTTTAGAAACCAATGGCTGGTGCAGCGGTAAATAAGATGATTGCAAGGGGTTACCAGATCCGGCAGCATCGTTATATTGGATTCCGAATAAATGCTCTACTTTATTGTCATTCTTCGCATCGTGCAGGGCTCCATAACCAGGGAACAAGCCAAGTGATGCTGGATTCCCGGTTGAATAATCGATTACCTCTTTGGCCTTATCTGCTGCTAATTTATAATACGCTGCTCCTTTGTTAAGGGGCTGTCCGGCCATGGTTAAATATACTTTTGCCAGTTCAGATTTAATTGCCGCCGTAGAAACACGTCCACTTGCATCCATAAAAGGCAAACCTGCCGCTTCTGCAGCAACCAGATCATCAACAATGAGTTTGTACACCTGCTCTTGTGGTGTACGGGAAGGAGAAAAATTGGGATCGTTAGGACTGGTAATCGGCTTGGTGATTAAAGGCACATCGCCCCATAAACGCACCAGGTAAAAATATGCCCAGGCCCTGATGAAAGCAGCCTCTCCTAAAATCCTTTTTTTCTGTGCATTATCCATCGGGTTAATGCCCGGAACTTTATCCAACACCAGGTTGGTTTGTGCAATCACTTTATAAAATCCGTTCCAGGTTTGGTTAACATGCAGGTTTGTTCCATCATAAATTAATGAATACAAATTGTTCAGATCGGAGTTTTGTGCGGTTTCGGTAGATTGTATACCGGTTGGCGCATCAAGCATCTGCCAGTTATTGGAATAAATACCGGCACCGTTTCCAAGAAACCTGGTCTCTGCATAAACAGCAGCAATACCTGCCTCAGCATGTTCTGGCAAAGTATAAAAATTATTGGGCGAAAGATTGGTGGGATCTGTTTCATCTAAAAACTTCTTACATCCTGAGTTCCCGATTATAGCGACGCTTAGCAACAACAAAGCAGCGATATTTTTTATGTTCATTTTCATTTTGATATCCTTTCTTTAATTAATATTTATAATCCAATGTTTAAACCTACCATGAAGGTGGTTGGCTTTGGATAATCGAAAAATGTTTGACCTTGTGCAAATGCATTTCCATAGGTAGTAACCTCAGGGTCGTTACCTGTAAACTTGGTTGCCAGGAAGAAATTTTGAACGGATGCATAAACACGCAGCTTGCTTAAGCGTAATTTTTCGACAAGTGTTTTATCAAAAGTATAACCCAGTAAAAGGTTTTTTCCACGGATGAAAGAACCGTCTTCTAACCAATGGGTATCCACGTTGGTAACATATCCGGCAGATTGATCCCTGATTGCGGCGACCGGTGTATTTTGATTCTGAGGAGTCCAGGCATTTAATACGCTGGCAAAACTATTGGCCTGTACCTGTCTGTCTTCACCCGAGTGATGGGTCATATTCAACACATCATTTCCATAAGAATATTGAAGTTCTACAATCAGCTCTAAGTTTTTATAGCGGAATGAGTTGCCAAACGATCCCCAGCCTTTTGGCGTTCCGTTACCAATAATCTGACGGTCGGCATCTGTAATGGCATGATCGCCGTTTACATCTAAATATTTAATATCGCCAGGAAGCAAAGTTTTACCACCCCGGTAACTTACATATTGGGCTGCTTCTGCCCTTTCGGCCTCGCTCCAGGTTCCTAAACGTACAAGCCCCCAGAATGAACCCACAGGCTCACCTACCCTGATTATACCAGTCTGATTGGTGAAATTTGGGTTACCCACACCAAAAATATCATCAGGAGTAGCCAAAGAAAGTACCTTGTTACGGTTAAGTGAGATATTGAAACTGGTTTTCCAGGTAAAATTGTCGGTTTGTACGTTTACCGTATTAATCCCTAAATCTAGACCTTTATTCTGCATAGACCCGATATTTTTTCTGATCACCGCGTATCCTGTGGTACGTGGAACCGGGGCATCCAATAACATATCGGTAGTTTTTCTATAATAAAGATCGGCCTCCAAATTAATGCGGTTGTTAAACAAGCCTAATTCTAAACCCGCATCAACCTGTGCTGTTTTTTCCCAAACCAGGTCCGGATTGGCCAACCTGCCGATACCAATACCGGTTACCTTACTATCATTAATAATAGCCGAGTTATTAACCAATGTGGCGAGCGACTGATACGCAGGGAGCTCTGAGTTACCACTTAAACCATAACTGGTTCTTAGTTTTAAGTTAGAGATGGTTTTGTTTCCTTTTAGAAAATCTTCGTCTGAAGCTTTCCAAGCCAATGCTGCTGAAGGGAAAAAGGCGAATTTATGGTTCTCTCCGAATTTGGATGATCCATCTACCCTACCCGTAAATGTAACCAGGTATTTATCTTTAAAAGCATAGTTTAACCTTCCGAAGTAAGAGTTAAAAGCCGATCTGTTACGGCTAGAACCAACCGTAATCGATTTACTTCCAGAGCCCATGTTATTGTTTCCGTAAAAATCGGTTACAAAATTCTCCGCATGGCTGGTATTGCTAAAAAAGCTGGTGGCCTGCCAGGAGATACCCAATAAAGCATTAATGGCATGCGATTCGGCAAAACGTTTGTTATAGGTTAAATAATTTTCCAGTGACCAGAAGGTTTCCCGATCGTCGGTTACATTCGCCGTTCCATTCTGTCCATCAGAGATCCCGTATAACTGTTTGGCATTGTACTCATTAATGTTACGGCTCACAATGTTCGCCCCTAATTGGGTACGGAATTCCAAATCTTTGCTAAAGCTAATGGTAGAATAAATACTTCCCAAAGCAGTTTGGGTAACCATTCCATATTTTTGATCAGTTAAGATGTGCACGGGATTAGAGCCTCCTTCTGCCCATGGAATCAGTTTATTATCGCCCCACTTGCCATCTGCCAGTTTAATTGGTAGAAAAGGAAATGCTTCGGTAATCATACGGACTGAATTTAAGCCGCCCGTTCCCTGATCAACAATGTTTTCATTCTGGTTATTGTAGCTCAAATTACCGCCTACCTTTAACCATGGTTTAATTTTACTATCAAAATTAAATCTGCCCGAATATCGTTTTAAATAAGAGTTCAGCAAAAGTCCCTGGTCATCGCGGTAGCCTGCAAAAACACCGTAAGTACTATTTTCGTTTCCACCTGTAAAACCCAGCTGGTGATTTTGCGAAAGCTTGTTCTGTGTAGATTCTTTTAACCAATCGGTATTATATAATGGATTTCCGTTACCATCGAAAAATTGAGGTAAAGCAATTCTGGCTGCTTTTGGAACGGGTTTGGATGCGTAACTTCCTGCTGCCCAACCTACAGGATCGTAAACTTTAATATTCTCGTAAGCCAGATCCTGCACTTTAACGTACTCAAAGGCATCGAGCATCTTAACATGGTGTGCCGCTAATGTATTGATACCAAAATCTGCATCATAGGTAATGCGTTGGGCATTTGCTGTTCCTTTTTTAGTGGTGATTAAAATTACCCCATTTGCACCCCTTGCACCGTATATGGCCGTCGAAGAAGCATCCTTTAGCACCTCTACAGAAGCGATATCGCTTGGGTTAATGTAATCGATAGCGTTACTGTTCTGTGTTTGCGAGCCAACTGGCAAAGCCACACCATCTACCACATAAAGTGGATTGTTACTCGTATTGATTGAACTAAATCCACGAATTTTGATATTGGTCTGCCCGCCAGGTCTACCCGAGTTGGTGTTTACCTGTACGCCAGAAATACGGCCAGCCAGTGCCTGGTTTAGCGATGAAGACGGACGTTCCTGAAGTTCGCTGGCTTTGACCACACCAACAGAACCGGTAAGATCTGTTTTTTTCACCGATCCATAACCAATTACCACTACTTCATCTAACTTATTGGCTTCGGCAGGTGCCATTTTAATGCTAATGTTAGCTTCATTGCCAACTGTTATATCTTTGTTTTGATAGCCCACATAAGAAAAACGGATCACATCGTTTGTGTTAGCCTCAATGCTGAATTTACCAGCTTCATCAGTTACAGCGGTTTTACCTGACGAAATGTTTTTGATGCCAACTCCAGGAATAGGCATGTTTTTTTCGTCTAATACGATCCCTGTAATTACTTTTCGGTTTTGGATATGCATTAAAGGCATATCTGGCCCGGAAAACCCCTCGGATTTTTCAGCAACCGGATTCATCGAAAAAGCAGGACTATTGAGCAGAAAAAGCACAGAAAGCCCTGAAATCTTTAGTAGATTGATTTTCATTGGTTTAGGTTTAGTAAATGATTAGTTAATAATATATAATTCAACTGCTAGCAGCTAAAACGTTTTATCAATTATTCAATAAAAAAATAATTGACGGCAAATCATCATCTTTAATCAGAAGGCTTTGAGTTAAAAGCAATTGTGTGATGGGAGATCGTATTTTTAAACGGGTTAAAAACTACACACAAATAAACTACACAGATATATACTGCACCACAGGGTGCAAATATTCCTAAGCTCATCATCATATTCGGTTATTGATAAATCGATTTATCAATTCAATATTAAATATTTTATCACGAAATCAAGAATATTATTTTGATCATTAGAAGTACATTATCGTATAAATTCGATTACAGTATGATTACTTTTACAGGCGCAAAAATTTTTGAATAAGTATTTCAGGCAAATCAAAAAATGGCTCAGTCTAAATTCACTATGCCTCACCTACTTAAGTGTATTTTTAAGAATTTGATAAAAAAATTAAGTTTTTTTCAAGAGAAAGCACATCAGGTTTCTTATCAGTAACATTGATCAGCATTGCTATCACAATGTTATGTTTGGGCCTTGCCGTATATAAACAAGAAAGCCCCATATTGCTATGAGGCCAATTATTTTGTCTTATTCGCATCCACCAATAAAACTAAACCAAACAAACTAATGAAACTAAAAGACAAATAAGTTTGAGAATTGTTTTAGTTATTGATAAAATTTTAAAAATCTAACTCCAAATACGTTTCCTTGGATCTGTATTTCGGAATCTTAACCATACTGTATTTTGCCAACCCTCGGTGATACCTCCAAAAGTTACTCTTTCGACCATTGGTTAATGAATGTATGTGTCCCTCCAAATTATTGCGTTGAATATGATTGTCAATAAGATCCAGTTCTCTTACCAGGTCGGTATCCAATAACTTTTTGTGTGTAACCATATTGGGTGCAATTTTTAACCTATATCTCCACGGTTCGGTAAAAACATACCTGATTTCCTGTTGGCGTGTTTTAACATTGTAAATTTCAACCTGGCTAAAACACGCTTTTTCCTGTTCGGTAAGGTCTAAATTGCTGCTTTCCCATAAATATGGTGTGAGTTCGCGCAGCAATTGCTTTTTGATTTCGTATCCATACCTTCCTTTACTGCGTTTTTTTCGTTTAAAAGTTTTATCATGGTGGTATTCAACTGTATTGATCTTAGCTAATAATGCGGTATAAAACTCGGCTCTTATGCTAAATGCAATATCTGCTCTGAGTACAAAATATCTTTTCCAGCCTCTTTGATAGGGCTTTTCAAGAGGTACCATTGGCAGTTCCCGCCTTTGTATCCAAAGTTCCGATCTTCTTTTACTCAGCCTGATTAATTGTTTGTCGCGATCTGTTTTTACCAACCGCTTTTTCTGCCGTGCGCTTCTAATCCTGCATGGCAATTCATATGTGTCCATCGGACTTCCATTTAATTTCCTTTAACTTGAATGTGGGTCTCAATTCGTCCTTGAGCAAGGATATACCCCTTCAAGGGAAATAAAATGTTATAGCAGATTGAACAGCTCTTGAAGCAACCAATCAAACAAAAACAAATTACATTATTTTATCGCCTATTAGGCAATTTCTGAAGGGGATGATATGTAGATATATGCTGTCATAATTCCTAAACATTAAAAAGATTGTTCATCAGGAATGTCACAAAGCTAATAAATTTTCGGGATCTTAAAGAAAGAAGAAATTCTAATTGAAGTGTTAGTATTTCTGAAATTATCAATAAGTATAGTTACCTTGTTTTTCAGACCGAAAACATTAAGTAAATATCAAATTGATTTATACTCAGAAACATTAATCTTTGGTGACTAACCTTCTTTAATGAAATAGTGTAAAACAAAAGGCACCGAATTCCGGTGCCTTTAAATGTTGCGCTGTATTTCTGATTAATTTAAATCAAAACGATCTAAATTCATTACTTTATTCCAGGTGGCCACAAAGTCTTTAACAAATTTACCTTGTGCATCCGAGCTTGCATACACCTCTGCTATTGCCCTAAGCTCTGCATTAGAACCAAATACAAGATCGGCACGGGTTGCGGTCCATTTTGGCTGACCAGTTGAACGGCTGCTTCCGATATAGAGTTCTTGATCTTCTCCAACAGCTTTCCATGCGGTTTCCATATCCAATAGGTTTACAAAAAAGTCGTTAGTTAACTGGCCGGGTTTTTCGGTTAAGACACCATTTTTCGAACCATCAAAATTTGTATCCAACGCACGTAAACCACCTACCAACACCGTCAATTCAGGTGCTGTTAAAGTGAGCAGCTGGGCTTTATCAATCAGGAATTCTTCTGTAGGAACAGGAGATTTTGAATTACGGTAGTTACGGAAACCATCAGCAGCTGGCTCTAAATAACCAAAAGATTCTACATCGGTTTGCTCTTGCGAAGCGTCCATTCGCCCTGGTGCAAAAGGCACTGTAACTGAATGGCCCGCAGCAGCAGCAGCTTTTTCTACCGCAGCAGCACCTGCCAATACAATTAAATCGGCCAGTGAAACTTTTTTGCCATCAATTTGTGCTGCATTAAATTCATTTTGAATATTTGCTAATACGCCCAATACTTTCTGCAGTTGTAGAGGATTGTTAACTGCCCAATCTTTTTGTGGCGCCAAACGGATCCGTGCACCATTGGCACCACCACGTTTATCAGAACCGCGGAAGGTAGAAGCTGAAGCCCATGCAGTAGACACCAGTTCGGCCACACTCAGTCCCGAAGCGAGTACTTTTACTTTTAATGCGGCAATATCAGTTTCGTTGATCAATGTATGGTTAACCGCAGGGATTGGATCTTGCCACAGCAATTCTTCTTGTGGCACATCTGGCCCCAGGTAACGTGCCAAAGGCCCCATATCGCGATGGGTTAATTTAAACCATGCCCTGGCAAATGCATCAGCAAACTGATCTGGATTTTCTAAAAAACGTCTTGATATTTTTTCATAAGCCGGATCGAACCTTAAAGAAAGATCGGTGGTAAGCATCGTTGGCAGATGTTTTTTCGATCCATCAAACGCATCAGGAATAATGGCATCTGCATTTATAGCTTTCCATTGATGTGCACCGGCAGGGCTCTTCGATAATTCCCATTCAAATCCGAACAGGTTTTCGAAAAAATTATTGCTCCATTGCGTAGGTGTTGTGGTCCAGATTACTTCTAATCCACTCGTAATGGTATCAGCACCTTTGCCAGAAGCGTAACTATTGTTCCATCCTAAGCCCTGACTTTCGATACCCGCGGCTTCAGGCTCTTTGCCCACGTGATCTGCTGAAGCAGCACCATGGGTTTTACCAAAAGTGTGCCCACCAGCAATTAACGCGACCGTTTCTTCATCATCCATTGCCATCCGGCCAAAGGTATCGCGGATATCTTTCGCTGCAAGAATTGGGTCTGGGTTTCCATCCGGCCCCTCAGGGTTTACATATATTAAGCCCATTTGCACGGCAGCAAGTGGCTTTTCTAAGTTACGTGAGTGAACATCTCCATCGGCATCGTCATCCGTAACCACTACACCATGTGCTTTATGTGCGCCATCAGAACCGTGTGCATAACGAAGATCGCCACCCAACCAGGTTGTTTCCGAACCCCAATATACCGATTCATCAGCCTCCCAAACGTCCTCACGCCCACCGGCAAATCCAAAGGTTTTAAAGCCCATCGATTCTAAGGCAATATTTCCTGTTAAGATCATTAAATCTGCCCACGAAATTCTGCGCCCGTATTTTTGTTTAATCGGCCAAAGTAATCTGCGGGCTTTATCAAGGCTCACATTATCTGGCCAGCTGTTCAGCGGTGCAAAACGTTGTAATCCGGCACCGGCACCACCACGGCCATCGCCCACCCTATAGGTTCCGGCACTGTGCCATGCCATGCGGATAAATAAACCTCCATAGTGACCAAAATCTGCCGGCCACCAATCTTGCGAATCGGTCATCAGTGCATGAAGGTCTGCCTTTAATGCGGCCAAGTCTAAACTTTTAAAAGCTTCGGCATAACTAAATTCACCATCCATTGGGTTGGATAAGTTAGAATGCTGGCGTAAAATACCCAACTTTAACTGCTTTGGCCACCAGTCGCCATTTCGGGTACCGCCACCACCTACATTACTCTTCATGCTGCCGTTATGAAACGGGCACTTGCTGATATCGTTCGATTCTTTTTCCATATATTAATTTGTTAGTGAAATCCGATCCGTTGTTAAAACTTAACCAGATTATTATAAATTTAGAGAATTGAAAGAACTAATCACAATCATTTAATTCTATAATGGAATAGTTAGAATCTATTACTATGCTATATCAGCAATTTAGGAGGATGCAAAGGCTTAGATCATTAAAATTTAACCTTATGTTAATCCTTCTTTAAAATAAAAGGCCACATTAAGTATTTAAATTTCGGAAGGTATGGTGTAACTGCTTTCTCAGAATATACCCAGAAATTTCTTCTTCTTTTTACCGTTCTGTTTCCTGGCTTTTTCGTTTGCTTTTACTTGCTGCGCCCATTGCATTTTTGCTTTGCGGATACTGTCTTCTCTCGCTTCTTGCAGTGCTTGCCTGTATTGCTGATTTGCGATTTCAAATGGTGACCGGTATGGGGTTGTCGACATGGCCGTAATATTATGGTTTTCTGTCTTAGTTAAGCTATAAACTACAAAGGCAACAAATAAGGCACAGACTGCAGCGTAACCTAAAAAAGCCTTTCTTGGGGCATGGATGTAATTTTCCTGATGATATTCACCAGTCGAACTATTGTATTTTATTCCGGCCTTTAGGGCCAGGGGTTTTAATGTTGCCAGCTCTTTTTCAAGCTTTTCGTTCTTTTGCTGTGTCTCACCGTATAAGGCGGCATAACGCAGGGCTTCGTTGGGTATGGTGTTTTCTCTGTGCCTGCTGTCTTGTGGTGCCGACAATATTCCGGCAGTAACAGCCTTCTGCAGTTCCATTCCATTGGCATACCGATCATCTGGATTTTTTTGCAGGCATCGCCCAATCAGCTCAATCAACCATTGGGGTACCTGCATTTCCGCATGCAGAATATCGTCCTGAAACTTATCTTCCAGATTGCTTTTACGCAGTGACATGGCATCTGGGATTTCCTTTTCAAGATGTGAAATCATGACCGTATTGCGGGCGGTATCGCCTCCGCCATCGAGTGGAAAAGGTACCTGCCCGGCCAGGAGTTCGTACAGGATGATACCGTAACTATAAATATCTGTCTGTAACAGCATTTTTCCCTCATGCTGTTCCGGTGCCATAAATTCTACTGCCCCTGCATGGCGAATGCTTGTCCTGCGCTGCTCTTCACTCATAATGGCCAGGCCAAAATCCAATAGCACGTAATTGGCAGTCTGTGTATTGTACTTTACATTATTGCTTTTAACATCGCCGTGTTTGACCCCAAACTGATGACAATGTGCAAGTGCCGCAGCCAATTGTTCAGCGACTTTTAACAGTTCTTTAACGGTGAAAACTTTTTGATGCGGAGGCAATAGTAGTTCGCTAAGTTCGGGGCCTTCGATGTATTCCATTTCTATATAAGGAAAGGACCCGCTATCGGTGATCCCTGAACTGAGTATTTTCACCACATTCGGGCTGGGATGGATGTTTACCTGCTGCAGCTTATTCACTTCATTGAGAAAATTCCGGTAGTTTTTATCGCTGTCATCTTCCACGTAGATTGGTGTAGGAATAAGTTTGATGGCAGAATAAACCGGCCCCATGCGCATTCCTTTGTAAACAGATCCCTGCCCACCAGTTTTTAATGCACCGAGGTTTTGTAGCCCTTCTGTAATTGTAAAAATTTTACTCATGATGCTGCGGCTTAAAGCTAAACTCCAATACGACAGATTCGCCTAAGATAATCTGATCTCCCTCGGCTAATTCCTGCCCGATCTGGGTAGCATGGAGTTTTACTGTCTTTTCGGTAAGCGCTGAACGCAGTTTAACCTTATTGCGGGGTGGTATTCCACCTTCATCTGCGAAGATTACAAATTTGGCTATGCTGGTATCCCATTCGATGTGCGCATGCTGTCTGCTGATGTACTTATTTCGTTCATCATCACTTTCTGATGGAAATGCAATGTGGTTGGTGCGGAAATAACCTTCATCAGACTGTGCCTTTTCATCTCTGCCGATATTGTATTTTCCACCCGCGGAAGTTATTTCATAGATTGGCTGTAAAGTCTTCCCGCTAAGTGCTTTCAGGTAGGCCTTAGCCTGTTGCTTAACAAAATGGGTTTTGGTTTTGACCAACAGTGCTATTGGCAGATTTTGCATTTCGACCGCATCGTCTGGAATAGCTTCGTCGAAAGCAACTTCAAGTGACCAGCCCGAAGGCAGATCCAGGGAATAGTCATCACTGATGCGTTGTATCTCGTTTTTTAATTGGTCGGGATCCTCGGTAAACACAGCAGCTTCATACACATGGCGCGCTGCTGGGCTGCAGTATATAAAAATACCCAAACCTTTGATATTTGCGCCTTCTCCGCCCTCCGCTTTTTGTAATTCCTGTTTTACAAACTGTAGTAATGCATGCCTGATTCCCTTCACATCATCGGGATGTTCCCCACTTGCGCTTTTGAAGAGGTCGAATATCGTTTTCATCTATATTTTGTTAGTGCTTTGCTAATGTGTTATAAAATATGTCGAGTTCAACACCTGCGTTGTTCCTCAATGTGGTGAAGATATACAAACTATTGATTGATGGTTTTAGTTTAAATGTTTCATTTCTTCAATTAAGTTCCGATACAGCTGCCTTGTTATCAGTTTTGGCCGAAGGCACAATGCTTTTAATATAGCCACCCTCTTTTAAGAACGGAATTACATGCCTGCCGGCCAATCGTACAGCGTCTGATGATCCTTTGGTAGCTTCAATGCGGATACAGACTACAATATGACCATTGCCAGTTGCAGTCGGTGCAAAAAATACATACCAGCCATCATTAATCTGCTGTTTCTTCCAGATCCGCTCCGGCGTACCGGTTTTACCGGCAACAGCCAGTCCTAGCGTTTGCACTTTTGGACTGCTCTGTTTGATCATGTACTCCTGCATCAGTTTGGCGTATAACGGATTGTTTACCAATTTCGTACCAGTTTTTATCGCCTGTGGCTGATCGCTTACTTTAAGTACAAACCTGTTTGCAATCATATTTCCATTATTTGCAATCCCCGCAGCCATTCTTGCCACTGCCGCAGGGGTTGCAATAAGTGCGCCTTGCCCCCAAGACATTCCGGAAATTCCCTTTGCCCTGGTCTTTCGGATATTGTTGGGATCATACCTTGGTTTGGTGTTGAATTCGGTCCTGCGCCAAAGCTGTTTCCATTTTTCTTCCTGTGCGGTGTTTTCGCTGGGCTTATTGTAATAATATCCTCCTGCCCCATGCAGGAACATGCCTGTTTTTAAGTACAGCTCGCCCATGTTTTCCTGCAGCTGTTCCTGGTTTGCAAGTTTGATGAAATAGACGTTGTTGGATTTCACCACCGCACGTTCCAGATCGATCCATCCCGTTTCATCCGGCTCGATACCTTTTGTACGGATACGCTCCCAGGAGGCCACCTGGTATTTTTTTTCAGCAGCAGCCATGCCCAGTTTATTGAACGATGCCATGGCGGTAATCAGCTTAGCGGTTGAGCCTGGCTGTGTGAAATTGGTAAAGCCAAGGTCAGCGGTCGTTATCCACCCCGAAAGCTGATTCTGTTCTGCATTGGTCATGGTCAACCGTTCCCAATCATGTATGGGTGGTAGTGGATATACGGCTGAAGTAAGGACATCGCCAGAACTTGCTTCCATGATCACTACAGAAACCCGGTTATCCGATAATGAAGTGTCGCGGGCAATTGACTTTTGGATCTTAGTCTGCAGGCCGGCATCCATGGTTAACTGTACATCACGGTTTTTATTTTTAAAATCTTCAACTTCTTTGCTACTGATACCGGCAAGGAGTAATGGAGAAAGCGCGGCGTAATCTTTTTTCACAACCGTCATTTCCTTAACGCCCCGTGCCAGGAAACGGTTTTCACTATATCGCTTTGCAAGAACCGTAAAGCTCTTTACCGGCAGTTTAAAGCCACGGAGTTCGGCTGCGTGTTCATAATCTGCAAAATAGCCATTAACACTTCCATTAAATATGCCTGAATTTGCGTCGCCTGTCCAAAAAAACAGTTGTTCTTCGAAAGGATAATATCGGTCTAAACGTTGATGTACCGCCGAATCGAGATTGTAATTTGGGATACCTGCACCAATAAGTTTGAAGTGTTGCGCCCTCACACTGTCTACGTTGCTGGTTGCCATTAAAACTCCCTTGCGGTCGTGTATGGTTCCGGCTTTTAAACGGTTCATCAGTATCGCGATACGGGGATTGTAACTGAACATTCTCGCGCCGCTGCGGTCGGCTACCAAGGCTGGCTGTACCACCCATTTCCGGTTGTTTAGCACATAGCCCGCTACATTTACGCCCAATAGCAGGATGCCCAAACAGGCTGCAATCAAGGCCGGCACCAGGTTTTTATCCTGCGCTTTGGCAATGTACTGCATCTGTACGTCGCTGCCTCGGACCGCAGATACCGACATCAAAAATCCGGCGGCTAAAAAATTGAGTACAAGTGATGATCCCCCATAACTTTGAAAGGGCAGGGATACCCCCGATAGCGGTAGCGCTCCGGTAGAACCACCTGCTATGAGCAGGAACTGTACGAAGGTGGATACGCCGACCCCTGCACTTAAATAAAAGAGAAATGGTGATCCGGTCCTCCTCCCGATAATAATGGAGCGGTGTAGGTACAACAGGAACAGCAGGAAGATGCACAATATGCCCGTCAATCCAAATTCTTCACCTATTGAAGGTAAGATCATATCGGTATGTGCTTCAGGAATGGTTTTCGCAAAGCCCTGCCCTACGCCCTGACCGGTTGCACCGCCTGTAGACATGGCCCACAGACCATTGGCCACCTGATCGCCACCATAAACTTCATTGTTCCAGGCATCCTGCCAGATTGCTTTGCGATCTCCCAGGCGCTGCACAGGCCCAGGGAAGACGCGGTCCAGATATGGAATCTGATCAATCGTTAAGAAAGCCGACATGATCACCAGCACCATGATGGCGGACTCACTGAGCTGCCTGCGCCCGAAAAACATCAGCATACCGACCAAAAGCAAGGTAACTGCGGTGGATATCCATACGTTTTCAAAAATCCATGAGGCCAATACGTACAACACGATAGCGCCTGCCATGAACATAAAATCGCCGCGGGAGAATGAAAATAGTATAATAAAGGTGAAACAAACCACCATCGCCGGGCCAAGGTCTCCCAATATCAGAAATAACATGAGGGTTAACAGTATCGCCAATAGGGCAAAGGAGAAAAATGACCATCTTTTTTTCCAGCTCAAATATTCACTGATCAGTTTCTCGTTTACGGCAAAAAATCCTGCAAGAAAAAAAATGATCAGATATTTCACCACTTCACTGGGCTGAAATCCGAACAGGTTTACCTTTACACCACTCCCTTCTGGCCCGGTTCCGAATAAGATCGTGAGTGCCAGCAATCCAATAGCGGCCAGGGCCCAGGGCCAGCCGTTCGCGGCTGATCGGATGTTCTTAAATAAAAGCAGGCGGTAAAGCCAAGTATCGGTATTAAAACGGCGCAGTTTAATGCATAGCATCAATAAGATGCCCCCAAAACCCATTAGCAGGTATAGAAGGGAATCTTTAGCTAAAAAACGGTCGCGCAGCGGATCCTGCAAACTCAGCAGCATCAGGAATGATATGCCAGTAAGCATCATCACTACAGGCAATATGACCTGATCGGCAGTGCTGAATTTCCATGACAGGATGAAGTGGACAAGTAAAAACCCACCAATCAGGCTTCCGCAGATGATCATAAACCACTTGTTGAATTCTTCAGGCGTTCTGATAATCAGTGATTTTTCCTTTTTGAGGATATTGAAGTCTCTGGTAGAGAAAAGCTTTATCGTATGTGGACGCTGTTCAAATGTGAAAGCGGTATTTTCATCAAGGTTTTGGACGCCCTTTGAGGCGCCAAACTGAAAACCTGGTTTTAAAGGCAATATCTTGAATGCCTGGTTGCCGGGCAACTTAGCAAAAGTGAATTCACCTGCAGTACCGGTACGGGCGTAGGCAGTGAGCTGGAATAATTTCCGCTTACCGGCAGTATCCAAAGTATAAACCTTTGTAATACCATTAGCCTTTTCAGTTATATTTTTAATGGCTTCTGTCGGTTCGTCGTTGTAAATACTGTCCTGTGGCAATATCATTTCCAAACGGACCAAAACACCTGGCACAGCTTTATTATTCTCTAAGATTTTTCCACTGATATCATACTCGCCCATGCCGAGATTTACCTGGGAGGGATATGGACGGGGATTACTTTGCTCCTGGTCGAATTTAAGCGAATCATCACCCGTATAACCGAGCAGTGCCCGTGATGCCAACACCCTTGCTTTAAATGATTTCCCCCCTTTTTTATAGGCCTCATCTGCAGGTAAAAAGTACCTGCGTTTGTTCACTTCGCCAATGTTGTCGAGTTGCCCGGCATTTGGCGTTGCAGATGCAATGGTTTTTTCTATCAGATCAATGTCCCGCTGATCTTCAAAATAATAACCTTTTTTAAGTAGGTTACGGATATGCTCGGCAGGTTTTTCCGCATTCAGGTTAACCATGGTGCCGGCTTTTAAGCGTGGCACAACTTCTGCAAACCTGGGCTGAATGATCGCGTATAACTGATAGAAAAAGAGTGCGAGAACGGTTGCGGTGGCTAATATGAAGATCCGTTCCTGAGCCCGGCTCACTTTGACAGGTCCTTTATTCTGCTCCATTTTTCGAATCTGCGGTTTTAGGGGTATTACCTTTTAGTGTACCTATCTTCATCAGTTCTACATTTACCGGTTTCTGGTCAGGGAAATGGATGCTATTTTGTATGGGAAGCAAACAATTGGTAAAGGTGACATTTTTGAGTAACAGTGCCTGGTCTGAAATGGCGATGGCCGTAGCGAAGCCTTTAAACTGCAAACTGTCCAGCTTCAATAGACTGGATTGAGGGAGCATCGCTATCCCTGCACCTTTGTATCCGCTATCCGCTTGCAGCACAATGCCCTTTGCCATAACATACAGGGTGTCTTTCCGCAGGCGTAACGTATCGCTGATCAGGACCGGACTTTTAAAAATCGAGTCGGATAGTACCAGCGTGTCACCCAGGGCATGGTCAAATGCATCTTGCAGTAACTGCTCCTGACTGTTTCTCATCTTTTGTTTGGGTGATGGATTTAGTGTTGAAACAGGGGCTGCTGGGTGCTGATTCTGCAGGTACATAAATATGGTAGTGCCAAGGAGGATGAGGCATAAAATAACCAGTGCGGCGAACCGATAATTTCTTTTGGGCGCTGCATGAGTTTCCAGTGCTGGATTTTCAGGCGTCCGTATGGCCTCATTATTTTCTGCTCCTGCGGCTGCCTGAGGCTGTTGTATAAAATCTGGTCTGGTTGGTATTACCTTTTGAGGCGCTTTGTTGTTCTGCAGTAGCACAACGGTGATGTTATCTCGTCCGCCGTTTTCATTGGCAAGCGCGATGAGATTGCCTGCTTTTTTAGCAAGTGTATCTCCTTGTAGAAGCAGGGTGGTAATATCCTGCCTGTTTACCATATCGGTCAGCCCATCACTGCATAATAAGAGAAGATCGCCCGGCAGGAAAGGAGATTGTCCGGTTTCAATATAACTCTCATCGGTAGCAATCTGATCGCTGAAACCGATCGCCTTATTGATTTCATTGCGTTTTGGATGCTGCATAGCAGCGGCCTCATCCAATCTTCCCGAGTCTTCCAGAAAACCTACAAATGAATGGTCTTTAGAGATTTTGATCAGCGATCCGTCCCGCAACAGGTATAATCTGGTATCGCCAACGTGCGCATAATAAAATTGATTATGCTCAATATCCGCAATTACCATAGTGGCCACGCAGGCCATTTCAGAAAGTTCTGCCTCTGTTTGCTTTTTGGCAATGATTACTTCATTTGTATTCCTGAAGGCGCTGATCATCTGCGAGATTGGATCGGCCGGACGACCTGAAAATTGCATTGAAATCTGTTCCGTCGCAATACCTGCTGCTACTTCGCCACCTTGATAGCCACCTACGCCATCTATTACAGCTGCTAAAATCAACTGATCGTTGGTGAGGGACTTAACAATAAAGCTGTCCTCGTTGTTGTCTCTGGATTTGCCGGTGTCTGTGAGGCCAAAAAAGTGTTTATCCATTTTTATTACGGGAATTTTTAATGTCTTTAAAATGAACGATCATCAGCGCAACGACCAGTGATAACAATAAAATTGATAGCAGTTGCGACATAAGTTAGGATTTAAATAGATTTATACCGATTATGCCGTTAAGCAACATCCTGGAGTTCAGCGGCAAAGAAACCCATTGTGGTGAATTAATTTCGCTGCGTTGTACCAAAACCTCGTTCAAAGTAGTAAGTTCGCCGAAAGAAGCCAAATAGAAATTACCGTCTGTTTTGTTGTAGCGGATGTGTAGGTGTGGCGAATTGGCCCATTCTGAGGCGATCTTGAAAATATTGGAACCTTCGCGCTCGTCATCGTTACCCGAAACGATAGTATCTTCTGTTTTAATCAGGAACTCTATTTTTTTGCCTGAAAACTGCTTATCGGGTATGATGGCTTCCAGCCGGCCGAGAACAGCCTGGTCCTTGGACGGGGTAGTATTACCATCAACATATTCCAATTGCGCATCGTATGGGATTTCCATATAGCCTTCGCTGTAGTAAGTGAAGCCCTTTAAAATATCGTTGTTGATATCGAATGTCTGTGCAATACCAGTTTGTCGGGGAATGAATGTTACACGGAGATTTTCCGATTTCTGATTGTTGTCTGGCAGCAGTTTTCCGATAAAACCCTTATCGCCCCTTGCGTAATCCGGATGTGATACCAACCGGAATACCCATTTTGAGCCGGATGGTTCTACATTTTTTCCGGCTTGCCGGTGTTCTCTTAAAATCGCATAGAATTTTTTGACTGTTTCCTGTACGATCAAGCCCAAAATTCCCTGTTTATTGTCTATAAATTCACGGTAATCTTCAGCGTTGAAGGTAATAATGAATTCATGATAAAAAACGATGCGATCGGCAAAAGATAATTCCCTGATGGACTCCTTAAATTTATCCACGATAAAGCTGTAGATGGTTTCGGGAGTGAGTTGCGGTGCTTTTTGGTCACTGCTCTTGTTTTCATCGGTTAGAAACCAATCCTGAATACCGATACGTTGCCAGAAATTTGATTTTGTTTCCATAAGTAAGGGTGCCTATGCGGCGGTTAAGGGCAATTGTTTTTTCTTAAAATTAAAACTGTACAGGGCTAACTGAAGTATCAGGGTTAAGGTCTTCTGTGCTATCGGCAGCTTTATCTCTGGCTTTATTGATCTCTGCGTTGATAGCACTATCCACCGCCCGCTTTGCTGCTGCTGCTTCAGCCAGCTTGCGCTGATTCGCCAATCTTCTTTTTTCTTGTGCTGTGGTATCAACTGCCAGTGGGATCGAATCTATGGGCTGGACAGCTTGCTGTGCCTGCGGCTCGCTGCGAAACTGGGAATAGCCCAGGAAAGCAAGCAATCCGATAATTGAGATGATCATAAGGGCAAACGCAAAATGAGGTAACAGTATACCGTTTCTTTGCGGAATCTGGGCTATACTTTCCAATGCCAATACCTGTTTACGGAGTGCTTCGTTCTCCGTTTTGAGCGAATCCATAGCTGAATGGTCTATGGGTAAAACATTGCCCGATAAGCTTCCGCTAAGCACCGCTTCATGTAAAGCCATTCCATCGCTGTACCTGAACATAGGATCTTTCTGCAGACATTTTTCGATCAGTTTTAGGAGCCAATCCGGAACCTGCATCTCCCGTGTTTTCTGTTCCTCAGTCCAGCCCGTGGGCAAGTTTGCTTTGCGCAGACCCAATACGTCAGGCACTTCACTTTCCATATGACCGATCATTACCGAATTGCGCCCGGTATCACTATTTCCAGGTAGCGGAAAGGGGACCTGACCTCCGAGTAATTCATATAAGATGATGCCATAACTGTAAACATCGGTTTGCAGAAGCATTTTGCCTTCATTTTGTTCGGGCGCCATAAACTCCACCGCACCTGCATGCCTGATGCTACTTCTACGCTGCTCCTCACTCATAATGGCGAGTCCAAAATCCAGTAGCACATAGTTCGCTGTATGCAAATTGTATTTAACGTTATTACTCTTAACGTCGCCATGTTTTACCCCAAGTTTATGGCAGTGCTCGAGGGCAGCAGCCAGGTGTTGTGCAACTTTTATGACTTCGCTTAGCGTAAATATCTTTTGATGAGGGGGTTGGAGCAGCTCACAAAGGTCAGGCCCTTCTATATATTCCATTTCTATAAATGGGAAGGACCCGCTTTCGGTTATGCCGAAACTGAGCATTTTTACAACATTCGGACTGGGATTTTCATTTACCTTTAGCAACTTTGCAACCTCGTTTTCAAAATTGCGGTAATTTTTATCATCGCGGTTCTCGGTGTATATTGGAGTAGGGATTAATTTCACTGCGGAGTAAATTGCACCGATGCGTTTCCCTTTATATACCGATCCTTGCCCGCCCGTTCGCAGCGCTCCTAAATTCTCGAGTCCTTCTGTAATTGTAAATACTTTACTCATATTTCTCCTAATAACAATTATAGGGATTTTTTGTTGCCAAATAATAATTTAAATGTGATGGCGGCTTACACAGCCCTTCCTTTTTTTTGCCTCGCCAGGAGGAAATTCCCACTGTTGCCGGCAGTCCTCGATTTATACCATGAGCTGGTTAAAAAGATGATTGATATTGCTAATAACGTGCCTCGGTTTCATATCTTATTCACGGAGCCATTATTGTGCCAGAACCCAAGCTGGTAAAGCAACAAGGTATTGATGCGATTAAAAAGCAGTTAGTTCGAACTTTCGTGGACTCACCGCTCAGGAAGAAAACCTGAAAAATTCACAAGCGACAACCATCTTTTTGTCTCTGAATTTCTGGCGTTGGTCGATTAGCTTCCCAGGCTGGTATAATGCTGCGATTTGCGCTGAAACGTTTCTAGTGGTTGCACGTCTTAATATCAGAACAATCAATAAAAACATTATAAAAATTAAAACTCAAAGCATATGAAAACTTTATTCAAAACATTATTCGCATCATCTTTAGCATTGGTATTATCTACTTCAGCAGTATTATCAGCTAACGCATCTGAAACCATCAAACCTGTTCACACTGCAAAAGCATTGAGCTTCAAACGCATCAAAGTAAAAGGAAATGTAGAATTGACCATTGTACAGGGAAAACGTACCGGCATCAGCTATACAGATGAAAACACTGGTAAAGCTAAGGTTGTGCAGAGCGGAGATGGCTTAGAGATTACCGCTTTGGATAACAGCACTGCAAAACTTACCATTTACGTAAATGATATCTATCGCATCCATGCAATGGATAACGCTAAAGTAAAAACAGAGGGTAAAATCAATACGCAATATCTGCAGGTTTTCTTAAGCGGAAATGCATCACTAGACTTAAACTCACAGACCGAAGGGTTGTATACTGTGATCGAAGATCATGCTGATTTAACCTTAAGTGGTTCAACTGCCGACCATATGCTCGTAATGGGCAAAGGACAAAAGCTGACCATGGATAAATTCGTTGCAGCCAATACAAAAACAAGCCTAAACACTGAAAATGCACTAGCTTCCCTTAGCAAATAAAAAAAAATTTATATTTTGGTTCAGGCGGTCTGTTTACGGACCGCCTTTTTTGTTTAATCGATACAGGTCTGTTCTGGGTCAATCTGAAAAAAAGAAAAATGCATGCCTTTCATCGCCCGATCTATTCTATCATTGATCTCTATATGGTAATTCCGCGTGCAATAGCATGTCCCCCAAATAGTTAAGGTTTCTCAGCTTTCCATGTTAATAGCGGTTTTCCTTTTACTACGATATAAGTTGCCAGTTCAGAAGCTTTTACTTTGCCAATATTCCTGGCAGAATGATTTTTTCCAGCGGGAATGAAAAGTACTCCGCCCGCTTTCAGCACAACAGGCTTTTCTCCCTCAATTACATATTCCAGCTCCCCTTCTAAAACATTAATAATTTCTTCGCCCGGATGCGAATGCAGGCCAAAGGCCTTGCCTGGCTCAAAATCAACACGTACCTGAATCGCTTCGTATCCCGGCACAGAAAGGTCATGCCGTTGAAGATCTGTGCGTTTAATACCAGACTGTTGCGCTATCGCTTTATTTGGCACTAAGCAGCCAAACATGCCTAAAAATGCGATGATGTGTAAGAAGTAACGTTGATATATTTTCATTTTTTTGAGGTTTAAAGATTTACTTGACAAGTGCTATACAATCAATTTCGATTAAAGCACCCAGAGGTAAAGCGTTAATTTGAACAGAAGTTCTGGCGGGCATTTTTTCAGAAAGATAGCTGGTGTAAATTTCATTTACCTGCTGTAACTGTGAAATGTCTTTTAAATATATATTTACTTTAATAATGTGCTGTGTATCCGAATTATGCTGTCTCAGCAAAATCTTTAGGTTATCCATGATCTGCTTAGTTTGCAATGCCAGATCTGGCTGCAGCAATTTTGTTTTTGGATTTATACCTAATTGGCCCGAAGCGTATAGAATCCCATTGGCAATGACAGCTTTTGAATAAGGCACCTTTTCTTCGCTCAAGGTATACCTTACTATACCAGCATATGGTTTACAGGAGCAAACAGATACCATAAGAAACAGCCAAAATACAATTTTCATTTCTCTTAAATATTAAAACAGATGTATCGCATGAGTGATACATCTGTTTAATGGGCTTTATTGTTTAATGAAATTCAAAAGTTCTGAGTTGAATTTTTCCATCTCCTCGATGAACAGGGCATGGCCGCTTTTTTCAAGAGGGACCAGTTTAGCGTTTTTGAGTAGTTTACTCATTTGTTCCGCCAGCTCATAAGAACAAATTTTATCTGATCTACCATGTAAAATCAACGTAGGCAACTGAATTTTTTTCAGGTCGGCACGCAGGTCAGCGTCTCTTAAAGTCTTAAGGCCTTCTGCCATTGCATAAGGTGAGGCTTGCGCCTGGATTGTACCCAACCAAGCACCATAGCCTGGAGCAACACTTGTCTGGCTTGCAGGAAAAATCTGCCCAAAATTGGCCAGCAACTGAGGCCTGTCTGTATTATTCAATTTGATTAAACCGTCTACGTCTTCTTTTGTCCAAAGCCCAAAGTTAAAATCGGCTCTTTTTGTCCACATTGGTGCAGCTGCGCCGAATAAGGCCATTTTAGATACATGCGCACCATTATACTTGGCTACATAATGAATCACTGTTGCCCCTCCCATCGAAAATCCACCGATTGTGGCATTTTTGATATTTAATTTATCAAGAATGACCTTAATATCATCAGCAAAAACATCGTAATTGTATTTACCTCCCGGTTTGTCTGACAGGCCAAATCCCCGTAGCGTAATGCCGATTACCCTAAAGCCTTTTTCTACAAAATAAGCGTACTGATATTCGTACATGGCGTCGCTTAGCGGCCAGCCATGGATCAAGATTAACGGCTGCCCTTCACCCAGATCAGTTACGTGAAGTTTTACATTTTTCTCAACTTCTATGTATTCCTCACGCCCATACGCAGCTGCAGACCTGTTTGTTTGTCCGTAGGCAGTAATGCTGGTCAATAATGTGATCAGCAATCCGATTTTTAAAGTTAAATTTTTCATTTTTATAAATAATATTTAAGAGTTGTTAATAACAGCAACATGGTTTGCCGCTATCGATCCGCAAATTTATCCGGCATTTCCTGTAAATCCTGTTAATGAAATCATAACGAAATGTTAATGGGACCAGACCGCTTCAATTTTTTATTATTTTAGCGCAAAATGACCGAGCTCAAAAAGTATCAAACAACTGCCTTCACCGGGTTTATCATCCTTGTTGGGGTGCTGCTGTACCTGATATATAACACATTTGAACTAAAGAACAAGCAATATCAGGTCGATTTGAAACAAAAGCTGAAACAGTTTTACTTAAAAAATGTCAGCAAGGAAAGTATTTATGCTGGAGGGTTTTCGCTCCTAGACAGCTATCTCGTTAAAAATATCGAATCCTTAGAAAGTGAATATCTTAAATCTGGCTCCATAAAAAACCAGTACACTGATTCACTTCTTGCAATGATGTTTGAGGAGTTACAAACCAGAAATCCAACTGACTCCCTCATACAAGAGATAAAAAAACAATATAAACTGGATGATCAACTTGAATATCTCATTGTCATCAACAGCATCAGCCTGCGGTTCAGCGATAACAAGCCGATCCCTTTATATCACTATCAGAAAAAATATCCGTTTCTAAAAGCAAACCTACAGTCTCCACAAGGGTACATCGTTAGCGGAAAACTTAAGTCTCCCCAAGCACAAAACATAGTCACTTCAATGTCTATGGGGCCATCCAGTCCATATTCCTATGATATCACTGTCACTTTCTTTGCCGATCGCATTGACAGACAAGCTGAAATCTTTAAAAGTGCTATTCCGGTTTTATTGCTTACCCTGTTTGCATTACTGTTAGTCTTTTTTGTTTATTATTTTACATTTAAAAGCTGGTCTAAACAAAAAAAGATATCAGACATGAAATCTGACTTTATAAACAGTATAACCCACGAATTCAACACTCCTATTTCGACAATTATGGTGGCTAACAGAGCGATACAGAATGAAAAAGTATTTAACAGCAAAGAAAGCATTACTGAATTTACTGAAATCATTGCAAGGCAAACCAAACAGCTACAGACCTTATTCAATCAGGTAATGGACATTACCCTGGTAAATACCGAAATAGAAAAAAAAGAGGTTATTTTCTGCCAACTTTTAACTGAAGTAATACAAGACTACCGTGTTAAAATGCATGATAAAAATGTATATTTTTACACTCAGGGTATAAACAACGGAACGCAGGTATACCTGAATAGATTCTGGGTGACCACCATGTTATCGAATATCTTCGACAACGCTATAAAATACAGTGATAAAACACCTAAAGAAATACACATCACCGTTGATGGGACATCGAATGGTTTGAGGATCAGCATAAGAGATAATGGAATAGGAATGGAAAAATATACGGTTGAACATCTCTTCGACAAGTTTTACAGGGGCAAAAATCCTGGCCGGGAACATGTTAGCGGCTTAGGTCTTGGCATGTATTATGTGCAGCAATGCATCCAGATCCATAACTGGAAGTTGGAAGTGCAAAGTAGCATCGGACAGGGAAGCGAAATTTTAATTGTGATTTAATGCAGGCCGTGAAGAGAAGACTACTTTATGTGGAGGATGAAACAGATCTGGGTAATGTAACCCGACAGTACCTTGAACTGATGGATTTTTCGGTGGATTGGTGCTGTTCTGGAGCAGAAGCGATTAACCTATACCAAAAAAATCACGCTGATTACAATCTGATTATCATAGATATTCAACTTCCCGATATTGATGGATTCGGGGTGGCTGGAAAAATCAGGGAACTTAACCCCGATGTATACTTTCTTTTTCTTACGGCGCGCAAAGAGAAACCCGACAGGGTGAAAGGGCTTACACTTGGTGCGGTAGATTATATCTGTAAGCCTTTTGACATTGATGAACTGGTATTAAGAATACGGAACATTATCTGGCATCAAATCCCTAAAGCACAGCGGGAAAAGGAATTAGTAACTAATATACTGAACATAGGTGACCTATGCCTCAATAAAGACTTGCTGGAACTTAGCATACCCGGGCAAACCCCAATAACGCTAACACAGCGTGAAGCGGAGTTGCTGGAATATCTCAACAAAAACCGGAACGTAATCACCAAGCGGGAAGAGATTCTGGTTCAGATCTGGGGTGAAAGCGACTATTTTTTAGGAAGAAGCCTTGATGTTTTTATCGTCAGACTACGGAAATTGCTTGCTGTTTCTTCAAACGTAAAAATCAACAATGTTTATGGCGTTGGATTTATATTTTCAGTGGCTGGAGTGGAGCAATCATGAGTAGTTTTCGCACCGCCGCCTTTCAGGTACCTGCAGGCCTAAATTATTGAAAATTGTTTGCTTTAAAGAGATGATTTTTTTGATAATTAGAATTACATTAACCCGATTACCAGCAGCGGTATCCAAGATTACATTGCTTGAGGCAGAAAAATTTTGTCACAAACCATCTAACGGGATCAGATAGGATATGCCGTTTCACTTTTAGGCTCTGAGAGTACAAAATAACTTTGAACAGTTGTGATATTGGGCAGTGTAGCGAGTTTGTTCCGCAGAAATTCGTGGTAATCATCCATATCCCTGGTCGCGATACGGAGAATAAAATCGTGGGCACCGGTCATCTGCAAACATTCCATTACCTCGCCAAACTTAGAAACTTCGGTTTCGAATTCGATCAGGGTTTTAGCCGTATGTTCTTTCAACAGTACATGTGAAAAAGCGATCAGGTTTCTATTGATCTTTTTCCGGTCGAGAATGGCCACAATCCTTTTAATATAGCCTTGTTCCTTTAATCGTCTTATCCGTTCATGGATAGTGGCTATAGATTTATGCAGCTTCAAGGATACTTCTTTATTGGTTAAAGAGGCATCATGTTGCAACAATTTTAGTATTTCTACATCAACCTGATCTAAATCTCCGTGGGTCATTGAACGATAATAAATTGAAAAAAAATATAATGAAAGTTAAAAAATCAAGCCAAAACTGAAATAAAGACTAAATAATAATCAAAAAAGCAGAAATTTTCTGTAAAAAACAACATGTATTGACCTAAAAAATTATAATACTGAATTTTACCGAAATAAAAATCAATCAAAATAGCCACTGCTATACGATGTAATCAACAGTTATGACTACAATAACAGCAAATAAAATGACTTCTGCCATGGAGGGAAAATTCGAACATTTATCGCTTCTGGTTGGTAACACACCAATGCTTGAGCTCACCTACACCTACCAGGGGCGTGTAGGCAAAATTTATGTTAAATGCGAGCATTACAACTTAACTGGCAGCATTAAAGACCGGATGGCACTTTACACGCTAAAAAAAGCATATGCCGAAGGTAAGATCAAAGCTGGTGATCGGATTGTTGAAGCCACCAGCGGCAATACCGGGATTGCATTTGCGGCCATAGGTAAAGCTTTGGGCCATCCGGTTACCATCATTATGCCAAATTGGTTGAGCAAAGAGCGCATGGATATTATTAAAAGTTTAGGTGCAGAGATTATTCTGGTGAGCAAAGAAGAAGGCGGTTTTATCGGCAGCATTAAACTTGCAGAACAGATGGCAGCAAGCGATCCGGATATTTTCTTGCCTAAACAGTTCGAGAATATCGCCAATCCGGAAGCACATGAACACACCACTGGTAAAGAAATCTGGGAGCAGTTGCGCTTGAAAAATCTTTCACCTGATGCTTTTGTTGCCGGAGTAGGCACCGGGGGGACTATTATGGGGGTAGGAAATTTCTTAAGAAAGCAAAATCCGGGTATTAAGATACATCCATTGGAGCCTGCCGAATCGCCTACCTTAACTACTGGTTATAAAGTAGGCAGTCATAGAATCCAGGGCATTTCTGATGAATTTATCCCCGAAATTGTTAAGCTTAACGAGCTGGATGAAGTGGTACAGGTAAACGATGGCGATGCCATACTTATGGCGCAAAAACTGGCCGAGAAACTTGGTTTAGCCGTAGGTATATCATCGGGCGCTAATGTAATCGGCGCCATAAAACAACAAAAAAAAATGGGCACAGAAAGCTGTGTAGTGACCATCTTTTCAGATAGCAACAAAAAATATTTAAGTACCGATTTAATGAAGGTAGAAGCGGTTAAAACCGGATACATTAGTCCTGAAGTAGACTTTATCGACTACCAGGCCTTTAGCAGATTACATTAATCAAAACAATCAACAAATAAACCACAACATGAAAAAAATCACCATTTTATGCTGCGCCATATGCCTGATCAGCCTTAGCGCATACAGCCAGATTTTAAAACCTGTAACCTGGAGTTACGCAGCAAAAAAAACCGGGCCGAATACGGCTACTGTTTTCATTAAGGCCACTATAGATCAGGGCTGGCACCTCTATTCGCAATTTGTTAAAGATGGCGGTCCGGTTAAAACAACCTTTAGTTTTCCATCATCAGGTGCTTATACCCTCGTTGGAAAAACCATCGAACCAAAAGCCATAACCAAATTCGAATCTACTTTCAAAATGGATGTAAGCTACTTCGAAAAGTCAGTAGTATTTCAACAAAAAGTAAAGCTAAAAGGCAAAAGCGCAACCGTTAAAGGTAATGTAGAGTTTATGGTATGCGATGACAAACAATGTTTACCACCAGAACAGGTAGATTTTAGCATTCCTGTAAAATAATAGCGTAACAAAGCATATGATATCCTTAAAGAAAATCTGTCTCGGTTTGCTGTTCTGTTGCGCAATATCCTTAAGTGGATATGCACAGGACAGCACAAATACCGAAGAGCTGACTTTTACAGAGATTAAGCCAGAAGCGGTTGACAGCACAATTAAAGCAACTGATACTGTTGCTAAAATAGCTGCTCCTGCTGTTACTCAAAAAACTATTGCCCAACCGAAAGAAGAACAAAAAACCTTGTGGGGAATTTTTATTGCAGGTTTTGTTGGCGGTTTAGCAGCTTTGCTGATGCCCTGTATCTTCCCCATGCTGCCCCTTACGGTAAGTTTTTTTACTAAAGGATCAGAAAAAGGAAAGGCCTTTCGGCGTGCGGCACTCTATGGCTTTTTCATTATCCTTATTTATGTGGTGCTTGGGCTTTTGGTAACGGTAATTTTTGGTGCCGATGCCCTGAACAGCCTGTCTACCAACGGTATTTTTAACTTTTTTTTCTTCTTATTGCTGGTTGTTTTTGCAGCTTCGTTTTTAGGGGCATTCGAAATTACCCTGCCCTCTTCCTGGGTAAATAAAATGGATGCCAATTCTGATAGAGGCGGCATTGCAGGATTGTTTTTCATGGCCGGAACTTTGGCCCTGGTATCTTTCTCCTGCACAGGCCCCATTATAGGCACGCTACTGGTGCAGGCAGCCACAACAGGGGCTATATTAGGCCCTGCAATAGGCATGTTCGGTTTTTCTCTGGCCCTGGCCATTCCTTTTGCACTGTTTGCACTTTTTCCATCGGCAATGAACAAACTGCCGAAATCTGGCGGTTGGCTAAACAGTGTTAAGGTTGTGCTCGGTTTTCTTGAACTCGCTTTTGCGTTAAAATTCTTAAGCAATGTAGATCTGGCCTACCACTGGGAGTGGTTTGACAGGGAAATATTCTTAAGCCTGTGGATTGTTATTTTCGGGATGATGGGCATGTATCTTTTAGGCAAACTGAAGTTTTCCCATGATAGTCCGCTGGCTTTTATCTCCGTACCGAGGCTTTTTCTGGCAACAATAGTTCTTGCCTTTACCGTTTACTTAATCCCTGGCATGTGGGGCGCACCGTTACGCAGTGTATCGGCTTTTCTTCCGCCACAGGAAACACAAGATTTTGACCTTTATACTGCTGGATTACTTGCAGGAAAACAAACGTCAACAAATGATGGCCCACATAAATATGCGGATAAGTTCCATGCACCATTAAAGCTGAATGCCTATTTCGATTATAGCGAAGGTTTAACTGCAGCCAAAAAACTAAACAAACCCGTACTGATTGATTTTACTGGCCATGCCTGCGTAAACTGTAGAAAAATGGAAGCTAATGTTTGGCCAGACAAGGATGTGTACAAAATGATCAACGATGATTATGTACTGATCCAGTTATATGTAGATGATAAATCGGAACTGGCACCAGCTGATGTAGTAATTACACCCGAGGGAAGAAAACTCAATACCATTGGTAAAAAATGGAGTGATCTGCAGGCCAGGAAATTCCAGTCTAACTCACAGCCTTTTTATGTACTGCTCGATCCCAAAACAGAAGCAATACTGGGACAACCACAGGGTGCAGATTATGATATAACAAATTATAAAAAATTCTTAGAAAACGGGGTAAACGCTTTTCATAATAAATAAAAACATACTGGTCATTGTAGAAGTATGGCCAGCAGTTAGTGATAGTTAAGACGACGATCTGGGCATTGCCGGATGGCATGCCCATTTTCACCACCAGATGCGTGTGATAAGAAACACACCTATCCCACCTTAATACCTAACCATAAAACTTAAAATTTTTGTTGCCGCTATATTACTTTTACATCCTTTTTTTCCTGTCTTCATTCTTAATCCCATCTTTTCCTTAAAACCTAGCTCTAGAAAGCCGCGAGCTCCTGCTTAGACAATGCAAAAGGAGCATGTAAATAGCGAACCGATTAAACACACGATACACCTGCAAGGGGATTGTTTGAATAGGCGGTAGCAAAACGCTACAACCAGACGTATTCGGAAACTATCCTCTTATGTAAAGTGTCAAAAAGAAGAAGACTAAGGGAAATATAACCACACATAATGTTATAAAAATACTATTTCTTCTCTCCTTTTCAGATTCATTTTCAAATTCATTCATGATCGAATCATGTAGTCTTTCTTTTTGCATCAAATACTTAAAAATGAAGTATAATGGAAAAAACAACAATAATGGCCACAGATACATAATTGTTCCAGCCTTAGCTACAGGAAAAGTGAATAGTCCCTTTCCAAAAAATATTTTCATGACATTAAATAGCCCAAAAGCCATAAAAACCATTATTGCAAATATTACACAAAATATAGATACTAATGGAATTGACCTATCATTGTCATAGTATTTATAGAGCCTAAAATATATATGTCGTATCTCTTTTTTCATTATTTGTCATTTTAATAATCTGCGATCATATCACCAGGATTATAACCCATGGCATCCATTATTCCATACGCCAAAGATACGATTAACCTTAAGCGCTAGTTGAGCAATTGATAAGCCCAGCTTCGCTCCATCTGCAAAGGTCATTTTAGAAAGCCCTTTTTGATATATATTATTAACATCATTTTTAAGGGCAGCTACACCGAGTACCTTTCCAGGGACACCTAAATATTTCCCAGCCTTTTCTGCAACTTCTCGAGTTGTCGGATCCTTTGCAAAGGTAGCTATACCAGAGGTAATAGTTTCCACAGCTCCTGCTCCCAAAGATGTCCCATCTAAAATCTGTTTACTGGGTCGACTGATTCTGAGATTGCTTAAACTTGAACTCCTAAAGAAATAACAAAGCCCAACATTTCTGCTAGGCTTTGGATCTTATATTGATAGTAAAGTATTAAAAATCATTAAGCATCTAATTTGAAATAATTGCTATTTCTTTACAAGCCTCTTTGAAAGTAAAACAACTGAAAGTAAAGTAAAAGCTAAAATTATAGCCCATTTCGCCAAGAACCACTCAGTATCTTTAGGAATTTTATGACCTGAACCATAAATAGCACCCCAGTATAATAAATCCAAACATAAAAAGCCTATTACAACAATTTTCAAAACTAAAATAATTACTTTCATATCAATTCATCTTTATAGTGCCCGAAAACCCTTGCTTTAACAACAATCCAATCATTAACGACACCCGATTATTCGACATCCCTCTGAAATTCAATTCTTCATTTTTTTTTAAATTTAACATCTTTTCCTGCCATTAGCCGGGTAACTATTCCCGCGGATCTTGTAAGATTTGAAGCATCATCAGTTGACCCAAACATACCTTTAAATAAAGTTTGTTTAACGGATGACCAATTTGAACCAAAATGCTCATGAGTTGTCATTCCTCCATGTACTATTGCGTCTTGCAAAGTATGAATACCCTACTCAAATTTCCCTAGATCTTTACCTCCATCAGAACTAAATATATTATCCCATCCAAATTTTAATCCTCTGGCTGTTGCTTGTTCTCATGTCATTCCACTTTCAGCTTCTTTATCACTCATCATAGAATGTCAAACATTATTTTTTTTCCAATTGGGAATCTTTAGTTTTATTATAATTTATTCCAGAGCGATAAGGATGGACTTTTGTTGCGAGTGGATGCCACATAAAATCAGCAAATCTTATCGATTAGTAGGATGATCAGCATATGTACTTGAATAATGTGCCATCTCATCTGCTTCTTTTTTTGTGAATCCAAGTGCTATTAAAGCCTAGAAGATATCCCATCAAAGAAGTTGACCTGATAATTTTTATTTTTCAATTTCTTATCGTACTCCAGGTCAAAAATCAAAGAAGGACTAATCAATTTACCCTCAACTATAAAGATAGGCTGCCGTTGTTTGACTCCTTTGATAGATGTGTTTAAATACTTCCATGTGCCGGTATTAGATTTATTTATCAAAAATTCCCCACAAGTCGCAATTATAGGGATTCTGAGTTCCCATAATTGTGCTTTATCCAAAGTACTCAAAAATTCATCGATCCGCTTTAGTTCATCCATTCTTTCAAATGCAATTTTAGATGTAAAACGCTTAATAAAAGTATTAATATATTCATCCTTGTGTTCAATAAAATTCTCATCATCTATTGGATAAATAGCAGTAGTGACATAAGTTTTTTCTGATTGTGACAACGCAATAAAACTCTCAAAATCAATAAGATTTTGGAATAAGTAATACTTAACGCCAATCACATCATAGATAACTCTGCCATCAAGGAGCTGATAGTAACAACTACCAGACTTTCCAACAGTAATACCCTTAACCTCAGGCCCTAAACTCAACATCTCCGATTTGGTTTTTTTCGAGATGCTACTGTACCTTATTCCAATACTATTTTGGCTTTTCATAATTTGTGCCTTAGAATTAAAAAAACAACATTAGTATAACTTAGCTTAACTCTTATGACTACTATATATTAATATCTATTTTCCATAATCGGTTTACATTACTATAATCATCTGTTACCACTACAGTCTCATTATCCATCCATTTATAGGTAAAATAATAAACCGATTCTCCTTTAGCTAAACTTTCATTAATTAACAAAACCCGCTTTATCTCTTCCTCATTTCTGTCTTTAAGAATCCAAAAAACTTTAAGTTCGTTAAGACCCCATTCACACCAAAGCCCAAATTTATATTTTCTACTTGGAGAGTTTTTAAATTTACCCTGAACCAGAAATGAATAATCTAAATTAGCAGCCCTACAAGAGTTGAATGCATCTAACAGCGGATCTGAATCCCATCCTTCTTTACCTGCAATTGCCATCATACCTCTATGAACGATCTCAAGCAACATTTCCTTTTTATGATAGTCGCTTTTATCAAAATATTCTTCAAAAGCAAATGACATATTAATTCCTTTGCAATCATTCCAGTTAGTATATTTATTTACTTCATCGCCCCAGTCGTCACTCACCTGAATAAAACATTTCTTAACTTTTCCAACATCATAGTTTTTTAAAAAGGACCAGTACAGTTCTGAAATACACCAGCTTTGAGTATTAAATATTGGCGCATGTTTATGCTGATATCTAGTTCTTAGGTCGATTTGTGATAATGACATGTTATTTCTTCGGTTGTGGTCTAACTTGGTTAACAGGCCCGCTTCCTCCGTTGAGGATTGATTCCATAAACTGTAGGGTCATTATAATATTTTGTTCTATTTTTTTGTGCAACTCTTGGAGATGTTCCATTTACATTTAATTTCTGTCCACTTAATCCGTACTCCAAAATTTCGTCAGTCAACTCCTTGCCACTACAAAGTATTATCATTCTACATATCAAGCTATTGCGTTTACCGAAGAGGTATTTACAAACAAGCAAAGCCTAACTTTGCTGCCAGGCTTTGCTACAATTCTATTCATTTCTCACACGCCACAGGCGTGCACCAGCATGAGGAAATTTTAGCTAATATTGATAGATAGTTTTGTTCATTTGTATAATTGCACTGTAAGGGCTGAGCGCCTTACTTGCGGCGAAAGCCAGATCGCATGCTGTGCCACATTCATATTCGTTCAATCACTTTAAATGTATTTATTTAAGATATCAATCGTGCTTATTTCGTGCTGAAAAACCACCATTTCAAAGCACAAAAAAGCCCTTAAATTAAATTTAAGGGCTTAATTATAAGGGTGGAGAATATCGGATTCGAACCGATCACCTCTTCACTGCCAGCGAAGCGCTCTAGCCAAATGAGCTAATCCCCCAATTTTAATATTACTAATAATTAAATAATCATTCGGTAATTGAAACAAGCTTCCTGCCTGAGCAGCAAAAATAGCAAATACTTTCTCGAATGCAAATCATAATTCATTTTTTAATTAATCTTTAGGTTTAAAAGCAAACATGGCCATTAAACAGATTACCGCAAAAACCGATTGCATAGGATAATTAATGAACAGAAAAAGTACAAATGTGGCAATAAGTAACGGCACAAAAAACATAATGGCCTTAAAAACGGTATCCATATAACACATGGCTACAATAGCTAAAAGATAAAAAGGAATAATAACGGCAGCTATAAACATCACCGAAAATAAATTCCTAATATTAACCGAACATTAAATATCCTTTAGGTTTAATTCCTTAAAGGTTTAGGCTAAATATACGCGCTAACCTCTTTTTTGTTTAATAGCTCCTGATAGGCATCTACAAACTGCGCAACGTTATAACCATCCATCAAAGCATGGTTTACATGTATGGAAACCGACATTATTTTTCTTCCGTTTTCATCCCTAACCTTGCCAAAAGATATTTTGGGGCAGCTATCCTGATAAGCAAAATTGCGGGCATGTGATAAGGATGTGAAGTTCAACCAGGGTAATGCCGAATAGTGGATCACATTTTCACCTGATGAGGAAGGGATTAAACCCGTGCTGGCCTGTACCTTTTCGATCTCCTTATTGGCTGATGTTCTAAAATCTTCAAAATCCCTGTAGAAATCCATATAGCCAAATCCGAATGTGCCATTTGGTCTGTTGATGGTAGCTGCAGCATTCACGCTATCGTATTTCCAAACTTCGCCATCAATAATGCGGTAACTAAAAGGCTCTACCTGATTTGCAGCAACCAGCGATTTGTGCAGATAAAGCAGGAAAAAAGAAACTTGATGTTCTTTTGCTTCTTCGTAGGTAGCGGTACAGTCTACTTCTACGGTTACGCCAAAGAAAGGTTCGTCAAAGGCGCTAAAAAATTTAAAATGATCTTTTCTGATCCAGGTATTTATATCTATTTTTTCTTTCATTCAATTAATTTTGGTAAAACCTCAGATAGATTTTCCATCTGATAAAAATTTACATGTTCAATGGTATGATCGATACTTTCATGTACCCATGTGGTATGGAAGGGGATGTGAACGGCATGTCCGCCAATATTCAGTACTGGTAAAACATCCGATTTTAAGGAGTTGCCCAGCATTAAAAACTCCTCAGGTTTACAATCCAGGTGTTTGATCAGTTTTTGATAATCTTTTTCCTGTTTATCGCTCATAATTTCAATATGGTGAAAATAGTGATCGAGTCCTGATTTGGTGAGTTTGCGCTGTTGATCGAGCAGGTCGCCTTTCGTCGCAACCACTAATCTGTATTTTCCGTGCAGGGCTTTAAGTACCTCTTCTACCCCATCAAGCAATTCAACTGGTTTATTGAGCATTTCCTGTCCTAGTGTTATCGCTTTACTAATCACAATAGGGTCTATTTTACCTTCAGTTATCCTCAAAACTGTTTCGATCATACTCAAAACAAAACCTTTAATCCCGTAGCCGTAAAGTGGCAAATTGGCTATCTCAGTTTTGTAAAGTTCGGCCAGAATGCTATGATGAGGCATAAAATCTTCTAAAAGACCTGCAAACTGTTCTTCCGTTTCGCGGAAATATGGTTCGTTTACCCAAAGGGTATCATCAGCATCAAAAGCAATTACGGTAATTTGATTTTTCATTGTTATGCTTACTTTTAATGCGACAAAAGTAACGCAACCAAGACTGCTAAAAAAGGACATTTGTCCTGACTGAAAAATATGCTACGGACCAATCTTACTTTCTTATCCTTTATCGAACGTTTCTGTACCGAAAGTGAAGGGGGAACCATTACACTTAAAAACTTTAAAGCGGGCTATAGATTTATTGAACAGGGAGAAAAAATCAGCAATATCTACATTATTAAAGAAGGAATAAGCAAGTGTTTCATCTCTGAGGAAAACGGCAAGGACTTTATTATCGAATTTTTAGGCAAAGGTGAAGTGGTTGGCGAACTAGAAGCTTTAAAAAAGATTTATTGTTTGTGCAACGTAGCCGCAATAAGTGATGTTACAGCCTATGTTATCCCTGACCATTTATTCCTTTCCCTGATCAATAAAAGTAGTGAATTTACTACAATCTTACTCCAGGAACTGTCTACCAGAATTATACAAACCAGTACACGGGCATCCTTCCAACAACTATATACCTTGGAATATGCACTTTTAAAATTGCTCAAACTACAGGCCGATGAGCATATCTCCATCTCAAAAGAAGACATGGCTGCCTACCTGGGCATCTCCGTAAGAAGCTTTAACAGAAGCTTAAAGCATGTGATAGATAAAGGTGGTTTTGACACGCCCGAATTTAAAAACATCCTACAGCTAAACAACATGAAAACGCTGCTGGAAAGATTAAAATAGTCAACGTATTTGTGGTATAATTATTGCTCAAGGGCTATTAAAAAAAATTTAACTGTAACGTTTCAGTCTTTTGATTCGTTTAAGTAATTGAAATTTAAAAAAACGCATCCGCCGAAAATAATGCCACACAAAAAAACACATATACAAATGAAAAACGACAACCGCCAATTCACCTTAAGATTTCCAAGTTAATCGAATATTGAAGAGCCGAATCTATTTAAAATGGATCACTCTACAATATAATGATATCCTTACTATCATTTAATAAAGCCTATGGCAATTGCCCATTTGCGATAATTGATTTCAGCTAATCTTAATTAAACATGAGTGCTTATATAAACATCTACACCAATTCATTAACAGACGATCTTATCCCAACAATTTTAAAACGTTTAAATGAGCATGAAAATGTTCTGGATATTAACTCCTCTTTTTCATTTAGAAACCCGAATGGAAGCTTGCCTATCGTTTTTAAATGGGACAAACCCAGTTTGGAAATATTTAACGAGAATAACCTAAAACTAAACTTTGGCGTATCCCTTAAATCATTCGACCTTAAGGAATACAAGAAAAAGCTCTTTAAAGACAAAATCATCAAGCAGAGTTTTGTACAAAAGATATTGGGATTATTTAAAAAGAAAAAAAGAAAGGTTGCAAAACCTATAAAACTGAGCGCAGAGGTTGAAGCTCAGCTTCAAAATTACAACAAAGTATTTTCTTTAAAATATCATTCTGGCGATGTTTTCGAAAACCATTTTGCAACCTTAATTGGTGCAATTATTACCGAGCTAACCAATGGCGTTTGTCATTTTACCCAAGAAAACATGTGGTATGATGCTAAAAATGTATTAAGAGAATCGTTGGTTAACTTATATACGCTTGAAGAACTGCCTAACCACATTAACAAGAATGCGGTAGCTGTTGCCAGTTAAAAACATTTTTAAAGTCAATGTTAATCCGCGTTAAACAATAACGGTGATTGATATTGGCTTTTATTTTTCTTCAGATAAATTTAATCGAGACTATAAAAAATCAGATTAAATGGAATATATTCGAACAGATTAACTGCTCGATAAATGAATACATTTGAAGAAACCGGTGGCGTTAGAATAGGCGGTTTTAAGGCAACCTGGCCTTTTGCCACATTAAAAGTAAGCGAATTTAAACTCGAACTTAATGCATCTATCAGGGGCAATTTCGTTTTTAAACGCTCAGATATTATCGCCATTACTCCCCATACTTCTATATTAGGTAGTTCAATCAGGATTACCCACCGAGTTGAAAAATACAATAAAGACATCTTCTTTACCTTTCTGGGAAATGCAGAGGAGCGGGTGGCAGAGATCACACAAACGGGTTTTCTTAATGATACCGAACCTACCCCAAGTTACATTGAGCAGGAGATCAGCCAGCTTCAGGCTCAAACTGGTTTCCCGATTAAAATTCCAGTTGCCGTAGGTATAGTGGTAATCTGGAACTTACTCTTCCTATCCGATTTTTTCAACGTATTTTACACCAGAAAAGAGACAGAAATATTTGGTATTGGTGTTGGCTTAGCGCTTGCTTTCGTATTTTTAATCTGCGTATCATTGCTCACTTCAGACGTAGCCAGACAACTGATATTAAAGAATGGTGGCAGTACCGCTGGCATTAAACCTTTTTTATTTTTCACCGCCTTTATTACATTTATACTATTTATAGCTGGTTTCCTTCCACAATACCTTTCAAACCACTAAACATTTAACAGAAAAAGTTGTTAGTTAAGCTAACGAAAGAGAAGAAGAAGAACTTACCGAAATGAGAGAATCTTTTTTTAGTTTTATGGCGCAATAAATGCCAATTTATCAATACAACATATCCCAAAATTCTATTTAAAGCAAAAGCATGAATGTAGAAGAAGTTTTTAAGAACAACGAAAAATGGATCGCCGAAAAACTGGCCATCAACCCTGATTATTTCACTGAATTATCGAAAGGCCAAAGCCCTGAGTTTTTGTACATCGGCTGTTCAGATAGTCGCGTTACTGCAGAAGATTTAATGGGTATACAACCAGGGCAGGCTTTTGTGCACCGAAATGTGGCCAACCTGGTAAACAACGTGGATCTGAGTGTGATGACGGTTTTAAATTACGCCGTTCGCCATTTAAAAGTTAACCATATTGTGGTTTGCGGCCATTACAATTGTGGAGGCGTTAAAGCAGCCATGCAGCCTGCAGATTTGGGCATATTAAACCCCTGGTTAAGAAACATCCGCGATGTATACCGTATCCATAAAGACGAACTAAATGCCATTGAAGATGAAAGTCTTCGTTATAACAGATTGGTAGAGCTTAATGTTCAGGAGCAATGTGTAAACCTGTTAAAAACAGCAGCAGTTCAGGAAGCTATTTCTGATCGCGGATTAACCGTTCACGGCTGGGTATTTGATATCCATACTGGAAAGTTAATTGACTTGAAGATCGATTTCGAAAAGATTTTGAAAGATATTAAAGAGATTTATAACCTTTATTAACAGCCAGGCGCTTGGCGCTGAGCGTTTAGAGTCCAAAGTGAATAAAAAAACCAGCAGGTTATTTAAAATAAAGAAGTCAAGTTTTCAAAACTTGACTTCTTTGGTATAACCCTCACAGGTTTTATCGTCTTAAATAATCAACTAAAGACTCCAGACTAAGGACTAACCTATCGTCCCATCCAACCGCCATCAACGGTTAAAATTGTTCCGTGAACATAATCGCTGGAAGGTGAGGCCAAAAATAAAGTTGGTCCTTTAAAATCTTCTGGCGTTCCCCATCTTCCGGCAGGGATACGCGATAAAATAGAAGTGCTTCTATCCTGATCTTCACGTAAAGCAGAAGTATTATCGGTTGCAATATAACCAGGTGCAATGGCATTTACATTTACGCCTTTTGAAGCCCACTCGTTTGCGAAAGCTTTGGTTAAAGATGCGATTGCACCTTTACTTGCTGCATAACCAGGAACCGTAATTCCACCTTGGAACGACAGTAAGGATGCCGTAAAAATCACTTTTCCGCTTCCTCTTGCAATCATTTCCCTTCCGATTTCTCGGGTTAAAATAAATGGTGCAGTTTGGTTTACCGCAATTACTTCGTCCCAATACTCATCCGAATGTTCAGCAATCGGCTGACGTAAAATAGTTCCGGCATTATTGACCAAAATATCGATAACGGGATGATCGGCCTTTACCTGCGCAGCAAAAGCCAGGGTATTTTCACGTTTACCAAAATCGCACTGGTAAGCATAAAACTTTCTACCCAGTGCTAAAACTTCTTTTTCTATAGTGCTACCTTGTAATTCAAGACTGGCAGAAACACCGATAATATCGGCACCGGCTTCGGCCAAAGCTAAAGCCATTGCTTTTCCTATTCCTCTTTTACAACCGGTAACTAATGCAGTTTTACCTGCTAAATTAAATATGTTAGACATGTTCTTTATTCTATGATGCATTTAAAATCGCTCCATTTCGCTACCGATGAAAAATCAGCGCTGTAGTTGCGATGATGTAGTTTATTTCAATTCGGTGATGGCACAGTGATCCATATCACCATAATCTAAATTCTCGCCAGCCATACCCCAAATAAAGGTATAGTTGCTTGTACCTGCACCTGAGTGAATAGACCAGTTTGGCGAGATTACCGCCTGATCACTCTGCATCCAAATGTGACGGGTTTCCTGTGGCTGGCCCATAAAATGGCAAACACTCTGCCCTTTTGGAACTTCGAAATAGAAATAAGCTTCCATCCTCCTATCATGTGTATGCGCAGGCATGGTATTCCAGACACTGCCCGATTTTAACTCGGTCATACCCATTTGCAACTGGCAGGTTGGCAAAACACTATTCACCAATAACTTATTTATAATCCTATGGTTTGCGGTTTCAGGTGTCCCCAATTCTACAATCTCCGCTTCAGCTTTGCTTACTTTTTTGTTAGGATAAGTGTGGTGTGCAGGGGCAGAATTGATGTACAATTTAGCTGCCTCACCTGGCGCGGCAGATTCAAAAAACACTTCTTTTGTACCCTTACCAATGTATAAAGCCTCTTTATAATCCAATTCGTATTTTTCGCCGTCAGCAGTAACGATTGCTTTTCCACCAACATTGATAATACCCAGTTCCCTACGCTCTAAAAAGTAGGTCGCTTTTAAATCATCAGGGTTTGGAAGTGCTATTTTCTGATCAACAGGCATTGCACCCCCAACAATATATCTGTCAAAATGAGATAAGGTTAGGTTTACCTGGTTGGCCTCAAATACGTTTTCGATCAGGAAATTATCCCGCAAAGCTGCGGTATCCATTTGTTTAACTTCTTTAGGGCTTTGCGCGTAACGGCTTTCGAATTTGTTCATTGGTTAAAAATTGAGTTTTGCGATAAGGCCTGAACCGATATCAGATCCTATCCGCAAATATATTTATACGATACTTATTATTTGTATTAATACTCAACTTTATAATCCTTTTTTATGGTTTCTCCGCTCCAGGCTTTTAAACTGGTCCATGGTGCGGGTGCATCTGTCCAAAATTTATTGTTGGCAGGTAAACCCAAGGTTAAAAAGCCCAGCGTGGCCATGTATAAACTCCCGGTAGAAGTATAGGTATCAGCCACTTCTGGTTGATGACCGTTAAAGCCAAGCACCAACCATCCTTTATCATCAAAATTCTGGTTTCCATCGTACAGCTTATGCATTACCGCGGTTAAGCCGCCACGAACTTGCGATGGCTTTACATATTCTGGCAGTTTTTCCATTAGCGCTGTTTGTGCCAGGGCCTGAAAGGCTGCTGTACGGTAAGTGATCGAACGGCCATAGGCAGGATAAGTACCTTCAGGTGAAATAATTCTTTCCAGGTATTCAGAATAACGTACCATTCTTTTCAAGGCTATATCATAATCAGCCTGCGAGGCTCTTTTCTTATCGACCAATACCTTTAAAAGATCAACCAGCATGGGATGAATCACATAAGAATTGTAATAATCCATGCTAAATTTTTCGCCATCACTGTACCAGCTATCGCCTACATACCATTCCTTCATTTTATTAATTGAGAATTGAACACGGGCAGGATCGTACTGCTCGCCAATGCTCAATAAAAACCCTTCAGTTAAGCCCGAAAACAATAACCAGTTATTGTAGGCACCACTTCTGGTGCGCAGCGATTTAAATTCTTCTATAAATCTTTTTTTGGTGATTTCATCAAGCGGCTCCCAGAGTGCTTTTGGTGCACGCAAAAAAGCATGTGCAACATAAGCAGCATCAACAATAGGCTGATTTTCGGAGCGGTAACTGATATAATCAGGACTTGCAGGATTTACCGAATTGGCCAGCGCTTTTAAAAGCTCGGTACGCATGGTTTTTCTAAGCTTACCTTCAGCAGAGTTGTCATTAGGTAAAGCCAACCATGGTGCAACTCCTGCAATGGTACGGCCCAGGGCTTCGAGATACGTAACTTTGGCTACGTTTAAGCCATAGCCTGGGGCTTTTTCTAGCGGCATGTTCTTTTTTAAAGTTTCGTTTGCCAAATTATGGATTACTGGATAGGCAATACGGTTTAAGGTTTTAACCCAAAAAGCACGGTCTTCGGCACCTGTTGTAGGTTTCTTTTGTGCGTTTGCGAACTGAGAAAAAATCAGCAGGGCAGAAAAAATCAGTTTATATTTCATTATCATTATATATGTGAGTGTGATGGCTCACTCGGGTTATTTTTAATTATTTGGAGAGCAGGTTTCTGTGCTACGATTCAGGTTTCTTCCCGTTTTACGTTTTACTTCTCCCGATGAAAAATCGGGCTCGTGTCACTTTAATCGGGTCTAGATGGCACGGTAAGCATTACAATTATTGGCAGTCCTTGCACAAGCCCTAGTTCATAAACCCGGCAGTAGCGACAGCCTCCGATTCTTCATCGGAACTATAGCGAATAACGGGACTGCTGTTTCCCAAGCACTGCCGAACGCTCGTTTCCAAATAAAACAAAAATTCAATACCTGCTGGTCAATTCAAAACAGCTATTCCGCTTAAACCTTTATTTAATATTTTCTATAAATACCATTTTTTATACCTGGCCAATGCTTCCAAATAATAATAATCGGCATAAATTAAAGGTACATCTATTTCGCTGTTTAATGGATAAGCGCCTGTGCTGTGCATCAACAAAAAGCCACCGTTTTCACCTAATTTAGCATGATAAGCACTGCTCGAAAGCGAATAGATCATGGTTTCGGCTGCAGATTTGAATGCTGTTTTTTCGCTCCCTGAAGTATACTGACCAAGCTCTAACAATGCCGAAGCCATCAGTGCGCCTGCAGAAGCATCGCGTTTGGCAAATGGAATCCCCTGTGCATCGAAATCCCAGAAAGGAATTTTATCGGCAGGTAAATTTGGATGGTTCAATATAAAGTGCGCAATACCCTTGGCCTGTTTTAAATAGACCGGATCTTTGGTAAATCGGTACATCATAGTATAGCCATACAAAGCCCAACCCTGTCCACGCGACCACGCCGAACAGTCTGCTGCGCCCTGCCACGTTGCCTTCCTAATTACCGCTCCTGTTTGAGGGTTATAATCTACTACATGGAAAGAACTGAAATCTAGGCGGAAATGATTTTTTAAAGTAGTATTGGCATGGATAACCGAAATTTCTTTATACTTTTTATCTCCTCCATTATCACTTGCCCAGTTCATCATTTCCAGGTTCATCATATTATCAATAATTACAGGACACTCCCACATTTTACTTTTATTCCACGATTGGATAGATTTTACAACAGGGCGGTAACGCGTAGCCAAAGATTCCGCCGAACGCTGAATCACAGCCTTATATTCTGCTTTGCCGGTTAAACGGTAAGCATTGCCAAAACTGCAGTACATCATAAAACCTAAATCGTGGTTTCCGGTATAAGTTTGGTTCGGTTCTATCACTTTTAAGGCTGCTTCTGCCTCTCGCTTAATGTTCTGATCTTTAGTTTGTTCGTATATGTACCACAAACTGCCCGAATAAAAACCGCTGCACCACCATTTAATATCGTAGTTGATAGGTTTACCTTTGTCGAAACTTTGAGGTGTTTTACCTTCTGGTATATTTTTAGCGAGTACTTTATATTGGCCGACTGCAAATTTAAATTCATCATTAATTAACTGAGCCATTGGCTTCTTGGTGGTTTGGGCAAAGGAAACTGAACTGCCAAGCATCACCAATGCGACAGCGAAATTGATTTTTTTCATAATTTAATAGATGTGTATTATTCTTTTATTTTAAAACTTGCTGTAGCACCTGCAAAAGCACCATTTGGCAAATTACAATTTATACTTTTTGACATCGATAATCCTGGCAGCTTTAACAACACACTTATAGTTGCATTTTCCTGTGCGGGATCTGCGATATATAACGTAGGGTTTTTACCGTTTAAATCTTTAATGTAAACCGTACACGGCTGATCTACCTGAAGAGAAAGGCCATTGGCAACCAGTGTTCCCGCTTTATAAAAAACGGCCTGCAACATATCCAGTCCGGTATGTTTTACAGCTTGCAGTTCATCTGTATTTTTTAATACCTGTATCATCGATCGGTTGTATTTTTTTAAACCCGCAGCGTCAATTCTTGGCACAACAATATACTGATAGCTGGCATTCTGAGGATTTTTGCCATGATTTAACCAAATCTTAAATACATTATGTTTGAGTTCGGTTTTACCTTGAAAATGATTGATGCGGTACCAGTTTCCGGTTTGGGGATTATTGCTGATTTCTAAATTCCCACCCTGTGGAAAAATATACCCAATACTATCATGAAGTGCCCAAACTTCGCTCTCGCCTTTAGCCTGTGTTCCATTTGATGAAATTACATTCCCCCTAGACCAAGCCTGATTAACAGTTGTGGTAATATTTTCTTCCGAATCGCTCCTAATCCCGGCACCTAAACAAACCACTTCCTGATCGAAAAAGAACCATGCTTTTTTTGCTTGAACACTATCATAGTTTAAATCGTAACATGAAACGCCATAAACACCATCACTAACGCCCCCCACAAATTTGGTGGTACCTGGAATTCCCCAGTCACTTTTAATAGTTGCACCATTATCATCGGCATAATCTCTACTGGTGGTTCCAGGGATTTTATCCCATTCCCAAACAGGCATCAGGTTGGCATATTCCGATCCGCTACGCTGGATATTGGTTGCCCCATCGGGGAGAAATTTCCCCAATATGTTTTCATTATTACCGCGTTCTGTCCGTAAAGTTCTCGTTGATGCCGTTTGCACACTAAAAGTATAATCGGGGCGAAGGTGCAGGGTATAGCCGCTTTTCCAAAACTGGTTATGGCTAGACAAAATTTTATAACTGGGCAGTTCCGCCCCCGAGGTCCGTTTAACCGAAGCATCCCAATATGCGGCATTTTCGGGATCGAAAAGTTTAATTTTATTTACCATACCGCCCAGCCCGCTGCTCAAAGAGTCTTTGCGGCTAATCCCTCGTCCACGCACATTAAAATCGTAAAACGATCCTCTTATGGTTTTTAAGAAAGTATTTTTAAGGTAATTGACCAAAATAGCCAACTGATCTTTCGGCAAAGCATATGCTGTTTCCCGTAAATAGAAAGCAGCATTAACCGAATTTCCGGCAAACACCTTTCCATAGCTGGCAATAGCCTGCTGTTTTCCGTGCTGGTAATAACTCCCATCAACCTGAACGCCTTCTTTTCCTTCGGTTATGGCAATAGGTTCGAACAGGTATTTTGCAGCAGAATCGAGCGTTGCCTTATTCTGTGTTAAACAAGCCCGGTATAAATAATGTAATGCTTCATCAGAGGTGTTGGCACCATCACCAACTCTTAATTTTCTGATCATCCTTTTGATCAATGCATTTTCTAGCGCTGGTGGAAGTCCTGCCTTTGCGCTGCGCATTAAAATTAAGGTTTGCCCGATTGCTTGTGGATAAAAAATATCGTTGTACCACCAATTCTTGTTCTTCGGGTTTTTATCCAGCCAGTTCTGTAAAGATTTAACAATGGCACTATGCAGCTCGGCGTTATTATAAAGTTTGTTCGACGGGCGAATATAAACTGTCGCCATGTCTTTGATCCGTTTTAACGGATCATATTGCACATCGGCATAATTAACATCCTGCCAACTTCCATCGGCATTTAGATTTTTAAGATGATTGCCAACCTCTTCGGCCAATGCCTTATCTTTAACAAAAGTCTGTAAATCGTTATTTATACGTTGCAGAATGACATTATAAGGTTCGTTTTGAGCTTTTACTGTCACATTCAACAGCATGAGGCCTCCCAGCAGGAATCCAAATCTAACTTTTCGCTGAGCCTTTATCTTATTGTTTGTTTTTTCAATTATGGCAAACATGTTTATTTTTTATTAAGCAAACCAGTTTAGGTATTCGCAATAAAGAATTGGCAAAAAGCAATTCAAATTTGATTTTTCACTTCATTTTAAAAAGCCACCAAGCTAGGCAAGGTGGCCCCAAACTAACGATACTAACCATTTATTTATCAGATTGAACTGATGTCTCTTTATTTTGTTACCAACCTGGATTTTGGATCAACGCTAGTATTCTGCATTGAGCAAAGTAAGGAGCTGTAGAAATCCTGAGTCCAAAAAGGGCCGCTATCCTAATAACGGCCTAAAACTAATCCCACCAAATATCTAATTTATCCAACCTGCGTTTTGAGTCAGGTTAGGGTTTCTTTCTATCTCTACCGCCGGAATTGCCCAATTGTAAAGATAATCACCTTTAAATGAGTAAGCATATACAACCTTGCCCCAAGCCTGTTTTACGCCGTTACCTGCATAAAAAACCTTGTCTTTCCAGCTTTTCCATCTCATTTCGTCGAAAAAGTTAATACCCTCATTAGGAAATTCTACTCTTCTTTCGTTACGGATTCTTTCTCTTAAATCAGTTTGACTTGATACAAATGTTGGCAATGCTGCATTTGTATTTTGAAGTAAAGCTACGCCAGCACGAGTTCTTACTTCATTTACTTTTGCAGTGGCTTCAGCAGTTAAACCTTGTTCGTTAAGCGCTTCCGCCCACATTAAAAGTACATCAGCATATCTGATTAAAACCAAGTCTGTGGGCCCATAATCTCTTGCGGGTGTTTCTGCTGTACCTTCATAAACATATTTTCTATATAAATAATAGAACAAACTTTGCGTATCTGTACGTAAATCTCCGTTTGTTGCTGCTTCAGCGCGATATGGCCATCTGGATGTTACAACTGCATTTGCACCACTAAATACACCAAGGTAAGTAGAATACGGCGTAATAACATTGGCTGCCAGCCTTGGGTCGCGGTTGGTGTAAGCTTTAAGCAAACGGGCTTCATTACCGGTTGGCAAATAAAGGCTCATTTTTGCGCCTCTTGTTGTTGCTGCCGTAATTTCTGCAGCTGTTAAGTTGTTTCTTAGAAAATAAACTTCTCGCTCCGCAACCGTTAAAGCAGAATAACCCGGAATTGCAATTTCCCAATCAAATTTAGAACCATCTGCATTTTCATACAGATCAACCAAATTTGGCGAAACATGGTAGGTGTTCCAACAAGATCCAAAAGAAGAACGTGTACCACAATAAAATTGGGTATCAGATCCAAAACCGGTTATAGCTATGTTCTGAATAGAAAATATCATTTCGCTTGATTGCTCATTTGCGGTTTTAAACAAATTGGAATAGTTGGCAAATAAGGTATAACCAGCGTCTTTAACTTTACTAAAATCTGCCGCGGCTAAATCCCATTTTTGCGTATATAAATAAGCTTTACCTCGTAATGCATAAGCTGCGCCTTTTGTAATGTGGCCATACTGTGCATTACCACTTACATATCTATCGGGCAAATTTGGTTCAGCTATGGCTGCATTAAGATCGCTAACTACCTGTGCCCAAACTTCTGCTTCAGTTGAACGTGCTTTTGTTGCATCGGCTGCAGTAAACGGTTCTAAATAAATTGGTACACCTTTATAAAGCTGGTTTAACCTTAAATAAAAATATGCCCTTAAAAACTTACATTCTGCAATGTATCTTGCCTTCTTTTCAGCAGATGAAGGAGATTTTAAAGGAATATTTTTAATCGCATCATTGGCCCTTTGAATCCCTTCATAAAGGTTTTGCCAATGTGAGCTAAAATATCCGTTTGATGCCGTAATTGTACCGGAAAGTAAAGATTCAGCACCAGATGTTTGTCCCGTAAAACCTAAAGCATCCATTTGGTAAAGCTCTAGCCCGGAAGCACCACCTGAGGTCCATCCGTATCTTAAAACTGCATAAACACCAGTTACACCCTGATCGGTTAGGTTATCACTCGTCCACATTGTTTCTGAGGCAATCTGCGAATATGGAGCGGTTTCAAGTAAATCTTTTTTACAACCAATAAGAATAACGGTTGTAAATATTATAGTTAAAATCTTTTTCATTTTCTTCTTTCTAAATCGTTAAAAAGTAACATTTAATCCAACAGAATATTGACGCATTGTAGGATAGCCAACACCAGCCCCAATTTCAGGATCTAAACCAGGGTAATTGGTTATGGTCCAAAGGTTTTCGCCAGATACATAAATCCTGGCCCTGCTGATTAAAGCTTTTTTCGAAATTTTTTCAGGAATGGTATAACCAATCTGTAAGTTTTTCAATTTCAGGTAGGAGGCGTTATACAAATAAAAATCGCTGGCTACTGCTGCATTCTGTGCATCGGTCGTGTTTTTTAATCGAGGATAGTGCGCCATAATATTGTTAGCAGGATCGCTTGGATTTGCATCGTTGTAATAATAATGGTCATTGGCAATTAATGTATTTACCGCGTTACCTAAGGATACGACAGAATTGTTATAACCTGTAGCATTCCAATAATACCACATGCCTGCACTTCCAGACCATAACATAGACATATCTACATTTTTATAAGAAAAGTTCATATTGAACCCGTAGTTATATCTTGGCGTTGATGATTTATTCAGGAACTGAGAATCAAAAGCATTGCCATATAAGCCATCGCCATTATTATCTGCATAGATTAAATCGCCGTAATAAATTTTAGTTTTACTTACGCCGCCAGTTGGCTGGAAAGTATATCCTGCTGCAATCATTGCATTTAACCAGGCCATATCATCAGGGGTACGGATCATACCGTCTCTTGGCCCGCCATTTACATCAACTTTTCCATCGGCAAAATAACTTCCGTTCCCTTTGTAAACAGTTTGAAGGTAATATTCATTGATTTCATGTCCTTCCAGAATTCTGTTAGTACTTCCACTGGAAACATTACCTAAATTAGAAGTATATACCCTGTTTCCCAACGCATCGGTTGTATAACCCGCATTGAGTGAACCTTTGTATTTAGAAACTCTGTTGAAGTTGTAAGCAAAATTTCCCGACACACCGTATTTGAAATCACCAACTTTGCCATTATACCCAAGTGTTAGCTCTAAACCTTTGTTAGATACTTCTGCAATATTTTGAGTGGCAGCTGTTGCGGTTCCTGTGGTTAATGGTATGGTTGGTGTAAACAAAATACCGTCAGTATATTTCTTGTACAAATCGATTTCGAAAGTCAGTGCACCTTTAAATAAGTTACCATCTAGGCCAATATTGGTGGTAGTAGTGGTTTCCCATTTCAAATCGTTGTTTGCAAACTTTGTTGACACTAAACCAGTTGACTGTAAGCCATTAAAAGAATAATTAGTAGCACCATATACCGCCTGATAATCATAATTACCTGAAGCATTGTTACCTGTTTTACCCCATGATACTCTTAGTTTTAGATTACCTACGTAATTGTTTAGGCCTTCCATAAAAGGCTCTTCCGAAATACGCCATCCCGCAGATAATGCAGGGAAGAAACCCCATCTGTTATCAGCTGAAAATCTTGATGAGCCATCATACCTAAAAACACCTTCTAATAAATACCTGTTTTTGAAAGCATAGTTTAAACGGCCAAAGTAAGAACGTAGCGCATAATCATATTCATCTCCTGATGCAGAAGTTAGTGTTGTTCCAGAACTCAGGGTTGTAATGGTCTCATCAATTAAACCTTTTTTGCTCGCACCAAAATTGTAATAGTTATAATAATATTGATTATAACCCGCCAAAACCCCAATGTCGTGCACTCTAGCAATTGTAGTTTTGTAATTTAAAATATTATCAATGGTATAAGCATAGTTTTTATTAAAACCATAATTTGTACTTAATTGATCGGGCGTTGCAGCAGCACTTTTTAAAATGTTAGAAGCAAAATTCCAGCGCTCATTAGTTATCGAATGGTTATTAAACTCTTCCTGGCGAGCCTGGTAATTGAACCTTGTTTCAAAATTTAATCCTTTTAAAATATCAAATCTTGCAAAAACTGTAGTATTAATGCGGGTTTCGTTATCATCACCTCCGGTACTGTATAAGTAGGAAGAAATATTATTTGCTGTTGAAGATTCTTCAGCAGCTGCCGGGAAACCATACTTACCATTATATACGGGATAAACGCCCGGCGTAGTTTGACGTAAGAAGTTAAATGCATTGTCTGTACTTGCCAAACCATAAGTTTGGTTAGAGGCAAAAGTTTGTGTACCGACAGTTAAGAAACTGGCAACTTTCGATTGCAAATTAATCCTCAGGTTATATTTATCCGAACCTGTATTTGCCATTGTACCGGGGTTGTTAATGTAAAATGCCGATAATAAGTACTGTGTATTTTCACTACCACCGTTTAATGAAATATTATGCTGTTGTGCAAAATTATTCTCAAAAATTTCTTTACCCCAATCCGTATTTGGATAAGCAACATAATTTGGAATTCCCTGTGTTGTGAAACCATCAGGATTAGCATTAGCTGTAGCCCATAATGCCATTGTTGCATCAGTATAAATTGGTGTTTGTCCCAGGTTTTTGTACCCCTCATTTACTAATTGCATATGGGTAATGTAATCGGTTACAAAGGTTGGCAAGTTTGCAGGCTTAGCTACTGAACCAATACCACTGTAAGTAACTGTAGTTTTCCCTTGTTTACCTTTTTTTGTGGTAATTAGTATTACACCATTAGCCGCTAAGGAGCCATAAATAGAGGCAGCAGCAGCATCTTTTAAAATAGAAACCGTTTCCACATCATTCGGGTTTACGGCATCCATGCTACCCACAATACCATCCACAATGATCAAAGCATTGTTGCTGTTTAATGTTCCTGTTCCGCGGATTCTGATCGTAGCACCGTCTGAACCAGGTTTACCTGAAGCCTGTCTAACCGAAACCCCCGAACTTAAACCTCCCAAAGAAGACGAAAGGTTGGTAACCGGACGGTTTTCAATTGATTTAGCATCTATTGTTGCCACCGAGCCAATAACGTTTACTTTCTTTTGTACACCATAGCCAACCACCACAACATCGTTCAAACTATTATTCTGATCTTGTAAGGTGACATTCAGACTTGTAGAATTACCAACAGTTTCTTCCTTTATATCGTAACCAATAAAAGAAAAGACAAGTACACTTTGTGACGAGGGCACTGTTATAGAAAATTTACCGTCGCCAGTGGTTAATACCGCCGTTGTAGTTCCTTTTACTTTTACACTTACTCCGGGCATTGTTCCTCCTTGAGCATCTTTTACTGTTCCTGAAATTTTTATAGATTGAGCAAAGGCTGTAAATGCCGTAAAACTCAAAAGCATTATTAGTGAGAATAGTTTTACCGGGTAGTAAAAACGGCTCAGTTTTGCTTCTCCAATTTTGAGATGTTTGTAAAGTTTATCCATTTTTTGTTTAGTTGATTAACATTGGTTTTCTTAATCGCAAAAAATTATGGGCATAACCTGTGGCTAACACCAGCTAGAATAATTCTGGCTACTATGAAAGGATATCGGCTTAAACGGTTTGGTTTTGCTTTAATATTTGGTTATTCAAAATTGTTGCTTTGGAGGCAAAGAGAGGGGATAAAATCCTAAACAAATAGGTATAAAATTCTAAAGAAAAGCAGAAAAAAGCATTAAATAGGGCAAATGAGCGGATAAAATCTTAAAATTGCCTCACCAAACGTATTTGATTTTTATAATAGAAACATTTTGTACTTTTAATCAGGTAAAAGCTAACCATCCCTCACTTTGTGCCAAACATGAAATACCTGCTAACAATTACTTTAGTATTTTTTATCATTGTAAGTAACGCCCAAAACAAACATGCTTTTAAACACCTCAATGTAGAAAACGGGCTCTCGCAAAGTTCGGTATTGTCTATCGCCCAAGATGGTAGAGGCTTTATGTGGTTTGGCACCCGGTTCGGGTTAAACAAATACGATTCTAAATCTTTCAAGGTATATTATCACGAAGATAATAACAAGAAAAGTCTGAGCAATGCAGCCTTTCTCTCGTCTATTTTGGCACTAAAAGATGGAACATTATTAATTGGTACCCAAGACGGGCTGAATAAATATAATGAAGCGAATGATAACTTCGATTGTTACAGGCACAATGACAAAGATCTCAACAGCATTAGCAGTAATGTTATAAGGTGCATTTTTCAGGATAAAAAGAATCGTGTTTGGATTGGTACGCCGAATGGCTTGAACCTGCTTAGCGCCAATGGGAAGTATCAATTTAAACGCTTTCTTTATGGACAAAAGCAACGCCAAGAAGTTTATGCCATTACCGAAGACCATAATGGAACCTTATGGCTAAGTACAACTTATGGTTTAATGAACATGAGTTTTAAAAATGGCAAAACCCACTTCAGGTATTTTAAGGGTTTTAGTGAAGCGCTTAACAAAGCAATAGATAACCATATTACCGCTATGGTTGAAGACCGTGAAAATAATTTATGGATCGGCACCAAACAAACCGGTGTAAGCAAATTAAACCTTATTACCGAAGCCATTACCACTTACCGATATTCCAGCCTTAACAAAGAGGGCATTAGCAGTAATAATGTCCGCAAAATTATGTTGGATCAAGAAGGTAAATTATGGATCGGAACCTTACATGGCATTAACATCTACAATCCTGCCACCAAAAATTTCAGCTCCCTACATAATGTCCCTGAAGACCCCGCTAGCCTAAGCCAAAATTCAGTTTACGATATTTATCAAGACCGGCAGGGCATAATATGGGTAGGCACCTATTATGGCGCCATTAACATGGCTTACCCTAACTATACGCCCTTTAAGGTTTACAGAAGCACCACCGCAACAAATGGCTTAAGCAGTAACGTAGTCAGCTCAATCATGGAAGATCAGCGCCAAAACCTTTGGATCGGTACTGAAGGAGAAGGACTAAATTATTACGACAGGAAAAACAATACTTTTACCCGATATAAAAACAACCCCAACGATCCTAAAAGCTTAAGTGCAAACCTGGTAAAATCGATTATACGGGATAGAAAAAACAGAGTTTGGATTGGGACCCATTATGGTGGATTAAATCTTTTTCAGCCAGAAACCAAAAATTTTGTCAGATATACCAGTCGCAAAAACGATACTTTATCTATTAGTAATGACGAAATTACAGCCGTTTTTGAAGATAGTTATGGACGCTTTTGGGTAGGCACCAACGGTGGCTTAAATAGCTTTAATAGCACCACCGGTAAATTTATCCGCAATCGGATAAACGGCTTAACCGATGCGGTATATTACATTTTTGAAGATGCCAATGGAAACCTGTGGGTAGCTACCAACTCGGGGCTTTACGAGCTGAAAAAAGGTAGCCAACAATTTGTAAGCCGTGTTGCTGCCGATCCGGGAATTTTAACGTATAACGAAATCACTTGTTTAACTGCCGATAAAGAAGGGCATTTGCTCGTGGGTACCTCGCGTAATGGCTTATTTAAGCTCAATCCCGATCGACATCGCTATACCAGAATTACCACTTTAGATGGTTTAACCAGCAATAACATCATGGGCATACTGGAAGATGATTTTAACAACCTATGGATAACTACAAACAAAGGTTTATGCAAATACAACCCCAGGCAGAAAACTTTTAAAACCTACAACGTTAAAGATGGCCTGCCGGGCAACGAATTTAATTACAAATCATTTTTGAAAGACAGTGAAGGTGCCTTTTTCTTTGGTGGATTAAGCGGGATGGTGAGCTTTTTCCCTAACGAAATCAAAGAGAATAAAAATACACCACCAGTTATTTTTACAGGATTAAAATTGTTTAATAAACCAATAGCCCTGAATACCGACGATGGCTTACTTAAACAGAACATCAGCACCATTAAATCAATTACCTTCAAATCAGACCAGAATGTATTTTCTATTGATTTTACCCTACTTAACTTTATAAAATCTGATAAAAACCATTATGCCTATAAACTAGACGGTTTTGAAAAAAACTGGAACTATGTAGATATCCCGTCGGCAAGCTATACTAACCTATCGCCAGGAAACTACACCCTGATGGTGAAGGGAGGTAATAATGATGGCCTTTGGACCAACAAAACCAGCACATTAGCTATTAAGATTTTGCCACCATTTTATAAAACCTGGTGGGCTTACCTGTTTTACTTTTGTGCTTTTGCAGCCGTTTCTATTGTATTTATACGCTATTTGTTAATAAAAGCTGTACTTAAAAAAGAAAAAGAGATTAACGAGCACAAACTTGAGTTTTTTACTAATATCTCTCACGAAATACGTACACCTTTAACCCTCATTGTTGGCCCCTTAGATAAATTGATTGAAAACGCCAAGGACAACCCCGCCCTGAACCGGGATCTGCAGCCGATAAAAAATAATGCCGACCGTTTAATGAACCTGGTTACCGAACTGCTCGACTTTAGAAAGGCAGAAAGCGGAAAAATGGCACTACATGTAAGTCCTGGCGATGTGATAAAGTTCTGCAGGGAAATATTTCTGGCGTTTCAGAACATGGCCATTGCCAAAAACATCGATTATCAGTTTGAAACCGCGCAGGCAGAAATTGAGCTTTATTTTGATAAAGTTCAAATGGAAAAAGTGATGTTTAATCTACTCTCAAATGCATTTAAGTTTACACCTGTAAACGGAAAAATCAGCTTAAAAATAGAGGTTGAAAAACAAATCGTTAATATTAAGATCTGCGATAATGGCAAAGGCATTCCATTAGAAAACCAAGCCAGTTTATTCACTAATTTTTATCAGGCCAATTCCACTACAACCATTGGTACAGGTTTGGGCCTATCATTCTCTAAAAGCATTGTAGAACTGCATCATGGGCAGATCAGCTTCGAAAGCACACCTAAAAACGGCAAAGCCTTTGGCAATACTGCTTTCACAGTAAGTTTAAAAATAGGCAAAGCACATTTTAGTCCATCCGATTTTATTCCCGACTATGTTTATTACGACGATGCCTTAAATTATAACCTTAGTACAACGCAGGTAACCGAACAAATTAAGCAAGATGATGCGCTGCCAGATGACTCAGAGAAAAAGAGAAAAAACAGCATCTTACTCGTGGAAGATAATGAAGATGTAAGAACCTTTATTAAACAGGCTTTAAGCCCCGCATACCAGATTTACGAACGCGAAAATGGAGCTGCCGGGCTAGATTGTGCCTTAGAGCTGATTCCGGATCTAATTATCAGCGATGTAATGATGCCCGTGATGGATGGCTTAGAATTATGCCGGAAACTTAAAACCGATGAACGAACCAGCCATATCCCTGTCGTTTTATTAACGGCAAGATCGGCTTACGTGCACCAGGTAAACGGTTTCGAAAACGGTGCCGATGCTTACATCATGAAGCCATTTAACTTAAAAATATTGGAGCTGAACATCCAAAACCTGTTAAATGCGAGGGAAACCATTAAACAAAAGTTTGCGCAGGTAATTACGCTCGAGCCTAAAAACATGGTGATTAACACCACAGAGCAAAACTTTTTGAATAAAATTATCCAGATTATCGAAGACCGGATTGCCGATCCCGATTTTGATGTTCCCACGCTATCGTCTGAAATTGGCATGAGCCAGCCTGTACTCTACAAAAAAATAAGGGCCCTGACCGACCTTTCGGTGAACGATTTCATTAAATCGTTGCGGATAAAAAGAGCAGCCCAATTACTCAAGCAAGGCACCGGCAATATTGCCGAAATTGCTTATGCAGTAGGTTTTAATGACCGGAAATATTTTAGTTCAGAGTTTAAAAAGCAGTTCGGCAAAACCCCGAGTGAGTTTATGGGTAATGATTAGTTTGCAAACGCTTTGCGGAGCATTAAAAAACGTTATTTATATTGATTCATCCATGAATTAATCTCTATCAATGACAGACTCCAATAGAGTGGTCGTCTTTCCCGCGCAGGCCTATGGTGTGGACACATCTTTTTGAGTTTTATTTTTTAGGCGTTTTGCTAGCTTCCTTAAATAACACATTGTTTTAACCGAAGAACGCCGTCAATCCCAAGGGCCGGAGAAATCAAAAAAACAGGTGCAGAATAGAACAAATAGCATTACCAAACCTAAAACGCAGTGGTTTTGTGTTCATAAAGCTAATTTAAAATTTTAAAGAAGTATTGAACACAAACCCCGAAGGGCTCAATCAGACAGAAGAAAACGGAGACAACAGCTGATTAAACGAAGTGCCGCTGTTTTTTTGATGTGTATAGGATTGTGTAAAAGGCCCATTGCTGGATTGACAGAGCGCTTTGGGTACTTTGGCGCTCCAAAGTACCATGCCACCGCGGCATAGAGCGGAAAAGACAATGCTTGCTTAATTAATGTTTTGGAAATAAATGCCTTTTTATAGCTGGAAAGATGCTGATCCCGAACATTCGGGACAGCATGACGACCGCCTCTTAATGAAATGTACTAAAAAAACATATATATAGTTAACAAAAGATGTGTCCACACGATAGGCGCAGGCGGGAACCACGAAGTGCTCAGCGAAGCTAATCTTAAAGCGCTTGCATTACGATTATTCATAAGTTTTCTTTTTTCAGAGGTATCCATGAGCACTGCGTGGTTCCAATCAAGTTGGGAATGACGAACCGCCAAAACCTGTCATCCAACTCCTTTGTTTTTAGCTAAATACTAACTTCTACCATCGACAGACTCCAATAGAAAGATCGTCCTCTCGACCGAAGCACCGCGGAGTGTTCCAAAGGAACTCCTTCGGAGGAGAGATCTTCGGACTACAGATGGCCTGTTATGGAGAGACCGGCTTTGGGTTTAAAGACATTCTGGCAACCTACTGATCGAAATGATTATTCATTATCCCCTGATAAACCCGTTCTGCAACACCATACAATAAATCTACTTTTTCAAACAGTCGCATCACATCCGGCTCACTGATTTTATAATCGTTTTCGTAGCGAACGGCCAGGTAGGCTTCATCAAGCAAATGCAATAAGCAAAGCTCTTCATCATCATCATTAAACAGCTCAGAAAGTGGCTTTACATAGGCTTTAACATACAATTGATGGGCACTGATGCGGTGTGTTTTTTTATCCTTTCCCATTACCAAAATTTCAACGGCCCGGTACATTAAATCGAAAACCTGGTGCAGCATAAAAGCACAATGCTCGAAATTTCGCCGTTTAAAATAGAAATTGGCTCCCGCCAGAAATTTGTTGGCCTTATTCGTTTCGTGTTGATAGATGCTGCTCACCCGATCTGCAACGAACTCCGGTGCCCCACATTCAAGAAAACTTCCAGATTTACTAAATAAGCAATTTTGCGCAGCAGTGGCATAGTAAAAAAACAAACTCCCCTCTCGCAAAGCCCGCTCAACCTCGTGCACATGGAAAACCCGATAACTGAATTCCGTTTGCCCGTTGAATACAATATTTAATACCGGCGTTAATTCGTTTAAAATACGCACATGTTTAAACTGAACCACAATCAGCATTTCCTGCACCGCTTTACCTGCAAAAAAATTGTTATAGAGATAAATATATTGAATGGGTACCGCAGCCGTAATCCCCTTTAATAAGCGCATTACGTTTTCTTCTTTTATGGCACTATGGTTAAGGTTTAAGAATTTATTCCGCATAATACCGCCTTTCATCTTTAATATCATCACTTAGTGAAGGATTACCGATCATCAGAAAGAAAGCTTCCATGATCATCAGCATGGTTTCATACTGCTCAAATAAAAATTCTTTATCCATCAGTTTAATGCTGCTCCCGGTACTAAATGCGGCATACAACCATTCTAAAAGGCCTAAACGCAGTTGTTTAATTTTTTCAGGAACGAAAAAAGACGCTACAAAGCGATAAGGATTTTCGATGTGTTCGGCTGGTAGTGTATTTACTTCACAGAGGCCTTTGTTGTACATTTCGCTTGTAATAAAACGATCCTTAGTAATTAAGCCTTCGGACAAGGCTTCCTGATAAATCAGTTTTTTGGTTGCAATTAAATAACCTGCGTTAAGCAATTTCGTAAACTGGTTATACAGGAAAAAATAATCGGCAACATCACTTAAACGGTGTTCCTCTGATAAGGCCATTTTATACCATTTTTTCAGGTATGTTTTGTGCCCTGCAAGATTATCCAAACTAAAGAAAAATTCAATTGCTTTAAATGGATCATCAAATAATTCCTGATCGAAAGCCAAAGGCGATGTACTTTCGAACATGGCCATATGGTAATAACGATCGATGCTTTTAAAACTATTTTTAGTGACGAGCCTTTCGTGGATGAGCCAACAGGCCTCCAGCATTTTCATGGTATTCTGGTAAAACGCGGCAACATACTGATCCCAATCCAGATCGAGCTTATTTTCCAATCCGGCCAGTAACCATTCCTTGTAAACCATCTTATAGCTATCCGATTCAAAGAAGATAAAAATATCTAAAAAAGTAAATTTTGGATTTTTCATTTCGCCCTTGCTCAACAACTTCGGACAATAATCTAGCACAACCGATTCGCGTTCCAAATTACATTCATCAAGCTCAATCGCTTTTACAAAAGCAGTATCAGCTTCAATCCGGTTAAAAATTAAATCCGAATAATCAAACAGCGGCACAAGTTTTTCATAAAAACCCAATAGCTTTGCAGGGTGCTTTTGCGGCAAATAATCGAATTCGTTTTGAGATGGGTTTACCCAGTTTTTTAAAAAATTTAAATGATGGCCTACACCATCTGATAAAAAAAAGTTTTCAATGGCATCAATAAAAGCCATAGTTTCTTTTTTAAAATTTAAGTTCCCTTCCATAGCGTATAGTTTTAAATTATTATCTTAGCAACACTAACAAATTTAGCAAAACAACAACAGAAATTCTAACTTATAGTAGAATTTCTTTCAACATAAGCGCAAATGACTGAAAATCAGAGATTAAAATTATTAATGGATTTATTGAATTTCAAAACTCAAAAAGCTTTTGCGGATGCATTGAATATTCAGCCCGGCTCCTTGTCTGATATAATGAGAGGGAAAGATGGCTTAAGAGTATCAAACGCCATTAAAGATAAACTCGAACTTAAATTCGACGTAAATTTAACATGGCTTGAAAACGGAACAGGCGAACCGTTTTTTAAAAAGAAACCTGGCGTTAGCGAAAGTAAAGAGGGTGTTCCTTATTTCGATATGAGTCTATCGGATGCTAAAGATCTCCTGGTAGAAGAACAACGGGCAGAATACCTGGTAAATTACCTCCCTTTTAACGATTGTACGGCCTATTTACCGGTTTATGGCGATAGCATGTACCCCAAATATGCCGCAGGCGAAATTATAGCCATAAAAGAAATTACCAATTACGAAATTCTACAGTGGGGCGAAGCATATGTGGTGATGACGGATGCAGATAGTAACAGTTTACGCACCATAAAGCTAATTTTTCAGCACGCTGATAATACCAAACTAATCCTCCGCTCTTCAAATCCAAATTTTAAAGGCGATACCGTAATCCGTAAAAAAAACATCCAGGCACTTTATATTATCAAAGGAAAAATTACACGGAATGTTATTTAATGATATGGGCTAATCGGTTAACTGTCTAAATTGGTTAATTGTAAACTGCCAACCGGATTCTGTGTTTATCATCTTAAATCAGCGGGAGTATAAAAAAGGGGGGCTGCAGGATCGTAATGCCTTAGTAGGGTTTTTATGTTGCATTAAGATTCCCGCATGCGCGCGAATGACGACCGCTCTTTAGCATCTGTGTGATCACCATTAATCAGCGGGAGTGAATAAAAAAGGTTCCCGCAGATCAGCAGATTTTCGCAGATTTTAAAAATCATTCACGCCAGCTTACTTGACTAGCAACTGCTAGTATAATGTTGTTAACTGCGTTAATAAAGTTACCTACATCTCTGATAAAGTTGTTAACTGCGTTGATAAAACTGTTAACTGCAAGGATAAACCTACGAACTGCGAGTATAAAGTTGTTAACTGCGTTGATAGAACTGCTAACTGCAAAGATGAACCTACGAACTGCGAGTATAATGTTGCTTACTGCTTTGATAGAACTATTAACTGCTTTCATAATTCTGTCATCCGCAAGCATAAACCTAGTCATTGCAGGTATAAAGTTATTCACTGCGCTGATAGAACTATCAACTGTTGTTATAATTCCATCAACTGCAAGCATAAACCCAGCCACTGTAAACTGCCAACCGGATTCTGCGTTTATCATCTTAAATCAGCGGGAGTATAAAAAAGGGTTCCCGCAGATCAGCAGATTTTCGCAGATTTAAAAAGCTATATGGAAGTTAATTTATAACAATTGTCATCCTGCGGGATAATTATTGCGATGAATCGTCATTGCGAGAAGGAACGACGAAGCAATCTTTCATGCTAATGACCCCTGTTATAAAGATTGCTTCGTCGGCTGAAAAAGCCTTCTTCGCAATGACGATTAATATCAACTGCACGCCCAGAACTGAAAACTCCTAACTGAAAACTAAAAAAGCGGACCGATCAATGATCAGCCCGCTTTTCTTATATATTTCCAACCCGCTTAGTAACCCGGATTCTGGTACATTTTAACAGGATCTAATTTCACTTCATCAAAAGGAATAGGATAATACCTGTCTTTTAAGGTTACATTAGCCAGCTTGGCAATCCCATAAGACGACTGTGGCTTAGCTTTTAAGTAAGTAACCAACTCCGCAGCAGTAAAATTCCTAATTAAATCAAACCACCTTTGGTGTTCAAAAGCAAACTCTACCCTACGTTCGTGCAAAATAGCCAATTTTAAAGTCGGGAATTTTGCTGCGTAAGTAGCGTCTGTCTTGGCTACAGCGTATAATGGCATTCCAGCCCTTGCCCTAACCATATCTAAATATTGAATGGCCACCGCATCGTTGCCCTGCAGCATATTTACTTCTGCAAGCATTAATATTACATCGGCATAGCGCATCAAAATCCAGTCGTTGCCTCCATAACCCGCATTGGTTGCCAATTGGCTCGCATCGCGGAATTTGGTGATAAACCAGTCTTTTACAATGGGATCATTAGCAAATTTAACCGAGAAATCTTTTCTTAAATCACTTGTTTCATATTCATTGATCAGATCGAGTTTTACATTGCCACCAATCCCTGTAGAAGGTTTAAGCGAATTGATGGTTTCGCCTTTGGCCTGGTTGTTTGCTGCAATGCTCGAGCTAAAACTAATATCGCCCTGCTTATTTGAAATCTGAAAAATCAGCTCTTTACAGGTCGCTTTTTTCGCCACATCAAAAACATCTGTATATGGAATTTCTGATAGACTTCCGAAAGCTTTCATATTGTAAGCTACCATCAAATAAATATTGGCGTTGCTTAGGTTTTCGGTTTTATTTGCTGGCAATGTTCCTGCCATTGTTAAATAAACCTTACCCAAATAGGCGTTTATTGCCGCTTTTGAGGTTCTACCTATGTTCGCTCCTGTTTGGAAATTCGGCAATGTGCTGTTAAGGGCATCTTTTAAATCGTTTACAATCTGGTTGTATACATCGGCTTCAGGAACACGAAATGTATTCTCTTTTACCTCATCGGCTGTGCTAAGCTGCTTGGTTACCACGGGTACCGGTCCCCATTTCCTAACCAGTTCAAAATACATAATCGCCCTGATAAACTTGGCTTCTGCCTTGTAGTTTTCTTTGGTGGCCGCATTAGCAAAAGAAACTTTATCAATGTTTGTCAGTACAACATTGGTTCTGCCAATGGCCTCATAAAGTGCCAGCCAATGGCTCCTTAAATAAGAATTACTGGGCAGGAGCGAAAAATCATTAAACTGAAATGGCTCACCGGCGTTACTCTGGTTATCATTCCTGCCCGCATCGTCCGAGCGCTCATCAGTAAACAGACCGCTGTTCTCGCCCAAGGTATTGCTGCTTCTAAGCGATTGGTAAACACCATTTACAGCCAGCAACACATCATTTTCTGTTTTAAAATAGTTTTCTACAGCAATGGCGTTGGGGTTACTTTGATTTAGAAAATCTTTCTTACAGGCACCCAAACTTAAAATTGCACTAATGGCCAATACTTTATAAATATGTTTTTTCATTTCTTTAGTTCTAAAAAGTCAATTTGAGACCAAGGTTATAGGTTCTTGCCAATGGATAGTTCCCATAATCTACACCAGGAGCAAGGTTATTGCCCGCACTGTAATCTACTTCAGGATTATAACCTTTATAATCGGTAATGGTAAAGGCGTTATCTACACTGGCGTAAACACGGATATTGCTCACCTTAAGTGTATTGGCCAGTTGCTTTGGAAAACTGTAGCCTAAAGTAATATTAGTACATCTGAAATAAGAGCCATCCTGGATGTAAAATGACGATAAACGGGTACTGTTACTCTGCGTACCCGCACGCGATGCACGGTAGTTTAAACCACTGCCAGGATTGGCCTCATTTCTGTAACGATCGGCAACATCAACATACTGGTTTCCAGAACCTTCAAAGTTGTACAGGTAATAATCCTGTCCATCCAGCACCTGGTTTCCGTACGATCCGTTAAATGATGCCCTTAAATCGAACGTTTTGTAAGAAGTGTTTAAGGCAAAACCATAGGTGAATTTTGCATATGGTGTGCCGATTACTGTTTTATCTGCATCGTTTACAATGCCGTTACCATCCGTATCCTGAAAATATAAATCGCCGATTTTTGCCGGGTTAGTAGAAGAAGCTGATGGCGCTACCTTGCCTAAGTTATCGGCCGTAATTCTACCCAAAACCTTAAAACCATAAAACATACCGATTGGCTGCCCCTCTTGTGTAACATGTGTAATGTACGAACGCTCTGCACCGGCCGTAAATATCGTACTGTTACCACCCAGGTCTAAAACCTTGTTCCGGTTTGCCGCGATGTTTCCGCTTAAACCCAAAGTAAAGTCTTCATTTTGGATAATTTTGCCATCAATCTGCAAATCGAAACCCTTATTACGCACCTTACTATCAGTAAGATTGGTTAAAATTGTTGAGCTGCTGGCAATTGCCGAAAGTGGTTTGTTAAACAATAAGTTGAAAGAATAACTTAAGTAGTAATTCGCCATGATCGATACACGGTTTTTGAACAGACTGATATCGGTACCGAAGTTGAACTGAGAAGTAGATTCCCATCCTAATCGTCCATCCTGAATACTGCTTGGCCAAATGGCGGTAGAAATCGCACTTCCGAAAACCGCACCACCTGGTGCGCTTAACTCTTGCTGCGTGCGGTAATCCGGGATATTGTTATTTCCGCTTAAGCCCCAGCTAGCCCTTAGTTTAACCCTCGATTGTTCGCCCAAAAAGTTGTTGTAAAAACTTTCGTCAGATAAGTTCCAGCCCGCAGCTATTGAAGGAAAGACACCATACTTGTTTAACGGACCAAACCTTGAAGAACCATCGCGACGGAAGGAACCGGTTAAAAAGTATTTGCCCGCATAATTATAACTGAAACGGCCAAAGTAAGAAAGTAAAGTAGTAACTGTTTTACCTGTTCTGTTGCGGTCTAGGGTAAAAAAACCGGCATCCGCTCCTTTATCTGTAATTTCACCAATGTAATCATTTTGAAATCCGCTTGCCGCTACCCTGATCTGATCGCTTGATGTTTTCTGTGTAGAATAACCACCTAAAACATCTATGCTATGTTTACCAAAGGCTTTATTGTAATTTAACGTAAACTCTGCCAGCTGATCTACCTGGCTTATGGTTTGTGCTATGGCATTTGCAGCCCTGATCGATTCTGGTGAGTAAGGTGGAGTATTGCCACTGCTTAAGCTGGTAGGCAAATAATACTCATATTTCTCGTTGTATGTCTGCGTTCCTAAGTTAGCCTTAAAATTAAGCCCCTCTAATATCTTGTAAGTAGCATTGGCATTATAATTACTCCTATTGCTCTTTCTGGAAATTTTTAATTGTTCAACTGTAGCCAAAGGGTTTTCAGGGTTTTGTATCCCGTATTGAGCAGATAATGCACCCATTCCAAATTGGATAGGGTTCCCGTTCGCATCTCTCGCTGGCAGATAGGGTAAATAAATTAATGCCGACATCATCGGGCTTAAGTTATAACGTCCTTCCTGTACCTCTCTGTTATCGTTTTTTGTGTAAGCAATGTTTGCACCTACATGTAAACGCTCGCTCACCTTGCCATCAATATTACCCCTAAAGTTGGTTACCTTTTGGTTGGTGTTGGTAACAATACCGTCGTTGTTCTGGTAACCACCGCTTAAAAAGTATTTTACATCTTTGGTACCGCCAGAAAAGGACAGGTTATGGCGTTGAAAGGCTGCATTGCGGTACAGTTCATCCTGCCAGTCGGTATTATAAGCTGCAGGGATAGCCTGTTGCGTGCTGAAATTATAAAGATCGGCCGGAATACTTACACTACTTCCATTGCCTACATTGGCAATACGTATGGTGTTGTTATCACTGAACATCGCATCGTTCCAGGTTTTGCCCGAGTTTACCCACAAATCTTTATAGGCATTGTTACGTCCGTCGATTAAAAGTTGGATAAACTGGTTGCCATCCAATAATTTTACTTTTTTGGCCAATTGAGAAATACCGCCCTGAACATCGTACTCAAACTTCCCTTTTCCATCTGCACCTCTTTTGGTGGTAATCAACACTACCCCACCCGATGCTCTAGAACCATAAATGGCTGCAGAAGCCGCATCTTTCAAAATGTCGATGGTTTCGATATCCTCCGGATTGATGGATACGTTGTTTCCTGCCGGATAACCATCAATTACATATAAGGGATCAGAACTGGCGTTAATGGACCCGATACCCCTCACCCTGATTTTGGTACCCGAATATGGCGCACCACTGGTTTGCGATACCTGTACGCCTGCAACTTTACCAACCAGCGCCTGACCAACGGTGGGAGAAGTTAAATTCATTTCGCTGGCTTTAACACTGCTGATGGCACCCGTTACATCCGATTTTCTGATCTTCTGGTAACCAATAGCCACAACCTCATTAAGGGTATTGCTACTTTCTTTTAAAGTGATATTAATATTTTGACGGCCGTTAACCGCAACTTCCTGATTATCGTAACCGATATAAGAAAACACCAAAATTGCATCTTCTTCTACATTAATTGAATATTTACCATTCGGATCGGTAACAGTTGTTTTTTTTGTTTTCTTTTCGAAAACACTTACACCAGGTAAAGGTTGTTTATTTTGATCGGTAACTGTTCCGCCTACAGTGGCAAATGCTTTATTATGCAAGCCCGAAGCGGTTACTTCATGATTAATCGCTATTGCACTGGAATTACAGATGGCCAGTAAACCTAAAGGCAAAAGCAATTTCCTGCAAGCACTTTTTATACTTGCGGTTAAAAAAAATGATGTCATCTTTTTGTTCTTAGTAATGGTTTTGAAATATAATTGGGGTTTTGTTTTAAGTAGAAGCGTAGATTTTCACATTTACATAGGCTTATCCTTTTATAGTTAACAGGTTAATTTGTGGAGCGTTCTACGGCGACAAAAGTATAAGTGTATCTTTAACACTATGTATCCCCTGTGTTAACTCTCCACACCAATTAGAACATGTAGTTTAAATTAATATTAAGCTTAATTAAATATCAAATAAATCGTTTTACTAGAAGATTAAAGTATAACATCCACTTAATCTTTATTTAATAGCCTGTCTTTAATTTTGTTACCAAAACTTTTCAATGAAATCCCTCTATCCCTTCCTTTTGCTCTGCCTGTTTTGCAAAGGCTTAGCTGCACAGGATGTACCACAACAGTCTTATCAATTAATTAAGACCAGGAATGGAGTACAATACAAAAATTATTACCTGCTTTCCCTTTTTCAGCAATTGCCCGAACTGCGCAAAATGCTGATTACAGATACGGCGTTCAACAACGTCTATAAATCAAAAACAGCACAGGTAAATGAAGCAGTTAAAACCTGCAAAACAGCTATTAACTGTTACGCAAAAGCCTTAAAATTCAACAATGAGGAAATAGCCCATATTGGCAACCGTTTGGCGCTGCTTTATGCAGAAAATAATGCATTGGGAAATTTGGTGAAAAATCATCTTATCCCATCAGGTTGTTATGCCATGTTTGCTAAAGAACAACACAGAACCCTTTTAGTTAAAGCCTGGGAACAAGATGCCAGTGCTGTAAATTATGCAATTGGTGTTTACGTAGAAGGAAACAAGCCCAACTACCCCAAAATAGATTCAATCAGTTTTAGTCTAACTGACAAAACGTTTGCAGAACTTACTTCGGCCAGTGCATGGTTAGCCTTGCAGGGCAATAATAAGCTCTTTTTCGAACCTGCCATGTTATTTTCATTGGAAGCTTTAGAACTGAATGAACGCAATGAGGCGGCCGATTATGAACCGATGGCTAAAGGCGTAAACCTTTCGGCGATTAACCAGATCAAGAAAACAGAATGGAAGAAATACCCTTACAGCGTAATCCTGGTTCCGGGTGCTGGTCCGGAAGAAAAAGACGTTGCACTAAGTGCTGGAGGAATGATCCGTTGCAGGTTAGCGGCCTTGCAATACCAGAAAGGCATAGCACCATTTATTGTGGTTTCGGGCGGACGTGTACATCCCTATAAGGCCAAGTTCAGCGAAGCATATGAAATGAAGAAATTCCTGATGGAAACGCTTCAAATACCCGAAAGTGCCATTATTATGGAGCCGCATGCCCGCCATACCACCACCAACCTGCGCAACTGTGCAAGGCTGATGTTTAGGTACGGGATGCCGGTAGATAAACCTGGTTTAGCCTGTACCGTAAAATCGCAGAGTTATAATATCACCAATCTGCTCCCCGAGCGTTGCAAAAAAGAACTCGGCTACTATCCTTATAAAAACGGAAAACGTTTGAGTGATACCGAATCAGAATTCTACTTAAATACAACTTCTTTACAAATTGATTTTGATGAACCTTTAGATCCTTAGTTTATGAAAACATTAAACCCAATTTTAGTACTGATCGTGATGTTTTTTGTGGCCAGATACAATAAAACAGAAGGAAAGATCACAAAAACGATTACAATTGACTCATTAGGTGCCTGTCAGGGTATTTCTTATCAAAACGGAAGGTATTTTCTTTATGGCGATAGAGAAGTGGGCATCATGCGCGAATATCAGCTCCAGAAAGACTCCTTGATTGATCAGCATAAGGAATACAAGTTTACCGTTAAAGGCGAAAATATCATCAAACATCCTACGGGCATTGCCTATCACAAAGGCTTACCGACGTTTGTGGGTAATTCGGTAAAGCAAAATGCAGCAGGCAACGTTTGGAAAGCGGTAATTAATTGCATTAACTGGGAAGGCCTTTTAAAGACCAAAAAGCTAGATGGAAACCTGATTAAAAGTATTGAAGATGATGCCTGTATCCAGGGCACCCGACCCGAATATGTAAATTACAAAGGCAAATGGTTTGTAGCAACAGCCGATTATGGTAATAAAGCAAATGAAGTACGGTTATACAATCCCGAAGCCTTATCAAAAGCCGATAAAACAAGTGAAAGGGGAATTCTCTTTAAAAAATTTACCTGCTCACCATGGGTACAAAATTTACAGTGGATTGCAGATAAAGGTATTTTAGTTTTAATCCAAAACCAGATTGAAGGACGTAAATGGAGACTGACCTTTCTTGATCTGGATAAATCGCTTGCTAACGGTCAAGAATCTGTTATCAAAGTTGTAGACACTAATAAACTGGATGAACTGGAAGGTTTTACCTTTACCGATAAGGCTGATAAAGGAATTGCTGTAAGTTCTTCGCGCAAAAACAATGTAAGTTTTATGGATTTTGCGCTTGGCGGTTAGGCCATGCATTTCGCAATTCAATCTATCGGTAGGTGTCTCACCGACCGAAATGGAACATATTCATTCATCCTATCGGTAGGTGTCTCACCTACCGAAAACCGAATTGTTTGTATGTTGAAATTAGGAAACGAATGGTTCGTCTATCGGTTAGTGTCTCACCGACCGAAATTGTATATTCAAAATTAGGAAACGAATGGCTTGTGGTTCTTGGCGGTTTGCAATCCCGCCATTCGCTATAGCTCCGATAGAAAAAAAATCGGAGGCTGCCGCTACTGTCGGGTTTAGGAACAAGAGCTTGTGCACCCTGCAACCTCACAAATAAAAAACTGAGTTAGCCATTTAGCCCCGGCTGAAGCGTTACCCTGCAGCGACGAGGCATCCCGAAGTTTCGGGAAAGCGTAAAAGCGGAAGACGGGAAGAAATTTAGTGTGTTTGCAGAAGCCTTGCGCTCCAAAACATAAGAGCTTGCAGTTGCCAAAATTTGTCAGTCTGAGGGAAGTGTCGAAGACTCCTGGATCCGTTTAACCATAGAAGGAATATAAGATCATGTAAGTTTATGTAGTAAAACAATCCTTCGACTACGCTCAGGATGACACTATGCAGTTTATCCCTTATAGTCCTCGTTTGTAACGAGGATTATTGAGATTCGCATTTGTAATGCGATCCCGTAATTTATCATTCCCTTCTTTACTTTCCCTTTACACATCTTCGTCGTATCTTTATTATCAATAAAAAAGGAAGATATATGAATACTGAAAAAGCCATTCTTGCAGGCGGCTGCTTTTGGGGAGTAGAAGAACTGCTCCGTCATTACCCAGGTGTTACCTCAACAGTTGTTGGATACACTGGTGGGGATGTTCCCAATGCCACTTACCGGAACCATGGCACACATGCCGAAGCCATTGAAGTTACTTTTGATCCAACTGTTTTAACCTATCGTAAATTATTAGAGTACTTCTTCCAGATCCACGATCCGAGTACACGCAACAGACAGGGAAATGATGTGGGTACCTCCTACCGCTCAGCTATTTTTTACAATAGCGAGGAACAGAAAAACACCGCAAATGCATTAATTGCCGAGTTGGATGCTTCTGGCAAATGGCCTGGCAAAATTATAACTGAAGTGGTACCTGAAACCGATTTCTGGAATGCTGAAGAAGAACACCAGGATTATTTACAGAAAAACCCTTACGGTTATACCTGCCACTTTGAAAGGCCGGATTGGAAATTGTAAATAAGGTCGCTATTAAAAGGCACAAAGCAATTTGACAGAAAGCTGGAGAGTCAGTTTTGTTTTCTGGAAATCAGATACAGTAGCATTTCGGTTCATTCCGCCCCGCTCTCGCTCCTGCTCCGATGAAGAATCGGGAGCATCTCACTTTGATCGGGTTTAAGTGGCGTGGTAAGCAATGCTATTTGGGGCTGCACAATTCTGGAATACGATCATCTATCTGCGCCATGCTAACCAACCTTAAATAGTAGCAAATCTCTCCAATTTTAAACCTGATTGCCGCGGAAATCCTTTTTGTCATCCTGAAGGATAATTTCTTTTATAAAAATCAATATTATTGACAGAGCATCTTTAGTGCTATGTGCCAGCGACGAATCGTCATTGCGAGGAGGCCTTTTCAGCCAACAAAGCAATCTTACAACTATCGCTAGTAGCGAGCGCTTTAAGATTATTCATCTTTGCAGTTGTTTTTAAAGGCATTCATGAGCTCACTTTCGTTCGGTTATCTTCGTGCCTCGCAATGACGATCAATTTAAAAAAAGGCAATTTTCTAATCGAAAATTGCCTTTTTGTTTAAAACATCATCATAACAGATCATTAATCGTCATCATCTTTTTTCTTCTTCTCCAAAATCACAAAAGCACTCCGTTTGGGCGCTGGCATTACCGATTGCTCTCCTTTAACCGATTTCCATACCACTTCATTCAGATCCAAATCCGGTGCCGAATCTTCTTTTGCAAAATTGAACAGTTCGGAACGTCTGCTGCTTTCATTCACCGCCACATTCCGTGTATCTAAATCAATAAGCGGCTGAATCACGTTATAAGGTGTAAAATCGGGCTTAGCCGTAAAACATTCATACAGTGGCATGGCTGCAGCATCGTACTGGCTCATTGGTGGCAAACCTAAAATAAGTTCCATTGTTCTTAAAAATCCGGAAGTAGAATACATGGTATGAACAGGTGTATTCCGCTTAACATAAGGGCCAACCACATAGGCTGGCGAACGGTGCGCGTCAACATGATCGGGTCCGTTCTGTGCATCATCTTCCAAAATAAAAACAACTGATTCTTTCCAGATTTTACTATGCGATAGATGCTCCAAAATGCGACCAACAGCCAGATCGTTATCGGCAACTGCGGCCTGCGGCGAGTATTTACCTTTCTTTTGTCCACTGGTATGATCGTTAGATATTCTTAAAGTATTAAACTGTGGTACTACACCTGCAACCAGTAACGAATCGAAATCGTGTTGCCATGCATCTACCCGAACCTGATCTTTAATATCCATATCAAAACCTGGTGAAGCAGCACACATATGGCCTTGCAGCGATTTAATATTTGCCTTACCATAATCGCCAAACTCACCATAACTGCGGTAGCTTACCCCTGCCCTTTGGCAGTAGTCCCAGATAAAACCACCTTTAGGATAGGTAACGGGTCTGCCGCCTTCGAAACTGGTACTTCCGCCACGTGCTCCATAACTGGTAGGCCATGTTTTCTCAACTACATCTGTAGCATAAGCGGCCATGCTCCAGTTGTGTCCATCGGCACTTACCTCTGCATCAACATAGAAATTATCCAATAGCACATAGTTTTCGGCAAAAGCATGCTGGTTAGGTGTAATTTTTCTACCGAAAAGTGTTAATGTAGAATCGCCGTTTCCTTTTGGCAGATCGCCAAGCACCTGATCGTAGGTTCTGTTTTCTTTGATGATATAAAAAACATGTTTAATGGGCGATTTTTCGCCCTGTTTACGTGGAATAGGATTTCCGGCTTCACCATCGGCCATAATCGTCCGCTTATCGGTAAAGGGCGTATTGGCATACACCTGCTTGGTATATGCTTTTAACTGCTCAGGTTTTGGTGCAGCAATAAAAGATAAGGTTCCTTTAAACAAACCGGCAATATACTGCAGGCGGCTATTGGCCGTACTGCCCATGTGGTAACCGCTATTATCGACTTTAGAAATCGGTTGTGGCCCTTGAGGGTTAGCCATAGGTGTATTGCCTTTGCCGTTTGTAACCAAAATTTTCGAGCCTAAAACCTTCACACTTGTTGGGTACCAGCCTACCGGGATAAAACCCTGACTTAAACTTAATCCGGGTTCGCTCACATCAAAAACTGCCAAGCAGTTATTATCTGCATTGGCAATGTACAAAGTCTTCTCGTTGGTACTTAAAGCTAAACCATTGGTGGTAGAACCCGTTAACTGCGTGGCATAAAGTGTAGTGGCAATGGTTTCGATTACCTTATTATTCGAAGTATTGATTACCGAAACGGTATTATCGTTCGCATTGGCTACGAATAAAATATTTCCTTTTTTATTAAGCAATAGTTCATTTGGGTGATCGCCAACAGGAATGCGCTGTAAGATGCTTTCTGAAACTAAATCGATAACCGCAACAGATTTTCCACCCCAGAGTGAAACGTATAATTTACTTTCATCTGCAGATAAAACACAACTATAGGCAATTGCAGGAAGCTGGATTTTTTTCAGGATCTGCTTTTCTGTGGGATTGATAATGTATAAACTGCTGTCTTCTTTGGTTACCGTGTATAACTTACTGTTGTTTTTGTTTACAACAATCCCCGCCGGACTGATTTTTCCCTTTGGCCAAATGGGACCTAGTTTAATCGTATCGCTTTTGCCAAGTTTATTGTTCTGGATATTAAAATCTAAAATCCAGTTGTCGTTACCGCCAGAAGCATACAGGTGTTTTTCGTCTTTACTAAAAGCAATGCCGTACCAAGATTTACTTAGCACTTTTTCATCAATAATCTTTTCTGTTTTGGCATCAAGCAATTGCAGCGACTGGGTACTTTGTCCGTTGTTGGTAATGGCAAGATATTTACCCGAGGCACTGAGCTGCATGTTTAAAGGCAAATCGCCCAATTGCAGCGAATGCCCTGCCGGACTCAGCTTCCACCCATTTGGCAGTAAAATCTGCAGCGTACTTTCGTTTTTGCCTGGCCATTGTGCAAATCCTTTTTGGATGAACAGGAAACCGAATAATATAAATATATATGATTTTTTCATTTTCTTAAATTGACTTAGGAGTGCCTTAGCGATGAAGATTAAAATTAACCAGGGCCCTGATGGTGTAACCGTTACCAGATGCTACGGAACCGATTTCGCGGATAGCCTCTGATGGGATCACCTGACTGCGGGTTGCATAAAAAACAGGCCCACCAGAAAGAGAGAACGAAAGTTTCGAATGGTTTGGCTCCAGATTGATTGATGGCCCGATCATTACCTTTGCACCGCCTTCTGCCTCGTCTTTTTCCCAAAAGCCTTCTAAATCTTGCCCCAAGGCTTCGAAGCCAAGGTATAAAACGTTAGAAACACGATGCTGATACCCAAAACTGCTTATAAAATCGAGCTTATCCCTTGTTTTATCAAAAGCTTTTTCAAAGCGAAGGTTACCTGCCATTCGCCAGTTTGTCTGATCGAAGGAAGCGGTAATCCGGCTAATTGCCGAACCAACACTCGACCAGTCCCTGCTTAAACCTAAACCAGCACCTAACCTAAAACCAGCTATGCCTTTACCACCCACTAAATCTCTAATTACTTCAGCCTGTTGTGCAGAGGTTACTCCGCCAGAATTGGCAAAACCGATTGCCGCGGTAGCATACAAGGTAAGCCTGCTACCTAAATACCCCTTAACACCAAACTGTTGCCCTAAGCCATCATAACCAAATTGCCCGTTGGTTCTTTCGCCATAACTTCCTGAATAATGGATATTCCAACGGGGATTTTCTGCGGTTAAGGTATTCAGCGAAAACAGGAAGGGCTGAGCGGCATCAGTTCCTGTTTTCATTTCAGGCTTTGTTTCATTTATTTTTTGTGCGGCACAGCTTAAAACGGTACCAGCAAAAATGAGCATCAAAATTGTCTTTTTCATTGCGATGATCTATCAATTAAAATTTGGTTTCATTTAATAATGGCGATTGACTTGCGTTTACCTGATAAGTCTGAATCTTATCATTTTCATCAACCTCTACAATGCGGTAACCTTTATAGGCTGTACCCCAGTTTCCACCGATATGTGCATCAAAAAAATGTGGCAGTTTATCGGTATAAAAAACGGCATCTAGACTATGGTCATGCCCATGGAATACCGCTTTTACATTCGTGTAACTGTGCAGCAGTTTAATCGTATCCGGACATTCTACAAAAGGACTTTCGGGTACCCAGAAATGAGGCGGAATATGCAGTACCACGAAAACAGTTTTCAGGTTTTTAAACTTATCGAGTTCCTGTTTTAAAAAATCATTGTTAGGACATAAATAAGTGCCTTTGGTATCAGAAGTATTGGCCAAAACAAAGCCTACTCCACTTTTTTCGAAAGAAAAATTGTCCTCGTAACCGAAAACCGATTTCCAGATTTTTGCATCGGCATGATCGTGATTACCTGGAATGGCGTAAAAAGGAACTTTAAGGTTATCGTAATATTCCTTTTTTACTTCCGATAATAGTTCCGGGCGATCGTGTACGAGATCCCCATTAATGATTACAAAATTGAGTGGATTTTTGTCGTGTGATTCATTTAACCACTTCACAATATTCTCATGGTGCAATTTGTACTCCGTTCCAGGCTGACCATAATGTCCATCGGATGCGATGGCAAAACGCAATTTAGGAGCTTTGCCCGGTCTGGCAGGCGCCGTGTGTTCTTCAGCAAAAGAGGAAAGAACGGGCGAAATACTGGCCACTACAGCGGCAGCCAAACTATTTTTCAGAAAAAATCGTCTGTTAGACATAAGGATAAGATATGTTTTGTATCAAAGCCCAATATTAGGATGATCAGGCTTCTTAAACATAAATTTAATGTTATGATTAGGTTAAGTGAACCACATCTGTGTATCAATTTTATAACAAAAATCACGTTCATCTCCCTAAGCTTATTCCTCGGTCTGTGTCCTCACAGAACGAAAGCAAATAATTTCTTCATATTGAATAGGTGATAAAAGTCAACATGAAAGTCTGTAAGGACACAAACCTTAGATTATTGAAAAACCGAACTTTGCCCCTGGTTTTTCATTACTATTACTACTAAAGGAGAAAGATCCTTCATTGCATTCAGGATGACAAATCCCAAAATCGTCTGTCATTCCCGCGCGGGTGGGAACCACGCTTGCTCAGCGAAGCTAATGGCAATGCAATAGCTTTATAGTCCCCAATCCTAAGGGCTGGTTTTGACTACACAATTTTGGCAATTTCAAAACAATTTAGGTGTAGCAGCGATTATCATAATATGAAACTACTTAAATCATTACTCGCTGGCTTCGCTGGTGCCGGAGCATTAAATATTTTGCACGAAAGTGTAAGACGGATTGATCCAGATGCACCTAGGATTGATCTTTTAGGCGAACAAGCCCTGTCAAGATCGATGAAAAGTTTAAATCTTGAAACGCCAAGTGGGAACAATCTTTATCTGTCCACTCTTGCTGGCGATATAGTGAGCAATGGTTTATATTATAGCGCCATAGGCTTTGGCAGCAAAAAAAATATTTATATAAAAGGCGCGTTAGCAGGACTTACAGCGGGCCTAGGGGCTATAAATATTCCCGATAAAATTGGTTTGGACGATACGCCGGTAACCCATACGGATAAGACAAAAATATTAACCGTAGCCTGGTATGTTATTGGTGGCTTGGTAACTGCAGCTGTTCTTAGCCGTTTACAGCGGACTTAATAAGACGAAAAACCATTACCCAGTCAGTATTCTCACATAAAGAAAAACAAATAATTTCTTCCTATTAATACTTGATAAAGGCCAACTGGAAGGTCCGTGGCGACACAGACCCTGGATTAAGATAATAAACCAAGTGCGCCTGTTCCGTGCTTTCCGTGTTTCCGTGGCAAAAAAACAAACTGCCAATTCAGAACATAAAAAAACAAAAGGTCCGTTGGGACACAGACCTTGGAGAAAGATAATAAACCAAGTGCACCTGTTCCGTGCTTTCCGTGTTTCCGTGGCAAAAAAACAAACTGCCAATCCAGAAAATACAAAAAACAAAAAGGTCTGTGGGGACACAGACCTTGGATTAGAATATTTATTAAAAAATAACGATTGCCTGCTTAATAACCAGGTAGGCAGCCAATGCGAACAAAAATATAGCGATGGATTTATTGATAATTAAGCTACTCAAGGCAAACTTCTCCTGAATATAGGTTGCAAAATGCGCATATAAGTAAAGCGCGAGTGTAGAACCAACGCCCGAGCCCAAACTAAAAATCACTAATGAGAGGTAATCCGTTTCAATCCACTGGTGTAAAATTACATAATTGCCAAAAAACAACCAGAATGGAATCTGAACAGGGTTTAGCACCCCTAAAATTAACCCGTATAAAACGCTTCCGCTTCGTTTATCCTCTTTAGTATTACTTGTTTTAGGCACCTTTTTTCTGTTTTTCCAGGTAATGGTACCCATCACCAAAAACATCACGATCATAAAACAATCGACTAAAGTACTTAAACGCACTTCGCTTACCGCCTCGTTCGGATTGATATCGCTCATCGCCCAACGGGCAAAACGCATCATCCCAAAGGTAAAAAACACTTCTACACAAGAGAAGGAAAGAATAAAGTACCAAACCTGCCGCATGCCCTTATTAATGGCGAGCTGTGCAACGGTGAGATTAATGTTGCCAGGGGGAATATAGCCCATGGCATTGAGAATGATGCCGATGAAAAACGTTAGAAAAAGCATTGCCGAAATTATGGATTTAAATTTAAATGCGATGCTAAATATTTTCCGGTGTACGATTTTTCCACCTTAACTAAATCTTCGGGTATGCCTTCAAATACCACCTGACCACCGCCATCGCCCCCTTCAGGGCCGATATCGATTACCCAATCGGCACATTTGATCATGTCCATATTGTGTTCAATCACCAAAATCGTGTTCCCTTGTTCAATCAAGGTATTCAGCGCCTTTAGCAGTTTTTTAATATCATGGAAATGCAGACCGGTTGTTGGCTCATCAAAGATAAACAGCGTTTTATTGGCATTGTTTCCCTTAATCAAAAACGAAGCGAGTTTAATACGCTGCGCCTCACCTCCCGATAAGGTATTGGAAGATTGACCTAAATGTACATAGCCCAGACCTACATCAACCAATGGATTTAATTTATTAAGGATCTTTTGTTCATCCTTAAAAAATTCTACCGCCTCTTCAATAGTCATATCCAAAATTTCAGATACGTTTTTCTCTTTATAGGTTACATCTAAAACCTGTTGTTTAAAGCGTTTTCCGTTACAGGCTTCGCAAGGCAGGTAAATATCGGCCATAAACTGCATCTCGATTTTCACCTCGCCCTCACCCTGACAAACATCGCAACGGCCACCCTCTACGTTGAAAGAGAATGCAGCTGGTTTTAAGCCCGCTGCTTTTGCCGACGCCAGACCTGAAAACAAGGCACGGATATCATCCCATGCTTTAACATAAGTAACCGGATTAGAACGGCTCGAACGGCCAATTGGGTTCTGATCGACCATTTCTACAGCACTTACCAGATCGTAATTACCAAAAATGCCATCATAAGCACCCGTTTGCTCACCAGCGTAGTTTCCAATTGCTTTTTGCAGTGCAGGATATAAGATTTTTTTAACCAAACTGGTTTTACCCGATCCGGAAACACCACTTACAGCAGTAAAAACACCTAAAGGAAACTTCACATCAATATTCTGCAGGTTGTTTTCCCTAGCTCCCTTAATCAGGATGTGATCTTTCCACTTACGGCGTTTATCCGGAATGGCAATTTTTTCTATTCCCGATAGGTAACGGCCTGTTAAGCTATTTTTATCTTTTAAAATCTCCTCGTAATTACCACTGAAAACCAAATTACCGCCATGGGTACCAGCCTCAGGGCCGATATCGATAATGTAATCGGCTGCACGCATCATTTCTTCTTCATGCTCCACCACCAAAACGGTATTGCCTACATTACGGAGCGAGATCAATACTTCGATCAGTTTATTGGTATCACGTGGATGCAAACCGATGCTCGGTTCGTCCAAAACGTAAATAGAACCCACCAAACTACTTCCCAATGAAGTGGCCAGGTTAATCCTTTGCGATTCTCCACCCGAAAGCGTATTCGATAAACGGTTTAAGGTGAGGTAGCCTAAACCTACATTATTTAAATAAAGGAAACGGTTATCGATCTCTGCCAATAAACGTTTGGCAATTTTGGTATCGTTAGCATTTAACTTCAACTCGTTAAAGAAAACCAAAGCTTTTGCCAATGGCATCAGCACCACATCGATAATCGATTTCTCAGCAATCTTTACATAAGATGCATCCTTACGCAAACGCGAGCCTTTACAATCAGGACAGGTGGTTTTGCCCCGGTAACGTGATAACATTACACGGTACTGGATTTTGTAAGTCTGCTCTTCCAGTTCTTTGAAAAAAGCATCCAGACCTGCAAAATATTTATTTCCTGTCCAAAGCAAGCGTTGCTCTGTTTCTGTTAAGGCACTATAAGGCCGGTGAATCGGGAATTCGAATTTTGGTGCAGCTTTAATAAAATTCTGCAACCATACATTCATTTTTTCGCCGCGCCAGGGGGCAATGGCATTATCGTAAATACTTTTGCTCTTATCAGGAATAACCAGATCTTCATCAATGCCGATTACGTTTCCATAACCTTCACAACGTTTACACGCACCATAAGGGTTATTGAAAGAGAAAAAGTTCGGCGTTGGTTCTTCAAATTTTATTCCATCCAGCTCAAACCGGTCGCTAAAATGTTTAGTTGTGCCCTGGGCTTCTACATAACAATCGCCTTTACCTTCAAAAAAAGCAGTCTGTGCCGAATCAGCCAATCTGCTTAATGTTTCTTCTTCCTGGTTGGTTACAATACGGTCGATCAGGATCTGAACGGTTTTATCATCCGTTAAGGCTTCATCCTTAAAGTCGGCATCATCTAAAACGGCTTCTATCTTTTCTATTTTATCGTTAATCAGAACACGTAAAAATCCTTTCTGTAATAAAATAGCCAGCTCTTCTTTAATCGTACGGTTATTGTGCGGGTACAGCGGGCAAAAAATAGTAACCGTTGTATCTTCGGGCATGGCATTTACATAATCTACCACCGTGCTTACCGAATCCTTTTTTACTTCTTTGCCCGAAACCGGCGAAATGGTTTTGCCGATACGCGAGAAAAGCAGTTTGAGGTAATCGTAAATTTCGGTCGAGGTACCGACAGTAGAACGTGGGTTGGAAGTAATAACCTTTTGTTCGATGGCAATTGCCGGAGCAATACCTTTAATATAATCAACATCGGGTTTATTCATCCGGCCCATAAACTGGCGGGCATAAGAAGATAAACTTTCTACATATCGGCGTTGCCCCTCTGCATATAAAGTATCAAATGCAAGCGAAGATTTCCCAGAACCAGACATACCTGTTACCACCACAAGTTTATTTTTTGGAATGGCAACATCGATGTTTTTGAGGTTGTGCACGCGGGCACCTTTTATGATAATATTTTTATGCGGATCTTTTTCGGCCTCTTTTTTGCTCATGTATAGTAACGAATATAATGTATAACCCCAGAATGCGGTTAGGGTTTTAAGAACATACAAAAATAGGGTACTGAGACGGTTAATTTATTTTTTAACATTTTATTTTTTGCTTTTTGATAAAAAAATAACTTTCTTTGAACATTAACAACCTCAAAACCAAACTAACACACATCAAAAAACATAGGAGAGAAGCTATAGAAATTAAACATCTACAAATTAATTTTTAGCAAATAGTACGGGATTTAGTGTAGGTAAACCTATGAATTTACAATCATATAATGATCAGGACCTGGTAAAGGTATATATTGCCGGGAACGAGAATGGATTGCAGGAACTTTTAAGAAGACATAAAAGTAAAATTTATACCTCTATCTACTTGTTGGTTAAAGACCAATATCTGGCGGAGGATATTTTTCAGGATGCTTTTATAAAAGTAATTAATACCCTGCGATCGGGAAGATATAACGAAGAAGGCAAGTTTTTGCCTTGGGTAATGCGTATTGCCCATAACTTGGTTATCGATTATTTCAGAAAAGAAAAGAGAACACCAATCATCACCAGTGCTGATGGAATGGATGTATTCAATATGCTACACTTTTATGATGAGAGCGCAGAAGATAAAATGCTTCGCGACCAGACCCATAAAGATTTGAAAGCAATGATCCATTTATTGCCTGATGAGCAGAAAGAAGTGCTCCTGATGCGTCATTACGCTGATCTAAGCTTTAAAGAGATCGCAGATTTAACCGATGTAAGCATCAATACAGCATTAGGCCGTATGCGTTATGCATTGAGTAATTTGCGTAAAATGCTTAAAACAAAGGAGATGACCTACAAAGGGTAGTAAAATTGTTACATAAAATTTTTTAGGGGTTGAAATAAAGCATCTGAACTATCGTTAAGTTTATAAAACTTATCACATTTTTTGCTTATGACAAAAACCTCTACATCAAAAACAAATGTAAATTTACCTACACCTAACATGTTTCAGCCTAGAACTGATATTGAATCTGACGCAGAAATCGACTTATTTTATGATCAAATAAAAGGTAAGTTAGATAGACTGGCTAAAAATCCTCAAGATGAAACCATCAACAAGATTTTAGCTTACAGCAGCGCAAAGTAGAAAATCTTTACATGAGCCAAAAAAGCTTGTTCCACAGGGTGGGGCAAGCTTTTTTTTATTTTATAAGTTCAATAGTTCATTTGCCATTCGTTCATTGGTAACTGCAAACCGGCTACCAGTTCATAATTGATGGTGCTGTATTATCTTATAACTACTTATGCACATCATTGCTACCTGGCTATCATCCATTTGGCCATAAACCATTAACGATCTGACCATCAACAATAAAACAATTTAGCAATGAATCGTCAATCTCTCATCCTACCTCTTCCCTCTTATCCATAAATGGCCTAATTTTTACAATCTCCTAAAGCAAAAAGCCTTACCTTTGCATAGTGTAAATTTAACACTAAGTACGCTATGAACAAGAACTTGCTCCCACTCACTTTAGGCGGTTTAGGCATCGGGATAACAGAATTTGTTATGATGGGCCTGCTACCCGATATCTCAAAAGATTTAGCAGTAACCATTCCGCAGGCAGGGCATCTAATTTCTGCATACGCTTTAGGTGTAGTAATTGGCGCACCCTTATTAATCATGATTGCCGGCAAATATCCACCAAAAATGATATTGATTGCTTTGATGATCATGTTCACCGTGTTTAATGCCTTCTCTGCGTTCGCGCCTACTTTTGACACCTTATTTATTGCCCGGTTGCTTTCGGGTTTACCACACGGTGCATTTTTTGGCGTAGGATCGGTAGTAGCCAGCAGAATAGCCGAAAAGGGAAAAGCTGCTCAGGCGGTATCGCTTATGTTTATGGGTTTAACCATCGCCAATATTGTTGGGGTACCATTGGGTACCTTTATCGGTCACAATTTTTCCTGGCGGATCTCTTTTGCCGTTGTCGTATTTGTTGGCCTTGTTACTTTGCTGAGTTTAAAATTATGGCTGCCAGCGCTGGAAGCCACAAAAAACCGCGATTTAAAAGCCGAATTAAGTTTCTTCAAAAAAAGAGAAGCCTGGATCATCATTTTTATGATCTCGATCGGAACGGGTGGATTATTTACCTGGTACAGTTATATTGCCCCTTTAATGACAGATGTTGCAGGCTTTTCGCCAAATGCAGTAACCTATATATTAATGCTGGCAGGTTTGGGCATGATGTTCGGCAATTATGTTGGCGGCCGACTGGCCGATAAATTTTCACCTGCAAAAGCATCTGCTGCCTTATTGCTTACCATGGTCGTTACCTTAACCATTGTTCACTTCGTATCCGCAAGTCAGCCATTGGCTTTAATTATGACTTTTGTTACCGGCGCCGTATCTTTTGCGTTGGCAGCCCCAATACAGATGTTAATGATCCAGAGTGCTAAGGGCTCCGAAATGCTGGCTGCATCTGCAAGTCAGGCGAGTTTTAATATTGGTAATGCTTTAGGCGCATTCTTCGGTGGTCTTCCGTTAGTATATGGTTTCGATTATACTTCGCCGGCCTATGTTGGTGCCGCAATGGCTTTGGTTGGTGCTTTCTTTGCGTTTTGGTTGATTAAAAGTAATCAGGGCGTAACAGAACAGGTTAAAGTACCGGCTGCATCTTTTCATTAGTCCAATGATTGAATGAGAGAATGATTGAATTAGAGGATCCAAATCACTCACTCATTCAAAATTCAGTCATTCAAACTTATTTGCCCAGCTAACTTTGTAGAAAATGAAAGCAAGTGCAAGTAAAAACGGTTAGTCCTGCTGTACGCTAAAGCCTCGCAGAAAAAGCTCGGGCTACCGCTTCTATCAGGTTTATAATGAATGGTCAGTGCGATGCATAAAACCCGACATACTAAAAATTGGATCACCTAGCTAAGGCCCTTTATGCCTAATACCTGCGGCCCCCTTTATCTTTCAACCTGCCTACTACCAGACCAAGGGATAGTCCATAAAAAGATTGCAGATTGTTCAGGTTTGCCGAAAAACCAGCAGTAACAGCCGCTGTCCTATCTAAGTACAGTCCATATTTCATTTCGAGCGGCAAACCGACCGTTTTTCTTCTGATCTTTTCATACACATTATTACTGAAAAGGCATCCGCCTGGCCTATTACAATCGTTATACAGAAATGCACCGGGACTTACCTGATCAACCAACGAAAACCCTGCGCCAAACTTGACATAATGGTAATGGTTAAAAGTATAACTTTTGCCCACTAAAATACCAAAGTCAGAAATATGTGGTTCTGGCAAACCGCCAAAATAAAAAATCCGGATACGTTCTACAGCTGATGTTTTAAGCGCGATATAATTACTTCTTTTCTGCAGGTAAAAATCTACATCTCCATAGAAGCGTCTGTTTCCTCCACCGCCCAGACTAAAGCCAAGGCCGAAATAGCTTTTCCTTTTTTGGTGTAAAGTATCCTGCTGTGCAAAAACAAAACCGTTAATGCAAACGAGCAATAAGATTAAAACATGTTTTCGCATACTATTAAAGCTTTTTAGAACCGAATACCAAACCTAAACCTGCTGTTGCAAAAGTTTTTTGCCTGTTTGCATTGCCATTCACTGATAAAGAAATTCCAACACCATCAACAAAACGGAATATATACCTGGCCTCAGCAACAAGTCCCACCGAGTTTTTTTGTATAATCTTATCCCTTGTGGTATCACTATTCGACTCATCGTACTTTTTCAGATCTGCAATTAGTGCTACGCCCCCTCCAAATTCAATCCTATGATTGGAATTGATTTTAACCCGCTTACCTAACATCAGTGCCACTTCAGAAAAACCCGGCATAGTTGTTTCTTCTCCATTTACATTCACTTCATAACTCTCCTGCATTACGGAAGATATTTTGAACTTAAGATAAGAACCCGGTTTGTTGTATGCAATAAAGCCCGAAACCAAGGGTTTTTGCAATGTTGCAGCGCCGAGCTCAAGCCCAAAACTTAGGGGATTAAAAAAATCATCAAAATTTCTTTGTGCTTTAACAATACTGCCCAGCAAGGTTAAAACCGATAATAAAATAATCTTTTTCATAACTATATTATTTAATTCTTTTAAAATGAAAAGCAGAATCGTAAGAAAGACCTGCGCCGATAAACAGTAAAAGCGCACCAGAATTGTCGTAAGCATGATTTAAGATAAGCCCTCCGTCGCTAGCCAGTCCAATCCTTGTTTTCTCACTTTTTGAGCCGCCCAAAATGTATGGCACTCCCTGAAATTCGACATACTTGTTTCCTAAAAGCAACAAGCCTCTCGATTGCAGCTTAGCTGATAGGGTTACACTATCTACAATTATACTGTCCTTTTTAAAGTGAAAACGGATCTGGTTATTGTCCATCACTTTTAGATCAACGACCACATTTTCAGAAGGCTTAAAATAGATTCCACGTTTGCTGATATACTGATGAAAGTGCTCGGTTATAGGTTGATAACGGAGCGTCTCGGCTACCCCATTCTTTTTATAGGTTAAATCAGGAAATAACTGGTAGGTACCGGAAAGTTTTGACACCTCGTCTTTGTCCAGCTTAACCTTGTGCCGCCTGATGGGCCTGTCAGAAAAAGAAGCGCAGCCCGAAAACAATAGGCAGATTGTAATCGCACGGATAACCTGCCTAAAGCAGCGCATGTTATCATTCAGCCTATTGTAATTGACATTAGGCCGAATTGGGTTTGAGATTAGCATATTCATTTTGATGTATTTTAAATTGTTTATCAAATCTAAAACACTTCATAACCCTCAATTAATCTAAAAGATTACATCACACCAAATACATAACCCTTAAAATAAATTCACAACCTAATATGTTATTATAAATTATAATCTTTAAATTAACGTCTTACAATAATTCGTTTGATTATTAAAAACGATAGGATTTCATTTATAAATTAATCTTTATGGATACTCAGCAAGCATTATTTTTTCAAGCCATCAAAGCTGCGTTGCCAGAATACCAGAACCTGGCGCTGAGTGTAGCCGAAGAGTTAGGAATAAGTACCAATGAGGCCTATAAGAAAATCAGGGGCGACAGCAACCTTACTTTCCAGCAAATCATCAAGCTTTCCGATTGTTTCGATGTCCCGTTTCTGTACAGCCCAAAACAATCGTTATCGGTTACTTTTAGCTATTTAAGTGTAAATGAAGATTTAGATATGATTGGCTATCTCCGGAATTTGCTGGACAATATAAAAGCCATCAAGAACAGCAACAAGAAACACATCACCATTACGACCGACGATATTCCTTTATTTCATTTTTTCAAGTACCCCGAACTCACCAGTTTTAAACTCTTCTTTTGGGCAAATAGCGCCAATAATCTGGAAATGCCGTTCAGTTCTTCCTTCCTATCCGATGAGATTATTAAAATTTCGCAAGAGCTGCATGCCACTTACCTGGAAATACCAAGCACCGAAATATGGTCTAAAGATACCGTAACAGGCACACTCGAACAGATCAGGTATGCATTCGAAGCCGGGCATCTTACCGATACCGAACTGGCCGTAAAAATTGTAGAGCAGGTAAGGTATTGCCTCACTGATATGAATATGTACGCCATTAGCAGCAAAAAAACCATCGACCCAAACCATACCTTTAATTGGTATAATTGCGATGTATTGGGAAGCATCGCTTACCTGGTCGATTTTAAAGACCGCATGGCCTGCTACAACAGGTTTAATACTTTCAATTACTTAAGAACCGAAGATCAGGCCTATTGCAAACAAACCAAACAATGGATGCAAGGCCTGATTATGAAATCGGTTTCTTTTAGCGGCCAGGGAGAAAAACACCGCAATAAATACCTGTATAATGCCTTTGCCGAATGCGACAAGCTGCTGAGGGAGATTACCAATGGTTAAGATTAATAATTAAGCGTTAAGCCTGCGCCAAAACCCATATCGCTATCATAGTGCGCAGAAACACCCATGTATTTTGTGGTAATAAATTTAAGTCCGCCCATAAATTCTTTATCGCTATTTACCATAAAGCTTGCCCTTAAGCGTTTAGAAATCGGTATATCTTCACGCATCAACTGCAAACGAACATTACCGTCGTGGTAAACTTCCGCCTGCGCTACCACTAGCATTGGCAAGGTATAGGCAAGCCCTACACTAAACAATCTTCTGTTATCCTTTGTGCTTTTTTGGCCAAAAATATTGCTTTCCTGTTCGCCAGCTTCCATTTTCCGGTAGCGCCAATCGAAACCCACAAAAGGCATTAACCATTGCATTCTATCTACGTACCGGCCAATATGAGTTTCGGTTTCAAAGCCATGCATTTTATTGTAACCTAAGCGCCACTCGGCGCCAATGCTCCAGCGCGTATTTGCCAACATGGCCATACCGTCGTTTCCGTTACTCGCAAAATCGTTTTCGGCCATAAAATGAAACATCCTGTCATCGGCAAAAAGTTTTCGCTGCGCCAATTTAGGGTTTGGGATTTCGGGGTTTAGCGGTGAGTTTTCATAACTGAAGATTTTACCCATCCCACTCATCATGTGGTATAAAATGTGGCAATGAAAAAACCAATCGCCACTTTCTGAAGCGCTAAACTCAATGGTATCGCGCTCCATGGGCATAATATCGAGTACATTTTTTAAAGGAGCGTAATCGCCCTGACCATTAATTACCCTAAAATCGTGCCCATGCAAGTGCATAGGGTGGCGCATCATACTGTTGTTATATAAAATGATCCGCAGGTTTTCGCCTTTTTTGATGAGGATTTTATCTTCTTCAGAAATGGTTTTATTATCTAAAGTCCAGACATAACGGTTCATGTTGCCCGTTAACTGAAACTCCATTTCGCGAGTTGGGGCTTTAGGCAAAACCGTTTTTTCAGGCGAGCGCAACATATCGTAATTTAATGTTGTCATAGGACCTTTTGCGCTTTTGCCGCTCCCCATATTATGGGCCTTATGCGCATCAACAACAACAGTATCTGTTCCCGCATCATCCAGCTCAGCATACATTACGGTATTCATATCCATCACCTGATTCTGCATTTTCATGCCTTCCATCTGCACCAGATTACCGTTCATATCCATCATTTCGTTCATCATTTTCATGCCTTCGAAATATTTCAATTTGGGCAATTTTTGGGCCGGCACTTTTTGCCCACTACCCAGCCATAAAGAAGCAGATTTGGTACGGTCTTCGGGGGTTACCAAAAACTCGAAGTTTTTATTTTCGGGGATGGTTACCATTACATCATAGGTTTCGGAAACGGCAATAATGAGCCGATCTACTTCTACAGGTGTTACATCGTTACCATCATTGGCCACCACCGTTATTTTACCACCGGCATAAGTGAGCCAAAAATAGGTAGATGCCCCGCCGTTAGCAATTCGCAACCTTACTTTATCGCCTGCTTTGAGCTTGTTTGGTACCTGGTACTGATTTTTTCCGTTTACCAAAAATGCTTCGTAGTACACATCACTCACATCCATGGCAGTCATCCGTTTCAGTTCGTTGGTGAGCTTGGTTTTGAAATGCCCGCCTTTTATGGCTTCGGCATAACTCTGTGTTGTGCCTTTTTTTATCGCGAACCAATCATTGGCATTGTGTAATCTCCTGTCAACTTCGTGCGGCATCATGTTTGTCCACTCACTCAAAACAACAGGTATCGTAGGTATAACAGGCTCTTTCCTTTTATTTAAAATCATGGCACCGTACATCCCAATCTGCTCCTGCAAGCCCGAATGGCTATGGTACCAATGGGTACCGTTCTGTATAATTGGAAAACGGTAAACGTGGGTTTTATTGGGCTCAATAGGCATTTGGGTTAAATAAGGAACCCCATCATATTGATTTGGCAAAAATAGCCCATGCCAATGCAACGAAGTTGACTCCTTAAGTCTATTATGTACATGTATTTCTGCTGTATCACCCTCGGTAAAAGTTAGTGTTGGCATAGGTATTTGCCCGTTAACCGCAATGGCTCTTTTAGGTTTCCCACCAAAAGTCACCGTTGTATCGGCAACATATAAATCATAGCGCACAACCCCCGGCGACTTTTTGTTGCCTAAAGTTTCCACATCACTTACTTTGGGGGGAGCTTTTTTTGGGGCGGCTGCTTTTACCTCACTGTGCTGATGTTGGCCAAAAGCAAGGCTACTGAGCAAAATACTAAGGCAACAAACTAAAATAAACTTCATTTTGTAGCGTATGTTTTATTTAAGTACCTCGGCAACCTTGCCACAAGTTAACATTTTACTGCCATAATACGGATTTTTTATCGCCTCGCTTTCACTTAACCAATAGCTTTTTTTCATCGGGCAATAAGCATAATAAACAGGCTTATCGCTCAGTTTTACTGCTTTTACCAAGGCATAAAAATCGGTCGACAGGGAGGTAAAATGATCTCTTTGATGTTCGATATCTTTACTTTCGGCAATGTGTTCGGCATCAAATAATATTTTATCACGCAATACTTTGGAAGTATTCGTTTTTTCGTTGGCTTTTATGGCGTTGATTAATACAGTAGCCTTGGTACCAGCCACGTTTGCATTGCTGCTAATCAAGGCATCTTTAACTTCGTAATAAGCCTGCAAAGGGTTAACCGCTGCTGCTTTTTCCTGTGCTGATACACTGCCAGCCACAATTAGTACAAGAACATTGATTGTCCATAATTTAAATAATCTTTTCATTTTGTGTTACTTTAAATGTTATCAACCTATTTCCTGATACCAGTTTGCGAGCTGCTTATTAATTTACTTTGTAACCAGAACAGGGTTTTATTGTTACACAAAGCTAGCGGCATGGCCTTTCCGGATGTTACACTTTTATCGAAAATGTTTATATAATTATTGCTTGTAGTTGGGCCATGAGGTTGGCGTTAAGCGGTTGGTGTGGATTGAGCGGTTTAACAATTAACCTTTATAAACAAAGGCCCTTCGAGTACGCTATCATTGACAGCTCCAATAGAAAGATCGTCATTGCGAGGCACGAAGCAATCTTAAAGCGCTCGCTACTAGCGATAGTTGTAAGATTGCTTCGTCGGCTGAAAAAGCCTTCTCGCAATGACGAATCCTCGCTGGAACATAGCAATTAAACCCTCTGTCAATATTGATTTCTGTACAATAAATTAACCCTTACGATGACAAATCGCAGTTTTAATGCATGCCTCATCCATCTTCATGATCTTCCATTTCCCATATAACATTTTCCATCTTTACCCTATATTTGCACATGCTTAAAAAAGAACGCTACAAACTTTTTGTAGAACATTTTTCGGCCAAGCAGCCTGATGCAGAAACCGAGTTACATTATAATAATCCCTACCAGCTTTTAGTGGCGGTAATCCTTTCAGCACAATGCACCGATAAAAGGGTAAACATGGTAACCCCTGCGCTTTTTCAACGCTTCCCTAATGCTAAAGCACTGGCCGAAGCTACGCCCGATATTGTTTTCGATTACATCAGAAGCATCAGCTACCCCAACAATAAGGCTAAACACCTGGTGGGTATGGCTAATATTCTGCTTAACGAATTTAACGATGTGGTGCCTTCGGGGATTGACGATTTACAGAAAATGCCAGGTGTTGGCCGCAAAACCGCCAATGTAATTGCCTCGGTAATTTACAATGCACCGGCGATGGCGGTTGATACCCATGTTTTCCGTGTGGCCAACCGTTTGGGTTTAACCAATGGTAAAACCCCACTGGCGGTTGAAAAAGATTTAGTTAAAAACCTTCCCGAACACGATATCCACATTGCACACCATTGGCTTATTCTGCACGGACGTTACGTTTGTGTGGCCAGAAGCCCCAAATGTGATGTTTGCGAAATTACCTACATGTGCAGGTACTTCGAACGGTTAACCGCTCAAAACGAAAGAGATAAATTAAAAGCTTAAAAAATTATTTTCACTTTACTATTGACATTAGCTAAAAAACATTTACCTTAGCTAAATATATTAGTATTATAAATATCAACATTTAAGCATATTAGCCGATAAACGATTATATTTACGCAATCAATGAAAAAAGAAATGAGCACTGCAAATCCAGATAAATTAAAAGCCCTACAACTTACCTTAGATAAGCTAGAGAAATCATACGGTAAAGGTACCATCATGAAACTTGGCGATTCTGCCGTTGAACCGATAGATTTTATTTCTACCGGATCAATCAGTTTAGATATTGCTTTAGGTATTGGCGGTATCCCAAAAGGCCGTGTAATTGAAATCTATGGTCCGGAATCTTCTGGTAAAACAACTTTAGCAACACATATTATTGCCGAAGCACAGAAAAAAGGCGGCATTGCTGCTTTTATCGACGCAGAGCATGCTTTTGATCAGTTTTACGCAAAGAAACTAGGTGTAGATACCGATAACCTTCTAATCTCTCAACCAGATAATGGTGAGCAGGCATTAGAAATAGCTGATAACTTAATCCGTTCAGGTGCTATTGATGTAATCGTAATTGACTCTGTTGCGGCTTTGGTTCCTAAAAGTGAAATTGAGGGCGAAATGGGCGACAGTAAAATGGGTTTACACGCCCGTTTAATGAGTCAGGCGCTACGTAAATTAACCGGAACAATTTCTAAAACCGGATGTTGCTGTATTTTCATTAACCAGTTACGCGATAAAATTGGGGTGATGTTCGGAAACCCAGAAACCACAACGGGTGGTAATGCGTTGAAATTTTATGCATCAGTACGTTTAGATATCCGTCGTATTTCACAGATCAAAGATTCTGATGAAGTTTCCGGTAACCGTGTGAAAGTAAAAATCGTTAAAAATAAAGTGGCTCCACCTTTCCGCATTGCAGAATTTGATGTAATGTTTGGTGAAGGTATTTCTAAAAACGGAGAGATTGTAGATTTAGGTGTTGACTTCGGCATCATCAAAAAAGCTGGCTCATGGTACTCTTACGGAGATACCAAACTTGGCCAAGGTAGAGACGCCGTAAAACAATTGTTAAGCGACAACCCTGAACTTGCAGAAGAATTAGAAATTAAAATTAAAGCCGAAGTAACCGGCGATAAATTGGCTGAGAAATAGAAATCACCAGATAAATCCATAAAAAAAGCGTTCCGATTAAAAAAATCGGAACGCTTTTTTTTGCTCAGAACTCGCAGTTTAATAACTAACCGAAATTCCTAAATTCACAGCAGTACCTCTCCCTTTTGAGTAAAAACCAGGCTGCATAAACCATTGCGCCCTGGCAGGAAAATAATCCTGGTTAAAAATGTTATCAATACCTAAGCTAAGCCTGGTGTTCTTTTTAACCTGGTAAACTCCGGCAAAACTGAATAAATGGTAAGCCTTTACTGCACCTTCGTTTCCATTGTACACCCCATTGCTGTTTTTCTCGAATCTATTGCGCGAATTGATTCCCGTATAATTCAATGTTAAATCTAGCACCTTTAACGGGCTATAGCTTACTGAAGCTGTAACTTTAGGTGCAGAAATGCGGCGGCCGTTTAGGTATAGATCTCCGTCATCATTGAATTTTCCATTTTTATCGATATCACGTTTGCCTTCCGTATAACTGTAACTTGCAGACAAACCCAGTTGATCAAACAAACGGTAATCAGCAGCTAACTCAAAACCATAAATTTTTTCAGGGCTTCTGGCAGTATTAAATAAACCCGTGGCAGGATCGTAAACCACTTCGATACCTAATTTAGAAGTACTGATATATCCTGAAGCAGAAAATGTTAATCCAGCAATCTTACTTTCAAAACCTGCTTCGTAATTATTAACTTTTACAGCATCGGTATTGATCTTATCGATGCTATTCACTTTCGCATCGCGTAAAGCAAGCCCGATATCCATTACCGAAAAGCCCTGAGAGAAACTTACAAAAGGGCTAAAAACATTAAACTGGTTATACCTCAAACCTGCATTAAAAAGATAGGTGCTGTATTTCAAGTTGCCACCTGTTACATCGAAAGAAGGTGTAATGGTGCTATTATTGGCACCTGTAGTTCTTAAAGTGCGGTAATCATCAACTGCTATGTTTACATTTTCGTAACGCAGCCCGATTTTGAATACCAGCTTCCTTAAAATATTAAAATCTGCCTGGGCAAAAGGGGCAATATTGGTCATATCCATGGTTGGCACCCACACCCTGCCATCTACCAGTGGCTGAGCAGTTTTATCCTTCATAAAATCGGCACCATAGGCAACCTTTGCTTTTAAGAAATCAAGATTCAATACTGGCGTTTCCAAAAACAAACGTGCCCCTTTTTTATCATTTTTGGCAAGCGATTGTCCGTCACCTCCATCAAAGCGACCTAAAGAAACATAAAAAACATCTTTACGGGTTTCGTAGTAAACATCTACATTCAAACTCGAATGAAGAAAAGTACTGTCAATCTTGTACGATAGATTTAAATTGTGGTTATAATCAACTCCCGTTGGGATACCAAGCGGTTTTCCTAAAACACCGGTTGCTTTCTGACCAGTTGCCAGATTACCATTTACCAAAGTAAAATTACTGTTCTGCAAACTGCTGTATGTATTATAGGTAAGCTGAATACGTTGATTTTTTGCGGGTATATAACCAAACTTGGCAAAAGCATTATAGCTATCGGTTTCACCTAAACTATAATTAGGCCCTACAACATCGCCCTTTGCATCTTTATATTCTCCGGTCTGCTCATACATACCGCTCACCACATAATCGAACTTTCCAAGTTTGCCATAAAACATTTGGTTAATCCTTCCGCCTTCAGAGTTTTTCACCTTTACCAAGGAGCCGTTTAAATTGATCTGGGTTTTACCGGCAAAGCTTGCCGCGGTATCCGGAACCATGGTAATGTAATTCACCAATCCACCGGCGGCACCGTTTCCGTAAATTGCGGTTGCACCTTTTACTACCTCTATGCGCTCCAATACCGATGGATCGATGGATCTTAGATCCACCTCGGCATTTCTTAACGGCGAAGATTGTGAAACACCATCAATCATCACCAACATAGGCCGGCCTCTTAAATTCTGGCCCACATTATTACCTGTTTGCGCAGTGGGTGCAAAACCAGGTACCTGATTGGCGAGTATAGCACTCAGATCAGGGTTAATAGCAATTTCTTTTTCGAGCTTTTTCTTATTTACAATACTTACCGAAGTAGTAACATTTCTAATCTCCTCTGGTTTTCTGGAAGTAGAAATCACAACGTCATCAAGCGTATTGCTTAATGCTTCTAAGCCAACGTTTATAACGGTATCGCTTTTAACCGATAAAATATGCTGGGTAAACGTTTTGTAACCTACGGCATTAATATCGATTTTAAAAGAAACACCGCTTTTGATGTATAAAGAGTAATAACCTCTGCTATCTGTTTGAACTTTTTGCCCTAACAGGGAAATGGTTACATAAGGGATTTCGCTATTTTTGTCTTTAACATGCCCTTCAACCTTAACGTTCTGTGCGTGCACACAAAGGAGATTAAGCAATAAGACAGCAATGATCAGTATAATTTTTTTCATCTATCTTTAATTTGCGGCAAAGATAGGCAATCAACCTTAAATAGATTAGGTCTAAATAAGATTAGCGGAAATAATCTTTTAATTCTGGCTAAAAATGGCGTTAAAATCTTTGGTTACATATACAATTACCAAAAGTGCGGCAATAACCAAAGCACCTAAAATAATCACTCCCCAGCTTCCCTTTAGTTTGTTTTTGTCATTTCTGATCAACCAATATAAAATACCGATTAGCGGTATGGCACAAACAATCCAAAATATTAACGATGCTCCAGTCATATATATAAATTCAATTTAAACAATTTTCGTTGCCAGTTTTCAATTGGCGGTTTACAGTTTTTTGCCACGGAAGCACAGAAACACGGGGGTACACTGCCTTAACCACCGTAGTAAGATTGCTTCGTTCCTCGCAATGATGAACGAGGGAATTAACCGGTTTTTTCAGTTGCCAGTTTACAGTTAACTACTCCAGACAAATAACTATTGACTACTGAACCAATGACTACTGAACCAATGACCAATGAACCCAAATTAAAACTCCATCCTCGCCATCGGCGAAACATCCTGCCCTACGAAATCCTGTTTCAGGTATTTCTGATAACCTGCTATGGCGATCATCCCTGCATTATCTGTACAGTATTGAAAGGCGGGGATATATACCTTCCAGCCCAGTTCGTCGGCTGTTTGCTGTAATCCATTTCTTAAACCGGAGTTCGCCGAAACACCTCCTGCAATAGCAATTTCATTAATTCCATATTGTTTTGCCGCTTTTTTCAACTTATTCAGCAAAATTTGCACAATGCTATGTTGAACCGAGGCGCAAATATCATCTAAATTTTCGGCAATAAAATTAGGGTTCTCTTTTTCCTGTTTCCTGATAAAATACAGGATAGAAGTTTTAAAGCCGCTAAAGCTAAAATTCAGATCGGCAATTTGCGGTTCGGCAAATTTAAAGGCGAAAGGATTTCCATGCTGTGCATGTTTATCGATCAGCGGCCCACCCGGATAAGGCAAAGCCAGTAATTTAGCAGTTTTATCAAAAGCTTCACCCGCAGCATCATCTAATGTTTCGCCAATTATTTCCATATCAAAGTAATCTTTTACCAGCACAATCTGTGTGTGCCCGCCCGAAACGGTTAAACAGATAAATGGAAAACCTGGCTTGGGATCATCAATAAAGTGCGCTAAGATGTGCGCATGCATATGATTGACAGAAATTAAAGGTATATTTAAAGCTAATGCAAAAGATTTTGCAAAAGAAACACCAACCAGTAACGATCCTAAAAGGCCGGGACCACGTGTAAAAGCGACAGCATTAATGTCCTGTTTTGTAACTTTAGCATTAATTAAAGCTTGTTGTACAGCAGGCACAATATTTTGTTGATGTACCCTTGAAGCTAATTCAGGTATAACACCACCATAATTTTGATGAATTGTTTGGTTTGCAATAACATTGGCAGTAATTTTGCCGTTGTTACAAATAGCAACGGATGTATCATCGCAAGAAGACTCGATAGCAAGTATAACAGACAAATTATTAATATTTAAGCTGCAAAATTATTAAAAAACTATTTAAAATACTCCTTTGGGTAATCGCATCAATAATCTTGCTGCTTGCGCTACTTATTTTTTCTTTACAATTTAAGCCTGTTCAAACTTATTTTGCGCAGAAGGCTGCCGCATATTTATCTAAAGAGCTTAAAACCACCGTATCAATCAAGAGCCTCTACATCAAGCCATTTAAATCTATTGTACTCGAAGATTTATTGGTTTTAGATTTACAAAAAGACACTTTACTAAGCACACCACAATTTATGGTGGATATTAATCAATTGTCCATTGATAAAAAGATCATTGATATCAATACCCTTCAAATTAACAATGGGCAGTTTTTCCTAAAGGATTTCAAAGATAAGTCTTCTAATCTCGATTTCATTATAAACTACTTCGATTCTGGTAAACCTACTGTAAAGAAAAAGAAAAGCAAACCGTACGATATCAATATTGGCCGCATTATTTTAAATAAATTCGCCTTCAGGTATATCAATTACAGGGCAAAAGATACCGTTCAGGGTAAAAGCGTAAACTTCGAAAATGTATCTGTTAAAGAATTGAGCGGAATTTTCGAAGGGCTCGATACTAAAAACCATTTGATTAAAACCAATATCAAAAACCTAACTTTTAAAGAGCGCAGCGGCTTTTACCTTAAAAACTTAACGGCTCAAACCACTATAGACAGTAATGCCATCGAGCTAAAAAATCTATTGCTCGAAACCAACCAGAGCCGTTTAACAAACTACTACCAAATGCGGTTTAAAAGCTATAAAGACTTTAACCACTATGTAGATAATGTTCGGATGAAGGCCATTTTTAAAGATAGCCACATCACTTCCAGAGATATAGCCTTCTTTGCGCCGGAACTGAACACCATGAAACTCGACCTTGATGTTGATGGCCAGATTACGGGTTTAGTGAATAACCTTAAGGCCAAAAAGCTATCGTTAAGAACCGGAAAAGCCACACACATCAAAGGCGATTTTATTTTAAAGGGACTGCCGAAATGGAAAGAAACCTTTATGGACCTCAACATTGAAATGGCGGGAACGAATAAAACTGATCTGGATGAGGTACTGGCCGGCATTACCAACAGCAAAAAGAAAATTGTTCCGGTAATTGTAAACAAATTCGGCAACATTAACTTTAATGGAAGTTTTACCGGTTTCCAGAACGACTTTATTGCTTACGGCGAATTTAAAACCAAACTTGGCCGTATTGTTTCGGATGTGAACATGAAAATCGATAAAAACGATGTTCCTTCGTATACAGGAAACGTAAAAACCTACGATTTTAACCTGGGCAACCTGATTGACGAAAAAAGCCTTGGCCGTATCAGCTCTTCATTGTATGTTAAGGGCCGCGGCACTGCGCTTAAAGATTTGACCGAGAAGATAAACGGCGATGTAACCTATATCGACTTTAACAATTACCGTTACCATAATGTGAAGATAGACGGAACTTTTAACAAAAAGTATTTCGATGGCAAGCTGAGCATTAACGACCGTAATGTTAAACTGGTTTTTGATGGCGGAGTAAACCTGAATCCTAAACTGCCGGTATTTAACTTTAATGCCACTATTTCTAAAGCAAGATTAAAGGCTTTAAAGCTGCTGAAAGATTCGTTGCAGGTTGATGCTAAATTTACCACCAATTTCTCAGGCACCAACCTGAACAATATATCGGGCAAATTATTAATAGAACAAATCAGGCTGCAAAATCCAAAGGGTATCTACAGTGTTGATTCGGTACAGTTAATGGCCAACGGCACCGGTACCAGCCGCGTACTGGATATCCGATCAGACATTTTCGATGCCAGCATTAAAGGTGAGTACGATTTAAATTCTATTGTTTCCTATTACAAAGCCATCGCCAAAACTTATATCCCTTCGTTAAAGGCCGATATTATCAAATACAAGAACCAGATTTTTCAGTTTAACCTGAAGGTTAAAAAGTTCGAACCGCTGGCACAGATCTTTGTCCCAGGCTTAGAATTAGAAGAAGGCGCTACATTAACCGGCGATTTCGATTCGCGCAATAACACGGCGACACTGAACGGTTTTGTAAGGAAACTAAAATACAATGGTATTGTGGTAAACAACATCATCCTCGATGAAAATACCACCACACAGCAGCTTCAACTGATTGTAACTTCCGACCGGGTGCAGATTAACGACAGCCTTTTTATTAAAGATGTAAATATTTCCAACATCCTGCGGAACGACAGTTTGGCTTTCAACGTAAAAATGTCGAACGCCGAAGAGGACAATCAGCTCGATTTAAACGGCCTGGTAGAGTTTACCAAAAACCAGGACACCACGGCAAGGCTAAGCGTATTGCCATCTATCTTAAAAATCAACAACGAAGAGTGGCGCATCCAGGAGAAGGTACGCATCGTGCTCAACAATGGCAAAACCGAGATCAGTAATTTCGATTTAACCAACGGAAAACAGCAGGTTATTATTGACGGATTAATTTCCGAAGACCCTAAAGATTTAATTACTGTTGGCTTTAAAGATTTCAACTTAAAAACCCTGAACCCTTTTACCAAAGGCTTTGGTGTTAAACTGGGTGGAAACCTGAACGGAACAACCGATCTGTACGGCATATTAAAAGCACCGAGGGTAACCGACGATTTAAAGATCGATTCATTAAACTTTAACGATATCTATATTGGTACCTTAACCGATACCTCATCGTACAGCAACGAGAGCAAAAAGATTAACGTATTTACCCGCATCATGGCCGACGATTCGGAGACTTTTAAACTGACCGGAAATCTCGATTTAAAAGAAAAAGAAATCGACCTTGCTGTAAAAATGGATGAGAGCAAGCTCACCATCCTCGAGCCTTTTGTTAAACAACTGGTATCGAATTTAAAAGGGAATATCTCGGCTGATCTAACCGTAAAGGGCAAATTAGAAAAACCAGAAATTAATGGAACCCTATCGCTAGATAAGGGTCAGCTGATGGTAAATTACCTAAAAACCACTTATGTAATTACCGATGAGGTAGAAGTAAACAATAGTGTAATTGAACTCGGCGATTTTGAACTTAAGGATCTGGAAGGTCATGAGGCCACTGCACGCGGCACTGTGGATTTAAACGACATCAATTACCCTACATTGAAAGTAACGGTAAATGCAAACAGTTTAATGGCCTTAAACACTACCGCGAAAGACAATTCGGTATACTATGGCCGTGCTTATGGCACAGGTGTATTTACGTTTACAGGGCCTACCAATAAAATGAAGATTGATATTAAGGCGAAAACTGAAAAAGGGACAATTTTCAACCTTCCTTTAAACAGTTCAGAAACCATATCGGATAAAGACTTCATTAATTTTGTGAGCCGCGATTCGACAGTGCTGGTTAAGAAAAAAACCAACTTTGATGGCCTGACCCTAACCTTCAAATTAACCATCGACCCGAATACCACAGCGAATATATTTACCACCCTGGGTAATTTAAGTGGCAAGGGTAATGCCGAGCTGAACTTAAACATCAACAGTTTCGGCGATTTCGAAATGTCTGGCGATTATATCATCGAGACCGGAAGTTTCGATTTTACTGCACAGGAGGTAATTAACAAGAAATTCGAAATCAGGCAAGGTGGAACCATCCGCTGGACGGGTAACCCTACGGCCGCACAGATTAACTTAAAAGCAGTATATGCTTTGAGAGCGAGTTTGAACGACCTTTACAAAGCAGCCAACCGCGATGCCAGTAGTAATGCCAACCAAAGGGTAAATACCGAGGTTGAGATGGGCTTAACGGGTTTACTCTTAAAACCAGATATTAAACTTGACATTAACTTCCCTGCTCAACCTTCTATCAAAGAGGAACTGCAAACCTATTTCAGCGATCAGAACAACCTGAACCTGCAGGCTTTCAGTTTAATCATCAGAAGAAGTTTTGCCCCTGGAAACGGAGGAGAATCGATCGGAAATCAGCTCAGCTCTACCGCAACCAGTACAGCTACCGAGTTGGTATTTAACCAGTTTAACAATGTACTTTCTTCATTAAACTTAAATTTTGTCGATCTGAATGTGCGCTCGTTGAGCGAGGCCAATGCATCGTTCAAATTCTTTAGCGATCGTTTAATTATCAATGCAGGTATTGTAGATCGGAACAGTGTGAACGATTTTACTGTTATCGACTTCTCTAAAGACAACGTAGGTAGAGAGGTTGAGGCGCTTTTCTTAATTAAAAAAGATGGAAGCTTAACCGTTAAGGCTGCAAATAAACCACCTACGCAACAAAGTATCTTCTTAAACAGCGGGATTAGCTCAACGGCAAACGTAACCTCTTTTGGTTTGGTTTATACCCAGCAGTTTGATACGTTTAAGGAGTTTATCCAGAAAATTTCTGGTGCTTACCGCCGAAATTTAAAGCGGAAACAAAGCCAGGCGCCTGTTAAAACAAATAAATCGATCAATAAAGAAGCAATTATCAATCAGAGTAAAGGGAATCAGAGGAGGTAGAGGTTCATTGGTTCATTAGTCAATAGTTCATTGGTTCAATAGTCATTTGTTCATTGGTCCGTGCGGGGGCGTCATTCCCGCGCAGGCGGGAACCACGCAGTGCTCAGCGAAGCTAATCTTAATGCCTATTGCATTCTAGTCTTTAATTAATCACCAGAACCACACACAACATAGATCCTGAAACAAGTTCAGGATGACGAACGACAGAGGTGAATAATCGATATACGGAACTTAAATGATCTTATATGTCTTACATGGTAAAAAACCTATCGATGGACGCGTACCACAGATCGCATAAATAAGAAATTAACCCGGATTATGGCGGTCGTCATCCGATAGCTATCGGATCCCGCGCAATGACGATTGATCTCGATTGAGATAATGAGAATGGTTTCTCTGCTCCATACTATATGCACCCTGCTATCCGGCCTAGGATATGATGGAAGGAGAAAACGTTAAAGCTTTAGCACCTCCTTTCAACCTACCACAACCCCGAGGTAGCACAAGCCCCCGATTTTTCATCGGGGGCTTGTGCTGACGATCAATAAAGCTTTGACGAATTTATCCGACATCAGATCCAAGCCTTGATTGTTTGTTTCTTTATCATCAAGGATAAAGAAAAAGCCCTTCGGCGGCTAGCCGAGGCAAGCATGTGGAAGGGAGAAAGACGGCTATTTAAAGATCCTTCGCTGCGCTCAGGATGACAAATATATCAAACAAAAAAAGACCAACAATCGAACACCTGCTCAACTGTTGGTCTTTAACTATTTTAGCCATCAAGCTAGGCTAAACGCAGGAATCTCCAAACTCCAAACGCCGCACGCCAAACTTTCAACCTATCCTTTCATAATCGAATGGCCCATTTTATCTCTTTTGGTGGTTAAATAACGTTCGTTATGTACGTTACTTGCAATTTCGATCGGAATGTTTTCTACCACTTCTAAGCCATAACCAATTAAACCTGCTCTTTTGGTTGGGTTATTACTCATTAAACGCATTTTAGTCACCCCTTCCGATCGCAGGATCTGCGCACCTACACCATAATCGCGTTCATCGCCTTTAAAGCCTAATTTAATATTCGCTTCTACGGTATCGAAACCGGCATCCTGTAAGTTATACGAACGTAATTTATTAATCAGCCCGATACCTCTACCCTCCTGGTTCATGTATACGACAATACCTTTACCTTCTTTTTCGATCATTTCCAATGCTTTGTGCAACTGCGGACCGCAATCGCAACGGCACGAACCAAAGATGTCGCCTGTTACACAAGAGCTGTGTACACGTGCTAAAATCGGTTCGTTGGCATTCCATTCGCCTTTAGAAATGGCCAGGTGCGTGGCATTGTTATCCAACTGGGTATAAGCCGTCATTTTAAAATCACCCCAAGCGGTAGGTAAATCGATGCTAACCTCTTGTTTAATCAAACTATCCATGGTTAAACGGTAAGCGATTAAATCTTCGATTGATATAATTTTTAACTGGTGCTGTTCGGCAATTTTAAATAAATCAGGGAGTCTGGCCATTTCGCCATCTTCTTTTAAGATCTCTACCAATAACCCTGCAGGTTTCATGCCGGCCAACCGCGCTAAATCTACCGCAGCTTCTGTATGACCAGCGCGGCGGATTACGCCACCATCTTTTGCAATTAAAGGAAAAATATGTCCTGGTCTGCCCAACTCTTCAGGGTTGGTTTTAGGATTAACCAGGGCCAGCATGGTTTTAGAGCGGTCGCTTGCTGAGATCCCTGTGGTACAGCCGTGTCCAACCAAATCTACGGAAACCGTAAAATTAGTTTCGTAAGCTGCCGTATTTTTACCCACCATCAGGTTTAGGTTTAACTCTTTACAACGTTCTTCTGTTAGTGGCGCACAGATTAAACCACGGCCGTAAGTAGCCATAAAATTGATGATCTCGGGCGTTGCATTTTCGGCTGCCGTTAAAAAATCACCTTCGTTCTCTCTATTCTCATCATCTACAACAATAATCACTTTACCAGCTTTTATATCTGCGATGGCTTCTTCTATTGTGTTTAATTTTGTTTGCATTTTATAAACATTATGGGGCAAATGGCGTGTAAGGCATATTAAAATCAATTTATACCACAACCAATAACCCGTACAAATGTACAACCTTATTGAGCAATATTTGGATTAAAATATCATCTGTAAGTAAAGGAAAAGACGCCTATTTTTCCTTATTTTTAAACAGCTGAAGGAAGAGCTGTTTGTAATAATTTACATCAAACAAGGCCGAATCTACTGTAGCTTTATAGGTTAAAAAGGCCGCCAGTGGCGATAAAACAATTACGGCAATCCACATCCCGAATATCGGGTTTAAGTTGCCTTCGCGTGCTGATTTTTCGGCCACCGTGGTAATAATGTGATACACCAGGAAGAAGCAAATAGCCACCACAACCGGTAAACCCATCCCCCCTTTTCTGATAATCGCACCCAAGGGCGCACCAATAAAAAACAACAGGATACAAGATGCGGCCAGGGTAAATTTACGCTGGTACTCTACTGTGGTAAAAATAATTTCACCGGTTAAATCAGTTTGACGTGGCCCCCAGTTGGGTACATGCTGCATAATATTCGCCACCGTATTGGTTGCATTATCGAGGGCCAGTTTCCGCGATCCGTTCGGGATACTCTTCAATATTACATCATCAATCTCTTTCGGCACGGCTTTTACTTTGGTATAACCCTTGGTAACATTAAACTGCTTAAAGTTGCTGGTGAGGTTGGCAATGGTACGCATTTTCATCGTATCCAATTGTTTGGTCAGCGAGTCGCGCTTTTTTACAATCCCTACCAGGTTTAACATGGGCGTACTGTTTCCAAAAGCATTCGGATCGGTGGTATTTCCATCAAAAGACGACATATCGAAACGCGGTGAGGTTTCTTTAAAACGGTTCCGCGTAAAAATCTGCCGTGGGTTATACATGCCGTTTTTCGAAGCCTGCTCTTCATACTGCACACCATTTTTAAGGTAAAGCACCAAAAACTTACCATCGGCTGTTTTATTCATCTTACCCTCTCTGGCCAGAATTACTTTCGGAATCCCGTTATTTTCACGGTGATCGTAGATCATGATATTGTGTAGCGTACCGTCTTCCTCTTTCGAATCGACACGGATGGCATAACCTGGAATGGCATTGTTAAAAACGCCTGGTTTTATTAAAAATGAAAGTTTTTTGTTCCTGATATCGTACAGTAGCGAGCCAAATTTGAGGTTGGCTTTGGGCAGCATATAGTTGGCGAAAAAGAAGGAGGCTATGGTGAGCATCAAAATCACCACAAACAAGGGGCGCATGGCTTTCTGTAAGGAAATCCCTGCCGATTTAATGGCCACCAGTTCATAATTTTCGCCCAGTGTACCAAAAGTCATGATGGATGAAAGCAATACCGATAGCGGCAGCGCCATAGATACGTTGGCAGCCGAAGCATAATACATCAGCTCCAGAATGGTATACCATTCGAAACCTTTTCCAATTAAATCATCAATCCATTTAAACAGAAAAAACATCAATAGAATAAACATCATAACAAAAAATGTTGCTATGAATGGCTTCACAAATGCTTTTATTAATAGAAGATGTATTTTTTTCACCCTACAAAGGTAAACAATACGAAGGTAATTTATGCACCCAAAACACTAATCAGATAATCGATCTGGTTATCCCAGATTAATTTTTTCTCTGCAAGAAGCTCATCGGTCGTAAAATCAGTAATCGAAAGGGCAACATCATTGGTTAGTTCGTCCTGTACAATTTCCATCTCAAAATAACATTGAGGTTCATCATCCAGCCACTTAAATTTAACAAGCTTATTTTCTTTAATGGAAACCAGTTTTGCTTTTTGCTGCTCATCATCCCAGGTAAAAGTATATACCTGATCGCGAAAATTCACATCGTCCGCAAACCATTGCGATAAGCCGTTTGGCTCACTAATAAAACTATACAATATTCTTGGTGACGATCTAACTTCGTACTCTAGTGTAAATTTTTTCTTTTCTGCCATGTTAGTACACTACCAGGATAATTTCCGGACTATTTTTTAATATTATTTTTCTAAAGAAAGGTAATTTATTCTATATCTGCAACAATATAATTTTTATTGGTTCCAGGTGCAGGTTCAGTTGTTCATTTGCTCTTGGTTCATTAGTTCATTGGTCATTAGTTCATTGGTCATTGGTTCATTTGTTAATGGTCATTCCCCTCGTTAATCATAACAAAAGGCTATTTTGATGACGAACGCAGGACGGGTAGTTGATTAATCGAATCTAATTTCTGCTCAACATCCGCAATACTAACTAATAAAGAAAGTCCAATGCCTGTATGCATTATAGGATTAAGAAAAAGATGCTACGTAGCTGACCACTTTATGGGAAATAAAGAATATTACTAAATCTGCTATAAAAAGCTGGCGTAAAGGTCTTTCACCATATAAGCAATTTTAGTCCATTTAAGTCTTCGATTGAACTTATACGAACCTTATATTTCCTATATGGTTAAGAAAGGCGGGTAATTGTTGGAATTATTTCAGTATAGGATAGGCAAAATTTGTTTACCGTTCTCTACCCCCTTGTTTACCTTTCTCAACCTATTCTTTACCCTTTGTTTACCACTTGTTTACCCTTTCTGTACACCAAGTTAACCCCAGGGTTACCCCACAGTTACCTTTTCTTTACCCTGGCGTTACCTAATTTATTACCTAAAAGGTAAACGATTCTCGAATATCAGCTATAGAAAAAGTTACCTTAGAGATGGCTTGGTAGCACCAGAGGGTAATCAAATCTTTGAAACCATTAATTTTATGAGCACAAATGGCCCAGCTGAAATACCTTTCGCACATACCCTAAGCAATAGACTTGATCATATGCTAAGAATACGGCTAATTCTGCGGTATCCACCGAAATACTGCGCTTTGTGTGTTATTTTTTTCTAAAAACAGCCTTCCTTAATGCCTAAAATGAGCATCACAGTCTCCTAAAAACAATCAAATTTACTGAGCAATAAGGCTTTATAGTATTTTTCACATTTCTTTTTAATAGAATGTATATTTATTCTATATTTGCAACTCTTAAAAATAACCACATCAATATTTACATTGTTTAGTAAATATTAAGCCCGGCGGGGTAGCTCAGATGGTTAGAGCGCAGGATTCATAACCCTGAGGTCGGCAGTTCGATCCTGCTCCCCGCTACTGATTAAAAGCTCATCGAAAGATGGGCTTTTTTTGTTTGAATATCTTTATATTATTTGGTTTCAGCGAGATGTTATAACCAGATTAGAGAATAATTATACCGAAATAAAGCATTTTTTTAAAGTAAATTAAAACTTTCACCCCTCTTATATCTTTAACGTTTATGGCAACCAGGCAACAAAAATTGGATAGTATAGAATTCAGCAAGTTAAAAAGTTTGACTAATCTCAATATCTCATTCATACCACATCCCGTAACCGGCATTTTTGGTGTTAACGGTAGTGGAAAATCGAGTATAATACATGCATTGCTTGCCATCTATAAGCCGGGCGATCAAGATCCGGGAAGGAGGAATTTCAAATTCAGTACTTTCTTTACTCCTACTACACACACGAACTGGATAGGCAGTAATTTTAGAATTATTCACAGTTACAGACAAGATGCAACTCTAGTACCAAATAACTCAAGAATTTACTCTAAGACAACTGATCGATGGAATCCGCGTTATACCAATAGGCCAGAGCGCGACGTCTATTTTATCGGATTGGATTCTTGCGTTCCCGCAATTGAACTGGAAAGAAGAGAAGCATTGATCAATCTAACTACAGCAGCTCTGAATGATGCAATTTCAATGGAGATCCGCACACAGGCAGGCTATATTCTGAGTAGAAACTATGCCGAATATAACCAACATGCAAACGCAAATAAAAGATACATTGGCCTAAAACACAACAATATTTCCTATTCATCACTGAGTATGGGAGCGGGAGAACAGCGAGTTTTCAAGATATTAGAAACGGTTTTTAGAGCACCTGCTTATTCGATGGTCATTATTGACGAAATTGATCTTACATTACATACAGATGCACTTAATAGGTTGATTGATGTACTCAACACCCGTGCAAATAATAAAAATTTACAAATTATTTTTACCAGCCACCGCGAAGAGCTTACTAAAAGAGAAGATATCAATATTCGCCATATTTTCCAGACAGGTACAAATACTTTATGTTTCAATGCTACTAACCCAGATTGTATTTCAAGATTAACTGGAGTTCAGCAGAGGCCGATTGAAATTTTCGTAGAGGATGATATGGCGGAAGCCATAACAAGAAAAGTTGCTGAGGAGCTAGGTATTGTTAGGCATTGTTCAATTAAAAGGTTTGGAGCGGCCATAAATGCATTCCCGCTTGCAATGGGTATGAATTTAAAGGAAACAGAAAATATGGATAACATCTCTATTTTTTTAGATGGGGATGTATATGTAACGGATGCAGAAAAAGAGGCAAGGATGGCTGCAATATACTCGGGCACAGAGGCTGATGCTGTCGCAAAAAGAATTGCAGCCTTAAGCTGTGTGAGGCAATTTGCCTTACCTAATGGACAGTCGCCAGAAGCTTTTATCAATAATGCTATAAGAGAAATAGATGATAATTCAGAAATTGTTAATGCAGCATTAGGAATTAATGCCCCCCTTAATAAGCATGATTATGTTTCTAAAATTGTTGAAGTATTAGGATACCCCAAACCACTTGGCCTATCCAATGTCGTTAATAAACTTTCAACTAGCCCGTATTGGGCTGCTTATTCATTACCAATACGGCAATGGCTTCAGCAAAGAATTAGTGTCCTGCACCTTTAAAAGTGAAATCTATATAAATTTCATAGATTGGCTGCCATTCCTGCTCCCCGCTACTGATTAAAAGCTCATCGAAAGATGGGCTTTTTTTGTTTGGAACGAGTATCACTTCGTCTTAGCGAGACGCTAACAATGCTATTAAGTTAAGGGTTTTTGGATTTTGAGATAGTTTTTTTTAGTATATTTATATACAATCAAAAAAGATACATGAGTTTAATTTCCAGCAATATTTCCAAGGAGAAACATATCGTTTCTCCTAAAAAAAACATGTGATTTT